>JBAZRB010000018.1:0-105349 GCA_041663105.1 Rhodanobacter sp.
TAGTTGGCCAACAGGCTGCTGAGCAGCTCGTCGGGTACCTCGTGCTTGCGTGAGCTCATGGTGTCTCCGGGTCAAAGGGCAGTTTCCCGCCTGTGGCCCGTTTACACAAAATCTAGGACACCCTCCCGATTGAGCATCGTGACCGGCCGCTGGGGCGGATTCACGTACTTTTTCGTGTTGCAAGGCCGCTCGGGACAAAACGGGGACGGTAAAAGCGGTACACATGCGGTATGCACCGGGACAAAACGGGGACACTAGCAAAGAAAAAGGCCCGATTCTGAGAGTCGGGCCTTTCGCTAAGTGCTTGATTCTGGTGCCGGAAATAGGAATCGAACCTACGACCTACGCATTACGAATGCGCCGCTCTACCAACTGAGCTATTCCGGCGAAAGAGCCGCAGATTTTACGGGGTGAATGCCTTTTCGTGCAAGCGAATCAAAGGCTGGCTGAGCTGTTGCTGCCAACCAGGCGCAGTTCCTTGGGCAAGGCAAAGGTGATGTTTTCAGGCTCGCCATCGAGTTCACGCACCTCGCCCGCGCCCCAGGACTGCAGGCGCGCGATCACTTCAAGCACCAGCTTCTCCGGAGCGGAAGCACCGGCGGTGAGTCCGATGCGGGTCACGCCGTCGAGCCAGCGGCGCTCGATATGCTCTGCCCCGTCGATCAGGAATGAGCGCACGCCCTGCTTTTCCGCGAGTTCGCGAAGTCGATTGGAATTGGAGCTGTTGACCGAACCCACCACCAGCATCAGGTCGACGGCGTCAGCCAACCGACGTACTGCGTCCTGACGATTCTGGGTGGCGTAGCAGATATCGTCCTTGCGCGGCCCTTCGATGTCCGGGAATTTGTCGCGCAGCCCCTGGATGATCGCCTTGGTATCGTCCACCGACAGCGTGGTCTGGGTCACGTAGGACAATTGCTGCGGAAATCTGGGCTGCAATTTGTCCACGGACTCCAGCGATTCGACCAGCAGGATTTCGCCGACGTTGGCGTTGTTCCACTGCCCCATCGTGCCTTCGACTTCGGGATGGCCGGCGTGGCCGATCAGCACCACGCTGCGACCGATGCGACCGAGTCGAGCGACTTCCATATGCACCTTGGTGACCAGCGGACAGGTTGCGTCGAACACCTTGAGATGGCGCTGCTCGGCCTCTTCGCGCACCGCTTGCGATACGCCATGGGCGCTGAAGATCACCGTGGCGCCATCGGGCACTTCGTGCAACTCCTCGACGAACACCGCACCATCGGCGCGCAACTTGTCGACCACGTAGCGGTTGTGCACCACTTCGTGACGCACGTAGATCGGCGCCCCGTAGGACTCCAGCGCACGCTCGACAATCGCGATCGCGCGATCGACGCCGGCACAGAATCCACGCGGATTGGCGAGCAGGATGTCCATCGATATCTCGGGAATGAGTGGGAGGAGTGAGAAACGAGTGCACGGCGCTACCCGCTTGCCACGCCTGATAAGTTTCAACGGTCGAATTATCGCACGCGGTCCGTGGGCTTGCTGTTGAACATGCCGAATACGATCAGCATCACCGCACCGACCGTAATGCCGCTGTCTGCCACGTTGAACACGGCGAAACTCCACTCCCGGAAATAGAACTGGATGAAGTCGGTCACCTGCGCCGCGTGCAGGCGATCGATCAGGTTACCCAGCGCACCGCCGATGATCAGCGCCAGCGGCATGGCGGTGCGCCAGTCGCTTCGCGCTGTGCGTGCCAACCAGCCCACCAGCACCGCACTGATCAGCACGGCCAGCGCGACGAAGAACCAGCGCTGCCAGCCGGCGCTGCCGGCCAGAAAGCTGAAGGCTGCACCGCTGTTGAAAGCCAGCGTCCAGTTCAGCAGACCGGGAATCACCACATGCGGCATGCCTGCGGGCTGCAGCGCATGCACCGCCCACCACTTGCTGAGCTGGTCCACGAGGATGACCGCGGCGGACAGCCACAGCCAGCTGGTTGCATTGGATTTGGAAGTCATGGGACGTGGATTACCAGATAGTTTGTTTGAACGCCGATGGATAACGAATCACCTGTAGGAGCGCACCCTGTGCGCGATTGCTCTTGCTATGCGATGAAGAGCAATCGCGCACAGGGTGCGCTCCTACGGGGGGCTTGCTCAGAACCAGCGGCGATCCTCGCCCGGGCCTTCGATGTTGCCGATGCAACGCCCGCACAGTTCGGGATGCTCCGGGTGGCTGCCCACATCGTCACGACGGTGCCAGCAACGCACGCATTTCACTGCCTCGCTCACGCTGGCCGAAACCCATGCGTCGGCGCCTTCGACCTCGGTCAGTACGGCGTTGTCTGGCTGACCACCCGCGAGATCCAGCCGCAGCTCCGAGGTGATGAAGAAGAAGCGCAGCTCGTCTGCCACCGGCGCATAGCGCTCGACCATGGCCTGATCAGCATGAATCACCAGCTTCGCTTCCAGTGCCGCGCCGATCTGCTCGGCCTTGCGCATGCCTTCGAGCACGCGCGAGGCACTGTCGCGCATCACCAGCAGGTCGGCCCAGTAGCGGCGCTGCTCGGGCGAATTCTGGGTAGCGGCGAGGCCGTCGTACCAGGTCTCGAACAGCACGCTTTCGCTGCGCTCGCCCGGCAGTGTCTGCCAGATTTCCTCGGCGGTGAAGCTCAGCACGGGCGCCAGCCAGCGCACCAGCGCCTCGGCAATGCGATACATCGCACTCTGCGCGCTGCGCCGACCGCGGCTGTCGGTCGGCATGGTGTAGAGCCGGTCCTTGGTGATATCCAGATACAACGAACCGAGTTCGTTGGTGCAGAAGTGCTGCACTCGCGATACCACCTCAGGGAAGTCGTAACGCTCGTAAGCGGCCAGTACCGCCTGCTGCACGTCATGCGCCTGCTGCACCGCCCACTGGTCTAGCAGCAGGCTGTCCTCGACCGGCAACAGGTGTTGCGCCGGATCGAAACCATCCAGATTGCCGAGCAGGAATTTGGCCGTGTTGCGGATGCGCCGGTAGGTGTCGGACACGCGCTTGAGGATCTCGTCGGAAACGGTCATCTCGTTGCGATAGTCGGCCGAAGCCACCCACAGCCGCAGCACGTCGGCACCCAGCGTATCCATCACTTTCTGCGGCGCCACCACGTTGCCGAGAGACTTGGACATCTTGCGACCGTTCGCATCCACCGCGAAGCCGTGCGTGAGCACTTCACGATACGGCGCACGGCCGAAGATCGCCGCCGAAGTCTTCAACGACGACTGGAACCAGCCGCGATGCTGGTCGGAGCCTTCCAGGTACATCACCTTGTAGTGCGCGGCATGACCCTGCTGCAGCTCGGGCCGCTCGCCGATCACCGCGAAATGGCTCACGCCCGAATCGAACCAGACATCCAGCACGTCGGTGACTTTTTCATAATCGTTCGCGTCCTCGCCCAGCAGCTCGGCGGGGTCCAGCGAGAACCAGGCATCGATGCCGCCCTGCTCCACTTTCAGAGCGACCTGCTCCAGCAGTTCGACCGAGTGAGGATGCGGCTCCTGCGTGGCCTTGTGCACGAACAACGCAATCGGCACACCCCAGGTGCGCTGACGCGAGATGCACCAGTCCGGGCTTCCGGCAACCATGCCGGCAATACGCTCCTCGCCCCAGCTCGGCACCCAGCGCACGCTCTTGATCGCGGTGAGTGCTGTCTCGCGCAGGTTGGCCTGCTCCATCGAGATAAACCACTGCGGGGTCGTGCGATAGATCACCGGCGTCTTGTGCCGCCAGCAATTGGGGTAGCTGTGCTCGATTTTCGCAAACGCCAGCAGCACGCCGCGCTGGCGCAGCACGTCGACGAGAGCGTCGTTGGCCTTCCAGATATGCATGCCACCCAGCTCGGTGCCATCGGCCGACGGGGTGTCGATCCGATAGGTACCGCGCGGCTCGATATAGTTGAGCAGGCCGATACCGTATTCACGCGACACCACGAAGTCCTCGACACCATGATCGGGCGAAGTGTGCACGGCACCCGTGCCGTCTTCGGCCGATACGTGCTCGCCGAGAATCACCGGCACTTCGCGCTCATAGAACGGATGCTGCAGCTTGAGGCCTTCCATCGCCTGACCCAGCGCGTGGCCGAGCACGCTGGCGTGCTCCAGGCCATAACGCTGCGTCGCCTTCTCCACCAGCGCACTGGCGATCACCAGCAGCACGCGCTTGCCCGCGCGGGCCGGGCCTTCAACCAGGGCATATTCCAGATCGGCGCCAAGCGATACCGCCTGGCTTTCCGGCAGGGTCCATGGCGTGGTGGTCCAGATCGGGATGGCCACCAGCGCGCCCTTTGCCTGCACGCCGAACTTGGCCGCCAGCTCGTCGCCATCGAGCGCGTCATAGGCCACGTCGACTGCAGGCGAGACCTTGTCGCCGTATTCGATCTCGGCTTCGGCCAGCGCCGAGGCACAGTCGAAGCACCAGTACACCGGCTTGGCGCCGCGCACGACATGACCGTTGGAAACGATCCGCGCCAGCGCACGCAGCATGTCCGCCTCGTAGCTGAAATCCATCGTGCGGTAAGGCCGCGGCCAGTCGCCCAGCACGCCCAGCCGCTTGAAGTCGCTGCGCTGGGCATCGACCTGCTCGGCGGCGTACTCGCGACACTTCTGCCGGAACGCGGCCGCGTCGAGCTTGTCGCCGGGCTTGCCGAATTTCTTCTCGACGGCGATCTCGATCGGCAGGCCGTGGCAGTCCCAGCCAGGCACGTACGGTGCGCGATGACCGGACAGCAGCTTGGACTTGACCACCATGTCCTTGAGGATCTTGTTCACCGCATGGCCGATATGGATCGAACCATTCGCATACGGCGGACCGTCGTGCAGCACGAACACGCTGTCGCGATCGGCGGTCATGCGCTGGATCTGCGCGTAGCGGTCGACCCGCTCCCACTCGGCCAGCCACAGCGGCTCGCGCCTGGGCAAATCGCCGCGCATCGGGAATGCCGTCTGCGGCAGGTTGATCGTGCTCTTGTAGTCCTGGGTCATTGCCTGAGTGCCATCAATGAAATGTTGCCGTCCGCCAAAGAGCGGACAAAGGGTTCAACGGTAAACGATACGGCCACGAACCGGAATACGCCTCACGGCTCGGCCAGTCGCGGATTCATGCCCAGCAGCTCGCGCGCCAGGCGTGAATCGCTGGCCATCTGGGCCTTGAGTGGCTCCAGCCCGTCGAATTTTTTCTCGTCACGCAGTTTGGCCACAAACTCGACCGCCATGCGCTGGCCATAAAGATCGCCTTCGAAATCGAACAAATGTACTTCCAGCAAGGGCTGGCTGACCTGATTGACGGTCGGGCGCACGCCAAGACTGGCCACCCCCGGCCAGCTGCATTCGCCCTCACCCAGGCTCACGCGCACCGCGAAGATGCCGTGCACAGGACTGATCCGCTGCTGCAGGTGGATATTGGCCGTGGGGTAACCCAGGGTACGGCCAAGCTGGTTGCCGTACTCGACCTTGCCCTCGATCACGAACGGGTGCCCCAGCAAGGGTTCGGCACCGGCAAATTCACCGGCCGCCAGCAAGGCACGCACCCGACTGGCGGAAATCCGCGCGCCATCGAGCTGCACGGCCGGCATGGCGCACGCAGCAAAACCCGACTGCGCACCCAACCGCTCCAGCATCGGAACATCACCGGCGCGACGGTGGCCAAAACGGAAATCCGCGCCCACCCACACTTCGCGCGCCGCCAGTCGCTCAACCAGCACGCGCTGCACGAACGCCTCAGCCGACATCGCGGTCAACGCGTCATTGAAGCGCAACAGCAGGGTGTGCTCCATCCCCGCCGCGGCAAAGCCTTTCAGCTTCTCGCGTACGCTGGACAGTCGCGGCAAAGGCTCGGCCGAAAAAAACGCCCGCGGCAAGGGTTCAAAACTGACCACGATGGGGCTGCAGCCCAACACCTGCGCCCGTTCGCGCACCTGAGTCAGCAAGGCTTGGTGTCCTCGGTGCAACCCATCAAACGCACCCACGGCCATCACGCTGCCGCGTGGCGTCAGGCAGGGGCCTGCGACATCCCTTGAAAGTCTCATCATGGCGTGAGTATAACGGTCAGGCGCAAACGGCAACGCCTTGAAACCGGTCGCCGCCCGTCGTCACGACGCACGCAGATCGCGCAGGCGAAAGCCAGACGCGAACAGCATGCCGACGTAACTCGCGCCGCCCGCCAGCACCAGCATCGCCAGATGCCAGATGCGGGTAAACACGGGCACCTGCGACCACTCCGGCCACAGCCAGCGACCCAGCAGCAGCACCAGCACCATCACCGCACAGGCCGGCAGCAGCCGCAACCAGTGGCGCGCCCAGCCGGGCTGGTGCTGGTAGACGCCGGCCCGCTTGAGCCAGTGCCACAGCAGCAGGAAATTCAGGTAACTGGACAGCGTGCTGGCCACCGCCAATGCCACATGCAGGCCCGGCACCTGGGCGATCCCTTCCAGCCAGCTCGCGTGGCGTTGGGCGGGCGATGCCCACAGCTCGAACAGCAGCACGATGAACAGGCCGTTGAACAGCATGTTGGCGATCAACGCCGCGACCCCGGCGCGCACCGGCGTGCGCGTGTCCTGCCGCGCGTAAAACGCCGGCAACAGGATCTTGACCAGGGCATACGCGGGCAGGCCGGCGCTCAGCGCCATGGTGGACAGCGTCGTCATGTGCGCATCGAAAGCGGTGTAGCGGCCGTTCTGGAACAGCGTGGTCACCAGCGGCTCGGCCAGCAACAACAACGCCAGCATGGCCGGCAGCGAGATCAGCAGGGTCAGGCGCAAACCCCAGTCCATCGCCCGGGAAAAACCTTCCTTGTCGGTGCCCACATGATGACGTGACAGCGCCGGCAGGATCACCGTGCCCAAGGCCACGCCGAACACGCCCAGCGGCAATTCCAGAAAGCGCGTCGACTGCCACAACCAGGTTTGCGAACCGGTGATCAGCAGCGAAATCACCGCGGTGTCGAGCAACAGATTGAGCTGGGCTACCGATGAGCCAAACAGGGTGGGCACCATCAGCCGCATGATCCGGCGAACCGCCGGGTGGTTCCAGCCCCAGCGCGGCATGCTGAGCAGGTCGATACCGCGCAACGCCGGCAACAGGAACAGCAGTTGCAGTACGCCCGCCAGCAGCACCGCCCAGCCCATCGCCATGATCGGCGTATCCAGTCGCGGCGCCACCCACAGCGCGCCCGCGATCATGCAGACGTTGAGGATCACCGGCGCCAGCGCCGGCAAGGCAAAGCGATGAAAACTGTTCAACGCACCACCGGCCAGCGCGGTCAGCGATACGAACAGGATGAACGGAAAGGTCAGCCGGGTCAGTGCGCTGGTGAGGTCGAACTTGTGCGGCTGATCGAGTGCACCGGGCGCAAAGATGCCAGCCACCTGCGGGGCGAAGATCAGCCCCAGCGCGACCACCACCAGCAAGACGCCGCCCAGGGTACCCGACACGCGCGCCATCAGTTCCTTGAGGTCCTCATGCGTGCCGGTTTCCTTCACCTCGGTGAAGACCGGCACAAAGGCCGTGGAGAACGAACCCTCGGCGAACAGCCTGCGCATGAAATTGGGAATGCGAAACGCGATCACGAACGCGTCCATGGCCGCGCTGGCACCGAAGACGTGGCTCATCGAGATGTCACGCAACAGCCCCAGGACACGCGAGACCATGGTCATGCTGCTGAACGAGAGCAGGCCGCGGAGCATGCTGGGGGACTTCATCGGGCTGAGGTGACCTTGTGCGACTGCCGGGCGGGCGCGTAGTTTGACAGCGGCTATGGGCAAGATGACAGCCCGTTATGTGGCAGAATGCAGCCAGCGTCAGCGGTAAAACTCACTGATGCCCTGCCTTGGGCCTTGCCCCACCGGCTAAATGATTGACGCAGCGGAGATTCAGCCGCATAATTGCCGTCTTTTTCCACCCTTAACACTGCATCCCGGAGTTCTACCTTGGCCAACATCAAGTCCGCGAAGAAGCGCGCGCGCCAGTCCGAACAGCGCCGCCTGCGCAACATCAGCGCTCGTTCCATGGTCCGTACCGCCCTGAAGAAGGTCGTCAAGGCCATTGAGGCCAAGGACAAGGCAGGCGCGATCGCCGCGTTCACCGTCGCCCAGCCGGTGATGGATCGTTACGCCGCCCGCGGCCTGATCCACAAGAACAAGGCTGCCCGTCACAAGAGCCGCCTCAACGCGAAGATCCGCGAACTGGCGTAAGCAGCCGGCGACGCAAATCGGGTTGAAGAAAAGGCCGGCGCAAGCCGGCTTTTTCGTTCGTAATTTTCGTAGGAGCGCACCCTGTGCGCGATGCTTTTCCTCACGTTGCGAAAGAGCATCGCGCACAGGGTGCGCTCCTACAACACCGGCACTTAGCGTCGTGAGCGAAACTCCAGCGGCATGGCATCGGTGCGCGCCGCCGCCGGCGGCTTGGGACCGCAGGAGCCACAGGTGCCGCAACCATCGCTGCAATTGCCGGTGGCCTGCTTCGGCTGCAGGCGCAGCCCGAGGGCGCGCACCCAGGCGGCACGCCCGGAACGGCTGAAATGAATCGATGCCGCCGCCAGCCAGCGGTTGGTCAGCATCGGCGCCAGTTTGCGCACCACGATCAAGGCACTGATCAGCACGATCACGCCGATCACCACGTACTGCAGCAGCAAACCCGTACTCATGCCATCAACCTCGCCACCTGATAAACGATGAAGGACGCGGCATAGGCCAGCACGAACATGTAGCTGAACGAGATCGCCACGTTACGCCACGAGTTGGTCTCGCGGCGGATCACCGCCAGGGTGGACATGCACTGCGGTGCATAGGCAAACCACACCAGCAGCGACAGCGCGCTGGCCAGCGAAAGCTGCCCCGCCAGCGCATGCTCCAACCCGCCGGGAGCCTGGCCGCCCACCAAGTAAACCGTAGCCAGCGCCGCCACCGCCGTCTCGCGCGCGGCGAATGCCGGGATCAGCGCCAGGCTGACCTGCCAGTTGAAACCGATCGGCGCAAAGATGAATTGCAGGCCACGCCCGATGTAACCGGCAAAGCTGTAGTTGATCGCCAGGCCGGTGGCGCCTGCCGGAGGCCCCGGGAACGTCGAGATGAACCACATCAACACGGTCAGCCCGAGGATCACGCCGGTGAGCCGCTTCATGAAAATCGCGCCGCGCTCGTACAGTCCGATCGCCACATCGCGCAGCTTGGGCATCCGGTACGAGGGCAACTCCATCAGCAGCGCATGCTCGCTCTTGTCGCGGCGGATGCGCTTCATCACCCAACCCACTGCCATCGCGCCAAGGATGCCGGCCAGGTACAAGGCAAACAGCACGACGCCCTGCAGGTTGAACAAGCCGAAGACCTTGCGCATCGGGATGAAGACGCCGATCAGCAACGCATACACCGGCAGCCGGGCCGAACATGTCATCAGCGGCGCGATCAGGATCGTGGCGAGACGGTCACGCGGGTCCTGGATGCTGCGCGTGCCCATGATGCCGGGAATCGCGCAGGCAAAACTCGACAGCAGCGGAATGAACGAACGCCCGGTCAGCCCCACCGACAGCATCAGCCGATCCAGCAGGAAGGCGGCGCGCGGCAGGTAACCCGACTCCTCCAGGGTGAGGATGAACAGGAACAGCACCAGGATCACCGGCAGGAAACCGATCACCGTGCCAAGACCACCGAACAATCCATTCACCACCAGGCTCTGCAACGGCCCGGCCGGCATCGCCACCGCAACATGCTCACCCATCCAGCCGAACGCGCCGCCGATCAGATCACTCATCGGCTTGCCCGCGGCATAGACCGCCTGGAACACCAGGAACATCACCACCGCCAGGATGGCCAGACCGAATACCGGATGCAGCGCCCAGCGGTCCAGCGCATCGTCCAGCGCCGCCGTATTGCGCGGCATGGTGACCGTGGCCACCAGCATTTCGCGCACCTGCGCATGAAGATCGGCGCGACTGGCCGCATCGTCCGTCTGCACCGGCGCCGCGGCGGGCACTTCGCCATCGACGCGTTCGATCAACCCGCGTGCGCCGCCACGCTTCACCGCCACCGTCTCCACCACCGGCATGCCAAGCCGACGCTGCAGTTCGGGCACGTCGATGACGATGCCACGCTGGCGCGCGGTATCCATCATGTTCAATGCCAGCACCACCGGCCGGCCCAGGCGCTTGACCTCGAGCACGAAGCGCAGATGCAGGCGCAGGTTGGTGGCGTCAGCCACGCAGACGATCAGATCCGGCACCGCTTCGCCGGGAAAGTTGCCGGCGCAGACATCGCGGGTGATCTGCTCGTCCGGGCTGTTCGCCTCGAGACTATAAGTGCCTGGCAGGTCGAGAATATGCAGGACCCGACCCGAGGGCGCCGTGAACCGGCCCTCCTTGCGCTCCACCGTGACGCCGGCGTAGTTCGCGACTTTTTGCCGGCCGCCGGTGAGCTGGTTGAACAAAGCGGTCTTGCCGCAGTTCGGGTTGCCGACCAGGGCGATGCGCAGGGTCGCGGCGCTCATGCCGCCAGCTCGCTGCGGACGCTCACCCGCGCAGCCTCGGCGCGACGCAAGGCAAACCGGGTAAAGCCGATCTGCACCAACAGCGGATCACCACCCATCGGCCCCACCGCCACCACCCGCACCGGCTCGCCATCGACAAACCCCAGGTCGCGCAGGCGCTGCGCGATCGGATCGGACGCATGCGCGTCTTCCACGCGGTCAACCACGGCAGGAGCACCCTTGGGCAAATCTGACAAACGCACAGGCGTGGTTCTCAAATAAGAATTGTTCGCATTGTAGCCCTTTGCCCACCAACCTGCATCACGCGGGAACTCGCGATATGGCCAGCGTTTATGATGTCGCCATTTGCGGGGACGACCGATGACCGATTCCATCCTGAGCGAACGCCGCGGCGCCATCGCCTGGCTCAGCCTCAATCGCCCCAAGATCCATAACGCATTCGATGACAGCTTAATCGCCGCGCTGACCACGGCGCTGGAGCAGGCTGATGCCGATCCCGCCGTGCGCGCCGTGGTGCTGACCGGCAACGGCAGCTGCTTTTCTGCCGGTGCCGACCTGAACTGGATGCGCGGCATGGCCGGCGCCAGCGAACAGGAGAACCGAGAGGACTCGCTGCGCCTGGCGCGGCTGATGCGCACCCTGCAGTTCCTGTCCAAGCCGACCGTCGCTCGCGTCAACGGCGCGGCCTATGGCGGCGGCGTGGGCCTGATTGCCTGCTGCGACATCGCGATCGGCGTGGACGGCGCCAAGTTCGCGCTGTCGGAAGTGAAGCTGGGCCTGGTGCCCGCCGTGATATCTCCCTACGTGATGGCGGCGATCGGCCTGCGCGAAGCGCGTCGCCTGTTCATCACCGGCGAAGTGTTCGATGCGGCCACCGCGGCGCGCATCGGCCTGCTACACACGGTGGTGCCGCACGACGAACTGGATGAAGCGATCGAGCGCCAGCTGTACCTGCTGGCCAAGGCCGGTCCGCTGGCCCAGCGTGAAGCGAAGCAACTGGCGCTGCGCATCGGCGGCACCGAACCGGCGCAGGCCGAGCGCATCGATGTTGCCAACGCCGCACTGATCGCCCGCCTGCGGGTCTCCGAGGAGGGTCAGCACGGCCTGAGCGCGTTTCTCGACAAGCGCGCGCCGTCGTGGGTCGGACACGGCAGCGAATGATGTGCAAGCGCCTCCTGTTCCCTGCTTCAAACGCGCCGATCTGCTAGTTTTGCAGGCTGCGCGCCAACACGACTGTTTCAAGGATCCTGCATGTTCGAACGCGTACTGATCGCCAACCGCGGCGAGATCGCCTGCCGCGTGATTCGCACCTGCCGTCGCCTCGGCATCCACACCATCGCGGTGTATTCCGACGCCGATCGCGACGCGCAACACGTGCGCCTGGCCGACGAGGCGTGGCCGATCGGCGGGCCACGCCCGGCCGACTCCTACCTGCGCGGCGAGGTGATTCTCGATGTGGCGAAAAAGGCCGGAGCCCAGGCAATCCATCCCGGTTACGGCTTTCTGTCCGAGAACACCGGCTTTGCGCGCGCTTGCACCGACGCAGGCATCGCCTTCATCGGGCCGAGGCCGCAAAGCATCGACGCGATGGGTTCCAAGGCGGCGGCCAAGGCCTTGATGGAAAAGCACGCGGTGCCGCTGGTGCCGGGCTACCACGGCGAAAACCAGGACACCGACTTTCTCGCTGAGCAGGCGAATATCACCGGCTTCCCGCTGATGATCAAGGCGACCGCTGGCGGCGGCGGCAAGGGCATGCGCATCGTGCGCAGCGCGAACGAATTCACCGACGCACTGGCTTCAGCGCAGCGCGAGGCCGCCAGTTCCTTCGGCGATACGCGGGTGATCCTGGAGCGCTACGTCGAGCATCCCCGGCACATCGAATTCCAGGTATTCGGCGACACCCATGGCGACGTGATCCATCTCAACGAGCGCGAATGCTCGGCGCAGCGTCGCTACCAGAAAGTGCTCGAGGAAACGCCCTCGCCGTTCCTGGACGAGGCGCGACGCGCCGCGATGGGCGCCGCCGCGGTGGCAGCCGCCAGGGCGGTCGACTACGTCGGCGCCGGCACGGTGGAATTCATCGTGGCGCAGGATGGCGAATTCTTTTTCATGGAAATGAATACGCGACTGCAGGTCGAGCACCCTGTCACCGAACTGACCCTGGGCCTGGATCTGGTCGAATGGCAGCTGCGCATCGCCGCCGGCCAGCCGCTGCCCCTGCGCCAGGAACAGGTACAGGCACACGGCCACGCGATCGAGGTGCGCCTGTACGCCGAAGATCCCGACCAGAACTTCCTGCCCGGCTCGGGCAAGCTGCAGACCCTGCGCCTGCCCGCGCCTTCCGCCCATGTCCGGCTTGATGCTGGCGTGATCGAGGGCGATACGGTAACGATCTTCTACGACCCGATGATCGCCAAGCTGATCGTGCACGACAGCAACCGAGCGCAAGCCTTGCAAAGGCTGCGCGAGGCGCTGGCGGCTTGCGAGATCATCGGACCGAAATCGAACATCGGTTTTCTCGAGCGCCTGGCCCGCCATCCGGCGGTGGTCGAGGGACACATCGATACCGGCTATCTGGATCGCCACCTGGAAGAATTCCTGGTCGGTGATGTGCTGCCCACGGATCAATTGCTGTTCGCTGCCACCACGGCGACCCTGCTGCATGACGAGGCGAACGTGAGCAGCGCTTCCGCCGATCCGCACTCGCCATGGGCGAGCGCCGACGCCTGGCGCATCGGCCATGCCGGCAAGCGCATCGTGGCGCTGACCTCGCGCGAGCAGCGCTTCGAGATCGAAGCGCACGGACACGCCGGCGACTATCGTCTGGTTCATGGCGAAGCCGGCAGCGAGATCCGCGGTGCGCGTCTGCACGGCGGCAACCTCAGCGCGCGCTTCGACGGCGAAGCACGCCGCTATCCGCTGCGCACCGATGCCAGCCACGTACTGCTGCACGACACCAACGGGCAGCGCTACAGCTTTGCCCGTGCCAGCGCCTTCGCATGGGAGACCACGGATACCGCCGGTGGAAACCAAGTCATCGCGCCGATGCCCGGCCGCATCGTGCTGGTCAAGTCCAAGGCCGGCGATGTGGTCGAACAGGGCCAGGAACTGCTGGTGATGGAGGCGATGAAGATGGAGCTGGCCTTGAAGGCGCCGCGCGACGGCACCATCGAAAGCGTGAACGCCAGCCAGGGCGATTTCGTCGAAGCGGACGCCGTGCTGGTGCGCTTCGCCGATTGAATGGCGCCACCGCATTGGTAGGAGCGCACCCTGTGCGCGATGCTTTTGCTTCCATGAAGAGCATCGCGCACAGGGTGCGCTCCTACAGGCCCAATACAGGAGCATCTGATGAACCCATCCAACCATGTCCGCATCGTCGAAGTCGGCGCACGCGACGGCCTGCAGAACGAGAAAACCCTGCTGCCGGCCGAGGTGAAGATCGCGCTGATCGATCGACTTTCCTCCACCGGCCTGCGCACCATCGAGGCCACCAGCTTCGTCAGCCCGAAATGGGTGCCGCAACTGGCCGACGCCGCGGAAGTGTTCCAGGGCATCCGCAAGGTTCCCGGCGTGAGCTACCCGGTGCTGGTGCCCAACATGCAGGGCTATCTCCGGGCGCGCGAGGTCGGCGCCACCGAGATCGCGATGTTTACCGCCGCATCCGAGGCGTTCAACCAGAGGAACATCAATGCCTCGATCGACGAGTCGATCGAACGGTTCCTGCCGGTGATGGAGCAGGCGCTGGCTGATGGCGTAAAAGTGCGTGGTTACGTGTCCACGGTACTCGGCTGCCCCTACCAGGGCGAAGTGCCAATCAGCGACGTTGTCCGCGTGGCCAAGCGCCTGCACGAGATCGGTTGCTACGAGATTTCGCTGGGCGACACGATCGGCGTCGGCACGCCAGGCAAGGCTCGCGCGATGCTGCGCGCCGTGGCTGACGCGGTGCCCATGGATGCGCTGGCCGTGCATTTCCACGACACCTATGGCCAGGCACTGGCCAACATCCTGGCCTGCCTGGAAGAAGGCGTGCGCGTGGTCGACAGCGCCGTCTCCGGCACCGGCGGCTGCCCGTATGCCAAGGGAGCCACCGGCAACGTCGCCAGCGAGGATGTGGTCTACATGCTGCATGGCATGGGCATGCAGACCGGCGTCGACCTCGATCTACTGGTTGCCACCGGCGCCTGGCTGGCGGGACAGTTGCACAAGGAAACCGCCAGCCGCGTCACCCGCGCCCACACCGCCGTGGCCTGATCACCACCTCCTCAACCACAAGCCCGAAGCCAGCCCATGACCGAGACGTTCCTGATCCGCCCCATCGAGGCACGCGATGACGTGGCGATGGCCGCCATCATCCGTCGGGTGATGCCTGAATTCGGGGCGGACGGCCCCGGTTTCGCCATCCACGACCCGGAAGTGGACAGCATGTTCGATGCCTATGCCCAGCCATGCTGCAGCTACTTCGTGGTTGAGCGGCAAGGTGTCGTTATCGGTGGTGCCGGCGTCGCGCCACTGGCGCACGGCGAGCCTGACGTGTGCGAACTGCGCAAGATGTATTTCCTGCCCGAGGCACGCGGCATGGGTGCAGGCAGCGCCATGATGAAGCGTTGTCTGGATGCAGCACGACAACATGGCTTCAAGCGTTGTTACCTGGAAACGCTGACCGGCATGGACGCCGCACAGGCGCTGTACGTTCGCAGCGGCTTCCACACGCTGTGCAGCTCGATGGGCGGCACCGGCCATCACGGCTGCGACCGTTTCTACCTCCGCGATCTGTGAGGGCAGCCCCATGGCCGCACGCGAACCCGCTGTTGATGCCTACATCGCCGCTTCCGCCGCGTTTGCGCAACCGATCCTCACCTGCCTTCACGAACGGTTGCATGCCACCTGCCCCGAGCGGGAAGAAGGCCTGAAATGGCGCATGCCGTTCTCCAGTTATCGCGGTGCGCCGATGTGCATGATGGCGGTATTCAAGCAGCATGCGGGCTTTGGCTTGTGGCCGTCCACGAAGGTTGTCACTGATGCCATCGACGATGGCATGGGCCAGTTCGGCAAGCCGCCTTCGGTGCAGGACCTGCCGTCGAAGCAGCAGCTCACCGCGTACATCAGAAAGGCGATGGCACTGAACGATGCCTGCGTGAAGCTTGCGCATCGCAAGCCTGCGGCGGAACCGGCACCGGCGATTCCGGGTGATCTGGCCGCCCTGCTCGCGCAGAAAAAGCGTGCAGATGGCCGCAAGACCCATGCCGTCTTCAGCCGCGCTGCCCAACGCGAATGCATCGACTGGACCAGCGAGGCAAAGACCGACGCCACTCGCCAGAAACGGATTGACAGCACGCTGGCGTGGCTGGCCGAAGGCAAACATCGAAACTGGAAATATGAAAAATGCTGAAGGAAGGCCGCCCATGATCCGCATCGCAACCATTGAAGATGCCGAAGCCATCCACGCCATCTACGTCCCCTCGGTGACCGGCGGCACGGCGACATTCGAGACGGTAGTGCCGGCAGTCGAGGCCATGCGCGAGCGCATCCGCAGCCGGTTGCAACACTATCCGTGGCTGGTCTGGGAGGAAGGTGGTGCGGTGCTGGCCTATGCCTACGCCGGGCGCTTCCGCGAGCGCGCCGCCTACGACTGGATCGCCGAAACCTCGATCTACGTGCACGCCGATGCACAACGCCGCGGCATCGCGCGGCGGCTGTACGGCTGCCTGCTCGAAGTGATGCGTCTGCAGGGTATCAACCAGGCGGTAGGAGTGATCACCCTGCCCGGCGAGGTCAGTGTGGCCCTGCACGAGAGCATGGGATTCAGCCCCGCTGGTGTCTGGCAGCAATGCGGTTACAAGCTGGGCCGATGGTGGGACGTGGGCGTGTGGCAAAAGTCATTGCAACCGGCTGCAGCCTCACCGTCGCCGCCCATTCCATTTCCCCAACTGCTGAGCTCCTGCAGGCTGCAGGATCTGCTCGATGGCGCTGCCGTGGCATCCATCACTCCCTAGCATGGGCGCTGCAGGAAAAAAGCCCCGGCAGTTACGGCGGGGCTTTTTTCATCGACGCTCACTGCTATCGCATCAATGATGCAGCAGCAGGTCCGCGATGATGCCACTGGTGATGGCCACCAACAGGAAATCGCCGTTGTCGCTGCGCACCCAGTGATATCCGCGCGGCGGTGCGCGCAGATGGTCGCTGCGCCAATCACTCACCACATAAGTACGGCCACGGTATTCAGATGGCATGCGACCGCCTTTCTTGTACCAGCCTTCGCTACGGCCGCGATCGGACATACCACGATGCCTCTGGTGATCGTTGCGGTCCTGACGGCCATGCTGATCCTGATGACCGCGCTGATCTCGTTGGTCCTGTTGACGGTGATCCTGCGGCTGAGCTGCCACCACCGCCGAAAAGGACATCAATATGGCGCTGAACAGCAGCGATGTTGCCCATTGCTTCTTCATGAGAACACTCCGTCTGGTATAGCGAAACCATCTGAAAATCACCGCAACATGGCTTGAGTCATTCCGGCGTGGACCAACTGCCTGGCACCCGAGCCGGGGCACCGAACACCGAAACATCCCTACTCTCCGACAGCATCACCGCGCGGGTTACAAGAGCACGTGAATATTTCAGTGAATGCGCTTCACGAAAAGCCACGTACCCGTGCACCGGATCACTCATCGCGACGATGCCTGCGTGGGCGCCCGCCACAACCCACCCGGACTGCAAAAGCAAGCTTGTCGAGCAGGCAGGCTGCTGCCTGTCCGTCACTGCGCATGCGAACGGAAACGCCGCAATAGCTCAATGATGCAGGATCAGATCCGCGATGATGCCGGTGCTGATCGCGACCAAAAGGAAGTCGCCATTGTCGCCGCGTACCCAGTGATAGCCACGCCGCGGCCGGCCCAGGTGCGCGCCACGCCAGTCATCGACAACGTAGGGCCCACCACGGTACTCGACCGGCACATAGCCGCCCCGGCGATACCAGCCTTCGTCGCGACCGCGGTCATACATGCTGTGGCGATCACGATCACGGTCGCGATCATGGCCATAGGCGTAGGCGTGACCGCGACCATTCCCATGGCCCCGATCATTGTCGTGATGGTCGTCGCGCCTGTCGTCGCGGCGATCATCCCGGCGGTTATCGCGGTGGTTATCGCGGTGGTTATCGCGGCGATCATCGTGACCGTCCCCATGATCGTCCTGGCCTTGATACGGGCCCTGGTAACCCTGCCCTACAGGCTGGGCCACAACGGCTGCGCCAGATGACAGCAGCAGAGCACCACCGATCAACCATGCACCCCATGACTTCTTCATATGCAAACTCACCCCTCGTTTGTGATGGCAAAAACCCTCGCTGCTGTCCGGCGAAACCCGCTCACCCGGCAAGGCCGCATTATCGCTTTCCGCTCCTGACTGCACCATCACGGCAGGCGGTCGAATGCGGCGTGAACGGCGATTCTGCGAACGGATTCCCATTCACCTTGCAGCCACTTCGCCAGCGCCCTGCCGCTGGGCTACCATTCCTCCTTTTGGCAGGCACATCACGATGCAGCTCAACCAGGTCAAGGCGATCATCACCGGCGGCGCCTCCGGTCTCGGTCACGCCGTCGCGCAGCACTTCGTCGCGAATGGCGGCAAGGTGTCGTTGTTCGACGTCAACGAGGAAAAGGGCCACGCCGCAGCAAAGGAGCTGGGTGACGCCGCTCGCTTCTTCCGCACCGACGTGACCTCGGAAGATGGCGTCGCCACCAACGTCGCTGCCGCACACCACGCGATGGGTGGCTTGAACGTGGTGATCAACTGCGCCGGTATCCTCGGCGCCGGCCGTGTACTGGGCAAGGAGGGCGCCATGCCACTGGCCACTTTTTCCACCACGGTCATGGTGAATCTGGTGGGCAGTTTCAACGTGGCCAAGGCCGGCGCCGCCCTCATGCAGAACAATGAGGCGGGCGAAGACGGCGAACGTGGCGTGATCATCAACACCGCCAGCGTTGCCGCCTACGAAGGGCAGATCGGCCAGGCGGCGTATTCCGCATCCAAGGGCGGCGTGGTCGGCATGACCCTGCCGATGGCGCGTGAGCTGGCCCGTTTCGGCATCCGCGTGGCCACCATTGCGCCGGGCATCTTCTGGACCCCGATGGTCGACGGCATGCCCGAAGCCGTGCAGCAGTCGTTGAGCGCCTCGATCCCGTTCCCCTCGCGGCTGGGCCAACCGGGTGAATACGCCAGCACCGTCGCCTTCATCCTCGGCAACCGCTATATCAATGGCGAAACCATCCGCCTCGATGGCGGCGTGCGGCTGCAGCCCAAGTAACCGGGAGTGAGTGAAGAGGAGTGCGAAGCGAATAAAAGCTCGCCTCACTCCGATTACACCGCCTCTCTCTCAATCATCACTTCTCTCAACTCACTTCTGGCCCTATGAAAGCTTCCGATGTCAAGAAAGGCAACGTGGTCGAACACGATGGCACCGTCTACCAGGTGCGCGACATCGAACGCAGCTCGCCCAGCGCGCGAGGTGGCAACGTCACCTTCCGCTTCACCCTCTACTCGATTCCCGGCGGGCGCAAGTTCGACCTCAGCCTGCGTGCTGACGACGAGCTTCGCGAAATGGATCTGATCCGCCGTGCAGCCAACTTCTCGTACATGGATGACGGTGCGTTCGTCTTCATGGATGCCGAGGATTACACCCAATACCTGCTCTCGCCCGAGCTGGTCGGCGACAACGCCGGCTACATCGTGGAAGGCACCGAGGGCTACTACGTGCAGGTGATCGACGAGGCACCGGTCGGCCTGCAGGTGCCGAGCAGCGTGATCCTGACCGTGGTCGACACCGCACCTGAAATGAAGGGCTCCAGCGCTACCAAGCGCAACAAACCGGCCAGGCTCGGCACCGGCATCGAGATACAGGTGCCCGAGTACATCAGCAACGATGAGAAAGTGTGGGTCAACACCCTCACCGGTGAGTTCGCCGGCCGAGCGTGAGCCAGCGCATGAGTTCAGAGTTCAGGGCAGTGAGAAACGAGCAGCTTTTGCGATACTCGTTTCTCACTCCTCCCCACTGACTTCCGACACCATGCCCTCCACCGGCTATTCGCTGCGCACCCACGCGATGGAAAGCCTGACCGCGATCAAGCGGCCAGACGTGCCGTTGCAGGTGGTGTTTCGCAATGCCGCCGCCGTGATCCTGCCACTGGGCATCGGCATCGCCACCGGGCATGAACAGATCGGGCTTGGCGTGGCAGCGGGTGCGTTGAACACCATGTTTTCCGACCAGCCCGGACCTTACCGGCAGCGCATGCGGCAGTTGCTGCTGGCATCGCTGGTGGCAGGACTGGCGTCGCTGGTCGGCTTCCTGATCGGCGGCGAACTGCTGCCGATCCTTATCGCCACCGCCGCATGCGGTTTTTTCGGCGGGCTGCTGGTGGTGTTCGGCGTCGACACGGCGCGAGTGGGCATGACCAGCATGATCCTGCTGGTCGTTACCGCGTCCACCCCAACCTCGCCCACCGCCGCAGTCGGAAACGCCGCCCTGATCTTTGCCGGTGGCCTGCTGCTCACCGCGTTTTCGCTGGCGGGATGGCCACTGCAACGCTACTGGCCCGAGCGTCAGGCACTGGCCAGGGTCTATCGCGGCTTGTCTGCCATGGCTATACCGCAGACGCGCGACGATGCAGCAGTGCCCGCGCTGACCGAGGCCATGACCGCACTGCAATACACCTTGCTGGGGCGCCACCGTGCCCACGGTCGCGCCATGGAAGCGTTCGGCGTCTTGCTCGAGCTGGCCGAGCGGATCCGGCTTGAACTGATCGCGATGGACGAGCTTGTCGACGATTCTTCCACCCATCACAGGTTCCGCCACGAAACTTCCCGCGTACTTGCGGCGATTGCCGACGCCTTGATCCAGGGCGACTCGCCCGAACTGGCTCAGCAAGCCCTGCAGACGCTGCGCACGTCCGAACAGGGGCTGTTCGACGGGCATCGCAACCACGGCGGACTGCCGGCGCATGTCCACGCTCTGGCAGGACAGCTTGCCGCTGCGGTACGCAACGCCGACTGGGCGGGAAGCCGCGGCGAACTGCGCGCCAGTGCCGCCGAAACCCGCCTGCCCGATTCGCTGCGCAGCAACTCGGCGTGGGCCACGCTGCGCGCCACTCTTACCCCGCATTCGGTCGCGTTTCGACATGCCGTACGCATGGCCGTTTGCCTCAGTGCGACACTGTGGCTGTCACGGCTGTTGCAGTTACCGCATGGCTACTGGCTGCCGATGACCGCAGCGATCGTGCTTCGACCCGATTTTGCCGCCACCTTCAACTTCGGCCTGCTGCGCGTGCTCGGCACCGTGCTTGGCCTCGTCATCACCACCGTACTGCTGCACATCACCCCGCACGATCCCTGGGCGCACCTGCTGTTGATGGCGGTGCTGTGCATGGCGTTCCGTTACCTGGCCACCGCGCACTATGGTTTTGCAGTCGCCGCGCTCACCGGCACCGTGGTGATCCTGCTCTCGTTTGAAGGCTTCAACTCCAGTACCGCCGTGCTTGATCGCGTCATCAATACCGCGTTTGGTTGTGGCATGGCACTGCTGGCCTATGTCGTCTGGCCCACATGGGAGCGCGGCCGCGCACATGCCGCGCTGGCGGTCATGCTGGAAGCCTATGCCGGTTACCTGAAGTCGCTGACACGGCCGGATCAACGACGCAGCCAACACGATGCACGTGCGGCCGCGCGCACCGCACGCATCAATGCACAAGCCTCGATCGAGCGCATGCGCGGCGAACCAGGCACACCCGCAGAACTGCTGACCATGGCCCACGCGCTGTTCGCCAACGGCAATCGACTCGCCCGCAGCGCGATGACCCTGGAGGCGCTACTCGATGACCTGGCCACGCTGTCTGCGCAAGACGAGATCAGCGCATTCATCGAGGCACTCGCAAGCAGGGTGCAAACCATCGCCGACACGCTGCGCGGAAAACGCGTGCCCCACTCCCTGCCCGACCTGCGCAGCCTGCAACGTGGTCTGCTACAGCATCTCGATCAGCCCGACCAGCGCCCCGCGGCTGAACTGCTCGAACGCATCAGCGACCGTCTGGTCGACAACGTGAACACTCTCGTCCACGTCATGGAGCGGGCACAGCGGGTTCCTGCGCTCGCTGCGCATTGAAACCAACCTCGTACCGATCACCCGTGTGCAATTGCAACGCGACGGGGCGTCCGTGAGGTTTTACACTCGGAAAATGCTGAAGATCGATTCCCATGCACACATCCTGCCCCGCGACTGGCCGAATCTGGCGGCCAAGTTCGGCGACGACCGCTTTCCGGTGATGACGCACACCGACGGCCGGCATCGGATCTACAAGGACAGCAAATTCTTCCGCGAAGTGTGGGATTCGGCGTTCGACCCACAGATGCGCATCGACGACTACGCGCGCTTCGGCGTCGATGTGCAGGTGATTTCCACCGTGCCCGTGCTGTTCTCCTACTGGGCGCCGGGCCATCAGGCGCTGGAGCTGCATCGCCACCTCAACAACCACATGGCCGAGCTGTGCCGCGACTACCCGCGCCACTACGCCGGCATCGGTACGGTGCCGCTGCAGGCGCCGGAGCTGACGGTGCGCGAGCTGGAACGCTGCATCGACGAGCTGGGCCTGCAGGGTGTGCAAATCGGTTCGCATTGCGGCGACTGGAATCTCGATGCACCCGAACTGTTCCCGTTCTTCGAGGCGGCCGCCGACCTCGGTGCGGCCGTGCTGGTGCATCCGTGGGACATGATGGGCGCAACCAGCATGCCGAAGTACTGGATGCCGTGGCTGGTCGGCATGCCAGCCGAGCAGGCACGCGCCGCCTGTTGTCTGGCCTTCGGCGGCGTGCTGGAACGGCTGCCGAAGCTGCGCGTGATGCTGGCCCACGGCGGCGGCAGTTTCCCGGCCACCATCGGCCGCATCGAACACGGCTTCAAGATGCGTCCGGACCTGGTCGCCACGGACAATCCGCGCAACCCGCGCGAGTATCTCAAGCGGTTCTATTTCGACTCCTGCGTGCATGACGATCAGGCGCTGCGGTATTTGCTGGATGTGACGGGCACCAGCCAAGTCATGCTCGGCACCGACTATCCTTTCCCGCTGGGCGAGCAAGAGCCCGGCAGCGGCATCGAGGCACTGGGCCTGAGCGAAATCGAACGCGCAAGGCTGTTTCACGGCACCGCGCTCGAATGGCTGGGCCTGCCACGACACCGCTTCGTCCCCGACACCATCTCCAAGGAATCAGCATGAGCCTCCTGCGCAACACCACACTGATGGCGATGATCCTGGCCACGACCCTGCTGCTGGGCGGCACCGCCCGTGCCGGCGAGGTCAGCATGGCCGACGGCAGCGTCACCTTCCATACCCCGGACAGCTGGCTGACCATCATGCAAACCGAGGGTGACCCGGAAGCCCAGGTGTTCCAGGTGCCGGACCCCTCGCCCACCGGCAAGAGCAGCCTCGCCCGCATCACAGTGACGGTGAAGCAGGTGCAGGACATCAGCAGCTTCCAGCAATTCATGGCCGAAGCGGACGCCAAGGCAATGGCCCTGCCCGGCTACAAGGTGACCCCTGCGCCGCCGACCCCGAACCGCAACGTTTACACGGCGCAGGAGATCGGCACCGATTTCAGCTATGTCGAGCACTACTGGTTCAAGAACGGCCACGCGATTCAGCTGCGTTGCGTTCGCCCCAGCCAGAGCCTCGCCGGCGCCACCTGGAAAGCCGACTTCGACAAGGGTTGCGCTGCCCTCGCCGCACAATTGAAATAACCTGCAGGAGCGCACCCTGTGCGCGAATACCCTTTGCATACTCCGGACGAAGAGCATTCGCGCACAGGGTGCGCTCCTACAGCCAACACACACGCATGTCGTTCAGATGATGCTCCAGGAAAACACCATGCCCGATTACCAGGCTACCGCCGACTGGGCCAAGGCCCAGGACGCCGCCGATCCGCTGCGCGCGTTCCGCGACGAGTTTCTGATTCCGCCGCATGAGGGTCGCGACAGCGTGTACTTCTGCGGCAACTCGCTGGGCCTGCAACCGCGTGCGGTGCGTGAATCAGTCAACGCCGAACTCGATTACTGGGGTGAACTGGGCGTGGAGGGCCACTTCAAAGGCCGCCTGCCGTGGATGGATTACCACGAGTTCGTACGCGATGACCTCGCCAGCATCGTCGGCGCGCAACCGTCCGAAGTGGTGGCGATGAACACGCTGGGGGTGAACCTGCACCTGATGATGGTGAGCTTCTACCGCCCCACCGCCGAGCGTCCGGCGATCCTGATCGAGGCGGGCGCATTTCCCACCGATCGCTATGCGGTGGAGTCGCAGATCCGCTTTCATGGTTTCGACCCGGCCAGTGCCCTGATCGAGCTGGAGGCAGACGAACCCAACGGCCTGATCTCGACAGCCGCGATCGAACGAGTGCTGGCTGAACACGGCTCGCGCATCGCCCTGGTGATGCTGCCCGGCGTGCAATACCGCAACGGTCAGTTCTTCGATCTCCAGGCCATTACCGAACTCGGTCACCGGCACGGTTGCATGGTTGGCTTCGACCTCGCCCATGCAGTTGGCAACCTGCCGCTGCAGTTGCACGACAGCAGTGCCGATTTCGCGATCTGGTGCAGCTACAAATACCTCAACAGCGGCCCCGGCGCGGTCGGCGGCGCGTTCGTGCATGAACGCCACGCCAGCAACACGCTGCCACGCTTCGCCGGCTGGTGGGGGCATGACAAGTCCACGCGCTTCCAGATGGGCCCGCAGTTCTTGCCCACACCGGGCGCCGACGGCTGGCAGTTGTCCAATCCGCCGATCCTGGCACTGGCGCCACTGCGTGTATCGCTGGAAATCTTCCGGCGCGCGCGGATGCCGCGCCTGCGCGCGAAATCAGTGCAGCTCACCGGTTATCTCGAATACCTGGTGAACACCGAACTGGCCGACATCCTGCAAATCGTCACTCCGGCAGACACCGCGCGCCGTGGCGCCCAGCTGTCGATTCGCGTGACCGGCGGTCGCGCGCAGGGCCGCGCCCTGTTCGAGTACCTGATGGAACACGGCATCATCGGCGACTGGCGCGAACCCGACGTGATCCGCATCTCACCGGCGCCGCTATACAACCGGTTTGGCGACTGCCTCGCCTTTGCCCAGGCCGTGCAGGCATGGCATCGCGCCCGCTGAGCGACGGGTGGCGCCGGTAACGAGCAGGCGTCTGCCTTGAGGTCACGAACTCAGCCGGAGATGGCAAGCACGCAGGCGTCCGCGCCAAAGCTGCGGCAGCAGACCGGAAATATCGACAGATGGTCGGACCCGACGGCCGGCCCAAGCACGCCTTCCAGATAGCCGCTGAAAAAGCCGCAGCCGGAGTGATCATGCTCGGCGCACAGCGGGCTGTTGTGGATATGCAATTGATCGCCCTTCTGTTCCACCTCGACCAGCTCACGCAGCGCAGGCACGCCAATGCTCTCGATCGCCTCGTGCAGAGTGCCGGAAGCAGCGGCGGCATAGCTGCGCTCGAACACCCACGCGCCCGTGCGCTGGCCCGCCAGGGACAGTGACGATTCACGTGCGCCCGGCGCCACCGCGCGATCCAGCGTCAGCAGTCTCGGCACGATCTGCGGGAAGTCCAGCTCCAGTGAACGCAACGCCTTGTCGACGGCATCAATGTCCGGATCCAGCGGAACCAGATCAACGAAAGCGGCCTCGGGCACAGGCGCGGCTGCAACGCGCCTGGAAGGCTCCGGCAAAATGAATTCGAAGTCGGGCTCCTTCGCCCCCACCTGTCCGACGGTCGCAGCAAGCGTCTGGGCAGCAGCCACCTCGACGACCACTGCGGCAGCAGCAGGGACTTCCACCGCGCCGGTGCGCACCGGCGCGGTGGAAGCAAAATCCGGGAACGCCACGGCAGTGGCCACTGCAACTTTCACGACAGCTGCTGGCGCGGAAGCCGGAACGGGTGGACTCACCGGAACGGGAGCCGCCGCCACCGGCGGCCGGGCAAACGTGCGCGCCGCGCCGAAGTGGGGTTTTACCTCGCCCTCCACGAACTCGGAAAGCTCATAACTGATAACGCGTTCGTGCGTTTCCAGCGCGGACTCGAGCGCCCGTTGCTTCCGCATCGAGCCACGCACCACCATGCTCAGCAGCGCGCCATTGACGTCCTGTGTCACACGTTGACGCTGCAAGGTAAACCCGTTCGACGTAGCGCAACGCCCGATGTCGATGAGCAGGCCTTCCCGCTTCTCCGAGAGCACCTGAATTTCCAGCTCGATCATTCATTCCACCGCATTCGATGCTGGTGATGGGAGGTAAAGCGCATCTTAGGAGCGCCACCGAAAAAAATAATGTGACGGGCTTCAAGGATCCGCAATGACATCCGAATTCCACGAAATGCAGGCACATGTTTTGCTTAAAATTGACGTGATGTCCCCTACCGGAATATCGGGCCGGGCTTGAGCCCGAAACGTCGTCAACCCGCTGGGCGCGTTCCGCCACGAGTCCCTGATTCCGCCAGACGCCGGGTACGACGGCGTTTACTTCCTGCGGCAAGTCACGGAGTCGGCAGCCGCTCCCGTCAGCGGCAAGGTCACAACGAAACTGGACTATCGGGGTGAACTGGCCGCGTCCACGCCCTGTTCGAGCACCTCATGGGACACGGCATCATCGGCGACCAGGCGGATTCATCTTCCGAAATGTTCATCGAACCAGGCGCGGCAGCAGTCCCTGCGTGAGGGTGCCTGCATCAGACTGATACGCGATTCATCTCGGTTCGGACGCGGCGACGCAACAGTGCCAGCGGCAATGACTTGTCCAGCACTTTCAGGCTGGATCTCAGCAAATGCAGATCCTGAAGTCGCCCCAATTCGTTCGCTTGCTTGCTCAAGGCACTAATGGAAGCATGGCTCTTGCCGGCGTGAAGTTTTTCCAGTATCGGCGCAGCCCCTCTCGCGTCCTGGATCGCCTGCAGTTGCATGCGCAGGCGACGCAGACGCCGTCTCCATCGGTGACGATTGGCGAGGCCCGGAACCCGCTCGCTGCGATGTTGCGCCTTGGCGACCTCATGGCGGCTGCGCTTGATTCCCTCACGCAAATGATTCGCGCTGAGATGGTCCCATGGGAGAGTGGTGATGGCAGTCGCCAGCGCGCCGAGTCGCGAGCGCCGTTTCCTGAAGTCCGGGTCCATGACCAGCAGCTCCTCGAGCAATCTATCGCGACGATCTTCGAGTTGAGCCGCCGCTGTGCGCCAAATTGCATCGTCATGCTCCTTTGCGAGCCCACGGGCCGTAGTCGCCACGACATGGGCATCACGCAAATCCGACAGACTCGTGGCGAGGCGTTTGCACTGGCGATCGATGCCCGCGACGTCCGGGCCGAGAGCCTCCTGGCACAGGCACAGGATGCTGCGCAGCCTTCGAACCGCCTTGCGAGCGGCGTGTACGGCGACGTGCCTGTTTCTTCGCATTGCCAACGAGCGCACGGCCTTGTCGGCTTGCTCCGCGGCCAGGGCTGCAAATATTGACCCGAAGGAAGCTTCCGCGATCATGGCTGCTGGTCATCCAGGGCAAGTGCGAAATTGTAGCCAGAAAGTGGCATCGCCCAGCAAGCACCCCTTAGCTCTGCAGCAAGCAAAGGGCGAGGCACACTTGCGCCGGCAAGGTCATGGTGCGTTCCGAGCAGCGCCGCCTGATTGACACCATGCGACGACACTGAACCCCGCTCACAACGAGACAGCCGACTTGCGAGCCAAGTCTGTCCGTTCCTGGCCATGCCCCGCCCTGAAGCATCGACGACGGCCGCGCACGACAGCGAAAATCGAGGCAATTCAGTCGGACCAATTCACACGCGGCTCTCGGCGTGCCTTACCTGCCCGTCACCACGCAGCACGAAGCGTTCGATGGTGAGCGCTTCGGCACCCATCGGCCCGTAGGAATGCAGGCGTGTGGTGGAGATGCCGATCTCGGCACCCAGGCCCAGCTCACCGCCGTCGCTGAAGCGCGAGGAAGTGTTGACCATCACCACGGCCGAGCGCAGCGCGTGCACGAAGCGGTTGGCCACCGTCGGGTCTTCGGTGGCAATCACTTCGGTGTGGTCGGAACCATAGCGGCGGATGTGCGCAATCGCCGCTTCGAGGTCATCGACCACGCTCACCGAAAGCTTCAGGCTGAGGAACTCGGTGGCGAAATCCTCGTCGCTGGCCAGCGACATGCCCTCGCACAGCTCGCACGCACGGGAGTCACCGACCAGTTCCACGCCGCGCTCACGCAGCGCCCTGGCTGCACGCGGCAGGAAGCTGGCCGCCACGTCGGCATGTACCAGCAGCGTTTCCAGCGAGTTGCAGGCCGAGGGGCGCGAGACCTTGCCGTCGATCAGGATATCGAGCGCCTTGTCGAGATCGGCATGGCTATCGACATACAAATGGCATACACCCTTGTAGTGCTTGATCACCGGCACACGCGCGTTCTCGGTGACGAAACGGATCAGCCCCTCTCCGCCGCGCGGAATGATCAGGTCGACGATATCGGACAACTGCATCAGCTCAAGCATGGCCTCGCGACTGAGATCGTCCAGCAGCGTCAGTGCATGCTCGGACAGACCGGCCTCGCGCAGCGCACCGCGCAGGCAGGCGGCGATCGCCTGGTTGGAACGCAATGCCTCCGAACCACCGCGCAGAATCACCCCGTTGCCGGCCTTGAGACACAGCGCAGCCGCGTCGGCAGTGACGTTGGGCCGCGCTTCGTAAATCATCGCGATCACGCCCAGCGGCACGCGCACGCGTTCGATGCTGAAGCCCTTGTCCGAGCGCTCGCTGCGGGTCACCTGGCCGACCGGATCGGGCAGCGCCGCCACCTGACGCAAGGCATCGGCCATGCCGCTCACCCGCTCCTCGTCCAGCGCCAGACGATCGAGCATGGCTTCACCGATGCCCTTCCCGCGCGCGGCCTTCATGTCCTCGGCGTTGGCAATGAGGATGCTCGACGTCTGTGCCTGCAGCGCATCGGCCATCGAGCGCAGCAAGGCATTCTTGGCCTCGGTGGAAAGCGCGGCGATCTGCACCGCCGCCTGTTGGCAAAGAAGCGCGGAATCGCTCACGGATGGTTTCATGGGGAAACTCCCAAATCGGTAGTGATGACCAGGTCGTCGCGATGAACGATACTCTCGCCGTAGCTGTAGCCAAGCTTCTGCTTGATGTCGCGTGTATGTCTGCCTGCGATCTGGCTGATCTCGGCCGCGCCGTACTGGGTGATGCCTCGCGCAACGACGTACGGTATGTCGGTGAGGCTGTTGCCGACGATCTCGACCATGTCGCCGCGCTGGAAATCGCCCACGGCGTCAATCACACCCTTGGGCAGCAGGGATGCCCCATCATCGCTGATCGCCCGCGCCGCGCCCGCATCCACATGGATGCAGCCAGGTACCGCCGGCACATGCAGCAGCCAGTATTTGCGTGCCTGCAAGCGGGTGGCCGTGGTGCGCAGCAAAGTGCCGTGCAACAGATCACGCGCCAACAGATTCACGACTTCGCCATCCCGACCGTTGAACAGGATGGTCTGGATACCAGCCGCCGCCGCCTTTTCAGCGGCTTCGAGCTTGGTGCGCATGCCGCCGGTACCGACGCTGCTGCCGGCCGCGCCGGCCATGGACATGATCTCGGTGGTGAGTTCGTGTACTTCGTCGATGGGTTGCGCGTCGGGGTTGCTGCGCGGGTCGGCTGTGTACAGGCCGTCGATATCGGTGGCGATCAGCAACATGTCGGCATCGATCAAGGCCGCGACGATGGCGGCCAGATTGTCGTTGTCACCGAGGGTGAGTTCGTCCACGGCGACCGTGTCGTTCTCGTTCACCACCGGCATGACCTTGTAGGCGAGCAGTTCGGTCAAGGTGGCGCGCGCATTCAGATAGCGGCGGCGATTGCGCAGGTCGTCGTGAGTGAGCAGGACCTGTGCCAGCGGACGGTCGAACAGGCGCTGCCACAACGCCACGGTTTGCGTCTGTCCCAGTGCCGCCATCGCCTGGCGCGCGGCGTTGCTGGTGTCTTCCGGGGAATGGTCCTGCAGCAACATGCGCCCGGCGGCAACGGCGCCAGACGACACCAGCACGATCTCGCGGCCGGAGGCATGACAGGACGCAATGAACCGCGCGAGGCCCAAGGCATAGCGGGTGCTGAGGCCGCCACTATCTGCAGCAAGCAGGCTGCTGCCTACCTTGAGTACGGCACGTCGCCATGGCGGTACGGTTTGTTGGCGAAACTTTCTGAGCTGAGTCATCGTCCTCTGACATGTCAACGTCGGGAAACTTGACCAAGCAGAACTTGGGGCGGCAGTCGCCGAATACAACCTCGATGCAGGGCGAAGCGAGCTGCAACCGGCTGGCGTGCAGCTGGCCGTTACCAACGACACCGCTTCTTCAGCCAGCATTCGAGCCGGGACATGCTGGCCTCGATTCATCTCAACTGGCTTCTGGTGCCATCGACGCGACTTGATCCTGCACGCTCGCCAGATCGTCACGATGCACCACCTCGGCACCATGACTGTAGCCAAGCAGGGTTTCGATCTCGCGACTGTGGTGCCCGGCAAGGCGACGTACCTCAGCCACCGCGTACTGACTCAGTCCGCGTGCCACGGCACGATCGTCGGCGCCGATGATTTCCACCAGATCACCACGCTGGAATTCACCCTCGACCGCAACGACGCCACCCGGCAACAGCGACGCACGGCCGCCTGCCAGTGCACGAACTGCACCATCGTCGATGCGAATCTTGCCGCTGGCCGGCGGCGCATGGCGCAGCCAGTACTTGCGCGCCTGCATGCGACTGCCCGGCGCACAGACCAGAGTGCCGTGCAGATGCCCCTGCGCCAATGCCGCCACCGTGGCCGCATCGCGGCCATCGAACAACACCGTCGAAATACCCGCAGCCCCCGCCTTTTCCGCGGCCTCCAGTTTGGTGCGCATGCCGCCCGTGCCCACCGCGCTGCCACTGCCCCCGGCCATCGCCATGACCGCCGGGGAAACCGCCTCGACCCGTGTGATCGGCGTGGCCGCAGGATCGCGGCGGGGATCTGCGCTGTACAGCGCAGCCACGTCGGAGGCGATCAGCAGCAGATCGGCATCGACCAGCGCGGCGACGATCGCTGCAAGATTGTCGTTGTCGCCAAGTTTCAGTTCATCCACCGCCACGGTGTCGTTTTCGTTGACCACCGGCAATACATCGAGCGCCAGCAGGCCTTGCAGGGTGGCGCGGGCATTGAGGTAACGCCGGCGGTTGCGCAGATCGTCGTGGGTCAGCAACACCTGCGCCACCGGTCGCCCGGAGAGCGATTGCCACAGCGCGATCATCGGCGCCTGGCCCAATGCCGCCAGCGCCTGGCGCGCAGCCAGGTCACGACCGACTGTCTCGCGCGCGCGCAGCAGTGCGCGCCCGGCCGCCACGGCACCGGACGACACGAGCACCACCTCCCGGCCCGCCGCGTGGCTGGCCTCGATGAACGCGGACAGCGCCTCGGCGTAGCACGATGTCAGCCCCCCGCCGTCAGCAGCCAGCAAGTTGCTGCCAACTTTCAGTACGGCTCGGCGCCATGGCGGCAGTGGTTGTGCGGGTATCGAGGTCATAGCCGTTCAGACGTTCATTTGATCCAGTCGGCGTTGCAGCTCGTCGAGGCGCAGATCGTTGCCCGCACCGGGTGACGTGCGCGCAGCGAGACTACCCTCAGGTGTGCGCCCCGCACCGGCCGAGGCGGCGGTCTCTGCAGCGGCGCGATACGCGTCGCGAAACGGTACGCCGGCAGCGGCCTGCTCGATCGCCACGTCGGTGGCGTACATCGCAGGCTCGATCGCCGCGCGCATCGCCGGCGCATTCCACTGCATCCGCGCCAGCAGGTCGGGCACCAGCGACAACGCGCCCAGACCATGCCGCACGCCATGAAACAACGAACCCTTGGAAAACTGCAGGTCGCGTTGATAACCCGAGGGCAGCGACAACAGCTGCTCGATCTCGGTGCGCGCCGCAGCGACACTGGCATAGCTGGCGCGCAACAATTCGACCACATCGGGGTTGCGCTTGTTCGGCATGATCGAGCTGCCGGTGGTGTACTCGGACGGCAACTGCACGAAGTTGAACTCGGCCGTGGTGAACAGCGACAGATCCCAGGCCAGCCGACGCAGATCAAGCAGCGCACTGGCCAACGCCTCCAGCGCCGCCATCTCGAACTTGCCACGCGAGAGCTGGGCATAGATGGGCGAGATCTGCATCCGCGCAAAACCGAGTGCGTGTGTGGTGTGTTCGCGATCAAGCTTGAGGTTCACGCCATAGCCGGCGGCAGTGCCCAGCGGATTGGCGTCGATCCAGCCGGCGGTCTGTTGTGCACGCAGCGCGTTGTCGATGAAACCTTCGGCGAAGCCGGCAAACCACATCGCGGTGGACGACACCACCGCTCGCTGCAGGTGGGTATAGCCCGCCAACGGCAACGCCGGTTGCGCGGCCCGATCGAGGCAGACCCGGGCGATGTCGCGGCAAACAGTTTGCAGCGTGGCGAGTTGATCCTTAAGCCACAGTCTCGTGGCGACCAGGATCTGATCGTTGCGGCTGCGCCCGGTATGCACGCGGCGACCCGCATCACCCAGCCGTTCGGTGAGGCGCGCCTCGATTGCCGAGTGGCCGTCCTCGTAACGATCGTCCAGCACGAAGGCGCCGCTGCGAAAATCCGCAGCCAGCGCATCGAGCTCGCGCTTCAGCGCGGTGGCCTCGTCGGTGCTGACCACACCGATATTGGCCAGGCCCTCGACATGCGCCTTGCTGGCGGTGATGTCGTGCAGGAAGAATTCGCGATCGAGCAGCACGTCGTCGCCTGCAAGGAACTGCATGATTTTTGCGTCGATCTTGATGTCAGCTTTTTGCCAGAGCGGTTGGCTCATGGTGATGTCCTCAAAACGTGTAGGAGCGCACCCTGTGCGCGATGCTTTCCGGAAGCGCCATCCAATGAGTTTTCGCGCTCAGGGTGCACTCCTACAACAAGGGGATGGCGGTGGTTTCAGCCACCCCGATCGCGCGATTGATGTTCTGCATGGCCTGCGTCGCCGCGCCCTTGAGCAGGTTGTCCAGCGTGGCCACGACCACCACCCGCTTGCCGTCGACCGACACCGCGAAACCGCCAATCTCGACATGGTGCCGATGCGCGACGCGGCTGACCCACGGCGCCTCGTCGACAACCCTGACCAACGGCTCGCCATCGTAAGCACCGCGGAAGCGCGCCATGATTTCCTCGCGGCTCATCTTGCGCGACAGGTACAGGTTGGTGGTGACGGTGAGGCCGCGAAAATGCGGCGCGACATGTGGCATGAATTCCACCGGGACGCCGAGGTGTCGACTGGCTTCCCGTTCGTGCATGTGACCGGTGAGCGCATAAGGCATCAGGTTGTCGCGCAGCTTGTCCGGGTCGTTCTTGTCCGAGGGCGTGGTGCCGGCTCCCGAATAGCCGGATACGCCGAAGCACACCGGCGGCGCGGCCAGCAGGTCCTTCAGCGGCGCGATCGAGAGCTGCATCGCGGTGGCGTAACAGCCCGGGTTGCTGATCCGCTGCTGACCCCGCCACTTGTCGCGGGTCAGCTCAGGCAGCCCGTAGTACCAGCGCTCGTCGAAGCGGTAGTCGGCCGACAAGTCGACGATGACGGGGTCCATGCCAGCCTTGTCGAATGCCTCCACGCACCCTGCCGCCTTGCCATTGGGGAGTGCCAGCACCACCACGTCGGCGCCCAGTTGCGGCAGGTCGGCGTGGTCCGGGGCGCTGTAGCAAAGCTCACCGCGATACTCGCTGACATGTGCATCCACACGCTGGCCATCGAGTTCGCGCGAGGAGACGAAGGCCAGTTCCAACGCAGGATGCGCCCAGACCAGCCGGATCAGTTCGACACCTGTGTGGCCGCGGGCACCCACAATGCCGATGCGTTTGCTCGTCGTGCTCATGCGATCGTGTCCCCCAGGGTAGGTTCGCGCAACGCGCAGTGCGCAACGCAGCGTGCAATGGTGTCGAAGCCGTCCAGCCCATACCAGAACACCTTCCAGCGCTCCTGCTTGAGGCAACCGTCCGACTCGGCGTAATAGAACGGATTGATCGGATTGCCGTGGCGCGAGCGCCAGAACAAGCACGGGTTCTGCTCGCGCATCAGCTGCCACACCGCACGCCCCAGGCCCTCGCCCTGGGCATCATCGAGCACGGCGAACTTGTCCAGGTAGACCAGCCCCTCGGCCTCGACCAGGATCATCGCGGCGCGATAGTTCTCGCTGACGTAGATCCGATACGGAGTCGTGCGCTCGAAGTAGTCATCCACCAGGGTGCGCCCGAAACTCGATTCGATCAGGCTGCGCATGCGCTCGCGGTCGATGCCGTCCCACGAGGTGTGGGTGAACACCTTTTCGCCGCGCCGCACCAAGGTGCCCGAACCCTTGTGGGTGAACAATTCCTTGGCCAGTTCGGCCGGCCGGGTGATCGACACCGACGAGGTGAGCGGCAGGTCGGCCAACAGGTCGGCGATCTGCTCGATCTTCAGGCGCATGCCACCATTGATCCACGGCTGCGCCATCAGGTGTTCATACTCGGTGCTGAGGTTGATCGAGTCGATCAGCTTGCCCTTGTCGTCGAGCAGGCCGCCGGTGCCGGTGAGAAACACGATCTTGTACGGCTGCAGCACGCGCACCAGTTCGTTGGCGGCGAAATCCGCATTGATGTTGAGGATCTGCCCTTCTTCGGTCTCGCCGAGGCTGGCGATCACCGGAATCGAGCCCGCACGCAGGCTGGCATCGATCGGCGCGAGGTTGATGCTCTTGACCTTGCCGACCAGGCCATACACGTCACGATCGAGATAGTCCGAGGTGAACACACCTGATGGCACCGAGGTGGCGCGGGTGTCCATCGACTGCAACGCCTCGACCAGGCGCAGGTTCTGTTCCTGGAACACCTTGCGCACGATCGCCAGCGCCTTCGGCGAGGTCACCCGCAGGCCATTGATCGTCTGTTTTTCGATGCCGGCCGCTGCCAGCTCCTCATCCAGCTGCGGGCCTGCGCCGTGCAGCACGATCGGGGTCAGCCCGACCTGCTGCAGGAAGGTCAGCGATGAGGTGAGGTCACCCAGCTCATCGCGCAGTACCGCGCCGCCGACCTTGACCACGGCGAAGCGCTTGGCATCCAGCTGCGAGAAGCGCTTGAGGTACTGCTGGATTTCCTTCGCGCTGCCCATGCTGGAGAGCAGGCGGACGATGGTTTGACGCGTGGTCTTATGCGCTTGCACGGTTCACGATCCGGTAGATGGTTTCTGCGTAATGCTGCAATTGCGCCAGCGACACCCATTCGTCGGCGCTGTGCGCCTGGGCGATGTCGCCGGGGCCGTAGACGAAGGCGGTATAGCCGGCGGCGGAGAACAGCGCGGCCTCGGTCCAGAAATCGACCGCGTTGCCGATCGGGATCTCCAGCTCGTCCGCCAGATCGCGCGCGGCAAGCCGGTTCGCTTCGGCGTTGGCGATATCACCGGCGGGCAACGACGCGCCGCGAAAGGTCTCGCTGAACTCCACGGGCGACGGCTCGACCAGGCTGCTGAAAGTCGCCAGCAGCTGATCCGGATCCATCGACGGCAGCGGGCGGAAGCCGAAGCGCACCTCCGCGGAGGGCGCGATCATGTTGGCCTTGATGCCGCCCTCGATACGGCCGATGTTGAAGCGCAGGCCGGTGAGCCCGCCGAAGCGCTGGTGCGATTGCGCCTCGACAAAATCCAGCGCGGCATCGCCCCAGCGTACCGCCTGGTGCAACGCGCTGTCGGAGGGTTTCTGTTCGCCCGAGGCATGTCCGGCATGGCCGGCGAAACGCATCAGCACCGACTGGATACCGCGATGTGCCAGCACCGCCTCGCCCTTGGTCGGCTCGGCCACGATCACCGCTTCATAGTGATGCGGCTGCGCAAGGAAGCCGGCGATGCAACGTGGATCGTTGGCTTCCTCATCGGTCGACAGCAGCAGCGCCAGCGGGCCGTCAGTCGCATTCGCCACCGCCAGCAACGCCGCGGCCGCACCCTTGATATCGCATGCGCCCAGACCGATCGCATGGTCATCGGTGATGCGCAGTGCGTGCGGGTCGGTACTCCAGTGTGGCGAATCCGGCACTGTGTCCATGTGCACGTTGAACAGCAGCCTCGGCTGACCACGCACCGCGTGCAGGGTCACCGCGCCGGCGCCGTAGTCGGTCACGGTGACCTCGAAGCCCGGCAACTGCGCGCGCACATAGTCGAACAGGCCACCGGTGCCGATCGCCCGCGGCGGGTTGCGCGTATCGAACGCAACCAGCGCTTTCAGATGCGCCAGCGTGGCATCGAGCAAGCCGCTCATCCGCGATTGACCTCGGCCCACAAGGTGCTGCTCATGCCGAACAGCTTGATGAAGCCTTCGGCCTCCTCCACACCCCAGTCGGCTGACTGCGCATAGGTGGCGCCCTTGGCGTTGAGGATATGCGGCGAGCGAATTTCCACCGCGGTGACCTGGGCACCGGAGGTTTCCAGCACCACCTCACCGTTGACGCACTGCTGGCTGGACGCGAGGTAGGCCTCCAGATCGGTCTTGATCGGGTCGTGGAAGAAACCCTCGTAGACCACTTCCACCCACTTGCGCGCCACGTCGGGCTTGAAGCGGTTCTGCTGCTTGCTCAGCACCGCCTCTTCAAGTGCGCGATGGGCGGCCAGCAGCGAAATCAGGCCGGGCGCCTCGTACACGATGCGTCCCTTCAGGCCGATCGTGGTGTCACCGGTATACATGCCGCGGCCCACGCCGTAGGGCGCGAACAGCTCGTTGAGCCTGGCCAGCAAGGTCGCTCCGGGCAGCTTTTCGCCATTCAGCGATACCGCCTCACCGCGCGCGAAACCCAGCGTGACGCTGAGTTTTTCAGACGGCCATTCGGCGCGCGGCTTGCACCAGCCACGGGAGGCTTCACCGGGTGCCTTCCAGTGGTCGATCTCGCCGCCGGACAGGGTCACGCCCAGCAGGTTCTCGTTGATGGTGTAGCTCTTCTGCTTGGCACGCACCTCGAAGCCACGCTCTTCCAGAAACGCCTGCTCGTAGGCGCGGGTCTGCGTGTGTTCCTTCTGGATTTCGCGGATCGGCGCCACAATCTGGTAGTCGCCCATCGCCTTCACCGCGAGGTCGAAACGCACCTGGTCATTGCCCATGCCGGTGCAGCCGTGCGCAATCACGCGCGTACCCAGTTCACCGGCTCGCTTCAGCGCCGCATCGACGATCAGGTAGCGATCGGACACCAGCAGCGGGTACTGCCCCTGGTAACCCTCACCGGCCCACACGAACGGCTTGACGAAGCCCGCCCAGATCGCCGGACCGCCATCGACGGTGATGTGCGAGGCCACGCCGAGTTCAGCGGCGCGCTGCTCGATGAAGGCGCGCTCCTCGGCGTCGACACCACCGGTATCGGCGAAGACGGTATGTACGGCCCAGCCGCGCTCCTTCAGATAAGGCACGCAGAAGCTGGTGTCGAGGCCGCCGGAGAAGGCGAGGACGATGTCTTTGCTCATGACTTGCAGATCCTTGAAATAGTCGGGTGGTCAGTCGGAAGCCACGATGATGCGCGGCTCGCAATAAACGGGAAAATTGACGGAATTGGCGATGAAGCAGGCATGGTGGGCCGCTTCGTGCGCCGCTTCGGCGCGCACCGGATCACTGTCGGCGGTGATGGTCACCACCGGGCGCAGCACGACTTCGATGAAATGGCCGCCATCACCTTCGGTTTCCATCATGCCCTCGGCGGCATCGTGGTACGCGACCACCACCACGCCGGCGACGGTCGCCATGTGCAGATAGGACAGCATGTGACACGTCGACAGCGCGCTGACCAGCATGTCCTCCGGGTTGTGCCTGCTTGCGTCACCACGAAAGGTCGGGTCGGATGAGCCTTCCAGCAGCGGCTTGCCGGCGATGCGGATCTGGTGGCTGCGCTCATACTCGCGGTAGCCCCGCGTGCCGACGCCACGATTGCCGGTCCACTCGACCTCGACGCGATAGCGGTGTTGATGGATCATGACCTGGCCGCCTCCTGCCGCAGCATCCATTCGGCCAGTTCGCGATCACCGTCGGCGTCGCGCTGTCGCAGGCCTTCGATCACCCCGGCGCGATTGCCGTCGGGGTGATTCTGGCTCAGCTTGAACTTGCCCTCGATTCGCTCGATGGTCACCTCGAGGCCGGCGATGCCACGCAGCGAACTGGTGATGTGATCTTCCGGCGCGTCACCAACATGCCACGGCCTGGGCTGCCCAGCCTCGTGGTGGTCGGTAAGCGTCTCCAGCAAGCGGCGCAGCCACTGAGCATCCTTGATCACCTTCAGGCGGCCGTGCACATGCACCACGGCGTAGTTCCAGGTCGGCACCTCGCGACCGGTCTCATGCTTGGTCGGATACCAGTTCGGGCTGATGTAGCCGTCCGGCCCGCGGAAGATCAGCAGCACCTCGGCGCCGTCCATCTGTGCCAGCTCGTTGCCGCCGGCCACGTGTCCATGCAGCACCCCATCCACCTGCTCGAACGGCAGGTGGTTGGCGCCCAGTCCGGCAGACGTTTGCGCGACCACGGTGGCGAACGGATAGTCACGAATCAGCCCATGCAGGGCCTCCTCGCGCGGCTCGCGGAAGTAACTGGGTGTGTACATGACTCAGCGGCCAACCAGCAGCGACGCCATCACCGCCTTCTGCACGTGCAGGCGGTTCTCCGCCTCGTCGATGGCGATGCAGGCGGGGGAATCCATCACCGCATCGGTGGCCTTGATGTTTCGGCGCAACGGCAGGCAATGGCTGAACAGGCCGTGGTCGGTCAGCGCCATCTTGGCTTCGTCGACGATGAAATGCCTGTTCGCCTCGCGGGTCGGCTTTTCCTTGTCCCACTGACCGAAGAACGGCAGCGCGCCCCAGCTCTTGGCATAAACCACATGGGCGCCGCGATAGGACTCCTCGATGTCATGGCTGACCTTGAGCGAGCCACCGTTCTGCTCGGCGTTCAGACGGCCAAATTCCATGTAACGCTCGTCCAGCACATAGTCGGGCGTGGGGCACAGCAAGGTGACATCCATGCCCATCTTGGTGGCAATCAGCAAGGCCGAATTGGCCACCGCCGTGTTCAGCGGCTTGGGGTGGTAGGTCCAGGTGAGCACGTACTTCTTGTTCTGCAGGTCGCCCAGATGTTCTTTCAGCGCCAGCGCATGCGCCAGCTCCTGGCAGGGATGGGTGATCGTCTCCATGTTGATCACCGGCACGGTCGCGTATTGCGCGAAGGCCTTGATGACCTTGTCCTGGCGATCCACCTGCCAGTCCTGGAATTTCGGAAATGCGCGCACCGCGATCAGATCCACGTAACGGCTGAGCACCCGCGCCACTTCGGCAATGTGCTCCTCGGTATCGCCGTCCATCACGCTGCCCACCTCGAACTCGATCGGCCACGCGTCCTTGCCCGGCGCCAGCACGATCGCATGGCCGCCCAGATGAAACGCGCCCAGCTCGAAGCTGGTGCGGGTGCGCATCGAGGGGTTGAAGAACAGCAGTGCGATGGACTTGCCGGCCAGTTGCTGGCCACGGGGCGAACGCTTGAATTCGGCGGCCTGGGCCAGCAGCGCGTCGATCTCGGCGCGACTGTAGTCCTGGGTAGTAACGAAATGGCGAATGGTCATTCTTGACGTTCCCTGCGGCGGCGCCGCGACTGGTTCAAAACCCCAAAACAAAAAACCCGGCACTCAGGCCGGGTTTTATCGTCGATACACATGAAAAGCGTGCGACAGCCTACCCGGCCGAATGTCGATACAACGGTCGGCGCGCACGCGACGTCATGCCAGCAGCCGCGCGGGCGCTGGTAAGTACGGTGGCGGTATAGACGGCTGCGGACATGCGGATTCCAAGTGGCTAGCGCGCATGATGGCGAGAATTTCGCCACCTTGCAACAAAAAATTCAAGGCTCCAAACAGCACCGCCGCCCGAAGGCGGCGATGATGTTTGGGGCCGGCGGGGGTTGATCAGTCGGCCGGCGTGACCGACACCCGCACCCGCAGGCGCTCGCCCGGATCGTAGTTCAGGCGCGACATATAGACTTCGCCGCGATAGCGATACTCCACGTCGTAGCCGATGATCCGGCGCTGCTGGCTGACCGTGTTGACCTGCTGGCACTGGGTCTGGGTGCTGGTGTAGTTACCGCCATGGTCGGAGACCCTGTTGCCGACGGCGCCTCCGGCGACAGCACCCACTACCGTCGCTGCCGTGCGGCCATCTCCCTTGCCCACGGTGTGGCCCAGCACGCCACCGATCACCGCACCAAGGACGGTACCTACTCCACTGTTGCCCGGATCACGCTGCACCACCTGCTGGTCATAGCACTGCTGCTGCGGAACAGTGCTCTGGACCACGGCCTGCACCGGATCGGCGCGCAACACATCCGCCCAGCCATAGTGGGCATTGTCATCGCCATTCGGAGGGCGCCCATCCTGCGCATAAACGCCGGTGACCATCAGGGTACATACCAATGCAGCAACCCATAGCTTGTTCATGACGAACTCCAATATCGAAATGCAGACCAGCGCGCTGGTGCGCCCGCCATGCATTTCAACAAATTCACTCTGAATACACGCTTTAGCATCGGAGATCGCCGCCTTGGCGTGACACCTTGTTAAAATGCCGGGCTGGCCGTGCAATGCCCGCCATGGCCCCACGCTGCGGACTCTTCCATGCCGATATCGCTCTACAACAGCCTGAGCCGACGTACCGAGCCGTTCAGCCCGCTGAACCCCGACCGGGTCACGATGTATCTGTGCGGGCCGACGGTCTACAACTACGTGCACATCGGCAATGCGCGCGGCCCGGTGGTGTTCGATGTGCTCGTGCGCCTGTTGCGTCGACATTTCCCGAAGGTGGTCTATGCCCGCAACATCACCGACGTCGATGACAAGATCAACGCCGCCGCACAAGCCCAAGACGTGGGGATCAGCACGATTACCGGCAAATTCACCCAGGCCTACCGCGAGGACATGGCGGGCCTGGGTATCGCTCCACCCGACTTGGAGCCCCATGCCACCGATCATATCCAGGCGATCATCCGCATGATCGAGCAGCTGATCGACGATGGTCATGCCTATGTGGCCGAAGGCCACGTGCTGTTCGACGTCAGTTCCTACCCTGACTACGGCAGGTTGTCCGGCCGCGATACCGAGGAGCTGATTGCCGGCGCCCGCGTCGAGGTGGCACCGTACAAGAAGAATCCGACCGATTTCGTGCTGTGGAAGCCCTCCACCCCCGACCTGCCCGGCTGGCCAAGCCCGTGGAGCCTGGGCCGCCCGGGCTGGCACATCGAGTGCTCGGCCATGAGCGCCGCGCATCTGGGTGAGACCATCGACATCCATGCTGGTGGCATCGACCTGCTGTTCCCGCACCACGAGAATGAAGTGGCGCAATCCACCTGCGCCCATGGCGGCAAGGTATTTGCCCGCTGGTGGGTGCACAACGGCATGCTCACCTTCGACGGACGCAAGATGTCCAAGTCACTGGGCAACGTGCTGCTGGTGCACGAACTGCTGAAGACCCACCCCGCTGAGGCACTGCGACTGCGACTGATGAGCGGCCACTATCGTCAGCCACTGGATTGGTCGGACAGCGCCATTGCACAGGCGGTGAGTACGCTGGACGGCTGGTACCGCGTGCTGCGTGACCTGGCCGACATCGAACTGCCTGACGGCGCGTTGCCAGTGCCGGAGCGGGTCGAAGCCGCACTGTGCGACGACCTCAACACGCCGCAGGCGCTGGCCGAGCTGTCGCAACTGGCGGATCAGGCACGCATGAATGGCAATGCCGAAACCAAGGCCGCCCTGCTCGGCGGCGGGGCCTTGCTGGGGCTGCTGCAGCAATCGCCCGAAGCCTGGTTCAGGCGCGGCGGAGGCAGCGTCGACGAAGCACGCATCGAGGACCTGCTGCAGCAACGCCAGGCCGCACGCACCGGCCGAAACTTTGCGCGCGCCGACGCCATTCGCGATGAGCTGAGCGCGATGGGTATCGCAATCGAAGATGGCGCCCAAGGCACGCGCTGGAGCGTGCTGAAACGCTGAGACAAGGCCATCAAGGCGCAGTGGGGGGACAGAAGGTCGCCAGAGAGCCCTCGCCCTTCCCCCTCGCCACATGCGCGATAATCACCGCATGAATGCCATCACCACCCCCAGCGCCGAACGGGCGCAGCAGGAAATCGCTGAAGAATTCGCGTTTTTCAGTGACTGGACCGAGCGCTACCAGTACCTGATCGACCTCGGCAAACAACTGCCAGCATTTCCCGAAGCCGGCAAGACCGAGGCATTCCGCGTGCACGGCTGCCAGTCGATGGTATGGCTGGTGCCCAGCGGCGATGCGACAAAAATGCATTTCGAGGCGATCAGCGACTCGGCCATCGTCTCCGGATTGATTGCCCTAGTGCTGCGGGTCTACTCCGATCGCTCTGCGCAGGAGATCGTCGATACGGAACCGCAATTTGTCGCCACCATTGGGCTGGCCAAGCATCTGTCGCCCACGCGATCCAACGGCCTCGCGGCCATGCTCGCCAAACTGAAAAACTACGCGGCACAGCAGTTGGCGTAGCCGGCAGCGGCGCGGGCGCGAAAATCGCGCATCGGGCAATCCGAGTATCTGTCACATGACTGGGCAGACCTACCCGCCGTCAGCCGACAGGGCCACTACCCGCAAAGACAAAACCCCGCACGATGGCGGGGTTTTGCATATCCAGCGCAACAATCACGCCTGACGATCAGTCGCCCATCTGCTTCTGCAGATGTTCGCGACGTTCCTGCGCGTCCAGCGAGAGCGTGGCGATCGGACGGGCGTCGAGCCGATCCACACCAATCTCCTCATCGGTCTCCTCGCAAAAGCCATAGCTGCCATCCTCGATCCGGCGCAGCGCCTTGTCGATCTTGGAAATCAGCTTGCGGTAACGATCGCGGGTACGCAGCTCCAGCGAGTTTTCGGTTTCACGCGTGGCACGCTCGGCTTCGTCACCGACATCGCGTACTTCATCACGCAGGTTGTCCATCGTCTGCCGTGACTCTTCCACCAACTGCTCACGCCAATCGCGAAGCTTGTTGCGGAAATAAGCCAGATGCAGCGGATTCATGTACTCCTCGTCGTTGGAAGGGCGATAACCCTTGGGCAACGCGATAGTACTGGTGGAAGGCAGCGCGTACCGCCCATCTTCACGGGTGACACCGTTTTCGAGTTGTTTTGTAGCCAATTTATTCATTGAGGACGGCAAATTTTTCTGATGCTTCTGGGGAGGAGTATGGCGCGCGGCAGACGAGGTCACCTGCGGCGTCACCATGGCAGTTGCGCTCGCCACTTTGCCCTTGAAGAGCTTGCTGGCGGGCGGAGGGGTTGTGCTTTTGGCCACCGGAGCGGCCGGCTTGGCTGCGACCGGCGCTGGCTTGCTGGCGGGCTTGGCAGCCGCTGTCGCCTTGCCGGGCGCCATGCTCTTGGCATTGCTTTTCTGCATGGCGGCTTTCTTGACCACCGGCTTGCTGACTGCGGCTTTCTTCACGGCTGCTGCCTTCGGCGCCGGCTTCTTCGAAGCGACCTTCTTGACGGCAGCTTTCTTCACGGCAGCTTTCTTGACCACGGCTTTTTTCACTGGCTCTTTCTTTGCAGCTGACTTGCCAGCTGGCGCAATCTTTTTGGGCGCGGACTTGCCGGCGACCTTTCCGACGGCTGGCTTGGCGACCTTTTTTGCGGCCACCGACGTGGCCACGACTTTTTTCGCCACCGCCTTGCCTGCCGGCTTGCTGGCTGGCTTCGTCGCGGCGCGACTGGTCTTGGCGGCTGCCTTGCTGGCGTTCTTCACGATCCGTCCTTTTGTGGCAGCTGTTTTCGACGTACCAGCCTTGGCGACAAGCGCCTTGGCCCCGGTCTTGCCCTTCTGCGCCTTGGCGGCGGTCGAACTAGCTCTGGTTTTCGCCATATCCCTTCACCGTGGTTGGCCGTGGCGGCCGGGTGTTATATCCCATGTATTCTTCACCAGCAAGCCTGTTTCTGGAATACTTGTACCACTACATGCCGCAAGTCGTTCCAGCAACGTGAATATTTCGACTCGATTGATACTGGGGCTGTTGCGTTTGTACAAGCGGTGGCTAAGCCCCCTGCTCGGCTCGCACTGTCGATTCCACCCCAGTTGCTCTGATTATGCACGCATTGCTGTGCTTCGTTTCGGCCCTTGGCGGGGTAGTCTGCTCGCCGGTTGGCGGCTACTGCGTTGCCAGCCCTTGTGCAGCGGCGGTGAAGACCGGGTACCCGAACACTTCCACTACCCCCGTTGCCAGTGTAGCGAGGACTCGACCGATATCCGTTGACTGGCTGGGGAAGGCGACTGGAACACGCCTCGTCCTCAAACCAGGTATCGCGCGCGGTCTGGGCATGCCACTGCGTGAGCGGTCAATGACAGCCAGGTGTGCAACCGCGCCACAGGTTCGACTCAGAGCGCTGAGCCAAATCCACCGGCCACGCCCTTGCTGGCATACGCCACGGCGTCGTGCGGGTGCAGGCTCTCCTGATGCTCGACGCGGATGTGGAAGTCGCCGATCCGCTCATCGGCGTCCAGTGCTTTCTGGATACGACGAGCCGCATCCTCGCAAAACATGAGGTTGCTGCCGTTGGCCAGCGCAAAAGCCTGTTCGTCTTCGCGCTTTACCGCGGTCTGCACCGGCGTACCCAGCGCATGTTCGACACGATCAATCAGCTGGATCAGATTGAAAGCCTCGCCCGCACTCGGCCTAATGCGCAAGCGCGCCACACTGCGTTGGGCGTGCGGCGTAGCCACGATGCCCCGTTCGCTGCCCAGCCAAGCCAGCATGGCTGAATGATCCACTGGCGTATCCGTCTCGAAATCCCGTGCAAACTGGTCCTGGATCAGCTGGCGCGACAACGCCGCCGAGGCGGGACAGGTCGACGAATAGACCACCTCGGTGCCGAATTCGAGCAGGAACATGTCGCCGGTGAGACTCGCCTCGATGCATGCCGGATAGGCGCGCCAGCCACTGTTGGCGCTGCGCAGGGCCGGGCGCCGCACCAGTTGCTCGAAGCGGATGCTGAGACAGGCACGATCGGCAAGCCCCTCATGCGACTGCAGGAAGCCGCGCAGCAAGGCATGCAGCGAATCGGCCGAGAGCGTCTGTGAACTCAGCGACTGCTCGACCTGCAGGTACAGGCGAGACATGTGGATGCCACGCTTGTCCGGACGATGCAGATTGACGAAGGCACCGACCCTGGCGCTGGCGCGCTGGATCTCGCCATCGCCGGCATCGAACAACACCGGCACCTGGATATCGGCCATGCCGACCCAGTCCAGCGCACCGGCAAGATGTGGTTGCGCATGCACGGCCACGTCGGGCAGCAGGCGAGCGGTATTTTCCTGATTGGACATCGTTGGATCCTGGCATCGGCGAATGCGTCGCCGAGAAGCTCATCAATCTTGGGGCAAGCTGCCCGTGGGGCAATAGTCGTGCGGTGGAAACGCTGCGTCCGGCATCAGGCTAGCGTGCCTGGCGCTGCCAGGCACGTGCCGCCTTCCACGCCTGCAGCGCGGTGGCCCAGCCACTTCGCGGCTGCCCGGCCTGCAGCGCCGCCAGTGCATCGCCCGTGGCCACCGCATGCGTCGCTAGCCGCCGGCCGTGACTCGATTCCAGCGCGCGGAAGACACTCAGTGGTCCAGCCAGACTCTCCGACGCCTTCCAGCTCGCCAGCAAATCATCAAGTTGCGCCTTGACTGCCTGCTGCCGGGCCGGGGTGTGTGAGCGCAACTGGGCCCGGCTGAGACCATGTCGTGCCAGTCGTGCCATCGGCAAGGCCAGTCGATCACGCTCGGCATCCTGCTGCAACCGCAACAGCGCGTGCAGCAGGTGATTGAGCGTGGCCACCCGCGCAGCGCACGTGGAAGATGCCTCGGGACCGTACCACCAGGCCGTTTCCAGTGCCGCCAGGGCGCCATGCAAGGGCATCGCCGCCTGCAACTGGGCCGAAAAATCGGCTGCGGTGCCCTGCTCCAGCTGGGCCATGGCCGCCCATACCGGCGCCACCCAGCGATCGGTGGGCATGGCGTGTGCGCGCTCGTCATCAAACAACACCTGGGACAACGGATGCCGCCCGCCGCTCGATGCGGCGCCCGCCAGCTCCTCGGCCCACCAGTTGAGCTTGGCCGCCGCCACCTGCGGCTCGCGAATACCGTAGGCCGCGGCCAGCAGTTCCTGTTCGAGTGCCGCCAGCGCCACGTGACCCGGGTAACGCCGGCCATCGACGAAAACCAGGGCAACCCGCTGCTGCGGCTGCACGACCAGCCACTTGTCGATGAAACCCTGCAGCACCGCAGGTTGTTCAACCAGCTCGATCATGCAGCGAGCGTCCCCAACTGCAGCAACTCGGCCAGTTCAGTCGGGTGATCGAGCACCACGTCGGCGCCCCAGCCATGCGGATCGCCGCCATCGAGATAGCCCCAGCTGACAGCGACCGTGAACAGCCCGGCCGCCGCCCCCGCCTGAATGTCGCGCCGGTCGTCGCCGACGAACAGGCAATGCGCCGGATTCAGCCCCGCCCTTTCACAGGCCAGCAGGACCGGCGCCGGATCAGGCTTCTTCACCGCAAGCGTATCGCCGGAGATCACCGCGCCCGCGCGATCTGCCCAGCCGATGCGGCTGACCAGTTCGTCGGTAAGAAAAGCGGCCTTGTTGGTGACAATGCCCCAGCGCAAGCCCTGGGCCTCGATCCGCGCCAACAGCTCGTCGATGCCGTCGAACGCGCGGCTCTGCTGCGCCATCAGCTGCTGGTACAGCTCGAGAAAGCGCGGCACCAGCGCCTCCAGGGCCGGCTCGCCGCGCTCGGCAAATGCGCAGCGCAGGACCGCCCGCGCTCCGCGCGAAACCACTTCGCGCACAGGCGGGTAAGGCGGCGCCGTCACGCCCTCTTCCATACATTGCTCGAGCAAGGCCGCATACAGGTCGGGCGCGCTGTCGAGCAGGGTGCCATCCAGGTCGAACAGCACACCCTGAACATCCTCGGGCAGAGCTCGGCTCATGCCGGCTTGCGACCGCTGAGCACGTAATTGACCGCCGTGAAGCGGCTCAACCAGGCCTTGCGGCTGAGCGGGTTGTAGCCCAGGCCACGCACGTCCTCCAGCTCGAGACCGGCATCGCGCAACAGGCGAGCAAGCTCGGAAGGCTTGAGGAACTGGGCGTAGTGGTGGGTACCGCGTGGCAGCATCCGCATCACGTATTCGGCACCGAGAATCGCCGCGCCAAACGCCGCTGGCGTGCGATTGAGGGTAGACATGAAAAGCTGGCCGCCAGGCTTGAGCATGGCGGCGAGATCATGGACCAGCGCCGCGGGATCAGGCACATGCTCGATCAGCTCCATGCAACAGACTGCATCGAAACTGGCCGGCTCGGCAGCAGCCAGGTCGGCCGAGGACTGCACGCGGTAGTCCACGCTCAGACCCGACTCGTGCAGATGCAGCCGCGCGATGTCGATGACCTTTTCGCCCATGTCGATGCCGGTGACGCGGGCGCCGGCAGCCGCCAGCGACTCACTCAGCAGACCGCCGCCGCAGCCCACGTCGGCCACGCGCGCGCCACGCAAATCGAGCCGCGTGGCAACATAGGCGGTGCGCACGGGGTTCAGGTCGTGCAACGGTCGTGACTCGCCATCCGGATCCCACCAGCGCGAGGCCAGGCTGTCGAAATGGGCTATTTCTTGCGGGCTCACGTTGGAGCCGGCCGGGGCGGACGTCTGCATTTTCGAATCCTCGGTAGCGGCCATGAAGTTTATTTCGCCGCCCATTCATGGACCGTGATATCCCAGCCGCCGCTGACATGGGCCGGATCGGCATGCGCAATGGCGTTGGCTTCCTGCAGATCCGCAACGCGCAACAGATAGGCGCCGCCGGACTTGTCGCCAAAGGGGCCGGACAACTCCAGCGTTCCCTGCTCGCGCAGGGCATTCAGATAGGCAACGTGCCGTGGCACGATGGAGAGGTCGGCGTGCGCGCGACGCATGGCCATGACCAGATAACGATTCATTGTGACTCCTCTCAAATTGCTGCAATACGCTCGCGCCAGGCGCGCGTTCGACCCAGGATCGCCGCCGTGTCCATGTCGACCAGCTCGCGCCCGGCCAGTTTGCGCCGACCGGCAATCCATACGTCGCTGACCTGGTGCCGGGAACAGGCATAGACCAGTTGCGAAAGCACATGAAACAGCGGCTGGGTTTCCAGATCGCTCAGCCGCACGGCAGCCAGATCGGCCTGTTTGCCGACCTCGATCGAGCCAACTTTTGCCTCCAGCCCGATCGCCCTGGCGCCGTTGAGCGTGGCGGCACGCAGCGCAAAGGCGGCGTCGAACGCGGAGGCATCCTGTGCCACGGCCTTGGCCAGCTGCGCGGCCGTGCGCATCTCGCCGAACATGTCCAGATCGTTGTTCGAGGCGCAACCATCGGTACCGATCGCCAGGTTCACGCCAGCGCGTCGAAATTTTTCCGCCGGGCAGAAACCGGAGGCCAGTTTGAGATTGGATTCCGGGCAATGGACTACCGAGACCCCGGCACTGGCGCAGGCAGCGATCTCCGCGTCGGTGACCTGGGTCATGTGCACCGCGATCAGTCGGTCGTTGACCAGGCCGAGCTTCTGCAGCCGCTGGAACGGGCGCAGGCCACTCTTCTTTTTCTCTTCCTCGATTTCGTGCGTGGTCTCGTGGGTATGCAGATGCACGGGAATATCGAGCTGATCGGACAGGACACGGATCCGCTCAAAGCTCTCGTCGGAAACCGTATACGGCGCATGCGGGGCAAACGCGGTACTGACCAGCGGATCGCCGATGAAGCTGCCGTGCACTTCGCTGGCCCGCTCGAAATACTCATCCTGGCTCTTCGCCCAGGCGGTGGGGAACTCGATGACCGGCAGACCGACCACGGCACGGAAACCCAGCTTGCGATAGGTCGCGCCGATCACATCCGGGAAAAAGTAGTTTTCGTTGGCACAGGTGGTACCACCGCGCAGCATCTCGGCCACCGCCAGCTCCACGCCGTCACGCACGAACTCCGGCCCCATCACCTTCGCCTCGGCCGGCCAGATGTGCTGCTGCAGCCACACCATCAGTGGCAGGTCATCGGCCAGGCCGCGCAGCAAGGTCATCGGATTGTGCGTATGACTGTTGATCAGGCCGGGAATCAGTACATGCTCACCCAATTCGACCCGTTCACGCGGCGCATAGGTAGTCCGGGCTTCGGCGATGGGCAGCAGCGCGACGATGCTGCCGTTCTGCACGATCACCGCGTGGTTTTCCAGCACCACGGCATGCGGCTCGACGGGAACGACCCAGCGGGCCTCGATCATCAGGTCCACGGGTTGGGCGTTCATCTGGCTCATCCTGGAGTTTCTCCCTACAGGTACTGGATACGAGATGGGGCGGTACACCTTGCGGCGGCCGCCCCATCTTCGTCATGTCGGCGAAGTCCCGGCTCCAGCGACAAGACGTGCTACGCACGAGTGCTTCACTGGACCCCTGCCTTCGCAGGGGTGACGGGCTGGCGCGCGAACCGTGGTTCGCGCGCCAGCCCGTCACTTGACACGGCTGTCGTACTCGCCGGTGCGGGTGTCGACCTTGATCACTTCATCCTGGTTCACGAACAGCGGCACGCGCACCACCGCTCCGGTCTCCAGCGTGGCTGGCTTGCCACCGCCGCCCGAAGTGTCGCCGCGCACGCCCGGATCGGTCTCGGTGATCTTCAGCTCGACGAACTTCGGTGCCTGCACGGCGATGATGGCGCCATTGAAGATGGTGACCACGCACTCCTCCTCACCCTTGAGCCATTTCCAGGCGTCGCCCATCGCAGCCAGCGAAGCCGGCGCCATCTCGAAGGTTTCCATATTCATGAAGTTCCACACGCGATCCTTGCCAAGGCCATCGATAAACGACAGCTGCATGTCGGTGTCGGTGGCATCGGCCTCCTCGAAGGAGTCGCTGGATTTCAGCGTCTGCTCGGTCGTACGACCGTCCTTGAGGTTGCGAATGCGGATGCGGGTGAACGCCTGGCCCTTGCCCGGCTTGACGAAGTCCGCTTCAGTGATGATCCACGGATCACCGTTGTGAATGATCTTCTTGCCCGTTTTGACATCATTGAGGCCAAGGGTTGCCATGCGCGATCTGCTCCGGAGGTAAATCCGTCCCGCAGGACGGCTAAAATAAGTGTCTGTCACGGGCGCCAATGCCCGCCCAAGGCCGCCCATGATAACCGCAAGCCCCGATCCTCGCCTATCTCCGCCCGTCATCGACTGGCGCGAGCTTTGGCGCGATGCCGTGACCGATGCCCACGAGTTGCTCGCCCTGCTCGGCCTGCAGCACCTCGTCGACCAGCTTCCCACCGCCGACGCCGGTTTCCAGTTGCGGGTTCCGCGCGGCTTCGTGGCCCGCATGCGCCGTGGTGACGCCCGCGACCCCTTGCTGCTTCAGGTATTGCCACAACTCGCCGAGCTCGACCAGGTGCCCGGATTCGTCGCCGATGCAGTAGGTGACATGGGCTCGCGCGCGGCGCAGGGCGTGCTGCACAAATATGAGGGACGCGCCCTGCTGGTGGCCAGCGGCAGCTGCGCGATCAACTGCCGCTACTGCTTTCGCCGGCATTTCCCCTATGGCGAGGAGATGGCGGCCGCCGGCCAGTGGCGACAGGCACTGGAGCATCTGCGCCGGGATGACTCGATCAACGAAGTGATCCTCTCCGGCGGCGACCCGCTGGCCTTGTCTACCAGCAAGCTGGAAGAACTGAGCCGGGGCCTCTCCCGGCTCCCCCACGTCACCCGCTTGCGCATTCACACCCGGTTGCCGGTGGTGCTGCCGCAGCGGATCGATGCGCCTCTGCTGGCCTGGTTGAACGCGCTGCCATTGCAGAAGGTGCTTGTCCTGCATGCGAATCATGCCAACGAACTCGACGCCAGTGTGGGCGAGGCCTGCGCCCGGCTGCGCGAGGCCGGGGTCACCCTGCTGAACCAGTCGGTACTGTTGCGGGGCATCAACGACAACGTCGAGGACCTCCAGAATCTGTCTGAAGCATTGTTCGCCGCCGGCGCGCTGCCCTACTACCTCCATCAACTGGACCGGGTACAGGGCGCAGCCCATTTCGAGGTCGACGATGTCATGGCGTTGGAGCTGATGGCGCGGTTGCGCGCCAGACTGCCCGGTTATCTCGTGCCCAAATTGGTCAGGGAAGTGGCCGGGGATCCTTCCAAACGTCCACTGTGACCCCGACAAAGGTCAATGTCGTGCGGTTTCCTGCTGGCGGCCGATGGCGGAATCCGTTACAAACACAGTTGATCGACGATCATGCCAACCGCCCGCACCACCCGCGATGATCAATGGACAGCTCAACGCCCCATGAAAAAAGACTACGTCATAAAGATTCTTTTTATCGAAGACTCGGTGGAAGAAGCCGAACAGATCATCAGTTTGCTGCGTAACAACGGCATTGCCGTAAGGCCGGCACGCGCCACCAATGTCGACCAGTTGCAGGCCGCGGTGAACGAACTCGAGCCCGATGTGGTCATGTTCGACCCGGCGGTGACCAGCATCAGCCTGGACGAGGCGATGAAGGTGCTTGGTGCCTACGGACGAGACTACTCATTGCTGGGCCTGACCCAGAAAATGGAGACGGAAACGATCGCCGGTCTGTTCGAGGGTGGCGTGCGGGGCATTGCCATGCGCAGCCATCCGAAGCAGCTCATCGCTGTTCTTCAGCGCGAATTCGAGTCATTGCGGACCCGCCGCATCGCGCGACGCCTGGAAACCGCACTGCGGGAATCGGAGCGCCGCTGTGACGCCCTGCTGGACTCGTCCACCGATGCCATCGCCTATGTCCATGAGGGCATGCACGTCCGCGCCAACCAGGCTTATCTGGATACATTCGGTTACGACACCTTCGACGATCTGCTCGGCATGCCCGTACTCGACATGATCGACTCCGCCAACGCGGACGAGCTCAAGAGCGTGCTCAAGGGTCAGGCGCGCCAGGGCAAGTCCCCCCAGCTCAACCTGCGTGCACGACGTGCTGATGGCAGCCACTTCGAGGCTGCGGTGGAGTTTGCGCCAGCCACGTTCGAGGGCGAGCCCTGCCTGCAGATCGTCTTCCGCCGGCAGCTGGTCGACCCGGCCGTACTGGAACAACTGCAGCGCGACCCCGTCACCGGACTGTTCAATCGCGCCCGCATGCTGGAGTGCATCGACAATGCGGTCACGGCTGCCGCCAAGGGCAAGAAGGGCCAGTCACTGTTGCTGGTCGAGCCGGACAATTGGACGGCACTGGTTGCCGGTGTTGGCCTGGGCAAGGCCGACCAGTTGCTGGCCGGCTTCGCCGACCGCATCCGCATGTTGCTGGGCGCGTCCGATGTCGCCGGCATGCTGGCCGAACACACGCTGGGCGTGGTCATGGACGCTCGCTCGGACGAAGCGATCAGGGAATGGATCGCCAAGTTGCAGCAAAGCGTCGGCGACGAGATCTTCGATGCAGGGACACGCTCGATCAGCGTCACGGCGAGTGTCGGCGGCAGCTTGCTGGGCGAGAAGAACGCCAACACCGAACTGCTGCTCAATCAGGCCAGCAACGCGCTGCGCAGTGCGCAGAGCCTGGGCGGCAGTCAGGTCGAACTGCACGACCCTGCTGCCCGTGAAAAGGCCGACGAGGAACGCGATCGGTTCTGGCTGGAATTGCTGCAGCAGGCCCTGAAGAGCAATGGCCTGATGCTGTATCACCAGCAAACCATCAGCCTGCAGGATGCCGAAGGTGATTATTCGGAAATCCTGCTGCGCATGAATGGGCCCCAGGGCGAGGTGTTGCCGGGCTTCTTCATGCCGATCGCCGAGAAGCACAATCTCACAACGGCCATCGACCGCTGGGTACTTGAGCAGGCCATCAATGCGCTTCGCGCGCGCGAAGCACAGCAGCAACAGACCACATTCTTCATCAAGCTCACCGCCTCATCGCTGCAGGACGAGACCCTGCTGCCGTGGCTGCAGGAGAAACTCAAGGCGGCAGCTCTGAAGCGCGGCCATATCGTGCTGGAGATGACCGAGAGCAAGGTGATGACCATGCTTCGCCCCGCGCAGGAGTTCGTCAATGGCTGGAAGAAGCTGGGTGGTCGGTTCGCTCTCGAGCAGTTTGGCTCAGGGCTGAATTCATTCCAGTTGCTCAACCACATCGACGCCGACTACCTGAAGATCGACCGCAGCCACATGGCCGACCTGCCGCGACATCCGGACAGCCAGAAGAAGATCACCGAAATCTGCCATCAGGCCCGCGAGATGAAGCGCCAGACGATCGCCGAATGGGTCGAGGACGCCACCAGCACGTCGCTGCTGTTTGCCTGTGGTATTGACTTTGTGCAGGGCAATTTCCTGCAGCCGCCGCAGAAGCTGGACTGAGCCTGGCGGGCATCGCCCGCCATTCCCACCGGAACTCCATTTCAGCCACAAAAAAACCCGCGGATCGCTCCGCGGGGTTTTTTGTGGCGCGTTACTGCTGCGGCTTGAATTACTCGGCAGTCGCGGCGGCAGCCTTCGCGTTGGCCTTGGCGGCAGCGGCGGCGGCGACGTCTTCCTTGATGCGAGCGGCCTTGCCTTCCAGACCACGCAGGTAGTAAAGCTTCGCGCCACGCACCTTGCCCTTGCGCTTAACGGTCACCGAGTCAATCTGCTGGCTGTGCGCCTGGAACACGCGCTCCACGCCGGTGCCATGCGAAATCTTGCGCACGGTGAAGGCCGAGTGCAGGCCACGGCTGCGCTTGGCGATGACAATGCCCTCGAAAGCCTGCACGCGCTCGCGATTGCCTTCCTTCACCTTGACGTTGACCACCACGGTGTCGCCGGGGCTGAATTCCGGCAGTTGGCGGGTGATCTGCTCGGACTCAAACTGTTCAATGATCTTGTTCATGGCGCACCTGTCGGTTCACTTAAATCGATGTCAATCATGGCTGCGATCATCACTCGACCGCATCGTCTTGTCGCGACGGCTCTTGGGAAGCCTGCCCTTGCCGGGCATGTTCGCGGCGGAATTCAGCCAGCAAAGCCCGGGACTTGGTATCCAGGACATGCTGTGACAACAAATCCGGTCGCCGCAACCAGGTTCTTCCCAGCGACTGCTTCAGGCGCCAGCGGGCGATCGCCGCATGGTCACCGGAAAGCAGTACCTCCGGTACGGAACCCAGTGCATCCTGCACCGGCTTTGCATAATGCGGACAATCCAGCAGGCCATTCGAGAATGAATCCTGCTCGGCCGACGTCGCGTCATTCAACGCGCCATCCTGCAAACGTCCCACGGCGTCGATAATCACGGCCGCCGCCAACTCGCCACCGGACAGCACATAATCGCCGATGGAAAGCTCCTCGTCGACCTCATGCGCCAGCAGACGCTCGTCCACACCTTCATAACGCCCGCAGAGCAAGGCGATACGCGGCAGTTTCGCCAGCGCCTCAACCCGGCCTTGCGTCAGCCGCGATCCCTGCGGACTGAGATAAATCACATGCACCGGCTCCGGTGCTGCGTCACGCACCGCCACCAGGGCTGCGCGCAACGGCTCAATCATCATCACCATGCCAGGACCGCCGCCATACGAGCCGCTGTCCACGGTACGGTGCCTGTCGCTGGTGTAGTCGCGCGGGTTCCAGGTTTCCACCTGCAACAGCTCCCGCTGCTGCGCGCGTCCCACTACACCTACGGCAGCGCACTGACGCACGAAGTCGGGAAACAGGCTGACGACGTCAATGCGCATGATCCGAACTCCTCAAATCCCGCTATCCGGCGAGCTCAGAATTCAGGATCCCAGTCCACCACCATACGCCCTGTGGACAAATCCACTGAACGCACATACGACCCCTGGATGAAGGGAATCAGCCGCTCGCGCTCGCCGTCCCTTGCTACCACGACATCATTGGCACCGGTGGCGAACAGGTGAGTGACCCGCCCCAGCGCAACGCCTTCCGTGGTGACGACCTCAAGCCCTTCGAGATCAACCCAGTAATATTCGCCTTCGGCGGGTGCTGGCAGCTGCTCCCGGGTGACATATATGTCCGTACCGATCAACGCCGCTGCCTGCTCCCGATCGACCACATCGGGCAGTTGGGCGACGATGCCCTTGCCCTGTGCCCGACCTTTCACACCACTGACCTTCGTTTCCTCACCTGGCGCCGCACTGAGCAGCCACGGCTGGTAATCGAAGATCCGCATCCGCGGCTCGGCCCAGGATTCGATCTTGAGCCAACCTTGCACACCATACAGCCCAACGATGCGCCCCATCGGGACGCGTCGACCGGCTACGGGCATGCTCAGGCAGCCTGCTGCAGCTTGCCAGCTTCCTTGACCAGGGCAGCAACCTTGTCGGTCAGCTGTGCACCCTTGCCAACCCACTCCTTGACGCGCTCGACATTCAGCTCAAGGCGCTTGTCCTTGCCCGATGCGACCGGATTGTAATAACCGACGTTCTCGATGTTGCGGCCGTCGCGCTTGCTGCGCTGATCGGTCACGACAACGTGGTAGAACGGACGGCCCTTGGCGCCACCGCGCGAAAGACGAATCTTGACCATGGTAAAACTCCAGAATTGCCGAACAAGCGGCAGGCGCACGAGAGCCGTGCGCGGTAAACGGGGCATTTTAGCGGGTTTTCGGAAAAAGGGAAGAGCTTGGGAAGGAGGAGTGATCGAACAGGAGTGAGAAACGAGGCAAGCGCATCAAGCCGCGCTCGCTCTCGCCTCTCACTCCTCTCCACTCGCTTCTCGCCTCTCAGCGCATCGGCGGCAAGCCACCCATGCCGCCCATGCCCTTCATCGCGCCACGCATCTGTCGCATGAGGCCTTTGCTGCCGCCCTTGGACAGCTTGGACATCATCTTTTCCATCTGCATGTACTGTTTCAGCACGCGGTTGACATCGGCCGGCTGCGTACCTGAGCCACGAGCCACACGGGCGCGGCGGGAGCCGTTGAGCAGATCCGGATGACGGCGCTCCTTCTTGGTCATCGAATTGATGATCGCGATCATGCGATTCATCTCACCATCATTGACCTTGGACTTGACGCTGTCCGGCAGACTGGAAACCCCAGGCAACTTGTCCATCAGCCCGGCCAGACCACCCATGTTGCCCATCTGCTCCAGCTGATCCTTCATGTCATTCAGATCGAAGCGCTTGCCCTTCATCACCTTCTGGGCCAGCTTCTGCGCCTTGTCGTGATCAACCTTTCGCTCGACCTCCTCGACCAGCGACAGCACATCGCCCATGCCTAGGATGCGCTGGGCCAGTCGATCGGGATGGAACGGCTCCAGTGCGTCGGTCTTCTCACCCGCGCCGAGGAACTTGATCGGCTTGCCGGTGACATAACGTACCGACAACGCCGCGCCGCCGCGTGCATCGCCATCGGTCTTGGTCAGGATTACGCCAGTCAGCGGCAAGGCTTCGTTGAATGCCTTTGCCGTGTTGGCCGCATCCTGACCGGTCATCGAGTCAACCACGAACAGGGTTTCGATCGGGTTGATCGCGGCATGCAGTGCCTTGATCTCCGCCATCATGGCCTCGTCCACATGCAGGCGGCCGGCGGTATCGACCAGCAATACGTCGATCACTTCGCGACGCGCCGCAGCGATGGCGTCCTTGGCGATGCGCACCGGATCCTGCCCTGCCTCGGACGGGAAGAACCTCACCCCGACCTGTTCAGCCAGGGTGCGCAACTGCTCGATCGCCGCCGGACGATAGACGTCGCAGCTGACCACCATCACCTTCTTTTTCTTGCGCTCGGTGAGGAGCCGCGCCAGCTTCGCCACGGTGGTGGTCTTGCCCGCGCCCTGCAGGCCCGCCATCAGCACCACGGCCGGCGGCTGCTGCGCCAGGTTCAACTCCGTATTGGCCGTTCCCATGACCACGGTCAGCTCATCGCTGACCACCTTCACCAGTGCCTGTCCTGGTGACAGGCTCTTGACCACTTCCTGACCTACCGCGCGCACCTTGATCCGCTGAATCAGCGCCTGCACCACCGGCAACGCGACGTCGGCCTCGAGCAGCGCAATGCGCACTTCGCGAAGTGCTTCGCGGATGTTTTCCTCGGTCAGCCGGCCACGACCACGCAGGCGGTTGACGGTGGAGGAAAGGCGTTGACTGAGCGACTCGAACATGGCGGAACCGGCATATCGGGAAAGTGGTTGATTATAGCGGACACGGTGGTCGGCTTTCGCATGTATGCCAGCGCGGAGCTGTGCGACACTGCCCGGCTATGGTCATTCACATTCTTGCCCTGATCGCGATCGCACTCTATCTTGCCGCCGCCGCCGGGTTGGCGCGCCCCCTGTTGAGTGGAAGCCCGCCATTGAACCGGCTGTCACTGGGCGTGGCCGGCGTGGCCGTGATGATCCATGCCGCCATCCTGCTGGGCATGCACCGCGGCGCGCTGGACCTGCATTTCTTCGCCGCGCTCTCGCTGGTTGCTTTCGTGGTTTCCACACTGACTCTACTGGTGAACATCTCGCGTCCAGTGGCAGCGCTTGGTGTGATCGTGTTTCCGCTGACCGCGCTACTGATCGCCGTGGACAGTTTCCTGGCACCGCCCACCTTGCCGCAGCCGATCGACTGGCAGATCAAGCTGCACGTCACGGTGGCCCTCGTGGCATTCGGCGTATTCTCGATTGCTGCCGTGCTGGCCATTCTGCTGGCGGTGCAGGAGCGCGCGTTGCGTCACCGCCAGTTCGGTCCATGGCTGCGGGCGCTGCCGCCACTGACACTGACCGAAACACTTTTGTTCCGTCTGATCACGGCAGGCTTCCTGCTGCTGACCCTGACCCTGATCACCGGGGCGTTATTCGTACAGAACCTGTTCGGGCAGCATCTGGTCCACAAGACCGTACTGTCGATCATTGCCTGGCTGGTTTTCGGCACCTTGCTGTGCGGTCGCTGGCGCTACGGCTGGCGCGGAAGGCAAGCCGTGAATCTGACGCTGGCCGGCATGGCCCTGCTGTTGCTGGCGCTGTTCGGTACCAAGGCCGTACTCGAGCTGATCCTGCACCGGAGCATCTAGTGGACGGCCCGCAATTCGTAGTCACTCTTTCGTGCCCGGACCAGCCAGGCATCGTTGCCGCCGTGTCGGGTCATATCGCCGAGCAAGACGGCAACATCCTGGAAGCCCAGCAATTCGGCGACCCCGATACCCACCGATTCTTCATGAGGATCGTGTTCCAGCCAAGTGCAAGGACGACGTCGTCCGAGGAGCTGCAGTCAGGCTTTCTGCCGGTGGCGCAGCGCTTCGGCATGCAATGGACCTTGCGTGACAGCAGCCGGCGCCGCCGGGTACTGCTGATGGTGTCGAAATTCGACCACTGTCTGGCAGATATCCTCTACCGCTGGCGCATCGGGGAGTTGCCGATGGAGATCGTCGGCATCATTGCCAACCATCCGCATGAAACCTACAGGCATCTCGATTTCGACGACGTCCCGTTCCACTATCTGCCCAGTGATCGCCACGAAAAGTTGGGGCAAGAGGCCAAGGTCTGGCACGTGATCGAGCAGGCACAGCCCGATGTGGTCGTGCTCGCCCGCTACATGCAGGTGCTGTCGAATGAGCTGGCCGGAAAACTGGCCGGCCGTTGCATCAATATCCATCACTCGTTCCTGCCCGGCTTCAAGGGTGCGCGGCCCTATCACCAGGCGCACCGTCGCGGCGTGAAACTGATCGGCGCCACCGCCCATTTCGTCACACCCGAGTTGGACGAAGGCCCGATCATCGAGCAGGATATCGAGCGCGTTAACCACCATGACACGCCCGAAGACCTGGTTCGAATCGGTCGCGACATCGAACGCCGGGTGCTGGCACGCGCACTGCGTTGGCTGTTGGACGACCGCGTGTTGATCGATGGCCACAAGACCGTCGTGTTCGCCCCCTGACCTGACTTGCAAACGGTGCATCATGCAATTGATCGGCATGCTCGACTCCCCTTTCGTCCGTCGCACGGCCATCTCGCTGCAGATGCTGGGCCTGCCATTCGAGCACCGCTCGCTTTCGGTATTCCGCGACTACGATGCGTTTCGGCGCATCAATCCGCTGGTCAAGGCGCCCACGCTGATCTGCGATGACGGCACCCAGCTGATCGATTCCGGCCTGATCATCGACTACGCCGAATCCACCGTCGCGGCGGATCGGCGCCTGCTGCCCGTCGAAGCAGCACCTCGCCGTGATGCCTTGCGATGGATCGGGCTGGCGCTGCTGGCCGCCGAGAAAGCCGTGCAGATCGTCTACGAACGCAAGCGTCCGCAGAATTACCTCTACCAGCCCTGGCTGCAGCGCGTGGGCGAGCAACTTCAATCCGCCGCAGTCGCGCTGGAACGGGAGGTCAGCGACCTTCCCGCCAGCTGGTTGCAGGGCGAAAAGCCCGGACAGGCGGATATCACCGTCGCGGTAGCCTGGGGCTTCATCCAGCTGGTCGTGCCGGAAATCATGGTGGCCGCGAACTACCCCGCGCTGACCACGTTTTCAGCACGCGCCGAACAGTTGCCCGCCTTTCAGGCCTGGCCACTGCCCAGCGAATAAGGCGTCAGCGACAGGCGTCGATCGCCTCGGCCAGCCGTTCCACCCCGATCACTTCCATCTCGCCCACCTTGCCCTTCTTCGGTGCATTGGCCTTGGGCACGATCGCGCGACGGAAGCCGTGATGAGCCGCCTCCTTGAGACGCTCCTCGCCATTGGGCACCGGCCGGATCTCGCCGGAGAGGCCTACCTCGCCAAAGGTGATCATGTGCTCCGGCAGCGGCCGGTCACGCAGCGACGACAACACGGCCAGCAGCACCGGCAGATCGGCTGCCGTTTCCTGCACGCGGATGCCGCCGACCACGTTGACGAATACATCCTGATCGTAAGCGGCCACGCCGCCATGCCGATGCAGCACCGCCAGCAGCATGGCCAGCCGATTCTGCTCCAGACCCAGGGTGACCCGACGCGGATTGCCCAGCGAGGACTGATCGACCAGCGCCTGCACTTCCACCAGCAATGGGCGGGTACCTTCGCGGGTGACCATCACCGCACTGCCCGAGGTCGGTCCCGAGTGCGAGGACAGGAAGATCGCCGATGGGTTGGGCACCTCACGCAGGCCCTTGTCCGACATCGCGAACACACCCAGCTCGTTGACCGCGCCAAAGCGATTCTTGAATGCGCGCAGCACGCGGAAACGCGAGCCGGATTCGCCTTCGAAATACAGTACGGCATCGACCATGTGCTCGAGCACGCGCGGACCGGCGATGCCGCCATCCTTGGTCACGTGGCCGACCAGGAATACCGAGGTGCCGGTTTCCTTGGCAAACCGCGTGAGCTTGGCAGCGGACTCGCGCACCTGGCTGACCGAACCCGGTGCCGCGCTGAGCAGCTCGGTCCAGATGGTCTGGATCGAGTCGATCACCAGCACCCGCGGGCGCGTCGCCATCGCCTGCTCCAGAATCCGCTCGATGCAGGTCTCCGCCAGCGCCTGCAGCGGCTCCAGCGACAGTCCCAGACGCTGCGCGCGCGAAGCGACCTGCGACAGCGACTCCTCGCCGGTGACGTAGACGCTGGGCAACTGCATCCCCAGCGTTCCCAGCACCTGCAGCAGCAGGGTCGACTTGCCGATACCGGGGTCGCCGCCGATCAACACCACCGACCCCTGCACCAGCCCACCGCCAAGCACCCGATCCAGCTCACCGATACCGGTCGCGGTGCGTGGCTCGCTGGTCTGCGCCACCGCCGTCAGTGGAGTGATCCTTGCCGAACCGGCGGCGGCCCCGGCATAACTTGATCGCTGTGCACCGACCGAGGCCACCGCTGTCGAGGACGGTGTCAGCACGATCGCGCTGAGCGTGTTCCACACCCCGCACTCGACGCACTGCCCCTGCCACTTGTTGTGCTCGGCGCCGCAATCGGTGCAGACATAGGCGGTCTTGGCTTTGGCCATGGGAATTTCCGAAACAGAATGAAGACGGGGAAGCCGAGGTTAGCCCGAGCTCATCGCAGGCAGCGAGACGCGGCGGCGCAAAACGGTGTCAGCCTTCGTCCTCGACAAACAACACCCGTCGGGTCATGCCGCAGGTGAGGTCATAGGAGATCGTGCCGGCCAGGCTGGCCACGGTTTCCACCGGCAGCTGCTCACCCCACAGCACGACGCGGTCACCGATCTTCGCCGAGGGTGCATGGCGCAAGTCCAGCGTAATCAGATCCATCGAAACGCGGCCAATCAGGGGCACGACCTGTTCGCCCACAATGACCGGTGTACCGGCGGCGGCGCTGCGCGGATAGCCATCGCCATAGCCCACGGCCGCCACGCCCACCGGCATGTCTTCTGGACAGGTCCACAGACCGTTGTATCCAATCCGCTCGCCCTTGCCGATCCGATTGATGGCAATCAGCCGGGTACTCAAGGTCATCGCCGGACGAAAGCCGAGATCGGCACCCGTCTTGCCTTCCACCACCGAAAGCCCGTACAGCAGACCACCCGTGCGCACCCAGTCCGCCCGTGCCTCAGGCCAGCCGAGCACTGCTGCGGAATTGGACAGCGAGCGCGGCCCCTGCAACTGTCTGGTCGCCTCGGCGAAACGAGCCATTTGCAGCGGCGTCTGCGCACCACCGAAAATTTCGGAATCAGAAAAGTGGGTGAGCAGGCCGATCTCCGGATCGATACCCGCCATCGCCGCCAGTTGCGCATGCACTTCAGCCACCCGCTCGGGCGAGAAACCCAGGCGGTGCATGCCACTGTCGACCTTCAGCCACAGCCGCAAACGTCCGCGCGCCGGTGACGCCTGCGACAGCCATTGCAATTGAGATTCGTGATGAACCGCCGCCTCCAGCCCCAGCCGCTGCATCTCGGCGATGTCCTGCGCGTTGTCCGGGCCTGACAGCACCACGATGCGCTGGTGATGCCCTGCCGCGCGTAGGCGCAAGCCGTCCCCCAACGCCGCCACCGCAAAAGCTTCGGCCTGGCCATCCAGCGCGCGCGCCACGCGCTCCAGCCCGTGGCCGTAGGCGTCAGCCTTGACCACCGCCATCACTTTCGCCGGCGCTGCCAGCTGCTGCAGGCGTGCAAGGTTGTAGCGCAACGCGCCGAGATGGATGGTGGCAACCGTCGTGCGGCTCATGGCTCTTAGAAGCGGGGAACGGGGAACGGGGAACGGGGAACGCTGGCAACACCCGAATTCCGGCAACGCCGCATGACCGGGCATGTGCCTTCAGGCCAGAAGCCAAGCGTGCGCCACACGTTCCCCGTTCCCCGTTCCCTGTTCCCCGCTCTCATCAATCAAAACTCCCCACGAAGGAATCCGCCGCATAATTTTCGAACTTGGTGTAGTGACCAAGGAAGGTGAGCTTGCAGGTATCGGTGGGACCGTTTCGCTGCTTGCCGATGATGATTTCGGCCATGCCCTTGTCCGGCGACTCCTTGTTGTAGTAATCATCGCGGTAGATGAACATGATCACGTCGGCATCCTGCTCGATCGCGCCGGACTCGCGCAGATCGGACATCATCGGCCGCTTGTCCGCGCGCTGCTCGAGCGAGCGATTGAGCTGGGACAGGGCGATCACCGGCACGTTGAGCTCCTTGGCGAGGCCCTTCAGTGAACGCGAAATTTCTGAAATTTCGGTGGCGCGGTTCTCCTTGTTGCCGGGCACCTGCATCAACTGCAGGTAATCGATCACGATCAACCCCAGACCACCATGCTCGCGATGCAGCCGGCGCGAGCGCGAGCGCAGCTCCACCGGCGACAAACTGGGCGTGTCATCGATGAAGATCTTCGCTTCGGAAAGGATGGAGATGGCGTTGGAGACGCGCGGCCAGTCTTCTTCCTGCAGATCACCATTGCGCAGATGCTGCTGGTGAATACGTCCGACCGAGGAAATCAGTCGAAACGCCAGCTGCGACGACGACATTTCCATCGAGAAAATCACCACCGCCTTCTTGCCGCGAAGGGCGGCCGACTCGGCGATGTTCACCGCGAAGGCGGTCTTGCCCATCGACGGGCGTGCGGCCACGATGATCAGGTCGGACGGCTGCAGCCCCGAGGTGAGATTGTCCAGGTCGGTGAAACCGGTGGAGACACCGGTGAGCTGGCCGCGATTTTCATAGCGCTCGGTGAGCAGACGGAAGGCATCCTTCACCGCCTCGCGCATGGATACGGAATCCTTCTTCCCGCGCGCACCGGACTCGGCAATGTGGAACACGCGCTGCTCGGCGCTTTCCAGCACCTCCTGCACGCTTTTCCCTTCGGGCCGGTAACCGTCCTCGGTGATCGACGTGCCGGCGTCGATCAGCTGACGCATCACCGATTTCTCGCGCACGATCTCCGCATACGCCGCGATATTCGCCGCGCTCGGCGTGCTGTTGGCCAGATCAATCAAATAGCCGGGGCCACCCGCCATCTCGGCGAGGCCATTGGTTTCGAACCAGTCACCCAGGGTCACCGCGTCGCAAGGCATGCCCTTGTTCGCCAGCTCGTTGATCGCGCGCCAGATCAGCCGGTGATCCTTGCGGTAAAAGTCGTCTTCGGAGAGCCGGTCGGCCACCTTGTCCAAGGCATCCGGCGCCAGCATCAGGCCACCCAGCACCGCTTGCTCGGCATCAATGGAGTGCGGCGGAACACGCAGCGCCTCGATGGCCGGCGAGGAGGATTTGCGTTCGGGCACGAAGGACATCGACTTACCTCAGGGAGGGTTACCTCACAAAAAACGGGCAAACCGCTGACGTTGCGCAGGCGGTTGCACTGGTGGTCATCATACGCGGCAGCATCTCAGGCGCCGAGACAATAACTCTGTGGATAACCTGTGTATTGATGGGGATAACTGCGCGCCGGCATCGCTGAAGATCTGTCACGCGCCCCGAAATGCAAACGGGCGCCTTGCGGCACCCGTTTGCATCCATCCGTTGAGATGGAGATAGCCGCTTACTTGTCGCCGACCACGATCACCTTGACGGTGGTGTGCACGTCAGCGTGCAGGTGCACCGCCACATCGTACTCACCGGTGTTGCGAAGCGGGCCTTCACCCAGAATCACTTCACCCTTGTTGACGGTGTGACCGGCAGCAGCCAGAGCCTCGGCGATATCGCGCGGGCCAACCGAACCGAACAGCTTGCCTTCGGCACTGGCATGCGCCGTGATGGTCACCGAAGCATCCGCCAGCTTCACCTTGCGAGCCTCGGCGTCAGCCAGCTGGGTGTTCGCCTTCGCCTCGTATTCGGCGCGCTGCTGCTCGAAAGCAGCGAGGTTGGCGGCATTGACGCGCACAGCCTTGCCCTGCGGCAGCAGGAAGTTGCGGCCGTAACCGGGCTTCACCGTGACCTTGTCACCGAGCGTGCCGAGGTTGCGGACTTTCTGAAGAAGAATGAGTTCCATGATGGTTCCTGATTCGTTAGCGCCGGTGTGGCCCGACGCAGCCGTGGACGGCTGTCCGAAGGTATTGCGCCCTCTCCCGCGTCGGGGGAGAGGGCTGGGGTGAGGGGCCCAGGCTTGCGATGGTGTCTGATCGAAGCGTGCCTTGATCAAGTCCTGCGCGAGCACCCGCCCCTCATCTGCCCTGCGGGCATCTTCTCCCCGGAGGGGAGAAGAGCTTGTGGTCAGACGTCGTGGTTATCGGTGTACGGCAGCAGCGACAGGAAGCGTGCGCGCTTGATCGCCGTGGCCAGCTGACGCTGGTAACGCGCCTTGGTTCCGGTGATGCGGCTCGGCACGATCTTGCCGTTCTCGGTAACGTACTGACGCAGGGTGTTGAGATCCTTGTAGTCGATCTCCTTCACTTCTTCGGCAGTGAAGCGGCAGAATTTACGGCGGCGGAAAAACTTGGACATGGTCTGGATTCCTAATCAGTCGTCGCTGTCGCGATCGTTGTCGCTGTCGTCGCGGTCACGACCGCGTCCCTCGCCATCACCCTCGTCATCGCGGCGACGGGTGGACTTGGCATCATCCTTTTCCTTCGACTTGATGATGAAGGACGGCTCGATGTCGGCCTCATCACGGCGAATGACCAGATGGCGCAGCACGGCGTCGTTGAAGCGGAAACCCGACTCCAACTCGTTCAGCGCGTTCTGGCTCACTTCGATGTTGAGCATGACGTAGTGAGCCTTGGCCAGGTTCACGATCGGATAGGCCAGCTGACGACGGCCCCAGTCTTCCAGGCGATGGATCTTGCCACCGTCGGTCTCGATCAGCGACTTGTAGCGCTCGATCATGGCCGGAACCTGCTCGCTCTGGTCAGGGTGGACCAGAAACACTACTTCGTAATGACGCAGCGTCATTGTGGGTGGACTCCTTGTGGATGCGGCCTTGCGGCCTCGCAGCCTCCCGCAAGCGCGGTGAGGCAAGTGACCCGCCAGCGCTCAAAAGGGCGCGGACAGAAGCGGAATTGTACGGTGCCGGCAGATGGCAGCGCAAGTCGTTGATTGAAAAAGGGCGAGGGACGCGGGCAAGGCGTGCCACACCATCTGGCGTGGCCGTCGAGCCGTGCCGCCAGCAATGCCGCTCACCCCGCATCGATCAACCGACGGTGAAGCTCTCGCCGCAACCACATTCACCGGTGGCATTGGGGTTGTGGAATACGAAGCTGGCATTGAGGCCCTGCCGCTGAAAGTCGATCACCGTACCCTCGACCATCGCCAGGCTCTTGTCGTTGACGATCAACGGCAAGCCATCCACCTCCACCAGCCGATCACCCTCGCCGAGTGCCTCGGCCAGATCCACCACATAGGCAAAACCCGAACAGCCGGTGCGCTTGACACCGAAGCGCACGCCCGCAGCAGCGGGTGTCGCCGCCAGGAAATGGCGCATGCGGGCATTGGCGGCGGGGGTGATCGTGATGCTCATGAGGGTGTATCCAACTTCTTCATCAATGTGCGCCGGACTGTCGCAGCCCGGGCCGTCGCTACATTATCATGCGGGATTGGCCCAACGCGCCGCGGCGTGTTCGCGACCTCTCCATCCAAACGCCGATATGCGGCAAATCAGCAGGAGTTTCAATCCATGGCCGTGGTCAGTGTGAAGCAGGCTCTATCCGGTGCCATCGAGGCCGGCAGTAGCGTGACGGTGCGCGGCTGGGTGCGCACGCGGCGCGATTCCAAGGCCGGCCTGTCCTTCGTCAATGTCACCGATGGCTCGTGCTTCGATCCGATCCAGGCCGTGGTGCCCGCCACGCTCGGCAATTACGACAGCGAGATCAAGCACCTCACCGCCGGCGCCGGCGTGATCGTCAGCGGCACCCTGGTACCGTCGCAGGGCAAGGGCCAGAGCTTCGAATTGCAGGCCGCCGAGGTGATGGTCACCGGCCTGGTCGACGACCCGGAGACTTATCCGATCCAGCCCAAGCAGCATTCGATGGAGTTCCTGCGCGAAGTCGCGCACCTGCGCCCGCGCACCAATCTATTTGGTGCGGTCACCCGCGTGCGCCACACGATGATGACGGCGATCCACCGGCACCTCACCGAGCAGGGCTTTTTCTGGGTCAACACCCCGATCATCACCACCTCCGACGCCGAGGGCGCCGGCGACATGTTCCGCCTGTCCACGCTGGACCTGGCCAACCTGCCGCGCCTGCCCGACGGCAAGATCGACTTCCGCAAGGATTTCTTCGGTCGCGAGGCCTTCCTCACCGTATCCGGCCAGCTCAACGTCGAGGCCTACTGCCTGGCGATGAGCAAGGTCTACACTTTCGGCCCGACCTTCCGCGCGGAAAACTCCAATACGCCACGCCACCTGGCCGAGTTCTGGATGGTCGAGCCGGAGATCGCCTTCGCCGACCTGACCGCCAACGCCGACTGCGCCGAGGGCTTCCTCAAGGCAATCTTCAAGGCGGTGCTGGACGAGCGCCCGGACGACATGGCTTTTTTTGCCGAACGCGTCCAACCGGATGCGATCAGCCGCATCGAGGCCTTCATCGCCCAGCCATTCGAGCGCATCGACTACACCGACGCGATCGAGATCCTGAAGAACTGCGGCGAAAAATTCGAATACCCGGTCGCCTGGGGCATCGACCTGCAGACCGAGCACGAACGCTATCTTGCCGAGAAACATATCGGTCGCCCGGTGGTCGTGATGAACTACCCCGAAGCCATCAAGGCGTTCTACATGCGCTTGAACGATGATGAAAGGACCGTAGCCGCGATGGACGTGCTGGCCCCCGGCATCGGCGAGATCATCGGCGGCGCCCAGCGCGAGGAACGGCTGGACTATCTCGACCGCCGGATGACGAAGTTCGGTCTCGATACCGCCACCTATGGCTGGTACCGTGACCTGCGCCGCTACGGCACGGTGCCGCATGCGGGCTTCGGCCTGGGCTTCGAGCGCTTGCTGGTTTACATCTGCGGCCTGTCCAACATCCGTGACGCCATCCCTTACCCACGTGCGGCCGGCACGGCCGAATTCTGAGCATCCCCACCATCATGTCGTATCGCGCCAATGCCATCATCGCTGCACTGCTTGCCGCTGCTGTGCTGACCGGCTGCCACACGGCCAAGGCACTGATTCCGCCAAATTTTCGGCCCTCCACGCAAGCTGCCGCCGAGCCGCTCAAGCTGGCCCAACAGCAATTGCAGCAGGCCAGCCCTTGCTGCAGCAGTTTTGCGGATTTCTCCTACCGCAGCCTGCTGCCGTGGCAGCCACAGAAATTTACCCTGGGCAGCGGCAGCATGGTGGCCAACCTCGACGGTACCCACAGCTACTTCCTTGCTTTCCAGCTTCCGACCGCCCTGAAGGTGCCCTATCGGGTGGCCATCAAGTCCGAGTTGAATGGGCGCTGGCTGCATGACAGTTACCTGTTCGCACCCACCGTCGTGATGCTGGATGGGGGCTTCCAGCCGATCGACACCGATGACATCAGCCTGTGCGAGCACATGGGCTGGAGCGACGAGACGACGGGTGCCTTCGGCAGTTTCAAGGTCACCAGCAAGGCAGCCCGCTACCTGCTGGTCTACAGCTCCGCAAAACAGCAGGCGGGCAAGACCTACTGGGAGCAGTCACCCGCCTCGCTCACCAATTCCACCACCGCCACCCTTCAGATGAACTCCGCGGGCAGCTTCAGCATCCCGCACGGGCCGGATGGCTCGCTGTGGGTTGGCTTGATCAACAGCACCTATGAGAAGGCCATCGACAGCTCTGTTTGCGGCAAGCCGCCCAAGGGCGACGGCCTGCTCAACTCGCTGCCGCTGCCCTGGAGCAGCAGCAAACGCGCCGACGCCTCATGATCATCCTGTATCTGCTGTTGCTGGCCGCTGGCGTCACCCTGTTTGCGCTCTCCTATGCCGCCCTGTTCAAGCTCGCGGCCATTCTGCGCCAGCGCTATCCGCAGCATTGGCAGGTGATCGTCGAAGCCGACCACGGCAAGGCGTCGGCATGGCGCACCTGGGTACGCATGCAGCAAGTGGTGCGCTCGCCTGCCTTGACCGTACTGGGTGACGTCAGCATCAACCGCTGGATCAGCATCTGGCGATACAGCCCCTGGCTGGGCTGGCTCTGCTGGCTGGCCGCACTGTCCATGCGACTCATGCTGCACTAACGCCGCCACGGGAGTAGCGACATGCAACTGGATCTGAGCGGGCGCCACGCGCTGGTTTGCGGTGCATCGCAGGGGATTGGTCGCGCCAGCGCGATCGAACTGGCCCTGCTCGGCGCTGATGTCACCGTACTGGCCCGGCGCGGCGAGGTGCTGGCGGCACTGGCCGAGTCATTGCCACGTATCCATGCCGCGCAGCAACACGGCTTCGTCGTCGCCGATGCCGCGGATACCGATGCGCTGCGTGTGCACGCCGAAAAGCTGGTGAGTAGCCACCCGGTCCATATCCTGATCAACAACACCGGCGGCCCGGCGCCAGATGCCATCGTCGACGCGACCCCGGCGGATTTCCTGGATGCCTATCGCCAGCACCTGCTGGCCAACCATGTGCTGGCGCAGGCGGTGATTCCCGGCATGCGTGACGCGCGCTGGGGGCGAATCGTCAACATCATCTCCACCTCGGTGAAAGAGCCGATTCCGGGGATCGGCGTCTCCAATACCACGCGTGGCGCGGTCGCCAGCTGGGCCAAGACGCTGGCTACGGAACTGGCGCCGTTCGGCATCACCGTGAACAACGTGCTGCCCGGGTCCACGCATACGCCGCGCATCGAGCAGATCGTCGCGGCGCGTGCACAGAAAACCGGCCGCAGCGAACACGACGTGCAACAGGCCATGACGGCTGAAATCCCGCTTGGCCGCTTCGCCGATCCCGCGGAAACCGCTGCCGCCGTGGCCTTTCTCACCTCGCCGGCAGCGAGCTACATCACCGGCGTCAGCCTGCCGGTCGATGGTGGCCGTATGCGTTCCCTGTAGCTGCAACCAGCGAGCCCGCCGCAGGCATACGCCGGCGTTCGGTGCAATTGCCGGTCGCTGGATTTAAGCTTGCGCACGATGTCTATCCTGCGCCTTGCCAATCTGATCGACGGTCGCCTGCAGGCGCCATTCAACGACGCATGGCTGGACGTGCATGAACCGGCGACTGCTGCCGTCTTCGCGCAGTGTCCTGACTCTGACGCCACCGACGTCAACGCCGCGATCGCCGCCGCCAGCCGTGCAGCCGCTGGCTGGGCCCGCACGCCCATCGAGCAGCGCGCCGAACTGCTGCAGCGGCTAGCCAGCCTGATCGAGGCACGGCTGGAGGAATTCGTCGCGCTGGAGTCGCGTGACAGTGGCAAGCCGCTGAGCCTCGCCCGTCGGCTCGACATCCCCCGCGCGATCAGCAACCTGCGCTATTTCGCGGCGGCGATCATGAGCTGGGGTAGCGAATCACACGCGATCGAAACAGGTGTCACCGGCGGTGGCGCGATCAACTACACCTTGCGTCAGCCGCTCGGCGTGACGGGCTGCATCAGCCCGTGGAACCTGCCGCTCTACCTGTTCACCTGGAAGGTCGCGCCCGCGCTGGCTGCCGGCAACACGGTGGTGGCCAAGCCATCCGAAGTCACCCCCTGCAGCGCCGCCCTGCTCGGCGAACTGAGCATCGAAGCGGGCTTCCCGCCGGGCGTGCTCAACATCGTTTTCGGTCGCGGCCCCAGCGCAGGTGAGGCGATTGTCGAGCACCCCGCGGTCAAGGCGATCTCGTTCACCGGCAGCACCGCGACCGGTGCACGCATCGCGGCGCTGGCGGCCACTGCATTCAAGAAGGTTTCGCTGGAAATGGGCGGCAAGAACCCGGCGATCGTGTTCGCCGATACCGACCTGTCCGACGCGAACATGGACACCATCGTGCGCTCGGGCTTCGCCAACCAGGGTGAAATCTGCCTGTGCGGATCACGCCTGCTGGTACAGCGCGCCATCTACCAGGATTTCCGCGCACGTTACCTGGCACGGGTGCAGGCCTTGCGCGTTGGCGATCCCGATCACCCCGACAGCGATCTGGGCGCGATGGTCTCGGCCGCCCACTACGACAAGGTGCTGGGCTGCATCAGCCAGGCCCGCGCCGAAGGTGGCCATGTGCTTTGCGGCGGCGACGCGGTCAAGGTGGAAGGTCGCTGTGCGCAGGGCTGGTTCATCGCGCCGACCGTGATCGAGGGGCTGCCCTCGTCGGCCGGTACCAATCAGCAGGAAATCTTCGGACCGGTGGTGAGCCTGATCCCGTTCGAAGACGAAGCCGATGCGCTGGCCATCGCCAACGACAGCCGCTACGGCCTGGCCGCCTCGCTGTGGACGCAGGACCTCTCCCGCGCACACCGACTCGCCGGCCAGCTTGAATTTGGCATCGTCTGGATCAACTGCTGGCTGCTGCGCGACCTGCGCACGCCATTCGGCGGAGCCAAGCAATCCGGCCTCGGTCGCGAAGGCGGCGCCGACGCACTGCAATTCTTTACCGAACCGAAAAATATCTGCATTCGTTACTGACTGGAGCTTCCCGATGAATCTCGCCCCCCGAACCCACACGCCGCCGGGAGACGCCTCTTGACCAGCCCACTGCAAGACCTGCTCGACGGCAACCGCCGCTGGTCCTCGGCGATGCATGCGCAGGACCCGCACTTTTTCGAAAGCCTGGCCGGACAGCAGTCGCCCAAATACCTGTGGATCGGCTGCTCCGATTCGCGCGTGCCCGCCACCCAGATCGTCGACCTGCCACCAGGCGAGATCTTCGTTCAGCGCAACGTCGCCAACGTGGTCGCGCACAGCGATCTCAACTGCCTGAGCACCATCCAGTTCGCGGTGGACATCCTCAAGGTGGAGCACATCATCATCGTCGGCCACTACGGCTGCGGTGGCGTACAGGCGGTGCTGGACGAGCGCCGACTGGGTCTGGTCGACAACTGGCTGCGGCATGTCGGTGACGTCGCGGAGAAACATTCAGCCATGCTGGCCGGGCTTGATTTGATGACGCTGCGCAATGCGCGCCTGTGCGAGCTCAACGCGATCGAGCAGGTCACCAATGTCTGCCGCACCACGATGGTGATGGACGCCTGGGAGCGAGGCCAGAAGCTGTCGGTGCACGCCTGGTGCTACAGCCTGGACAATGGCCACATGCACGACCTGGCCATGCACGTCGATTCGCGCGCGTCGCTGCAACCCGTCTATGAACAAGCCCTGCAGCGATTGCTGAAGCCGCCGGTACCCGCCCGGTGAGCCACATCATCCGCACCGAGGCGGCGCCCGCGCCAGTAGGTGCATACCCGCATGCACGACGGGTCGGCAACCTGCTGTTTCTCTCCGGCGTCGGCCCGCGCCAGCCCGGCAGCAACGCCATTCCCGGCAATGTGCATGATGCCGGCGGCGAGTTGGTGGGCTACGACATCGAGGCGCAGTGTCGACAGGTTTTCGCCAATGTGCGCGCGGTGCTGGAGGCGAGCGGTGCCGCATGGAGCGACCTGGTCGATATCACCGTCTTCCTGACCGACATGCAGCGCGACTTTCCGGCCTATAACCGCCTTTACGCGGAATATTTCGCAGGCGTCGATGCGTGCCGCACGACACTGGGCGTCACCGCGTTGCCGACACCGATCGCAATTGAGCTCAAATGCATCGCCGTACTGTCTGCGCCATCGCACTGAGGCAGTCAGCAGCAGACCGAACCAGCTAGAGCGGGCGAGGAAAAAGCCCCGGCGTGAAAACCGCCGGGGCTCGCCACCACCCCGCAGATTCCCGGGTACCAGACATGGCCAAAGCGGCTGGATGGGGACCACAAAAAGGCCCCATGAGTTTCGCCAGCGGGGCTGTTGAATCACAACATTCCAATCGATGATCAGCCAGCGCTGCCGGCTGCCGCAGGGGCGGCCTCCTCCTTGGGAACAACCCTGCGTGCCTTGTGATGAGATTTGTGGTGAGTCTTGGCCTTCGCAGCACCCGCGTTGTCAGCAGCATCGTCTGCTGGTGCCGTCGGAACACTCTGCTCGGCGCTGCGCTGCCTTCGGGCAGCGTCCTGCGCCAGGACGGCAACGGAAAGAGCAACACCAGCAACAAGCGGAGCAGCGATCGCAAGCTTATGCATCCGGGTATTGAGCCTCGCGTGATGGAAGGTATCGTGATCGCGGCCGGAGCCCGACAACTCGGGTCGTGCGACGGCAGCCACATTCCGCCGCGACCGGCATGCTAAGGCTGAATGAAACAGGGAAAATCCGGCTGCTGGAAAATCCGCATACCTGCCGTTCATCCGTTGGTGCGCTGACCCGCTCCAGCGGCTCTCACTGCAGGCAGATCCGCAGCATCCGCTCGATCAAGACCTGCACCGGCGCTGCCTTGGCCGCATCATACGCAAACGTCTGCTCGTCCATGTAGTTGAGCTGCACCAACTCCAGTTGAACCGCCTGCACGCCGATATCGGGGCGACCGTAGTGACGGGTGATGTAACCGCCCTTGAAGCGCCCGTTGACCGCAAAACTGAAGTCCGACTGCGCCTCGAGACCAGCCTGAAGGCGCTGCTGCAATGGACCGCCACAACTCACCCCGGTTGCGGTACCCAGGTTGAAATCCGGCAGCCGACCCTCGAACAACATCGGCACGCGGCTACGGATGGAATGCCCCTCCCACAACACCGCACGCCCGTACTCGGCACACAGACGTGCGAGTTCCTGCTGCAAAGCCTGATGATAAGGCCGCCAGAACTCGTCGACCCGCTGCTGCACCTCGGCGGCATCGGGCGCCTCACCCTCCCGGTACAAGGCCCCGCCATCGAAACCGATGACCGGCACCAGGCCGGTTTCGCGCTGCCCCGGATACAAGGCGTGGCCATCGGCCGGACGGTTCAGGTCGATCACGTATCGCGATGACAGCGGCTTCAGCACACTGGCGCCGAGCGCCTCGGCGAGCGGCTCGTATAGCCGCCCGACATGCCAGTCGGTATCTGGCGAACGGCGGGCAGCCGAATGCATGCGCGCAGCGATATGCTCCGGAATGAAGCTGCCGTCGTGCGGCAGGCTGATCAGCAATGGCGCGCGGCCGCGTTGCAAGGTGAAGTTGTTCATCGTCATGAAGCCTGCATCAAAGGCCGAAGCGTGCCGGCGCATAAGGGGTCGGGTCAATCGCGGGCATAGTGCCACCGAGCATGCTGGCGACCAGTTCGCCGGTCGCCGCCGACATGCTGACACCGAGCATGCCGTGCGCGGTGGCAAGGCACAGGTTCGACCAGCGGCGACTGGGGCCGATGATCGGCACTTCATCCGCGCTCATCGGCCGCCAGCCCCACCATGACTCCAGCAACTCGGGGCCTTCCGGCTCACGCAGCCCGGCCGCCGCACCGCGCCGCAACGCATCGAGACGGGTGCGATTGAGCCCTTCGCTGTAGCCGGAAAATTCCATGGTGCTGCCCAAGCGGTAGCCGCCATCCCAGCTGGTCACGCACACCGATGGCTCGCGCAATGCCAGCGCGTGACGGGGCGCCAGCGCCGGGCGGCTATAGGTCAGCGAGTAGCCCTTTCCGGGCTGCATCGGCAGACGCAGCCCCAACTGCCTTGCCAGCAGCGGTGACCAGGCGCCGAGCGCCAGCACGACCCGGCCGGCATCGAACGCCCCGCGACTGCTGTGCACCCGCGTGATACGCGAGCTGTCCGTGTCGAATCGTTCGACGCGCGCACCGCGCTCGATCACCCCACCCATCTCCAGCACCCGCCGGGCCAGCTCGGCCACGTAACGGTCCGGCCGCAGCGACGCGTCGCCGGGATGGAACAGGCCACCGACTACGCCAGGTTTGAGCGCTGGCTCCAGTGCCTCGACCTGTTCACCGCTCAGGCGCTGCACCTCGATGCCCAGATCGTCGAGCAGGGCGGCGTGCTCCTTCTCGTCTGCTTCGCGCAGCTTTTGCGTGCGATAAACATACAGAGTGCCTTGCTCAGTGAATTCGCAATCGAGCTTTTCATCGCGCACCAGATCAACCAGCAACTGCCGCGAACGGTTCAACATGGCCAGCCGCGCCGTCGTGGCCCGCTCAAAGTCGCGCCAGTTGCAATGCCTCGCAAACCCCAGCAGCCAGCGCAGCCGCGGGCCGTCCAGGCGCGGATTGAGATACAGCGGTGCGTCGGCACGGAAGATCGAGCGCAACGCGACGCTGATCATGCCCGGCATCGCCAGTGGCGCCGCGTGACTGGGCGTGATCGTGCCGCAGTTGCCATGCGAGCTGCCGCACCCGGGCGTGCCCTGCTCCAGCACGCGCACGCGGGCACCGGCTTTCAGCAGGTACAGCGCGCACGCCAAACCGATGACACCGCCACCGAGAATCAATACGTCGTCATGAGTCGATTCCATTCGTCATTGTAGCGAGCATCCTGCCGGCGTCGATCTGCTTTGGCGCCTGCGCATGACGAATTACGATCGTGATCTCGAGCACAGCTTGGACATCCAATCCAAGAGTGCGGCTGCCATGCCAGACAAGCTTATTCCCATCAGCGAGCCTTACAGAAATACCTGAGAACTTCCCCACAAGTCGTTGATTTGATAACCTCGACCTGCCGAAAGCCGAGGTTGTCCTATGCGACTGGAGTTCACCTGCCCGAGTCCGATCCGTTCGACCACGCAGCGGCATGCGCGAATGCTGGTGCTCGGCTTGATGCTTCTGTTGCTGGCGGCATGCGCCAGCAGCCCGCAACGGCGCGAGGCGACGTACAAGACCTCGCAATCGGCGCTGGCCAACCTGCCGGCCCGCGCACCCTCCGCAGCAAGCGCCGGTACCGCCAACGATGTGTTGTTTCGTGCCATCGGCCTGGTCGGCACGCCCTACAAATGGGGTGGCAACACGCCGCAGACCGGCTTCGACTGCAGCGGCCTGGTCGACTATATCTATCGCACCGCCGCCGACATCCTGCTGCCGCACAGCTCGCGCGCGATGGCTGCGATGGACAAACGGGAAGTGAAGCGGATGAGCGATCTGGCCAGCGGCGACCTGGTGTTCTTCGGCAGCCGCGGCAGCATCAGCCATGTCGGCGTCTACGTCGGCAAGGGCCGCTTCGTGCACGCCCCCAACAGCGGTGGCACGGTGCGGCTGGATGACATCGACGGCCCGTACTGGCGGGATCACTTCGAATATGGAAAGCGGGTGCTGGACTGACACCGGCCAGTCCGCACCCACCACCTGTTCCTCTGGTGGATGAAAAACAAGACGGCGCCCAAGGGCGCCGTCTTGATTCAAACATGCATGTCTGAAATCAGTGCGCGTCGGCACCCGGAGCATGCGCATGACCGTGCTGAATTTCTTCCTCGGTCGCCTCGCGCACTTCGCCGATGGTCACGTCGAAGTGCAGCACCTTGCCGGCCATCGGGTGGTTCAGGTCGACGTCGATCGCGCTCATGCCGACCTTGTGCACGGTCACGGCGCGCTGGCCGCCGTCTTTCAGTTTCAGCACGGTGACCATGCCAGCCTTGAGCCGGTTGGCCTGCGGAAAATACTTTTTCGACATGCGCTGGATCTGGTCCTCCTGGCGTTCGCCATAGCCGTCGGCCGCCGCGATTTCCACCTGCAGCGACTCGCCCGCGCCGTGCCCTTCCAGTGCCGCTTCAAGACCGGGGATCAACTGGCCGTGGCCGAGCAACACCCACAACTGCTCGTCGCGATCGTGCGAGCTCTCGACCTGTTCGCCATCCACGCTCAGCGTGTAATGCAGGGAAACCACCTTGTCCTTGCCAGCTTTCATTATGTGTCTCGTGAGGGTGTGCAAAGGGCGGATTCTATCAGGAGCGCTCGCTGCCGAAGCCGATCCCGCGCACTTCCGGCCCCAACCACGCGAGCAGGGCCAGCAAGACGGCCACCAGCGCCATCCATGACGCCATCACCAGCGCATAGTTGCCGCCGCTGTGATCGGCCAGCCACGACTGCGCCGTGGCGGTGCTGGCCGCCAGCAGGTTGCCCAGCTGGTAGGCGAAACCCGGTAGTGTCCCGCGCACCTCGTCGGGCGAGAGTTCGTTGAGATAGGCCGGCACCACGCCCCAGGCGCCCTGCACCATCACCTGGATCAGGAACGCGCCGAGCCCCAGCAGCACCAGCGAGCCGCCATGGGTCCACAACGGAATGCAGGGCAGCGCCAGCAGCGCCGCCAGGATCATCGCCCGGCGCCGGCCGATCCGCTCGGACCAGGCGCCGAAGCTGAGTCCACCGACGATGGCACCGGCGTTGAGCAACATCGTCAGCACGGTGACCATGCCCACATCCAGATGGAGCTGGGACTTCAGGAAGGTGGGATACATGTCCTGCGAGCCATGACTGAACATGTTGAACGCCATCATCAACAGCATCATGTACAGCAGTCGCTTCCACTGGCCCCGCATCGACTCGGCAAAGCTGGTGCGCCGCGGTTTTGCCGTCTTCCCGGCCAGCCAAACCGGCGACTCGGGCACCTTGCTGCGCAGGTAGAGCACCAGCAACGCTGGCAACGCACCGACGACGAACATCGCACGCCAGCCCAGCCCCAGCGCATCGAACACCACCCAGTACGCAATGGCACCAAGGAAATAGCCGCAGGGGTAGCCACTCTGCAGCAGGCCGGACACCAGCCCGCGTGACTTCACCGGAATGCTTTCCAGCGCCAGCGAGGCGCCAATGCCCCACTCGCCCCCCATCGCGATACCGAAGGCAAAGCGCAGTACCAGCAACACGGTCAGCGACGGCGCGAACGCACAGGCCAGCTCCAGGGCGGAGAACAGCAACACATCGACCATCAGTATCGGGCGCCGGCCAAAACGATCGGCCAGACGTCCAAACAGCAACGCCCCGATCGGACGGGCAGCGAGCGTCAGCAGGATGCCAAGGGTGACTTCGGTCTTGTGCACATGAAAGTCGGTGGCGATGTCCCCCAGCACGAACACCAGCAGGAAGAAGTCGAACGCGTCCAGAGTCCAGCCGAGAAAACTCGCCAGAACGGTATGGCGCTGGGGGGAATCGAGCTCACGCAGCGGGGCAAGCCATGACATCAAAAGCTCCTTGGCCGGCACGGGTGGCTGGCAACTGCTTATCGTATGCACTCTGCACAACTTATGCGATCGGCGCACGATAGAGCCGCCTGGGTCGCGCAGGTACCGCCAACCAGACTCAAGCCATCACCACGTCGCAGGATGCCGATGGATCGCCGCACTCGCCAGCAAATCGCCCGGAGATATCAGAGCCCGCTGCAGCGCGGCTATGTCAGGGGAAAACTGGCAAGTGATCCGGTGTATGCCGCCACGGCGGCCCTGATCGCGGACACCCAGCTTCCCCTGCTCGACATCGGTTGCGGCATGGGCCTGCTGGGTCAGTATCTGAATGCGGTCGGATACATGCAGCCCTATCTTGGGCTGGATCACGACCCGCGAAAAATCGCCGCCGGACAAGCGGCGGCGACGCGTGCAGGCCTCACCGAGGTCATGCAGTTGCAATGTGCCGATGTGGCTGAGCTGCCACCACTGCACGGTCATGTCACCCTGCTCGACGTGCTGCATTACCTGCCCGCGCAACGCCAGTTCGACCTGCTCGCCGCAGCAGCAGGGCATCTGGCACCGCAAGGCCGCCTGATCATTCGCAACGTGCTGCGTGAAAAAAACTGGCGATTTCACGCGACCCGTGTCGAGGAGTTCTTCCTGCACGTGTCCGGCTGGATTCCCGGCGGTGCGCAACACTACCCCGACGCCGAGTCGCTGCGCGCCACGCTGGAAAGCCAGGGGCTCGAGGTTCGTATGCAGTCGCTGCGCGGACACACGCCATTCAACAGCTATCTGATCGTGGCCTGCCGAAGCGAATGAAGCCTGCCGTTCAGATTCGTCATCACGGGGCGTACGCTACGCCATCGAATCGGATATACTCTCCGGCGCAGTCGCTTTCCTGACTGCTGCGGCGCCTTGCCGCCCCCTTCCCCTTAGTTTGCAACACGGTATCAACACTCCGGGTTGCTCAGGAGTGTTACATGTCTTTTGATTCGCTGGGCCTTGCGCCCGCGTTGTTGCGTGCGCTTGCCGATTACGGCTACACCCAACCCACCCCCATCCAGGCTGCCGCGATCCCCCCTGCCCTGGCAGGCCAGGATCTGCTCGCTGCTGCCCAGACCGGCACCGGCAAGACCGCCGCGTTCGCGCTGCCGTTGCTGCAGAAGCTTTCGACTGCCGGCCAGACCATGACCCGCCGACCGCGAGCGCTGGTACTGACCCCGACCCGCGAGCTCGCTGCCCAGGTGCACGAGAACCTGCGCGACTACGGCAAGCACATGCAGGTCAGCGCCACCACCATCTTCGGCGGCGTCAGCATGGGCCCGCAGATCAATGCGCTGCGCCGCGGCGTGGACATCGTCATCGCCACCCCCGGTCGGCTGATGGATCACATGCAGCAACGCACGCTGGACTTGTCCGCGGTGGAAACACTGATTCTGGACGAAGCCGACCGCATGCTCGACATGGGCTTCCTGCCCGCGTTGAAGCGCATCCTGGTCGCCCTGCCGAAGAAGCGTCAGACCCTGCTGTTCTCCGCCACCTTCGCCCCGGCGATCAAGACGCTGGCGCTGGAGTTCATGCACAACCCCCGCGAGATCTCGGTGTCGGCACCCAACACCGTCACCACCCTGGTCAGCCATCAGGTGCATCCGGTGGACGCCGCGCGCAAGCGTGACCTGCTGCTGCACCTGCTGTCGGAAGACAGCCGTCGCCAGTCGCTGGTGTTCAGCCGCACCAAGCATGGCGCCGACAAGCTGGTCACCTATCTCAACGCCTCCGGCCTGCGCAGCGCGGCGATTCACGGCAACAAGAGCCAGAACGCCCGCACCCGTGCACTGAGCGACTTCAAGAGTGGCCGCGTCACCGTGCTGGTCGCCACCGATATCGCTGCCCGCGGCATCGACATCGAACAGCTGCCGATCGTGATCAACTTCGACCTGCCCTCGGTCGCGGAAGACTACGTGCATCGCATCGGCCGCACCGGCCGCGCCGGCATGGAAGGCCTCGCCATCTCGCTGGTCAGCCACGACGAAAGCGGCCTGCTGCATGACATCCGCAAACTGCTGAAGCAGGACATCGCGATCAACGCCATCGCCGGCTACGAGCCGTCCGCTCCGCTGCGTCTGGATGCCGGTGCACCGCGTCCGAAGCAGGGTGGCGGTGGCGGTGGTGGCCAGCGCCAGCCGCGCCAAGGCAAGCCGGCAAGCTCGGCCCGTCCAAACGGCTTTGCGCCCAAGGGTCGCGGCGATCACGCCGGCGGCAACCAGCGCCGTCGCTCGAACTCGCGTCCGGCCGCCAAAGCCTGATCGATTAGCGATGCAACACCGGAAATGGCGGCCTCAGGGCCGCCATTTTTGTTTGCAAAGCGCGGAAGGCCATCAGCCCGTGTCGCGAATTTTCGCGGTGAGCACGTGATCCTCCCACTGACCTGCAATTCGCAGATAAGCCCGCGCGTAACCTTCACGCTCAAAGCCGAGTCGCGCCAGCAGGCGCGCACTGCGCTCATTGCGCGGCAAGTAGTTCGCCATCACCCGATGCAGATCCAGCTGGCCGAACGCCAGGGTCAGGCCAGCTTCCAGCACCTCAGCCATCAATCCCTGCCCCTGCCAGCGGGCAGCGACGCCGTAACCCAGCAGACAGGCCTGAATGGTCCGCGGACGACGTTGGTCAAAGTGAAGCTGGCAATGATGCCCTGCCCGTCGCAGCTGAAAGCGACAAACGGATAGCCGCGATCCCGCTGCGCCGCCTCGCGACCTTCGACGATCGACTGCCTGCATTGCTCCAGCGTGTAGTAACTCGCTTCGCGTGCAGGCTCCCACAGCATGAAGTGTTCGCGATTATCCGCCCGATAACGCAGCAGCTCGGGCGCATCTGCCCGTTCGGCCAGACGAATCAGACAACGTGACGTCTCAAGGCACGGCAACGCCATCACAGCAGTCCCAGCGCTCCAGCATGATGGCGCAGGTGGTCATCGATGAAGCTGGTGATGAACCAGTAGCTGTGGTCGTAGCCCGGCTGGCGGCGCAGCAGCAAGGGCTGGCCGGCCTCGGCACATGCCTGGTCGAACAGTTCGGGCTTGAGCTGGGCTTCGAGGAAGCCATCCGCCTCGCCCTGATCAATCAGAATCGTGCCGGCAAACGTCTGCCGGCGCACCAGTTCGCAGGCGTCGTAATTTGCCCACGCTCTGGCGTCGGTACCGAGGTAGCGCGGCAGCGCCTTGTGTCCCCACGGCACCTGGCTGGGCGCCACGATTGGCGCAAAAGCTGATACCGAGCGATAGCGGCCGGGGTATTTCAGCGCCATCGTCAACGCCCCATGACCACCCATGGAATGACCGCAGATGCTGCTGTATGCGGCATCCACCGGAAACCGCGCCGCCACCAGCGCGGGCAATTCGTCGACCACATAGGTGTGCATGCGAAAGCGCGACGACCAGGGTGCCTCGGTGGCATCGACATAAAAACCCGCGCCTTCGCCGAACTCCCAGTCGCCGAGGGCTCCGTCGAAACCGGTGCCACGCGGACTGGTATCGGGCATGACCAGCACCAGTCCCAACTCGGCAGCCAGCCGCTGGGCACCCGCCTTGATCGTGGCGGTTTCCTCATTGCAGGTCAGTCCGGCAAGGAAGTACAACACGGGGCACCGCTGCCGAACCGCTTGCGGCGGTTGGTACACGGCGAAACGCATGGGGCCGCCGCAGGCTTCGGAGTGATGCTGATAGATACCCTGCACACCGCCATGCAAGCGCTGCTCGGAGATGATTTTGAACATGTCCATGGTCAATCCTCTGGGTTGCATACATCAGCGAACAGCATAGCCGCGCCCGCGAAACGATTCGTTCAGCCAGTACTGTCACGCAGACAGGCGGGGACTGGTAGAATAACCGCCTTGCGCGTCTCATTCCCGACGCTGCCATCTGTGTTGAGGTCTCCCCATGTCATCCCCCGTTTCCGATAACGCCCCGGTTCCGTCCGGCTTTGGCGCACTCGCGCTGCACCCTGACGTTCTTCGCGTGCTGGCCGATGTCGGCTATGAATCACCTTCGCCGATCCAGGCCGCCACCATCCCGCCGTTGCTGGAAGGTCGCGACGTGCTGGGTCAGGCGCAAACCGGTACCGGCAAGACCGCCGCCTTCGCGCTGCCGATTCTGTCGCGGATCAGCCCGCGTGCCGGCAAGCCGCAGGCGCTGGTACTCGCACCCACCCGCGAACTGGCCATCCAGGTGGCCGAGGCATTCCAGCGTTACGCCGCGCACATCCCCGGTTTCCAGGTGCTGCCGATCTACGGCGGCCAGAGCTACGGCCCGCAGCTGCACTCGCTCAAGCGCGGCGTGCACGTGGTGGTTGGCACGCCCGGCCGCGTCATCGATCACATGGACAAGGGCACGCTGGATCTGTCTGAACTGAAGTACCTGGTGCTCGACGAAGCCGACGAAATGCTGCGCATGGGCTTTATCGACGACGTCGAGAAAGTGCTGCAGGCCACTCCACCGGAACGCCAGGTGGCGCTGTTCTCGGCGACCATGCCGTCGGTGATCCGCAAGATCGCCCAGCGCCACCTGAAAGATCCGGTCGAAGTCACGATCAAGACCTCCACCAGCACCGCGCCCAACATCCGCCAGCGCTACTGGTTCGTCAGCGGCATGCACAAGCTCGATGCGCTGACCCGCATCCTCGAGGCCGAACCGTTTGACGCGATGATCATCTTCGCGCGCACCAAGCAGGCCACCGAGGAACTCGCCGGCAAGCTGCAGGCGCGTGGTCTGGCTGCCGCCGCGATCAATGGCGACATCGCCCAGCCGCAACGCGAGCGGGTGATCCAGCAGCTGAAGGACGGCAAGCTCGACATCCTGGTCGCTACCGACGTGGCCGCTCGCGGTCTGGATGTGGAACGCATCAGCCACGTGTTCAACTACGACATTCCCTACGACACCGAAAGCTATGTGCACCGCATTGGGCGCACCGGCCGCGCCGGCCGTGCCGGTGACGCGATCCTGTTTGTGAGCCCGCGCGAGCGCGGCATGCTGAACGCGATCGAGCGGGCCACCCGCCAGCCGATCGAGCAGATGCAGCTGCCGTCGGTCGACGTGGTCAATGACGTACGCATCGGCAAGTTCAAGCAGCGCATCAGCGACATGCTGGCGCAAGGTGGTCTGGGCGAGTTCCAGAAACTGATCGAGCAGTACGAGCAGGAACACAACGTACCGGCAATCGAGATTGCCGCTGCGCTGGCGCGCATTGCCCAGGGTGACCAGCCGCTGTTGCTGGCGCCGGCACCGAAGCGCGAGAAGTTCGAGCCCGCCCCGCGCGAGCGCAATGACCGCGCGCCCCGCGAACGCGTCAGCAGCAACAGCAACAGCAGCGATCGACGGATGCCGTCCGAGCGCGACATCGCACCTGGCCGCCCCGTTCGCGAGCAGCCGCCGCGTGACCGCAGCAGCAACGAGAACGGGCCGCCGCGCGATTTCGGCCCGCGCTCCGTGCGTGCGCATGCCACTGAGGAAGGTAAGCGCACCTATCGCATCGAAGTCGGTCACGAGCATGGGGTGAAGCCGGGCAACATCGTCGGCGCCATCGCCAACGAAGCCGGCCTGGAAAGCCAGTTCATCGGTCGTCTCAGCATCCGTGACCACTACAGCCTGATCGATCTGCCCGACGGCATGCCGGCGGAAGTGTTCGAGCACCTGAAGAAAGTGTGGGTGGTGCAGCAGCAACTGCGCATCCACGAGTGGGACGGCACCGACACCGGCACCAGCGCACCGCCGTCGCACAAGCCCGGTGGCTTCAAGAAGCCCGGCAGCTTCAAGCCGCGCCCCAGCGGTGGCAAGCCGCCGCGCCGGAAGTAACCCACCGCGTCGCGCCGCTCGATAAGCAGCGGCGCGACGACGTACCATCGGTGGTTCGTCTTGCGAGCGAACCCCACTCATGTCCAGCACCACCCGCGAGCCGCAACCACCACATGGCGCCGAACCGCGCCTGAGCGGCCTGCCGCCCGCTGGCGTGCAGCATCTGCAGACCGCGGCGCATGCGATTCGCGACGGTGCCGAAGCAGCTGCCCGGCAAGCGCTCGATGCGGCGCTCATCCTGACCCCCGAGCATCCCGAAGCCCTGCGCCTGTATGGCCTGCTGCATGCGCGTGCGCAACGACATGACGAGGCCTTGGTCGTCTTGCAGCGCGTGATCGCGCAATGGCCCGACTATGCGCTGGCCTATTCCGATCTAGGCAATGTGCAGCAGGCCCGTGGCCTGGTGGAAGCCGCCTTCGCCAGCTGGCGACAGGCATGTGCTCTGGCGCCCGCCGCGCCGATGCCTTGGTTCAACCTCGGCCGCAACCTGCAGCAGTACGGCGATACGCTGGCGGCGGTCGACGCGCTGAGCCGGGCACATGAACTGGCATCGAATTTTCTGCCAGCGCTGATCCTGCTCGGCGATGCGCTGGTTCATGCCGGGCGCTTCGACGAGGCCGCCGCGCGCTACCGCGCAGCGCTCTCGCTGCATCCGGCCTGCGGCGATGCCTGGCGCGGCCTGGCCAACATCAAGACGCGACCGCTGTCGGCTACCGACCGCGAGCAATTGACCGACAACCTCCAGCGTCCGGGACCAGCACCGGCCGACCGCATCGGGATGGGCTTTGCCCTGGGCAAGCTATGCGAGGACCACGGCCTGTATCAGCCCGCTTTTGCCGCGCTCAACGCCGCCAACGCCCTGTTGCGCCAGCTCGCGCCGTGGAACGCTGGCGCCTTTCATGCACACGCCCAGGCGATGCTCATCGCCGCGACCGGACTGCCGCCAACGCTCGACGAAACACTCGGCCAGGAGGTGGTCTTCATCGTCGGCCTGCCCCGTTCGGGCTCGACCCTGTTCGAGCAGATCCTGGCCAGCCACGCCGAGGTCGAGGGCGCCAGCGAACTGCCGGATCTGGAGCAGGCGCTCAACGAGGAATCCTCGCGCCGGCGCCAACCACTGCTGCAATGGATAAGCGCCGCGACGGCTGGCGACTGGCAACGGCTGGGGCGACGCTATCTCGAACTCACCCAACGCTGGCGCCGACACAAGCCGCGACATACCGACAAGCTGCCCTCCAACTGGCTGCTCAGCGGCGTACTCGGTGCCATGCTGCCGGGCGCACGCATCATTGACGTGCGACGCGATTCGCTGGAGGCCGGCTGGTCCTGCTACAAGCAACAGTTCTACCGGCTGCCGCACTTTGCCTGCACGCTGACCGATATAGCCGCCTATATCCGCGACTACGAACAACTGATGACGATCTGGCAGGCGCAGTCACCGCAGCGCATCCGCATCCAGCGCTACGAGGCCTTGCTGGCCGCGCCGGAGCCGGAAACCCGGGCACTGCTGACCTTTCTTGACCTGCCGTTTGATCACGCCTGCCTCGACTACCAGCACGCCACGCGCCACGTACGCACCGCCAGCGCAGCCCAGGTGCGCCAGCCACTGCAGCGCGACACCGCCCGCGCCGCCCACTACGGCGCCCTGCTCGATCCCCTGCGCCTCGGTCTCGCAACCACCACCCCGTAGGAACCCGCTGGCGAGCGATCCTGTTGATCTTGATGTGCGTCGAGAAAGCCAAGCAACAGCATCGCCCGCCAGCGGGCTCCTTGTACGAGATGCCGCCATGCTGTTCTGCGCTGGCGACACATCGTTTCCTGCGGCGGGTGCTGAAAAATCGCATGCGTGCCTCAAGCTGTGGGCTATCACCCGAACTCAACGCCGCCGCCATGACCAGCCCGCCCAGCCTCTACATCTCACACGGTTCACCGATGACCGCGCTGCATCCGGGCCTCACCGGCACGCGGTTGGCCGAGCTGGCCGCTGCGCTACCGCGACCACAGGCGATCGTGATGGCCAGTGCCCACTGGCTCACGCGCAGCCCGCGCGTTGGCAGCGCGCCGGCACCGGAAACCATCCACGACTTCGGCGGCTTCCCCGCGCCCTTGTATCAACTGCGCTACCCGGCACCGGGCGCGCCCGAACTAGCGGTTCGCGTGGCCGGTCCGCTCGAGCACGCTGGACTGAACGCCACGCTCGACCCGGTTCGCGGCCTCGATCACGGCGCCTGGGTGCCGCTGCGGCTGCTGTATCCGCAGGCGGACATACCGGTGACCACGCTGTCGATCCAGCCCGAGCTCGGCCCGGCGCATCACTTTGCGGTGGGCCGGGCGCTTGCCTCGCTGCGCGACGAGGGTGTGCTGGTGATCGGCTCCGGCAGCATCACGCACAACCTGCATGACCTCGGTGCCGGCTACAGCGATGCGCGTCAGGCACCCTATGTAAAGCCGTTCATCGACTGGATCGAGCAGAAGCTCGCCATGGGCGACCTCGACGCCTTGCTCGACTATCGTCGCCAGGCACCGTTCGCCGAACGCGCCCACCCCACCGACGAGCACCTGCTGCCGCTGTTCGTGGCGCTGGGCGCGGCGGGCGAAAAGGTGCATGCGCAACGCATCGACGCAGGCATCGACATGGGCCTGCTGGCGATGGACATCTACCGGTTTGATTGAGGCGCTGCGCCTTAGCCGGATACCTGCGTCGACGGCACCGCCGCATCGATCCAGTCGTGCGCCGTCAGCACGGGCATCCCGTGCGCCAGACGCGCCTTGTCGCATTGCGCACTGACCGTCCCTGTCTCCCACGACGGCTGCACCTCACGACACACCGAGGGGCGCTGCGCGTAGATGCTGCAATGTGCCGCCTCGCCGATCGTGCCCTGCAAGCCGATGCAGCGCCTGGCCGCCGCATCGCTGTAACGCATCGCCAGGCGATGCGGATCGAGCTTCTCGGTCAACTCGATCGGCACGCAGCCGCCTACCGCCGGCTCGGCTTCCGACCAGTGAAAGGCCACCCGGAAGATCGAACAACACGCACCGCAACGCAAACAGGGATGTTCCATCAATCGGCATGACCATCGCGCACCCCGCGGCACGCAGCTGCCAAGTCTAGAACGTGGCGGGCCCGTGCTGCGGACCCGCCAGCGTCAAGTTCACGGCTCGCCGGCAAAAGTGTTGCACTGATCCATGTTGCCGCTGCTGAAGCCGGTCTTGAACCACTTCACCCGCTGCGCCGAGGTGCCATGGGTGAACGTATCCGGGCGCACCCGGCCTTGCGCCTGCTGCTGCAGGGCATCGTCGCCGATGTGGCTGGCCGCGTTGAGCGCCGACTCGATATCGCCCGGCTGCAGCCAGTTCAGCTGTTGCTGGCTGTGGTACGCCCACACGCCGGCATAGCAATCGGCCTGCAGTTCCTGCCTCACGGACAGGCCGTCGGCACCATCCATCGGCACGCCACGACGACGCGCCGCCTCGACCTTGTCGAACACCCCGGTCAGCTTCTGCACGTGATGGCCGACTTCGTGCGCGATCACGTAGGCGCGGGCGAAGTCACCGGACGAATGCAGCTCGTCCTGCAATTGCTGGAAGAACGAGATATCCAGGTAAACCTTCTGGTCCCCCGGGCAGTAGAACGGACCCACCGCAGCACTGGCACCACCGCAGGCGGTGTTCACGCTGCCGCTGAAAAGGTGCAGCTTGGGGTCGACATAGGTCAAGCCGCGCGCCTGGAAAATCGGCCCCCAGGTCTCCTCGGTGGAATGCAGCACGGCGCTGACAAACGCCTTCTGCTCCGGGTCAACCTGTGCCGGCACGCTTTGCTGGGTAGCAGCGCTCTGCTGGCCGCCCTGGTCGAGCAGGGCCAGCGGATTCTTGAAGAAGATCCAGCCCAGGATCGCCAGCACAATCAGCCCACCCAGGCTTGTGCCACGGCCACCGCCGCCAAAACGCGGACCACCGCCACCACCGCCCTGATCCACCTCGACATTGCTGCTGCTGCCGCCTTTTCGCCAATCCATAGATCCCCCGTCAGTTGCACGCGCCCCGTTGCCGCCAGCGGACGATAACCCGTGGCCGCCAGCAACACCAAGCCCGCCCGGGCCGCTAAAGTGGGCCTCCCTTTGCGAGGATAACCGTATGACCCATCTGCCTGCCCTGGTCACCCTGCTCACCGTCTTGTTGCTGTTCGGCACGGCGTGGGCCGTTGGCAGCGCCCGCAGCAAGTACGGCATCAAGGCGCCGGCGACCAGCGGCGACCCCGCGTTCGAGCGCGCCTATCGCGTGCAGATGAATACGCTGGAGCAGACGGTGATGTTCCTGCCCACACTGTGGCTGGCCGCGCAGTACGGCTTCAGTGGCTTGGCGGGCATCGCCGGCCTGGTCTGGCTGGTGGGGCGGGTGTGGTACGCCGCCGCCTACCTGAAGGACGCCGCCAAACGCGGGCCGGGCTTCACGCTGGCCGCGCTGGGCTGGGTGGCGCTGCTGTTCATGGCCTGCATCGGCGTGGTGCGCGCGATGATGATCGGCTGATCAGCGCGAGCGGGTGGCATGGCCTTCGGCTGGCGCCACTCGCAGGCGGCCGATGCGGGCACCTTCCATCGCCAACACCTCCACATGCCACCCCTCGCTGGTGAAATGCTCGCCGGCGACCGGCAACCGGCCCAGCCGCTGCAAGACCAGCCCGGCCAGGGTCGAGAAGCTGTCGTCATCGCCCAGCCGCTGGCCCAGCAACTGCTCGGCACGGCGCAGGTCGAGACTGGCGTCGAACAACCACGCCCCCTCCTCGTCCTGCGTCGCCGAGGGATCGCTGCCGAGCTCGTCGGGAAATTCGCCCGCAATCACCTCGAGCACATCGCTGGACGTGACCAGCCCCAGCAGGCTGCCGTATTCGTCCACCACCAGTGCGACCTGCAAGGGCGCGCGGCGAAACTCCTCGATCAGCCGCAGCACACTGAGCGACTCCAGCACCATCAGCGGCTTGCGCAACACGCTGTCCAGATCGATATGGCCATGGTCGAGCAGGCTGCCCATCATGTCGCGCGTCGAGGCCACGCCAATGAGCTCATCCAGATCGGCGTGGGCCAGCGGCAACCAGTCATGCCCGGCGGCGGCCAGCTCGGCGCGCACCACGGCGATGTCGTCACGCGGATCGATCCAGCGGACTTCCGGGCGCGGGGTCATGATCGAACGCACCGGGCGCTGGGCCAGATCGAGTACGCCCTGCACCATCGCCAGCTCGTCCTTGCCGAACACCGCCAGGCTGGATGCCGCCTCGTCGGTGGACGCCGGCTTGGAAGGCTCGCCGATGTCCTCCAGCTCGCCGGCGCCCAGCAGGCGCAGCACCGCCTTGGCGGTGCGGTCGCGCAGATGCCGCGCGCTGCCGAGCAGGCTGCGCTGGCGATTGCGCCGCATGGTCTGGTTGAACGCCTCGATCATGATCGAGAAGCCGATCGCGGCGTACAGATAACCCTTGGGAATATGGAAACCAAAACCCTCGGCCACCAGGCTGAAGCCGATCATCAACAGGAACGACAGGCACAGGATGATCACCGTTGGCCGTGCGTTGACGAAGGCGGTCAGCGGCTTGCTGGCGCTGATCATCAACACCATCGCCACCACCACCGCGATCATCATCACCGACAGCTGCTCGACCATGCCGACGGCGGTGATCACCGAATCCAGCGAGAACACCGCATCCAGCGCCACGATCTGCGCCACCACCAGCCAGAAACGCGCCGGCACACGGGCGCCATCGGCATGTTCATCGCCGGCTTCAAGCCGCTCGTGCAGCTCCAGGGTGGCCTTGAACAACAGGAACGCACCGCCGAACAGCAGGATGATGTCGCGCCATGACAGCGTGAAACCCTGCCAGCTCAGGAGCGGTGCGGTGAGCTTCACCAGCCAGCTCATCGCCCCCAGCAAGAGCAGGCGCATCAGCAGGGCAATCGCCAGGCCGCTGATGCGTGCCCGATCACGCTGCCCGGGCGGCAGCTTGTCGGCGAGGATCGCCACGAAGACCAGGTTGTCGATGCCGAGAACGATCTCCAGCACCACCAGGGTCAGCAATCCCACCCAGGCGGTGGGGTCGGCAAGCCAGTCGAATGCAAACATGAGTGGGCGCCGCAGCACCCCGATCCTCCTCGAAAAATTCCGCCTCACTATACAACCACGCCCGCCGCGACCCAGGCCAACTGGCCGTTGCACGCGGGCAGGCCCGAGCGCTAGCGTGGCCGCACACTGACGATGCGGATCGCGTAACGTCAGCCATGCCCGCCATCGAAGGACCTGCCCCGTGAATGCCTCCGCCGACGCTGTCGCGACACCACCGCCACTGCCGTCGCGGATACCGGCCCTGCGTGAGGTCGCAGGCGTGCTGGTGTTGTACTTCGGCCTGCAGATGCTGGTCGGCATGATGATCGCATTGCTGCTGGGATTGGTGCTGGGCATCCACTTTGGCGCGCACGCCGGCAGCGTCGTCGATCTGGTGAAGGCCGCCATATCCCGCCCGGATATCGTGGCCGCCTCAATGGCCGCCACCCTCGCGTTCACTGCGCTGATCACCCTGTGGCTGGTGCATCGGATGTGGCCAGGAGCATGGCGGCTGTCGCCGGCGATCGACGGCTTTGGCCTCACCCGCGCATCGCATGCCGCGTTCTATGCCGTGGCCGTGCTGCTCGGGCTGGCCACGCCCTTTCTCGGCGGCGCGCTTACCCAATGGCTTGCGCATGGGCAGCCGGTCACCCAGGAGGTCGCCATCCTCGGCCGCCAGGCATCCCTGCTCAGTCGCCTCGCGCTGGCCGGCGTCGCCGTGACGCTGGGACCACTGGTCGAGGAAGTGCTGTTTCGAGGAGTACTTCTCAGTGCGCTGCTGGGCTGGCGGCGTGGCCCCGGAGTCAATCGCATGTATACCCGCACGCGCGCGCTGGCCGCGGTGGCGATCAGTGCCGGGTTGTTCGGCCTGGTCCACCTGCCGGAGCTGGGTTACCTCTGGTACGCCGTGCCCAACCTCGTGCTGCTGGGTGTGGCCACAGCCTGGCTACGCCTGCAATCGGGTTCGATCTGGCCGGCCGTGCTGGCGCATGGTGCCAACAACCTGCTCGCGGTGGCCGGCTGGTTTCTGGCGACGCATCCCCCCGCCTGACTATCTGCTCAGCCCCATGCGTCGCCGCGTCGCTCGATGGCTCAGGCGGTGACCGCAAACGCCGACAGCAAGCGTGCCGTCTCGAACAGCGGCAGGCCCATCACGCCCGAGTAGCTTCCCTCCAGATGCTCGATCATCGCCGCCGCGCCGCCCTGGATCGCGTACGCGCCGGCCTTGCCGAACGGCTCGCCGGTGACGACATAACGGGCGATCCGCTGTTCATCCAGCAGCGCAAAGCGCACCCGCGACACGCACACCTCACCTTGCTCGCGCTGCGGCGTCACCAGCCACACCGCCGAAATCACCTCGTGCGTGCGCCCCGACAACCGCCGCAGCATGACAGCGGCATCGTCAGCATCGCGCGGCTTGCCGAATACCTCGCCCGCCAGCACCACCTCGGTATCCGCACCCAGCACCACGGCATCAGCACGATCACTTGCCGACAACGACGCCAGCCCGGCCTGCGCCTTGTCCCGCGCCACGCGCTCGACGTACGCCTGCGGTGTCTCATTGACATCACGCAGCTCCGGCACATTCACGTCGAGCACCGAAAAGCTGGCGCCCAGCTGTTGCAGCAGTTCGCGACGACGCGGCGACTGCGAGGCGAGATAAAGCATGATGATTCCCGGCACAAGATGAGGCGCAAGGATAGCGGCTGGTCGCGCGCTCAGATGATGCGGCCTGCCGACGGGTGCGGCCAACGCGAACATCTGTCCGCGCTGGCGGCACCCTGGCAAGCCCGGTCAGTAGCCGGCAGCCAGTCCCGCAGGTACGCGACGGTCGTTGGCACCCTCGAGCAAACCCGTCTTCGGATCGACCAGGATGCCTTCGTCCTCACCCCAGGACTCCGCCTTGAAGCGATGCCCCATGCCCTCCAGCGTCGTCTGATCCCTGGCGCTGAGCAACCCGGGCTCGACGAACACCACATCGGGCAGCCACTGCTCGTGCAGGCGCGGCGCATCCACCGCCTGCTGCATGTTCATGCCGAACGTCACTGCGTTGAGGATGCTCTCCAGCGTAGTGGAGATGATGGTGGAGCCGCCAGGACTGCCGGTGACCATGAACAGCTTGCCCTCATGCAACACGATCGTCGGCGACATCGAACTCAAGGGCCGCTTGCCGGGTTCGACCTGGTTCGCCGCCCCCTGCACCAGACCAAACATGTTGGGCACGCCCGGCTTGGAGGTGAAGTCGTCCATCTCGTTGTTGAGAAAGAAGCCGGTGTCACCGGCGATCTGGCCGGTGCCGAAATCGCCGTTGATGGTGTAAGTCACCGCCACCGCGTTGCCGTCCTTGTCGACCACCGAGTAGTGCGTGGTCTCCTTTCCCTCGGTGGCCCCCAGGCTGCCACTGATCGCGGACGAACGGGTCGCCACGTCAGGCTTGATCGAGTCGCGCAGCGTGCTGATGTGCTCCGGCGCCAGCAACTGCTGGATCGGGTTGTGCACGAATGCCGGATCGCCCAGATAGGTGTTGCGATCGGCAAACGCGCGACGCTCGGCTTCAATCAGATAGTGCACGCTCTTGACCGAGCCATAGCCCCATTGCGCCAGTGGATACGGCGCAAGCAACTGCAACACCTCGCAGATCGTGACGCCTCCCGAACTCGGCGGCGGTGCGGAAACAATGGTGTAGCCGTTGTAGCTGCAACGCACGGGCTCATCCCATTTCACCGAATAATCGGCAAAGTCCTGCATCGACAGAATGCCGCCGTTGGCGTGACTCGCGGCCACTACCTTGCGCGCAATCTCGCCGTGGTAAAACGCTTTGCCGTGGCTCTTGTCGATCAGTTCCAGCGTATGCGCCAACTGCGGCTGGCGCAGCCGATCGCCCGCCACGTAGGGGTGGCCGTGGTTGAGAAAGATCGCCGCGACGTTCGGATATTTGGCGAAGGTCTTGACGCTCCCGTTCATGAGGTCGACATCGCCCTGCTGCAGCACGAATCCATCACGGGCCAGCTTGATCGCCGGGGCGATGACCGCGTGCAAGGGCAGCGTGCCGTACTTTGCCAGCGCGGCATCCATGCCCATCACGGTACCGGGTATACCGACGCCCAGATACGTGTCCGTGCTGCGCCCGGGTACCACGTTGCCCTTGGCATCCTGGTACATGGTGACAGTCGCTTTCAGCGGCGCCTTCTCGCGGAAGTCCAGAAAGAGGTTCTTGCCGTTCTTCAGGTGAATCACCATGAAGCCGCCACCACCGACGTTGCCGCAGCACGGATGCACCACTGCCAGCGCGTAGCCGACCGCGACCGCCGCATCCACGGCGTTGCCGCCCTGTTTCATGATGTCCACCCCAACCATGGTCGCAAGATGCTGCGAACTGGCCACCATCGCATGGTGCGCGATGACCGGCCGCGCCCTGGCGAGGTCTTCGCGGGTGAAGATGCCGGTGTTGGCGCCAAACGCCTGCACCGTATCAGGCTGACTGGCAGCGGAGTGATCGGCAAACGCCGCGGGCGCGGCAAGCAGCAGCGCCGCCGACATCCACGTCGTAAATGTTTTTCGCATCATCAGCAGAATCCTGTTGACCGGAACAGCACAAGGAAGCGCGTCCATGCGAAGAACCGTCACGCCCGGCAGGCATCAGCACAGGCGGCAGGCGCCGCTCCCACCCTCATCAATGGATCAGCAAGCTGGGTCGGCCCTTGACCGTCGAAGCTTGGCGGGCGAGCGGCGCGATGGCAAGGTCAGCTCGCGGACTATCCGGCAATATCTTTTTGCGAGCCTCATCGATGAGCTGCACGTCGCTATCTCGCCGGTCCTGCTGGGCGGGGGAGAGGACTGTTCGAGGGGATTGACGCGCGTGCTATGGGATACGAATGCGTTCAGTTCGTTGCGTCAGAGAAAGCCACTCATGTTGTACTCCGGCGCCAATGGCACAATGACGCCTGACAACCGGTTGCGGCGCTGCCGCGCTGCCGCTGAACCGGGACGTTGAAGACGGACCTACCCAAAGGCAGCCGTTCGCGACTGGCCGCCTTGGGTCGGCCTCTGAGGGTCGCATCTTTCCGGGGCACCATAGAGCCTGCAAGCTAGAGCCGCCAGCATCGATCATAGGAGGAATTCTATTTGCTGGCGCGCATAGCCTTGAGGGCTGCTGTTGCAAGCTGGAGTTCTTGGGCGGTACGAATATGGAAGAAGTGCGGCCGAGTCCTTGCGCACGCCAAAATTCGCGGCTTCATTGATTTAGGGAACTGCCAGATGATCTTCGCCAGAGTCGGCACGACTTTGATCTCAGGACAGTTCTCGGGCAAGCCGGGCCGTGACCGGAAAAGATAGGGCAAATTGCGCCGAGCCACTCGGGCGAAGCATCTCCTCCGTGGCACATCGAGAAAGATGATCGCGTCTGCTGCCTCCATGAAAACATCGGAAACGCCATCGACAATCCACGAGTGCCGGGCGGCATGCTGCAGTTCCGTTTGACGGCGCTCGACGCTTGGGGTCCTAACCCATTGAGGTCTCCAGACGATTGCATCAAGCCCCATGTAGGGAAGATCAAGCGCCGTGGCCATTGCGGTCGCAACCGTCGTTTTCCCGGCACCTGCGTTCCCTGTTACAAGTATTCGGCGCAATGGGACCACTCCTGATGCGGATTCCGGCAATGCTTGAACAGCTTTCCGGCGACGTCTGAACAACGCGCTGGCGCTGTCCATCTTTACCCGGAGGGTTGATCGGCGGCTTCGTCGATCGACTTAGATAGCAACATTGATGACTGCCTCGATATGGTAACCGTCAGGATCAACCAGAAAGGCTGCGTAATAGTACGGACCATAGTCCGGACGAAACCCCGGCTTGCCGTTGTCCACTCCGGCGATGGCCAAGGCAGCCGAATGGAATTGATCAACCGCATCACGCGTGGAAGCGGCGAACGCCAGATGAAAACCTGGTGCGGGTGTTGGTATGGTCGGGCCATGTCGAAATTTGAGGCAGAATTTATCTTTCCCGGCATCAACCCGTATCCGATAGCTGTATCGTCTTCAAACACGCGCCGATAGCCCAAAGCGCCAAGCGCGGCGTCATAGAAGGCACCAGCCTTATTCAGGTCGGCTACGGCGAAAGAGATGTGATGCAGCATATGAAAAGGCCCAGCGCAGAAGTCGTGCCGCAAGCCGTGGCTTGCCGAGGTCCGTTGGCTTGTCTGGTTGGTTAGACTCCAATTCCTGTACAAAGCGACATCAGCCTGCTGGCCAGTACCGTCAACATCTCTCAATAGCACCCGGTGGCAGAGGCAAGTTGAGCGCATGACGGGCCTGTCACCTGCCCGGGGAGTTCATTTTGACCGTACCTTCGAGGTAATAGCGAATGTCGGCGCCGGGTCGGTCTCTGCCTGTCGATCCCACCCCTAAAGCACCAACCCATACTCTCGAAATTCCAGATCACGCTGCCAGCCCAGCGATTCGTACAGTGCCTGCGCAGCGAGGTTGTCGTGGGCAGTGGTGAGCGAGAGGCTGGCGCCACCGAGGTGGCGGGCGTGATCGGCGGCGGCGATCAGCAGTGCCTGGCCCACGCCCTGGCGGCGCGCAGTGGTGGCGACGAACAGGTCGTTGAGCAGGTAGGTGCGTACGGCGCGGACTGACGAGAACAACGGGTAGAGCTGGGTGAAGCCGAGGGCGGCGCCGGTGTGGTCGAGGGCGAGCAGGATTTCCGATTCGTGCCGGGTCAGCCGTTCGCTCAGGAACTCGCGTGCGCGGGCCGGGTCGCTCGGCTGGCGGTAGAACTGGCGGTAGCCGTCGAATAGCGGCGCCAGCAAATCGAGGTCGGCGAGCTGGGCTGGGCGAATCTGCAGCGACATGGCGACTCCGGTGGTCTGATGCCAGCGCGAACGCGCGCTGATCACGGGCACCAGTTTGCCATCAGGCGCGGTGGTACGGGTGTCCCGCCATGATGGTAGTGGCGCGATAAAGCTGTTCGGCCAGCACCAACCGCACAAGCATGTGCGGCAAGGTCAGCGGCCCCAGCGACCACCGTTGGTCGGCGCGCGCCAGCACCTCGGCGGCGTGCCCGTCGGGGCCCCCGATCAGGAACGCGAGATCGCGCCCGCTCATCCGCCATTTCGCCAGTTGTTTGGCCAGCTCCTCGCTGGACCAGGTCTTGCCGCGGCCATCCAGCGCAACTACATGGATGTCCTGCGGCAGAGCAGCGAGGATCGCGGCGCCCTCGTCCTGCATGGCCCGCACATCGTCGCGGCCCTTGCCGCGAATGCCGGGTTTCAGTTCAATCAGTTCCAGCGGCAGCTCGTGCGAGAGCCGCTTGCGGTATTCGGCAAAGCCCTCGGCGACCCAGCCGGGCATGCGCTCGCCGACGGCGATCAGGCGCGCGCGCATGAGCCCGCTGCAATTCGGTAAAACGCGCGCAGCGCAGCGTTCGCCTCCGCTCCCACTCGAGAGGATCGAGGTGAGGGGTGGGTGCTTGCCATGAGGCTCATCAGGGCGCCTCCTGTCTCACTTGTGGGATACGACTGCATGGATGCAGGAGGTCGACCAGTGCACGAAGCGATTGCCCAGGATTGTGACCGCAGGAAATCCCCTTTTCGGGAAGGTGAGCGGCAAATCTTGCGCGAAACCCGCATCAAACCCGTCCTCCGATCAGCCATCCCGCGAGCACCCGCCCCTCACCCCGCAGGGGAGCGGGGGCAAGCCAGGATGTTTCAGCTGGCCTGTATGGCGTCGACTTCGTAGCCGTGGTCACCGACTGTCCACAGCCGCTCCAGGCCGTAGAACTCGCGGATACGCGGCAGCATGACGTGGACGATGACGTCGCCCAGATCGACCAGCACCCACTCGCCCTCGACTTCGCCTTCCACGCCCAGCGGCATCACGCCCGCTTTCTTGGCATTCCTGGCGACTTCGTCGGCAATCGACTTGACGTGGCGTGCGGAGGTACCGGAGGCGATCACCAGCAAGTCGGCGATCGAGGTCTTGCCGCGTACGTCGATTTCGCGAACGTCCTTGGCTTTGAGTTGTTCCAGCGCGTCGATGACGGACTTGCGCAGGGTGGCCGTGGTGACGGACTTGTTGGTACGGGCAGTGCTCAAGAGGGTGGGCCTCGATGCGGAGTCACAGCGCAAAATGGCGCGGGCGCAGTATAACCGGCCTGCCGTCAGGGGGTATTTTGGGTTGTCAGGTGGGTGCGCCTGGCCAGCCGCTGCTCGTACATCAGTCGTGCAACCAGCTCGGCCGCCGGCTGCGGGCGCACCAGGCCAGCGGCCTGGCCACACCATTCCGACAGCAGATCACCGCGCCCGGCCGCCGCCGCCGCGCGTCGCAGCGGCGCCGTGAGTGCGTTGAGCACCGGATAGAGCAGATTCTGCGCGGCGTGCGGCATGGCCTCGACAAAACGGTTGCGCAAGCCGCGGGCCGCGCGCCCGGAGAAGCCGTGAATGGTGGTGACCTGATGCTCCTGCGCCTGCAACAGATCCTGCTTCCACGCCGCCGCGGCCGACGATTCCGGGCAGGTGAGAAAGGCAGTGCCGAGCTGACTGGCCGCGGCGCCCAGCACTTCGGCAGCGAGCATGCCGCGGCCATCCATGATGCCGCCGGCGGCGATCACCGGAATATCGAGCGCGCGCACGGCCAGCGGCAGCAGCGCGAACAAGCCGATCATCGCGTCCTCGGCCTCATGCAGGAAGGTGCCGCGATGGCCGCCGGCCTCGGCACCCTGGACGCAGACCGCATCGGCACCAGCGTCAGCCCAGGCTCGCGCCTCCCGCACCGTGGTGGCGGTGCCGATCACGAAGATGTCGCGCTGATGCAGCTCATGCATCTGCGCCGGGCTGATCACGCCGAAGGCAAAACTGGCCACCGCCGGGCGCGCTTCGCACAAAGCGGCGAACTGATCGGAGAAACGTGGCGCCCACTGCGTCGGCAGGCTGGTGCGCGCATCAAGCCCCTCGTGCGCCATCAGCGCATCGAGTTGCTCGCGGGCTTTTGCCACCGCAGCCATGTCGACATCGAAGTCGTCGGGCAGCACGAACAACCCGATCGCATAGGGCCGCTCGCTCAGGGCGCGGATCTGCGCGGCTTGCTCGATGATCGCCGGCGGTTCCAGATAACCCGCACCGAGCGAGCCCATGGCACCGGCACTCGATACCGCTGCCACCAAGGCCGGCGGCGTGGAGCCGGCCATCGGCGCCTGGATCAGCGGATGCTCGATCCCCAGTCGCTGTGCGAAGGTCGAAGGCGTCATCGCCTAACCGCCCTGCCCGGCCACGATATTGACCGTGATCGCGATGATGAACACGTTGAAGAAAAAGGCGATCACGCTTTGCAGCAAGGCCACGCGGCGCAGGTAGCGGCTGGTGATCTGCACGTCGGAGACCTGGAAGGTCATGCCGATGACGATGGCGAAGTAGGCGAAATCCCAATAGTCCGGCTCCGGCGTGTCGGGAAATTCCAGCCCCGAATGCTTCTCGCCAAAATCACCGTAGTAGCCGTGGGCGTAGTGCATCGCGAACATGATGTTGAGAAACAGCCAGCTCAAAATGACGCTGAGCGCGCCCACACCCAGAGCGAGCAGGCCGCCCACCTTGGACGCATGCAGCTCGCTGCCCAACGCCACCAGTACCACCGTCGCCAACACGATGCCACTCCACAGCACGCCCCAGCGGCCGCTGTCCTGCGCCTTCGCCTGCATCCGCATGTGCGCCTGCGAGGCCCGGTTGAACATGCGCGCCAGGGTACCCAGCAACACCACGGCAGCCAGATCGAAGGCCAGCAGGATCGCCGTGGCCGGCCGCAGCTTCAACGCGATGAGTACCGCACCGACGACGATGAAAATCAGCAGACTGGTGAGCATGCGTGGGCGCGCCTTGACGGAGCGCATCGGGCGCCAGCGGTGCCTATTCCCGTTACCTGCCGGACCCGCCTTGTGTTCAACCATGTCCATCTCCACGGTGGCGCCCACGACGGGGCCGGCAACGGCGCGATCATAGCGGGAGTATCACGCCTGCAGATCGAGGTATTCGGGGTGTCGCTGCATCCAGACGGCTGCATAGGAACATGCCGGCCGCACTTTCCAGCCGCACCCGCGCGCCGCGTCGAGCGCAGCCTGTACCAGCGCTGCCGCAACCCCGCGGCCACCGACACGACCGGGCACGCCGGTGTGGGTGATCGTCATCAGCCCACCCGAGGCGATGTAATCCAGCACGCAGGTCGCACCATCGACGGTGGTCTTGAAGCGTTGCGCCACCTCATCGTGCTGGATATCAGGGAACATGCGAACTCCGCCCGGCAGGCAAAGCGCAAGCATACGATCGGCCGGGCGTAACCGCTTGTGAAGGCATCGCCCATCGACCTTCGCGCCACCTGCATGCGGGCCTCGGCATAGTTCCTGTCCCACCGATCGCAACCTGCAGGAGAGCCGCATGAAGAAGACCGCTTCCGCCCATTGGTCCGGCGATATCCGCGATGGCCAGGGTACGATCTCCACCGAAACCGGGGTGGTACGCGATGCCCCCTACGGTTTCAAGTCACGCTTCGAGGACGGCCCCGGCACCAACCCGGAAGAACTGCTCGGCGCCGCGCATGCGGCCTGCTTTGCGATGGCTTTGTCGCTGGGACTGGGCCAGGCCGGGCTCACCGCCGAGAGCATCGATACGTGGGCGGAGGTGAGTTTGAACAAGGACGGTGATGGCTACTCGATCACCGCGGTGCATCTGCGCTGCGAAGCACGCGTGCCCGGCGCCGATGCCGCCACCTTCGAGAAGGTTGCGCAGGCGACCAAGCAGGGCTGCCCGGTATCCAAGGTGCTCAAGGCCGACATCACCCTGGAAGCATCCCTGCTGGCCTGATCCCGCGAGGCCCGGAAACCGGCTCAGGCGCTGACCGATATTTCCTCCTGCGGCGCCGCGTCGGTTTCCGGCCCGCGGCGCTGGCGTACCGCCTGTGCCAAGCGCCGCAATACCTGCACCGAGCTGTCCCAGTCGATGCAGCCGTCGGTGATGCTCTGGCCATAGCGCAGCGGCTGGCCGGGCTGCAATTCCTGGCGCCCGCCCACGAGATGGCTTTCAACCATGACGCCGAGGATGCGCTGCTCGCCGGCGGCGATGCGCGTGGCGATGTCCTCGATCACCCGCGGCTGGTTTTCCGGCTGCTTGCTGCTGTTGGCATGACTGACATCGATCATCACCTTGGCCGGCAGCCCGGCGCCACCGATCTGGGCACACACCGCATCGACGCTGACCGCGTCGTAGTTGGGCGTCTTGCCTCCACGCAGAATGACGTGGCAATCGCCATTGCCACTGGTAGTCGCCACCGCGGCATGGCCGTCCTTGGTGACGGCCATGAAATGATGCGGCTGCGCCGCGGCCTGCACCGCGTCCACCGCGATCTTGACGTTGCCGTCGGTGCCATTCTTGAAACCGATCGGGCAGGATAGGCCCGAAGCCATCTCCCGATGCACCTGGCTCTCGGTGGTGCGCGCGCCGATGGCGCCCCAGGCGACCAGGTCAGCGATGTATTGCGGCGTGATCATGTCGAGAAACTCGCAGCCGGCCGGCATGCCCAGCGCGTTGATATCGCACAGCAGGCCGCGCGCGGTGCGCAGTCCCTTGTCGATCTGGAAGCTGCCATCCAGGTCCGGGTCATTGATCAGCCCCTTCCAGCCCACCGTGGTGCGCGGCTTTTCGAAATACACCCGCATCACGATCTCCAGCGCGTCGCCGAGCTCGCTGCGCAGGGGCGCCAGCCGCGTGGCGTATTCGAGCGCAGCGCGCGCGTCGTGGATCGAGCACGGTCCGATCACCACCGCCAGGCGGTCGTCCGTACCGGCCAGGATGGCTTGCAAAGCCTGTCGCGATGTTTCGACGGTAGTGGCCGCCGTGTCGCCAATCGCGCAATCGCGCATGACCTCGGCGGGCGTGCTGAGGCGGGTGATGGCGCAGATGCGCAGGTCGTCGGTCGGGTGCATGGCAGCTCTCCTGAGAGGATTCAGTGGCGGCCATAAAAAAACCGCCGGTAGTGTGGGCGGTTCGGAGTGGTTGTGTCGATCAGTTCAACAAGATCGCGCCCGCGCCGCCGCCGTTGGCTTCGGATAGCCATAAAACCAGAAATACAGGCGGGCGATGGAGGTGGACATGGCTGCCATTGATAGCACAACCCAAGGCCAATACAAATGCCAACCGCTGCGGAACCGCGCCAAACCGTCATTTGCCTGCTGCGACTGCCGGCACGCGCGGGCTGCCCTGGCCCCGGCTTCACCCGTCCTGACGATAGACTTGCCGCATGCCTTCTCCGATCGACCTGCTGACCCGACCCGCGCGCGAACCGATCCGCCGCTGGGTTCTGCGTGCGTTTCCGCGCCCCGGCAGCGGCAGCCTCGACTACGACCAACCGCTTGGCGACGCCGGACTGTTCGGCCCTGACAGCGCCACCTGGCGGGTGCATTCGGACTTTCCCGGCATGCTGGCCGGCGGCCTGGCGGCGCTGACCCTGCAAACCCTGCATCCGCTGGCGCTGGCCGGCGTGTGGGATCACTCGAATTTTCGCGACGATCTGGTTGGCCGGCTACGCCGCACCACCGCCTTCGTGGGCGGCACCACGTATGCGCCGCGCGCACCCACGCAGGCGCTGATCGAGCATGTGCGGCAGATCCACAACCGTGTGGTCGGCGTGGGCGAAGATGGCCGCCCTTACTCGGCCAACGACCCGCAACTGCTGACCTGGGTGCATGTGACCGAGGCCTACAGTTTCCTGCAGGGTTATCGCCGCTACAGCCATGTGGCGCTACCGGTGGGCGCCGCCGACCGCTACTACGACGAGGTGCGCCGGATCGCCGAGGCACTGGGCGCCAGCCAGGTACCTGCGTCGGAGCGTGAGGTGGTGGCTTACTTCCAGAAAATACAGTCCGAACTGGCCTTCACCGAGCGCTCGCGCGTGGTGCTGGAGCTGCTGTGGCAGGTGCGCTTGCCGGTACCCGCCGCGGGCCTGTCGCGCGACCTGTTCCTGCACGCCGGCGCCGCCCTGCTGCCAGACTGGGCGACACAACGCCTTGGCCATACACCCAGGCAACAGCTGCAGGCCCGACTGGCGGCGCGCGCACTGTGGTCGATTGCACCGATCTTCCGTGCCGCGCTGAAGGACGGCATCGCCAGCCGCGCCTGTCGGCGCATGGGTATGGACCCGGGCGAACTGACCCGCTGGCGCTGACCCGCCAGCACGAGCGATCAGGCCGGCAGGCTGACCGCCGGGTCGTCTGCCGGGGTCGCCGCTACCTGGTTGCGGCCTGAACGCTTGGCCGCGTAAAGAGCCTTGTCGGCCCGCTGGAACACCGCCTCCGCATCCCGCTCGGCCAGCGCAGCCGTGGTGACTCCGATCGACAAGGTGAGTTGCACGGCCTTGCCCTCGACTTGCAGCGGCTTGGTCTCCACGCACCTGCGAATGCGCTCGGCCAGAGCCAGTGCGCCAGTCAAGCTGGTTTCGGGCGAAAGCACCACGAACTCCTCGCCACCCACCCGTCCCAGTACATCGCCTTCACGCAGGCAGGCGCGAATCCCCGCCACCATCCCCTGCAATACCTTGTCGCCACCGGCATGCCCGAAGCGATCGTTGACTGATTTGAAATGGTCCGCATCGATCATCAACACGGCGAGTACCTGCTCCTTGCGCTCGGCGCGGGCGAGCAGGTACGCCATCATCTCGTTGGTGGCCAGTCGATTTCTCACTCCGGTCAACGGGTCGACGCGTGCCAGCAGATTCAGCTCGCCCTGCAGAATCTCGTTGTACAGCAGCAAAAAGCCGATGCTGGCGAACAACGGCTGCATGCCCGAAAGCATGATGTAGAAAAAATTGGTGGGACCGGGCGCGCTGGTACCACCGGGCAGGTGTGCGCCAAACCAGAGCTGACTGCTGCGCCAGACCACCAGCACCACGGCCATCACGCAGAACACCAGCAGCACCATGCGCGCTCGCGAAGACTGCCAGCGAAAACCGCGGGTCAGCGCCTCCACGTTCAACAGCATGTTGAGGGTGATCGCAACCGAACCCCACAGAACCCGATAGAGATAGTTCGGCTGGACGATGCCGAACCAGGCGACACCGAGCCAGCCAACAACTCCGATCGCCAGCACCAGCCGCCAACGCAAGGGCTCCTCCAGCAGCATGCGCAGAGCAATCACGCTCATGCCCATCGCGATCAGATTCAGCGCATTTCCACCCAGCAACAGCACCGCCGCTGGCACATCGGCACTCACTGCCAGGGAACCCCAGCCAGCCGCCTCGATCGCAAATGCAAGCGCTCGCAGATGCAGACTCCTGCGTGCCGTGCCCGCACCGCCGTGCGCCCCGGCCCACAACATCATCGCCAGCACCGCGGTCTGCACGGTACTGATCAGCGACAGTGTTTCAATATGGGTGGACATCATGCCCTCGCTGGACCGGCCCGCAGGTACGGTAGATGGCGGCCATTTGCATCACTACCGACCGGCCGGGGTTCAATAATAGCGGCAGCAGCCGGCCACCCTGAAGAGTGGCGACGTTGACAGCGGCGGGGGTTTCGCTACTTTCGTCAGCTTGAACCTCGATGGATGCAGGATGGCCACGCTCATTCCCACCCGCAATAGCTGCCTGCCACGGATGACCGGCGGTGAGAAGCGCGTCTCGGAACGCCTGGAGCACAAGCTCGAGGACGACTATCTGCTGTGGTACGACGTGCCGGTCGGGCTGAAGCAGCGCCACCCGGATTTCGTGATCTTCCACCCACGCCGCGGCCTGCTGGTGCTGGAGGTGAAGGACTGGAAGGCCGACACCATCCGCCATGCCGACAGCACCCAGTTCACCCTGGTCACCGAGCGCGGCCTGGTGAAGGAGAACAACCCGCTGCTGCAGGCGCGCGCCTATGCACTGGAAATCGGCGTGGTGCTCGAACGTGACCCGGCGCTGCGCCACCCGGAAGGATCGCGCCACGCCGGCAAGCTGATCATGCCGTGGGCCTGGGGCGTGGTGCTGGCCAACATCACCCGCAAGCAGTTCGACGAGGGCGCGCTGGCCGAGGTGCTGCCCGAACACCTGGTGATCTGCCGCGACGAGCTGTACGAGACGGTCGATGCCGAGGCGTTCCAGGAACGGCTGTGGGCGATGTTCCCGCAGGTGTTCCCGGTGGCGATGACCCTTCCGCAGATCGACCGCGTGCGCTGGCACCTGTTCCCCGAACTCCGGGTCGAAGCCGGCAGCGGCCAGTTCGGCCTGTTCGGACCCACCGACGCCGCTGTGCGACCGCTGGAGATCCCCGATCTGGTCAAGGTGATGGACGGCCAGCAGGAGCAGCTAGCACGCTCGATCGGCGGCGAGCACCGGGTCATCCATGGCGTGGCCGGCTCGGGAAAGACCATGATTCTTGGCTTCCGCGCGATGCAACTGGCCCGCGAGATGGGCAAGCCCATCCTGGTGCTCTGCTACAACAAGACGCTGGCCGCGCGACTGGAACAGCTGATCGGCGAGCGCGGCCTGAGCGAGAAAGTGCAGGTCTACAACTTCCATCGTTGGTGCCGCAAGATGCTGGTGGCTTACCACGTGGATCTGCCCGCGCAGGGCAGCAAGGACTTCTTCGAGCAGATGGTGCAGAACGTCATCGATGGTGTGGATCGCGGGCAGATCCCGCGCTTCCAGTACGGCGCCGTGCTGGTCGACGAAGGCCACGATTTCGAGCCGGACTGGTACAAGCTGATCGTGCAGATGATCGACCCGGCCACCAATTCGCTGCTGGTGCTGTACGACGATGCACAGAACATCTACGGCAACACCGATCGGCGCAAGATCAGCTGGAAGAGTCTCGGCGTGCAGGCGCAGGGCCGCACCACCATCCTCAAGCTCAACTACCGCAACACGCTGGAAATCCTTTCGGTGGCGCGCGCCTTTGCGCACGACCTGCTCGAATCGCGCAGCGATGACGACGACGGCGTGCCGCTGATCGCCCCGGAAAGCGCCGGCCGTCGCGGCCCGGTTCCCGAACTGGTGCGCACCGACACCGCGCGCGCCCAGCTCGACGTGCTGATCACCCGGCTGCGCGACGAACACGCGCATGGCCGCGCCTACTCCGACATGGCGGTGATCTACCGCAACCAGTGGGAAGGCGAAAAGCTGCACGCAATACTCAAGGACCTGGACATCCCCAGCCGGCTCGCCGACCACACCGGCAAGCAGACCCTGTTCGTGGTCGAGGACAGCGTAAAACTCGTCACCATGCATTCCAGCAAGGGGCTGGAGTTTCCGTTCGTGATCATCCCCGGTCTCGGCTCGCTGCCGAAGGAAGGCCAGAGCGAAGCCGAGGAGGCGCGCCTGCTCTACGTCGCGATGACCCGCGCCACCGAGCATCTGCTGCTGATCCACCACGACGACTCAGTCTTCAGCAAACGCATCCGCGACTCGATCAACGAGGTGCAAGGTCAGCTGGATCAGGCGAGCGGGCTCAACTTGGGGTAACCCCCGATGCCCCCACATCGAAGTGAGCACATCAGCTTCAACATTCGATCGCCCAGGAGTACCGCATGACCGCCTTTGACCTAACCCCACCCACCGATACCCAGCGCAAGGACATCACAGCCAACCTCTCCACCGATGAAAAGCGCGTGCTGCTGGAACACGGCACCGAGGCGGCGTTCTGCGGGGTGTTTCTGGACAACAAGAAAGACGGCGTCTACACCTGCCGTTTCTGTGGCCTGCCGCTGTTCCGTTCCAAAGCGAAGTTCGATTCCGGCACCGGCTGGCCGAGCTTTTTCCAGCCGTATGACGACGCGCATATCAAGCTGATCCGCGATAGCAGCTACGGCATGATCCGCACCGAGGAAGTCTGCGCCCGCTGCGGCAGCCATCTGGGCCACGTTTTTCCCGATGGCCCGCCGCCGACGGGCGAGCGTCACTGCCTCAACTCGGTCTCGCTGACTTTCACCGAACAGGGCAAGCCACTGCCTGACCACCTGCAACGCGGCGCGCCGGAGGGGCAACCGGACACGGTCGACTGAATATTTCAGCTTGCCAATTTGTTGACCCACATTGCCTGCACAGTTGACCCGGCTCGCCGTCCAACTTGACCAGCGTCGCCAGCCTGACGACCATCCGGCGGAAGGTCGCTTGCCGACCCATGGCAGCCGGTCGCGAACGGCTGCTTTCGGGACGGCCAATTAGTGTCTGATTGGCGCCCATGGCCATATCGCACCATCGTCGCTTCGCCTCATTTGCCGCTGTTTTTAACGGGCGTCGCGAACGCTCGGCTGCCTTGCGGCAATCTTTGGGTGCACCAGAGCCCTCACGCGCCCGCGCGAAGCAGGCCATCATTGGCTCCGGTGGTTTGAGGCGCCGCTCCTCCACACCTTGATCCAGCTTGGTACGCTGCACGATGCCATGCTTCCCGAGCGTAAGCGTCCTGCCACCACACCTTCCCACAGCCCGACCAACCCGTTGCACTACGCGCCTGAAACCACAGGAGCGAAGCGATGGGCAAGAAGATCGAGGGTTTTGATGTAGGGGTGTCGGTATCCGC
>JBAZRB010000019.1:0-101510 GCA_041663105.1 Rhodanobacter sp.
CGAACCCATCGGCTATATCCCGCCGGCCGAGGCCGAGGCAAACTACTACCGGCAACTCGCCAGTCAGGCCGCCACGGCGGAAGCCTGACTTAAACCAAACAGCCTCCACGAAACCCGGGGCGGTTCACAGTGCTGCGAGCTCACTAAAGGGGCTGCGCGAATAGAAGCGAACCTCTGCGTTCGACTCACTAGTCAACAAGCTAATTGCCTTGCGCAATTCATCGGCAAGGTCAGCGACAGACCAGGCCTTATGTAGCATTTGGTTCTTTTTGCATTGACAGCAAATTTTGGTGCCATCCACTTTGCCGATCACCACATCGTCTACCGGCTCTGTCACCGAATCGACTTCAAGCCACTGATAGTCAGGATCAGACAGAACGGTCAAAGCCCAGTCAAAGGCCACCAGCGTCTGGTAACCATCACCACGATTGGACTGAATGCCTGCTTTGCTCATCGGGTGTCTCTTTGGATAGAGGTCAGGGTGCACTTTAGAGCATCTGCTGTTGGCTCAACGCAGAGGACCGGAAGACGTGTCAGGACTCGCTCCAAGTGTGCCGAGCTTTCCCGCTGGCTGACTCCCAAGTCCATCCAACCGGCAACCAAGCCACACCGACTCACTCGCAACCCCAAAACCCCCACCCGCGACACTCAAAGCCTTGCGCGCAACGTCCAAACCGTTGCGCGCAAGGCTTTTTGCTTCGCGTGCAAGGCTAAAACCTTCGCGCGCAGAGTTCGGAACCTTGCAACGGCAAGGGTCACGACTTCGCGCGCGAAGGTTTTTGGGTCGCGCGCAAGGGTATTTGGGTTGCGCGCGAAGGTTTGACCTTTGCGGATGCAGTTCGGACCTTCGCGGTTCGAGGTTTTTGGTCTTGCGCCTGGGGGTTTTACCGTTGCCGGCGAAGGTCGCGGGGTTGCGCGCGAAGGTCAACGGCTTGCGCGCAAGGTGGAAAGCCGCATCGTTGCACTCGCTGCATTCATGGCTGATGTAACCGCAGGGCCGGTGAATGTCCCATTCATCTTTGACGATCCGATTTCTTCACTCGACCAGCGGTTCGAAGAAGCGACGGCGCGTAGGTTGATACGGGAAGCGAAGGTTCGTCAGGTAATCGTGTTCACGCATCGGCTGTCGATGCTCGCGCTTCTCGATGATTTGAGCGGCGACGAGGGCATCAAGGTCGATGTCGTTGCGCTTCGGGGTGCTCCGGAAGGGACAGGTACACCAGGGCAGATGGCCATCCGGGAAAAGAAGCCGGAGAAAGCTCTGAACAAGCTGCTCGGTGAACGTCTTCCCAAAGCTCGCAAGGCGCTCGCCGACGGTGATCGTGAATCAGGCGAGATGATGATTCAATCCGTTTGCAGCGACTTCCGTGTTCTCGTTGAGCGGCTCATTGAAATGACCTTGCTGAATGGTGTTGTTCAGCGCTTTCAGAAGAACCTCACGACCAAAGACAAGCTCGCCGGCTTGGCTAAGATTCGGCCCGAAGACTGTGTGCTTCTGGAATCGATGATGACCAAATATTCCTACCACGAGCATTCCCAGTCGCAAGAAACGCCAGTGCCGCTGCCGTCAACGGATGAGTTGGGAATCGACCTAAGGGCCGTTGTTGATTGGATTCAGGAGTTTTCTGCTCGTGGTGTGCCGTTGCCTGCGGGATGAATGTTCTGATGTTTTGCTAGAGGGAATCGGGCCAGGTTGAGCTGGCCCGGATTTGACGGACACCTTTCCTGGGCGGCCACTACTCGCTGCCTGCGGACCGGCGCTAGGATGACCTCGTACGGGGCGAGCGGAGACGGGGATGTGGAAACGGGTGGTCGGCTACGCGGCGCTGCTGGCGGCGGGTACGCTTGCCCTGCAGTGGCTCGACTACCAGCGCCTGGTGCGGATGCATTCGGGCGACGTCTACCTGTTCCTGGTCGCGGCCGCCTTCCTGGTGTTAGGCATTGTGCTGGGCGTGCGGGTGTTCGCCGCGCCGGCGCCGGCTGCCTTTGACGGGCAACCCGAAAGCGCAGGCGGCGCTGGGCCTGAGCGAGCGGGAGCTGGAGGTGCTGCGGGGGATCGGGGTCGGGTTCACTTATCCACGCCTGTCTTGACTCCCCTCCATCGCCGTAGCAGACTCGTTTGCAAGGAGCGTCGAAACTCCCCACACAGCGGTACCCACCTCCGACAAACCGGTGGGTTTTTTGTGCCTACGTGCCTTGTAGGTGCAACCGACGCGAAGCCTGCGTCGGGAGGGCGGCTAATACAACACCCGCAAGGGGAATAAGCCCGCCGGCTGTGTGCGGTTTCGAACCTCCCGACACCCCGTCCGTCGTCATGCCGTGGACGGGTACTTCTATGGAACTAGGAGGCGACCATGTCGACGTTCGATTCGGATGATCTGGAAACGACGGGCTATTTCCTGCCGGAGGACAGCCAGCTGCGGCTGAAGCAGCTGCGCGAATACGTGGGGTTCCTGACCCATCTGGCGCGACCGCGCAGGCCGGATGAGGATCAGGAGTGGTATGCGGAGATTCGCCCGGGCGAAGTGGCGATCTGCATGGAGTTGCTGGAGGAGCAGATCGCCCAGGTGCTGGACGAGCTCTCCTGGCCGGCCGAGCGTGGCGAACGGGCGACTGCACCCGAGGCCAGGGCCGAACGTGACGCCGAGCCGAAAGCGGCCGCCGTCACGACAGCGGCGGACACGGACGGCACCGAAGCGGAACTTGCCGGGTCGGGGATGAACGAGGCGGGCGAACGCTACGTGGCTGGCGTCACCCTGGATCAGATCGACGAGCTGGCCCGGCTGGGCGACATCCTCCGCGCCCATGGCGACGTGGTGGTCGCCACCGATCAGGCGGATTTCGCCGACGTCACGCTGTCGATCATGGGCGATGCCATCATCCGCGACGCGGAGAGACTGCGCGACATTGTCCGTGACGTCGACTGCGCGCAGCGGATCGATGAGCGGCACGCCACGAAACCCGGCGTGCGCGAGCAGCAGGCCAGCTATCTTGCGCTGCCCATGCGCGTGCCCCTGGGCAACGCGTCGCCCATCGTGCGGCAACTGCCCACCTGCCATTGACCGGCACCCGCGCGCCAGCGGGCCAGTTGCCTCGCTGGCGCGTATCCCGTCGTTTCGGATTTCTGGAGTGGTTTCAGTCAGGAACGGGGCGGGGGCTACATAGGGATCGTTCCCTCTGTTACCTGGGCTCGTCGCAAGGAAATTGGCCCTGACTTGCGTGCAGAAAAGGTGTCGGAAGAATCTCGGCGACTCGATCGCAACGCAAGTCAACGCGCTTTGATGGATGCAGCATCGGGAAAAGCGACTCCGATCGGCGCGGCGTCGCAGCGGAAGTCTTGTGCGACGGGAGAACCGGCTTTGCCGAGCCCGCGTTGCGCGCATCGTTCAACGGCGTCAGCAGCAGGCGGGTTTATTGCCCTTGGCTTGGCGTCGGATGAACCGGCAGGGCCGCCACCGCGTGCTTTTCTTCTGCTGCGTTGCTGATGAAGCTCGGCAACCGCTTCAAACCTTGCATGCAAAAGCACTGCAGGTACTCTGGGTTGACTGCGATAGCGGTCTCGCACCGGTGAGATTTTGTTTCTCGTTGGAGCCGGCCATGGATAGGGGGTGAAATGAGTAGTGCGTTTTCCGACTACCTGGTGTTTGTCGACGAGAGCGGCGATCACGGCCTCGACTCGATCGACCCGAACTATCCGATGTTCGTGTTGGCATTCTGCGTCGTTCGCAAGAGCGACTATATCGAGCGCGTGGTTCCCGCCGTACAGGCTTTCAAGCTGAAGCATTTCGGGCACGATAACGTGGTGTTGCATGAACGCGACATCCGCAAGGACATGGGCGCCTTTGGTTTCCTCAAAACACGCGACACCAAGTCCGCATTCATCAATGAGCTTACCGACATCCTCGCGGCCGCGCCGTTCACGCTGATTTGCTCCGTGATCCGCAAGGAGGCACTGAAGGCGCGATACAACTTCCCCGAGAACCCCTACCACGTTGCGCTCGGCTTCGGGCTGGAGCGTGTTCATGCCTATCTCCGTGCGCGAGGCGCAGGCCCGGGTACGACGCATGTCATGGTCGAGTGCCGAGGCAAAAAGGAGGACGCGGAACTGGAGCTGGAGTTTCGTCGCATCTGCGACGGCGGCAACTACAACCGGGAGAAGATGCCGCTGGAAGTGGTGTTTGCTGACAAGAAGACCAATTCACCGGGCTTGCAACTTGCCGACCTGGTGGCTCGACCTGTCGGCATGAGCATCTTGCGTCCGGATCAACCGAACCGGGCCTTTGCCATACTCGAAGACAAGTTCTATACGAACGGCAGCGGCAAGCACCAAGGCTGGGGCCTGAAATGCTTCCCCTGAACAACAAAAGGCCCCGACGAATCCGCCGAGGCCAGTTGCCGACCGGGAATCCCCAGTCCTGTGAAAGCGATACTAGGCACATTGTGCCTGCCGGTCAACGAATAATGGGGTATGCCGCGCGTATGGTTCAAGAAGCTGAAGCTCTGCCGAGTGTTTCCCACTGGCTGGGCGAGGCGGCGCGTCGCATACCCTTACATGACGCAGGTTTGGGTTGCTGCCGATGACCCGCCGCTACCAGTCCCCGTTCCAGATCCCTCTCCCGGGTGATCGACCAGTTGCTGGCCTGGCTGGATCGCACCGACATGCATCCACTGATCGCCAGCTGCGTGTTCCATTACGAATTCGAGTTCATCCATCCGTTTGCCGACGGCAACGGGCGGATGGGCAGGTTGTGGCAGACGCTGAGCCTCGGCCGCTGGCAGCCGCTTTTGGCTTACCTGCCGGTGGAGACGGTGATCCGCTCGCAGCAGCAGGCCTACTACGCCGCACTTGCGGCATCGGACACGCAACATGAGCCAGCTGGCCGAAGCGGCCGGCATGACCCGGGCCGGGCTGTACAAGGCACTGTCGGGTGAAGGCAACCCCAGCCTCGCCAATACCATGAAGGTGGCGAAGGCGCTCGGTTATCGATTGGCGCTGGTGCCTGATCGGGAGTGATGGACGCATGGAGGCCGGCTTGCCCATCCTGCCGTCGCGACCTGGCCACGCTGGATGCGCTGCGCCCACGCCAGGCGCGGCTGTCCAAGCTGAGCCAGCGCGGCGAGGACACCCAGATGGCGGTCGGCAGCGACCTGATGACGAATGCGCTGGAGGGTTACGCCGTACTCAAGGTCACCGGCAAGGGGCAGGGCGTGGACGACCTGCGCCGGATGCTCTCCACCCGCTTCACCCGCGGCTCGCACGCACCGTCGACGCCCGTCACCCCGAGCGAACCCGCGACCGCCTGACCGCTGGTTGCTCCCGGCAGCATGTTGAAAAAGCCCCGCATCGCGGGGCTTTTTCTTTCGGACGTGGTGTGAAGAAACCCGACGCCCTCATCCGACGTCAGAGCCCAATGTCTCGCGGCCATCGCAGCTTCCCTGTCATGGTGCTGTCAGTCACGCTGAGACGGTGAGCTGCTTGCGCCAGCTTATCCAACCGACCACGAGTGACAATGTCGCCACGACGAGTGGTGGCACAGCGTGCCCGTATTCGCCGTGGATGATGACGGTCGCGAGAGCGGCAAGCATGACGGTACAGCCGAGCGCCGCGCCCAACAGGCGACTCGGCGCCCGGAAAAGCAGAATGGCCGCGGTGAGTTCCAGCGATCCGGTCACGAAATGGAACCAGTGCGGGTACCCCCACTTCAGGTATTCCTGGTAGATGAATTCCGGGGCGATGATGTTGCTGAGTGAACCCACGACGAAGAAAGCGGCAAGAGCCAGGGGCAGGACTCGGCGCCAGGAGATTTTAGACATGGGTGCGACCTCGGATGATGAGTTTGCGGCCGATGGGATGCGAATCTCCGGAGTGGATTCCGAAAGTCGCACCCCATCGCTGATCCGCGGACCTATTCCATAGCGGCCTTCTGGGCCGCCGCAAAGACATCGCGGGCGGACGTCGTGCCGGGGACGTGCTCCGTACCCTCGACCCCGAGGTCCATCCAGCCTGAGTTGACGGCGTCAAACATCGCTTCGGCCGGTCCGGTCTGGCCCTTCGGAATGCCGATCTGCTCGAACGCCGCCGGCCACCCGGCCCGCGGGATAGCAAAAGCCTTGACGTCGACCTTCAGGACTTCACCCAGTTGTGTCGCTACGTCATCCGCGCTGACCATCGAACCGAGCTCGATGACCCGATGCCCCGACCATGCCGGCCCGGTCAGAAGCGATGCGATTTCGGCGCCGATGTCATGGGTCGCGACCATGGTCGATTTCCGATCTGTCGGGTCGTAGTAGACGGGGAGCGTGCCACCCTGGGCAACATGTAGGCCGTAGAGGAAGTTTTCGAAGAACCCGCCGGCGCGCACATAGGCGATCGGCAATGTCAGGTCGCGAAATTCCTGCTCGAGAAGCGACAGGGCAGTGATCATCCCCAGCCCGCTGGTTCTGTTCGCACCCATGGACGAGAGTGCTACCACCCGCGGCGGTGCTGCCTGGGCAAGCGCACGGACGTAGTTTGCAATCACCGCCTTCGCTTCCTTGTAGTCAGGCGAAGGCGCCCATACCGGTGGCAACATCACAAACGCGCCTTCGACATCTTCAAGCGCCTGCTCGATGGCTGCCGAATCATTCCAGTCGCCGTCGACCAGTTGCACGCCCTGGTCGGCCCACGTCGCCGCCTTTTCACGATGACGGACGAGCGCGCGCACTTCCTTGCCCTGCGCCAGCAGATGTCTTGCCGTTGCGCCGCCCACTTTTCCCGTAATTCCCATGACTAAAAACATGAATGTTCTCCCGATCTTCGAGGGTTCTGTATGTAAAGGCCGACCAGCAGGCCTGGGGTAGGTCTACTATAGAGACCGCCTCCGCATGCCGTAAGGAGGCAGTTTTTTGTAACCAGCAGATTTCGAGGAATGCCGCATGAGCAACGCATCGAGCGCCATCGAAAGATTCAGCCGATATCCGTTGGGCGAGTCCCAGTCCGTGCACTGCCCGGTGCGCGACGTGCTCGACCGTATCGGCGACAAATGGAGCATGCTCATGATCATGGCTCTCGCGATGCGACCGCACCGCTTCAGCGAGCTTCACCGCGCTGTCCATGACATTTCCAAGCGCATGCTCACCCAGACCTTGCGCGATCTGGAGCGCGACGGACTGATCACCCGCCATGTCTTTCCGACCAAGCCGCCCAGTGTTGAATATCGTCTGGCCCCGCTGGGCCAATCGCTGCTGGACCCGATGGCGGGTCTCATCGATTGGGCGGACCGTTGCCATGGCGACATCCATGCCGCACGCGCCCGCTTTGACGGCACGCCTGTTGATGTCCCACGTCAGGCTTTTACTGCTCGATCGAAGGTGCCGCCTGTCCGCAAGAAAATGGCATGAGGCTCGGTTGAGCCACTTCATGTCCATTAGCGACTATCGGGGTCAACCTGACCCCGATCTTGACCTGCCCAAGATGCTCGTCAGCCGCCTCGCCTGCCGCCCGCGCACGCCGGCGGCACCCGTCACCCCGACCGAGCCGACGGTGAACTGATCGCCGGTCGCCTCGGCAGCGAGCTGCAGCAAAAAGCCCCGCGAGCGGGGCTTTTTCTTGGTGCGCCAGGCATGGCGCGTAGCGCCGTGACTGGCGCTGTTTGACTCGCTGTGGTGGCGAGAGGAGCGACTAACCGGTGAAAGTCCGGAACCTGCCCGGCAAGGGGAAAGGTATAGCCGAACAGCAAGGGAAACCTCGAAAAACGATGTCGGGGACAATTTCTTCGGCTCCAAGAGGATCAACTATCGGGATCAGGTTCACTTGCCGCCGTGAGAAATTGAACCTGCCCCCGATCCTCCTATCGTGGGGAGAAAAATTGCCGATTGAGGCAAGGCTTGCCGGCTCAGCTGGTCCAGCGGGAATCTCGTATCACCGAGCAGAAATTGCCACGTTGGAAGCTGCGATCCTTGTCGGCGAGCACATCGGCCTTGACGTTGCCGAAGGTGGTTTCCGGCTTGTGCCTGATGCCGTCGTAGAAAGTCTGGATGATCTCGTCCTTGAAGTGTTCACCCCGGGGATGCGCCTCGACGATGGCTTCGCGCTGGACATCCGGGTAGTCGGCATAGGCCAGTCCCAGCACATCCATTTCGACGCCTGCGGTCACTAGCGCTACCAGCGGATGCATGTGCTGCGGAATCCCCGGCGTGGTGTGCAAGGCAATCGCGGTCCAGACATGGTCGATGTCCTGCTGCTTGATGCTGTGGCCTTGCAGGAATTGTCGCGCCGCATTCGCGCTATCCACCTCGAAGCGTTCGCAGGCGCTGCTGTGCATATGCGTCAGCCCCATGTCGTGGAACATGCAGCCGCAGTAAAGCAGCTCGGGGTCGAACGTCAGCTCACGCCGCTTGCCTGCCAGCGCGGCGAAATAGAACACCCGGCTTGAATGGTGGAACAGCAGTGGCGATTCGGTATCGCGCACGAGTTCGGTGATTTCACGAGTAAAGGCACTGTCGGGAATGCCGATGCCGTTGATGGTGGTCGTCATGATCTGGACTCCGATGGTTGAGGTTCCAGTGCATTGTCGGAAGAGGGTGCGGTGGCATCAATTGACGTGATACGTCATATACTGCCAATTCACTTCGATAACAGACGTACCCCGTCAAGCGTATTGCCATGACTCGAACCATCGCCATGCTGGCACTCCCCGGTGTCCAGTTGCTGGACGTTTCCGGACCGCTGGATGTGTTTGCGCAGGCGAATATCGAGGCTGGGAAGGAGGTTTATGCACTGCGCTTGATTGCCTGCGAGGCTGGACCCATTCGCAGCTCCTCCGGAGTGCGGCTGCTGGCCGATGCCATCGCGGGTGGCCCGGTGCAACAGTTCGACACGCTGCTGGTGGCCGGCGCACCGCAAGCGGCCAGGTTGCGGCTCAACACCCTCGTGCTGGAATGGATCCGGGCTTGCGCCATCACCTCTCGACGTTATGGCTCGGTGTGTACCGGTGCTTTCGTGCTCGCCGCTACCGGCCTGCTCAACGGTCATCGGGTCACCACACATTGGGCAGCGGCAGGTCAACTTGCGCAACGCTATCCGGACATCACAGTGGAAGAGGACGCGCTGTACGTACGCGACGGCAAGCTGAGGACCGCCGCCGGGGTCACCGCTGGCCTCGACTTGGCCTTGTCGCTGGTGCAGGAGGATCTGGGTCACGAAGTGGCAGCGCGGGTGGCTTCGCAATTGGTGATGTTCTTCAAGCGCCCCGGTGGGCAACAGCAGTTCAGTCGCAGGGGTGAGGCGCAGCCGGCGGGTCGATCGGTGCTGCAGGAAGTACAGCGTTGGGCGGCCGCAAACCCGGCATTGCTGTTGTCAGTCGACGCACTGGCCCAGCACGCCGGCCTCAGCCCGCGCCATTTTGCACGACTGTTCCAGGCCGAGATCGGGGTGACACCCGGTTACTGGGTGGAGCTGACCCGGGTTGCTACTGCCCGAATCCTGCTGGAAGCCGGTGTCGATGCGCCTAAGCAGGTGGCGGCCAAATGCGGTTTCGCCAACGCCGATACGCTGCGTCGAACCTTCGTCAAGCATGTCGGCGTGACGCCGCCGGAATATCGCCGGCGGCATGGGCATGGTGAGGCGTAGCCGGGACGGAGGAAGTTAAATGCGAGGCGTAGCCGGGACGGAGGAAGTTAAATGCCGTGGGGCCTATTTTCGGCTCGCTCCCGCCGCCCTGGCTTTCATGTGCACACCAAGCGACCCGAGGCCTTTCTGCCAGGTTCGCTCGACTTCCTCCGTCCCGATTCCGTGTCAAATCCTGGCCGCTGCTTCCGCCACCGGCGAGGCGAATGTCTGCAGGAAATCGTCGCGGGTTACTTGCCCCATGTCGACGGATTTCGCGTTGCCGCCGGCGACGACCGCGACGTCCTCGATGCCGATGACCTTGAGGATCAGACGCAGGTAATGAGTTGCGATATCGCGTTTGTGGATGGGAGAGTCCTGCGTGTAAACCCCGCCGGAGGCCATAAGGATCGTGCAGGCCTTGCCGTGTACCAGGCCTTCGCCGGCGAAGCCCAGGGTCATGCCCTTGCGCACGATATGGTCGATGTAGGCTTTCAGCACCGCGGGAACGTTGTAGTTGTAGACCGGCGTGCCAATGGCAATGTGGTCGGCTGCCAGAAGCTCTTCGACGAGCTCGTTGGACAGGCCCAGGATATTTTTCATGTCAGCCGTGTGCTGTTCGGCGGGAGTGAAGTAGGCGCCGAGCCACGGCATGGTGACGAACGGGAGGTTGCTCTTCATCAGGTCCCGCTTGACCACGCGTCCGTCCGGATGATTTTTCATCCACTGCTCGACGAACATTCGGGTGAGTCCGCGAGACATGGAGTGTTCGCCACGAGGGCTCGATTCGACGACAAGCAGGGTGGGCATGAAAGAGATCCTTGGGTGTGTTGAGTTTTCGAACCGCCCAGCCATCGGTCGATTCGCGTGGGTCGCAACGGCTCAGCCGAAGCGGAAGCCGGAAATGGGTTTGCCCAGGATGCGACCGTGGAAGTCGACAGTTGCCCTGTCGCCCGAGGCGGCACCGGCGGCGACCATCAGCGGCAACAGATGATCCTCACGTGGTTGCGCATCGCGGGCGCCGGGGGCTTGTTCCCAGTCGACCAACGACTGGTCGCGCGTGTCCATGGTGGTGATGGCGTGCCGCAACCAGGCGTCGAAAGCTTCTGCGCGCGGGTCCGGACCGGGCCCGCCGAAACCACGCATGTTGTGGTACGTCTGGCCGCTGCCGATGATCAGCACGCCTTGTTCGCGCAGTGGCCTGAGGGCACGACCGATTTCCAGGTGGGTCGCCGGGTCCAGCCCCCGTTGCAGCGAGAGCTGGACCACAGGAATGTCAGCATCAGGAAAAGCGACCTTCAGCGGTACGAAGACACCATGGTCGTAGCCTCGCTGATCGTTGGCGGCGCTTGAAAGTCCCGTCTCTGCAAGCAGGTCGCGCACGCATGTGGCTATCTCTGGAGAGCCGGGCGCCGGCCAGGTGAGCTGATAGGTGTAGTCGGGAAAGCCCTGGTAGTCGAACAGCAAGGGCGGCGCCGGCGCGACGTTGACGGTGGGTACCGCCGCTTCCCAGTGCCCCGAGACCACCAGCAGGGCCAGCGGTTGCTCGTTCAATGCGGAGGCAAAATGGCCGAGATGGTTTTCAAGCGGCTTCCATGCGCTGCGCATGTTTCCTGATTGCAGGAAAAAGCAGGGGCCACCGCCGTGGTTGATGAAGAATGTGGGTTGCATTCGCGCAATATAAGAGGTGACTTCTATTCGCGTAACCGATTAAATTGTGATGTTTCCCATCATGTTTGGAGATGGCTTTGATTGGCCGACTCACCCTTGATCAGTTGCGCGTGCTGGTGACCATCAGCGAGGCCGGAAGCTTTTCGGCCGCGGGACGGTCGCTTGGCCGGGTCCAGTCGGCCATCAGTCAGGTCATCAAGACGTTGGAGGAGACGCAAGGGGTCGAGCTGTTCGATCGCACGGGTCGGAAACCTGCCTTGACCCCCGTCGGGCGCGTGCTTGCCGAGCAGGCCCGCCTGATTCTCGCCAGCGCGGGGCGCTTCGAGTCGATTGCTGCCGGAACGCGACTGGGTCTGGAGCCTTCGTTGACGATAGCGATTGATCCGCTGGTTCCGACCGCGCCACTCATCGACAGCCTGCGCGCGCTCAGTGAGACCTTTCCGAATCTTCCTGTCACGTTCTCCACCGAAGGCGTGGGCGGAGCGGAGCGTCGCCTGCGGGCGCGCTCCGCGTCGCTGGCATTCTGTCTGTTGCTGCCGTCCGTGCCTGACGACGTGATGGCTTACCCACTCACTCACCTGAAGCTCGTGCCCGTGGCCGCCGCAACCCACCCGCTGATGCAAACTCGTCGCACCCTGGATCGAGCCGATCTCGAAGCCCATGTGCAACTGGTACTGTCCGATGATCACGGTCTTGATGGCCCGAGCTACGGGGTCGTGGGCAGTCGAACCTGGCGCTTCGTCGATCTGGGTCGCCGGCTCGACTTCCTGCTGGCGGGTTTTGGCTGGTGCAAGATGCCGACCTATGTCGTCGAGCCGTATCTGGAAGATGGCCGGCTGGTGAAGCTGGATATCTCTGACGAGGGCATATCGCCCAAGGGCGCGCTACCGGTCTACGCCGTGCATCTCCGTGACCGGCCTCTGGGTCGTGGGGGAAGTTGGCTGCTGGAGAATCTGCAAAAGCGTCTTACCGAATAAAGCTGGCATGTCTCAAGACCGGCCTGCACTGCCTTCCAGAGCGACGCTGACATCCTCCCCTGTGTTTTACGTGAGCCTTTGACTTGATCACGTCCAACTGAAACGAATGGCGGTGTTCTTGATACGCATCAGCAGCACGATGCCGAGGTGGCCGCTGCGCGCCAAGAGAACGGTGACGGAGGACGTTAAATGCCGTGAGGCCTATTTCGGCTCGCTCCCGCCGCCCTGGCCTTCATGTGCTCACCAAGCGGCCCGAGGTCTTTCTGCCTTGGTTCGCTTGACTTCCGCCGTCCCGATGTCGCCGGAGCCGACCGTCTGTGACCAGCTCGCCGGCAAGCGGACATCAGCCATCCCAATAGGGCGGATCGCCGAAGCAGCTTTCAAGATGAGCGATAAAGAGCCGTGCCTTTGCGGTGTGCGAGCGGCCCGGCATGCGCACGGCGTGGATCGCTGATCGGGCTGTCTTTGGCGGTGCGGATATATCAGGGAACAGGACCACCAGTTTTCCCGCGCGAACCTGGTCGCTTACCAGCCAGCTGGCGAGGTGGACGATGCCGATGCCGGCGACGGCGGCCTCCAGCAGCGCCTCGGTGTCGTCGGTGCGCAGCGTGCCGCGAACGGGCAGGGCAGCGTCGCGATGGACGCCGGCGAAGCACCACCATCCGGGCGGTGGCGCCGATGCGTAGGTGAGGCAATTGTGCTTCACCAGTTGTTCGAGTGTGGCGGGCTGACCATGCCGTGCAAGGTAGTCGGGACTGGCGCATACCAGCCTTCTCGATGGGGCCAGCCATGTGGCGACCAGGTCGCTGTCCGGCAAGATCCCGATGCGAATCGCCACGTCGACGCGCTGTGCCGTCAAATCCACGCGCTCGTCGCTGAGGTGCATGTCGATTTCGATCAGCGGGTAGTGCTGCAGGAACCCGGCTATGGCAGGCACGATATGTCGCCGCCCGAAGGCGGCCGGCGCCGTGATGGTCAGCAGGCCGCGCGGGTCGGCGTGAAGATCCGCCAGGCCGTGTTTGGCATCGTCCATTTCAGAGACGATGTGGCGAGCACGCGGAAGAAATTGCTCGCCGGCATCTGTCAGCACGAGGGACCTTGAAGTTCGGGCAAGCAGTTTTACGCCGAGTTCGGCTTCGAGCGCGTCGATCTTGCGCGTTACGGAGGACACCGCCATATCGCGGCGCTTGGCCACGCTGGTGAAGCTGCGCTCCGTTGCAACGTCGATGAAGGTTCTGATCGCCTCAAGCATGGTTTTTATCTTGCGAAAAACGCAAAGTAATCTTGCTAATCGCGTGATTGTAGTGATAGTCGCAACCGATCACCATCGCTTCACCAACAGCCAATCCCATCGAAAGGAAAACCCATGCCATCGAACATCCTCGGCAAAGCCATTCGCAGCGCGGTGGTCGCGACTGCTTTCAGCCTCACTGCCTTGCCCGCCTTCGCTGGTGCACCCATGGTCAAGACATCCGCGCCGGGCTACTACCGGTTCATGCTCGGCAACTTCGAAGTCACCGCGCTCAGTGATGGCACGGTGGATTTGCCGGTCGACCAACTGCTGCAGCAACCCGCCGCAAAAACCGTTGCCGTGTTGCACAAGGCATTCTTGAAAACACCGTTGCAGATTTCGGACAACGCCTATCTCATCAATACCGGAAAGCGTCTGGTTCTGGTCGACACGGGTGCCGGCGACCTCTTTGGCCCGACCCTCGGAAAGCTGATGGGCAACTTGAAGGCGTCGGGCTACAAGCCCGAACAAGTCGACGACATTTTTCTCACCCATATGCACCCGGACCACGTGGGTGGACTGTCGATGAACCGCATGATCCAGTTTCCGAATGCGATCGTTCACGCCGACCGACTTGAGGCCGATTACTGGCTGAGTCAAAAGAATATGGATGCCGCACCGGCAGCGTCCAAGGGCTTTTTCCAGGGCGCCATGGCCTCGGTCGATCCCTACGTGAAAGCCGGAAAATTCAGCTCGTTCGATGGTCGTGTCGAGCTGCTGCCCGGCGTCAGCTCGTACCCCAGTTTCGGACACACCGTGGGGCACACGTCGTACATGATCGAAAGCCAGGGACAGAAGCTGCTTCTGATGGGTGATCTGATCCACGTTCCCGCGGTTCAGCTCGATCATCCGAACGTGACCATCGCCTTCGACACCGATCCCAAAGAGGCGGCAGCCACACGCATCAAGATTTTCAACCAGGTGGCGAGGGAACGCACGCTCGTTGCCGGCGCACACCTCCCGTTCCCGGGCATCGGCCACTTGCGTGCTACCGGGAAAACCTATCAATGGGTGCCGGTCAACTTCACCCGGATGCCTTCAGTGCCGAAGAAACCGCACTGAGTTTTGATGGAGTATTGGGGCCTGGTCGCTGATGCGATCACCCCGACGCACCCGCAGTAGCACGGCGCGTTGACACTATTCCGGCCTCGACACGCCATCGCGAAGAAGTCGTTCTTCGTGATGGCGTGTCGACCGGGGGCTCAGGTGTTCGAAGGTAGCCGTTCGATTGAAACCGCCCGGTGATCGTCGCATCGGCATGGGGAGAGGTGTCGGGGATAATTCCTGACACCTGGCATAGGACAGTACACGGCATCTCGTGCCGCGATGATGGATTACTGGATGGATGAGGTCGCGTGCATGCAGTCCATGATCTGGTCGGAATACCACGAGTCGTGGCCCGATTTCGAATAATACTTGGCGGTAGTGGTTGCTCCGGTGGCAAGAATGTCCACCATCTCAAGCAGCGGGCCGTTCGCTCCCTCCCAGAGCTCGATACTGGTGCCCCCGGCCAGCGGCACGACGACCGGTTGGGCGGATTTCCCGGACCAGCGTCCGGAAACGCAGGTGGCAACGTCCTCGACGCTCTGGTTGCTGACGTAGTAACCAGTCGCAACCGTATCGCGCAGGCTTTGTTCCTGCGTGCATGCACTCATCAGCCCGATGACAGCTGCGCAGGCCAGATAGCGTTTCATGATGATGGATGTCCTTCGGTTTTCGCGTCGTCGCAGGTGATGGTTCAAATGGGTAGCTTGCTCACCCACGCTGTCCCGCGTCAGCCAGGTAGCCTTCGCCGTTGCACGGTATCCAGCGTGGGCAGCGCCAGGGTCAGAGTGCTTTTGACGCATTAAGTTCTATCTCGCTCGATCAATGGCCGGGCCACCGTCGCGGCCAGCATGAAGGAACAGGGGTTGTCCCAGCCCTGCTTTTGGGAATCCGATCAGCCGCTGACCACCTTGGCCGAAACATGGATGAGCGCCCTCGGGATGATTTTCGCTGCGGGCCGGGAGACGGTGGAACCCTCGGGCCAAGGTTCATTTATTCGCCAGGCAAGGCGTCGACGGTTGCTCGTTCGCTCGGAGCGATCTGCCGTTCGCTGTCTACTCCTTCAGCGGCAGGATACGCTGCTTGAGTATCTTGTACTCGACATCCATGACGGCCTGGTCAGAATCGTGGCCGGTGTGTTCGCGCATCGCTCATCTTGTTGTCTGCAGCGCATGCCGACGAACCGGCGTCATGCGGGTTGCGCCATGGCGGCGCCCGGTGTTCCCGCGCGGCATGGACGACCACCTGCCTCAGCTGGCTGACGGGGGCATCGGACCTCACCGTAAAGTTTCAGCGTGCGATACCGATAGAACTTGTGGTGGTGTATACGCGACGGAAGGTGCAGCATGACGGAATCGAGCAGATTCCTGATGAACCAGCCTTTGACCACTTGAACATCGGGCGGGACATATCGTTGGCGGGGGTTTTTTATGCATGTTGCGTTCTTGCCGCTGAAGTCGCGGATCGAGTCTCTTGCAAGAAGGTTTGCTGATCAGTTTTTCGGGACTTTCACCCTGGATGCAGGCGCCAGCGTGCAGATCGGCGAACGGCATACGCCGGCGCTGCGCAGTGGCGGCATCTTGCTCAACCTCAACTTCGAGATACCTGACGACTTCACTGCCCAAACCCGTGTCACTGCAACCGTATTCGTGCGCAATGAAGACGACTTCATCCGGATCACCACCTCGGTCAAGATGAAGGATGGCGGGCGTGCGGTAGGGACCTTGCTGGACCGTTCTCATCCCGCCTATCGCTTGCTGCTGTTGAATCAGGCCTATACAGGGTACGCGACGATTTTCGGCACGCAGTTCATGACCCGCTATGACCCGATCATGGATGCCAGCGGGCGCGTGATTGGTGCGCGTTACGTGGGACTGGATGTGAGCCACATGCGCAGCCTGCCCATGCCTGTGCGCATTTCACTGGTGGTTGGCGTGCTGAATGCCGCCCTCGGTGCTGCTGTGTGGGCATCGTTGCCTGCGGGCGTGAACATCGTCAGGTTTGGCGAATTGGGTGCACTCTCGTTCGTGTTGGTGCCCCTGGTCAGCTATGTTCTGGTGCAGAGAAATATCCGGCGCCCGGTGGCGCAGTGCAGGGAGGCCGCCGGCAAGATCGCCGGCGGTGACCTCAGCGCGCAGGTGCCCGTGGACCGGCGCGATGATATCGGCCAGTTGCTGCAAGCGATGAACGGCATCGGCGTGGGGTTGGCGGGCGTCGTCGTGCATGTGCGTCAGGCCAGCGACAGCATCCATGTCGCGTCCGGTCAGATTGCCGCCGGTACGTCGGACCTCTCCAGCCGCACACAGGGGCAGGCGGCTTCGCTGGAGGAGACGGCCTCCGCGATGGAGCAGCTCACTGCGACGGTAAGGCAGAACGCCGAGCACGCGGTCGAGGCGGATCTGCTGGTGGCTTCGGCGGCGGTGCTGGCCAGGGAGGGGGGCGAGATCGTTGAAAAACTGGTTTTGACGATGGGCGAGGTCAAGGCCAGTTCCCGGCATATCGAGGATATCGCCGGGATGATCGACGGTATCGCTTTCCAGACCAACATGCTCGCGCTCAATGCCGCGGTGGAGGCTGCTCGGGCAGGCGAACACGGCCGGGGCTTTGCGGTGGTGGCCACCGAAGTGAGAAGCCTGGCACACCGTGCCGCGGTGGCGGCGAAGGAAATCAAGCAACTGATCACCGCCTCGGTCGATTCGGTCGACGCCGGCTCGGTGCTGGCGGACGAGGCCGGCGAGGCGACCAGGAAGATTGCGCTCACTATCCAGAGATCGGCATTGCTGATGAATCATATCTCCGCGGCCAGCTCGGAGCAGAGCAAGGGTATTGCAGAGATCAGTTCCGCGGTCGAGCAGATGGACGAGTCGACGCAGAGCAATGCCGCGCTGGTCGAAGAGTCGGAGGCCGCCTCGAAGAGCCTGCTTGATCAGGTGGACCGCCTGCGCCAGGCGGTGTTGATTTTCAAGACAGCGGACCAGGTCGTATTCTCGCGCGGCACCGACTAGATCGCTCCGGCAAGCAGCCAGCCATCGAGGGGCGCGGATTGACGCATTCGGCAAAGGTATCGGGAGCATTCGCCACATCAGACTGGTGCTGCCACTCTGCTGAGAGCCACATCCAGCCGTAGAGGGATCTCGGTGCCAGTGGCTCCGAGTCCGGAAGACGGGACGGAACAGGTCATATCGAATGGATGTGCTTGCATCCTCTTCCGCGTGGCAGAGGCATGCCACTGGATGGGCGCAGTTCCGCTACGCTTCGGTGGAGTCCGCCGCCCGGAGCGGATCTTGCTCACCTTGTCATTGAATGGAATGGCGGTGTCTGCCGAGCCGCTAGCGCGGCGGGATGAAGATGATGGCCGATATGTCGCCGCAAGAATTCGTATGGCAGTTGAATGCTTTCGTGGTGGAGGAGAGCACGGCGACCTATCGCGACCTGCTTTTCAATACACGTGCGGAGCAGGCATCGGATCCTTACTGGAAGCGCGTGCTGACACTTTTCAGTGAGCTGACCCCGGATCAGCGCGAAGTAGTGCTGGAGCTCACTCGTCAGGTCGCCATCGATGCCACGGCCAATGTACTTGGCGTCATCGACGGTGCCTGTGCCTTGAGTGACGCGCGCTCCCGCTTTCGCCTGACGCACAATGGTCGGGACCTTGCCGGCGATCTGCAAAGCCTGTTCCTCGAACAGGCCGAGCAATCATCGCCATGACGTCGGCTTCGGCACGAGTCCGGCCGAGGCTCAGGCTCGCCGATCAAGGGCTGAACGTGAATACGCCGTCCCCGCACCGGTCTTCGCATCCCTGGATCCGTCGACGCCGGCGCGAGCTGACGTCGCGATTTCGTTGTGCCGTCGTGAATCTGCCTTGCCGCAGCACAAAACCGGAGCCGACGGCCGACCAGGCCCCGCGGTGACGGCGCACCATCACGCCGCCATCGCGTGACAAATTGATCATGGGCAAGTCGACCTCTTCGGCAACGTGCCAAAGTGGTTGTCCGCATCGCTGGCGCCGCGGCAGCAACAAGCGAATGGCGACGGCAGTGAGGCGACGGCGACAACGATTCATCCAACGGGAGTTCAGATGATGCGGTACGTGATTTTTGCCATGGCGATACTCCTCTCTTCGGTCGTCTCGACCCAGGCTCAGGCCCAGACTCAGCTGAGCATCGGTATTGGAAACCGCGGCGTCAGCCTCGGATTCGTGATGTCGACGTATCCGACGCTGGTTCGCATTCCAGGCTATCCGGTGTATTACGACCCGCGAGTGGATTCGAACTACTTCTTCTACGATGGCTTGTACTGGGTCTATCAGGACGACGACTGGTATTCGAGTACCTGGTACAACGGCCCGTGGGATCTGGTTCCACCGGACTATGTGCCCTTGTTCATACTGCGCGTGCCCGTGCGCTACTACCGCCGCCCGCCCGCTTATTTTCGCGGCTGGCGTGGCGACTCCGCCCCGCGTTGGGGCGAGCACTGGGGGCGCGATTGGGAGCGTCAGCGCAACGGATGGGATCGTTGGGACCGTCGTTCCGTGCCCAGGGCCGCACCGTTGCCCACCTATCAACGAAATTACAGCGGCAGCCGCTATCCCCACCAACTGGACCAACAACGCTCAATCGAGTCGCGCAGCTATCGCTACCAGCCACGCGAAGCGGTAAGCCGGCAGGTTCTTGATCAGCGTCGTCAGGGTGCGGATTCGCGTGGTCGGCAGCAGCAACAACAGAATGATCGGCAACAGCAACAGCAGCGGAATGTGCGGCAGCAGCAGGACGTGCAGCAGCAACAACAGCGAAATACCCGCCAGCAGCAGGATGTCCAGCAGCAACAACGGAATGTGCGGCAGCAGCAGGAAGTTCAACAGCAGCAACAGCGGAATGTGCGGCAGCAGCAGGATGTTCAGCAGCAGCAACAGCGGAATGTCCAGCAGCAACAGCGACGTTCGCAGCCTGCACCCGAAGCCCGCGGCGCTGACAACAAGGGCAAGGGCAGGCCTGACAGAAACAAGGACCAGAAGGACCAGAAAGACAACAAGGACGGCAACGGGCATCGCTAGTCGCTAGTCGGGGGCGGAGGAGGTCCAGTTGCCTGGGCTTCCTCCGCCCCCTTTCTTTGACGTTGGCCGAGGTCTGCGGGCCGCTCGTTCAGCGGCCCACCACCGGCAGGGCGATATAGCTGGCCTCACCCGGCGCGTGATAGATGCGCTGGGTGGCCTTGCGGTAGTCGTCTGGCTTGGCCCACAGGATGTTGGGGACAAACGTCTGCGGGTTGCGGTCGTACAGCGGGAACCAGCTCGATTGCACCTGCACCATGATGCGATGGCCAGGCAGGAACACGTGGTTGCTGGCGGGCAGGGCGAACTGATAGGTCAGTGGCTGGTTGGCAGCCAGCGGCTGCGGGTTGTCGAAGCCGCTGCGGTAACGGCCACGGAAGATGTCCATCGCCACGGGCAGCTGGTAGCCGCCCATTTCCGGTTGTACAGCGACCTGGTCGGGATAGACGTCGATCAGCTTGACCACCCAGTCGCTGTCGGTGCCGCTGGTGGAGGCCACCAGATGCGCGACGGCCGCGCCGCTGATGGTCAGCGGTGCAGTCAGCACGTCGGAGCTGAAGCTGACCACGTCGGTACGGCCGGATGCCTCGCGCTGGTCGTCGACCAGCCACTGCGGCCAGGTGAGGCCGTTGTCATAGCCGATCGGCTGGATCGGACGGGCGCGGAACGGCACCGGATGCGCCGGATCGGAGACGTACTCGTCATACGCGGCACCACCGGCGGGCGCGGTGAAGCCGAGCTTGTTGCCGGGTTCCAGATAGAGTGGGCGGCTCTGCGTGGCACAACCTTTCTCGCAAGCCATGGGCCAGCGTGGCAGACGCTGCCACTGGTCGCTGCCGGTCTGGTAGGCGGTCACCGGGGCCAGGTCTGCCTTGGGCGCCCCATCCTTCAGGTACTGCGCCAGAAACGGGCGCAGGATGTGCTCGCGAAAATACAGCGCGGTGTCGCTGCCGAAGTGGATCGCGCCGAGCGAGCTGCCTTCCTCGATCTCCTGGCCGTGGTGCCATGGCCCCATCACCAGCTTCACCATCTGGCCGGTGCCGTCCTTCGGCTTGATCGCCCGGTACACCGCCAGCGCGCCGTAGATGTCTTCCTGGTCCCACAAGCTGTGCACCAGCATCACCGGAACCTTCAGCGGTTCGGCCGCCAGCACTTTGTCGACGGCCTGGTCGCTCCAGAAGCTGTCGTAGGCCGGATGCGCCAGCAGCTTGTTCCAGAAACCCAGTTGCTGCATGCCGTACTGCCTGCCCAGTTCACCGGCCGAGCCGGCCTGCATGAACAGGTCGTATTCGTCGTGGTAGCTGGTCCACCACTTGATGCTGTTGTCGCGGCTGGCGGTCTGCTCGTAGATGTAGCTCATGTTCTGTTCGCGGAAGGCGCCGTTGTGGAACCAGTCGTCGCCCATCCAGCCGTCCACCATCGGGTTCATCGGCACCGCGACCTTCAGCGCGGGGTGCGGATGTACCAGCGACATCAGCGGCTCGAAGGCGTCGTAGGAGATGCCGATGGTGCCGACCTTGCCGTTTGATTCGGGGATGTTCTTCACCAGCCAGTCGATGGTGTCGTACGTATCGGTGGCGTCATCCACCGGGGTCGGGTTGAGGGGGCCGTGCACCGGCCGGTTCATCACGTAGTCGCCCTCGGAGCCGTACTTGCCGCGCACGTCCTGCACCACGCGGATATAGCCGTCCTCGACGATCACGTCGGTGGCGTTGTCGTAACCCTCCAGCATCGGCCCGAGGTGGCCGCTGGGCGTGTGGTGGGTCAGCGTCTTGGCGTCGTACGGGGTACGGGTCAGCACGATGCCCGCATGATGGGCGTGGCGGGGAATCAGGATCACCGTATACAGCTTCACTCCGTCGCGCATCGGAATCATCACGTCGCGTTCGACGTAGTCGTAGCTGGTGGTCACTGGCTCGAACCTGGCCGGCGTCTCGCTCGGGTAATCCGGGTACCTGGCCTGCGACCGAGCGATGGCCGGCAGCATGCTGCCGACGGTGAGCAGCGCGGCCAACAGCGCGGACACAACCCCGTGCCGCGCGACAGCGGAACGAACTGATTTCATGACGACACCCCCTGGTGGCTGGACCGTCCTAGCCTAGCGCCTCGATCGCCATCGCTGTAAGGCGAGTCGATACCGGGTAGCCCGCACCCATGAAGAAGGCCCGGCACGCTCACCGCGCTGGGCCTTGGGGGTTACTGCAACCGCAAAGGGTCAATCGTTGGATCTGGCCACCACACTGCCATCGTCCGGATCGACCAGCAGGTTGACGTCGGTACCTCGCGAAGTCTTGGATTCAGCGCTCCACAGGCCATCTTCGAACTCCACGTCCTTGATGTTCTGGTAGCCGGCGGCGGCCAGTTTGGCGCTGATCTCGTCCGCATTGAGCCGGGACGGCGCGTCAGCCGGATACACCTTGCCGTTGACTGGTCCAACCAGCAGTTTGACCCACTTCTCGTTGCCGCCGCGGGCCTTGCTGCGCCATACGCCGTCCTTGAATTCCAGACCCTTGACCTCCTTGTAGCCGGCGGTGGCGATCGCGCCCTTGATGGTGTCCTCGCTCAAGGCACCGGCGGGCTGCCGGCTTGTCCAGGACGCAGTCACTATCGTGGTGGTGGTTCCGGTGGCGGTGGTCACCGGATGCCCGGCGGCAGGTGCTTCCTGCGCGAGGGTGACACTGCAAACCGACAGTCCAATCAACAGGGGAAGCATGCGCTTGATCATGTGAACTCCTTGGCTGGTCTTGGCAGCTGGTGCTGGTACGAAATGCTGTCGCGCAGCTTGCGCGGGCGTCGTTCAAATCCGTGTGGACCCGCAACCGATAACCGGCACCGATCCAGACAGTTCTCATCGGACCATGGTCTGCGGAACGGTGGCGTGAAAGCGCCCATGACCTCATCGCACTCCGTGGATACGTGCCGGTTGGGCAAGCCTGGGGGATGGACACTTGAAAAAGCGAAGCGTCGTGGTGCATGCCTGCGAGCAGTCATCAACCCTGTTTTCGCAGCGCCTCCACCAGCAGCGAAAACGCGGGCGAGGGCTGGCGCCGGCTCGGGTAGTAGAGGTGGTAGCCGGGGAAGGGCGGGCACCAGTCGGCGAGCAGGCGCTTCAAACGGCCCTTGGCGACATGCGCCAGCACCCGGTCCTCGGGCAGGCAGGCCAGGCCGAAGCCGTCGAGTGCGGCGGTGAGGATCTGGCGCACGTCGTTGAAGGCCAGTCGCCCTTCCACGCGAACGTTGAGCGCATGGCCGTTCTTCTCGAATTCCCACGGATACAGGCCGCCGTGGGTGAGGAAGCGGATGTTGATGCAGTCGTGGCCGGTGAGGTCGCGTGGCGTCTTCAGCGCCGGGCGCGAAGCGAGGTAACCGGGCGAGCCGACCACGGCCATCCGCATCGGCGGGCCGATCGGCACGGCGATCATGTCCTGAGCTACCTGCTCGCCCAGGCGGATGCCGGCATCGAAACGCCCTGCCACGATATCGGTCAGAGTGGAGTCGCTGATCACCTCGACGCGGATGTCCGGATAGGTCGGCAGCAGTTTGCGCAACGCCGGCCACAGGATGGTGCTGGCGGGATGCTCGCCAGTGTTGATGCGGATGGTGCCGCCGGGTTTGTCGCGCAGATCGTTGAGGCTGGCAAGCGCGGCGTCGATGTCCTCGAAGTTCGGCGTCAGCGTCTGGAACAGCCGTTCGCCCGCTTCGGTGGGTGCCACGTTGCGGGTGGTGCGGGTAAGCAGCCGCAGCCCCAATCGGGCCTCCAGTCCGCGGATGGTATGGCTGAGTGCGGACTGCGACACGCCGAGCTGGGCGGCGGCACGAGTGAAGCTGCGCTCGCGCGCCACGGCAAGGAAGGCGAGCAGGTCGTTGTAGTTTTCGCGTGCCATGCGCCGATCATCTATTGATGAATGGAAATCATAGGCGCATTCGAATTGTCCCGTCTAATCAAACAACAGCCAGCGGGCCAGACTAGCGACGTTCGCCATTCCGGCAGGAGAAAAATCATGGAAATGCGCCATCTCGGCTGCAGCGGGCTCACCGTTTCCGCCCTCGGCCTCGGCTGCATGGGCATGACTTCCGCCTACGGGCCGTCGGGCAACCGGCAGGAGATGATCGCGTTGATGCGCGCGGCGGTTGAGCGTGGCGTCACCTTGTTCGACACCGCCGAAGCCTATGGCCCGTTTGTCAACGAGTCACTGGTGGGCGAGGCGCTGGCGCCGGTGCGCGACCGGGTCGTGATCGCGACCAAGTTCGGCTTTGACATCGATCTGCAGACCGGTGCACGCAGCAGCGGCGTCAACAGCCGGCCGGAGCATATCAAGGCGGTGGCCGAGGCGGCGCTGAAGCGGCTGAAGACCGAGCGCATCGACCTGTTCTACCAGCACCGCGTCGACCCCAGCGTGCCGATGGAAGACGTAGACGGCGCAGTCAGGGAGCTGATCGCCGCGGGCAAGGTCGGCCACTTCGGTCTTTCCGAATCGGGCGCCGGCAGCATCCGCCGGGCCCATGCCGTGCAGCCGGTGGCCGCGGTGCAAAGCGAGTACTCGCTGTGGTGGCGCGGGCCGGAGCAGGAGATCCTGCCGACCCTGGCCGAACTCGGTATCGGCTTTGTTCCCTTCAGCCCGCTGGGCGCGGGTTTCCTCACCGGCAAGATCGATGAAAGCACAACCTTCGACAGCACCGATTTCCGCACGGCCGTGCCGCGCTTTGCGCCGGACGCACGCAAGGCCAATATGGCGCTGGTCGAGCTGGTACGCCGCGTAGCCGCGCGCAAGGGTGCCACGCCGGCGCAGATCGCACTCGCCTGGTTGCTGGCGCAGCATCCCTGGATCGTGCCGATTCCCGGCACTACCAAGCTGCATCGACTGGTCGAAAACCTGGGCGCGCTGGCCGTCGAGCTGACCGCCGCCGACTTGCGCGAGATTGACGAAGCCGCCGCGATAATGCCGCTGCCGGGCGCGCGTCTGCCCGAAAACGTGCTGAAAATGACGGGGCTGCAAGCCGTCCGCAAACCATCCACTATGGAAGCCATGAACATGAAAAAGCGCACTCTGGGAAACAGCCAGCTCGAAGTCTCCGCACTGGGCTTCGGTTGCATGGGTTTGAATTTTGCCTATGGCACGGCGATGGCGAAGCCGGATGCGATCAACCTGCTGCGGCAGGCGGTCGAGGCCGGTGTCACCTTCTTCGATACTGCCGAGGCCTATGGCCCGTTCACCAACGAGGAGCTGGTGGGCGAGGCGCTGGCGCCACTGCGCGATCAGGTGGTGATCGCCACCAAGTTCGGTTTCAGGGACGGTCGTTCGGCGACCGGTCTGGACAGCAGCCCGGCGCGTATCCGCGAGGTCGCCGAAGCCTCGCTCAAGCGCTTGCGTACCGACCACATCGACCTGTTCTACCAGCACCGCGTCGATCCGGGCGTGCCGATGGAGGACGTGGCCGGTACGGTCAGGGACCTGATCGCCGAGGGCAAGGTCAGGCATTTCGGCCTGTCCGAGGCCGGCGTGGCTTCGATCCGTCGGGCGCATGCCGTACAGCCGGTTACTGCACTGCAAAGTGAATACTCGTTGTGGTGGCGTGAGCCGGAACACGATGTGCTGCCAGTGTGCGAAGAACTGGGCATCGGCTTCGTGCCGTTCAGTCCGCTGGGCCGGGGCTTTCTGACCGGCAAGATCGATGCGGATACGCCCATCGCCAAGGATGACTTCCGCAGCAGCGTGCCGCGCTTTTCGCCCGAAGCACGCCAGGCCAACCAGACCCTGATCGATCGGCTCGGCCGTATCGCTGCGGGCAAGGGCGCGACACCGGCGCAGATCGCGTTGGCGTGGCTGCTGGCGCAAAAGCCGTGGATCGTGCCGATTCCGGGTACGACCAAGTTGCCGCGCCTGAAGGAAAACCTCGGCGCGGCGGAGATTCCGCTCGGCGCGGAGGAGCTGCGCCAGATCCGCGAGTCGCTGGACCATATCCAGGTGCAGGGTGATCGCTACCCGGCGCATCTGAGTGCGCAGGTCGGCCGCTGAGCGGCTGAGCGGGGCGACGGCCGCTGCCCTCAGGCACCGGTCATCCCGGCGCAGGCTGGGTTCAGCGACTTCCGGCCTCTCCGTGGCCAAGGCACTGGATCCCGGCTTTCGCCGGGATGACGAGAGTGACGTCTTTGCGACACGCACAGCCCTGCGAAAGCCCGGTGCGGCCAGCCACTGGTTGATCGCCTGTCTTTCCACCCGGCACGACCGGCGGGAACTGTTGCCACGCCCGTGTAAAATGACGGTCTTTTGCCTGTCAGCATGGTGCAATCTTCTCAACGGGCGATGGTCCGCGGCCCGGCCTTCATCCGCCTGCTGGCGCGGCTTGCCGATGTCCAGCCGGCGGAATCCGGCCGTTCGCTGCCGGACCGGCTCAGCCAATGGCTCGACTGGAACCACGCCCTTGCGCTTTCCACGGCGCTGGAGGCGAGGCAGGCGGTGGATCCGGGCGTGCCCGCCGTCGGCAGCGCGGTTCAGGACGAGTGTGCCAGCGTGCGCCGTGCCCTGGCCCAGGCCGGCAGCGACGCCTGTGCGTCGGTGGGGGCGGGGCGCTCATCCGCCGAGGTGGTGGTCGAGTACGCGGACTTTCGCCAGTGCTACCAGGCCCGGCAGCGGGCGATGCAGTCGGCTACGGGCCGCCTGCGTGGACGTGTACGCGATCTGCTTGCCGGTGCATCGGCCGGCATGGCCCGGCTGGCCGAGGTGGATGCGGTGATGGAGGCGGCGCTGAGTCCGCGCGAGCACGCCTTGCTGGCCAGCGTGCCCGGTTTGCTCGGCGTGCACTTCGAACGCCTGCGTGAAATTGCCCTCGGCCACACATCGGGGACTGAACCATCGCCAGCCAGCACACGCGGGCCGTGGCTGGACGTTTTTCGCAACGACATGCAGAGCGTGTTGCTCGCCGAGCTGGATGTTCGTTTTCAACCGGTGCAAGGGCTGCTCGCAGCGCTTGGCACCTGCTAACTGGGACCTCATGTTCAGAAATCTTCTCCATCTTTTCCTGTTTCTTGTCGGCCTGGTCGCGGTGTGCTGGATCGGCGCGGGCTATCTCCAAACCAATCCGCTGGGCACCGCGGTGGCGAGCCTGATCGCCGCGTGCTATCTCGCCGGTGCGCTGGAGCTGTATCGCTATCGCCAGGCCACTTCGACCCTGCGTGATGCGGTGACGGCGCTGTCGACCGCGCCATCCAGTCTGGCGGACTGGCTGCCGCGGCTGGACCCCGGCCTGCGCAACCCGGTATGCCTGCGCATCGAGGGTGAGCGCGTGGCCTTGCCGGCGCCGACACTGACGCCGTACCTGGTCGGCTTGCTGGTGCTGCTGGGCATGCTCGGCACCCTGCTGGGCATGATGGCCACACTCAAGGGCACCGGCCTGGCGCTGGATGGTGCAAGCGACCTGCAGGCGATTCGTGGCTCGCTGGCTGCACCGGTCAAGGGGCTGGGGTTCGCGTTCGGCACCTCGATCGCGGGCGTGGCCAGCTCGGCCATGCTGGGCCTGCTGTCGGCCCTGTGCCGTGGCGAGCGACTGCAGCAGGTGCAGCGGCTGGACGGGGCGATCGCGACGACGCTGCGTGTCCACTCGCAGGCGCACCAGCGCGAGCAGGCTTTTGGTTTGCTGCAGCAGCAAACCGAGTGGATGCCTGCGTTGATGGATCGGCTGCAATCGATGATGACGAGCATCGAGCAGCACAGCCTCGCCGCGAGCGAGCGGCTGCGCATCGACCAGCAGGCGTTTCATGCCAACACCGAGGCCAGCTATGCGCGCCTCGCGTCGTCGGTGGAGCAGTCGTTGAAGCAGAGTGTGGCCGAGAGCGCTCGCGCCGCCAGCGCCGCGCTCGAGCCGGTGATGGTCGCCACGATGGCCGGCCTCGCCCGCGAAACGGCGTCGCTGCATGACAGCGTGAGCCAGGCCGTGCAGCGTCAGCTGGACGGGCTTTCCAGCGGATTCGAGGCCAGTACCGCCAGGGTCAGCGGCATCTGGAATGAGGCACTGGCCGGGCAGCGGCAGAGCAACGAGGCGCTGGCGCAGGGGCTGGAAAGCTCGCTGGCGCGCTTCGCGGATACCTTCGAGCAACGCTCGGCCGGTCTGCTCGACAGCGTGGCCACGCGCCTCGATGCCAATGCGAATGCGACGGCTGCTGCGTGGAGCGATGCGCTGTCGCAGCAGCAGGCGCACAACGCGACCCTTGTCGAGCGCAACCAGCAGGCGCTGGCCGCCACCCACGCGGGCTTCGAGTCGCACGCGACCTCGCTGCTGAGTGTGGTGCAGCAGTCGCACACCGATCTGCAGGCGGCGCTGGAACAGCGCGACCACGAGCGGCTGGCCCACTGGAGCGAGCACCTCGCCGCGATGGCGGCGGCGCTGGGCGAACAGTGGCAGCAAGCTGGCGAGCAGGCGCTGAGCCGGCAGCAGGATATTTGCGACACGCTGGCGCGCACCGCCAGCGAGATCACCGCCAGCACCCAGGCGCATGCCAGCGGCACCATCGCGGAGATGTCACGTCTGGTCGAGGCTGCCTCCGAAGCGCCGCGGGCCGCGGCCGAAATCGTCGCCGAGCTGCGCCAGAAACTCTCCGAGAGCATGCTGCGTGACACCGCGATGCTGGACGAGCGCAGCCGCTTGCTGGCCACGCTGGAGACCCTGCTCGACGCGGTCAACCACGCGTCCACCGAACAGCGTACGGCGGTCGATGCACTGGTCACCACTTCGGCGGATTTGCTCGATCGCGTCAGTAGCCGGTTCGCCGATCACATCGAAAGCGAGACCGGCAAGCTCGGCACGGTCGCTGCGCAAGTCACCGCCAGCGCGATCGAGGTGGCCAGCCTGGGCGAGGCCTTTGGTGCCGGCGTGGCACTGTTTGGTCAGTCCAACGACGCGTTGATGGGACGCCTGCAGCACATTGCCACGGCGCTGGACGCCTCGCTCGTGCGCAGTGACGAGCAACTGGCGTATTACGTGGCGCAGGCCAGGGAAGTGATCGACCTGAGCATGCTGTCGCAGCAGCAGATCGTGGGCGACCTGCAGCGGCTCGCCAGCCAGCGCGCCGTTACCGGGGTGGAAGCGGCATGAGCGACGACGTCGAGCTCGAAGCGGAAGCGGCCGCGCCGATCTGGGCGGCCTTCGGCGACCTGATGTCGGTGATGCTGGGTGCGTTCGTGTTGATTCTTGTCGCGGTGATCGCGGTGCAGGCGCAGTTGTCGAGCCGGCTGGATCAGGCGGTCAAGCAGCGCCAGGCCGAAGCCCAGCGGCGCATGAGTCTCGAACAAGCCCTCGCCGTGCCGCTGGCGGCGGGTCGCGTGACCCTGCTCAACGGTCGCATCGGCATCAGCGGCAGCGTGCTGTTTGCGCTCAACTCCGACCAGCTTCAGCCGCAGGGGCGCGAGGTGCTGAAGAGCCTGGCCGGGCCACTGTCGGGCTATCTGAAAACGCGCGATGAAATGCTGATGGTGAGCGGCTTCACCGACGACCAGCGCGTGCAGGATGGCAACCGCCATTTTGCCGACAATTGGGAACTCTCGGCCGAGCGCGCGTTGACCGTGACCCGCGCGCTGATCGCCTATGGCGTGCCCGATGGGTCGATCTTCGCCGCCGCGTTCGGCTCGCAACAGCCGGTCAGCTCAAACGCCGAGGCCGAGGGGCGAGCGAAAAATCGACGCGTCGAGATCGCCCCGATTCCGAAGTCGTCGACCGCGGACGGAAAGGATCCATGAGCGAGCAAACCGCACGCGCCATGCGCCTGCGCTTCATCGCGGCGGTGGAGCAACGCGCGGGCGGCCATGACGGCGCGGTGCGGCACCTGCTGGATGCGCGCCTGTCCGGCATGCCGAGTACCGCTACCGAACATGCTGTCGACCAGGCCAGCACAAAAGCCGCGTCCACGCCGGCGCGCAGCGCACTCGGTGCACTGGTCGACGAGATCACCAACCACGCCACGGCGCAGCCTTCCACGTTTCCCGAGCTGGCGGTGCTGGGTGAGTTCCGCCAACGCTGGTCGGCCATTCGCGCCGAGAGCCAGCTGCAGCAGTCGCTGCAGCCGGTACCCGGCAACGCCGGCCCGCTCAATTCGGCCGGGCTGGTGCATCGCTCCATCGCGCTGATGCGCGAGCTGTCGCCCGGTTATCTGCAGCAATTCCTCGCCTACGTCGACGACCTGACGTGGATGGAACGGCTGGCCGCCAGCGGCGCATATGTCTCCGGTGAGGCATCGAACACGACGGGCGCGGGCAAACGTTCCCTCCGCAAATCCCGCACCTGAGTCGGGCCGGCTGACGACAGCCCATTCGCCATCTGGCCGGCGATTCCAGCCGATCGCTGGCCGGGTGGATCGACGGGTTGTGCACGCGCCAGCCTGGCAGCCCTGATCATGCTTCGGTGCCAGTGCGCAACATGACTTTCGGCCATGTCTGGCCGGTGCGGCTGGTCCCACTATCTGCTGTCCTTTCGGCGATATCTTTTACGCGTGGCCGAGCCGTCGCTGCTGGTTGCTTGCCGTCATCACCCGATCCACGTCCTGTCCGACTTCATCACAAGGGAATGTCATTCATGCGCAGAACTCTCGTTACCGCGATCGTCATCGCCATGGCCGGTGCCTCGCCCACCGCCATCGCCACTACGCCTGCCAGCAGTGCCGCTGCCTCGCCCTTGAACACCACCCAGTTGCCGCGCGGCGTGCGCCCCACGCATTACGATGTTGCGGTGGTGCCGCATGCCGGCAAGTTCACGTTCGACGGGCGGGTAACAGTAACCATCGATGTGCAGAAAGCAACCAGCAGCATCACGCTCAATGCGCTGGACATGGATTTTTCCAAGGTCAGCCTGACCTCGCTCAAGCACAAGATGGCGTTCGCCGCCCCCAAGATAAGCGTAGACGCGAAGGCGCAAACCGCCACCTTCACCTTCAGCCATCCGCTGCCGGTGGGCAGCTACCAACTGGCGATGAGCTATACCGGCAAGATCGGCACCCAAGCCAACGGCCTCTTTGCGCTCGATTACGACAGCAAGGCTGGCAAGCAGCGCGCGCTTTACACCCAGTTCGAGAACTCCGACGCGCGCCGCTTCATCCCCTCGTGGGATGAGCCGGATTACAAGGCCACTTTCACTCTGACCGCCACCGTGCCCGGCAACAAGATGGCAGTGAGCAACATGCCGATCGCCACGAAAAGTGATGCCGGCGATGGCCTGAGCAGGATCACCTTCGAGCCCTCGCCGAAGATGTCGACCTATCTGCTGTTTTTCGGCCTGGGCGATTTCGATCGTGCCACCACCAAGTCCGATGGCACCGAGATCGGCGTGATCACGCAGAAGGGCATGGTCAACCAGGCTGGCTTTGCGCTGGAATCGGCCAAGGCCGTGCTGCACGAATACAACGACTACTTCGGCGTGAAGTACCCGCTGCCGAAGCTGGACAATATCGCGGCGCCGGGGCAGAGCCCGTTCTTCAGCGCGATGGAGAACTGGGGCGCGATCTTCACGTTCGAGGATTCACTGCTGCTCGATCCGGCCATCTCCACCGAGGCTGACAAGCAGCGCGTGTTCGGCACCACCGCCCACGAAATGGCGCACCAGTGGTTCGGCGACCTGGTCACGATGCGCTGGTGGGACGACCTGTGGCTCAACGAAGGTTTCGCCTCGTGGATGGCCTCGCGCACCACCGAGAAGCTGCATCCGGAATGGCATACCAACCTGGCGCTCGTCGACACGCGCGAAAGGGCGATGTCGCGCGATGCTCTGGTCACCACCCATCCGGTGGTGCAGCACGTGGACACGGTAGAGCAGGCCAGTCAGGCGTTCGACTCAATCACCTATTCCAAGGGAGAGGCGGTGATCACCATGCTCGAGGCCTATGTCGGGCCGGATGCCTGGCGCACCGGCGTGCGCAGCTACATCAAGGCGCACGCCTACGGCAACACCGTGTCGGATGATTTGTGGAAAGCGGTGCAGGGCGCCGCCGGCAAGCCGGTGACCCGGATTGCGCATGACTTCACCCTGCAGCCGGGTATCCCGCTGATCCGCGTGTCCAGCAGCTGCAGCGCGGGCAGGACCACGCTCGATCTGAGCCAGGGCGAGTTCACCAAGGACCGGCCGAACAAGACCCCGCTGCGCTGGCACGTGCCGGTGATCGCGCAAGTGATCGGCGGTGCCACGAAGCGCACCGTGGTCGACGGCAAGGCCGGCCTGAGCCTGCCAGGTTGCGGCCCGGTGCTGGTCAACGCCGGCCAGAGCGGTTACTACCGCACGCTGTACTCACTGGCGCAGTTCGACGCGCTCAAGGCCAGCTTCGCCAGGCTCGCGCCGATCGATCAGCTCGGCCTGATGAGCGACACCTGGGCGCTGGGCATGACCGGTCTGGAGCCGGCGTCCAGCTTCCTCGATCTGGCCCAGGCCACGCCCGCCGATGCCGACCCGCAGGTATGGGGCAATATTGCCGACAGCCTTGGCGGCATCGACAACTACTACCGCGGCGACGAGGCACGCCAGCGGCGTTTCCGCGCGTTTGCGATCAAGCTGCTCGACCCGGTGTTCGCCCGCATCGGCTGGCAGGCGAAGGCAGGCGAGGGTGATCCCATCGTGATCCTGCGCATGCAGCTTATCGGTACCCTGGCCGAACTCGGCGACAGCAACGTGATCAAGGAAGCCCAGCGCCGCTACGCCGCCCAGGCCGCCGATCCGGGTGCAATGCCGGTCGCGCTGCGCAAGACCATCACCGGCGTGGTCGCGCGCAACGCCGATGCGGCCACCTGGGACGCCCTGCACGCCAGGGCCAGGGCCGAAACCACGCCGCTGATCAAGGACCAGTTGTACGCGATGTTGTCGCTGGCCCAGGACAATGCGCTGGCCCAGCGCGCGCTGGAGCTGGCCCTCACCGACGAGCCCGGCGCCACCAGCAGCGCCGGCATGATCCGCAGAGTGGGTTACGAGCATCCCGACCTGGCCTGGGATTTCGCCATGGCCCATCGCCCGCAGATCGACCAACTGGTCGACTCCACCTCCAGCAGCCGCTACTACCCCGCCATCGGTGCCAGCTCCAGTGATCCTGCGATGATCGGCAAGATCAAGGCCTATGCCGATGCGCATATCGCCAAAAGCTCACGCCGCGCCGCCGACACCGTGATCTCCAGCATCGAGTACCGCATGATGGTCCGCAAGGAACGCCTGCCGGCAATCGATGCGTGGCTGGGAAAGCACGGCGGTTGATGGGTAGCGGTTGGTAGAACGAAGAAAAGCCCCGCATAGCGGGGCTTTTCTCTGACTGAACGGCTGCCAGCGATTCGGGGAGTCCGTGGGCCATTTCGCCCGGACTCACTCCTTGCAGACAGCGAACTGGGCAATCTTCAGCAAGCTTCACCATGTCCCCGAGCGATGGAGAGATCAATGTCCGAGGAAATCAACAAGACCAAGGTTGACCACGTGCAGGACACGCTGACTCAGCTGAAGGAGATGCGGCATTACTCGAAAAACAACGTCGAGGCACTCTCCAGTGCATGGATGTTGTTTGAAGGCGAATTGTCCAGCCTGAAGCGCACCGAGAAGATCGGTGACCTGATGGATCGGCAGGGCCAGCTGCACGACGCACTGGAATCGATGATCGCCGACCTGGAAGAAGTGCTGAAAAAATTGCAGCCCGAACCGGAAGCGTGATAAGTCGAGCGCATCGCGCCATCCTTGTTGTAGCTGTACCGGAATCTGCTTGTAGTTGGCGCTCAACCGGTGCCGCTGCGCATCGGAGCAGGAGAAGCCGCACCCAGCAGCATCTAGTCAGGGCTGGGACCGATGTCCCACACGAGATTGTTCGGCTCAATCGCAGCCTGTTTTACTCAGTCGGATGACGTTGAAGCGGCTGGTTGAAGAGCGCGCCAAACCCGTTCGCCTGCGGTATGCCCAGAACATGGTCTTGCGCATCGCGCAGGCTATGGCGTCTGTTGTATCCGGCCAAACGTGCCTGTGTGCGCTGCGCAAAAAGCAGACGACGCGTTGCGGTCGGTGGCCACGTGGCTGGCGTGTGGCGCGGCTAGAGATCCATCGATAGTTCGAAGCGCAGCGTGAACACCAGCGCATTCGATACGGTCGGGTCGGTATTGGGATGGATCACGTACTGCAGATCGGGCTGAATCGCCAGCCACGAGCGCAACTGCGCCAGGTAGCTCAGCTCGATCGAGCGTTCGGTCTGCGTGGTGAGAACCGGCGACGACTGGCGTCGATAGGGGCGGCCGTTGCGAGCGATGGCGATGGCCAGGCCCAGCTCGTCACCGCTACGTCGACGGAATGGCCCGGCGGCCACCAGCCCGGCACCTATATAGCTGCCGAAACGGTTCACGGCCGGGTCGCCCACGCCCATTTGCGCGAACAGCGACAGGTTGCGGCGCGGGTCGCTGGCGTCACGCGCCACGATGCCGTCGCCGATCACATAGTAGCCGCTGGCGCCGCGCTGGCGCGTCGCCAATGCGACTGGCTGGATTCGCTCGAACGTGGTGGTGTAGTGCCATGCGCCCACGGCCAGTTTGCCCTGGTACATCGGCAGCATGGCGTTGCGTCCGATACGCGTGCGCTGGTCGTGCGCTCGGCGTGCGCCGGGGCGGTCGAACAGCGCCAGCTCGGCCACATAGAGCCTGCCGTCGCCTGCCTCGAAAGCGCGCAGGCGGTCACCTGCGCGGATCAACGGTGCACCATCCAGCACCGCCGCACGCAGCACCACGTTGTCGCCGGGCTTGTACGCCACGCGCGCACCCAGCGCGGTACGTGGAAAGATCGACGGCCCAGCGACGCCACTCTGCGAGAACTCCGGCCCGATGCCGAACGAGCTGTTGAGAAACAGGCCTGCGGACTGCAGCCGGTAGAACTCGCTGTTGAGATCGTAGAGGCCGGCCAGTACCGACACCGGCGCGCTCTGCAGGTTGTGCTCCAGCCACAGCTCCTCGAGTTGGGCGTTGGGCTGCGCCGACAGGTTGTTGACCCCCATGGCGTCTCCGATGAAGGCATCGGGCTGGCCGCCGTGAATCCACAGCGTGTCGACGAACACGCGGGTGTCGGTCCAGCCCAGCCCGCGCTCGAGGTCGAGCAGGCTGCGCACGTGCAGGTTGCCGAGGTAGGTGCTGGATCGGCGGACGCCGCCATCGAGATTGCTGATCACCGCGCCGTCATAGGTCAGCCTGTTGGTTGCCCAGGGCGTGTCGGTGGCGCTGGCACTCATGCCTGCCGTGGCCAAGGCCAGGGTCAGTACGGCTATGACGTGGATGCCCATCGGCGTCTTTCGCACGGAGGCGTTCATGGGTCGGAATCGTGAGTTTTCTTGCTGTCGTGATTATTGCAGTATTGTCCGCTGACTGCGGTACCACATTACCCATGCTGGCAGCTCAGGTTCGAGGCGTCAGGACTCGGTAATGGACGTTCAGCGGGCCTTCGTTCTGGCCGATACAGGGCTGGACATGAAACAGGAAACCTCAGGGTCGAGGGCGATCATGTTCACGCACCCGACCTCGTCGCTGGCGACGGGGTCGGCGTCGTTGAGGGCGAGGAATGCGTGGTAGCAGACATGCGCGGTGTGCCTGTTGCAGTCGACGAAAGGGTGGCTGCGTGCCAGATGAAGGCGAGGCTGGCGGCCTGGTCGGCGAGGTTCGGCGACGTTTTCGACCAGCTGGCGTTGGTCGATCGCGATGGCCAGGGCAACTTGCCCATCGAGCCAGTGATCAGGGTCAGACAGACTCAAGCCCTGCCGAATTTCTCCATACCCCCGCTTGAGTGCACTGTATCCGCACCATCGCTCACGACCGCGTGTGCGCCATGCCCGCGGCGGCGGTCTTGGCACCCAGTGATTGCGCGATGGTCAGCATGTCGCCGAACACACCGGCGGCAGTCACTTCCGGGCCGGCACCGGGCCCCTGCACGACCAAGGTGTTTTCGGCATAGCGATCGCTTCGAAACTGCACCAGGTTGTCGGTCAGTCGAGTGTGGCAGCAGGCGTGCGTCGATGGCAGCGCGACCACACCAACGGTTGCGCGACCGTGAGCGTCGAGCCTGGCGATGTGCCGCAGCGACAGTCCCTGCGCGTGAGCGGCATCCAGCCGCGCCTGCATCGACGCATCCATCTCGCCCACCCGGGCCAGGAAAGCGTCGCGATCGATCTCGCGCAGGTGCTCCGGCACCAGGTTCTCCACCTCGACGTCAGCGAGCGACAGCATGCGGCCGGCCTCGCGCGCAAGAATCACCAGCTTGCGCGAGACGTCCAGACCCGACAGGTCATCGCGCGGATCCGGCTCGGTGTAGCCGAGCGCGCGCGCCTCCAGCAGCAGCTCAGAGAACGGGCGGCTGCCGTCGAAACTGTTGAACAGCCAGGCCAGCGTGCCCGAGAACATGCCATCGACCTCGTGCAGCACGTCGCCGGTGTCGAGCAGGCTGCGCAGGGTCAGGATCACCGGCAGCCCGGCACCGACCGTGGCCTCGTACAGGAAGCGCCCGCCGTGTCGCTGCGCGTCGCGGATGGCGGCATAGCGCAGCCAGTCGCCGCTGCCGGCGTGCTTGTTGGGCGTCACGACATGAATGCCGGCGGCGAGCCATTCGGCGTATTTCGCCGCCACCGCGTCGCTGGCACTGCAGTCCACGATCAAGGCGTGTGGAAGGTGATCCGCGCGCACGTGCGCAGCGAAGGCGTCCAGATCGGCGGCGACCACGTCAGCGCCGGCGAGCGCCTCGATCGCCTGCTCGGGCGCGATCGGCGCGTCGCTCAGGTGCATCCGGCGGCTGTCGCACATTGCGCGCAGGCGCAGGTCGAGGTTGGTCCGCTGGCGCAGCCGCGGCGCGGTGGCTGCCAGTTGCGCCAGTAGTGCGCGACCCACCTGGCCGGGTCCGATGACGCCGATCGAGATCGTCTGCGGCGACAGCCAGAATGCTGCGTGGGCGGCGCGCAATGCGCGGGTGGCATCCGCGCCCGCCACCGCCACCGAGATGTTGCGTTCGCTGGCCCCCTGCGCGATCGCGCGCACGTTGACCCGTGCCTGCGCCAAGCCGCCGAGCAGGCGCGCCGCCACGCCGGGCGTGCCCACCATGCCGTCACCCACAGCGGCCAGCACGCAAATCTCGCGCGTCACATGGACGGCCTGCGTTCGCACGTCGGCCATCGCATCGTGGAAGGCTTCGATGATCGCGTCGCGTCCGCGATCGGCCTGGTCGCCGCGCACCACGCAGCAGATCGAGTGCTCCGACGAGCCCTGCGAGATCATCGTCACCGACACGCCCGCTCGATGGAGCGCGGCAAACAGGCGTTCGGCGGTGCCCGGCACGCCGACCATGCCATTGCCGACCAGTTCGAGCAATGCAAGATCCTCGACGAGGCTGAGGCCTTTTACCGGTACGTCATGCGGATCGGCTGCGGTGACGATGCGCGTTCCGCTCGCTTGTGGATTGCGCGCGTTGCGGATGCGCAGCGGGATGCCGCGCGCCTGTACCGGCGCCAGTGTCTGCGGATGCAGCACCTTGGCGCCGAAATAGGCCAGCTCGCAGGCTTCGGCATACGACATCGACGGCAGGCAGACGGCGTCGGGCACCAGGCGGGGGTCGGCCGACAGCACCCCGTCGACGTCGGTCCATATCGTCAGCTCGTCGACCTCGAACAGGCTGGCGAAGATGGCCGCGGAGTAGTCGCTGCCATTGCGGCCGAGCGTGGTTGCCGCGCCGTCGCGATCGCTGGCGACGAAGCCGGTGATCACGACACGCGCGTCGTGCTGTCGCGCACGCCAGGCGTCCAGCCGTGCGCGGCTGTCGTCCCAGTCGACGCCGACACCCATTTCCCCCTGGTGCACGATCAGTACCTCACGCGCGTCGAGCCGTCGCCAGCCTGCGGCCTCGCCACCGAGCGCGGCGTGCATCAGCCAGGAAGAGCACAGCTCGCCCACGCCGCAGATACGTGCATCGAGATGCGCGTCGCCAGCGACCCCGGATGCCAGGTCATCGCGAAGTGCATCGAACTGGGCATCGATGGCGGCGTGCAGCGCCGATGGCGGCGCGCCAACCAGTGCTTCGGCGGCGGCGCGATGCTGCTCGCGCAGCGCGGACCAGGCGGGTTGCCAGTCGACACCATCGCGCGCCCGCGCGGCAAGGGCGACCAGCGCATCGGTCACGCCCTGCATCGCCGAGACAACGACTACCCGGGCGTCTCCGCCGTCGGCAGCAACCAGCGCCGCGGCGGCGCGGATGCGTGACGCATCCGCCAGGCTGCTGCCGCCGAATTTATGCGCGTGGCGGCACGGGGCAGGCGGCGCCGTGGCGTTGTGAGGCGCGCTGGAAACGGTGGTTTGCGTCGACATCAGTCAAGCTCCGGTGTGGTGCCGCCCCACGGCCCGGGAGGGCGTGAGGCACACACCCGGACCGGGTGCGCAGTGGCTTGTGCAATCAAGAAGACAGTCGCTCCACACCTTGGGTCAGGTGGTAATCGCTCCGTGCACTGCCGGCTGCCACAGCGGCGACGGATGGGGTACTGCAGGGCGATCATGACACCAGCGACAGCGGAGGACGAGGGAGGGCTTCAAGCGCCATCTTCACTGTTCAACGTGCGGGTGACGTGTTGCCAAAGGGTCGCAGTGACGTTTGCCTGATTTACCATATGTAGCGTGCACGCGGCTCATTCAGCTGTTTGTTGCCATCCAGATGGATGTCCTGCTCGGCTGGTCGGTCACCCTGGCGTTCGTGGATGGCGATGGCGTGCAGGCTTTCGACGCCCCAGCGTTGGCCAACGTGATGGTCAGACTGGACTGCCACCGGCAGTCGCCCCCTCAAGCCACAAACTGCAACCGCGCCAACTCTGCATACAGGCCACCCTCGGCCAGCAAGCTCTCGTGTGTGCCTTGCGCCACGATGCGCCCGCCATCCAGCACGACGATGCGATCGGCGCGTTGCACGGTGGCAAGGCGATGCGCGATGACCAGGGTGGTGCGGCCTTTTTCCAGGCGTTCGAGTGCCTGCTGGATCGCTGCCTCGGACTGGGCATCCAGCGCCGAGGTGGCTTCGTCGAGCAGCAGCAGCGGGGCGTCGCGCAGGATCGCGCGGGCGATGGCGATGCGCTGGCGCTGGCCGCCGGACAGGCGCACGCCGCGCTCGCCCATTTCCGCCTGGTAGCCGTCGTTGAGGGTGCTGATGAAGTCGTGTGCCTCGGCGGCGCGGGCTGCTTCGCGCACTTCTTCGTCGCTGGCGCCGTCGCGGCCGAAACGGATGTTGTCGGCGGCGCTGCCGCTGAAGATCACGGTTTCCTGCGGCACCAGCGCAATCGCGCCGCGCAGGTCGTCGAGGGTCACCGCGCGCAGATCGATCCCATCCAGGCTGATGCTTCCATTCTTCGGATCGTAGAACCGCAGCAGCAGCGAGAACACCGTGCTCTTGCCGGCGCCGGAGGGGCCGACCAGGGCTACCGTTTCACCGGGACGCACCTCCAGCGTGAAGTCGTGTAGGGCGGCGGTGTCCGGGCGGGTCGGGTAGTGGAAGCTGACGGCGTCGAAACGCAGCTCGCCGGTGAGCGGCCTGGGCAGTGCGAGCGGCTGGGCCGGGTCGACGATCTCGGCGCGTTCGTCGAGCAGTTCGCTCAGCCGCTCCATCGCCCCGGCGGCGCGCAGCACATCACCCCACACTTCGGACAGGCCGGCCACCGAGCCGGCGGCGAATACCGCGTACAGCACGAACTGACCCAGTACGCCGGGGTCCAGCGTGCCGGCCAGCACATGGCGGGCACCGGCCCACAGCACCAGGGTGATTGCGCCGAACACCAGCACGATCACCGCCATGGTCAGCAGCGAACGCATGCCGATGCGTCGGCGCGCGGTCGCCAGCGCACGCATGATCGCGTCGCTGTAGCGGCGGCTCTCGATTTTTTCGCGCGCATACGCCTTCACCGCGGTGGAAGCGTTGAGCGTTTCGTTGGCGATCGCCGCGGCGTCGGCGAGACGGTCCTGGCTGGCGCGCGAGAGTTTCTGCACGCGGCGGCCGAACACCAGGATCGGCAGCATGACTGCCGGGATGACCAGCGCGGTGAGGCCGGCCAGCGAGGGCGCGGTCCAGACCATCGCGATGGCCGCACCGACCAGCATTACCGCGCTGCGCAGCGCCACCGACACGCCCGAGCCGATCAGCGCCTGCACCACTTCAGTGTCGGCGCTCAGTCGCGACAGCAGTTCGCCAACGCGGCTGCGTTCAAAGAAACTCACGTCGAGGCGGATCACCTGCGCGTATAGCGTCTTGCGCAGCGAAGCCAGCGCACGCTCGCTGAGCAGGGTGATGCAGTAGTAGCGCGCCGCCGTGGCAACGGCCAGTACCAGCGCCACGCCGAACAGTGCCATGAAGGTCTCGTTGATCACCGGCAGGCTGGAATGGCCAAAGCCCTTGTCGATGATGTGGCGAAACGCCAGCGGCAACAGCAGCGAGGCGCCGGAAGACATCGCCAGAAACACCAGCCAGCCGATGGCCAGCGAGCGGTGCGGTCGCAGGAAGGGCCACATCCCGCGCAGGGCGCCGATACGGCGGGTGGGGCGGGGCGTGTCGCTGGTGGCGTTGCTCATGGACTCTCGCAGGATGACTCGGAGAAGGGGTGCGCAGCGCGCTGCCCTTGAAGTGGGGTGTGCCGGGGCCGATTCAATCCGAACCGCGTTCGTGAGTCGCGCGCATTCCCGATTCCCGGAGCCCGCTGGCGGGCGATGCCGTTGATCGGGCTTGTGCAATCAAGGCAGGAGCATCGCCCGGGAGCGGGCTCCTGCGAGAGAGAGGGCGAGGATCAATCGAGGCGTTTGGCGGCGCTGCGGCCGCGGCTGATGTCGCTGATCAGCTGCATGGCTTCGTCGACACGGCTGTCGGGCAGGTGCAGTTGCAGGTCGACGCCGTCGGCGCCAAACAGCTCGCTGTCGACTTCGGCCTGCAACTCCTTGAGGCGTGCCCTGAGCAGTGCCAGCTCGGCAAATTCGACGTGCACGCCCAGCCGGGTCATCGCCACGATGGGCACGCGCTCGGCCTGGCGCAGGCATTCGGCGGCGGTGCCGCCGTAGGCACGGACGAGGCCGCCGGCACCGAGTTTTATGCCGCCGTACCAGCGGGTGACCACCACCGCCACGCCATCCATCTGCTGGCCTTCGATCGCCTGCAGGATCGGTCGCCCGGCGGTGCCGCCGGGTTCGCCGTCGTCGTTGAAGCGGTAGTCCTGGCCGATGCGATACGCCCAGCAATTGTGGGTAGCGGAGGGTTCGGCAACCTCGCGCAGAAAGGCCAGCGCCTGTTCGGCCGAACTCACCGGTTCGGCGACGGCGAGGAAGCGGCTTTTCCTGATCTCTTCCTGATGACGGCTGCGCTGGACCAGGGTGGACAGCGTCTCGCTCATGGCTGGCGCAGGCGTGCGCGCAAGGCGGGTGGCAGCGGCCACTGCGGGTGCGCTTGCCGGAAGCTGCGCAGGCGCCGCAGTGCTTCGGCGTCGTGACCTTGCGCGAACAGCAGGCTGATCGTGTCCAGTTCCTGCACGGGCGTGTCGCTGGCCTGCGGGCCGGTGTCCGTCGCCGCGTCTGCGCTGGGCGCCGGTGCGGCCGAGAGGGTCTTTGCCATCGGGGCAGCGGCTGGCGCTGCCATGGGCGGCGGGGCCGCCTGGTCGGCTTTCGTCACCATGCCGCCGAGTGCCTGCGCTGCCACGGCCTGCCGAGGTGCGGCAGCGCTTTCGCTCACGCTTTCTTCGGCCAGTGCTGGCGGCAACGCGTTGGCGCGGCGGTCGGCGGCCGAGGGCTGGGCGAAGGAACGGGCTGGCCCTGCCTGGCGACTCATCATGGCAGGCGTAGCGGTGACTTTGCCTGCGAGCTGCCCGGACGGTTGCGCCTCACGCAGCATGGGCGGTGGCGCGGTGGGCGCCGGCGATTTGATGGCCGGTTTCGATGGCGGGGTCACCGGCGCGCTCACCCGCTGCGCATCAGGTGCCAAGGCGGGTTGCGCGGTTTCGCGCATGCGCCACGCCAGCCCGGCGACAAGCACCAGACTGGCCGCGCTGCCCAGTGCGATCAGCCAGTGCGGGGTTCGCTTGCGTCGCGTGCGCGCGGCGAATTCGATCGACTGCAGTGTCGGGCTGGAGGCGGGTGATGCCGGCGTGGCAGGGAGTGGTGTGAGCTTCTCGCGCGGCAGCTTGCGTCGCTCGGTCGTGCCCTCTGGCAGGCCATCATGTACCGCGCTCAGCGCTTGCGCGGCAGCGCGCAGCACCGCGGCATCCAGCGTCGGGCCGGGCTCGTGGCGCGGCAATTGCCGGTACAGCGCGGCCAGCTCGGCTTCGCCGGGCAAGGGCTCGTCCACGGTGGACGGATCGGCGGGTGGCAGGGGCGTGGTCATTCGGACAGCACTTCGCGTAATCGGGTCATGGCATAACGCAGGCGCGACTTGACGGTTTCGCGGCCGCAACCGGTGACGGCGGCAATCTCCTCCAGGCTGAGTTCCTGGTCCAGTCGCAGCAGTACGGCGATGCGTTGTTCTTCGGGCAGCTTCTCGATCGCCTGCTGCAGGTGACGACGATGCTCGAACTCGGACAAGGCGTGATCGGGCTGCTCGTGTTCGGGCATGGCGACGTTGGCCAGTGCCACTTCGGCTTCATCGTCACCGACACCGGGTCGCTGTCGACGCGTGCCGTCGATCATCAGGTTGTGCGCGATCTGCAGTAACCAGGTGGTGAACTTCGCCTGTGGCTGGTAGCGCTCGCGTGCGCTGATCACCCGGCTCCAGGTTTCCTGAAACAGTTCGTCCGTGCGGTGCGGGTCGCGCACGCTGCGCAGCAGGAACCGGTACAGCATGCCGCGATGTCTGGCGTAAAGCAGCTCGAACGCGGCGAGATCGCCACGCGCATAGGCGAGCATCAGCAGTGCATCAGGGTCGACCGCAGCATCCATGGGGTGCGAGGGTAAGCGAAATGATGCGTGCGTGGGTAGGCGAGCCGGCATCGGCGCGGGTTCCGACCCCGACGGGTCGGCACGGTGGGGCAAGGCGGCAGTGGGGGAATCGGCTGCCATCGTCACTGCGCGGAGTCCATCGGGGTCGGAAAGCTCAACGTGCCGCCGTATCGCTGTCGGCATGCGCTGGTGCGGTGGCCAGCCCGTCAGCCAGTTTCACCAGTTGCACGAAGCCGGCGCGATAGCCGCTGGCGTCATTACCGCGGGCCTGCTGCGCCAGTGCGGCGATTCGCGCGTAGCCGAAGCCGTCCAGGTACTTGCCGCCGCGCAAGGCGTCGGCGAACGCGGCCACGGCGGCGGCAAAGCGCAGACGCTCGCTGGCGCGGGCTTCGGCGCGCGCGGCGATCGGTCGTTCGATCAGCCGGCTCCTTGACTGTCCGGGCAACTTGTAGCGCAGGCGCAGAAAGGCCAGCTCGTTGACGGCGCTGGAGGGCGCGGCGTGCTCGCCATAGCGCAGCGGATCGATGCGCGCACTGGCCGAGCCGGTCGGGGTGATCTCGTAGATCGCGGTGACGTTGACACCGGCGCCGATCTCGCCCGCATCGACCTTGTCGTTGTTGAAATCCTCACGTTTGAGCATGCGCTTCTCGTAGCCGACCAGGCGGTATTCCTGCACCCGGGCGGCGTTGAACTCGATCTGGATCTTCACGTCGCCGGCGATCGTCAGCAAGGTGGCGGACATCTCGTCGACCAGCACGCGGCGGCCCTCCTGCAGGCTGTCGATGTAGTGGTGGCTGCCGTTGCCGGCATCGGCCAGCATCACTGCCATCGCGTCGTTGTAGTTGTCCTCACCGAAACCCAGCGTGGTCAATGCCACGCCGCTCTTGCGGTGATCCTCGATCAGGGTTTTCAGCGATTCCTGGTTGACCGTGCCGACGTTGAAATCGCCGTCGGTGGCGAGGATCACCCGGTTCAGGCCGCCCTTGATGAAACCCTGTTCGGCCTGCGCATAGGCCAGCTCGATGCCGGCGCCACCATTGGTGGAACCGCCCGCGCCGAGGCTGTCGATCACCGCGTCGATGGTGGCGTGCTGGTCACCGGCGGTGGAGGGCAGGGCCACGCCGGCACTGCCGGCATAGGTGACGATGGCTACGCGATCCTGCTGGCGCAGCTCGCGTACCAGCTGTTTCAGCGAGGCCTGCAGCAGCGGCAGTTTGTCCGGCTCGTTCATCGAGCCGGAGGTGTCGATCAGAAATACCAGGTTCGAGGCTGGGATCGATGCCGCGGGTACGCGGTAGCCCTGGATGCCGACCAGCAGCAACTGCCGTTTCGCATTCCACGGCGCCGGGGCCAGTTCGGTGGTGACGCTGAACGGCTGCTCGCGATTCGACGGCGGCGTATAGCCGTAGTCGAAGTAGTTGATGAATTCCTCCGCGCGCACCGCGTCGGCCGGCGGCAACTGGCCCTGGTTCAACATGCGGCGCACGTTGGTATACGAGCCGGTGTCGACATCAATGCTGAAGGTGGAAACCGGGTGCTCGCTGACCCGTTGCAGCGGTTGCTGTCGCGGTGGGTGTAGTTCTCGCGGTTGACGTCTCCGGGCAGCGGCTGACGTATCGGCATCATCATCGGCGCGCCGGGGTAGCTGCGCGCGGCCTGCGCCAGCGCCTTGCGCGACGTGGCGCCGGCAAGCGGTGCCGGCGGGGCGGGCATGGCGATGGACGCCGCAGTCTCGTTCACGGCCTGGTCAACGAGAGGGCTGGTCTGCCGCGCTTCGACAGGGCGGTTTGCCGGTGGGGCGATGGGTACTTGCGGTTGGGTTGCTGAAGTGTTTTCCGCGGTTTGCGTGTCCAGCGCGGGTTTCGGTGTGCTGCAGCCGGTCAACATCACCAGCAGGGCCAGCAGCAGGCTGCGCAGCAAGGTGATCAGTTTCATGGGGCGTTTCTCCTCCGGGGTGTGAAGGGTGAAACGCAGGGATCACGCGAATGGGGTTAATCGATGGATACGCGACGCGGTAGCATGGCGTCCCCCGCGAGTCCCTTCGGAACGACATGATCAACAACGACGTACTGCGCTCCATCCGCTACATGCTCGACCTCGGCGACGGCAAGGTGGTGGAACTGATTCATCTGGCGGATGCAAATTTTCCGATCGAGAAGGAGGACGTGCAGGCGTTCCTGAAGAAGGATGAGGATCCCGGCTACGTCGAGTGCAGCAACAAGGTGCTGGCGATGTTCCTCGACGGCCTGGTGTTTTACCGGCGCGGCAAGGACGAGAGTCGCCCGCCGCGGCCGCCGGAAAAGCGCGTCACCAACAACGTGGTGCTGAAGAAGCTGCGCGTGGCGTTCGAGCTGAAGGACGTCGACATGCACGAGATCCTGGAAGCTGCCAACTTCCCCGCCACCAAACCCGAACTCAGCGCCTTGTTCCGCCAGCCTGACCACAAGAATTTCCGTCTTTGCGGCGACCAGCTGCTGCGCAATTTCATGAAAGGGCTGACGATGCGGGTGCGCGGGAACGGCTGAACCCGAAGTGGACTGATTCGCCGAGCCACAGGCATGGAACTGACGTCGGGTGTGGCAGGACGACGATGCCAGCCAGCGCTCGACCAAGGTGAGGGACGGCGGCTGCATGCCCTGTCTGCACGTAATTACGTGCCGTGACATCTGAGTGCCGCAAATTCGTAACGATCACCTCCTAGGCTGAACGGCTTCTTAACGCCAGGTGGAACTTCCATGATCGTTGCGCGTCGCCGCCCGAATCCGCGTCATCCCCTCAGTCACGCCATTTCCCGCCTGCTTGCGCCAAGCCGCTGCGCGCTGCTGCTCGGCATGGTCCTGGCTGGCGCGGCTCATGCCGCGGATGTGGCCGCGCCGGCCGGCCTCCCCGACGGCACGGTAGTCAAGCAGTTGACCGAAGTGGAGGTACGCGCCGACGTGGTCAAGACGGCACAAACCCAGGCGTTTACGCAGAGCGAGCTGGATGTCTTGCAGCCGCAGTCGGTGATCGGACTGGACTACATCAGCAACCATGTCGCCGCGACCTCCGACTACGCCAGCATCGCGGCCATCGCGCCGGCCGTGGCCAACGTGAGCCCGGCCGGTCCCGGACTGGGCGAGTCCAAGCAGATGACCCTGCGCGGCTTCAGCGACAACCAGTACAACGTGACCTATGACGGCATTCCGTTCGGCGACAACAACGACTTCAGCCACCACACCAGCAGCTACTTTCCAGCCAAGGTGCTGGGTCAGATCGTGATCGACCGCGGTCCCGGCGGCGCCAGCCAGCTCGGTCAGGCGACCTTCGGCGGCACCGTCGCGCTGTTTTCCAAGGACGCGACCAATCACTTCTCGTTCATTCCCACCGTCAGCGTCGGCAGTTACGGCACCACGTTGACCCATCTGGAACTCAACTCCGGCCGCATCGATTCGCTGCACGGCGGCAAGCTGATCGTCAGCGCCCAGTACAACGACACCGATACGGCGCAGACCTACTCACCGATGAATCGCAAGACGGGCTACATCAAGTACGTGCAGCCGATCGGCAACAGCACCGAACTGACCTTCCTCAGCAACTACAACTACATCACCTTCAACAAGCCAAACAAGGGCAGCCTGACCACGTCGGAAATTGCCACGCTTGGTCGCGACTACGGGCTGACCAACGACCCTACCAGCGTCGACTACTACGGCTACAACTACCAGACCAAGGAGACCGACCTGGAATACGCGGGCATCTCCAGCCAGCTCAGCGACAGCTGGCATCTGGACGACAAGTTCTATACCTACGCCTACGCCAACACCAGCCACGAATCGGCGTTCAAGGGTACCGTTACCTCCCCGAATGCCATGGGCGGCTACATCAAGATCAACAACTATCGCGCCTGGGGCGATACCTTCCGGCTGAGCCATCGTGACGACGCCGGTGAGCTGCGCCTGGGTGGCTGGTATGAGTGGCTGCACAACGACCGCAGCAGCAGGGCGATCGACTATGCCAATGGCGAGCAGCTCAACGTCAAACCCGGCAAGACCGCGCTGAGCGCCTACAAGTACCTGATGCATGATTCGATCTACACCACCCAGCTCTTCACCGAGTACGCGTGGAATGCCAGCGACGATCTGGTGATCGTGCCCGGCGTGAAGTACTTCAACGCCAGGCGCACCATCGACGCGCCGTCCAACCAGACCACCAAGTTGCCGCTGAACTATGGGCAAAGCTGGGACAAGGTGCTGGGCTATCTCAGTGCCAACTACCGGCTTACCGATTCCTGGAGCACCTATGCCCAGGCGGCACAGGGCTTTCTTACGCCCAACCTCAACCAGTTCTACGTAGTCGATCCGGCCGTCAACAAGGCAAAGCCGCAGCAGACCATGAACTACCAGCTCGGTACCGTGTACAAGACCGACCGTCTTGATGCCGACATGGACGTGTACTACATCGACTACCAGAATTTTCCGATCACCCAGGTCGACCCGGTCACCAACGAGGACATCTACATCCTCGCCAGCGGCGCGCGGATGAGTGGCGTGGAAGCGGAGGCGACGTACTACATGGGCAAGGGCCTGAGCGTATTCGCCAACGGCTCGATCAGTCGCGCGAAGTTCAAGCGTTCGGGGCTGGATGTTCCCAACGTCCCCAACAGCACGGCGGCGCTGGGCGGCATCTTTGAGCAGAACGGCTTCTTCGCCTCATTGACCGAGAAGTATGTGGGCCCGCAGAAAGTCTACAACGGCAGCTTCAATCCGGACGTGTTCGCCAGTGTCACTGATACCGGCCAATCGGGTGGATTCTGGCGCGCGGCCATGAGCGTCGGCTATGGCCAGAACCTCGCCGGTACGTTCATCAAGAGCTACAAGCTGCGCCTGCAGGTGGACAACCTGTTCGATGCCAGGCAGAACGTGGCCGACTCGCTCAAGAAGGGCAGCATCTACTACCTGGTACTGCCGGGCCGCAGCTGGTTCGCCTCGGTCTCCATGGCGTTCTGAGATGTCAGCGCAACGCGTTTCCCGCCGGCACCTGCGCCGCCTGGCCACGCCGATCGCGCTGGCGCTGGCCTTGATGATGTCACCCGGCGCGCGCGCCGGCGTGCAACTGATCGCGGTCGGCTCACTCGATGGCCATGGTGGCGACAAGGCCGTCCTCACCGCCGCACCGCTGGAAAATGGCACGCCCGGAGACCAGCTGGGCGGGCTCGGCTCGGGCCTGGTGCACCTGCGCTGCGATCAGTTCCTGGCGATGCCGGACCGCGGACCCAATGCGCTTCATTACAACCCTGCGGTCAGCGACACCACCTCGTATATCGCGCGCTTCCACACGCTCGACCTGCACCTTCGGCCGACCCCGCATGACCGCTTGAAGTACGCGCTGGTGCCGACCCTGCAGGCGACCACCCTGCTGTGGTCGCCCACGCCGCTGGTCTACGGCGACGGCAAGGCGGTGGGTCTGCGTTCTGGCAGGCCGTCGCTGAACCGCGACGGCCACGACTACTTCACCGGGCGTTCGGACAACTTCTCCGCCGCGGCCGACTCGATCCAGCCGAATGCGGCGCGGCTCGACGCGGAAGGCATTCGCGTATCGTCTGATGGCAAGCAGTTGTTTATCAGCGACGAGTACGGCCCGACCATCCGCGAGTTTGACCGGGCCAGTGGTCGCCAGCTGCGCGTGCTGGCGCTGCCGCAGCTGCTGGCCGTGCCGCATCCGTCGCCACGCACCAGCCAGGAACTGCACGGCAACGACCGCGGCCGGGTCCCCAACCACGGCATCGAAGGGCTGGCCATCAGCCCGGACAACCGCACGCTGTTCGCGATCATGCAGGGCGCGCTGATCCAGGATGGCGGCAAGCATGCAGGCATGACCCGGCTGCTCAGGATCGACCTGCAAACCGGCAGGGTGGTCCAATATGCCTATCCACTCGATCGTGTCGGGCACGCCGGTCACGCAAGCCATGCCGGTGCAAGCGACCTGCTGGCCGTGAACGGCCATCGTTTGCTGGTACTCGAGCGCGACAGCACTGGCCTGGGCGCCGGCAGCAAGGCGAAGATCAAGCGGGTGTATGAGGTTGACCTGGCCGGCGCCACACCGATCGGTGATCGCCAGGGCGAGGCGAGTTTGCGCCCGTTGGCGTTGCACAAGAGGCTGCTTGTCGACATTGCCGCCGAGCTGGCCGCTGCGGGTGAGCCTCGGGCCGACATCCCGGAGAAGCTCGAGGGACTCGCGTTCGGTCCGCGAACCCGCATCGACGGCAAACTCATGGCCACGCTCTACATCGCCAGCGACAACGATTTCCTGCCTGAGATAAAGGATGCACTGCACCCTATGGGCAAGACCAATCCCAACCGCTTCCTCGTATTCGCCTTCGGATCGGCCGATCTTCCAGGGTATGCGCCGGCGTCTGCAACTTCGCGCTGCAACGATTGAGGTGCGTCTGTTCCCGCCCCATGTGGCCGATGCCGCGTGGGGCGGGAACACTGAGCGGGAGCCCTTCCACCGCGCGGCGCCGTGTCCTTTTTTGTCCCCGGATGGGGGGACGTACAACACGACGATCGCTCCGCAGGGTGATATCAGGTCAGCCTGGCGTGTGTCATGCCGTTCACGACTTCAATTCCTCACCGGTGCTCACCGTTGCCTTGCGCTCCTGCTTGCCCCAGCCGACCGAGGGTCCGCGGATGGCCGTCCATACCGAGCGGATGACGACGTAGTACATCAGCTGGCGGTAGCCGAAGCGTTGCAGTACCAGCCACCACATCAGGCTCCACTTTTCCTTCTTTTCCATGGCGAAGGCGAGCGCGGCGGCGGCGAGGTCGACGGTCATGAAGGCGGCGTAGAAGATCAGCATGCGCAACAGGTTTGTGTCGTCGAACTGGCCGCGGTGCTGCAGGTAATCGAGGCCGGTCGAGACCAGCTGCCAGACCAGCACCAGATCCACCAGCGGTGACACCACCGAGAACAGGATCTGGAACAGCCACACCTGCGGCAGCGCGATCATGCCCAGCGCGCCGTAACGCGGACGGAAGGTGGCGTCGCGATGCTTCCACAGGCATTGCAGGGTGCCGTAGGCCCAGCGGAAGCGCTGGCGGGCGAGGCCACGGGCGGTGTCCGGTGCCTCGGTCCAGGCGATGGCCGCGCTGTCGAACAGGGTGTGGTAACCGGCCTTCTGCACGGCGAGGGTGAGGTCCTGGTCTTCGGCGAGGGTGTCGGCGGGAAAACCGCCGAGCTGCTCCAGCGCCTCGCGGCGCCAGGCACCGACGGCACCGGGCACGACGGTGATCGCGCCGAGGGCGGCCAGCGCGCGGCGCTCCAGATTCTGCGCGGTGATGTATTCCAGCGCCTGCCACACGGTGATCAGGTTGATCCGGTTGCCAACCTTGGCGTTGCCGGCGACGGCGCCGACCGTGGGGTCGGCAAACCAGCGCACCAGCCGCGGAATGGTTTCGGGCTCGAACTGGGTGTCGGCATCCAGCGCCACCACGATGTCGCCATGCGACTCGCGCAGTGCAGTGTTGACCGCATGCGCCTTGCCGCCGTTGGGGATGGTGATCAGGCGCACGCGCGGCTCATTGGCAAAATGCTCGATCACCACCGCCGAGGTGGCATCGACGGAACCGTCATCCACGACGATTACTTCGAGATTCGCGTAGCGACTCTTGAGGATCTGCCGGATCGAGCTGGCGATGACCTTTTCTTCGTTGTAGGCCGGGATCAGCACCGAGACCAGCGGCGGGTTGTCGCCCAGCACCGGCGCCGTGCGGCGGCGCTCGCGCGCCTGGTTGACCAGGGCCAGCAGGCCGAGCAGCAAGAGGCGGGCCACGCCCAGGGTGATCGCCGCGACCAGCAGCCAGCGGATGAAATGGCCGAACAGCCCCAAGGTCAGAAACACCGAGCGATCGGCCCAGCGCGAGAGCGAACCGGGCGGCAGCGGCGGCATGGTCTGCTGCTGGGTCAGACCGGCCAGGGCGGAGACCGTGACGAACTGGTAGCCCTTCGCGCGCAGGCCATCGATGATCCGCGGCAGCGCGGCAATGGTTTGCGAGCGATCACCACCACCGTCGTGCAGCAGCACCACTTGCCCCTTGCCGATGCCGTTCAGCACGTTGTTGACGATCGCGTCGACGCCAGGGCGCTGCCAGTCTTCCGCATCGACATGCAGGCCGACGGCGAGGTAGCCCATTTTCTGGGCGATCTGGATCGGCACCAGTTCGTCGGCCGTCGTCGGCTCGGCGTCGCCGAAATAGGGTGCACGGAACAGTCGCATCGAGCGCCCGGTGAGCGCCTCGAACAGTCGCTGGGTCGCGTTGAGCTCCAGCGCGACGATACCGGGCGGGCTCTCGCCGAGGTTGGGATGGGTGAAGGTGTGGTTGCCGACGTCATCGCCTTCGTCCACCTCGCGCTGCACCAGCCTGGGCGACATCTCGGCATTGGAGCCGATGATGAAGAACGTGCCCGGCACATGCTTGGCTTGCAGGATATCGAGGATCTGCGGCGTCCACTCCGGGTCGGGGCCGTCGTCGAAGGTGAGTGCGATCTTGTGTGGCAAGGTGCCGGCACGCTGGATCACGTACGTGCTGGGCAGCGCCGTATAGCTCTCGTCGCTGATGCTGCCATCGCCCTTGTCCACGCTGATGGTGCGCGCGCCGGGCGACGGAGTGGAGGCGATTTCCAGCACTTCGCCTTCGCCTTCGATGTCGAAGTCCTCACCCTGGCCGATGGTCTGCAGTTGCGGCGGCACCGACGCGTCGTAGTGGCGACCGAACAGCGACCACACCGAGGGATCTTCCGAGCCCAGCCGCCACAGCGCATAGCCGTAAGGCTTGTAGTCATCGGCGGCATGGATTTCGTTGTATGCGGTGGCACCATCAAGGAACCACACCTGGTGTTTGGTGCCGTCGTCCTCGCTGTAGGAGAAATGCGGGTTTTGCGTATCCGGGTCGAACACGATGTCGGCTTGCGCATCGGAGGCGCGATCCATCGCGTCCTGGAAGGTCAGCGTTTCCGCACTCTTGCCGTGGGCCCAGTCGTAGCCGTAGCTGCCCAGCGCCACGATGGTCTGGTCGGGATCGAGCACCTTCATGCGCTCTTCCAGCGTGTGCTCGAACCACTCCTGGCCGGCGATGCTGCCGGGGTCCTTGCCGGCCCAGTGCTGGTCGTAGGCCATCAGCAGTTCGAAGTCGACGATGTCGGCGTAACCGGCGTAGTCCCAGTCCGGATCGTCGAACGGCACCGACAGCACGATGCCCCAGCCATGCGGGTCAAAGGCGTCGTTGAGCTGCGTGAGGAAAGCCTTGAGGTTCTTCTGTGCCGAGGGTGGTACCTCCTCGAAGTCGATCGTCACGCCCTGAAAATGGTTGGATGCGAGGAAGGCAACGATCTGTGCGATGCGCTGTTGGCGCAGCGCAGGGTCGGCCAGCATGCGAGCCAGGCCGGCGCCATCCCAGGTGCTGTTCACGGCGTTTTGCAGCAAGGGCAGGATCGGGGTGGAAGGCTTCTGCGTGCGGATCAGGTTCAGCGCCTTGGCATCGATGCTGGTGTGCAGCGCCAGGTCGGGCCCGCTGAGGCTCATCCAGGTGGGAATGACCCAGTCCAGCGTCGGCAGCGCACGCTTCAGCGACGGATAGCTGCTTTCGTCCCAGTTGACGTAGAAACCGATCGCCAGCGGGCGATCGGCCGGCTTGTTCAGCGATAGCGGAGGGATATGCCGGCCGGCCGGTTTGGTCGCATGCGTGCGCGCCGAATGCAGCAGCTTCTGGCGCGCGCGCAGCTCGGCGGCCAGCCTGGCTGCCGGTTTGAGCAACTCGGGCTCGGCCGCCTTGACGCCAGCCAGCGGGCGGCGCGTCTTGCCCAGATGCAGACTGCTCATGTTCGGCCCGACAAACAGGCTGATGGCGCAAGCCACCACGAACAAGGTACTCACCACGCCGGCGATCAGGGCCAGTCGCGAGACATGCGTGGCGCGCCGGCCGGTGGGGTCGAAGAAGACGGGTTTTTTTTGCATGCCTGATCGAGGTTGGCGAACGTAAAGCGTCGCCTCTTGGAACCTCGTAGTTTAGACGGCTCCGGGCTGCTGGCGAGGAGGGGCGTGAGGGTCTGTTCAGCTGATCACGGCACCCGGCTCGGGTTTGCTGAAATCGCGCGGTGCCAGATCACGGCTCAGGCGGAATACGCCCTCGTGCACCTTGCGTGGCAGCACCACGTCCAGCACGGTGGTCTGGTGCGGACTCATGGCGCCGATCAGATCGTCGCTGATCGCGCTGCGCGCCAGTGCGTGATGCACCAGCCCGGCGAGGTCGGCTGGTACCACGCTGGCGCTGTAAGGCCCGTGGCTGCTCATCGCGGCGCGCAGCGTCTTGCGGCTGTTGCGTGGGTCGGGCACACGATCATCGCCGACCAGCACGCTGTGATTGAGGAACAGCGAGATCGTGGTGCGCTGGTGGGAGTTGGCCTGGCGGTCCAGCATGAAGCCGGCCGGCATCAGGTCGGGGTTGGCCGCCTGGCCCGCATTGAGCAGGAAGCCTGCGCCGGTCAGCGGCTCGCCCGCTTCATCGGTGAGCCGCACGATCAGCAGGCTGCGCGGGTCATGGATGTGGACGCGCGGCGCAAACGGGCCGGCCGGCTCGAGCTCCACCTTGCTGGCGTCGCGCTCGGCGTTCTCGGCATCAAACGCGTCGCACAGGCGGGCATAGTCGCCGGCGCTGCGCACCGCCAGGCAGCGCAGGATGGATTGCACCGTGGCCGGTGCCGCGCTGGCCATGATGCCGTGTCCGGCGCCGGAGTGGGCGGCATCGGCGACCATCTTGAACGCACTGCGCGGGCTGCGGCTGAGGTTGAGCGCGAGCACGTCGATGCTGCCCGGCGTGCTGACCTGCGGCGACAGCACGGCGTGTTGTGCGTTGAGGTTGGCGGCGGCCAGGCGCACCACGCCGTCGGAGCCATCTTCGCCGGTATAGCTGTTGAGGTGGTCATACAGCGAGCGGTCGGGGCGATCGCCGATCAGCACGAACCGGAATTGTCCGCGCGCGACGGGATCTTCGCCATGGATATGGTCGAGGTTGAGCACCAGCGATTCGGCGCTGCCCAGCTCCAGCCAGTCGAGGATGCGCTGGCCGGGCTCGACGCCGGCAAACCACGACTTGAGCCGGCCCAGCATGCCCTTGCCGAGCTGGGCCAGAGCGGAGCCGAAGTTCGCTGGCGCCAGCATCACCAGGTGGCTGAGCCGCATGGTCGTATACAGCGACGGCTTGTCGCGTTGGGCACGCAGCCATTCGCGCACCACCGGGCCGCCGGTGGAATGGGTGATGCAGGCAAAGCTGGCATCGAGCAAGTGCAGGTCGCGCAGGGCATGGTCGAGCGCCCGGACCAGGTCGCGCATGGTCACAGCGTCGTCGAAACTCACGTACTCGGAAATCCATACGTCGGCCAGGGTCAGTGGCAGGCCGGCCGCGGCGGCCTGCTGCTGCAATTGCTGCGGCAGCTGCCCGTAGGTCGAGGTATTGCTGACGCTCCAGCCGTGGACGAACACGAGGGTAGTCATGGCTTCGCTCCGTGGTGCGGTTCGGCTGTCCAGGGGGTGTCGTGACGGCTCGCCGTCAGGCGGACAGGGCGATGGCCGCAGCCGAGACTGATCGTCGCGCAGATGATGCCGCCAGGGAAGTGCGCATCGCTCGCGGCGCGGCATGGGTTACGCTGCGATCCCTTCTGCCGATCTGCCTGCCATGATCTTCATCCCGTTCGCCGTCTTGTTGTCGTTGGCGCTGGTGGCCCGTTGGCGTCGCAGGCGCTGGCTTGCTGCTGGCCTCGCCGCGCTGACTGTGCTGCTTTTCGTACTGATCGCCTGCGGCCCATTGCCGAGGTGGCTGATGAACGACTTGCAGGCGCCTTATGCCGTGCGGCCGACGCTGCCGTGGGCACCATCCAACGCGATCGTGTTGTTGACCGGCGACGCGGTGAGCGTCCCTGGTGCCGGGGTCGAGCCGAGCATGGGGGCGTATGCGCGCATTGCGGAGGCGGCGGTGCTCTATCACGATTGCCGGCTGGCTGGTGCGACCTGTCGCTTGCTGGTCACTGGTGGTGATCCGTCGCAGCTGGGTACGACCTTGGCCGCCTCGTATGCGATCGTCTTGCGTGGGCTTGGTGTAGCGAGTGACGACCTCATGCTTGAGTCGCGCAGCAACACCACCTGGCAGAACGCGAAATTCTGCCGCCCGCTGCTGGCTGCCCTCGGTGCGCAGAGAATCTGGCTGGTGAGTTCGGGTTTTCACCTGCGCCGCAGCGTGCTGTATTTCACGCATTTCGGTATCAACGCAACACCGGTGCGGGCCGACTACTGGCGGGCCAGCCTCAGCGGCTGGCCGAGTTCGTTCAACTTCGTGCTGACCGATATCGCCGTGCACGAGTATCTCGGCATTGCGCGCTACTACGTCTACAACGCGATGGGCTGGAACACGCCGAAGCTGCCGCCCCTGGTGGCGGCAGCGACACCGGCGCGGACCACCGCCGCGGCGATGGTCCGGCCGGCTCAGGCGCCCTTGTCGAGCGAAGCCAGGTCGATCACGAAGCGGTAGCGAACGTCGCTTTTCAGCATGCGCTCGTAGGCTTCGTTGATGTCCTGCATCTTGATCATCTCGACGTCGCTGGCTATGCCGTGCTCGGCACAGAAATCCAGCATTTCCTGGGTCTCGGCGATGCCGCCGATCAGCGAACCGGCGAGCGAGCGGCGACCGAAGATCACGTTGGCCGCGTGCACCGGCGGCTCGATCGGCTCCACCAGGCCGACCAGCACGTGCACGCCGTTGATCCGCAGCGTGCTCAGGTAGGGGTTCAGGTCATGCTGCTGCGGCACGGTGTCGAGGATGAAATCGAACTGGCCGGCCACCGCCTGCATCTGTGCCGGATCCGTCGACAGCACGACATGGTCGGCACCGAGGCGACGCGCTTCGCTTTCCTTGCCCGGCGAGCGGGTGAACAGGGTCACGTCGGCACCGAGCGCCTTGGCAAACTTCAGACCCATGTGGCCCAGGCCACCCAGGCCCACCACGGCGACCTTGCTGTTGCGGCCGATGTTCCAGTGGCGCAGCGGCGACCAGGTGGTGATGCCGGCGCACAGCAGCGGTGCGGCGGATTTCAGGTCCAGCGTCTCGGGAATGCGCAGCACGAACTTGTCCGATACCACGATGCGCTCGGAATAGCCGCCGCAGGTCATGCGGCCGTCCTGGCGATCCTTGCTGTTGTAGGTGAAGGTGGGCAGCTCGGCGCAGTATTGCTCCAGGCCCTGGTCGCAGGCGGCGCAGTGCTGGCAGGAGTCGACCATGCAGCCGACGCCGACCATGTCGCCGACCTTGAACTGGCTCACCGCGGCGCCGACGGCGCTGACCCGGCCGATGATTTCGTGGCCCGGTACGACCGGATAAGTAGTGCCATGCCATTCGTTGCGGGCGGTGTGCAGGTCGGAGTGGCATACGCCGCAGTAGAGGATGTCGACCACCACATCGTCCGCGCGCGGGTCGCGGCGTTCGAATGAAAGTGGCGCCAGCTCGGTGGTGGCGGATGCGGCGGCATAGCCAAGGATATTCAGAGGCATGCGGTTCTCCTGGGGTGGGGCGGAAAGTGGGCCAGTATGCGCAACGGGGCGTTGGTGCCGATAGCCGGATCCTGCGAGATGCTTGCCTGATCCTGCAAAGCTGATCCCCCCACCTCGCGTTGAGGTGCAGGAACAGGCAATCTTGGCTCCGCACATTTGTGGCTGTAAACGGCATGGAAACTGGATTTTCAATGACTGATAGCGACGCACGTCGGCAGCGTGACCGCGAGGAATTGGCGGCACGCATTGAACGATCGACCGGGGCCGACGGCCATCATGCGACGGCGCTACCGGCGCTGAGCTTCTATCGTGCCGGCAGCCTGGGCAGCCAGGTCTGCGCCATGTACGAGCCCGGCCTGGTGCTGGTGGCCCAGGGTGCCAAGCAGGTGCTGCTGGGCGATGAGATCTATCAGTACGACCTGGCGAATTACCTGGTGACCTCGCTCGACATGCCGGTAACTTCGCGCGTGGTGCAGGCGACGCCGCAGTCGCCCTATCTGTGCGCGATGCTGCGTTTCGATACGCGGCGCATCAGTGAGTTGCTGGCTGATGCCGACCTGCCTGCCGTGTCGACGGCAGCAGGTCGCGCGCTGTCGGTGAGCCCTCTGGGCAGCGACTTGCTGGATGCGGTGTTGCGATTGGTGCGTTTGCTCGATTCACCGCAGGACCTGCCGGTGCTGGCTCCGCTGATCGAGCGCGAAGTGTTGTACCGGCTGCTTGTCGGCGAGCAGGGCGCGCGCCTGCGTCAGATGGCCAACGCGGGTAGTCGCAGCCACCAGGTCGCCGACGCCATCGAGTGGCTGAAGGCCCACTTTCACCAGCCCCTGCGCATCGATGAGCTGGCCGGCACGGTGAACATGAGCGCGTCCTCGCTGCATCATCACTTTCGCGCGATCACCGCGATGAGCCCGCTGCAATATCAGAAGCAACTGCGCCTGCAGGAGGCACGCCGCCTGCTGTTGAGCGAACGTGGCGACGTGGCCTCGGTGGCGCATCGGGTCGGCTATGAAAGCCCGTCGCAATTCAGCCGCGAATACAGTCGGCTGCATGGCGCGCCGCCGCTGCGTGATGTGGAGCAGTTGCGGCGCGTGGCGGGCGGCTCTGACCGGTCTTGAGCTGGGCGCCGACCTCACCGCTCGCGCATCACCATCAGGCGGATCTCGGTCATGTCCTCGATCGCGTAGCGCACGCCTTCGCGGCCCAGACCGGACAGCTTGATGCCGCCGTAAGGCATGTTGTCGACGCGGAAGCTGGGCACGTCGTTGACCACCACGCCGCCTTGCTCCAGCTCGTTCCATGCGCGCATGGCGTGGTCGAGCTGGTTGGTGAAAATGCCGGCCTGCAGGCCGTAGTCGGAGTCGTTGACCATCGCGATGGCCTCCTCGAAGCGCTTGAACGGGGCGAGCAGGGCGAACGGGCCGAAGGCTTCCTGCCGGTTGACGGCGGCATCGGCGGGCACATTGTCCATCAGCGTGGCCTGCAGCATGTTGCCCTCGCGCTTGCCGCCGCAAAGCAGCTTGGCGCCGGCCTTGCGGGCATCGAGGATCCAGCCGTGCAGGCGCTCGGCCGCCGCTTCGTCGATCATCGGGCCGAGGAAGGTGTCCTGGTCGCCGGGGTCGCCGGCGACCAGCCTGCGCGTGGCGGCGACCAGCTTCTTCTTCAGCGCGCCATAGATGTCCTCGTGAGCGTAGATCCGCTGCACGCCGATGCAGCTCTGCCCGGACTGGTAGAACGCGCCGAAGATCAGCCGCTCGACCACCCGGTTCAGATGCGGCCCCTGATCGGCGTCGACGATGCAGGCCGCGTTGCCGCCCAGCTCCAGCACCACCTTCTTGCGGCCGGCGCGGGCCTTCAGTTCCCAGCCGATCTGTCCGCCGGTGAACGAAAGCAGCTTGAAGCGCTCGTCCTCGACCAGCGGCGCGGCATGTTTGCCGTCCATGGTGAGGATCGAGAACGCGCCCCTGGGCAGGTCGGTCTCGGCCAGGATCTCGCCGATGATCAGCGCGCCGATCGGGGTCTTTTCGGCTGGCTTCAACACGAACGGGCAGCCGGCAGCGATCGCCGGCGCCACCTTGTGCGCGACCAGGTTCAGCGGAAAATTGAACGGCGTGATGAACGATACCGGCCCCAGCGGTACCCGCCTGGTGTAACCGTGATAGCCGTCCAGACGCGAGGCCAGCTCCAGATTCAGCGTTTCGCCGTTCAGGCGCACGGCTTCCTCGGCGGCGATGCGGAAGGTCTCGATCAGGCGGGTGACTTCGCCGGCCGCATCCTTGATCGGCTTGCCCGCCTCGATGCACAGCGCCTTGGCCAGTTCGTCGTGTCGCTCCGCAAAGCGGTTCGCGCAATGCTGCAGCACAGCCTGACGCGCCCAGGGCTTGAAATCGCGCATCGGAGTGGTCGCCTTCACCGCAGCGACGATCGCCCTTTCGGTCGCCTTGGCGTCCGGCACGGCGACGCGAGTAACCACCTTGCCGGTGAACTTGTTCAACACCGCAAGATCGGTATTCGGCTGCTGCGGCTGGTTGGCGAGGTAGTAGGGGTAGGTCTTCTTGAGCATCGCTGGCGCCCTGGTCAAAGTCGCGCAAAGCATAAAGGCGCGACCTGTTCAGCGGGCGTGAGTTGTCTGGGGTGAGCGGAAAACGTGGCAAAACAAGGCCTGGCGCCGAGCTCTGCAGGCCTGTGTTGGAAGCCGATGGCTGCGGTTGCCTGTTATTGATGCAGGCGTCCCCGAGCTGCCTGAATCCGCTCGTTCAGACGAGAGTGGCCTTCGCTTGTTCCGGCATCCCTGGCTGTCTGGTCGCCGCTCCCGGTGCAGTGCGATCAATCGCCTGGCGCGTGGCGCAAGTTGCCAACCTGATCGGCGCTCACCGCGGCGGCCCGGTTCGACCATGACTGGCGGATGTGGTTGACCACGGCAGCGATGTCGGCATCGGTCAGTTGCCGCGCAAACGGAGGCATGGAGTAGGGCTGCGGATTGCCCGCCGTGACCGGTGGGAAACCGCCGAGCAGCACCGAGCGGATGGCGTTGATTCCGGTCGGTTCATTTACCGAGGTATTGCCGTCGAGCGGCGGATAGATGTCAGCCACTCCGTTACCGTCGCTGCCGTGACATGACGCGCATTGCTGGTCGTATATGGCAGCACCCTGCGCGTGGCTTGCCGCGATCGCTGTCGCGGGTGTGCTTGCGGGCACGGCGCGCGGAGGCAGCGATTCAAGATAGCTCGCCATCGCCTGCAGGTCGGTGTCGGTGATGTACTGGGTGCTGTTGTGCACGACCTCGGCCATAGGTCCGAACGCTGCCCCCTTGGCCGACTGGCCACGCTTGAGCAGGTCGACGATGTCCTGCCTGCTCCAGCCGTCAAGACCGCCACCTCGCTGGGTACTGAGGTCCGGCGCATACCAGTGCGCTTGCGGAATCTGGCCGCCGGTCAGCTGGCCGTTCGTGGCAACAGCGCCGAGGGCGTTGCGCGGTGCGTGGCATTCATTGCAGTGACCGAGTCCCTCGACCAGGTAGGCACCACGGTTCCATGTCGCAGATTTTTGCGCATCGGGCTGGAATACACCGGGTTTGAAGTACAGCGCACGCCATGCCAGCAAACTGCTGCGCACGCTGTAGGGAAACTTCAATCCAAGCGGCGTGGCTTCCTGCTTTACCGGCGGCAGCGACTTCAGATAGGCAAAGATCGCCAAGGCATCCGACCGCGTGACCCGGGTGAACGAGGTGTATGAAAACACCGGATAGAGCAGCTCGCCATGCCGACCTTTGCCGTCATGCAGTGCCTGCCAGAAATGGTTGAACGTCCACCGGCCCAGGCCGGTATCCGGATCGGGGGTGAGATTCGGAGCCGGTACATCGCCGAAGGGTGTGCTCAACGAGCGCCCGCCCGCGTAGCGATCACCGCCTTGCGTGGTGTGGCAGGCCGCACAGTCGCCCACCGTGGCCAGGTATTTGCCCTGGCTGATCCGTGCCGGGTCACGCAGCGCAGCCGCGTCAGCATCCTGTTGCGCCGCCGAGGGTGGCGGCCGATCAGCATGGTCGAGGTGGCTCCAGGTGAACACTGCCGCGATCACCACGGCAAGCGTCAGCAGTATCTGCGCCCGTCGATTCACGGGTTGCCCCCATGACCACTCATGACACACCAGCCCGGCAGCGGCGTGGTCTGCGCGTTGGCCGGCTCCGGCTGCATGTCCGCAGCAGGAGCCTGGCTGGCCAGCCAGGCAGAAATCGCGGTGACGTCAGTCGCGTGCATGCGATTGGCGACGACGCCCATGCAAAAGGGTTCCCTGGCCGCGCGTGTCTGGTTGCGCCAGGCGGCCAGCTGGGCTTCGACATAGTCCGACGACAAGCCGATCAGCCCGGGGATCAGTGGCTGCACGCCGGTGAGTTTGCTGCCATGGCAACTGTTGCATGCAGGCACGCCGATGGCCGGGTCGCCATGCAGGGCGAGTTGTTCGCCACGCATCAACGCGGCCGGGGACACCTTGGGCGGCACAGGCTGACGGTAGGGCACCTGCTGCTGGGCGAAAAAGTCGGCCAGCTTGCGCATGTAGTCGACATCGAGCTGGCGCAATACGTATTCCATCGCGGCATTCCTGCGCTGGCCACTCTGGAAGTAGCGCAATTGCAGCAGCAGATAGCCGGCGGGCTTGCCGGCCAGGCGCGGGCCGTCGTTGCTGTCCGGTGCGCCTTCGCCGTGCTCGCCATGACAACTGGTGCATGCCTTGGCACGCTGCTGGATGGTGTCCGGAATAGCCGGGTGGGTCGTGCTGGCCGGACGATCCGTCGCCGAGGCAAGCGGCGCACTCGCGACCAGGGCGAGCGCGAGACACATGAGCGCGCAGCGTGCCCGAACAGGAGCACGGTGTTTGCCGTGCCGTGCAATGGGCGGGATCACCGTGTCGTGGTACGCGTACAAGTCATCCGGGCAGCATGCAGCAGGCATCCGATGATCGCCTTGACGCAGATCAATGCCGGCATGATCCGGGGTGGCTTGTCGGTACCTGCAGCGGGGCGCTATCCATGCGACTGGGCTTCAGCTGGCATCGACCGATGCCCGATGGCCTTCAAGGGACAGGCGCCATTGGTGTTGGCCTCGCGGGTGGCGCTGTCGCGGTCCGCCGTGGCACGTTCGTATTGCAGCAGCGACTTCCGGGCGCGACGGAGCAAGCTCAGGTTCCCTTTATTTGTGCCCATGCGGGCGAGAGCCTGACCTTGCGAGCGTGATGTTGAACGTGGCGAAGCTGCCGCCGGGCGACGGGTTTGCCACGGCTTGTCCCGGTGCATCGTTACTGCAGCGGGCGGAGGGAGTGCGCCGGGTGCGGGGGGCGCTCAGTCTTCGTTGACCCGCAGCGGCAGCTCGCCGTCGGCCAACCGCGCACGCAGGGCTGTGCCCACGGCCACGTCCTTGGCTGAGCGCAACACCTGGCCCTGTGCATCGAACAGGATGGCGTAGCCGCGCTCCAGCGTGGCCAGCGGGCTGACCGCGTTCAGCGCATGGCCGGCATGGCGAAGTCGGGTTTGCTGGCGCTCCAGCAGCACGGTGATGACGCGCCGCAGGCGCTGGTCCTGCTCGGTCAGGCGGCGTGCCAGCAGGTTCAGGCGGTTGCGCGGATGCTGTGCCAGCAGGCGCGCATGCAGTCGGTCCAGCCGGTGTTGGCGTTGCTGGCTCTGCTCGCGCACGACGCTGGCGAGGCGATGCTGCAGATGCAGCAGGCGTTCGTGATTGCGCGCCAGCCGTGCCTGCGGTCGCTGTGCCTGCAGCCGCGCCTGCAGATGGTCGATCCGCTGGGCCAGCGCCTGCAGCTGGCGTTGCTGCAGGATGCTGATGCGTTGCTGCAGTTGCTGCAGGTGGCGCTCGACTGCCGTCGCGTCGGGCACCAGCAGTTCGGCGGCAGCCGAGGGGGTCGGTGCGCGCAGGTCGGCGACGAAATCCGCGATGCTGAAATCGATCTCGTGGCCGACGGCCGACACCACCGGCACCGCGCAGGCATGGATCGCTCGCGCCACCGTTTCCTCGTTGAACGCCCACAGGTCTTCCAGCGAGCCGCCGCCGCGGGTCAGCAGCAGCACGTCATAGCGACCACTGGCCGAGGCGCGGCGCAGCATCGACACGATCGCCGGCGGCGCCTCGCGTCCCTGCACCGGCACCGGCAGCACCTCGACATCGGCCAGCGGCCAGCGTCGGGCCAGTACGCTCAATACGTCGCGTACCGCCGCGCCGGTGGGTGAGGTGATCACGCCGATACGGCGGGCATAGACGGGCAGGGCGCGTTTGCGGCCGGGCGCGAACAGGCCCTCGGCATCCAGTCGCGCCTTGAGTTGTTCGAACTCGCGCTGCAAGGCGCCTTCGCCGGCCAGCTCCATGTATTCGGCCACCAGCTGAAATTCGCCGCGCGGCTCGTACAGGCCGACCTTGGCCCGCAGCAGTACCTGCAACCCATCTGCCGGACGAAAGCGCAACGCGGCGGCCTTGGGTTTGAACATCGCGCAACGGACCTGGGCGCCGCTGTCCTTCAGGGTGAAATACAGGTGCCCTGACGAGGGTCGGGCCACGTTGGACAACTCGCCTTCGATCCAGACCTGGGGCAGGGCATCGCCCAGCAAGTCGCGCACCAGTCGGTTGAGCGAGCTGGGAGTCAGGACATGGCGCGGCGTGGAGTCGTCAAAGGGCACGTGCATAAGGGCGCGAGCCTAGCACGGCGGCGGTATCAAGTTGTGTGAAAACATCCGCTTGAGGCATCAAGCGAACGCATAACATCAAGTGAGGCCAGCCACCTCAGTTTTCGCATCCGTCGAGTCGTGCGCGTCGCCGTTTGCGCAGCATGCGTACCCCGCGAATGGCCAGGTTGAGGGCGAACCAGCCGGTCAACAGGGCAAACGGCCAGCCGATCCATGCCGGTCGCACGATCGCCACCACGGCGAGCAGCAGCAGCACCAGACTGGCGATCAGCGGAGGGGTTACCGAGTCATGCTCGAGTACGCGCCGATTCGTCAGTGCGGCGCTCACGCTGTTGGCCAGGCGCAGTGCACCGGCAGCGGCGCGGCCCGAGCTGCCGCCGCCGCGTCGCGCGCGCGGGCGCGCCTCGCTGCTGCGCACGCGTTCACCTGTGCGACGGCGGCGCGGCGCCAGCACGATCTCGGTGGCGTTGTTGAGGTCGTGCTCGTACTGCGCAGCCAGTCGGGTGGCGAAGTCGGTGTCTTCGATCGCCACGTCGAGTTCGCGGTTGCTCAACCAGCTGGCGATATTGAGGTTGGACGAACCAACCCGCGCCCACTGCCCGTCGGCCACCGCGGTTTTGGCGTGCAGCATCGAGCCGTTCCATTCGAATACGCGAACACCCGCCTGCAGCAACGACCGATAGCCTGAGCGCGACATGTTGGCCACCGCCGGGATGTCGCTGCTGCCCGGCACCAGCAGGCGTACGTCCACCCCGTCGCGTGCGGCCGCCACCAACGCCTGCACGTACGGGGCGATGCCGACGAAATAGGCGTCGGTCAGCCACAGCGTCTTGCGCGCCATCGCAGCGATCAGCTGGTCGAGCCGGTACATGCCGGCGGTGGCCGGTTGGGTGACGATCAGCCGCAGCGAGACATCGCCCGCGGGGGCGGCAGACGACGGCGCGGGCGCGAACGGGCGCAGCTCGGCGCCGATTTCACTCCAGCTCTGTGCAAACGCGATTTCCAGCTCCGCCAGCACCGGGCCGCGCAGGGCCACGCCGGTGTCGCGCCAGGGTGGTACGTTGCGAGCGGGGTCGCCCAGCCATTTCGCGCTGATGCACACGCCGGAGAGGAAGCCCAGCAGCCCATCGACCACCAGCAACTTGCGGTGGTCGCGACTGACCCAGCCGAAGGGTTGGCCCAGTTGTGGCGGGTTGAACACGCGCACTTCACCACCGGCTGCGCGCAGTGGCGCCCAGAACCGGCTGCCCGACTGCCCCAGGCAACCGACCCAGTCGACCACCACCGCCACGAATACACCGGACTGCGCGCGTTCGACCAGGGCGTCGCGGAATTCGCGGCCGACCTCGTCGTCGCGAATGATGTAGTTCTCCAGCAGCACGCGCTGGCTGGCGCCGCGAATCGCTGCGAGCCATGCCGCGTAATTGGCGGCAGCATCGATCAGCAGTTCCACGGCATTGCCGTTGACCAGCGGCGCGCCGGCGGCGCGGCTGAAGGCTTGCTCCGCCAGCAGGCGGCTCGGTAGCGAGGGGATCAGTGGACCAGACATGTTCTGAGTGTAGGCGATCACCCGTGCAGACGCCGTTGCCGCTGACCTTCTGGCATGATCGCCGGCATGCCGATCAAGCAACTTTTTACCGACACCGACGCGTGCTCAAAATATGTCACCGATGCCCTGGGGCCCGACCTGCGGATTGCCGCGCCGCTGGGGCTGGGCAAACCGCATGGCCTGCTCAACGCGCTCTACCAGCGGACCGCGGCGGCACCCACGCGCTCGATGCGTTTGTATACCGCGCTGTCGCTGACCCGGCCGCAGCCAAAGCCCGGGCTGGAACAGCGCTTTCTGCAGCCGTTCCTGCAACGTCATTTCGGCGCCGACCAGGTTGATCCGCACTATGCCCTCGACCAGGCGCGCGACGCGTTGCCGCCCAATGTCGAGGTGCACGAGTTCTATCTGCAATCCGGCGTGATGCTGCATTCAGGCAGCGCCCAGCGCAACTACATCAGCCAGAACTACACCCACGTCGCGCGCGACCTGGCGGTGCAGGACATCAATCTGCTGGTGCAACTGGTGGCGCGGCGCGAGGGGCCGGACGGCGTGCGCTACAGCCTGTCCTGCAACCCGGACCTGACCCTGGACCTGATGCGCCTGCTGGACGCTGCCGGCCTGCCGCGCCCGCTGTGCGTAGCCGTGGTGCATCCGGATATGCCCTGGCTGAGCGGTCATGCCGAAGTGGGCGCGGATTTCTTCGATGTCGAGCTTTGCCCGCCGGCTTCACCGGCGCTGTTCGCCCTGCCGCGCCAGCCGGTGAACCTGGCCGAGTACGCACTGGGTCTGCATGCCAGCAGCCTGGTTCGGGATGGTGGCTGCCTGCAGATCGGCATCGGTGCCTTGTCCGATGCCCTGGTCAAGGGGCTGCTGCTGCGACAGCACGACAACACCACCTGGCGCAGCGCGATGGTGGCGCTGGACCCGGCCGGCAATTCGCATGCGCTGGCGACTCGCCTGGGTGGGCTCGCGGCCCTGAAGCAAGGCCTGTACGGCGCCAGTGAGATGGTGATGGACGGTTTCATGCACCTGCAGCGCGGCGGCATCCTGAAACGCCGCAGCTGGGACAACCTGGCGATGGAACGGGCCTCGGCGACCGGTCGGTTGAGCCCGGATGCACCCGGCGGTCACTACCTGCGCGGTGCATTTTTTCTGGGCTCGCACGAGCTTTACCAGTGGTTGCGCGACACCGAGGCTGCCGACCCGGACGCGATCGACATGGGCCCGGTCTCCAACGTCAATCAACTTTATGGCGATCATCAGACACTGGCGGCGCTGCAGCGGCGCGGTGCGCGATTCTTCAATACCTGCATGATGGCGAGCCTGCTCGGTGCTGCGACATCGGACACGCTGGAGGACGGTGCCGTGGTCAGCGGCGTGGGCGGCCAGTACAACTTCGTGTCGATGGCGCATGAGCTCCCCGATGGTCGTTCGGTGCTGCTGCTGCGGGCTACCCGCAAGAGTCGAGGCCGCATCGAAAGCACGATCCGCTGGAACTACGGCCAGACCACGATCCCGCGACATCTGCGCGACATCTATGTCACCGAATACGGTATCGCCGACCTGCGCGGCAAGACCGACAGCGAGTGTGTCGAGGCGATGCTGTCAATCTGCGATGCGCGTTTCATCGATGCCTTGAGCGCCGAGGCCAAGGCGTACGGCAAGCTGGCCGCTGACTTCGTGATACCCGAGGCCTGGCGTCGACATCTGCCGCGCTACCTGCAGGAGGCGCTGCAGCCGTTCCACCGAAAGGGCCTGCTGCCGTTGTTCCCGTTCGGCAGTGATTTCAGCGAGGTGGAACAGCGCCTGCTGCCGGCGTTGAACTGGCTGAAATCGTGCGCCAGCCACGGGCGCGGCAAGCTTCAGATGCTGGGTGCCGTGATCCGGCCCGGACCACCGGTGCCGGGCGAGGGTGATGCGCTGGCGCGAATGGGCCTGGGCGCACCGGCCACGTTCGTCGACCAGGTGCAACGCCGGTTGCTGCAGACGGCATTGCGCCAGCAGGCACGCGCGGCTCAGGGATCTGCGCGCAGCTGATCCGGTGCTGGGGGCGCGGCTGATTCTGGCGTGGTTTCGGCGGCTGGCGGTTCGTCCAGCAGCGGCAGCATCGCAGGGCTGTCGAGATCGTCGAACTGCTGGTGGTTTACCGCCCAGAAAAACAGCGCCACTCCGATCAGGATCACCAGCAGGGTCACCGGAATCAGTACCAGCAGGATATTCATGCGCGGGCGTCGCCGATGCGGTTCATGTCGTTGCGGGCAGGGTACTGATCCAGTGAGGTCGCGCCGCCGACACGCAATGCGTTCAGCACCACCACGAGCGAGCTCAACGACATGCCGATCGCAGCCAGCCACGGCGGGATCAGTCCGAACGCGGCGAACGGCACCGCGATCAGGTTGTACAGCAAGGCCCAGCGCCGGCTCTGGCCCATCACCGCCTGCAGTTGGTGGGCGATCGCATGCGCGTGGAGCAGGCCATCCAGGTGTCCATCCAGCAACAGCAGGTCGGCTTGGGCCTGGGCCAGGTTGGTGCCGCTGGTGAGTGCGGCGGAGACATCGGCGGCAGCGAGCAACGGGGCATCATTGCTGCCGTCGCCTACGGCCAGCACGATGTGTCCGCTGGCACGCAGCAATTGCAGCCGCGCGAGCTTGTCAGCGGGTTGCTGACGCGCATGCCAGTCACCGATGTCGAGCCGGGCTGCCAGCGCGCCGACCCTGGCTTGGCTGTCGCCGCTGGCGATGCACAGCCCGACGCCGTGGTTACGCAGACCGTCCAGCATGGCGCGGGCATCTGCGCGAGGTTGCTCGTGGAAATGAAAGCGGGCGAGCGTCCCCTTGGCATCGGCCAGCCAGAGTGCGTCGTCGGCGGGTTCCGCTTCACACGGGGTATCGGCAAGCACAAAGTCGGCACGGCCGAGACGAAGCAGGCGGCCGTCAACGATACCCTGGATACCGGCAGCAACCGTCACCTGCACGTCCTGTGCCTGCGGCAGCGATACCTCTCGCCGGGCGGCTGCACTCAGTGCGCGCGCCAGCGGATGTGAACTTTCGCTGGCCAGCGCGGCAGCCCAGGCCAGCACTTGCTGACGATGCAGGCCGCGCATGGGCTCGATCGTGCCGAGGTCCAACTGCGGCATGGCGAGGGTGCCGGTTTTGTCGAACAGTGCGCGGTCGACCCGCGCCAGGGCGAGGAGCGCATTGCTGTCGGTTACCAGTACGTGATGACGGGCCAACTGACCCAGCGCGCGGATCAGCGTCACCGGCAGGGTCAGCGCGAAGGCACAGGGGCAGGCCACCACCAGCACGGCGATGGCCGCATCGAACGCACGCGACGGGTCCACCAGCAACCAGCCCAGGGCGGTCAGCACGGTCAGCAGCAGCACACGGCGAACGAAGCGTGCGACTTCGTGATCACTGCCGGCGATCAGCGCGCGCGCCTGACGTGCACGCCGGGCCAGCTCGCCGAGGCGAGCCACGCCCGTGTCCGCGCCGCCATGCTCAACCCGCAGCTCGGCCGGGCCGGTCAGCAACACGCTGCCTGCCACCAACCGTTCGCCGCGAAGGCGTTGCTGCGGGCGCGACTCGCCGGAAAGCAGCGCCTCGTCGACCTGCACCTGGGTACTCTCCAGTATGCCGTCGGCCGGCACCGTGCCGCCGTCGTCGATGTGCACGCAGTCGCCCGGCAGCAGGCTCAGTGCAGCCACCGTTTTCAGCTCGCCGTTGCTGCTACGGCGCTGCGCCAACAACGGGGTGGCGTCGATCGCGGCGTCGGCTTGCGCGCCGGCGCGATGGCGTGCTCGCAGTTCCAGGTAGCGCGCGGCGAGCAGCAGGAACACGAACATGCTCACCGAATCGAAGTAGATTTCGCCGCTGCCGCGCACCGTATTGAACAGGCTGGCAAGGAACACCAGCGCTACCGCCAGCGCCACCGGCAGGTTGATGCCGAGCCGTTGCTCCCGCAGTTCGCGCGCGGCACCGGTAAAAAAGGGCCGCGCCGAGTAGAACACCAGCGGCACGGTGGTGATCAGACCGAGCCAGCGGAACAGGTCGCGCGTGCTGAAGTCGACAAAATCGACCACGCCGATGTAGATGACAAAGGCGTAGGTCATCACCTGCATCGCGCACATGCCGGCAACCAGAAGGCGCTTTAGCGCGTCATGCATCTCGACGGCGCGGGCATCCTCGATCTGGTTGTGCTGCAGCGGCTGGGCCGGGCAATCGGCCGCGGAGAAATTTTCGAGCAGATTGGGCAGTGAGGTCTGCCGTGCATCCCATACCACCCGCACGCGTCGGGCGGTGCGATCGATGGAAACCCGCTGCACACCGGGCAAGGCGTTGATGCGTTGCTCCAGCCAGAGCAGCCGGCGGGCGTCTTGCAGCGCCTCGACGTGCAGCGCGATTTCGCTGCATCCATCATGGCGCTCGCGTAGCACCTGCGCGGCGAGCCGCCGATCAGCCCACGCCGCGTAGGTCATCATGGCGTCCGGTCGGGCGGTGGGGGATGGGTGCTGTGGGCGCTTACCGGCACGCCGAATACCGAGTGCGAAGTATCCAGCGGGGTGTCGGCATGGCGCACGCTGACCACGATGATCCACACGCAGCCGGCCAGCGACAGCAGGAAGACGACGACGCCCAGCCACAGCACCGGCTGGCGATACCAGGCCGATGCGGCGTCGGTGGTGCTGTTACTGGCTGCGGTCATCAGTCGTATGTGACAGGTGATAGACATAGGCCGCGACCACATGGATCTGGTCATCGGTCAGACGCGGGCTCCATGTCGGCATATGGCCCTGACGCCCATCGTGGATGGTCTTGTAGATATCGGCCACGGTACCGCCGTGAAGCCAGATGTGGTCGGTCAGGTTGGGTGCGCCGATGCCCTGGTTGCCCTTGCCATCGGGCCCATGGCAGGCCGCGCAGGTGGCGAACAACGGTTTGCCGGCGGCGGCTTTGGCCGCATCGTGCGGTGAGCCGGACAGGCTCAGCACGTATTGCACCAGATTGTCGACATTGTTCTCGCCCAGGCTGGCCCATGGCGGCATCATGCCGTTGCGCCCGTCATGGATCGAGGCGGTGATGTCCTTGCCCGTGCCACCGTACAACCAGTCACTGTCGGCGAGATCGGGCGCGCCGAGTGCCATGTTGCCCTTGCCGCTGCGCTGGTGGCAGGCGGCGCAGTTGTCCTCGAACATGACCTTGCCCATCTGCAGGGCGTCCGGATCACCAGACAGTTGCTCGACGGAATACAGCCGGAAGCGCGTCATCAACGGATCGAGTTTGGCATCGTTCGCCGCTACCGCCCTGGCCAGTTGGCCGTGCGAGGTCCAGCCCAGAGCACCCTTGTGGTTGCCGAAACCGGGGAACAGAAACAGATAGATGAAGGCGGCCACGAACATGCTGGCGGAGAACAGCAGCCACCACCGCGGTAGTCGGTGCATGCCCTCGCGCAAGACGCCATGGGCCCACACATGGCCGGTGGTGCCGTCGGGAAGGGTGGGAATTTTTGCGCGCGGACCCCACAGAAACAGGAACAGGGTGATGCCCATGTTGAGCACGACCAGGAACATCACCCACAGCGACCATCCGTTGCTCATCGACGATCCTCCTTCAGTTCGACGGTGGTGCCCGGCTCGTCTTCCAGCGGCAGTTGTGCCATGCGGTTGAAGACCGGCTTGCGCTGTTTGCGCCAGGCCCAGATCCAGATGCCGATGAACGTGAACATCATCAACAGAATGAATCCTCCCGTGATGTAGCCCCAGATCGGACTGAGCGGTGTCATGGCGTGCCTCCGGTGCTGGCCGGGGCGTCGCCTGCGGCGGCGGGCTTGACGGCTGCAGGGGTGGGTTCGTTGTCGATGCCAAGGCCCTGCAGGTAGGCGATCAGGGCGTCCATTTCGGTCTTGCCCGCGACCGCCGCCGGGGCGGCGGCGATCTGGGCGTCGGTATACGGATCACCCAGGCGACGAAGCGTGCGCATGCGCGCCTGCACGTCGGCGCTGTCGATCTTGTTCTGCGCCAGCCAGGGGAAGCCCGGCATGTTCGACGGCGGCACGAGCTGACGCGGGTTCATCAGGTGCATGCGCTGCCAGTCGTCCGAATACTTGCCGCCGACCCGGGCCAGATCGGGTCCGGTGCGTTTGGAGCCCCACTGGAACGGACGGTCGTAGACCGACTCCTCCGCGGTGGAGTAGTGACCATAGCGTTCGGTTTCGAAACGCAGGGCACGGATCATCTGCGAATGACACAGATAGCAGCCATTTTGCACATAGACGTCTCTGCCCATCAGCCGCAGGGCGTCATAGGGATGCACGTTGGATGGCGCCTTGACCGAATGAGCTTCCATGAACAGCGGCGTGATTTCGGCCAGGCCACCGATCGAGACCATGATGGCGATCAGGATACCGAGCAGACCGGCGTGTTTTTCGATTGCTTCGAAATGCTTGTAAGCCATGGTGGTGGTGTCCTCAACCGACGGCAGGCAGCGGGGCGGGCACCTGATGCGGCACCGGCTCGGGGATCGGCACCGGGATCGGCTTGATCAGGTGCGCGCGCGCATCGGCGGCGGTATGCCACAGGTTCCATGCCATTACCCACATGCCCGACAGGATCAGCACGCCACCGGCCCAGCGGATCAGGTACATCGGCCTGATCGCAATCAGGCTGTCGAGGAAGCTGTAGGTAAGCGCGCCATCCGGCTGGGTCGCACGCCACATCAGACCCTCGGTGACGCCGGCGGTCCACATCGACCCGATATACAACAAGGTGCCCATCATGTGCAGCCAGAAATGCACATTCATGCCGCGGTGCGAGTGCATCGCCGGGCGGCCCAGCGCGCGCGGCGCCATCGCGTACAGCGAACCGATGGTGATCATGGCGACCCAGCCGAGCGAGCCGGAATGCACGTGGGCGATGGTCCAGTCGGTGTAATGTGACAGCGAGTTCACGGTCTTGATGGCCATCATCGAGCCTTCGAAGGTGGCGGCGGCATAGAACACCAGCGACATCACCATGAATTTGGCGGCGGGGTCGGTCTTCAGCAGTGACCACGAGCCGTTGAAGGTCAGCAGGCCATTGGCCGCCGAACCCAGGCTGGGCATCAGCAGCACCAGTGAAAATGCCATGCCCACCGACTGCACCCAGTCGGGCAGGGCGGTGTACATGAGGTGGTGTGCACCGGCCCACATGTAGACCGAGATGAGCGCCCAGAAGTTGACGATGGAGAAGCGATAACTCCAAAGCGGCTGCTTGGCCTGACGCGGCACGAAGTAATACATCATGCCGAGGAAGCCGGCGGTCAGGAAAAACGCCACCGCGTTGTGGCCATACCACCACTGCACCATCGCGTCGACCACGCCGGAGTAGATCGGATACGACTTGGACCACGACGCCGGCAGTGCCAGGTGGTTGACGATGTGCAACAGGCCCACCGCGATGATGAAGGCGCCGTAGTACCAGTTCGCCACGTAGATGTGTTTGATGCGCCGGCGCGTGAGACTGGTAAAGAACACGGTGCCGAAGCTGACCCACACCACGGCGATCAGGATCGCGATCCACCATTCCGGCTCAGCATATTCCTTGCTCGTGGTCAGGCCGGCCGGCATCGACACCATCGCCAGCACGCAGATCAGCTGCCAGCCCCAGAAGGTGAACCCGGCCAGTTTGCCCAGTGCCAGACGGGCATGGCCGGTGCGTTGGACCACGTAGTAGCAGGTGCCCATCAGCGCCGAGCCGCCAAAGGCGAAGATCACGCCGAAGGTGTGATCCGGCCGCAACCGGCTGAAGGTGATGAAGGGAATGTCGAAGTTGAGCGCAGGCCACATCAGCTCAGCGGCGATATATACGCCCACGGACATGCCAATGATGCCCCACACGGCTGCCGCCAGCAGAAACTGGCGCACGACCTTGTCGTTGTAGTACTCGGTATCTGGCATGTGAATTCCCCAATGTAGCCGCTAATTATTTGAGATCAGTCGGTGTCTTGCCTTGACCAGGATCATGTAGCCGCGACAATGTGTCTCATTGACGTGCTCTGCGGACATGCTGAGGGCACCCGCGACATGATCGAGTATTCTTCGTTGCTCTGTCAGGCGCTACCGTATCCCCTATTCAGTTGAATTTATCCGGTTGATTTCATGAGCGAGCGAGATACCCCCAGGCCGCGTGCGGCCGAGCCCCTGGGCCGCCGACCCAGCGTCGCTGTTCAGATCGGCAAGGTGATGGTCGGCGGCGGCGCGCCGATCGTGGTGCAGTCGATGACCAATACCGACACCGAGGACCCGGCCAGCACCGCCAGACAGATCGCCGAGCTTGCCCGCGCCGGTTCCGAGCTGGTGCGCATCACGGTCAACACCCCGGCCGCCGCCGCCGCGGTGCCGCGGATCGCCGAGCGGCTGGCGATGATGGGCGTGGAGGTGCCGATCATCGGCGACTTCCACTACAACGGCCATCAACTGCTGGAGGCCGAGCCAGCCTGCGCCGAGGCGCTGGCGAAATACCGCATCAACCCGGGCAATGTCGGTTTCGGTAAGAAGAAGGACAGCCAGTTCAGCGCCATCATCGAGATGGCGCTGCGCTACGACAAGCCGGTGCGCATCGGCGCCAACTGGGGCTCGCTGGACCAGAGCATGGTGGCGACGCTGATGGACGAGAATCACGGCCGTGCCGAGCCGTGGGATGCATCCCACGTGGCGCGCGAGGCACTGATCCGCTCGGCACTGGACTCCGCCGCCAAGGCCGAGGAAATCGGCCTGGCACGCGACCGCATCATCCTGTCGTGCAAGGTCTCCGGCGTGCAGGAGCTGATCGCCGTGTATCGCGATCTGGCGGTGCGCTGTGACTACGCCCTGCACCTGGGCCTGACCGAGGCCGGCATGGGCTCGAAGGGGATCACCGCGTCCAGCGCTGCGCTGGCCGTGCTGCTGCAGGAAGGCATCGGCGACACCATCCGTATCTCGCTCACCCCCGAGCCGGGCGGTGCGCGCACCGGCGAGGTGATCGTGGCGCAGGAGCTGCTGCAGACCATGGGCCTGCGCTCGTTCACCCCGCTGGTCACCGCGTGCCCCGGCTGCGGCCGCACTACCAGCGAGTTCTTCCAGGAACTGGCGCAGACCGTGCAGGCGCATGTGCGCAAGCAGATGCCGCTGTGGCGGGTGAAGTACGACGGCGTGGAGAACCTCACCCTCGCAGTGATGGGCTGCATCGTCAACGGCCCGGGAGAATCCAAGCACGCCAACATCGGCATCTCGCTGCCCGGCAACGGCGAGGCGCCGGCGGCACCGGTGTTCATCGACGGGCAGAAGGCGATGACCCTGCGCGGCGACAATATCGCCAACGAGTTCGTCGGTATCCTTGACGATTACGTGGCGCGCAAGTACGCGGCGCGCGCTGGCTGAGCCTGTTCCCTCCAGGTGCTCGCGCGCGGTCGTGGCCGGCGATCGGTACTTTGTCAGAGACCCGGCACGAGGAACCGGCGGCCGAGCCTGTAGACCATTTGTGACGGTTGGCCAGCCAGTCAGGCTGATGTGCCGAGTCGAGTGCCGCATGCTGCGCAGCGTCGGCAAGAGTGTACGATGCGGTCGGTAGCTGGAAGCCCGCGCTGAACCGCCTTAAGATCCGTTGCAAGTTCGGTTTTACCCGCTGCAAACTGACACCTCGGCTACACCATTTTCGCGCACCCGTCTCGCTTCGAGTCTTCGCGCCGCTTGGCCGATTGCCCACGCCATCGCGGCAACACCGGCCACTACCGTGACTTCGTCCATTGCGTCCAGCTCTGCTGATGCGGAATTGCGAGGGGCATCTTTGATGCCGCTTGTGAGCGTTATCGTACCGACGTTCAATCGAGCCTATTGCCTTGCGCGGACGCTGGATAGCGCCCTTGCACAGACTTACAGCGAGATTGAAGTGCTGGTCATCGATGATGGCTCAACCGACGACACCAGCGCGATGGTCCAGTCCCGCTACGCCAACGACAAGCGAGTTCGGTACATCCATCAGGCCAACCGCGGCGTGGCCGGAGCTCGCAATACGGGAATTGCTGCCGCGACAGGTGCATTCGTGGCGCTGCTGGATTCCGATGATGTCTGGCAACCGTGGAAGATCGAGCTGCAAGTCTTGTGCATGCAGAAATTTCCCGAAATAGGAATGATCTGGACTGACATGGAGGCCATTGATCCCTCGGGGCTGATATTCGACAAGGCCTATCTCCGTTCCATGTACAGCGCCTACAAATTCTTCCCGAAGGACAGCCTGTTCCCCGAGTCCTTCTCGTTGGAAGAGATAGCGCCATCGTTGCGTGAGGTCGTGCGGGATGCCAGGTTCGGCAAGGGTCAGATTTTTTCCCAGATGATCATGGGCAACCTGGTGCACACCTCGACCGTACTGCTGCGCCGGGAATACCTGGATCAGGTCAAGGGTTTCAATGAAGAGTTGCGTTACTCAGGAGAGGATTACGATTTTCACCTGCGGACCTGCAGGATCGGCCCGGTGGGATTCATCGATCTTGCCGCGATCCAGTATCAGCGAGGCATGCCTGACCGGCTTACGCGGGATGAGTACCGCATCCATACGGCCACCAACTTCATAAACACCGTGACGCCGTTCATTGAGAATGCACGCGCGGAGATACATCTGCCACGGAGCATGATTGAGCTGATGCTTGCCGACGCCTACCTCTGGGTGGGTGAGGTGCAGTTCGACCTGAACGATGCAGCGAATGCGCGAAAAAATCTGTTTGTCAGTATCCGGCACCGGGTTTTGCAGCCACATGCATGGCTGCTGTATCTCGCCTGTTGTCTCCCGTCAGGGGTCCGCACCTGGCTGAGGGGCCGGTACCGGACGATGAAAGCACTGGTCCAGCGCAGGGCCTCTCGCTCATGAATCCACGGCAGGGAAGCCAGACAGGAGCGACCGAATCAATTGTTCAACCACTTTCGACCGCGTTGCTGGTGAGAAAATGACATACTGGATTGCCACTGGATATGGATAACATGCAACCGATCGAGCCGTTGACCGTGCGAGTCATCCAGGACACGGCGGCTTGGGATGCTATTCGCACCGAGTGGGATCAGTTGTATGCGGCCAGCCCAACGGCTGCCACGCCATTGGACTTTGTCTGGTTGCGTGGTTGGTGGCGGGTTTACGCACCTGTCTATGGTGCCGGGGGCCTGCGTATCATCACGCTGTGGCGTGGCCGCGCATTGGTGGGGGCTCTTCCACTGTACATCGCTTGCCCGCGCGGCGGTGCACTTGCTGCCCGCTGTCTGCGATTCCTGTCGACCGGCGAGGCTGAACACGAAGAAACCTGCCCGGACTATCTCGACCTGCTGCATCTGCCGGGTGAGGAGGCCGCTTGCGTGCGTGCGGCGTGGGCTGCCGTCGATGCGATCGAGTGGGACACGCTTGAATTGCTCGATCTGGCGCAGGATTCACCTTTGGTGCGTGGGCGTGAATTGCTCCTCCGGCGCATCCCGATACGAATTGTCACGCGTGGCGGCTGTCCCATCGCGAACATCGAGGGCGGCTTCGAGCAGTATTTGATGCGACTTTCCTCAAAGACCCGCATGCGGGCGCGTCAGGAAATCCGCAAGGCCGAACAATCCGGCGTGGTGCTTGAATTGGCTGCCGAGGCGGATGCCGAAGCTTATTTCAACGACTTGATCCGGCTGCATCAGGCGCGCTGGATAGCGGAGGGCAAGCCGGGCTGTTTTTCCGCGCCGAAGTTCACCCAGTTCCATCATGGCTTGCTGCAGGCGTGGTCAGGCAGCGGTCGGCTGGTACTGGCCAGGCTGTCTCACCAGGGGGAAGCATATGTGGTGTTGTACGGTTTCGTGACCGGCGCCAAGTTCGATCTCTACCAGTTGGGAGTTGCGTCGATTGAGGGAACCAGGATTCACAGTCCGGGCATGGTCGCCAACCTTCTTCTGATGGCGAAGTTAGTGGAGCGCGGCGTAGCCCGCTATGATTTTTTGCGGGGAATCAGCCCGTTCAAGAAGTCGCTCACGACGGAACATCGCGACCTCGTTTGTCTGCAGTGCCACCGGCTCGGTGCGCGCGTGGTGCTGGATCAGGCCAGTCGGCTGCTGACACGGGTGCGTCGAAAATTGAGACGGATGGTCAACCGTCCTCGGCGCGAGTTGAGCCCATGAGAAAAATGGCCATGGCGTCCCGCCTGCTGTCCCGCAGCGGTTTGCGGGCACTGTTGCATCGATCCTTTCGCTGGTCCGGTGTGCTGGTACTCAATTATCACCGCATCGGTGAAGCGCAAGGCTCAGATTATGACCGTGCCCTGTGGAGCGCCAGCGCGGAGGCGTTTGCCGAACAAATGCGATATTGCAATAGTCAGATGGAGATCATCAGCCCCGCGGATTTGCCTGGATTACTGGAGAAGAAGTGCGGCCGCTATGCGATGGTCACCTTCGATGATGGTTATCGCGACAATTACGAAGTGGCTTTTCCGATCTTGCGGCACGAGGGCGTGCCAGCAACGTTTTTCGTCGCCAGCGGTTTCGTCGATGCGCAGGCATTGTCCTGGTGGGACGAAATTGCGTGGATGGTGCGGACCAGTCTGCGCAGCAGTCTGCTGCTGGCACAGTGGATCGACGCACCGCTGCCGTTCGACGAGCCGGATCGCGAAGCGGCCATCCGTGTCCTTCTGCGCCAATACAAGACCATGCCTGGGCAATCCACCCATGACTATCTCGATGCCATTGCTGCAGCCACGGGCACGGGCCGCTGCCCGGATCAGGTCAGTGCCTCCATGTGGATGACCTGGGACATGCTGCGCGAGATGAAGGCGGCCGGCATGACCCTTGGTGGCCACTCGGTGACGCACCCGGTACTCTCGCGCCTTTCGCCGCAGGAGCAGCGGCACGAAATCATGGAGTGCGGTCGCAGGCTTGAGCAGGAACTTGGTGAGCCCATGCGCTTTTTCAGTTATCCGGTGGGCAATACCTCCGCATTCAATGACGCCAGCCGTGACAGTCTGCGTGAGGCCGGTGTGGAATACGCCTTCAGCTATTACGGCGGCTATCGTCGGTTTGACGGCTGGGACGATTACGATGTGCGGCGTGTCGCGATCGAAGCGGAGCTGGACCGAGACTGGTTCCGCTCGATCATTACCCTGCCGCAGATATTCGCCTGAACGGTGGCGTCACGTGCGCGGTGTACCCGGTGTGCGCCATGTTGGATGCACGGGATCCGGGGCGCCTGTTGCCGATGTTGTGCGGAAGGTGCTGCGCCGGGTATCGGCATCGGCAATTCGCGCCAGGCATGGGCTTGACGGTAACGTTGCGCGCAACTGAGCCTCACGCGCTGGCTGAATCCACCGCTATGTTGACGGGCCAGCGGGGCAGAGATGACTCCAGCTGCCAACGTGGCCGGGCTGACTGGTGAGTCGCTCGACCTGTTGCAGGAATTCCCCGCGCGGAATCTCGACCGCGCCCAGCCCCAGTGTATGGGCATTGGCCACCTGGGCATCGAGCAGCGGGTAACCGCGTTCGTGCAGCAGCCGCGCGAGCGTGACCAGGGCCAGCTTGGAGCCTCCACTTTCTACGCTGAACATCGATTCGCCGCAGAACAATCGCCCGATCGCCAGGCCGTAGATGCCACCGATCAGCCGTGTGCCCTCCCATACCTCGACACTGTGCGCGTGGCCCAGTCGGTGCAGTTGCAGGTAGGCATTGATCATCGGTGGCAGCAGCCAGGTGCCCATGTGGTCATCGCGTGGCGCGGCGCAGCCCCGGAGGACATCGCCGAAGGCGTGATCCACCGTCACCTGCCACGACTTGCCGGCGAGCTGGCGGCGCAGGCTGCGGTTCGGTTTCAGCTGATCGGTGCGGAACACGCAGCGTGGGTCCGGCGACCACCAGAGGATCGGCTCGCCCTCGCTGTACCAGGGAAATATCCCGCGTCGGTACGCAGCCAACAGGCGTTCGGGCGACAAATCACCACCGAATGCCAGCAGGCCGTTGGGCTCTTCGAGCGCCAGCTGCGGATCGGGAAAACCTTCCGGCACATGCGGATCGAGCTGGGGTAGACGAATCATGTTGCTTCGCTATGACGATTCGCGTAAGGGCTGTGCTCGAGCAACTCGGTCGCGTAGTCGTCGACAGCAGATGCCTCGCGCGCCAGCGCCGCCGCCACGGCTGCGCGAAAGTCGGTGTTCGCCAGGTAGTGCCGCGAATACGTGCGGGCCGGCAGGAATCCTCGCGCCAGCTTGTGCTCGCCCTGGGCGCCGGGTTCGAAGCGGGTCAGCTTTTGCGCGATGGCGTACTCGATGCCGCGGTAGTAGCACAGCTCGAAGTGCAGGCCGGGCACGTCCATCGACGCGCCCCAGTAGCGTCCATACAGCACGCCGCCGCCCTGGATGAACAGCGCCATCGCCACGACTTCTTCATCGTGGCGGGCCAGTGCAACCTGGGCCAGCGAGCCGAGTTCACCAAGGCGCTGAAAAAAGCTTGAGGTCAGGGCAGCGTGGTTGCCCTTGGCGTCGAAGGTGCCTTCGTACAGCGCATGCAGTTGCTGCCACTCGTCGCGGTCTAGGCTGTCGCCGCTGCGCCACTCGATGGCCAGCCCGCTGGCCTCGACCTGGTGGCGTTCACGCAGAATGTTCTTGCGCTTCTTGTGGTTCAGCGTGGCCAGAAACGCAGGGAAGTGCGGGTACGCGTGGTTGTGCCAGTGGAACTGCACGTCGGAGCGGGCCAGCCACTGCTCGTCGAAGGCAGCGAGTTCGCTGGGCGGCAGGAAATTGGCATGTACCGAAGACAGCCCCATGCGTGCGGCTTCGGCGCGCATCGCTTCCACCAAGGCCCGTTGCAGGGCCGGTGCATGTTCAACGTTGCCGGCCAGCAGGCGCGGGCCGGGCACGGGTGAGTAGGGCACGGCATTGAGCAGTTTCGGGTAGTACTCGCCACCGGCACGTTCCCAGGCGCTGGCCCAGCTCCAGTCGAACACGAACTCGCCGTGTGAGTTGCCCTTCAGGTACAGCGGCGCAGCGGCGACCAGCTCGCCATTTTCATAGAGACCCAGGTGGTGGGGCTGCCAGCCCCAGTCCGGCCGCACGCAGCCGCTTTGTTCAAGCGCAGCGAGGAACGCGTGCGACACGAACGGGTTCGCGTCGGCACGCAGCGCGTCCCATTCAGCGGCTGGCAGCTCGGCGATCGCGGTATGGAAGCGGATGTCGTGCATGGCCTGATCGTGCATTGCCTGATTGTGGAGCGCACCCTGTGCGCGATGCTTTTACGGCCTGTGACGAAGAGCTGTCGCGCACAGGGTGCGCTCCTAGGGGTCAACCAGCCGGGGTCTGCTGATCCAGCCAGCGCTCGGCATCCAGTGCGGCCATGCAGCCGAAGCCGGCCGAGGTGACGGCCTGGCGATAGACATGGTCGGCGACGTCGCCGGCGGCGAACACACCTGGCACCGAGGTCATCGTGGCCATGCCGGCCAGGCCGCTCTTGATCTTGATATAGCCATCGTGCATGTCGAGTTGGCCCTCGAAGATGCCGGTGTTCGGCGTATGCCCGATCGCCACGAAGAAGCCGGTGGCCTCGATGTCGCGGGTGACGCCGGAGTTGACGTCCTTCACGCGCACGCCGGTGACGCCGGTGTCGTCGCCCAGCACTTCGTCGATGCTGTGGTTCCAGACCAGCTCGATCTTGCCCGCGGCGGCCTTCTCGAACAGCTTGTCCTGCATGATTTTCTCGGCGCGCAGCTTGTCGCGGCGATGCACCAGATAGACCTTGCGGCCGATATTGGACAGGTACAACGCTTCCTCGACGGCGGTATTGCCACCGCCGATCACCACCACGTCTTGGTCACGAAAGAAGAAGCCGTCGCAGGTGGCGCAGGCCGATACACCCTTGCCCTTGTATTTCTCCTCGCTGGCAATGCCGAGGTACTTGGCGGTGGCACCGGTGGTGATGATCAGCGCGTCGGCGGTGTATTCACCGGAGTCACCCTTGAGCCGGAACGGGCGCTGCTTGAGATCGGCGGTGTGGATGTGGTCGAAGATCATCTCGGTGTGGAAGCGCTCGGCGTGTTCGGCCATGCGCTTCATCAGATCCGGCCCCTGCAGCCCCTCGACATCGCCGGGCCAGTTGTCCACCTCGGTGGTGGTCATCAGCTGACCGCCCTGCTGCAGGCCGGTGATCATGGTCGGCTTGAGGTTGGCGCGGGCCGCGTACACCGCTGCGGTGTAGCCGGCCGGGCCGGAGCCGAGGATCAGCAGGCGGCTGTGCTTGGGGGTAGTCATGATAGGTATAATCCTTGGGTTTGCTGGTGACTTCAGTGGCTTTTCGCTCCAACCCGTGCAACGGTTTCACCGAAACCGGCCCGGTGGCGACGGCAGAGCGAGCGACCCCGGCAAGAATGGGGAATGCGCTGGTCCGATTCAAGTCACCTGCGCGTTGACGACGCCAACGCGGCGATGGCGTGGCCGATTCACCACCCGCCCACAAAGGATTCCCGACATATGCGTACAGCTACTCCTTCTGTGAACGTGGCCCTTGAGGCCCATCCCGCGCAAGGTATGCTCTGACCCTTGGCTGACAGGAAGGGGGCACCCAAGGTGGCGCGCAGCACGAATGTGAAGAAGCAACCCAGGGAAGGCCTCAGCGAGGAGATGAAGCGGCGGCTGCGTGAAGCCGGCGCCTTGTTGCTGCTGCCGCTGGCGGTGTACCTGCTGGTGTGCCTGTTCAGCTACAACCCGCATGATCCGAGCTGGACCAATGCCGGCCAGTTCCAGCGCGCGCACAATTTCGGCGGCACCGTCGGCGCCTATATCGCCGATTTGCTGCGCTGGATCTTCGGCCTGGTCGCCTACTGCTTTCCGTTGTTGCTGCTGTTGCTCGGCGTGCAGGTGCTGCGCCAGCGCAGCGAACAGGTGGTGGTGCACCCGTGGGAGCCATCGCTGCGGTTGGCGGGTTCCGTGTGCTTTTTCATTACCGGGCCGGCCCTGCTGTACCTCAATTTCCACGACGATCCGGTGCTGCCGCAAGGCGTCGGCGGGATCATCGGCGTATGGGTTGGCGATGCCTTGCTGCGCGCGTTTGGCGCCAAGGGCGCGCCGCTGCTGCTGCTGGCCCTGTTCCTGATTTCAGTCACCCTGGCGACCGGGCTGTCCTGGTTCAAGCTGATGGACTGGACCGGGCGCACGGTGCTGCAACTCATGGGATGGTTGCGCGGCAAGATGCAGGAGGCGCCGCAGTTGCTGGCCGCGCGCCAGGCGCGCACCGAGCGCGAGGTGGTGAAGAAGGCCGACGCGGTCAGGCAAGCCAAACGCGAGCCGGTGCGCATCGAGGCGCCGCCGGCACCGGTGGTGAAGAGCGAGCGCGCCCGGCTGGAAACCCAGATTCCGTTGTTTGTCGGCGCCGCCACGCCCGGTGAATTGCCGCCGCTGTCGCTGCTCGACGAGGCGCCGCCGCAGGGGCCGGGCTATTCCGAGGAAACCCTCGAGGTGCTCTCGCGCCAGGTCGAGTTCAAGCTGAAGGACTTCAAGATCGAGGCCAAGGTGGTCGGCGCCTATCCCGGGCCGGTGATCACCCGGTTCGAGATGGAGCCGGCGCCCGGCATCCGCGGTTCGCAGGTGTCGAGCCTGGACAAGGACATTGCCCGCGGCTTGTCGGTGGTCAGCGTGCGGGTGGTCGACGTGATCCCCGGCAAGAACGTGATCGGGCTGGAGATCCCCAACACCAAGAAGCAGATCGTCTACCTCTCGGAGATCCTGCGTTCGGACAAGTACGACCAGCTCAAATCGCCGCTGGCGCTGGCGCTGGGCAAGGACATCGGTGGCAAGCCGGTGGTGGTCGATCTGGCCAAGATGCCGCATCTGCTCGTTGCGGGAACAACCGGATCAGGCAAGTCGGTGGCGGTCAATGCGATGGTGCTGAGCCTGCTGTACAAGGCCAGCGCCAAAGACGTGCGCATGATCATGATCGATCCGAAGATGCTGGAGCTCTCGGTGTACGAGGGCATTCCGCATCTGCTGGCGCCGGTGGTCACCGACATGAAGGAGGCCGCCAACGCGCTGCGCTGGTGCGTGGCCGAGATGGAGCGTCGCTACAAGTTGATGGCCGCGGTGGGCGTGCGCAATCTCGGCGGCTTCAACAAGAAGGTGAAGGATGCCGAGAACGCCGGGCAACCGCTGCTCGATCCGCTGTTCCGGCCGAATCCGGAGATGCCGAACCTGGCCGCCGAACCGCTGGAGCCGCTGCCCTACATCGTGATCATCATCGACGAGTTCGCCGACATGATGATGATCGTGGGCAAGAAGGTGGAGGAGCTGATCGCGCGCCTGGCGCAAAAAGCGCGTGCCGCCGGCGTGCACCTGATCCTGGCCACCCAGCGCCCGTCGGTGGACGTGATCACCGGCCTGATCAAGGCCAATATCCCGACCCGCATTGCGTTCCAGGTGTCGAGCAAGATCGACTCGCGCACGATTCTCGACCAGAGTGGCGCCGAGGCGCTGCTCGGTCACGGCGACATGCTGTACCTGCCGCCGGGCACGGCCACGCCCGAACGCGTGCATGGTGCCTTCGTCGACGATCACGAGGTACACCACGTGGTCGCCTGGCTGAAATCACAGGGCGCACCGAACTACATCGTGGGCGTGCTGGAGGAAGTGCAGGCCACCAGCGACGGCAAGTTCATCAACGACGCCGGCCTGCCTCTGGAAGGCGAGGAAGGCGGCGACGCCGACACCCAGCTCTACGACAAGGCCGTCGCCATCGTCACGCAGACCCGGCGCGCCTCGATTTCCGGCGTGCAGCGGCACCTGCGGATCGGCTACAACCGCGCCGCGCGACTGGTCGAACAGATGGAGGCCGACGGCGTGGTCAGCGCCCCGCAGCACAACGGCAACCGCGAAGTGCTGGCACCGCCGCCACCGAAGAACTGACGCCATGCAGGCATCCTGTCCGATGAGCCCGAACGAGCTGAGGCGGGGCAGGATGAAGGCGCTGGCCTTTGCCGCCACCATTTATGCCTGCGCGTGGTTTGTGCTTCGACATGGAACGATGCTGTCGCCGCGGCTGGCGTCGTTTCCTCGCTGGCCGGTGCTGTTTGACCTGTTGTTGACGGTGCCAGCGGCGACTTGGTGGCTGTACCGCCGCGACCGTCACCGGGCCTGGCGTCGTGCCTTGAGTCTGGCCGGGCTGGGGGTGCTGGTGAGCATCAACCTCCTGCCGGATATCTCTGCGACCGGGACAACTGATCTTCATGGCTTGCGTACGTTACTGCTGGCGGCCGGGGCGGTGGTCGAGTTGCTGTTGATGATCAGGTTGTGGCGCTTCGTGTCCGCAGCAGCGCAGCAGCACAATCCGGAGTACGCCTTGCAACGGTTGATCGCGAAGCGCTTCGGCACGAAGACGCTGGGGCGGGCCGTCGGTTTCGAGTCCCGCCTGTGGCTGCATTCCCTGGCTCCACCCAGCTGGTCGTGCTGGCAATACCGTGGCGAGCGGCATTTCAGCTATCACCTCAAGGACGGCTATGCCGCGAACCTGCAGGGGCTGGTGGTGCTGTTGTTGATCGGGATACCGGCCCAGCATCTGCTGCTGGGCCTGCTGAGTTCCTCGCTTGCGTGGGTCACCGACATCATGACCGTGTACGCGCTGTTGTTTTTGCTGGCGCATTACCGTGCTTGCCTGCGCTGCCCGATATCGCTGGATGGCAGCGCGCTCTATCTGCGCCACGGCATCGGTGTGCGTGAACAGGTGATTCCATTGGCGTCGATCGCCGGGTTCGAGAGCTGCCGCGAGATGCCCGTGCGACCTACCGCTGGCGTGTTGTCGCTGGCTGGCGCGGGCCGTCCCAACGTGCGTCTGCGGCTGCGGCAGAGCCGGGCGATCGAGGGCGTTTACGGGATGATGCGTCCTGTCCACACGATTTATCTCGGGCTGGATCAGGCACCACGATTTCTCGCCGCAATGGAAGCGAGCCGCGATCAGGGCCAGGTCGAAACGGCGCGCCCTTCAGAGGGCTCCTAGCTTTCCATTAAGCTTGCAGTGTCCACACTGCTCGCCATCACCTCAGTCTGCGGGAATCCGATGAAACGCTTCATGTCTGCCCTTGCCGTCGTCGTGCTGATGTTGTCGTTGAACGCGCCCGCGCAGGCCGCGGTCGGTCCCGCCCGCGCCCGGCTGGATGCGTTCGCCACCGGCCTGCATTCGCTGACCGGCAATTTCAGCCAGACACTGACCGGCGCCGACGGACAAACCAGCAAGACCAGCTCCGGCACCCTCGTGTTGCTGGCGCCGCGCGAGTTTCGCTGGGATACGCTGACCCCGTACAAGCAGACCATCGTGGCCGATGGCAGCCGCGTGTGGATGTACGACCCCGAGCTGGAGCAGGTCACCGTCAGCCGGCAGAGCACCGAGGAATCACACAGCCCGCTCACCGTGCTGACCGACCTCAAGCAGCTCGATCGCGACTTCAAGGTGACCGAGCAGGGTGAACACGACGGCCTGGTCTGGCTGCGACTGACCTCGACCGGCAAGGACCCGCAGTTTGACCATGCCGATCTCGGCTTCGATGCCAGTGGCCTGGTGCGGATGGGGTTTCGTGACCGGCTCGGCTCCACCACGGACATCCGTTTTTCCAACTTGCACCGCAACGCAGCGGTGCCGGATGCCACCTTCAATTTCGTGCCGCCCAAGGGTGCCGATGTGATCGGTGATGTACCGGTACTCTCCACGGAACCATTGAGGAACTGATTCTGCGGTCGCTTGATTCCCGGGCGCGGCAGCAGCTGTCTCCGGCGAATGAGTCGAGTGTATTTGCGACCGTCTGGTGCATGGAACGGCCAGCAGGCAGGGCGAGCGCAGCTCAGGCCGGGTGCTTGGAGGTTATCCGCAGCAGTCCCTGCATGATCGCCAGTGGTGAGGGCGGGCAGCCATTGACCACGGCATCCACCGGGATCACGGCACTGACCGGGCCCCGCGTGGCATAGCTGGTGCCGAAGACGCCGCCGCAAGCACCACAGTCGCCTACCGCCAGGACCCATTTGGGGGTGGGCATCGCCGCGTGCGTGCGCTTGAGCGCCTCCTCCATGTTGACCGAGACCGGGCCGGTGACCAGCAATACATCGGCATGCCGCGGGCTGGCCACGAAGGCGATGCCACTGCCTTCGAGGTTGTAGTAAGGGTTGGAAAGCGCATGGATCTCGAGTTCGCAGCCGTTGCACGATCCGGCATCGACATGGCGAATGCGCAGTGCGCGCCCGAATACGCTCTGCAGCTGACGTTGCAGTTTGTCCAGCGGCACCTCGCCGACTTCGAGCTCGGGCAAGCCTTTGTCGAGGAGACCGTTGCGGCGAATGGTGGTCAGGATGTCAAACATGCCGGTTCATCCGTCGATGCCGCTGTAGGCGAGGTTGAACGATTTATTGATCAGCGGGAAATCCGGCACGATGTTGCCGATGATCGCGTAATCGATCAGTGGCCAGTTCTGCCATGAGGGGTCATGCGCGTGGCAACGTCGTACGCGATTGTCGGTGGCGGTTTCGAGCGCCATGAGCACTGGCCCGCGCCAGCCCTCGATCAGGCCCAGCCCAAGTCGGTTGGGCGCCGCCTCAGGCACGGTGACCAGGCTTGGCCCCGGCGGCAGTGTCTCGAGCAGGGATCGACACAAGCGCAGTGATTCGTTGATGTCATCGAAACGGACCTGAGCCCGGGCAGCGACGTCGCCGCCGTCGGCCAGCACCATGCGGGGGTGCAGACGATCATACGGTGGCCATGGCATGTCGACGCGCAGATCCTGCGCGACGCCCGACGCACGCGCCACCAGGCCGAGGGCACCATGTGCGCCGGCCAACGCCAGGCTGAGTACACCAGCGTCGCGAAAACGATCCTGCACGCCGGCGTGGTTTTCGTAGATGGTACGCAGCCCGGCAACGCGCTGCTCCAGCATCGACGCTTCGTCCAGCAGTGCACGGACCGCTGCGGCATCGATATTCGCGACGACACCGCCTGGGACCACCCAATCGAACAGATAGCGCTGGCCGAAAGTCTGCTGATTCAGTCGCAGCAGTTGTTCCTTCAGGCTGGAGAACTGCACCAGGCCGAACGCCAGGCCGGCATCATTGCCCAGCCCGCCCAGATCACCGAGGTGGTTGGCCAGACGTTCGCGTTCGAGCGCCAGTGCGCGCAGCGCGACTGCACGTTCTGGCACGACGGTAGAGGTGATCGATTCCAGCGCGGCGCAATAAGCCCATGCATAGGCCACCGTGCTGTCGCCGCTGACGCGGGCGGCCAGCCGGTGGCCGTCGTGCAGGAGCTGGCCCTCGAAGCGCTTGGCAATGCCCTTGTGCGCATAGCCGAACCGCGTCTCCAGACGCAACACTTTCTCGCCTACCACCGAGAAGCGGAAATGGCCTGGCTCGATCGTCCCGGCATGTACCGGACCCACCGCAATCTCGTGCACGCCGTCGCCGGTCACCGCTACAAACGGATAGGGTCGGGAATGCAGCGGATGAGGTTCGGCCGCATCCACGTCACGGCGCAGCGGGAACCAGTGCTCGGGCCATCCGCCATGGCGCAACCAGGGGCGGGTATCACCGATGTCCGCTTCCATGCCCAACAGGTCGTATAGCGCACGCTGCAATCGATCGGCCACCGGAAACCAGCGGGTCAGTGAGGGATAGCCCGCGGCGCCGCCGGTCGGCGCGTGTTCCAGCACCACTACCTGGTCAGGCAGCAGGAACGCGGCAAAAATGCGGAACCTGCCATCGCGATCGCGGTCATCCGCTCCCCACAGGGTGAGCAGTCCGGCACCGTGGTCACGCAGGCGCAGGGCGCTCTGGCTCCACTGCGCGGCATTGACCACGACATGCTGCGCGGTGACATTGGCTGGCAGGCGCAGTCCGGCTTGCGAGAGGAAATCGAGGTTCATGGCGTCATCCCGTCAACCACCGATCAACTGTGCCGCGAGCCGGTACCACTCGGCCAGTGCCGGAGGAATGTAGACGCCCATCATCAGCACGATGCCCAGATGGACGAACACCGGTACCAGCGCCGGAGAATGCGGCAGCGGCTTGTCGTCGGTATCGCCATAGACCATCGGTTGCAGGCGGCTGAAGATCGCACCGAAGGCAACCGCCAGCGCCACCAGCAGCACCGGAGTGGCCCACGGGTGATCGCGCATCGCGGTGATCAGGATCAGGTATTCACTGGTGAAGACGCCGAATGGTGGCATGCCGAGTATCGCCAATCCTCCCAGCATCAATCCCCAGCCCACGCTGGGGTGGATCGCCAGCAGGCCACGGATCTTGTCCATGCGCTGGGTACCGGACAACTGCGTCGCATGACCGGCGGCAAAGAAGATCGCGGACTTGGTCAGCGAGTGCATGGTCATGTGCAGCAACCCGGCGAAATTCGCGATCGGCCCGCCCATGCCGAAGGCGAAGGTGATGATGCCCATGTGCTCGATCGAGGAATACGCAAACAGCCGCTTGATGTCGCGTTGCCGCCACAGGAAGAAGCTGGCCAGCACCGTCGACAGCAGCCCGAAGCCCATCAGCATGTGGCCCGGCAGTGCCGAATGGAGCGACCCATCGGTGAGGATCTTGCAGCGAATCACCGCATACAGCGCCACGTTGAGCAGCAGGCCGGAGAGCACCGCCGAGACCGGCGTCGGGCCTTCGGCATGCGCATCGGGCAGCCAGTTGTGCAGCGGCGCCAGGCCGACCTTGGTGCCGTAGCCGACCAGCAGAAACACAAACGCAATGCCCATCACGCGGGGTTCCAGCTGACCCTTGACCGCGTTGAGATGCGTCCACAGCAGGGCACCCATGCCCTCGCCACCGAGCAGATCCTCGGCGGCGGTGTACAGCAGCGCCGTGCCGAACAGCGCCAGCGCGATGCCGACTCCGCACAGGATGAAGTACTTCCAGGCCGCCTCGATGCTGCCTCGCGTGCGGTACAGCGAAACCAGCAGCACGGTCGACAGCGTGGCCATTTCCATCGCTACCCACATGAAGCCCATGTTGTTGGTGGTCAGTGCCAGCAGCATGGCGGCCATGAACAGCTGGTACATACTGTGATAGAGCCGCAGCCGTCCCGGCGTGAGCCGGCCCTGGCTGGCCTCGATGCGCATGTAGGGTCGCGAAAACAACGAGGTGGTGAAACCGACCAGGGCGGTCAGCGCCACCAGGAAGACGTTGAACGGGTCGATGAAAAACTCTTCGTTCCAGGCCGTCATCGGTCCGTGCCGGATGATCCGCAGCACCAGCAGGGCGGCCGCCAGCAGGGTGGCCAGGCTGGTCGCCACGCTGACCTCGGGGGCGTAGCGCTTCGCTCCCACCATGGCGAGCAAGGCCGCGCCGAGCAGGGGAAACCCAAGGACCCACAGAATCTCCACGTCAGTCCTCCTTCAGAGATTCGAGTTGGTCGAGATCCAGGCTGTCGAACTGCTCCCGGATATGGAAGAAGAAGATCCCGAAGATGAATACGGCTACCAGCAGATCCAGCGCCATGCCCAGTTCCACCACCATCGGCATGCCGTACGTCGTCGTGGTGGCGGCAAAGAACAGCCCGTTCTCCAGCGACAGGAAGCCGATCACCTGGGTAAAGGCCTTGCGGCGGGCCAGGATCATCAGGAATGACAGCAGGATGACGGCGATCGCGATCCCCAGCGTCTTGCGCAGCACAGTGGTGGCCAGCGCGCTGACCGGTTGCGCCAGGCCGAACGAGAAAATCACCAGGCACAAGCCGACCAGCATCAGCGTCGGTACGTTGACCAGTGGCTCGTTGTCGCGTTCGATGCCGAGCTTGCGCATCAGCCGGAACAGCACCAGCGGCAACACGCACACCTTCAGCAGCAGGGTCAGTGCGGCCGAGTAGTACAGGTGAGTCAGATGGGCCGAGGCAGCCACAAGCACCGTCGAAGCCACCAGCACCACGCCCTGCCAGACCAGCAGGAACAGCAGCCGGCGACTGCGCCGTTCGGCCAGCATGGCGAACGAAATCAGCAGCAAGGCGCCGGCCAGCATCTGCACGACCTGGGTGGCCAGATTTACGGGGGGCATCGGCTCACGCTCCCAGTAACAGGTAGACGAGCAGGCCGAGCACGGCGAGCAGGAAGGCCATGGTCAGAAATTCCGGTGCACGAAACAGCCGCAATTTGGCCGAAAGGGTCTCGAACAGGGCCAGTGCAGCGCCGGCGACGACGAGTTTCACCAGCAACGCGGCGATGGCGAGGGTCAGCAGACCGACGCCGACGCCATGCAGGGCGATACCCCACGGCACGAACAACGCGAAGCCGATGCAGGCGTAGTTGAACAGTTTCAGCCACGAGGCCCACTCCAGCAGGGCCAGGTGGCGCGCCGAATACTCCAGGATCATCGCCTCATGGATCATCGTCAGTTCGAGATGGGTCGCCGGGTTGTCGACCGGCAAGCGGGCGTTTTCGGCAAGCAGCACCATCACGAAGGCGACGCCGGCAAAAAACAGGCTCGGATGCAGCACGATATGCGGCTGGCTGAGCAAGCCCTCCACCATCTCGGGCAAGGCCGTGCTGCCATGGGTCATGAAGGCGCTGAACAGCACCATCAGCAGGGCGGGTTCGGCCAGAAAGCCGATCATCATTTCGCGCCGCGCACCCATGCTGCCAAAGGCGGTGCCGATGTCCATCGCTGCCAGCGCGATGAAGACGCGGCCGGTCGCGAACAGGCCGACCAGCGCAATCGCGTCGGCAACGCGGGCCAGCGGCAGGTCGGTGGTCACGGAGGGAATGATCGCTGCCGCCACCACCATAGTGGAAAACACCACGTAAGGCGCCAGGCGAAACAACCAAGACGCGTGGGTCGCCAGCGCAGCGTCCTTGTGGAACAGCTTGCGCAATACCCGGTAGGGCTGCCACAGCGGCGGTGCAGACCGGTTCTGCAGCCAGGCGCGGCATTGCCCGACCCAGCCGGCGAACAATGGCGCGAGGGCGATCGCCAGAAGGCACTCACTCACCTGCCAGACGTAGGCGATGGCGTTCATAGCACCCACACCAGCAGCAGGATCAGGGTCATGAAGCTGTACAGCAGATAGGTGGACAGACGCCCGCCCTGCAGGATCGTCACTCGTTCAGCGGTGCGCTGCACCAACCGGGCCAGCGGCAGGTATAGCTGATGCCAAAGGTGTTCCTGCACAAGCACGCGGTAATTGGGCTTTGAATCCGACGGCTTGGGCAGTTCGCGCTGCATCCGGAACACCGGGCCAAACAGGTGGCGGATCGGCTGACCGAAGCCTTCGGAGGAATCCTGCATGCGCGGGGTCTGCCACGGGTAGCCGCAGTCCCAGGGTGGCGTGCGGCGCACGCGGCCATGGTAGACGCGCCGCACCAGTACAAAGGTGGCGCCGATCACGAGCAGCAGGCCGACCCACAACCACAAGCCGCTGTAGGAGGTCTGGCTCGATGTGATCGGCGTCATCCACCAGGGTGACGGTCCGCGCTGCACGGTCGTGCCGACCAGTTGCAGGGTGATGCGGCCCACCACATCCAGCGCGACCTGCGGAAATACGCCGATCAGGACGCAACCGAGCGCCAGCCAGCTCAGGCCCAGCCGCTCCAGCCAGCCCGCGTCATGTGCTTTCCCAAGAGCCTGCTCGCGTGGCTGACCCAGGAAGATCACGCCATAGAATTTGACCATCACATAGCCGGCCAACGCTGCCGTCAGCGCCACCAGCGCCACGCCCAGCGGCACGATCATGTTGAGAAAGGCATGCGGAATCCGTGGTGTCTGCAGAAAGGCCTGCAGCAGCAGCCACTCGGACACAAACCCGTTCAGTGGCGGCAGTCCGGCGATGGCCAGCGAGCCGATCAGCGCCAGTGCAGCCACCCACGGCATATACCGGATCAGTCCACCGAGCTTGCCCAGACTGCGCTCGCCGGTGGCATGCATGACCGAGCCGGTGACCAGGAACAGCAGGCTCTTGAAGAACGCATGGTTGAACGCGTGGATCAGGGCCGCCGCCAGCGCCAGGGCAGCGAGCAGGCGCATGTCGAAGCTGCGGCACAACAGGGCCAGGCCAATGCCGGCGAAGATCAGCCCGATATTCTCGATCGAGGAATACGCCAGCAGACGCTTCATGTCCGTCTGCACCGCGGCGAAAATCGCGCCGTAGAGCGCCGTGCCCAGGCCCAGACCGAGGGTCAGCAAACCCCACCACCACGGACCGGCATGCAGCAGATCCCAGCTGACCCGCAGCAGCCCGTAAACCCCGACCTTGAGCATCAGCCCGCTCATCATGGCCGACACCGGGGATGGCGCGGCCGGGTGCGCTTCGGGCAGCCAGACATGCAGCGGCACCAGGCCGGCCTTGGCGCCGAAGCCGAACAAGGCCAGTGCAAAAGCCGCGCTGGCCCAGGCCGGCGTGAGATGGGCCGCACGCATCGCATCGAAGGTCATCTGCCAACTGCCACCTTGCAGCACACCGAAGCTCAGCAGGATGCCAAGCGCGCCGACGTGTGCCATCAGCAGATACAGAAAGCCGGCGCGGCGGATCTCGGGAATGCGGTGTTGCGTCACCACCAGGAAATACGAACTCAGCGCCATGGTTTCCCACGCCACCATGAACAGATAGGCGTCATCGGCCAGTACCACCATCGCCATGCTGGCCAGAAACACGTGGTATTGCAGGCACAGCAGCCCCGGCGCCGTGCCTTCACCCTGCCGGAAGTAGCCGGCGGCGAAAACCGAAATGCCGGCTCCCGCACTTCCAAGCAGCAGCAAAAAGAAGCCTGACAGGGCATCCAGACGTACATGAAACGGCATGTCTGGCAGCCCGAGGGCAAGCGCGCTGCTCTGCGCGACAAAGCCTGTGGTCAGGGACATCGCGCCCATGCCGGCCATGCCGAGCGCTATCAGTGCACCCAGCGGAAATAGTGTGCGTGCGACCCAGCCGATGCGATTGGGCTGGATCAGGCCGAGTGCACCAATCAGCAACCACGCGGAAACCAGAACCAGCAACGCCGTCAGTGGCGTGGTTGTGGTCAGTGCACTGACCACGTTCATGTCGTGGACTCGGGCAGGTCGCTGGTTGAGCGGCGGTTGCGCGGCACCGCCTGAACGTTTGTCATGATAATTTTATTATCATAGAATGAGCGTCCAGTGTACGACTGATGATACTTGCATGCCAACAGAAAATCGCACGGCGCGTCTGACTATCCTGATCGATCCACGCAAGAAGGCGGTGTTCGAGCGCTTGTGTGCGGGAGAAGACACCACGCCGTCGCAGGTGGTGCGGCAGCTGATCCGGGACTATATCGAGCAGAAGTCCGGGCACTCCTGGCAAAGCGAGTACAACCTCGCTGAAAAGGCCTTGCCTGCCGCCAAAGTCCCACGGACGCGCTGACTGGTGCAAGCGCCACGGCTGGTGCGACGGCCGTGCTGATGGGCCGGGCAAGGCGACTGGACGCCGCGCCGCGGCGAGGCATGTGGCCGAGATACCGGGCAGGCAGATAAGGGCGTTGTTGATCAGCCCGAGGTGACCTGCATCGAGCTGGACAACGCGGTCGTCAGGCTGGCACGCGTACAGAGGTCAGCAATCAGGATCCCGGACGAAGCCGTCGCGGCTGATAAACGTGCAACGTGCAGGATGCCGTATTGAGCGGTTGCATCAATCAGGCGGCAGCACAGCCATTGCGGCCGCTGCGCTTGGCTTCGTACATGGCGCCGTCGGCGCGGGACAGCCATTGTTCGAGTGATTCGCCCGTCCGCAGCGCTGCCACGCCGATGCTGACCGTGACCGAGATGGTTTTCCCCTCGTGCAGCACCGAGGTTCGCGCCAGCGCTGCACGAATTCGCTCGGCGGTTTCCATGGCCTGCTGCAAATTGGTTTCCGGCAGGCACACCACAAACTCCTCGCCACCGTAACGGCCGACCAGGTCGTGCTGGCGGGTGTGCTGCCTGACGACCTCGATGGTGGTGCGGATGACCGCATCGCCGGCCAGGTGGCCATACGTGTCATTGATCTGCTTGAACCGGTCCAGATCGAACAGCGCGATGCAGATTGCGCCCTCGCTCGCCTGCGCATGCTGTTGCGCGGCCAGTTCCAGAAAGCGGCGGCGGTTGTAGGCACCGGTGAGTCCGTCGGTGGCAGCGAGCTCGTCGAGGCGGCGGTTGGCGGCGCGCAGGTCGCGCGTCTGTTCGTCGATCTGCCGCTGCAGCTGCTTGGCCTGGCGGCGCAGGTACAGCGTGCGCAGGTGCACCAGCAGTATCACGAAGCCGATCAGCAGCAACACCGCGATGATCTTGCTCAGCAAGGTTTCATACCAGCGCGGCTCCACTTCGACCGGCAGGACGGTTTCGACCGTTCGCGGGTGCATGCCCTGGGTGGTGGCACGCAGGTGCAGCCGGTATTCACCGTGTGGCAGGTTGGTGTAGTTGGCGCTGGGCATGGTGCCGACCGGCAGCTCGATCCAGTTCTCGTCCAGGCCTTCCATCCGGTAGCTGTAGGCAGTCTGCTTCGGCACCTGGTAGTCGAGCAGGGCGAAATCCAGTCGGAGGTTGCGACTGTGCTGGTTCAGGCGAATGGCTTCGCCGTCACGTGGAAGTTGCCCGAACGGCAGGGTGCTCTCGTTCACCACTGCATTGGTGACCACCAGCGGCGCGAGAGCGATCGCTGGTGGTTTCCACTGGGGCCGGATCACGGTCAGGCCGCCCAGTCCGCCAAACAGCAGCTCGCCGCCAGGCGCGCGCGCGGCGGCACCTGCGTAGAGATAGCTCGGAATGTGCAGGCCGTCGCGGGGGCCGAGGTTGGATACGGCAAGCGTATCGCCCTTGATCCTGGACACGCCATTGGAGGTGCCGACCCAGATGTTGCCTGGATCGTCGCCCAGCATGCTGCTGACCTTGTCGCTGCGCAGCCCCTGGCTTACGCCGATGCTGCTGAAGTGCCATCTGGCGTCTGCGACGAAATGGCCGGTGGTGGCCACACCGCCGAAGCTGCTGATCCACAGTCGTTGCCGCGCATCCAGCATCACCGAGCTGACGTAATCCTGCGGCAGGCTCGATGGGTCGTTGGCGCGATGGGTGAGATTGCGAAAGCCGCGTTTTGCACGCGAGTTGCTGGCGATGCTGACGCCTTGGGTAGTGCCGTACCACCACGAGTCACCAATGCGGGTGATCTGCCTGATGGTGTCGCTGACCAGGCTGCCGGGATCTTTCGGGTCGTGCCGGATGTGATCGAGCGCATGCGTGCGGATGTCATAGCGGTATATGCCATCGTAGGTACCGACCAGCAGGCGCGCGCCGTCACGCTGCAAGGTGAGCACGGGAATGTTTTCCAGTGCAGGCACCATGGACGAGTGGATCTTCAGGGTTTTCGGGTCGATCCTGGCCAGACCCTGGGTGCCGACCCAGATCGCGCCGTCCCCGCTCTCGACAAAGGCCTGCACGTCTCGATGGATCTGGCTGCCACCGAGCTGCATGTGCGTCATGTGGCCTGCATGCAGGTCGATCATGTCGATGCGGCCCGAGCCCAGGCCCAACCAGATCAGTCCGCGCGTATCGACATAGACGGCGCGCACGCTGCTTTCGCTGAGTGTGTTTTGCGTCAGTGGCGAGGGCAGCACCGAAAACGCCGTGCGCGCATTCGGATTGGTGCTGGCGACGCCGAGGTCGGTAGCCGCCCAGATATTGCCGGAACGGTCCTGCAGCAGGTCGCGCACCGAATCACCCGGCAGGGATGAGGCGATCGCCGCGTCGTGCTCGATGGTGCGCACCTGCGCGTCGCCGGGTGCATAGCTCAGCACCCCGTTGCCGTCGGTCGCGATCCACATGCTGCCGTTGGCCAGTGGCATGAAATCGCGCACGGTGGCCTGCTGGCTGCCATGCAGATAGCCGCTGAAGCCGGGCACCGCATGCCAGCTGCCATCGGCGTCGCGGTAGACCGCGCCGGCCTGGCCACTGCCGGCCCACACGCGGCCGGCGTCGTCCTCGTTGATCGCCCAGATCTGGTTGTTCAGTACCGTGGCCACGACGCCCGCGGGCCGCTCGGGCCGCACAAAGGCGTTGCTGCCCGCGTACCGCACAAAGAGCCCGTTGTCGTTGCCCAGCCAGAGGTTTCCGGCGCGATCCTGCAGCACGCTGAAATTGCGCGGGACGGTGTCTCCGCCGGTCTTCAGCTGGGTGATCTGGTCGCTGCGCAGGTCGAGGTGATCAAGCCCCTCGTCGGTGGCAATCCAGACGCCGCCGGTATGGTCGTCGGCGAGCCCGTAGATTTTTCTGGCCGAGGTGCCGCCCTTGCCGACCGGGTAGGCCTGAAAGCGCGCGCTACCGGGATCAAAGCGAACCAGCCCGCCGGCGTTGGTGCCGATCAGCAGGCCGCGATCCGGCAGGGCGAGCAGGCAGCGCACATAGGCGTCAGGCAGGCTCTTGCCGTCGGCGCCGCGGCTGTCGAATACCTGGGTGCGGTAGCCGTCATAGCGGGCCAGGCCGACCATGGTGCCAACCCAGATCAGGCCGCGGTGATCCTGCGCCAGCGCGGTGACGATCGACGGTGGCATGCCTTCGGTGCTGGACACCTTGTCGAACCACGGGCTGTCGAACGGGGCCCACGGGTCGCGCGGGGTGTTGCCGCTGGCGTGGCCGCTGCCCAAGCCGGCCAGCAGCATCAGCAAACAGGTCAGAACAACCTTGCGCACACCGATCCGGCCGTGCCGCACCGTCATGCCACGCGCTGCCTGCTGCAGGGGGCGTCTAGGCACATGGCAGCGGGCGCCATGGAAGCGTTGTGTGTCTTCAGGTTCACTTGCGGAGGGCCCCAGCGATGAATCGCGGATCGCGACTGCGTCGTCCGTTGATGATAGCGGACAACCGGGGTTGGCCAAATGCCTCTGCCCGCGGCAGGGCCATGTCGTATCATGCGCTGATGCCCCGTTCCAACATGCCGCCCGAACCCGGTCTTTTCGCCGAATCCGACGCGCTCAAGCCGCTGGCCGAGCGGATGCGCCCGCGCAGCCTCGACGAGATTGTCGGCCAACAGCGGCTGATCGCTCCCGACAAGGCGCTGCGCCGTGCATTGGAGGCAGGCAAGATCCACTCGATGGTGCTGTGGGGCCCGCCCGGTTGCGGAAAGACCACGCTGGCCCTGCTGGTCGCGCGTTACGCCGATGCGGATTTCCGGGCGATCTCGGCCGTGCTGTCCGGCCTGCCGGACGTGCGCAAGGCGCTGGCCGAGGCCGAGGTGAATTTCGCGCAGGGCCGGCGCACCGTGTTGTTCGTCGACGAGGTGCACCGCTTCAACAAGACCCAGCAGGATGCGTTCCTGCCGCATATCGAAAAGGGCGTGATCATCTTCATCGGTGCCACCACCGAAAACCCCTCGTTCGAGCTGAACTCCGCGCTGTTGTCCCGTTGCCGCGTGCACGTGCTGGATGCGCTCTCCACCGGCGACATCGTGGCCGCGCTGAGACGGGCGCTGGCCGATACCGAGCGAGGCCTGGGCGAGCTGCAATTGCGCATCAACGATGCCGCGCTGGACTCGATCGCCCAGGCCGCCGATGGCGACGTGCGCCGTGCGCTGACCCTGCTGGAAATCGCCGCCGAGCTGGCCCACGACCAGACCATCGACGACAGCACGCTCAGCCAGGTGCTGGCCGATCGCACCCGTCGCTTCGACAAGCAGGGCGAGCAGTTCTACGACCAGATTTCGGCGTTGCACAAGTCGGTGCGCTCGTCCGACCCGGACGCGGCGGTGTACTGGTTGTGCCGCATGCTCGATGGCGGCGTCGACCCGCTGTACCTGGCCCGGCGCATGACCCGCATGGCGGTGGAGGATGTCGGCCTGGCCGAGCCGCGCGCCTGGCGCATGGCGCTCGATGCGTGGGACACCTATGAGCGCCTGGGCAGCCCCGAAGGCGAGCTCGGGTTGGCCCAGGTGGCGATCTGGCTGGCGATTTCGCCCAAGAGCAACGCTGCCTACGTCGCCCACAACAAGGCGCGCGCCGCGATCCGCGAGGGCGGCACGCTGGAGGTGCCGATGCACCTGCGCAATGCCCCAACCAAATTGATGAAAGGCCTGGGCTACGGCAAGGGCTACCAGTACGACCACGATGCCGAAGGCGGCATCGCGCTGGATCAGCAATGCCTGCCCGATGCACTGGTCGGCACCGTGTTCTACGAACCGGTCGAGCGCGGGCTGGAAACCCAGCTCAAGGAAAAGCTCGACGCCTTGCGCATCAGCCGCAGCCGCGCGCGGCGCAATCCGGCCTAGCCGTTGCTCGGACTTTGGCGCTCATGAGCATCCCCCGGCCAATGCGGGGGCGACCGGGTTCCGATCAGCTTGCGGCGCGACCAAGCCGATGCTGCAGTTGTGCGGTAAAGCGGCGGATGCGTGCCGCATTGGCGCCCACATCGCTACCGCCCAGACGCGACTCCGAGCGGATATCCAGAAGCGATCCGTTGCCCTCCGGGCGCACCCTGATGACGACGTCATCCTTGAAGCCGAACCAGTGCGTGGTCGCGGTGGCTTCCAGTCGCCCGGCATCGGCTTGCTCCGCCACGATCTGCCACCCCGTAGCCAGCGCAACCGCGCGCGCGGCGGCCATCACCCTGGCGGTGGCTTGCGCCAGATGCAGCGGCTGGATATCGGGGTAGGCCTGATGCTGTTTGGCGGCCACCGCGGCACCGCCGTAGACCGGCGAATTGGGCGCCTTCGCGCGCAAGGGCAGAATGGCCTGAAACTGGGGTGGGTCGACCGTATCGGTGCTGATGTCGTGAATCGCCGGCAGCGAGCCGGCCTTTCTGACCAGCAGCCACGGTGGCACGAAGGCGAAGAGGCCCAGCAGCAGGCCGAAGATCGCATAAAGCGCGTAGCGTCGATGGCGTGCGAGCAGGGTCAGCGCGATCGCAGCCAGTGAAATGGCCACCGCGACGATACCGCCCATCGCACCGATGCGGATCGTGCCGAAGGCGCCGCCCAAACCGATGAGTCCGTAGCGATAGACCGGCCCGGGCAGCACCACTGCAAGCACCGCCAGCGCCCCGAGCGTGATGCTGGTCCATGCCACCGCCAGCGACCATCGTCGCAACGCATTTCGGGGGGCGGAACGATCGATCGCTGCATTCATGCGGGTGGTCCTTTCGTGGCAGGTGGACGGGCAGGTTCCGACCATTATGCGCATGCCAGGCCCGGACGCTCACCCTCGCCACCACGGAGCAGGCATCGGTCGCTGCCGCGTCCGCCCTTGCCTGTGCCACACGATGCGGCATAGATTGCATCGTCATCAGAGAAGGGACAGACCATGCGCGTACTAGTGGCAGGCTTGATCGGCGGCATCGTGATGTTCCTCTGGGGCGTCACCGCGCACATGGCGCTGGGCTTCGGCGAGGCGGGTTTCCGGCAGCCGCTCAACGAAAACGCCGCGCTGGCGGGTTTGCAGGCAGGCCTCGGCACGCAGGCTGGCGTGTATGTGCTGCCCGCGCTGGACCCGAAAAAAAAGAATGACCCGAACGAGGTGCTGAGCTATTCACTGAAGGCGGTGCGCTCGCCCTACGCCTGGGTCGTCTATCAGCCGCAAGGCACCGACATGACCATGATGGGACCGCAGATCGGCCGGCAATGGGCAAGCGATACCCTGGCCGGGCTGGCGCTGGCCTTCGTGATGGGGCTGGGCGGGCTTGGCTTTCGGCGGCGCCTGGCGATCGCTGCGGCCGCGGCCGTGTTTGCCTGGCTCAGCAGCATGCTGCCGTACTGGAACTGGTATCGCTTCCCGCTCGATTTCACCCTGGCCGCACTGACCGAGCAATTGATCGGCTGGTTGATCGCCGGTGCCGCGATGGCCTGGTGGCTGGGTCGCGGCGAGCGCACGCCGTCGCCTTGATGGTGGCGTGTCAGCGGGTGGCCGCCACAGGCCACCGGGTATTCATTGCGGCAATCGCCGCCCGGCAGCGATAATTCCCGGTTCAAGCCTTGAACTGGACTCGATCATGCTGGATCCCGCACTGCTGCGTTCGCGCCTCGCTGAAACTGCCGCACGCCTCAAGGACACCCGTGGCTACACGCTCGACATAGCCACCATCGAGACCCTGGAGAGTTCGCGCAAGCAGTTGGCGATGGAGACGCAGGAGTTGCAGAACCTGCGCAATACGCGTTCCAAGGCGATCGGCCAGGCCAAGGCCAAAGGCGAAGATGTGGCCGCGCTGATGGCCGAAGTGGCCGGACTCGCCGACAAGCTCAAGGCCAACGAGCAGGCACTGGCCGAGGCCCAGGCCGGGCTCGCCGAGATCGCGCTGAGCATTCCCAATATCCCGCATGAGTCCGTGCCGCTGGGCGAGGACGAAGGGGATAACCATGAAGTCAGCCGCTGGGGCGCACCGCGCGAGTTTGCGTTCGAGGTGAAGGATCATGTCGTGCTCGGCGAGCGTCATGGCTGGCTCGACGGCGACGCTGGCGCCAAGCTCTCCGGTGCACGCTTCACCGTATTGCGCGGCCAGCTGGCGCATCTGCACCGCGCGCTCGGTCAGTTCATGCTCGACCTGCACACCCGCGAGCACGGCTACCTCGAATGCAACGTGCCGGTGCTGGTCAACAGCGACAGCATGTACGGCACCAGCCAGCTGCCGAAGTTCGAGGAAGACCTGTTCTCCACCCAGGTCGGCGACACCAAGCGCTATCTGATTCCCACCGCCGAAGTCTCGCTGACCAACCTGGTGCGCGACACCATCCAGGACGCCGACGCACTGCCGCTGCGCTTCACCGCGCACTCGCTGTGCTTCCGCGCCGAAGCCGGCAGCTACGGCCGCGACACCCGCGGCATGATCCGCCAGCACCAGTTCGAGAAAGTCGAGATGGTCCAGGTCGCCCGCGCCGAAGACTCCTACGCGCAACTGGAGGAAATGGTCGGCCACGCCGAAACCGTGCTGAAGAAACTCGAGCTGCCGTACCGCAAGCTGCTGCTGTGCACCGGCGACATGGGCTTCCAGTCGACCAAGACCTATGACCTCGAAGTGTGGCTGCCCAGCCAGCAGACCTATCGCGAGATCTCCAGCTGCTCCAACTGCGAAGACTTCCAGGCCCGCCGCCTGCAGGCCCGCGTGCGCAATGCCGACACCGGCAAGCCCGAACTGGTGCACACCTTGAACGGCTCCGGCCTCGCCGTCGGCCGCACCCTCATCGCGGTGATGGAGAACTACCAGAACGACGACGGCACCATCACCGTACCCCACGTGCTGCGCCCGTACATGGGCGGGCTGGAGCGCCTCGCATGAACGCGCCAACACCGGTGGCCGGTTCCTGGGCCAAGGTCGAGCGCGTCACCAGCCTGGTTCTGATCAGCACCTTGCTGGCCTTCATCGGCAGCCGTCTGGTCTTCGCCGTGTGGTGGCCGATGCATCCGGTCGACTTCGTGCTGTCGTGCGTGGCCGTGGCCCTGCTCACCGCCAGCTTCTGGTTCGCCCCGCATCGCCGCCGCTGGCGCATCGGCGTGATCGCCTACGCCAGCGCCACCCAGCTGGTGCCGATGGTGCTGCGCGAACCCGCGCTGTTGCTGCCGATCGCCGGCGGCCTGATCCCCGTAGCGATCCTGCTCGGCAGCCTTGTCGCGCTGTCCAAAAAAGGCAGCAACGTTCGCCCACCGCAAGGTTCCTGATAAACTGCGCAGCCCGACGGCGGTGTGGCTGGCTGGCGAGGGGGAAGGGCAGATTGTCCGTAGTGATACTGCCGTAGTGGCGCGCGTAGCGCGACTTGCAGCAGACAACCGAGTTATGGAGAGATGGCCGAGTGGTTTAAGGCAGCAGGAGCTTGACGCGGAGGCAGGAAGCCGAAGCGGACAGCGGCGCAGCCGCTGGCCCCAAAGGGGTGGAGGGCAGGATGCCCGTAGCAAAACTGCCGTAGTGGCGCGTCACACGCGCCTTGCGCAGGACAACGAGTTCTGGAGAGATGGCCGAGTGGTTTAAGGCAGCAGTCTTGAAAACTGCCGTAGGTGCGAGCCTACCGTGGGTTCGAATCCCACTCTCTCCGCCAATGAAGTAATGTAAGTTATTGATTTAAAGTAACTTATTAGCAAGACATGACGGCTGGTATGCCATTGGGTATGCCGGCCGTCATTGTTTTTCATTGCTGCTTGCTGTGCTTGGTTGGGCCACCTACGTGTCAGGTCCCATGTGATCCTATCAAGCTGCGTCTCTGGCGTTTTGCCGCTGCCCGTGATGCGATGAGGCAACTGATCACCGAACTGAGAACCGAACGATGGCCCTGACGCTCCACCCTTTGGCCC
>JBAZRB010000020.1:0-93688 GCA_041663105.1 Rhodanobacter sp.
GTAGTTGGCCAACAGGCTGCTGAGCAGCTCGTCGGGTACCTCGTGCTTGCGTGAGCTCATGGTGTCTCCGGGTCAAAGGGCAGTTTCCCGCCTGTGGCCCGTTTACACAAAATCTAGGACACCCTCCGTGGCGACTTTCCCGGCTTTTTGGCGATACTGACCCTGCTCCGCGAATCAGTAGCCTGTTCAGACTTTCATCGTGTCGCACGGTACGCGCGCGATCTGTATGTGACATTGCCATCCGTATCCAGGCTCAAATGGGTGCGCCCCGACATCGACCTAATGCTGCAGTGCATCGAGGGGATGATGATCGGTATCCGCTGGTTTCCCGCCCACGTCGCGATCGACTGGGATGCGTTTCGTTCGGAGATGTCGAATCCTAAATCTTGGCCAGATGCGCCGCCCTGGATCATTCACATTACCGGCGATTACACCCAAAGAAGTTCGCACCAGCTTTTGCCGCGGCCCGTACCTCTATTGGAAGACGTGGAACCTCTGCAGCCGTACGTTCGCCCACCCATGCAGTGTAAAGAACAAGGCTCAGGACTGCCCCGCAAATTCAAATGATGCTTGCGGGAGATTTGTTTCGAGGAAACGCCCCCACACGGTCATCAAGGGTAAGCAAGTCAGTCGCGCGATCAACGTGGCTTACTACATCGGTGCCATCATCGGTGGATTTAGATCCGAATCAAGGCGTTCGGCCACGCTGGTGAATACACGGCGAGTCAGATCACCTTCCCGCGCATCTCAACTCGATGTCCGACGCGTCATCTTGCTGCTTTTCTTTCCAAGTAAAGAGCGGCGTTGAAGATACTCACGAAAAGTTGCGGCCGGGTCTGCGCCCAGCGCGTCACAGATCTCAATGAACTCGACAACGTCAATCCGGCGTTCGCCTCGTTCGACCTTCGATATGAACGTCTGCGTGTTGCCAAGGCTGTCGGCCAAGGCAAGCTGGGTGACGCCCGCGCGTTCCCTCAGGTCGCGGAGCAACGTAAGTAACGTCTGGTAGTTCGGGTGGTGAGTCGAGCGGGCCATAAACTTGCCGGTAGTTGGCTAGGCACGCTAAAGTCCGATTCGGGATAGTCCAAAATCGGCTTATCAAGGTATCAGCCCGTGTTTGTAGCCGCTGCGGTGCCGGAACATCCAGGCGCGGAGCCACCCTCATTCAGGGTGGAAGACCTCGGCGTGTTCGGCGGCATGGCGTTCCTGGCGGTAATTCAAGCCGGTGCCGACGCTGGTTTCAGGCACGTGCGCGCGCGTCCCGGTTTTGGGTCGCGCCTCGCGCCTCACCGCGCGCTGCGACACCTGATTCTGTCAACCCTGTTGGAGGCCGGAGTTCTGGCACCGATCGCCTCGCGCCGCCGGCTCGACGATGCGGTCAGCGAGGCGCCATGGGGTGAAGATGCAAGCCTTGAAGACTCCGACTGGATTATTGTCTGGAATGAAGCGACTCGGGGCAGCCTGCCGCACCAGCTCCGTGCCAGCATGGATTCGTTCGAGTCGACAGCTCGCTCACGCGAAGTCATTTTGCAGACGTGGGAGTCGCTGGCCATTGGGGAGTGCTTGGCATTCGGTGAGTACGCTCTGGCAGCACACAATCTCAACCCGGCACTGGCGAGGCCTGCCGCAGCTGTTCTGCCAACGATCCTGGCTCAACAATCGATCGGTCAGGGGTGCGCATTGATGTGGTCAGCGGCCAAGCATTTGGCCTCCTGGTTTATGCGAAACGGTGCGGGGTCTGCCGGCACGGCAGAGCGCGAACTCGTCAATTCAATCTGCATGAACGCTGATCGTGCGAACTTCGGCGGACGACCCGTCAAGCAGTTCAGCCGCCACTCGTCAGTCCCCATGAGCACCTTTGCCAGCACCTTCCTATGGACCAGCCGCCTCGGTGACGACTACTGGGAGGTTCCTGTGTCAGAGGATGCATTGGATTTGGCCCGGCCCATCGGGTCAGGAGGTGCGGCACATGAATAGGTCGATGACTCATGAGCAAGCCAACACTGCCTGGTCAGCGGGTCCCGATAGCGCAGTGGTGGTAGCACAGTGCAAATGTCGCAGGTGGCAAAGGTGACAAGGCCCCAGCTCGAGGCATTGTTGGAAGCTGCGAGGAAGCCTGCGGATCCCGCCCTGGCAAGGGATGCCGAAGAAGCGTTCTTAAAGGCGCTCTTGAACTGCACCGTGTACGCACACGTTCCGGTCGAACCAGCACCCGCTGATCGGATCCGGTTCGTCCAGTTCGTTCGGCCTGACAACGGGCAGACGGCGCTGCCAATTTTCAGTGACCGGGATCAAGCCGAAACGGCGGCGGCGGGGAAGTTCGGGATTGTGGCAATGACCGGCCGCCGGCTCTTTGAGCTGACTCGAGGCGCTACGCTGATGCTCAATCCCAACGTGGATCAAGTGACGCTCTATCCGCCCGAAATCAATGCGCTCTTGGACGGGCGACCTCTTGGCTACTTTACCCGGGAAACAATGAAGGGGGACGAGCAGGTTGGTGTGTGCCTACCATCGGTACCAACGGATGCCTTGATCCTGGCGCTGCGCGATCTGTGTGCGCGTGAGCCTGCGGTCCGAGCCGGCTATCTGGTCGAGGTACACCGTGGGGCAGACGATTCGGACGTTTTCCTGTTACTGACCCTCGTGGTGACGAAGGGAAACGATGAACGCTTGGTGCAGCTCACGACACTGGAACTGAGCTCCTTGTCACCACCCTTGGAGCTCCCCCTCACCATGACCTGCGTCGCACCCGATGCTACGTTGCCGGCGCTTTGCCACCACGGCATCCAGTTCTATGGGACCTGAGACGGCAGAGCAGTCGCTTTGCCGCTGGCAAAACACGGGCTCAGCGCTTTCGCGTGGTCACCCCCGCTCATTCTGAGGCAACGCGTGCAGGTCCGCCGCGTGCATGTCCGCTGTCGATTAGGGTGCGTTATCGGGGGTGGGGCAAGGCAGCGAGAAGTGAGCCACAGGGTGGTTATTAGGGAGCATTATCGCGGGTCTGGCGATGCGATTTCCTGATCCTCAATACCATGCCTGAGCGCAGATTGTTCGGACGTGGCAAGCGGAATTCCTCTACAGCTCTTGGCCCACTAAGCGACTATGTGCTCCGGCTCCAGAGAGAGTGCCTCGCTCGTCGGTTCCACCTGACATTTTGGCTCATCATCGGGATTCCCCGGAAGTCTGGCCCGAACCGACAGGTGTCAGGCGGTAGCCGACGCTGCAACGTCAGGTGGAACCGACGACCGGGGCACCTTCAAACCGCAGGAGTTCGGTGATGCTTGAAGTGCGAAGCGAAAACGGCAAGTTTCTGGTGTACGACACCGACACCAACGAACCGGTGATTGAAGACCTGCACCAAAAAATGTCCTGATTCCCCACCAGTCGCATCCCCTGATACGTCGCGGGTAGACGCTGCAACCTCCTGATGAGAAGGAGGAAGTCCCATGGCAGCCAAGAATCCAGTCCAGTTCCAATCTGGCCTGAGTCTGATGGCCTTTCTTGACCGTTACGGCAGCGAGCAGCAGTGCCGCGAGGCGCTGGTAAAGGCGCGCTGGCCCAAGGGATGGCGCTGCCAAGGCTGTGGTCATACGCGCCATTGTCACCTCAAGCGTCGCGACGTGAATCAGTGCAATCGCTGCAAGCAGCAAGTGTAGCTGACCAGCGGCACGCTGTTCGCCGAGACCAGGCTGCCGCTGCGCACGTGGTTTCTGGCGATCTACCTGCTGACCCAGCACAAGAATGGCATCTCGGCACTGGCGCTGCGTCGGCAGCTGGGCGTGTCGTACAACACGGCGTGGCTGCTCAAGCACAAGCTGATGCAGGCGATGGTCGAGCGCGACAGCGAGCAGCTCCTAGGCGGCATTGTGATGATGGACGATGCGTATTGGGGCGGCGAATGCCATGGCGGCGGCGTGGGCCGCGGCAGCCCTGGCAAGACACCGTTTGTAGCGGCGGTGCAGTGCACCACCGATGGGCACCCCATCGCCATGCGGATGGATAAGGTGGCTGGGTTTCGCAAAACGGTGTTGGCCGCGTGGGCCCAACGCCATCTGGCGCCGGGCACGGCGGTCGTCACCGACGGGTTGAAGTGTTTTCCGGGAGTGACCGATGCCGATTGCACGCATACGGCCATCCCCACCGGCGGCGGCGTCCCCGATCTGGGGCATCCCATCTTCACGTGGGTCAACACGATGCTGGGTAACGTCAAGAATGCGCTGCACGGCACCTACCATGCGCTGCGTCCGAAGTACCTGCAGCGCTATCTGTCCGAGTTCTGTTATCGCTTCAATCGCCGCTTCGACTTGGCCGCCCTGATACCGCGCCTCATCGTCGCCGCTGCGCGGACGCCACCGCTGAGCTATCGGCTCGCAACGTTGGATGCGTAATGTGGGGAATCAGGAAAAATGTAATCCGCGCTGTGCCCATATAGCGATGACAAGATGGCTCAGGGCTTACCAGAAAAAACTCGTCAGCACCGTTCGTTCGTCAATTACTCTAAAGTAAGCCTCGAAGATTTGACCTGTGCGCAATGTTGGGGACAGTGTTTCGGCGATCATTAGTGTCAGGCGTCCGCTTGTTGAGTCGATGCAGGTTAACCGTAAGGCATGAAATTCAAAGTATCGTCCAACGTGCGATGATGTAGCTTTGAAGAAGCTTTCCTTCGCGGAGAAGGCGATAGTCAGAAGCATGTTCGGGTCACAGCCTCCTTTCGTGACGAATATCGCCAGCTCTTCGTCCGTTACGACGGTATCGCGAATGGCGTCGGCGGTTCCAGTATCGATGATGTGTTCAATATCGATGCCAATGCCTCTGGCCATATCGGACGGAACGGCAATGGCCGCGGCCATGTCGTTCGTATGTGTGATGCTTCCGCTCACTCCCCTAGGCCACAGTGGTTGCCTCAAAGGCCCCGTGCCGAGTTCTGCCACGTTCATGCCAAGATGAGTCATCGCTTGGCGCGCAGCGACACGCCCGGCAAGGTATTCGGCTTGTCGCTTCACAACGGCACGCTGGATCTCTAGCGGACATCGAATCCCCAGGCGCTGGAAGGTAGGTGGAGCATAGGAGCGCGCATCGAAAGCGACAGTGAAAGCAGGCGGTAATGGATGCCCATGGTTACCCAGTTTCAGCCAGTAGGTGTTGGTGATAAATCCACTCGCATCATCGGGCACGGTGACTTTCAAGCAATCAGATGGCATAGGCGTTAAACTCTAATTACGTACAATCACGGCGGGTTCGTGTAACCGGACCTCGCGCAGTAGTACGAACAGCGAGAAACCCTGTGCCAGGGCAGGGGTTATCGAGGCTGCGTAAGTCTATAGGCATCGTAATCTCCCCTGCTAGTGTGGTGTCCCAGAAATAGCTTTGCTTAGCCGCGCGAGCTTCTCGAGAATCGAGTCGGCCGTGGCGGTCCAGGAGAACGGTTTCGGATGCTGGTTCCAATGCTCAGCGAACTGCTCGATGCGGCGTCGCAAGTCGGCGACCGAGGCGAAGGATCCTCGGCGAATCGCTCGTTGGGTGATGATCCCGAACCATCGCTCGACCTGATTGAGCCACGAACTGTAGGGCGGGGTGAAATGCAGATGGAAGCGCGGGCGCCGAACCAACCACGCGCGCACCTTCGGATGCTTGTGCGTCGCGTAGTTGTCGACGATCAGGTGAAAGTCAAGGTTGTCGGGCACCGCGGTCTCGACGTGACGCAGGAAAGACAGGAACTCCTGATGCCGATGGCGTGGCTTGCATTGTGTGATGACCGTGCCGTTGGCCACATCGAGCGCGGCGAACAGCGTCGTCGTCCCGTGCGAACGTAATCGTGAGTCACGCCTTCGACGTAGCCCAGCCCCATAGGCAACACCGGCTGCGTGCGTTCCAGAGCCTGCACCTGACTTTTCTCGTCCACGCAAAGCACGAGGGCGCGATCGGGCGGGTTCAGATACAGTCCCACAATGTCCCGGACCTTCTCGATGAAGAACGGATCGTTGGACAGCTTGAACGATTTGCTGCGATGGGGCTGAACGCCAAACAACTTCAGGTAGCGTTGCACCGAGCTCTTAGCCACCCCGGTTTCATCCGCCAACCCGCGCACGGTCCAGTGCGTGCTCGCCGCGGGCTTGCGAAGCAATGCGGCATTGAGCAGTTCGGCAATTCGCTCGTCGTCCAACGACCGCGGCCAGCCAGACTTTAGTTCGTCATGCAGCCCTGACACGCGCCTGTCCCGAAACCGCTTGCGCCAGTTCGAAACGGCCGCCGGCGTGACCTTCGTGCGACGTGCGATCTCTCGAACCGTCAGCCCATCATCGCTCCACAGGATCATCTGCGCGCGGCGGACCAGCCCATGCGGAAGACTGCGCGAACTCGCAACCGATTCCAGGTCACGCCGCTCTTCCGCGGTCACGTTCAGATCAAGTTGCGGTCGGCCCATCGTCTTCCTCGCCCCATGCCAAAGATGGCCTTTGGACAGTATAAGATAGACTTAGTTTCTTTTGGGACACCACACTAGGCTGGCAGATCGTGCAGCGGTTTCTCGAAACATTATACTCGCGCGGTGATTGTATGTTCCGGGCTCCAAAATCGCAGGCTGATGCGCGCAGCAATTGAACGACCGTCAGTCCAACGTAATGAGGCAAGAGTAATGAATTTGGTCGGCAAGAAGAGGGGGTTCATTGCCAATCAATCTGGCCAAGAGGCATGGAGGAGGCGATACGGTGATTCCAGAAGGGAGCGTTCGATCTGCCCATTTCATTTCACAGAGCGATGGAACCTTGCTTCATGTGCGGCAACTGGGCGACGCATGCAACGCTTGCGTGATGATTCATGGTTTCGGCGAAGGCGCCTATGTGTGGGATCACTTTGCGCCGCATTTGAGCAAGAAATACCGTGTTTTCGCGGTTGACCTACGTGGTCATGGTCGCTCGGGCTGGGATAGCAGTGGCCGCTATGCCCTGGAGACCTACTTGGCGGACGTGATGCATGTGGTGGGCGAGCTAAAATTGGAACGGTTCAGCCTTGTAGGCCATTCGCTAGGCGCAGATGTCGCCATCCGGATGGCCGCACAATGGCCCGGCCGCGTTGAGGCCATGGTGCTTGTAGATTACGGCCTCAACACGAACGCACTGGCGAGTGAGCACATACGCGCGGGGTTTCGCGCCCAATTCCGTCCTTACCGGTCGACCGCAGAGTATGCGCAACAACTGCAGCTGAGCCGTCCGATGGCTTCGCCGGCAGTGCTTGAATACATCGCGGGCCAGGCGATGCGGCGACGGGAAGACGGTGGTTACGAACTCAGATGCGATCCGGCACTAGCGGAGCTCGAAGGAATGCCGAAAGATACCAAGCTGGCTGATCTGCTCGGCTCGATCACCTGCCCGAGTTTAATCGTTCGCGGTATCGGTTCGGCCATGTTGCCCAAGCAGTCGGCGGAGCACACCTTGACGCTGCTGCGTAATGGCCGCTTGAAAATAGTGCCGGCGTCAGGACATGCGGTCATGAGCGACAACCCCGCGGGATTCGCAACCGCCGTATATCCGTTTCTGTGCGAATCGGAGGACTGGCCCGGTGCCAGCGCAATTAAAGCAACGCCGTAGAACCGTGGCAGGGGATTTTGATGACGGGTCGGCGACCGGCTTTTCGTAACCTATTGACGGGAAGTCTCTTACAGCAGGTGTTAGGGCGCGAATGCATCGGACGCCACGACAACTTCTTCGATCTCGGAGGGCACTCGCTGCTAGCCGTGGGGTTGATCGAGCGGTTGCAGCAAGCGGGATTCACTGCGGACGTGCGCGCCTTGTTTGTCTCTCCGACAATCGCCGAACTGGCTGCGGCCTTGGCTACCAAGGTGCGCGCACCAGTGCCTCACCATGCCATTACGTCCGCATGGACAAAGTCCCTGGGAGAGCTGGATCAAGTATAAAGAAAGCCGCGCGCCATGCGCGTGATGTGCGCTTGGCAGGCATTAATCTGAACTATGAGAGGTGTGCGCTTTGGACGGATGTCTGCCCGATTGCATCGGAATAAAAGCATTCCATACCGTAGAGGTTCGTAGCGTAAACAACAGCGAGCGGTTGCCCGCATATGCACTTAAAGCTACCCAGAGCGGCCGTGGAATGGGCTTTAACGACACAGAAGCATTCATAAGTGAATGCAACGGGTCGCCACGGCGAGGGGACCTTTTCCTCCAGGAACGGGGGCATCGCTCATGAGCTCCATCTTCATAAAACCTGTGGACCGCGCCAAGCTACGCAGCAACGTAAGCAATCTGCGCGAGACCTTTTTGCTCGCCTGGTCCCAGATGGACGCGTTCGTCAAGCTGCGCTTAGCGATGATGGTAGCGCTCGTGCTTGCATCTGCCGCCCTCAGCGCATTTGCGCCAGTGGTAATGAAATGGATCGTAGATGGATTTACGTCCACGAGGACTTCCCCGCCGCTGTCCTGGTTCACGCTGGTAGGGGTCTACGTTGTAACGCAATGGTTGACACGAACGATTTCCGAATCGCGCGGCTTTCTCTACTCGCGAGTGGATCGGCGCATATACCGCACGATCAGCAGCCGTTTGTTCGACCACATCATGCGTCTGCCGTTGCGTTTCCATTTGAGCCACCAGACTGGAGGTGTCACCCAGGTAATGAACAATGGGCTGCAGGGCTACCAGACCGTCATGCAGCACATAATTTTTACGTTTCTGCCGGTGCTTGCGGAACTCGCAACGCTGGCGATCTTCCTGGTGCACTTCCACCAATCTGCCTTCCTTGTGATGTTCATCTTGGGGCTGGTGTGCTACGGCGGCGTTTTTGCAGCTGGTGTGGCAGGCGTGGCCGAGCCGGCGCGCGCGGTGTCCAACGCCAATATCGACGCCAATGCGGTCATGACCGACAGCCTGCTCAACTACGAGACGGTCAAATACTTCGCTGCCGAGCCGGTGGTAAGGGAGCGATTTGATCATGCACTAACCCACACGGAAGCCCAGTGGCGGAGATTCTTCCGGGTCCGAGTGCTGAATGGTGTCGCCGTGGCGACGGTATTTGCGGCTTTTCTGGGCTTGAGCTTGTTTTACGCCGCCTGGAAGACTCACAAGGGCTCAATGACCGTGGGCGATTTCGTGCTGATCAGCGCCTACATGTTGCAGGTGGTGCGCCCGGTGGAAATGCTAGGCATGGCTACACAGCAGTTGTCGCAGGCCTTTGCATTTCTGGAAAAAATGCTTGAACTGCTGCACGAGACGCCCGAGGAACTGGCGACCAACGGAAACGACAGCCCGATCGATGGACCTGGCCGATTGGAATTCGAAGATGTGTGCCTGGCGTACTCGGCGGATCGGGCCATCCTCAAGCACGTGAGTTTCCAGGTGTCGGCAGGGAAGACCCTTGGCGTAGTCGGTGCCAGCGGTGCAGGCAAATCAACACTGGTGCGGTTGCTCGTGAGGCTGATCGAGCCTGACGCAGGACGAATCCTGTTGGATGGCATTCCTTTGTCCCAGCTGTCGTTGACGCGACTGCGAGAGGCCATCGCGGTAGTGCCTCAAGATACCCTGCTGTTCGATGACACCATTGGCTACAACATCGCTTTCGGCAAACCAGGATGCGGCCCGCTGGAAATCGAGCAGGCGGCAAAACTGGCCCAACTGCATGAATTCATCATGACCTTGCCGCAAGGCTACGACACGCGCGTTGGCGAACGTGGGGTGAAGCTTTCGGGTGGAGAGAAGCAGCGGCTTTCGATTGCCCGAGCGGCCATCAAGCAGCCGCTCATTTACGTCTTCGATGAGGCCACCTCATCGCTGGATAGTCGCACTGAGCGCGAGATTTTGCGCAATCTGCGTGAAATTTCGCGTTTCAGCACCACGCTGGTGATCGCACACAGGTTGTCTACCGTAATCCATGCAGACGAGATCGTCTTGCTGGAAGCCGGCACCGTTCTCGAGCGTGGCAGTCATGAGTCCTTGCGCGGATTAAACGCAAAGTATGCGTCCCTGTGGGAGGCGCAATACGGGATGGCCGTCGACAACAGCAGCTGATGCGAGCAGCCACCACGCGACGCAAATGAGAAGCGGCTCAGTGTTGAGCCGCTTCTTCCATTTTCTTGCGCAAGCTTAGCGGGCGCATGTCGGTCCATACTTCGTCGACGTATTTCATGCAGTCGGCTTTGGATCCTTCTTTGCCTACCACTTGCCAACCGTCGGGGACCGCCTTGCCGTGTGGCCAGAGAGAGTATTGTTCTTCGTGATTGATGAGCACGATATAGGTGCGGGTATCTTCATCCTCGCCGTTCGTCAGCATTGTTTTGCTCCTGAAGTTTGTAAAAAAAACCCCTCGCGGCCCGCAACACCTGCAGACGGGTCGACTCTATCACTGCATATCGCATTTCGGAAAGGTCCTCGGCCGCTATGCCGGTCCTGCGAGTGCGTCGGGCTGTCGCGAGCGGTGTACTACCGCCCACCGCTGGACTGGACGGTGCGCGATGGCGAGTTTATCGCTGCACTGGCCCGGCTGGTCGAAAGGTGTCCCAGTCGGGGCTTCTGGAAGCGCTGCTCGCAGCTACGAAAGACGCAGCTGGAGTGGAACCCGAAGCGGAACTACAGGGTGTAAAAGGCGATGAAGCTCAATCTCCGGCGTGTCGCCCGGCGGCGGCTTCCCAAGCGAGGGCGCGAGGCGCTGTACGTGCTGCGGCTGCCCGATACGGTGTGGTAGATCGATTTCATAAGCGATGCGCTGGTATGTGGCCGGCGCTTCCGCACTTTCAACGCCGTGGACGACTTCAACCGGGAGGCGCTGCCCATCGAGGTCGACACCTCGATAACCTCGGCACGGCTGGTGCGCATCATCGAACAGATCAAGCGTGGCCACGGACTGCCGCAAGTGCTGCGATCGGACAACGGCCCGGAGTTCCTGGGCGAGGTATTCACTCAGTGGCTTAAGACATATAGCGTAGCAATCCAGTCCATCCAGCCCCAATGCTCCGAACTTAAGCCCAAGCCCTCGCTCAGCAGCATAGCTTGTAGGCGGCATAGGTATGCGGTTTCGTACGCGGGGGGCGCGGATAGGCGCGACCGGGTTGGATGCGACAGCGAGTTCGTACGATGACATCGAGCGCGGCGGCGAGGGCACCGAGACAATGCCTGATATGCAGCAGGCATCCGGCCAGAATCGGCTTGAGCGTGCCGATGGCGAAGGTTCGATTGGGACGGCTGGGCGTCGCCGGCTCGGGCTCGCCCCCCGTCGGCGTCTGGGCGAGCAGGCCGTGCAGGTTGTCCGCGACGATCTTGGCCGCGAAGTCCTGCTGAAAGGCCAGGTGGGTCAAGCCGGTGGTGGCCTTCAGGCGCAGCCGATGCTTGATCCGCTTGAAGGCTTCTTCGACACGCCAACGGCAGTGATACAACGCGCCGAAGCGCGCCGCAGGATAGAGTTGACCATCGAGCAGCGAGGTCATCAGCACGCGCACCGTACCGCTCGGGGTGACATCGCGTGTCAGGCGCACCGTGGTGGACGTGCGCTGCACGGCGTAGGTCGTGGCATCGGCAGCGCTTGGCGCGGCCAGCGCGACCAGGGCCTCGCTCTTGCCACTGTGCAGGAAGTGGCGCACGCAGGTCCAGCCGGTCGCATCCACGCGCCAGCAAAATTGACGTTGGGATTGGCTCAACACGGCAGCCAGGGCATGGCTCGGATAGCCCCGGTCGAGCACCAGCACATCGGTTTGCGGCTGGATCACGTCCAGCGCCTCGAACAGCATCTGGCGCTCCGAACCATCGGCCGCATGCAAGCTGGCATGCAAGGTCAGTTCCGAGCCGGGCAGATACAAGGCAAAGGCGTAGTGGTCGGCCTGCAGATCGGCGCCGCGGCGCGTGGAAACCTGAAGCCGCGAACCGTCCGCGGCCACCACGCGCAGCCCCTGCCAGCGGTGCCGATCGATGAACGGCCGGGCCAACTCCATCAGGGTGTCATTGAGGCGGTCGAACAGTTGCGCGGAGAAGCCGCGGCGCATCTTCGCGAACGCACGATCGCTGCAGGCGCGCGTTCGTTTGGCGACCTCGTACACATGTTCCTTGGCGTGGAACTTGTCGAGGATCTGGATGGCGTGTGGGAAGCACTCGCTGGCGATATTCCACAACCAGGCGGCACCATCGCCGATGACGACTTGTCGGGTGGCCGCGGCGAAGCCGCTGCGTCGGGCTTCGCGTTCCACACGCTGGGCGAATGGCGACAGGGTCTGGGCGGTCGGTTTGGTTTCGGCACTTTCGATGGCGGCGGTGTAGGACACCGAGCCCAGGTCGCGGGTGGGCGCCCGTCCGCTTCGCGGCCTTGTGCCGTCCTCATCGTGCACAGCTTCATTTCGCGGGTCTTGGCGCTGCCGTCGGCCTGTTTGCCAACGCGCCCGCGCAGGGCTTCCGGACGCATCGGCACGCCGGTGCCATCCTGCCCCAGATACATCGTGCTCGCCCCTGCGCTGGCCGGCGGCTGGCAGGCCTCGCGTTCAAAGCGCGCCGCCTGCGCACCCAGACGCTCGGCGTCGCGTTCGACCTGCCGCGCCGACACCGTCAGTCCGGCCAGCTCGCGCAGCAGGCCGGCACCTTCGACAAAACTCACCGCCGCCCCACCACGCCGACCATGCGCTGCACGCCCGGCGACAGGTAGCTATCTTCCACCCCCAAGGCGCGATCGCGGGGAAAGAACCCTTGGCCGCAGTGGGCGCAGTGGTAGTAGGCGCGCTGCAAGCGCAGTTCGCCCAGCGCGCACAGGATCGTACGCGGGCGCCGTCCGGCGAACCGTGCCAACTGGCCGCAACCACAGGGCTGATGCGCACCGGCATGATCGTGCTGATCGGCATTCATCTGCTGCTCCAGCGCACGCGCGGCGAACCACGATGCCTGCGTACGCAGGCACGTCTCGATCGCCTCGAAATCGATCGCGTCGGCGGCGCGGTGACCGATCAGCGTTTCGACTTCATTCGCGAGTGCGGCGTGGAGGTCTTTTTGGAGCCCTTTTTTTTCGGCCGCGTCCGATGCGGCCGGCGGATGCTTGAGCGAGGCCTCGCAGAGCGCTTCGCTGACCTCCACCAGCTCGTGGCTCAAAGCGCGAAAGCGCCGGTACTCCTCAAGCTGTGCTTGCGTCTGGGCGACGGCCGGGCCAGCGGGAATGATCCGGGTCACCGTCTTGCCTGCCACCACCCGCGTCAATGAAAAGCTCGGGCCGTGTCCGGGATCGCCGGGGGTGGCGCAGTGGCAGTTGGATTTGCCGCACCGGCGAAAGCGGGCCGTCAATTGCCCCGGCCGCAGGTCGCCCAGTTCACTGATCGCCGCCTTCAATGCCTGCCGCCGTGCGGCCAGTTGTTTGCAGTTGTCGTACGTTGCGTTCATGAGATCTCCACCTGACAGTCTTTATACGCTGTCAGATTTCGGCCACAAACCGCTTCACGTCAACGAGCCGACGCCACACACCGGCAGCGTCATCATTGGGCCGTGCACCCCTTTCGAAGCGTTTACTTGACGGGGGATTTCACATGATGATAATGATGATCGTTAAATAAAAGGCGTGCTGGGAAATGCGGCACACGACGTTATAGATCAACATGGCTTACAGGGAAGGGACGTGGCATGACGCAAACGGCGACGGACGGCGAGGCGCGCTTGGCCGAGCAGAGCGGGAAAGACCAGGTTTTTCTAAAGTCGGGTACCAAATTGGAACCCTTGGTCTGCGGATGGTATGCATGGTCGCATCTAATGGCGCCCGCACAGCACGCGATGAACGTGGCCTGTCGCTACATTCCGCTAATGCAGTCATTCGTGATGAATCCTTCGGTACACGTTGCTGCTACCCAGGATCCCAAATTGTTCGGTGGTCCATTCGTCAGCTTGGCGAAAAGCGACGTGCCACAGGTGAAGCAATTGCTAGCCGAAACGCAGCGGCGTTGCGCAGAATTACTGACTCTCGCCAATGACCTGAAAGCCTTGGACGGACTTCTGCAGGATGGCGCCAACGGCCATTCCTTGAACGAGTACTACAAAAAGTTGCCGGATTCGCTAAAGGGCCTCGTGGAGCTGGTCTACGACACCAATAATCATCCCAAGCTGCGGCTGATCGAAGAGCTTCTGTACGACGATGATCTCTCTGCGGAGTCGCAAGAGATCTCGCTTTCGTCGTTGGATGAAGGCGAGCGTACCTTTTTCATGAGTACGCCGCGGCTACAGTCGCCACAAAATCTTATCTTGAAGATGAGATTTTCCGATAAGCGTCTGGATAAGCTTGCGGCCACACGGACTCAACCGCATTCGCTGAAGGCACTCGCGGATCAGTTCGAGGTTCCTGAGGAAAATCTGCCTCTGTTTGCCAGCTTCTTCACTTCCGAGGCGCCCGCGCGAAATGAGCATCAATATGTCGGCAACGGCGTGCGGGTGCGCTATTTCGGACATGCTTGCGTGCTGGTCCAGACAGACGAAGTCTCCATCCTGATCGATCCCATGCTGGCCTGGGATACTCATCACAACGATCAGCGCTATACTTTCAATGATCTGCCGGACTTCATCGACTATGTGATCCTGACCCATAACCATCAGGATCACTGCTCGCCGGAAATGCTGTTGCAGCTTCGCCATCGCGTCGGCAAGGTGGTGATTCCTCGCAACAACGCCGGTTGCATAGCCGATCCTTCGATGAAGCTCATTCTCAAGCAGATGGGTTTTGAGAACATCGAAGTGGTCGATGCATTCGACGAAATCAAAGTTCCCGGCGGTGCAATAGTCAGCCTGCCTTTCCCCGGCGAGCATGTGGATCTTGATATCTACACCAAGCACGCCATCCACATCCGCATCAAGGAACGCAAGCTTTTGTTCCTCGTCGATTCGGACTGCTGGGATTCGGCGCTCTATCGGCGCGTAGTACGTCGAATCGGTAATGAAATGGACGCGGTGTTCATCGGCATGGAATGCTTCGGCGCACCGCTGACATGGCTGTACGGTCCATTGCTCACGAAGGCGATCAGCCGGCGCGATGACGAATCGCGGCGCCTGTCCGGCGCCAACTTCGAGCGAGCCTGGAACGTAGTGCAAGAAGTCGCCACTCCCCGGGTGTTTGTCTACGCCATGGGCCAGGAGCCCTGGTTGCGATACATCATGGGCCTGGAGTACACCCCTGAGAGTATCCAGCTGCAGGAAATGGGTGCGTTTCTCGACAAGTGCAACCAGGCCGGGATCGAAGCTCAACAACTGAACATCAGTTCTGAAATGACGCTGTGATGGTTGATGGGTGAATGATCGAACTCGGCAGACGTGGCGCACATGATTCTCAAACTTGTCATTGAATCTCACTGCTTCACCGGGTGCTGCGGTAACGTCGAGGCGATACGCTTCCCTGGCCTTACAGCATGCGCCGACGCATGACCAGCTTCCTCGGGCGCAACCGTGTAGGTAAGAACACCACAATCAAGATGCCGCTTGGCGTGACCCGGTCGGGTGCCAGCGCGGATCGGGTGAAAGGATGGGTGGTTCAAAAAATCGAACGCTGGGTCGAGCCGTAACGATGGAAGCACCGCACTAAGCAGCGGGGCAATACGGACGCCTTGATGTACGGATGATCATGTCGGAGAGCACGGAGCGTCAATGAATGAATGGGCAGCGTGGGGGCGGAAACTCGGCAGACGCGCATTTTTCTTGCGCCCATGAACTGATCGCACAGCAAGCCCGGCGCACGGCACAAGCGCCCGCAGTGCTCGACGGTTCGCATAGCCTCAGTTACGGTGAGCTGGAACGACGCTCCAACCAACTGGCACATGAGCTGCGCCGGCTTGGCGTTGTCGCGGAGACCCGTGTGGCGCTGTACCTGGAGCGCTCGGTGGACATGGTGGTAGCGCTGCTGGGCGTAATGAAGGCCGGGGGAGCCTACGTGCCGCTGGACACTTCATGTCCGAGCGCGCGCCTCGGGTATATGTTGCGAGAATCAGGTGCCGAAGTACTGCTGGTTCATTCGCAGCTTCAGGAACGCCTGCCGTCTCATGGAGCGCGACGAATATTGCTCGATCAGGAACGGCCACATGTCGAGCAACATACGGCCGCACCATTGTCTCGCGTTGTGGCGCCTGACAATCTCGCGTCTCTCTTCTTTATTTCCGGTTCCGCTGGAACACCTAAGGGCGTGATGATTTCTCACAGAGCGTTGGTCGGCTTTCTTCGCGCCATAGCTGTGAAAGTCGCACCGTCGCCGTCAGATGTGTTTGCAGCCATCGCGCCGTTGTCTTTCGACGCTGCCGCGCTGGAACTCTACCTGCCACTGCTCATCGGTGCACGGGTGTGGATCGGCGAATCTGAAGCTGCACAGAACGGTGTGCGCCTGGCAGCGCAACTGCGCACGATCGGGGCGACGGTATTGCAAGCACCGCCAGCGACATGGCGCATGTTGCTGGCGGCTGGCTGGCAGGATTCGAAGCTCAAGGCGCTCTGCGGTGGCGAGCCGCCGCCGGCGGATCTTGCCGCGCAATTTGCGCTGCGTGACTGGCCGTTGCATTACATGTATGGATCCACCGAAACCACAGCATGGTCGACGCTGGAACGCACCGTGCCCCAAAAGTCACTTTCCATCGGCAAGCCAATCGGCAATACGTACTTTCTCGTGCTTGATGCGTATTTGCAGCCTGTCGCTGCCGGTGAGGCGGGAGAGCTGTGCATCGGGGGGGCAAGCGTGGCGCGCGGCTATTGGAATCGGCCGGGCCTTACGGCGGATCGCTTCGTGGCGGACCCTAGCGGCGGCGGTGTGCGAATTTACCGATCCGGTGACCGGGTGCGCCTACTGCCTGACGGAAAGTTGGAATTTATTGGCCGCACCGATCGACAGGTGAAGGTGCGCGGCCACCGCATCGAGCCGGGTGAAATTGAAGCAGCATTGTTGGCATGTGCAAATGTCACGCATGCCATCGTGACCGTGCGGGAAGATGGCGCGAAGCAGCAGCTAGTGGCTTATGTGGCGCATGACCGTTCGGCGCAGGCGGATGGCGATGAGTTGCGGGCTTATGTGCGGAGTCTCTTGCCTGAATATATGGTGCCCACGGCGTTTGTCTGGATGGAGCCGCCATCGCTGGCGCCCAATGACAAAATGGACTGCGAGCCTTTACCGGCATTGCAGGAAAATACCGAAAGCCAATCACGCCAGGCTTCCGGCACCACGGTGCAGGAGCAATTGGTTGAGATATGGCGTGAAGTATTGGAGTGCGAGCGCATCGGCGTTGAGGATGATTTCTTCTCGCTAGGCGGCGACTCGATCCAGTCCATCAAGGTGGCGGCGCGCGCCAACCGCGTTGGTATCAAGTTGGCGCCGCATCAGATATTGGGTCATCAAACCATTGCCTCCCTTGCTGCCGCGGTCGAGGTCGCAGGCGCGGTGGGCGCGGAGCAAGGGACAGTGGGAGGTGAGGTGCCGCTCACACCGGCACAGCACGGGTTCTTCAAAACGGATCCGGCCCATCCTCATCACTACACTCAGTCGATGCTGCTGCGTTGTCGGCAGAGGCTTTCACCGTCGGCACTTCATCGGGCTCTCAGGTACTTGGCGACCCATCACGATGCCTTGCGTCTGCGCTTTGATACTGGCTCCGCAGGATGGCGACAGCAGCATATTTCCCCACAGGCGTTCGAGGTTCCCGTCGAGTGCATCGACCTGAGTACCTTGTCGCCGGACGCCGCCGATGCCGCGCTTGCAAACGCATTGGGGCCTATCCAGCACGGCCTGAATATTGTCGATGGCCCATTGCTGCGCGCCGCATTGTTCGACTTGGGTCAAGCGCAACCCCAGCGGCTGCTGCTGGTGATACATCGTCTGGTCGTCGACGCCGCGTCCTGGGGAATTCTGATCGAGGATCTGGAACGCGCCTACCGGCAAGTCATTGAAGGTGACGTGTTAGCGCTGCCAGCGAAAACGACGTCATTCAAGTGCTGGGCACAGCGTCTCCAGGAATACGCCGCCTCGGCTGATGCGCGCCGGGAGCTGACATATTGGGAGGCGCTCGCACGGTCAGCGCCGACCGATCTGCCGCGGGATGAGTCCGCTGGCAACAACGCCCAGTATATTTTGCAGCAGGTTGAGATTGGTTTGGATGCCACAGCGACGCACACGCTGTTGAATGAAGTATCCGCGGGCCAAAGTACGCATATCAATGCCGTGCTGTTGGCCGCGCTGGTCGAGGCCTTTGCCGCCTGGACCGGCGAGCGCCGCTTGTTGATTCAATCGGAGAACCATGGCCGAGATGGTTTTCTGCAAGACGTTGACATCTCGCGTACGGTTGGCTGCTTCGTCAGCACATTTCCCATGCTGCTTGAGGTGAGTGCTACGCGCACGCTGCGTGAAGCCATACAGAAAGTGCAGGAACAGCTGCAATGTATGCCGCATAGAGGTGCGGGTTTCGGTGTCCTGCGTTATCTCAGTGACGCGCGTGAGCTCGATGGCATGCCAGAACCACAGGTCAGCTTCAGTTATCTGGGGCAGATCGATCACGACATTCTTGTTCCGGCATTATTCGAGTTCGCCTGGGACACTGATGGGTGCAAGCGCGCTTCGCAAGGTCCTCAGCGACAGTTGATCGAGGTTGATGCCTGGGTGGTCGGCGGCTGCCTGAAACTGCGATGGCACTACAGCGATGCCGTATATCGCAGAAGCACCATTGAAACGCTGGCCGAGCGTTTCATGTCCACGTTGCGAGCCGTGGTGGAAGGCCGTATCGAACAGGGAGATGCGAAGGCACGCACTTATACACCGGCCGACTTTCCGCTGGCCGGGCTCAATCAGGCCGCGTTGCTGAAAATATTGAATGCCGTGGGGAGCTCGCATGATTGAGCATGGCGCCGTAGCCGAGAATGCGGTGGAAGACATTTATCCGCTGACACCGGTACAGCAAGGCATCTTGTTTCACAGTCTCTATTCGCCCGAATCTTCGGTTTATTTCATCCAGCTAACCGCGCGCATGAGCGGAGAACTGGATGCCGCGGCTTTCGAACGCGCGTGGCATCAGGTCGTGACACGCCATGCGGTGCTACGGACGGCATTCCTGGGACAGGACCTGGAGGTGCCGGTGCAGGTGGTGATGCGCCAGGCGACACTGCCGTTCGAGCTGCATGATTGGCGTGAGATGGCTGCGGTTGAGCAACCCGAGCGCCTGCAAGCCTTGGTGGATGCGCAGCGCGAACACCGCTTCGATTTCACTAGGCCACCGCTGATGCGCATCATTTTGGTGCGAATGGGTCAAACCGATTATCGACTGATCTGGGGCTGCCATCATCTGTTGCTCGACGGCTGGTCGTTCTCATTATTGCTGAACGAAGTTTTTGCCGCGTATCGTGCCTTCATCCAGGGTCGGGTGGCCACCCTTGGTCCGGTGCGCGCCTACCGTGACTACGTGGCCTGGCTGCAGCAACAGGATGCGCGCAAGACCGAAAACTATTGGCGTGCGCGTCTAAAAGGTTTTATTGCGCCTACGCCGCTGGGCATCGACCGTGTCATCGATGGTACTGCGGTGGGTGAACGCCATGCTGAACACAGCGTGGAGTATCGACACGTATTTTCACTAGCGCCCGAGAATCTGCAAGTCTTCGCGCACCATCACAAGCTCACATTAAACACGCTGCTCCAAGGCGCATGGGCGCTGGTGCTTAGCCGCTACAGCGGTCGCAACGACATCGTTTTTGGCGTGACTGTCTCGAGCCGGCCGGCGGATCTGCCGTATGCCGAGGAGCGCGTGGGCCTTTTCATCAATACCTTGCCGCTGCGCGTCACGCTCCAGCACGAAGTGTCAGTGCTGCAGTTCTTGCGGGAACTACAGCAACGGCAAATGGAACTGTTGCAATACCAGCACAGCTCGCTGGTACAGGTACAGGAATGGAGTGAGGTGCCGGCAGGCACGGCTTTGTTCGAAAGCCGTACGGTATTCGAGAGCTTTTTCGACACGCTCGCCTCCGAGGTAAAAACAGCGGACGACCTCAAGATGGACAAGGTTGTCGCGGTTCGGCGTTCGCCCGACATTCTGCACCTGAACTTTAGCAGGCATCACTCGCTCACGCTGCGCGTGGCCTATGACGCCGGGCGGTTCGAGAACGCGCAAATCGAGCGTTTGGCGCAGCATTTGCAACAGGCTCTGGAGGCCATGATGGCCGCGCCCAATGCGCGCGTTGCGCAGTTGGACATCTTGCCTCCTGCGCAACGGCAACAACTGCTCGTGCAATGGAACAACACAGCGCAACCGTATCCGCAAACGCGTTGCGTGCATGAGCTCATCAGCGACCAGGCGCACCGCACTCCGCAGTCGATAGCGGTGATGGATGGTAGCGCGCAGCTCAGTTACGCCGAGCTCGAGCAGCGCTCCAACCGTCTGGCGCATTATCTGCGGTCGCTGGGCGTGGATGCGGAAGTAAGGGTAGGGCTGTGCGTCGAGCGCTCGCTGGAGATGGTGGTGGCGCTGCTGGGCATCATGAAGGCCGGTGGCGTATACGTGCCGCTCGACCCTTCGTATCCGTCGGAACGCCTGGCCTACATGCTCGGCGATGCCTGCATTTCGGTGCTGCTCACGCAAGCGCGGATCCGGCAAAGTTTGCCTGCCACGTGGGCACGAGTCGTGCTGCTGGACGAGCAGTGGCCGGAAATCGCCTTGCAGCCGGAAAGTGCGCCAGCCAACGGTGTTGGACCGGACAATCTGGTGTACGTGATTTATACCTCCGGTTCCACGGGCAGGCCCAAGGGGGTCATGGTCCGTCACGGCGGCGTGGTGAATTACCTCAGTTATGCCATGAACCGGTTTGAAGCCTGGGAGGGAAATGGCGCGCCGGTGAATACCCCGTTGGCCTTCGACGCCACAGTGACCAGCCTGTACCCGCCACTGGTCTGCGGGGGCGCCATCCGCCTGGTGGCCGATGGCGATGAAATCGAAGGCCTGGCTTCGCTGCTGCTGGCCAACCAGTCGCTGACTTTGATGAAGCTCACGCCATCGCATCTGCAGGCCGTGCAGAAACTGCTGCCCGAACAGAAATTGGCCGGGCGGCTGCGCGCCATCGTGCTTGGCGGGGAGGCCCTGCCGGCGAGCGTCATCCGACCATGGCGGGAACACGCGCCTCAGACGCGCATTTTCAACCACTACGGCCCCACGGAAACCGTCGTGGGTTGTGTCGTGAACGAGCTCGATGAACATAGCCCCAGCACGGGAAACGTGCCTATCGGCCGTCCGATAGCCAACACACATATCTATGTGCTGGACGAGCGGTTGGAGCCGGTGCCGGTATACATCGCTGGCGAACTGTACATCGGTGGTGCCGGCCTGGCGCGCGGTTACCTCAATCGGCCCGGGCTAACGGCTGAACGCTTCGTCGCCGATCCATTCGGCGGCGGAACACGGCTGTACCGAACGGGTGACCGGGTGCGCTATCGCGCGGACGGGAAGCTGGAATTCATCGGGCGCATCGATCACCAAGTAAAGCTGCGCGGCTATCGCATCGAGTTGGGCGAAATTGAAGCAACGCTGCTGTCGCATGCGGGCGTGAAGCAGGCCGTCGTGGTGGTGCGCGAGGATCATCCCGGCGACCAGCAACTGGTGGCGTATGTGGCTGCCCAAGATGCGGATGCGGCGCCACTGCGCGAGCACATCAAGCGTCATTTGCCGTCGTACATGTGCCCGACCCAGTGGGTGATCGTCGAGCAGTTGCCACTGACGCCCAACGGCAAGGTGGATCGCTCTGCGTTGCCGGCGCCGCAGAGCGATACCGAAAGCGATGCCTACCAGGCTCCTGGCACGCCGGTGCAGGAGCAACTGGTTGAGATGTGGCAGGAGGTACTGAAGCGCGAGCGCATTGGCATTGAAGATAATTTCTTCGAGCTGGGCGGCCATTCCTTGCTGGCCACGCGACTGGTGGCGCAGGCGCGAGAGGTGCTGGGAGTCGAGCTGCCGTTACGCGCGATCTTTGAAGCGCCGACGGTGCGGGGGATGAGTGAGCGGGTGGAGATGCTGCGGGCGGAGTCCGGCGGCGTGCAGCTACCGCCGCTGGAAAAGCAGCCGCGAGGGGCGCGCATTGCGCTGTCGTTTGCGCAGGAGCGGTTGTGGTTTCTGGAGCAGCTTGGCCTGGTGGGGTCGGCGTACATGGTGCCGGAGGTGCTGCGGTTCGAAGGGGAGCTGCAAGTCGAGGCATTGCGCCAAAGCTTTCAGGAGTTGATGCGCCGGCACGAAAGCCTGCGCACGCGCTTCGCGAGCCACGAAGGCACGCCGTTCCAGATCATTGATCCATCCTGCCGATTTGAACTGCCCGTCATCGGCCTCAGCGAGCTTGCCGCTTCTGCGGCCCAGGCGGAGTTGGGCCGCCGCAGCCGGATGGAAGTGGACATTGGTTTTGATTTGTCCAAGGATCCATTGCTGCGTGCGACAGTGCTGCGTCTGTCCGACGTCGAACACGTTGTGCTGATGACTTTGCATCACATCATCTGCGATGCCTGGTCACGCGGCATCTTGATGCAGGAATTGAACGCGTTATACGCAGCCTTTGCACAGGGCAGGCCTTCTCCCTTGCCCGAACCCGAACTGCATTACGCGGACTACGCGCTCTGGCAGCGCAGCTGGCTTAGAGGCGATTTGCTGCAACAGCAATTGGAGTATTGGCGGCGGCAGTTGACCGATGCGCCGACGCTGCTGCAGTTGCCTACCGATCGTCCGCGTCCGGCGCTGGCGAACTTCAATGCTGTGCGGCTGCCTTTCAGCCTGCCGGAGCATTTATCGCGCGCCTTGCAGGAACTGGCACAGCGCGAAGGCGTTACGCTCTTCATGGTATTGCTGGCCGCACTGCAATGTTTATTGTCGCGCTGGAGTGGGCAAAAGGACATCGTGGTGGGTTCGCCGATCGCCGGCCGCATTCATCGCAATACTGAAGCTTTGATAGGTTTCTTTATCAACGTCCTGGTACTGCGTACTCGCTTGCTGGAGAACCTTGGTTTTCGCGAGCTGCTGGCCAGGGTGAAAGAAACCACCCTTGAGGCTTATGCGCACCAGGATCTGCCTTTCGATCAGCTGGTGGCGGACATGCAATCGCAGCGCGACCTGTCGCGCCATCCTCTTTTCCAGGTGGATTTCACATTCGAAAACCTGCCGCAACAACAGTTCGAATTGCCCGAACTGCGCATGACCCGCATGGATAGCCCCAGCGTAACAACTCATCTGGACATGGCATTGTTCATGCGCGAGTCGCCGACGGGGCTGCAAGGCACGATTGAATACGCGACGGAGTTGTTCGACCACGCCACTATCGGGCGGCTGGTCGAGCAATACGTTTACGTGCTGGAACAGGTGGCCGCGCGTCCCGAAGCGCGGCTGTCGGAGCTTCAACTGCTGCGCGCCGAAGAACGGCAGCGGTTGCTGAGGGATTGGAACCGTACTGCCGTCTCATACCCGGCATCGCGCTGTATCCACGAAGCGTTTGCCGCGCAGGCGCGGAAAACGCCGCAGGCAGATGCCATCGTGTTTGACGGGCATTTGATGTCTTATGCCGAACTTGATCGGCGTGCCAATCAGCTTGCACGCTACCTGGGCACGCTGGGCGTCGGTCCCGAAGTGGTCGTGGGGCTTTATGCCGATCGCTCGTTTGAAATGATCGTCGCCATCTTGGGTGTGTGGAAAGCGGGCGGGGCCTATCTGCCGCTCGATCCAGGCGCACCGGCCGAGCGCCTGCAGTTCATGCTGCAGGATGCCGGTGTTTCCATCCTACTGACGCAGACTGTGCTCGAAATAAACTTGCCGGTGAGCTGGGCACGAGTGGTGCAGCTGGATGGACATTGGAGCGATATTGCGCGCCAGCCGACTACTCCGCCCGGGCATCAGGTCACCCTGGAAAATCTCGCCTACGTCATTTACACCTCAGGCTCCACCGGCAACCCCAAAGGCACCTTGTTGCAGCATGGCGGACTGAGCAATCTGGCCGAGACGCAAGCCGCGGATTTTGGCCTGGGCGCCGGCAGTCGCGTACTGCAATTCGCACGCTCGAGCTTCGACGCCTCGGTGTGGGAAATTGTCATGGCGCTGCGTGTGGGCGCCACACTGTGCCTGCCCAAAACCACGGCGGCCGCGCCTACCTTCGATCTGGGCAGGATGCTGGTGGATGAGCAAATCACGGCCGCTACGCTGCCGCCTTCCGTGCTGGCAAGTTTGTCGCCATCGCAACCGATGTCGAACTTTCCGGCGCTGCAGCTCTTGGTAGTTGCAGGCGAAGCCTGTCCTGACGAATTGGCACAGCCATGGATGGAGCATTGTCGATTCGTCAATGCCTATGGCCCCACGGAGGCTACGGTATGCGCCACTTATGCGCAGTGCATTTCTGGCGAGTTCCTGTCCATTGGCCGCCCGATTGCCAATACTGGTGCCTACGTGCTCGATGAGGGTTTGGAGCCGGTGCCGGTGGGAGTTGCCGGTGAGTTGTACATCGGCGGTGCAGGGCTAGCTCGCGGTTATCTGAATCGACCGGGACTGACAGCGGAACGTTTTATCGCCGACCCCTTTGGGAATGGCGAACGTTTGTATCGTACGGGCGACTTGGTGCGCTATCGCGCGGACGGGAAGCTGGAATTCATCGGGCGCATCGATCACCAAGTAAAGCTGCGCGGCTATCGCATCGAGTTGGGCGAAATTGAAGCAACGCTGCTGTCGCATGCGGGCGTGAAGCAGGCCGTCGTGGTGGTGCGCGAGGATCATCCCGGCGACCAGCAACTGGTGGCGTATGTGGCTGCCCAAGATGCGGATGCGGCGCCACTGCGCGAGCACATCAAGCGTCATTTGCCGTCGTACATGTGCCCGACCCAGTGGGTGATCGTCGAGCAGTTGCCACTGACGCCCAACGGCAAGGTGGATCGCTCTGCGTTGCCGGCGCCGCAGAGCGATACCGAAAGCGATGCCTACCAGGCTCCTGGCACGCCGGTGCAGGAGCAACTGGTTGAGATGTGGCAGGAGGTACTGAAGCGCGAGCGCATTGGCATTGAAGATAATTTCTTCGAGCTGGGCGGCCATTCCTTGCTGGCCACGCGACTGGTGGCGCAGGCGCGAGAGGTGCTGGGAGTCGAGCTGCCGTTACGCGCGATCTTTGAAGCGCCGACGGTGCGGGGGATGAGTGAGCGGGTGGAGATGCTGCGGGCGGAGTCCGGCGGCGTGCAGCTACCGCCGCTGGAAAAGCAGCCGCGAGGGGCGCGCATTGCGCTGTCGTTTGCGCAGGAGCGGTTGTGGTTTCTGGAGCAGCTTGGCCTGGTGGGATCGGCGTATGCGGTGCCGGCGACGCTCCGCCTGGAAGGCGTACTGCAGGTCGAAGCGCTGCGGCAAAGTTTCGAGGAACTGATGCGCCGGCACGAAAGCCTGCGCACGCGCTTCGAAAGCTACGAAGGTACGCCGTTCCAGATCATCGACGCCGGTGTCCACCTGCCCATGCAGGTGAGAAGCGTGCCACATGCTGACGAGGTACAGCGGCGGCTCGATGCACATATTCATCAGGGCTTCGATCTGGCGCGCGGACCCCTGGCGCGCGTGCTTGTGCTGCGGGTCAGCGAGCGCGAGCACGTGTTGTCGATGGTGCTGCATCACATCGTCACGGACGGATGGTCGATCGGCATTTTGCTGCGCGAGTTGGGTGTGCTGTATACGGCCTTTGTCCAGGGGGAGCCTATTCCGCTGCCGGAGCCTGCGCTGGATTACGCGGACTATGCACTCTGGCAGCGCAGCTGGCTCCAGGGCAGCGTGCTACAGCGGCAACTGGAATACTGGCGCAGCCAACTGGCCGATGCACCGGCGCTGCTGCAACTGCCTACCGACCACCCCCGTCCGGCCGTGCCGAGTTTCCGCGGTGCTGTGCTGCGGTTCGGTCTGTCCGACGAACTAAGCGGCGAACTGCGCGAGCTGGCACGTCGTGAAGGTGTCACGCTTTTCATGCTGTTGTTGGCTGCTTTCAAGATCCTGCTGCTGCGCTGGAGCGGACAGGAGGATGTGGTGGTCGGCTCGCTGGTGGCGGGGCGCACTCATCGAGCCACCGAAGGCCTGACCGGCCTGTTCTTGAATACCCAAGCCTTGCGCACCCGTTTGTCCGGCAACCTCGGTTTTCGCGCCGCCCTGGCGCGCGTGAAGGAAACCACGCTGGATGCCCATGCGCACCAGGACATTCCGTTCGAGAAGTTGGTGGCCGAATTCTATTTGCAGCGCGATCTGTCGCGTCAGCCGTTTTTCCAGACCATGTTTGTATTGCAGAATCTGCCGCCGCAAAGTCTGACCCTCCCAGGCATACGGTCGACGCCGCTCGCAGGCGCGCATGTAACGGCGAAATTCGATCTCACGCTTTCCATGCAGGACACCGACGCCGGCCTGGAAGGCATCCTCGAATACGCCCAGGATTTGTTTGACGCCGAGACTGTGCAAAACATGGCGGGACATTTGCGCCAGTTGCTCGAAAGCATTGTGGCCAATCCCGACAGCGGCATTCTGGACCTGCCGCTGCTGACGGCGGCCGAGCGTGCTCAATTGACTCAATGGAATGACACGCGACAGGGCCATCCGCCAGGCTGCGCGCATCAGCTGTTTGCCGAACAGGCACGCCGCGTGCCCGATGCGCTCGCCGTAGTGGCAGCAGGCGCGCAACTCACTTATGCGGAGCTGGAGCAGCGTTCGAACCGGCTTGCGCACCGGCTGGCGGCGCTAGGTGTGGGGCCAGATAGCGTGGTGGGTATCCATGCACCGCGTTCGGTTGACATGATCGTCGGCTGGCTGGCGGTATTGAAAGCCGGCGGCGCCTATTTGTCGCTGGATCCATCACATCCGCGCGAACGCATCGCTTTCATGTTGCAGGATGCGCGCGTGCGTATCGTGCTAGTGACCGAGGACGCCGGGGCATTCCCCGCGGACGTGCGCACGTTACGCCTGGATGATACCGATGAGGGCCTGTCCGACACGCCGCTGCCCGGTGATGCCGTGAGCGTGGACCATGCGGCCTACGTCATTTACACGTCCGGCTCCACCGGCCGTCCTAAAGGGGTGGTGGTCCGACATGGCGGCCTCGCCAACCTGATCGCTTGGCATCGGCGTTGTTTCGACATTCAATCCACCGATCGCGCGTCCCAGTTGGCCGCCAACCACTTTGATGCTTCAGTTTGGGAAGTCTGGCCGTACCTGGCTGCTGGTGCAGCATTGCACCTGGTGCCGCGCGAGCTCGCCTACGATCCTGCCGGGCTGATGGGGTGGATGAATGCGCAGGGCATCACGGTCGCCTTCGTACCTACACCGCTGGCCGAACAATTATTCGAATGGGACGGACTCCACTGGGGCTCGCTGCGTGCGATGCTCGTTGGCGGCGACCGGCTGCGCGCCATTCCGCCAGCGCTCCCGTTCGCGCTGATCAACAATTACGGACCCACCGAAGTCACAGTGGTGGCGACCTCCGGGTGCGTCGAGTCCGCGGCGCATAGCATCGCCGCGGTGCCGTCCATCGGGCGGCCCATCGACAATACCCATTGCCATGTGCTCGACGAACAATTGCGGCCGGTGCCGGTGGGCGTGATCGGTGAGCTGTATCTGGGCGGTGCGGGCCTCGCGCGCGGGTATCTGCATCAGCCCGGCCTGACCGCGCGGCGCTTCATCGCCTCCCCATTTACCGACGCCACGGTGGCTGGCGGACGGCTGTATCGCACGGGCGACCGTGTCCGTTATCGCGCAGATGGCAGCCTGGAGTTCATCGGCCGTACCGATGCGCAGGTGAAGGTGCGTGGCCACCGCATCGAGCCGGGCGAGATCGAAGCGGCGTTGCTCACATATCCGGCGCTGAAACAAGCCATGGTTATCGCTCATGAAGAAGCGCCAGGACAGCATCAGTTGGTGGCGTATGTAACAGGAGAGGGGCTGGATCCTGCCGATTTGCGCGAGCATCTGGTCAGCCGTCTGCCGCCTTATATGATTCCCGTGGCGTTTGTGGCCCTGGACACATTGCCGCTCAATGCGCAAGGCAAGATTGATCGGGCGGCCCTGCCGTCGCCGGACTGGACGCGGGAACTGCGCGCCGGGTACAGCGCACCGCGCACACCGGTGGAACATAGCCTGGCCGCCATTTGGATGCAGGTGCTCAGCCTGGAGAGGGTGGGCATTCACGACAATTTCTTCAAGCTGGGCGGAGATTCCATCCAGTCCATCAAAATCATCGCGCGCGCCGCCCGCGCCGGACTGAAGCTGACTCTGCAGCATATTTTCGAACGCCAGACCATAGCGGGACTGGCAGCCGTGGCGCAGTCGAACATCGTTGATGCGCAACAAGGTGTCGTGAAGGGCGAAGCCCTGCTGACGCCCATCCAGCATTGGTTCTTCGACACGGTCAGCGAGAAGCCGCAGCACTTCAATCAGTCTTTCCTGCTGCGTGCGGATAAGCCGTTATCGGTGCCATGGTTGCGCGAGGCAGTGGCAACCTTGCTGCTTCAGCATGACGCGCTGCGCCTGCGCTTCACTCACGATGGCCATTGCTGGCGCCAGCATCATGCGGCTCCGCAAGATAGCGTGCCATTCGAACACATTGATCTGACGGGGGTGGTTGCGCCCGAGCGTTTCGCGGCGCTGTCACGCGCAGCGCAAACGTTGCAAGCCGGTCTCGATCTCGCTGCGGGGCCGCTCCTGCGTGCGGCCTTATTTGAGCTCGGCGAAGAATATGGTCAACGTTTGTTGTTGATCGTGCATCACCTGGCTGTAGACGGGGTGTCCTGGCGAATACTTCTCGAAGATTTGTGGACCATCTATGAGCAGCAGCAACACGGCTTGTCCGCGACGCTGCCCGCCAAGACGACTTCCTTCCAGCAGTGGGCGCAGAAACTGCACACCTATGCGCAAGAACCGCAAGTACAGGCGGACGCAGCCTACTGGCGCGAGCAACCATGGCAGAAGAGCTTTCCGCTACCGCTGGATGATCCGCAAGGCACAAACAATGTCGCCAGCGCAAAAACCATAGCAATGGCGCTATCGGAAGATGAAACCCGCCAGCTCCTCACGCTGGTGCCGGAGGCATATCGCACCCAGATCAATGATGTATTGCTGACGGCACTGGCGCAGGCCTTTGCGACCTGGACCGGAAGCCGCAGCCTGTTGATCGATCTCGAAGGACACGGCCGCGAACCATTGTCTGACGACGTGGACGTGTCTCGTACGGTGGGATGGTTTACCAGTCTATTTCCAGTGCTCCTCGAACTGGGTGACGCAGATGATCCTGGCGCAGCATTGCGTGGCGTGCAGCGGCAGTTGCAGGCCGTCCCCCGGCGTGGTGTGAGCTACGGGGTACTTAAGTATCTGAGTTCGACCAGCCTGCCGCCGCAGACTGTCCCGCAAGTGGCTTTCAACTATATGGGCCAATTCGACCAGGATATTCATGACACCGGCTTCAAGCTGGCGGGCGAGGATCGCGGCGAATCACGCAGCAGTTCCGCTTTACGCAATCATCTTATCGAAGTCTATGGCAGCGTGGTGCACAGACGATTGCAGCTGAACTGGGAATACAGCGCCGAATTGCATAAGCCATCGACCATGGAGGCTGTGGCGATGGAGTTCATGCGCTGCCTGCGCACTCTGATCGAGCATTGTTGCAGCGATGATGCGGAGTACGCCCTGGCCGACTTCCCGCTGATAGATGTGCTGCCCGCAAGCGACGAAGACAGGTGCTGACACCATGAAGAACGTGGAGCGCGCAGCCGCCAGGCCCAGGATCTCTCAGGCCGACTTGCATCGGGCGATGGAGGTTGTGGGGGGCGCCAAAGCCGTGGCGGATGTGTATCCCCTTGCACCCTTGCAGCAGGGCATCCTGTTCCACAGTCTTTATGCTCCGCAATCGTCCGTTTATGGCCTCACCGTCCATTGGCGTTTGTATGGCGAGCTTGATGTGCCGGCTTATCAGCGCGCCTGGCAGCATATGGTCGAACGGCACACCATGTTGCGCACCGCCTTTATCGGCCAGCAGTTGGAAGTTCCACTGCAAGTGGTTTTGCGTCGGGCGCAATTGCCGTTCGAGTTGTTGGACTGGCGGAACATCGCTGCCGATGAACAGGAAAATTCATTTCTAGCGCTGCTGCAGGCGGAGCGCGAACGCGCATTTGACTTCACCCGGCCTCCATTGATGCGGCTTACGCTGGTGCGTCTGGCGCAAACAGAGTATCGCCTGATCTGGAGCAGCCATCATTTGTTGCTTGACGGCTGGTCAGTATCCATTCTTTTCAACGAAGTGACGGCGTGTTATCGCGTATTTGCGGGCGCTCCGTCCGACCAGCAAAATCCCGGGCTGGCTGCTCCGGGCAGCTATAGGGATTACATTGCGTGGCTGCAGCAGCAGGATATTGATCGAGCGCGAAATTACTGGCGAGAGCGTCTCGCCGGCTTCACCGCGCCGACGCCGTTGGGGATCGAACGCGCTGCCGCTGGTATCGCCGGCGGACAGCGACATGCAGAGCATGCTGCCGAGCATCACCATCGCTTCGGTATAGGGCTGGATGCACTCGATGCGTTCGCACGCGAATGCAAACTAACAGCAAATACGTTGGTGCAAGGTGCATGGGCACTCTTGCTCAGCCGTTACAGTGCAAGCTCAGACGTGATGTTCGGGGTCACGCTGTCCAGCCGGCCGGCGGAGCTTGCCGAAGCAGAGCACTGCATCGGTTTGTTTATCAATACCTTGCCGCTGCGCCTCGACGTGTCCGGCGCACAGACCGTACTGTCCTTCCTGCACCAAGTGCAGACGCGCCAGGCGGAACTGTTCCAGTACCAATATAGTGCGCTGGTGGATATACAGGCTTGCAGCGAACTGCCGGCTGGCACGCCGTTGTTCGAAAGCCGTACGGTGTTTGAAAACTACCCATCCGCAACACCCGATGAAGCGCGTGGTCGTGGTTCGATACGAAACTCGGACTTTCAAGGTGTGCTCCGGTCGCCGGAGACGCTGCACTTGACGTTCGGTACCAAGGAAGCTCTCTCCCTGCGGGTGGGCTACGACGCGGATCGTTTCGAGGCGGCGAGCATCGCACGCCTGACCGGGCACCTGGAAAATCTGCTGCGCGCCATGCTGGAAAGTCCTCGACGCGGCCTGGAGGATCTATCGCCGCTCAGTGACGGAGAGCGGTGGCAGTTGTTGCACGAATGGAACGCGAGCGAAGCACCGTATCCGGTTCACCTGTGCATGCATGATTTGTTTGCCGGACAAGCGATGCGCACGCCGCATGCGGTCGCCCTGGAGCATGGCAATCGAACCCTCACGTATGTAGAACTTGATCGCCGCTCGAATCAGTTGGCGCATCGGCTGCAGCAGATGGGCGTAGGTCCTGAAGTCGTGGTGGGGCTGTGCCTGGAACGTTCGCCGGACATGGTGGTGGCCGTGCTCGGCATTCTGAAGGCGGGCGGCGCCTATCTGCCACTGGATGCGCGCTATCCGGCCGAGCGATTGTCGTATCTGCTCAGCGATGGCGCCGTGGCCGTACTGCTGACCCAATCCAGCGTCGAGCACGTGCTGCCATCGCATTGGGCGCGCGTGGTTTGCCTGGATGCGAGCGAAGAAGCCGCATGTATTGCCGAGCAGCCCACCACCGCGCCGGCCTGCGCCGCCAACGCAGATAACCTGGCGTACGTCATCTACACGTCCGGCTCCACCGGCAGGTCCAAAGGCGTGATGGTGCGCCATGCTGGATTGGTGAACTACGTGACCTATGCGGCCGAGCGCTATGGTGCTGCCGCCGGCAGCGGCGCGCCCATCAACACACCGCTGAGCTTCGATGCCACCGTCACCAGCTTGTATTTGCCCTTGATCAGTGGACAGACGTTGTGGTTCGTACCCGAACAACATGAGATCGATGCACTGGCGGAGCGAATTCTCCAGGGGCGCGGCCTCACGCCACTCAAGCTGACCCCTTCGCATCTGGATGCGTTGCAGCCCTTGTTGGCGCAGAAAGATTTACCCGGCCATGTAGCGGCCATGGTCATCGGCGGGGAGGCGCTCAAAGCCGAAACAGTGGAGCTGTGGCGCAAGCAGGCCCCTCACACCCGTCTGATCAACGAGTACGGCCCCACTGAAACCGTCGTGGGTTGCGCGGTACACGAGATCACCGAGCGTAACCCGCACCGCGGTGTGGTTCCGATCGGTCGTCCGATCGCCAATACCCGGTTGTATGTGCTCGACCGGACCCTGCAGCCGGTGCCGATAGGCGTCGCGGGAGAATTATTTATCGGCGGAGCTGGTGTCGCACGTGGCTATCTGAACCGCCCGGGCCTGACCGCCGAGCGCTTCGTCGCCAATCCCTTCGGCCGTGGCGAACGGCTGTATCGCACCGGCGACCGCGTGCGCTACCTGGCCGACGGCAATCTGGAATTTATTGGCCGCGTGGATCATCAAGTGAAGATCCGCGGGCATCGCGTGGAGCCCGGCGAAATCGAGGTTGCGCTGCTGGCTTGTGCCGGCATCAAACAAGCGGCGGTGATCGTCAGGGAAGACAATCCGGGCGACCAGCGTCTGGTCGCTTATGTGGCGGCCCATGAAGGGCATGCTTTACAGGCCGCCGAGCTGCGCGAATCGCTCAAGCGTACGCTGCCGGAATACATGCTGCCAACGACCGTGGTGGAGCTTGAAGCGCTGCCATTGACCACGCACGGCAAATTGGATCGAGCGGCGCTGCCGGCTCCGGACATGAGCGGCCAGATCCAAAGCCAGCATGAGTCCCCGCGCACGCCGTTGCAGGAAAGTTTGGCCGCGATCTGGATGCAAGTGCTCAAGCTTGAGCGTGTGGGTATTAAGGACAATTTCTTCGCGCTCGGCGGGCATTCGTTGCTGGCCACGCGCGTGGTGGCGCAGGCAAGGGATTCGCTGCATGTGGAGTTGCCGCTGCGGTTTTTGTTTGAGGCACCCACCATTGCCGAATTGAGTGCAAGGATCGAAGTGCTGCAACGCGAGCAGCAAGGTTTGCCCCTGCCGCCGTTGATGCCGCGCGCGCCCGGCGCCGAGCTGCCGCTGTCATTTGCGCAGGAGCGTCTGTGGTTCCTGGAGCGACTTGGCCTGGTGGGATCGGCCTACTTGGTGCCTGCGGCGCTGCGCTTGGAAGGCGCGTTGGATATCCAGGCCTTGCAACTCAGTTTCGCGCATCTGGTGCAGCGTCACGAAACGCTGTGCACGCGTTTCAAAAATATGAACGGCCAGGCAGTACAGATTATCGATGTGCCCGAACATTTTTCGCTGACGCTGACGGATTTATCGACGCTTCCAAGGGAGCAGTGCGAGAAGACCGTGCAGCAGCGGATGCAGGACGAGGCGTTGCGGCCCTTCGACCTAGCTTGCGATATACCCTTGCGAGCCGCGTTGTTGAAAGTGTCCGAGCAAGAGTACGTACTCTTGCTGACCTTGCATCATATCGCCTCCGACGGTTGGTCCAGGGGCGTGCTGGTGCGCGAACTGAGTGCGCTGTATGCGGCATATAGCAGGGGATTGCCGGTAACGCTACCCGCCTTGCCGGTGCAGTACGCCGACTACGCGATCTGGCAGCGGGGTTGGCTGCAGGGAGAGGTTTTGCAACGCCAGTTGCAGTATTGGCGGGCGCAGCTGGAAGGTGCCCCGGACATGTTGCAACTGCCCACCGATCGGCCACGGCCGGCTGTCGCCACTTTTGATGGTGCAGTGTTGTTCTTCGATCTTCCGTTTGAACTGTCCACTGGCGTTGTCGAATTAGCGCGGCGCGAAAGCACGACGCCGTACATGGTGTTGTTGGCGGCATTTCAGGTTTTGATGTCGCGTTTGAGCGGGCAGCGCGATATCGTGGTGGGTTCGCCCATTGCCGGACGCACGCACAAGCAAACTGAGGGCTTGATCGGCTTTTTTGTCAATACCCTGGTGTTGCGTACCGAAGTCGAGCCGATGCTGAGCGTGCAACAGTTGCTCGCACGCGTGAAGGAAGTCACGCTGGGCGCTTACGCACATCAAGACCTGCCGTTCGAGAAACTGGTGGCGGAGCTGCAACCCGGCCGTGATCTGTCGCGCCAGCCCATTTTTCAGGTGAGCTTCGCTTTCCAGAACGCTCAGCAGGACCAACTCGAGCTGCCGGGATTGAAGTTGAGCAGTGTGGGTGGGCACTTCACCACAGCGAAGCTCGACCTGTCGTTGCACTTATCGCAGGCGCCGGATGGGATGCGCGGGGCGCTGGAATACGCGACAGACTTGTTCGACCGGCAGACCATGGAAAGAGTGGCGGATCAGTATGCATTCCTTCTCGAACAGATGACTGGAGATTCGCGGCGTCGGTTGAGCGAGCTCCAACTGCTGCGTGAATCGGAACGACGCGAATGGCTCAAACAGGTGCAAGGCCGGCGCTCGCCGTTTGGCCAAGTGCGTTGCATGCACGAACTTTTCGGTGAGCAGGTCGCGCGTACCCCGCAGGCCGTGGCCATCAGCCACGCTGGCGAGCATTTGACGTACCAGCAGTTGGAGGAGCGCAGTAACCAACTGGCACACTATCTGCGTGCACTGGAGGTCGGGCCCGAAACGGTCGTGGGGCTTTGTGCCGAACGTTCACCTGAGATGATCGTCGCCATTCTGGCTGTGTGGAAGGCAGGCGGTGCCTATCTGCCGCTGGATCCTGACGCGCCGGCCGAGCGCGTGCAGTTCATGCTGCAGGATGCAGGGGTTTGTGTTCTGTTGACGCAAACCACGCTTGAAATAACCCTGCCGAAAAACTATAAGCGGGTGGTACTGCTCGATGGACATCGGGATGATATTGCGCGCCAACCGTCGACACCACCCAAGTGCGGCGTCACGCCGGAAAATCTTGCCTACGTCATTTACACCTCCGGTTCCACCGGCAAGCCCAAAGGCACCCTGCTGCAACATCGCGGGCTGAGCAATCTGGCCGAGGTGCAAGCCATCGATTTTGGCCTGCACCATGGCAGCCGCGTGCTGCAATTCGCGCGTTCGAGCTTCGACGCTTCGGTGTGGGAAATCGTCATGGCTTTGCGCGTGGGCGCTACGCTATGCCTGCCCAAAGCCAAGGTGCCGTCGCCGATTATCGAGCTAGGCAAGATCCTGTTGGAGGAGCAAATTACCGCCGCCACGCTGCCGCCTTCCGCGCTGGCAAGTTTGTCGTCACTACAACGGCCATCGGAATTTCCGGCGCTGGAGTTGCTGGTGGTCGCAGGCGAGGCATGTTCCACCGGGTTGGCGCAGCCATGGATGGAGCACTGTCGATTCATCAATGCCTATGGCCCCACGGAAGCTACGGTGTGTGCCACCTATGCCCAGTGCATCCCGGGCGAGTCCTTGTCCATTGGGCGTTCGCTTGCCAACACGTATGCCTATGTGTTGGATGAGGGGTTGCGGCCGGTGCCGGTGGGTGTTGCCGGGGAGTTGTACATCGGCGGGGCAGGGCTGGCCCGCGGCTATTTGAATCGCCCGGGGTTGACGGCCGATCGCTTCATCGCCGATCCATTTGGTGCTGGCGAGCGTTTGTACCGCACCGGTGATCTGGCGTATTACCGCACGGACGGAAAACTGGAGTTCGTCGGGCGGATCGATCATCAGGTGAAAGTGCGCGGCTATCGCATTGAACTGGGGGAGATCGAGGCCGCACTACTCAGTCAAACAGGCGTAAAGCAAGCCATTGTCATCGTGCGTGAAGACACGCCTGGCGAGAAGCGTCTGGTGGGATATCTCACGCGGGACCGGCAACAACCGCTGTCCTCCGCAGAGTTGCGCGAAGCATTGAAGCAAGTATTGCCGTCTTACATGGTGCCCGTGGCATTGATGGAACTGAAGGCCTTGCCGTTGACCCGCAACGGCAAGGTGGACCGCAAAGCCTTGCCGGCACCGGATCTCAGCGGTCAGCAGAAGCACTACGTCGCCCCGCGCAATGCCATCGAGGAAAGCCTGGCTGCCGCCTGGAAGACGGTATTGAAGCTCGAACGCGTGGGCGTTGAGGATAACTTCTTCGACGTGGGCGGTGATTCAATCCTAGCCTTGCGGGTTCAGGCCGAGGCGCAAAAGCGGGGCTGCGAGTTCGCGCTGGTGGATTTATTCAAGGCACAGCAGATCGGGCGCCTGGCACTGGCGACCGTCGCCACCAGTCCGGATGGCAGCGCCTCTCAAAAGCAGTCGACGCCTTTCGACTTGCTGTCTGCCGAAGATCGGCAGAAGGCGGCCGATGCCGGCTATGAGGATGCTTATCCCTTGTCGATGTTGCAGGCAGGCATGGTGTTCCACAATTTGTGGGAACGCGGTAGCAGTACTTATCACGCGGTGTCCGTGCATACCCTGGATAAGGCGCTGGATGAAAAGGCCTTGCTGGCTTCGGTACAGGCGGCCATGGACCGCCATCCCATTCTGCGCACCACATTCCATCTCAGCGACTACGATGTGCCGGTGCAAGCGGTGCATCAACACGTGCGTGCCTGGTTGCACGTGGAGGATTGGAGCGGACTGGATGACACCGAGCAACAGCGGTGTTGCACGCAGTTCGTACAACAGGAAGGCCGACATGAGTTCGACCTCTCCCATGGACCCTTGATCCGCTTCTTCGCCCATCGGCTGGGCGCGGACAGTTTCCAATTCACCTTGAGCGCACACCACGCCATGCTGGACGGCTGGAGCGATGCTTTGCTACTGACCGAGATTTACGAGGCGTACCTGGCACAACTGGCCGGACAGGAGATAGCGGACAAGCCGGCGCTGCAGACCTGCTACCGCGACTTCATTGCGCAGGAGCAACGCGCGCTTGAGAATCCGGCGCACGAGCAATATTGGCTGGATATCTTGCAAAACCATGAGCGCTCCTTGTTGTGGCGATTGGAGCGCACGGGGCATGTCCAAACGTCGACTCCGCCGCGCGTTGGCGCGTCACTGCAAGGCACGCTGGGGCAGAACGTGGTGGCCTTGGCCCGAGACCTCGGCGTATCGGTGAAAAGCGTGCTGTTCGCAGCGCATTTGAATGTCCTGCGTGTGCTGACCGGTGGTGAAGGCGGGATAACCGGATTGGTAAGCAATGCGCGCATGGAAGCCACTGATGCCGACCAGATCCTTGGATTGTTTTTGAACACCGTACCGCTGCGTTTTGTGCCTGAAGCAAGTGGCCGCTGGAAAGATCTGGTGCAACGCGCACGCACGCTCGAAGAGCAGATGCTGGATCATCGATTCTACCCGGTGGTAGAGATCTACCGGCGCCTGCAAGGGCGATTTGAAGGCCGGGACGCACTGGAGCTGGTATTCGATTACACCAACTTCCATGCTTATCAAACCCTCTCGAACCGGTTGGCCGTGCGCAAGACCGGAGGATTGGGCGAAACTAATTTTCCCTTGACCATCCACACCGCGTTCGATGCCAAGTCGGCCGACGGGCAGGTAGCGGTCAGCTACCAGACCGGACGCTTTGATGCATCGCAGGCTGAGCGGGTTTTGCAGCTGTACCTGAGTACGCTGCGGGAGATGGTGGCGCAGCCCGACGAGCTCTATGCGACCGCGGGATTGCTCAGCCAGGAAGAACGTCGGCAACTACTTATCGAATGGAACGATACGGCCGCTCACTATCCGGATCAGCATTGCATAGACGAACTGTTCAGTGCGCAGGCCGCGCGTACGCCTCAGGCCACAGCAGTGCGCTGCGGCAATGAGCATCTCAGTTATGCGGTGCTGGATAAGCGCTCGACGCAATTGGCGCATTATTTAAGAGAGCGGCTAGGCATAGGCCCCGATGTGTTGGTCGGTTTATGCATCGAGCGTTCGGTAGAAATGGTGGTGGGGTTGCTCGGCATCTTAAAGGCCGGTGGCGCCTATTTGCCGCTGGACCCCGCTTATCCGCAGGAGCGGCTGGCTTATTTATTGTCGGACGCGGGCGTCTCCGTCCTGCTCACTCACTCGGCTGTGCAAGAACGATTGCCGTCGACCTGGGCGCGAGTGGTGGCGCTGGACGAGCAGGGCGGTGAGATCGGCCATCAGTCGTCAACGCCGGTTGAGCGAAGGAGCTGCGCGGAAAACCTCGCTTATGTGATCTACACCTCCGGTTCCACGGGAAAACCCAAAGGTGCGATGCTCGCCCATCGGAGTGTCGTCAATTACTTGACCTGGGCGCTGCAGGCCTATCGCGTGAGTGAGGGGCAAGGAGCACCTGTCAATACGCCATTGGCCTTTGATGCGACGGTGACCAGTTTGTGGTTGCCATTGCTGGCGGGCAGCTCGGTGACGTTGTTGCCGGAGGGTGCCGACGAGTTATCCGCCTTGGGTGCAGCGCTTGTAGCGCAGCACCGATATGCCCTGGTGAAGCTGACGCCCGCACACCTGGGCGTATTGCAAGATGCCTGCCCGCAGGCAGCCGCCGACCAGGCTGCAGGGGCGTTGATTATCGGCGGCGAGGCACTCGCTTGCGCCCAGGTTGAACTGTGGCGCAAACAAGCCCCACGCACTCGCCTGATTAATGAGTACGGCCCCACCGAGACGGTGGTGGGTTGCATCGTGCATGAAATCGGTGAGAGCGACCCAACGGACGGCATGGTTCCCATCGGCAGGCCAATCGCCAACACCTGTTTATACGTGCTGGACCGGAACTTGGAACCGTTGCCTGCCGGGATCGCCGGGGAGCTGTACATCGGTGGCGCAGGAGTCGCGCGAGGCTATCTCAACCGTCCTGCACTGACTGCGCATAAGTTCGTGGCCAATCCGTTTGGCGTGGCGGAACGGCTTTATCGCACGGGTGACCTGGTGCGGTACCGCGCGGATGGCGTTTTGGAGTTTATCGGTCGTGCCGACACGCAGGTGAAACTGCACGGCTTTCGCATCGAGCTGGGAGAAATCGAAGCGGCCTTGATGACGCATCCGGCAGTGTCGCAAGCGGTGGCGACGATTCGCGAAGACATACCGGGCGACAAGTGGCTGGTCGGTTATGTCGTCAGTCATGCCGAGCGCACGGTGTCATCTAGCGAACTGCGCGATCACCTGCTGAGCACGCTACCAACGTACATGGTACCCACGCTGTGGGTCGACCTGGAGCAACTGCCCATGGCGGCCAATGGCAAGGTCGATCGAAAGGCCTTGCCATTGCCGCAGCAGCATGCGGCCTCCAGGCAAGAGTATGTCGAACCGCGCACTCCCGTAGAGCGCACCCTGGCCGCGATCTGGCAACAGGCATTCAAGATCGAACGCGTCGGAACGCATGACAATTTCTTTGAATTGGGTGGTGACTCATTGCTTGCTGTCCGTGTAGTGGCGCAGGTGCGTGCACAGCTGGACGTCGACATACCGGTGCGCGTGCTCTTCGATGCACAGACACTGGCTCACGTTGCTGAGCGGATTGAAGTCCTGCACTGGATCAGACAGACACCTCCGCTTGAGCACACCGCAGAGGAACGCGATCGGGGTTATCTATGAAATCCATCGAAGAATTGCTGTCCACGCTGCGCCGTAAAGGCATCCATCTGATGGTAGAAAACCAGCAGTTGTTGTTCGATGCGCCCAAGGCTGCATTGTCGGAAGTGGAAATCGCCCAGATTCGCCTGCACAAGCCAGCGATTATTGCGTATCTTCAAAAGAACATGGCCGGCAGCACGCTGCCATCGCTGCGTGCGCAACCACGCAGCGGCGACATACCGCTGTCTTTTGCGCAGGAACGGCTCTGGTTTCTGGATCGCCTTGGCTTGGTCGGGGCGGCTTACCATGTGCCCTTGGGGCTGCGACTCCGAGGCCGATTGAATAGAGCGGCGCTGCAAAGCAGTTTCGCAGAGCTGCAGCGCCGCCATGAAAGCCTGCGCACGCGTTTTGAGGAACGTGACGGGAATGCCGTTCAGGTCGTCGAGCAGGCGGATGATCGCGTACTAGCCTTCACCGATCTATCGGGGTTGGGTGTACAGGAGCGCGAGGCCAAGCTTCACGACCTTCTTACGCACAGCGTGTACGAACCCTTCGATCTTTTGCGTGGATTTTTGTTGCGCGCAGATCTGCTGAAAATCGCTGATGACGAGCATGTGTTGATGCTGACTATGCACCACATTGCCTCGGACGGCTGGTCGATGGAAGTTCTGGCACGGGAGCTGACCGCGCTCTACGCGGCACACTCGCAAGGCCAGAGGGCAAATCTTCCCGAGCTTCCCGTGCAGTATGCCGACTATGCACTTTGGCAACGCCAATATATGCAGGGCGATCATCTGCAGGGCCAATTGAATTATTGGCGCAATCAGCTGACCGGTGCCCCTGAAGTGCTGGACCTGCCCCTGGACCGTCCGCGGCCGGCGACCGAAAGCTTCGATGGCGCAACGCTACGCTTCTCAGTATCCAAGGACGTGGCGTCAGCGATAGCGCACCTGGGCCGCGAAGAGAGCGCGACGTCCTTCATCGTGCTGCTTGCGGTGTTTCAGTTGCTGCTGTCGCGATGGAGCGGGCAACGGGATGTTGTCGTAGGATCGCCGATCGCCGGACGAACCCATCGTGAAACCGAAAACCTGATCGGATTCTTCGTCAACACTCTCGTATTCCGGACTGTACTAAAGGACGACGAGAGCTTCCGCTCGCTGCTGCGGCGAGTGAAAGACATGGCATTGGAAGCCTACGCGCATCAGGATCTGCCGTTCACCCGCCTGGTGGCTGACTTGCAGCCGCAACGCAATCTGTCACACCAGCCGATCTTCCAAACGGCCTTCGCGGTACAAAATTCCGCTGGGGAACGGCTCGAACTGAAGGGAATGGAGTTAAGTCGCGTCGAGTTGGCGCGAGTCATGGCGCGCTTCGACCTGCTGTTGGTGATGGGTGAAGGTGCCGAGGAACTGCAAGGCGCGTTCGAATACGCCACTGATTTGTTCGATCATGACAGTATCGAACGCCTGGCCGGTTATTTGCAAAACTTGTTGGCGCAGATTGCAGCCGATCCGGACGCGCCCATTGCACAATTGTCATTGCTGAGCGCGACCCAGCGGCAGGTGATGTATGAGTGGAGTAGAGGCGGCGTGCCAAGCCTCCATGAGCAGGATCAACAAGATCGCTGTTTCCATCATTTGTTCGCTGAACAGGCAGCGCGTATGCCCGAGGCCCTTGCCGCGGTGTGCGGCACGCAACAGCTGACTTACCGGGAACTGGACCAGCGTAGCAACCGGCTGGCCACCTACTTGCAAACCCTGGGCGTGGAGACCGAAGTCGTTGTTGGTTTGTACGTCGAGCGTTCTTTGGACACGCTCATCGGCCTGCTGGGCATTCTCAAAGCCGGTGGCGTGTATCTGCCGCTGGATGCCGATCAACCCGTCGAGCGCATCAGCTATATGCTGGACGATGCCGGTGTAGCGGTGCTGCTGACTCATGCGGCCCTCGGCGACGCGCTGCCCACGCATTGGGCACGCGTGGTGCATCTGGATGCGCAGGCCGGGGAGATTGATCGCCAACCCGATGCAGCGCCCGCCAGCACGGCGATCGCCGACAACCTGGCGTACGTCATTTATACCTCCGGCTCCACCGGCCAACCCAAGGCCGCCATGCTGGCGCATCGCGGCCTGTGCAATCTGGCGCAGGCACAAGCATCTGCGTTCGGCGTGCGGGCAGGCAGTCGCGTATTGCAATTCGCACGCCTCGGGTTCGATGCCTCGATCTCCGAAATCGCAATGACGCTCAGCTGCGGGGCGATGCTATACCTTAACCCGGCGTCCTCGCTGTACTCGGCCGCGCAGCTGGCGCGCGGACTGGCCGACGATGCCATCAGCGTGGTGACGTTGCCGCCTTCCGCGCTGACGTTGCTGGAAGACACTCCGTTGCCCCAACTGGAAACCCTGATTGTGGCAGGTGAATCCTGCGCACCCGAATTGGCAGCGCGTTGGGCTGCACGCTGTCGCTTGATCAATGCCTACGGCCCGACGGAAGTGACGGTGTGCGCCAGTTATGCGCCGTGTGCGCCTGATGCCAGGCAGATGTCCATTGGCCGCGCGATGGCCAATGTACAGCTGCACGTACTCGATGAACGGCTGGAGCCGGTGCCGGTTGGCGTGGCGGGCGAGCTATACATCGGCGGCATGGGCTTGGCGCGTGGCTACGTCAATCGCCCTGGGCTCACTGCGCAGCGCTTCATTGCCCACCCTCGTGAACCAGGTGCGCGTCTCTATCGCAGCGGCGATCGGGTGCGCTGGCTGGCGGATGGCAATCTCGAGTTCATGGGACGGCTCGATGGGCAAGTAAAGATCCGTGGGCATCGCGTCGAACCCGGAGAGATCGAGGCCTGCCTGAGCCGCCATCCGCGATTGCGGCAGGCGGTGGTGATCGCGCGCGAAGATGAGCCGGGCCGGAAGCGCCTGGTGGCGTACCTGGTTCCCACCCAGCAGCCTGCGCAGCCAGATGCCTATACGCTGCCCAACGGGCTGCGCGTGGCGCAAATCAATCCGCACGAGACGCGTGCGCTCTACAAGGAAATCTTCCAGGACAACGTCTATCTCACCGATGGCATCGAGCTGGATGACCACTGCGTCGTCTTTGATGTCGGCGCGAATATCGGTTTGTTCACGTTGTTCGTGAATCACCATTACGCCAATGCGCGCGTGTATGCCTTCGAGCCCGTGACGCCGGTGTTCGAGCGCTTGCGGGAGAATATTGCGCAGTACGATCTCGATGCGCAGGCCTTCCCCTATGCGCTGTCGAACCATGCAGGCACGGCGGACATTCATTTCTATCCGCGCATGTCCGGCAATTCGAGCCTGTACGCCGATCCGGCCATGGAGCAGGCCGTTACCGCGACTTTCCTCAAGAACGTGCTAGCCGAGCAGCACGACAAGGTCGACGAATTGGTCGCCGGAAAATTTGATTCGCAGGTGCAGCGCTGTGAGCTACGGACGATATCGCAGATGCTGGCCGAGCTGGCTGTCGAACGACTGGATCTGCTGAAGATCGATGTGGAGAAAAGCGAGTGGGATGTGCTTGCGGGAATCGAGGATGGCGATTGGGCCAAGATCCGCCAGATCGTACTCGAAGTGCATGACCTCGATGATCGCGTGCAACGGATCCGCGTATTGCTGGACGGTCACGGCTTCCACTGCACGGTCACGCAACGGCCTGAGCTGGCCGGTACGGGGCTCTACCAGATCCATGCTGTCAACCGCTTGTTGGCGCAGCGCGCCGCGATGCGAACGCCTATGCATTCCAGGGCGTTGTTGACATCCAAGCCAGTGCTTGATGAAGCTCAACTGGTGCAGGACGTTCAGCAACAGGCGCAGCGTGTGCTGCCCGATTACATGGTTCCTGCAGCATTCGTGGTGCTACCCGAGCTACCGCTGACCGCGAACGGCAAGATCGATCGCAAAGGCCTGCCCAGGCCCGAGACGGTGAACGGGGTTCAGCACAAATACCTGGCGCCTGCCGCGGGTCCGCAAACCACGCTTGCAAATATCTGGATGCAGTTGCTGAAGCTCGAACGCGTGGGCATACATGACAATTTCTTCGAGCTAGGCGGCGATTCCATCATCGCCATCCAGATGATCGCCCGGGCCAATCGCCAGGGTCTGAAGCTGGCACTGCGGCAGATCTTTGATTTCCAGACCATCGCCGCGCTGGCGGCCGTAGCCGGGTCGGTTGAAGAGCTTGTCGCCGAGCAGGATGCCGTGCAAGGCCAGATACCGCTGACACCGATCCAGCGCTGGTTCTTTGAATGCGGGCACGCACAACCGCATCACTTCAATCAGGCGCTGCTGCTGGAATGCCGTAGCCATCTGACTGAAACATTGCTTGTCGATGCGCTGCATCGGCTAGCAGCGCACCATGACATGCTGCGCGCGCGTTTCACCCATGCCGGCCCGGACTGGCAACAGGCCGTTGAACCGGACGAGAGCAGCGTGCTGTTGGACTGCTTCGATCTGTCCTCATTCCCGTTGGATGAACAGGCTGGAGAATTGACGCGCATCGCAGCACAGCAACAGGCCAGTCTGGACTTATCGAACGGTCCTTTGGTGCGGGCGGCGCTGTTCGAGATGGGATCGCAGCAGCTGCAGCGACTGCTGATCGTCATTCATCACCTCATTGTCGATACGGTGTCCTGGCGCATCCTGCTCGAGGATTTGCAAAGCCTGTGCGAACACACATCCCATGCGCCGCCGCTTCGCTTGCCGGCCAAGAGCAGCTCGTTCAAGACCTGGGCCGAACGCCTGGCGGCATTCGCGACCACGGACGAAGCACACCGCGAAATCGCTTACTGGCAGGCACTGCCCTGGATGCAATGCACGCCGCTGCCCACGGACATGCTATCGGACCTTGGCACCGTCGAATCGGAATCGATCGTGACAGCCAGCCTTAGCCGCGCGGACACCGCCGCATTGCTGCAGGACGTGCCCGGGGTGTATCGCACACAGATCAACGAAGTGCTGTTGACTGCATTGGCGCAGACGTTTGCAGCCTGGACCGGCCAGCGCCTGATGGCGGTGAACCTGGAAGGGCACGGCCGCGAGGATTTGTTTGAGGACATCAATCTGTCGCGTACCGTGGGCTGGTTCACCAGCGCCTTTCCGATCCTGATCGACATCACATCGGCTTTCGATCCAGGTACGGCGTTACGCCGCGTGAAAGAGCAGTTGCGACAAGTGCCCCATCGCGGCGTCGGCTACGGCGTAGTGCGTTACCTGGGCGGCATGGCCGGATTGCCGGTGCCACAGGTGGGATTCAATTATCTGGGGCAATTCGACCGGAACCTGGATGCCGCCGCGCTATTCGCCCCGGCGCGCGAGAGCGCGGGTGCTGCGCTTAGCCCAACATGCCGGCGTCAGCACGTCTTCGACATCGTTTGCCTCGTCGTGGAAGGACAGCTGCAACTGCGCTGGTCTTACAACGGCGCGGCTTATCATGCCAACACGGTGCAGCGCCTGGCCGATCAGTTCGCCGCGCAATTGCGCCAGATCATCGTGCATTGCCAGGGAAGCGAGGGCGGCTACTCCCCGATAGATTTTCCCCTCGCACAGCTGGACCCATCGCAATTGGATGCCGTCGTCGCGGTCGTCGGCGGCTCGCGTAACATTGAAGACATGTATCCGCCGTCGGCGCTGCAGCACGGCATGCTGTTTCACAGCCTGCATGCCACTCAGTCCACTGCTTACTGCAATACGCTGAGCTGGCGTTTCAGCGGGGCGCTCAACGTGCCGGCGCTGATGCGCGCGTGGCAACACGTGGTAGACCGCCACGCGGTACTGCGCACGGCCTTTGTCGTGCAGGAACTGGCGCCGCCGCTACAAGTGGTATTGCGCCAGGCGCGACTGCCCTGGACGCAGCACGACTGGCGCGGCACCAGCCTGGTGGAGCAGGAACAACGCCTGCAGCACCTGATCCAGGCCGATCGTGAACTGGGTTTCGACTTCTTGCAGCCGCCCTTGATGAGAATGACCCTGGTGCGCACCGGCGAAGCCGAATACCGGCTGGTCTGGAGCAGCCATCACGCGCTGTTCGACGGTTGGTCGGTGCCGATCCTGCTGAACGAGGTCTTTGCTTCTTATCTGGCGTTCGTTCGCGACGAACAGCCGACGCTGGCGGCAGCAAGGCCTTATCGCGATTACATTGCCTGGCTGCAGCGCCAGGATGGAGACCGCACACAGGCGTATTGGCGCGAACGGCTGGCAGGGTTCAGTGCAGCGACGCCCCTTGGAATCGGCGCGGCAGTTTCCGCTGCCGCGGGCACCATGTCCGTAGCCGAGCTCAGTCATGAGGTTCCATTGGCGCTTGCAGCGATGGAGCAGTTCGCGCGCGAACACAAGCTCACCTTGAATACGCTCGTGCAGGCAGCTTGGGCGATGGTGTTGAGCCGTTACAGCGGCAGGGAAGACGTGCTGTTCGGCGTAACGCTCGCGGGCCGGCCGGTGGAACTGGATGATGCCGAGAACCGCGTGGGCCTGTTCATCAATACCTTGCCCTTGCGCGTCGCGGTCGACCGTACGCAGCCGGTGGCGGATTTCCTGCAACACTTGCAGTCGCGACAGATGGAATTGTTCGAGCAGCAGCACAGCTCGCTGGCACAGTTGCGCGGATGCAGCACCGTGGCGCCGGGCGACGCTTTGTTCGAAAGCCTGCTGGTATTCGAAAATTATCCCTCGGAGGTCTCCACTGCCGGGCGCATGATGGATGCCGTGCGCATCGATGACGTGCATGCCATGGAGCGCGCGCACTATCCGCTCACATTGGTGTGCGGCGCAAAGCGCAGCCTGTCGCTGCGGGTCTTGTACGACGCCGGGCGTTTTGACGCTGCTGCAATCGACAGACTGGCCGGCCACTTTGCGCAGGCGTTGAACGCCATGCTTGCCGACCCGCAAACCAGCTTGCGCGATCTTGCCATTCTGACGCCGATGGAGCGGCGCGCGATGCAGGCTTGGAACGCGACGGCCCGGGTCTATCCGCAGCATCAATGCGTACCAGCGTTGTTCGCGGAGCAGGCAGCGCGACGGCCCGATGCCGTGGCGCTGGCAAGCCTGGACCGGCAGATAACTTATGGTGAGCTGGAGCGGCGTTCCAATCGGTTGGCGCGGACACTTGTCGGCCTTGGCGTCGGCTCGGAAACCGTGGTGGGTTTGTGCGTGCGACCCTCGGTAGACATGGCGGTAGGCCTATTGGGAATCCTCAAGGCAGGTGGAGCTTACCTGGCGCTCGATCCGGCCTACCCTCACGAGCGGCTTACCTACCTGCTCTCGGATGCCAACGTTTCGGTGGTGCTTGGTCAACGCGAAACACTGGAAAAGATCGATGCTTCAGATCGTCATCTCGTGCCGCTGGATGACGACGCCGATGAAGACTTCCCACTGGACGATTCCTTCGAGAACGCGATCGATCCCCACAACTTGGCCTATGTCACCTACACCTCCGGCTCCACAGGTAGGCCCAAAGGTGTCGCCGTCACGCATCAAAACATCATCCGACTGGTAAAGGGCACCAACTATATCCACCTGAGCGATGCCGACACTGTGTTGCAGGTGGCGCCGCTGGCGTTTGATGCTTCGACTTTCGAGCTCTGGGGTGCATGGCTCAATGGCGGAACCGTACTGATCGTTGACCGCGATACGGCGCTCTCAGGCACGTCGTTACGCGCAGTGCTGCGCGAACGCAAGGTCAGTGCACTCTTCGTCACTACGGCGCTGTTCAATCGCGTCGTGCAAGAAGAGCCACAGGTCTTCGCGTCGGTGCATAACGTTTTGGTTGGCGGCGATGCAGTGGATCCCAGCATTGTGCGCGGCGTGCTGCAACATGGGCGGCCACAGCGGCTGCTGAATGGATATGGCCCGACGGAAGCGACGACTTTCAGCACCTGGTACGAGATCAATGACGTGGCGCCGGATGCCGTGGCTGTCCCCATCGGCAAGCCGCTCGCCAACGGCGGCTGCTATGTGCTGGATGAGGATTTTCAGCCGTTGCCGATAGGCGTGGCCGGCGAGCTCTACATCACCGGTGCCGGCCTTGCGCGCGGCTATCTCAATCGTCCTGGCCTGACAGCGCAACGATTTGTCGCTGATCCCTTTGTGGCTGGTGAACGCATGTATCGCACCGGCGACTACGCACGCTATCTGTCGGACGGGAACTTGCAGTTCATAGGCCGAGTGGACGGCCAGGTGAAGATCCGTGGCCACCGTATCGAGCCAGGGGAAATCGAGGTGGCATTGCTTGCAAACCACGGGGTGCGCGAGGCGGTAGTCGTCGCACGCGAAGAGGATGGCGACAAGCGATTGATCGCGTATCTGGTGCGCGATCCGTCTGCCCCCGACTGCGCCGCGCTGCGCGAGTCTCTAGCGCGGCAGCTGCCCGACTATATGTTGCCTGCGGCGTTCGTCGAACTGCCTTCACTGCCATTGAACGTCAATGGCAAGATCGATCGCCAAGCGCTGCCGGCTCCACAGGCCAGCGGTTTGCGCCAGCCGCCGCGCGTGGCGCCGTCTACCTCGTTGGAACTCACGCTCGCAGCCATCTGGAGCGACGTTCTCAGACTGGATTCCTTTGGCGTTGACGACAACTTCTTCGAACTCGGCGGACACTCCCTGTCCGCCATGCGTGTGCGTGTGCACGTGCGCAAGACACTGGGGGTGGAGTTGGAGCTGCGCATATTGTTCGAGCAACCGACCATCGCGCAGCTCGCCCGCTACATCGAACAGCGCGAGCACCAGCAGGAAGCGCAACTGCGATCCAACCTGCAGCAACGAATCGAGCACATGTCGGACCAAGAAGTGGCCACGATGCTGCGCGAGATGGCGCGCAACGAGGAATCGAACGATGTCTGAGAACGAAAACACCAAGGAGCTTGTGTCCGACGAACGCGCACGGTTGTTGCGCCTGCTTCTGGCCAATGAGCAGGCGCGCCAGGAAGCGGGGCGCCGGATCGTCGCGCGCCCTCGCGTGCAGGCAGAGTCGATGCCTCTGTCACATGCACAGGAGCGGTTGTGGTTCCTGGATCAGCTCGGGTTGGCGGGGCCCGCCTACAACATCAAGGTCGCATTGCGGCTAGAGGGCACGTTGGATGTGGGTGCCCTACGGGACAGCTTCACAGCGTTGCTGGCGCGCCACGAAAGCCTGCGCACGCGCTTGGCGAGCGTGGACGGCACGCCCGTGCAGATCATCGATGAGCCTGCGCCGTTTGCATTGAACACCATCGACTTGAGCGCCATGGCGGAGCATGAACAATCGCTCGAAGTCGAGCGATTGAGCAAGGAGGAAACGCTACGCCGTTTCGATCTTGCCGCCGGGCCCTTGCTGCACGTGAACCTGCTTCAGCTCGGCTCATCGGAGCACCTGCTGCTGTTGACGATGCATCACATTGTTTCCGATGGCTGGTCGATGTCGATACTGGTGCGTGATCTGAGCACTTTCTATGCAGCACGTGTGCAGCACGCGCAGGTCGCATTGCCCGAACTCAGCATTCAGTACGCCGACTATGTGCTATGGCAGCGCAGTCTGGGACAAAGCCAGGCGCTGGAGCAGCAGCTCGCGTATTGGCGCAAGCAATTGGACGGTGCTCCCGCGACACTGGAGCTGCCCACCGACAGGCCTCGGCCGGCTGTGGCGAGTTTCCAGGGTGGATTGTTGCCGTTCGTGATTCCAGAGACTCTGTCTCAAGCACTCAATGAGCTGGCGCGCGGCAAGGGCGTGACCTTGTTCATGCTGCTGCTGGCGGCGTTCCAGACATTGCTTTCGCGCTGGAGCGGGCAGGGCGACATTGTGGTTGGCACCTCGGTTGCCGGACGCACGCATCCGCAAACCGAAAACCTGATTGGCTTTTTTCTCAATGCCTTGGCGCTGCGCACGAACTTCGCAAGCGACCCCACGTTTCAGCAGGTGCTGGCAGCCGTTAAAGACACCGCGTTGGATGCCTACGCGCACCAGGACATTCCCTTCGGCACGCTGGTAGCGGAACTCCGGCCCGAGCGGGACCTGTCCCATCAACCGATCTTTCAAGTGCTGTTCGGACTGCAGAACACGCCGGAAGAGGATTTTTCCTTGCCGGGTTTGCGCCTGCGCCAGGTCGCCAGCGAGAACGTCAGCGCGAAATTCGATCTTTCCCTGTTCATTCACGAGCGGCCGGGCGCACTTAGAGGTGCCTTCGAGTACGCCGCGGACCTGTTCGACCGCGGCACCGTCGAACGCCTGATCGATCATTTCCTGACCCTGCTGGAAGGCATTGTCCGCCAACCCAGCATGCGCATCTCGCAACTCGCCCTGATGAGTGAGGCGGTTCGTCATGACGTGTTGACGCGCTGGAATGACACGGCGCAGGACTATCCGCGCGAATGGTGCATGCATGAGCTGTTTGCCGCGCAGGCGGTACGCACGCCGCACGCCGTGGCAGTGATTTGCGGCGAGCAGCAGCTGAGCTATGCGGAACTGGATCGGCGTTCGAACCAGCTGGCGCATTATCTCATCGAACTGGGCGTCGCCCCGGAAGTGCGGGTAGGCCTCTGTGTCGAGCGCTCGCTTGACATGATTCTCGGACTGTTCGGGATCCTCAAGGCTGGTGGTGCCTATGTACCGCTGGATCCATCCTATCCCCAGGAACGTTTGTCGTATCAGCTCGCCGATGCGGGCATATCGATCCTGCTGACGCATAGCCGGCTCGAAAGCCGCCTGCCCTCGAGCTGGGCGCGGGTCATCTGCCTCGATCAGCAAGGGCCGCAGATCGACACGTACAGCGAGCAAGCCCCCGAGACGACAGTATGTCCGGACAACCTGATGTATCTCATCTATACCTCAGGATCCACTGGCAAGCCCAAAGGGGTGATGGTGCCTCATCGCGGCGTCGTGAATTACCTCACGGACATGGCACGGCGTTTCGAAGCGCACCTGGGTAGCGGGGTGCCAATCAATACGCCACTGGCTTTCGACGCAACCATTACCAGCCTGTATCCGCCACTGGTCAGCGGCGGATCCATCCGGTTGGTGGAGGATGGCGCGGAGGTGGACGGGTTGGCGCAGATGCTGCGCTCGAACCACGACCTGACCTTGATGAAATTGACGCCTTCGCATCTGCAAGCGGTGCAAACCCTGCTCCCGGTGGAGGAACTGGCTGGCCGCTTGCGTCGGATCGTACTGGGCGGCGAAGCACTCAAAGCTGCGGCGGTTGAACTGTGGCGCCAACACGCACCACAAACCCGCCTGGTCAATCACTACGGCCCCACCGAGACGGTGGTGGGATGCGCTGTGCACGAGATCAGCACGGGCACGGCGCGCGAGGGTGTCATTCCTATTGGCCGTCCCATCGCCAATGTCAGGTTGTACATCCTCGATGGCCAACTGCAGCCCATGCCTATAGGCGTGGTGGGCGAGCTGTTCATAGGCGGGGCGGGAGTGGCACGCGGCTATTTGAATCGACCGGGCCTAACCGCCGAACGCTTCGTCGCCGATCCGTTCGGCGATGGCGGGCGGCTGTATCGCACTGGCGATCGGGTGCGCTACCTGGCTGACGGCAATATCGAGTTTCTCGGCCGCGCCGACCATCAGGTCAAGATTCGCGGCTATCGCATCGAGCCTGGTGAGATTGAGGCGGTGCTGCTGGCGCGCCCCGGTGTAAAGCAGGCGGTGGTGATCACAAGACCCGGTGCGAGCGGTGAGCAAAAGCTGGCTGGATACGTGGTCAGCGAGGCTTCCGTCTCGCTACGCACGGAAGAATTGCGTGAACATCTGCGCCGTGTGCTGCCCGAGTACATGGTGCCAGCGTCATTGATGCGACTGGAAACGTTGCCGCTGACCGTCAATGGCAAGCTCGACCGCAAGGCGCTGCCTGAGCCACCGGCGACTGCGCTTAAAGATCATGCGGCACCGCGCACAGCCATGCAGGACAATCTGGCGGCTATCTGGGCACCCCTTCTTGGCATCGAACAAGTCAGCGCGGACGATGACTTCTTCGACCTCGGTGGCCATTCGCTGCTGGCAACACGTGTGGTGGCGCAGGTGAGGGAACTGCTGCAGATTGAACTGCCACTGCGCGTACTATTCGAAGCACCCACCTTGGCCGAGTTCGCCGAGCGTATTGAAACACTGCGTCGCGAGCAACGTGGCGTCTCGCTGCCGCCTTTGCTGCCGCAGATGCGGCAGGCAAAAATCCCTTTGTCGTTCGCCCAGGAGCGCCTATGGTTTCTCGAACGCCTGGGCCTGGTCGGTGCCGCTTATGTGGCGCCGATGGCGCTGCGCCTGCAAGGCGCGCTGAACTGGGATGCGCTGGAGCGCAGCTTTACGGATCTTCGGCAACGGCATGAAAGCCTGCGCACCCGTTTCGACAGCGAAGACGGGCTGCCTTTTCAGATCATCGATGCAGCGGGGCATTTCTCCTTGCCCATGGAAGATCTGTCGACGTTGCCGCAAGCGCAACGCGAGGACTGGGTGCAGCGGCGGATGCGCGAGGAAACGCAGCGGCCTTTTGATCTGTCTAGCGACGCACCCTTACGCGCCGTCGTGCTGAAGGTATCCGAACAAGAGCACGTGTTGCTGTTGACCTTGCATCACATCGCTTCCGACGGCTGGTCCAGGGGCGTGCTGGTGCGAGAACTGAGTGCGCTCTATGCCTCTCACAGCCAGGAACTGCCGGTGGTGTTGCCGGCATTGCCAGTGCAGTACGCCGATTACGCGATCTGGCAGCGCGGCTGGTTGCGAGGTGAGGTGTTACAACGCCAGCTGCAGTATTGGCGCGCACAGCTGAACGGTGTGCCGGACATGTTGCAGTTGCCCACCGATCGACCACGGCCGGCTGTGGCCAATTTTCATGGCGCAGTGCTGCCTTTTGACCTTCCCCAAAGCCTTTCCATGGCCGTCACCGCGCTGGCGCAACGCGAAGGCATGACGCCGTACATGGTTCTGGTGGCGGCACTGCAGATTTTGCTGTCGCGCTGGAGCGGGCGACAGGACATCGTAGTTGGCTCGCCCATTGCCGGGCGCATGCATAAACAGACCGAGGATCTGATCGGCTTTTTTATCAACACTCTGGTGTTGCGCACAGAGGTAGCGCCGGCACTGAGCGTGCAGCAACTGCTCGGGCGGGTTAAGGAAACCACGCTGGACGCTTACGCGCACCAGGATCTCCCATTCGAAAAACTGGTGGCCGAATTGCAGCCTAGCCGCGATCTGTCACGCCAGCCGATTTATCAGGTGGACTTCACTTTCCAGAACGCTCCTCGCGAGCGGTTGGAGCTGCCGGGGCTGACGCTGAGTGGAGTGGGCGAGCACTTCACGACCGCGAAGCTCGATCTTTCCTTGCACCTATCACAGACGTCGACCGGGATGCACGGGGCGCTGGAATATGCGACAGACTTGTTCGACCGGCAGACCATGGAAAGGATGGTGGATCAGTACGCATTCATGCTCGAACAAATGACGGAAAACCCGCAGTGTCGGCTTGATGAGCTGCAGTTGATGCGTGAACCGGCACAACGCCAATGGCTGCAGCAACTGCGCGGACAGGTCTTGTCGTATCCCCAGGCACACTGCATTCATGAAAGCTTTGACCTGCAAGCCATACGCGATCCGCACGCGATCGCGATCACGCATGAAGGCGAGCATCTGAGCTACCGGCAGCTCCAGAAGCGCAGTAACCAGCTGGCTCATCATCTGCGCTCACTGGGAGTGGGTGCGGAGAGCGTCGTGGGCGTTTGTCTGGAACGCTCGCCGCAGATGGTGGTGGCCTTGCTGGCAGTGCTCAAGAGCGGGGCTGTGTATCTGCCGCTCGATCCCACGCATCCTGCCGAGCGGCTTGCCTATCAGTTGCACGATGCACAGGTTCGCGTGTTGGTCACCGATGGCACGCTGCTGGAAGGCATGCCGAAGGGACTTGTACCGGTATGCCTGGATCAGCAGGCCGAGGCGATCGCCCGGTACCCCGCCTCGGCCCCGGATGTTACGGTGGACCCGCAAAATCTCGCCTACATCATCTACACCTCAGGCTCCACCGGCCAACCCAAAGGTGCATTGATCACCCACGCATGCGTTATGCGCCTGTTTGCCGCCACTGAGGCGCAATACGGCTTCAGCGCCAAGGACGTGTGGACGCTGTTTCACGCCTACACCTTCGACTTCTCCGTTTGGGAACTGTGGGGCGCCTTGCTCTATGGCGGGCGACTGGTGGTCGTGCCCTACGGCGTAAGCCGTACGCCCAGGCAGTTTCATCAGCTCCTGCGCGAGGAGGGCGTGACAGTGCTGAACCAGACACCGTCCGCCTTTGCGCAACTGATGCGCACCGATGAGGACCAAGCGCGCTTGTCATCCCTGCGATTGGTGATCTTCGGTGGTGAAGCGCTGAACGTTTCCGAGCTGAAACCGTGGTTGAAGCGATATGGCGACCAGCGCCCGCAACTGATCAATATGTACGGCATCACCGAGACCACCGTACACGTCACGTACAAGGCGGTGGGCCACGGCGACACGCAGGACAGTGCGAGCCTGATCGGCGAACCACTGGCGGACCTGCAGGCGTATGTCCTGGATGATCGCCTGCAACTGCAGCCCCTGAGTGTGGCGGGTGAGCTGTACATCGGCGGTGCCGGTCTAGCTCGCGGCTATCTGCACCGTGCCGGTCTCACTGCTCAGCGTTTTATTGCCGATCCCTTTGGAAGCGGCGAGCGCTTGTACCGCACCGGTGACCTGGCACGTTACCGCGCGGACGGTTCGCTGGAATACCTGGGTCGCGCGGATCAGCAGGTAAAGATCCGTGGCTACCGCATCGAACTGGGCGAGATCGAGGCCGCGCTGCTGCGGCAACCCGGCGTGAAGCAGGCGGTGGTGGTGGCACGCGAGGACACGCCCGGCGAGAAGCGCCTGGTGGGCTATGTCACGCGCAATCGCCAATCATCCTTGTCCATCGGCGAACTGCGCGAGCAGCTGCGACAGGTGCTGCCTTCCTACATGGTGCCCGCCGCTGTGATGGAGTTGGAAGCTCTGCCGTTGACCGGCAACGGCAAGGTCGATCGCAAAGCCTTGCCCACACCGGATCTCAGCGGCCAGCAGAAGCGTTACGTCGCTCCACGCAACGCCGTCGAGGAAAGCCTGGCCGCTGCTTGGAAGGCGGTGCTGAAACTCGAACAGGTCGGTGTGGAAGACAACTTTTTCGATGTGGGCGGCGACTCGATTCTGGCGCTGCGCGTGCAGGCCGAGGCGCAGAAGCGGGGGTGTGCGTTTTCGCTGGCGGACCTGTTCAAAGCCCAGCAGATTGATCGCCTGGCACTGACGACCCTCGCCACGCAAGCGTCGGCCGTTCAGCAGGTCGCCACACCCTTCGGCTTGCTGTCTGCCGAGGATCGGCACAAGGCCTGCGAGGCGGGCTATGAAGACGCTTACCCGTTGTCCATGTTGCAGGCAGGCATGGTGTTCCACAATTTGTGGGAGCGTGGCAGCAGCACCTATCACCCGGTGTCGGTACATACGCTGGACACGATGTTGGATGAGGCGGCGCTGCGAGCCGCGCTTCAGGTGGCCGTCGATCGCCATCCGATCCTGCGCACAACCTTCCATCTCAGTGGCTATGAGGTGCCGGTGCAAGGCGTGCATAAACACGCGCTGGCGTGGCTGCACGTGGAAGACTGGAGCGAGTGGGATGCCGCCGAACAGCAGCGGCGCAGTAACCAGTTTGTGCAGCAGGAAGGCCGGCATGAGTTCGATCTCACCCAAGGCCCCCTGATCCGCTTCTTTGCCCATCGCCTCAGCGCGGACAGCTTCCAGTTCACCTTGAGCGCGCACCACGCCATCCTGGATGGCTGGAGCGATGCGCTGTTGCTGACGGACGTCTACGAGGCGTACCTGGCGCAACTGGAGGGCCGGGCGCTGCCGGACAAGCCACCGCTGCAGGCACACTACCGCGACTTTATCGCGCAGGAGCAACAAGCCCTGCGCAACCCCGTGCATGAGCAGTATTGGCTGGACGCCGTGCAAGGTGATGAACGGTCCCTGCTGTGGCGCCTGGAACGCACTGGCGTGGCGGCCAACATCACGACGCCTCCACGCGCCGGTGCATCGGTGAACGGTGCCCTTGGCCAAGGCGTAGTGGCTTTGGCCCGCGAACTGGGCGTCTCGGTGAAAAGCGTGCTGTTCGCTGCGCACCTGAATGTGCTGCGGGTGCTGACAGGCGGCGAGGGTGGGGTGACGGGACTAGTAAGCAACGCACGCATGGAAGCGCCCGATGCGGACCAGATCCTGGGCCTGTTTTTGAATACGGTGCCGCTGCGGTTTGTGCCGGACGCCGCCGGTCGCTGGCACGATCTGGTGCACGCTGCGCGCATGCTGGAAGAACAGATGCTCGCTCATCGGTGCTATCCGGTGGCAGAGATCTATCGCCGTTTGCAGGGGCGCTTTGAAGGGCGCCATGCGCTGGAGCTGGTATTCGATTACACCAACTTCCATGCCTACCAATCCCTCGCCGGGCGCCTAGCAGTGCGCCAGACCGGCGGCATGGGCGAGACCAATTTCCCCTTGACCATCCACGCCAAGTTCGATGGCAAGTCGGCCAACGGACAGGTGGCGGTGAGCTATCAGGCCGAACGTTTCCAGGCATGGCAGGCCGAACAGATCCTGCAGCTGTATCTGCGCACCTTGCAGGTGATGGTGGCACAGCCACACATGCACTATGCCCGTGCGGACCTGCTCGATCCGCACGAGCGTCAACGGCTGCTGGTGACCTGGAACGCGACCGCCGTTTCCTATGCGGACCATAGCCGCCTGGATGAACTGTTCGGCGCGCAGGCTGCGCGCACGCCGCAAAACGTGGCCGTGCGCTGCGGCGAAGAACAGCTTAGCTATGCCGAACTGGATCAGCGTTCCACGCAGTTGGCGCACTACCTGCAACAGCATCTGGGGGTGGGGCCGGAGGTGCTGGTGGGTGTGTGCCTGGAGCGTTCGGTGGCAATGGTGGTGGGACTGCTGGGCATCCTCAAAGCTGGCGGTGCCTATGTGCCGCTGGATCCGGGCTATCCACCGGAACGCTTGTCGTATCTGATGGCCGATGCCAGCGTGTCGATCCTGCTCACGCACTCGGCCGTACAGGACCGCCTGCCGTCTACCTGGGCGCGAGTGGTGGCGCTCGATACACAGTGGGACGCGATCACCCAATCTCCTTTGACGCCCCCGGTCCAGGCGCACAATGCGTCAAACCTCGTTTATGTGATTTACACGTCCGGCTCCACCGGCCAGCCCAAGGGCGCGATGCTCACGCATCGCAGCGTCGTCAACTATGTGACTTGGGCGGTGCAGGCCTACCACGTGAGCGAGGGGCACGGCGCGCCAGTCAATACTCCGCTGGCGTTTGATGCGACGGTAACCAGTCTGTGGCTGCCCTTACTGGCCGGAGGCACGGTGACCTTGTTGCCCGAGGGCAACGAGGAATTATTCGCCTTGGGCGACCTGCTTCAAACACACCAGCGCTACGCCTTGGTGAAGCTGACACCCGCCCACCTGAGCGTGTTGAACGAGGAACGCCCGCAGGCCATTGCGCCTCAGGCAACCAGTACACTGGTGATTGGCGGCGAAACTCTCGCTGCTGCACAGGTGGCGCGCTGGCGACAACATGCGCCCGACACCCGCCTGATCAATGAGTACGGTCCCACCGAGACCACGGTCGGTTGCGTGGTGCACGAGATCGGCGAGCACGATTCTCATCAGGGCATGGTTCCCATCGGGCGGCCCATCGCGAACACCAAGCTCTATGTGATGGATCGCGAACTGGAAGCGGTTCCCATCGGCATCACGGGAGAGCTGTATATCGGAGGTGCCGGCTTGGCACGCGGGTATCTCAACCGTCCTGGCTTGACTGCGCAGCGGTTTGTAGCCAATCCGTTTGGCGTGGCAGAACGGCTCTATCGCACTGGCGACCTGGTGCGCTATCGCACGGATGGGACGCTGGAGTTCATCGGCCGCGTGGACACGCAGGTAAAACTGCATGGCTATCGCATCGAGCTGGGAGAAATCGAAGCGGCCTTGCTGACGTACCCGGCGGTGACACAGGCGGTGGCGGCGATTCGCGAAGACATGCCGGGCGACAAGAAGCTGGTCGGCTATCTGGTCTGCCGAGCCGGACATGCCGTGCCACCGGCCGAATTACGCGAGTACTTGTTGCGCAGCTTGCCCTCGTACATGGTGCCGACGCTATGGGCGACGTTGGAGGAACTGCCGCGGACGCCCCATGGCAAGATCGATCGAAAAGCTCTGCCGCCGCCCCAGGAACACAGCGCCGCCAAGTACGTCGAACCACGCAACCATGTGGAACGCACCCTGGCTGCGATCTGGCAGCAGGTTCTGCGGATCGAGTGCGTCGGAGTACACGACAACTTCTTTGAATTGGGCGGCGATTCCATTCAGTCGATCAAGATCGTGGCCCGTGCCGCGAGTGAGGGTTTGAAGCTCACCATTCGACAAATCTTCGATGAACAAACCATCGACCGCCTCGCGCCCGCCGTCGAAAACGCACAAGTGATGGCAGTGGACCAAGGGCCAGCCGAAGGCACGGTGCTGCTGACCCCTATCCAGCATTGGTTCTTCGAAGGCAAGCCGCAGGAACCGCATCATTTCAATCAGGCTCTGCTCCTGCGCAGTAGCCAGCCGTTGGATGCACGGAAATTGCGCACTGTCGTGGATGGTTTATTGGTGCATCACGACGCATTGCGACTGACATTCCGGGGTGAGGCCGGGCAGTGGCAGCAGACGTACGCACCCCATTCATCGCCGTCGCCGGCTTTCGAGCATCTGAACCTGGCGCAATCGGAAGGCCAGGATCCTTTGGCGGCAATGAGCCGCGAAGCGCAACGGCTGCAGACGAGTTTCGACCTTGAGGCAGGCCCGTTGCTGCGGGTGGCTTTGTTTGAGCTGGGGCCGCAGCACGGCCAGCGTCTGCTGTTGATTGGCCATCACCTGGCAGTGGATGGCGTGTCCTGGCGCATCCTGTTTGAAGACCTGATCGCGCTTTATCGCCAGTTGGAATCGGGCGAGGCGCCTCAGCTGCCGCTGAAGACCCACTCCTATAAGCGCTGGGCACAACGGTTGGAGACCTACCCCCGGCAGGAAGCCGCCGCTTCCGAGCTGCACTATTGGCAGTCGTTGCCCTGGACGCTGGCGCAGCGTTTGCCCGTGGATTTCGCCGCGGCCACTGCCACCCAGGCTTCGCAGCAGATCGTGAAATCGGTGCTGAGCGAACCGGAAACGCAAGCGTTGCTAAAGGAAGTGCCACAGGTATATCGCTCGCAAATCAATGACGTGTTGCTGACAGCATTGGCACGTGCATTGACCGATTGGAGTGGCGGTGACGCCGCACTGATCGAGCTGGAAGGGCATGGTCGCGAAGCATTGTTCGACGACATCGATGTGTCGCGAACCGTGGGCTGGTTCACCAGCCAGTTCCCCGTGCTACTGAAATTGGAGCGGCAGCCCTCGCTCGAATCCGCGCTGAGGAGCGTGAAGGAACAGCTTCGCCGGATTCCTAACCGCGGTGCAGGCTACGGCATTCTGAAATACCTCGATGCCGGCAAACGACTGCAGTCGCTGCCGGCCGCACAGATCAGCTTCAACTACCAGGGTCAGTTCGACCAGGAAGCTGGGCAGGATTCACTGCTGGCGTTCGCCGATGAAAGCCCCGGGGCGAGCCGCAGCTCGCAGGGCGAGCGTCGTTGCCTCATCGATGTCAATGGCAGCGTGGTCATGGGCCGCCTGCAGTTGCAATGGATTTACAGCGACACGGTACACCGGGAAGAGACCATCCAGACGCTGGCCGGGAATTTCATGCAGGCATTGCGCCAGATCATCGCCTTTTGCCATGGCGAAGAAGTCGGCCTCTCCAGCTACACGTCGTCGGACTTTCCGCTGGCCAACATCGACCAAACGGATCTGGAAACTCTGCTCGCAAGCCTAGGGGAAACTGATGAATAAGGCCAAGAACATTGCGGATATCTATCCGCTGTCACCACTGCAGCAGGGTATTTTGTTTCACAGTCTGTATGCGCCGAGTTCCTCGGTGTATTTCACCACCCTGAGCTGGCGCTTCAGCGGAGCCTTGGATGTGGAAGCTTTCGAGCGTTCCTGGCAGCTCGTGCTGGATCGCCACGACATATTGCGCACCGCGTTCGCGGGTTTAGCGTTGGAAAAGCCCATGCAGATGGTACTGCGCCGGGTTCAACTGCCATTCGAGCAGCACGACTGGAGATCGGTGCCAGTTGCCGAGCAAGAGCACCGCTTCATCCACTTGCTGGAAGCGGATCGGGAGCGCGGATTCGATTTCGCCAAACCACCGTTGATGCGATTGATCCTGGTTCGGATGGGGGAACAGGAACATCGCCTGATCTGGAGCAGCCATCATTTGTTGTTTGACGGCTGGTCGACACCGATCTTATTGAACGAAGTCTTCGCAGCTTACCAGGCCTTCAGTCGCAAGGAACAACCGAACCTGCCAGCTGTCAGACCCTACCGCGACTACATCGCCTGGCTGCAACGGCAAGATACGGGCAGGGCCGAAACCTACTGGCGCGAGCGGCTCGCGAGGTTCGCCACGCCCACGCCGTTGGGTATCGACCGGGGCACATCCGACATCTACGGCGCCAATGTAGGTGCGGACGACCGCCATGCCGAGCAACACAGCGAATACGAGCACACCTTCACGGTCCCGCTCGATAAGCTCGAGCGATTTTCGCGTCAGCACAAGTTGACGATAAACACACTGGCTCAAGGAATTTGGGCATTGTTGTTGAGCCGCTACAGCGGCAGCAACGATGTGGTATTCGGCGTGACGATTTCGGGGCGTCCCGCCGAATTGCCGGAAGCCGAGACGCGCGTGGGTTTGTTCATTAACACCCTGCCGTTGCGGCTGAACGTACCGTCCAAGCAGTCTGCGCTGGACTTCTTGCACGAGGTGCAGAGCCGCCAGGCACAGCTGCTGGAGTATCAGCACAGTTCGTTGCTGGACGTGCAGAGATGGAGCGAAGTGCCGGCGGGCACCTCGTTGTTCGCCAGCCGCACAGTATTTGAGAATTATCCCTCGGAAATTCCCGAAGCGGCAGGCATGATGCAGGCACTGAGCATTCGCGATGTGCACATGGTGTCGCGCTCGCACGATACCTTGCACCTGGCGTTTCTCACCAAGCGCGCATTCTCCGTGCGCATGATATACGACGCCGGCCGCTTCGAATCTGAAATCATCGCGCGGCTTACCCGCCATTTCGATCAGCTGCTTCAAGCTATTGTCGAAAATCCGGGGCAATCCCTGGAGCAGTTGCAACTGCTCACCGCCGCCGAGAAGCAGCAATTAGCCGATTGGAGTCCCGGTGCGGTGCAGACGGCCTGGCCGCAGCAGTGCTTCCACGAATTGTTTGCCCTGCAAGCGGCTCGCACGCCGGAGGCGATCAGCGTGGAATGCGGTGCGGAGCAGCTGAGTTACGCCGAACTAGACCGGCGCTCCAATCAATTGGCGCGATACCTGCAAAGTCTGGGCGTTGGCCCTGAAGTGGTCGTGGGACTTTACGCCGAACGCTCGCTTGAAATGATCGTCGCCACCTTGGGCGTGTGGAAAGCAGGTGGCGCCTACCTGCCTCTGGATCCTGGCGCGCCCGCCGAGCGGCTGCAATTCATGCTGCAAGATGCCGGCGTTTCCATCTTGCTGACACAGGCAGCGCTCGAGTTGAGCCTGCCGGTGAGTTGGGCGCGGGTGGTACTGCTCGATGAACATTGGACCGACATTGCGCGTCAGCCGATAACACCCCCAAAGCATGGGGTCACCCCAGAAAATCTCGCATACGTCATTTATACCTCCGGCTCCACCGGCAAACCCAAAGGCACGCTGCTGCTGCATCGGGGCCTGGGTAATTTGACTGAGATGCAAGCTGCGGCCTATGGCCTGCGGGCAGGTAGCCGCATACTGCAATTCGCGCGCTTGAGCTTCGATGCCTCCGTGTCGGAAATCGTGATGGCACTTCGCGTGGGCGCCACGCTGTGCCTGCCCAAGGCCGTTGCTCCGTCACCGGTTTTTGACCTGCGTCGGACGTTACTGGAGAGCCGTATCACAGCCGTCACGCTGCCGCCTTCTGTGCTGGCAAGTTTTTCTCCGTTGAACCAGCCATCAGAGTTTCCTGCACTGGAATTCATGTTGGTCGCGGGCGAGGCTTGCTCCCTTGAGTTAGCGCAGCCATGGATGGATCGCTATCGATTCATCAATGCCTATGGCCCTACCGAAGCTACGGTATGTGCCACCTACAGCCAGTGCGTTCCGGGTGAGCCCCTGTCCATAGGCCGCCCGCTCGCCAATACACATGTGTATGTGCTGGACGAGGAACTGCAGCTGGTGCCAGCAGGTGTTGCCGGAGAATTGTACATCGGTGGGGCAGGGCTGGCTCGCGGTTATCTGAATCGTCCAGGGCTCACTGCTGATCGCTTTATCGCCGATCCGTTTAACCACGGAACGCGGCTGTACCGGAGCGGTGATCGTGTGCGATATCGCACAGACGGGAAGCTGGAGTTCATTGGACGCCTGGACCAACAGGTGAAGATTAGGGGGCATCGCATCGAGCTTGGCGAGATCGAGGCCGCGATGCTGGAACATTCGGCGGTCAAGCAAGCCGTGGCACTGGCTCGTGAGGATGTTCCAGGCGAGAAACGCCTCGCACTCTATGTGACGCTACGGCCTGGACATTCATTGCCTGCGCAGGCATTGCAGGCGTTCTGCGAGCGCAGTCTGCCCGGATACATGCTGCCGTCCTCCATCACGGTGCTGGATGAGTTGCCGCTGACCGCTCACGGCAAGGTAAATCGCCGTGCGCTGCCTGCACCGGACCTGCGGCCGCAGACTTCCAGCTATGAGGCGCCGGACACCGCCATGGAACAGGCGTTGGCGCGGATCTGGTCGCAGGTGCTCAAAGTAGAAAGCGTCGGCGTGCACGATAACTTCTTTGAGCTTGGCGGAGATTCGATCCGCGCACTGCGAGTGCAGGCCGAGGCGCAGAAACAAGGTTACGATTTTGCGTTGGTGGATTTGTTCAAGGCTCCGCAGATCCGGCAGCTGGCTGGTGCCATGGTTGCGGGCAACGCCGATGAATCCGCGCGCGCTACACCATTTGGCCTGCTGACGGACGCAGACCGAGAGCGAGCGCAACAAGCCGGATACGAAGACGCCTATCCACTCTCGATGCTGCAAACCGGGATGGTGTTTCACAACCTGCGGGACCGGGGGGGCAAGCTTTACCACTCCATCACCGTGCATCGCGTGGATCAACCGCTGAACGCCGAAGCGCTGCATCTGGCGGTGCAGGCGGTGGTCGATCGCCATCCCATCCTGCGCACCACGTTCCATCTGAACGACTACGAGGTGCCGCTGCAATGTGTCCATCAACATATGCAGGCCAGCATGCTGATTGCGGACTGGACGCATCTTGCAGACGACGCCTTGCGGGCCTCCACGCGCGAGTTCGTGGAGGCGGAGATTCGCACTGAGTTCGATTTGAGTCGTGGGCCATTGATAAGGTTTTTTACCCATCGCATCGGCGAGCAGCTATTGCAGTTTACGCTCAGTTCGCACCACGCCATCCTGGATGGCTGGAGCGATGCAGCGTTGCTCACGGAGATTTATGAGAATTATCTGGCGCTGCTGATTCAGCGGCCATTGCCACAACGCGCGCCGCTGCTGACGAATTACCATGATTTTGTTCATGTCGAGCAAAAAGCTCTGCATGATCCGGAGCACGAGAGATACTGGAGGAGCGTTGTCGACAGCGTGGAGCATTCCCGCTCATGGCGCCTCAGTAAGCCATCCAAGGCGGCAGAAGAGAGCTACGCGTCGAAACGGATCAGCCATGTCTTCTCGCAGGAGATGGCTGATGGCATCGTTGCGTTTGCGCGCACGGCCCAGGTGCCAGTGAAGAGCGTGCTGTTTGCCGCGCACCTGAATGCGTTGCGCATCATGATGGGAGGCCATGAAGCGGTTACGGGGCTGGTTGCCAACGCGCGGCCTGAGATCGCGGACAGTGATAAGGTTCTCGGGTTGTTTCTCAATACGGTTCCGGTGCGCTGGCAGGGACGTGCTGAAAACTGGTGCGATCTGGCGCGTACGGCGCGGGCGCTGGAAGAGGAATTCCTGGTCCATCGGGCCTATCCGGTGGTGAATGTCTATCGAGGCCACGGGCAGCACAAAGGCGAAGACACGCTGGATGTGATATTCAATTACGTGAACTTCCACGTCTTCAGCGCACTGCATGGACAGCTACGTACCAGTCATGCCCGCGGCGTGGACGAGGCCAGCGCACCGATCACAAACTTCCCCTTGTCGGTTACGGCGGGATTCGACGTGCATTCGGCCACTGGGCACGTAATCCTGTCTTTTCACGTGGAACGCATCGATGCCACGCAGGCGGAGCGCTTCCTTGAACTCTACTTGCTTACCCTGCAACGAATGGTCGATAAGCCGCAGGAAAAGTGCTGCGCTTACCCGTTGCTTTCCAAGCAGGATCAAGCGCGGCAGCTGCACTGGAACGAGACACGCACCACCTATCCCAGCCAGCAGTGCATCCATGAGTTGATTGCCGTCCAGGCTGCGCGGGCTGCCGATCGCTTGGCGCTCATATACGAAGATCAGCATCTAACTTATGCGCAGCTTGAGCAGCGCAGCAACGGGCTTGCGCACAAGCTGCGTGCATGCGGCGCGGGACCCGAGGCGGTAGTCGGTTTGTTCATGCATCGTTCGCTGGACATGGTCATCGGGTTGCTGGGCATTTTGAAATCGGGCGCAGCCTATTTGCCGCTGGACCCGGATCTGCCGCCTGAGCGACTGTCGTACATGATCCAAGACGCTGACTTGCGGCTAGCGGTCACACAGGAGGTGCTGGTGCCGATGCTGGCGTCCGAGCAGCTCGCCCTGGTCTGTCCGGGCGAGGATGACGGTCTGGAAGCACGCCAGCCTGTGGTCATGCCCGTCCCTGGCGTGACGCCAGATAACCTGGCTTATGTGCTGTACACCTCCGGTTCCACCGGCAAGCCAAAAGCAGCCATGAACAACCATCGCGCGTTGGTCAACCGTCTGCACTGGATGCAAGCGGCTTATGAGCTGACACCGGGTGATCGTGTTTTGCAGAAGACTCCCTATTCGTTTGATGTTTCCGTGTGGGAATTTCTATGGCCGTTGATGTCGGGTGCGACGCTGGTCATCGCGCGCCCCGACGGTCACAAGGATCCGCTCTACCTCAGCCAGACCGTCGAACGGTATGGCATCACCGTCATGCACTTCGTGCCCTCGATGCTTCAGTTATTCCTGGAGCATGGCGACCCGGCGCGCTGCAACAGCCTGCGTCAAATAATCGCTAGCGGCGAGGCACTTCCTGCGAAACTGGCGCTGGAATGTTTATCGGCGTTGCCTGCGCGACTGGACAATCTCTATGGTCCGACGGAAGCTGCCATTGACGTCAGCCGTCATGTGGTTGTCGCTACCGATTCCGCCGGCGTACCCATTGGCGGGCCGATTTCCAATGTGCAACTGCACGTGCTGGATCCGGATCTTCAGCCCATCGCCATCGGCGTGATCGGTGAACTGTACATTGGCGGTGTTGCGGTGGGTCGTGGCTACTTGCATCGGGCTGGCCTGACGGCCGAGCGCTTCATCGCCGATCCATTCGGCAGCGGCGATCGTCTGTACCGCACGGGCGACCTCGTACGTTATCGTGCCGATGGCGAACTGGAATTCGTCGGACGTGCAGACACACAGGTAAAAGTCAGGGGCCAACGTATTGAGCTGCAGGAGATCGAGGCAGTGCTGCGTGAGCATCCCCGGGTGGAGCAGGCGGCAGTCACGATACGTGAAGATGAGTCGCAACAACCCAGCCTGGTGGCCTACATCGTGCAGGCAGAGGTGCAGAAAAACGAAGCCGACCTCCATGCATCGTGGCATAGATTGCCCAATGGGTTGACCGTCGCTCAGCTGAATGCTCATGAAACCCGTGCCATCTATAACGAAGTTTTCAAGGATGATGTTTACCTTGCCCACGGGATCACGCTCGAAGACGGCTGCTGCGTGTTCGACGTCGGGGCCAATATCGGTTTGTTCACGCTGCGCGTCCATCAACATTGCGCCGGCGCGCGCGTATACGCTTTCGAGCCGGCGCCCCCAACATTCGCAAAGCTGCAAGCCAACATCGAGCAGTATGGCCTGGCGGCACAGGCGTTCCCATACGGACTTTCCGACCGCGCACGCAGTGCGCAGATTCATTTCTATCCGCATATGTCGGGCAACTCCAGCCTATATGCCAATGTCGCCGAGGAGACGGCGGTCACGCGTAGCTTTCTGAGCAACATCTTAGGTGAGGAGCGCGCCCATGCCGATGCCATACTCGAGGGCAAGTTCGAATCGGAAGTTTTTTCCTGCGAACTCACGACCGTGTCGGCAATGCTCCAAGCGCTCTCCATCGAGGTTCTCGATCTGCTGAAGATCGACGTGGAAAAAAGTGAGTGGGACGTGTTGACTGGCATCGCCACCGAAGACTGGGGACGCATTCGTCAGGTCGTGCTGGAAGTGCATGATCTGCATGGCAGGGTACAGCAGGTGCGGGAGTTGCTCCAGGCACATGGATTTGATTGCGCGATCGAGCAGCGACGTGATCTCGAAGGCACCGGCTTATATCAGGTCTACGCGATCAACCGGGCATTGGCTCGGCCGCAGGGCGTGGCGACAGCGCAGAATCTGCAAGCAGGATTACAGGAAAATTTCGGCCTGGCCGGCGAGCTTCGCAAGCATCTGCAAGCGACGCTACCGCAATATATGGTGCCCTCGGTGTATGTCGATCTCGAAGCGTTACCGCTCACCGTTAGCGGCAAGCTGGATCGCCGCGCCTTGCCTGCGCCCGACATACAGGCTCAGCTTGCGCATCGCTACGTCGCTCCGCGTACCTCGGCAGAAGAAGCTCTGGCTGTCATTTGGAAGCAGGTGCTCCAACTTGAGCGCGTCGGTATTCATGACAACTTTTTTGAGCTCGGTGGAGATTCCATTCAGTCGATCAAAATCATTGCGCGTGCCGGCCGCGCCGGCCTTAGGTTGACGCTGCAACAAATCTTCGAAGAGCAAACGATTGCGGGCCTGGCACGCGTGGTCAGCCAGGCCGCGGCCGTGGAGGCTGAGCAGGGCTTGGTCGAAGGCGAGGTGTTGCTCACGCCCGTCCAGCGGTGGTTCTTCGAAGCCGAGCCACGCGAGCCACACCATTTCAATCAGGTCGTGATGCTGCGTAGCCAGCGGCCCCTGGATGCGCAGCGGCTTCGCCTCGCCCTGGAAGGCCTGCTGAAACAACACGATGCATTGCGTTTGAGGTTTTGGCGTGATGGTGGACGCTGGCGGCAGGAACACACCGCTTATGCTGCTGAGGCGACGCCGTTCGAACATATCGACTTGGCACAACTGGCACCTGCGGATCGGCTGGAGCAGCTTGCGCGCGATGCGCAACGCTTGCAATGCAGTTTCGATCTGGCCCGCGGACATCTTTTGCGCGCCGCGTTGTTCGAGCTTGGCGCGGAACGTGGGCAGCGGCTGTTGCTTATTGTGCATCACTTGGCGATGGATGGTGTGTCGTGGCGCATCTTGCTTGAAGATTTGCGTACCGCGTACGAACAGCTCGAACGCAGCGAGCCACTTTTGCTACCAGCCAAGACCAGTTCGTTTCGCCATTGGGCGCAGCGCTTGAGTGAGCATGCACAGCAAGAATCGGCAAGGGCCGAGCTGACGTACTGGACGGGCTTGCCGTGGGCACAGGTCGCCCAGCTACCGATGGATCATCCGGAAGGTATCAGCAGTGTCGCATCGTCGGGCGTCATTGCGAGCTATCTGGACGAACGGGAAACACAGCTTCTGCTGCATGAGGTGCCGCGTGCGTATCACACCCAGATCAATGATGTGCTGTTGACAGCGCTGGCTCAGACCTTGGGCGAATGGCAGCAAAGTTCGCACATCCTGATCGATCTTGAAGGACATGGCCGCGAAGAACTGTTCGACGATGTCGATTTGTCCAGGACTGTAGGCTGGTTCACCAGTGTCTTCCCGGTCTTGCTGTGTGTCGGATCAACCATGCCGCCGGGAGAGGCGCTGCGCAGCGTGAAGGAGCAGCTACGGCAGATCCCTCGCCGCGGCGTTGGTTATGGAATCCTGCGCTACTTGTGCGGCATGGAAGAGCTGGCTGGGACCGTGCCTGCGCAGGTGAGCTTCAACTACATGGGGCAGTTCGACGGGGAAGTCTCGCCCCACGCGCTATTTCAGTTCGCGGGTGAAAGCGTGGGCGCCTCTCGTAGTCGCGTGGACCTGCGGCGCCACCTGCTCGATATCAACAGTAGCGTGGCCGGTGGGCGCCTGCAGCTGAGCTGGGCGTTCAGCAGCGAAATCCATGAGCAGGCCACTGTAGCGGCAATCGCCGAGCGGTTCATGCAAAGGCTGCGCGATATGATCGCGCATTGCCAGTCTAGTGCAGGCAGTTACACCCCGTCAGATTTTCCTCTGGTGCACATCGACCAGGAAGCGCTCGATAAGGTATTGTCGGCCTTCAAAAGAGGTGCAGGTGAGATCGCCGATATCTATCCGCTATCGCCGCTGCAGCAGGGAATTTTGTTCCATAGCCTGTACGCGCCGCATGCGGCACTGTATTTCTTGACTTTGAGCTGGCGCCTAAGAGGTGCATTGAACATACCGGCCTTTGAGCGCGCCTGGCGGCATCTGATCGAGCGTCATGAGGTCTTGCGCACAGCTTTCGTCGGCTTGGATCTGGAGGATCCACTGCAGGTTGTCATGCACCAGGTCGATCTGCCAATAGAGCGGCAAGACTGGCGGCATCTGAGTCATTCACAGCAAGAACAACGATTGCAATCGTTCCTGCAGGAAGACCGCATGCGTGGATTCGATTTCGCGCAACCGCCCTTAATGCGGGTTGCCTTGCTCCAGCTTGCTGATGACGAACATCAGCTAATTTGGAGTAGCCATCATTCACTCCTGGATGGCTGGTCGACACCCATTCTGCTCAATGAAATGTTTGCTGCCTACCTCGCTTTCAGCCGTAGCGAACAGCCACAGTTGCCCCCCGTCAGACCCTACCGTAACTATATCGCCTGGCTCCAACGGCAAGATGCAGCCAAGGCGCAGGCTTACTGGCGCGATCGGCTGGCCGGCTTCTTTGCCGCTACCCCATTGGGACTGGAGTCCCCATCCGTCGGGAGCTCGACTGGAGGAGGAGGGGAGTACAGGCAAACATTCTCTATTCCGCTTGCGCATTTGGAGAGCTTCGCACGCGAGCATAAGGTCACGGTCAACACCCTGGCTCAATGCGTCTGGGCATTGCTACTGAGCCGATACAGTGGTCAAGACGATGTTGTATTCGGCGTGACGTTGTCGGGTCGGCCAGCGGAGTTGCCAGATGCGGACGGCCAGGTTGGTTTGTTCATCAATACGTTGCCTCTGCGGGTCAAACTGCCTGCGGGTGAGACCGTGAGGCAGTTATTGCAGCAAGTGCAGCGGCGACAAACCGAGCTGTTCGAATACCAATACAGTCCTCTGGTGGATGTGCAGCAGTACAGCTCGCTACCTTCGGGCGAGCCGCTTTTCGCGAGCTTGTTCGTGTTTGAGAACTATCCGGTAGAAATTCCCCAAGCCGCTGGTGTGATGCGCGCACTGAGCATCGATGATGTGTGCATCATGCAGAAACCCCATTATCCCCTCACGTTGTTGGTCGAAGCCAAGGGCGCGCTCACTTTGCGAGTAATTTACGACGAGCAGCGCTTAGACTCAGCAGCAGTGCAGCGCTTGGCAGGCCATTTTGAAGTATTGCTACGCCAGCTCGTTGCTAATCCAAATTGGCATACGCAGCAACTGAGCCCTGTGGGCGATACCGAACGCCTGCAGTTGCTTCAGAATGCGCAGGGCACAAGGACAGCCTATGCGAAGAACCAATGCATCCACGAGATTTTCGCCGAACAGGTGGCGCGTACGCCGGACGCGGTGGCGCTCAGTTACGGCGAGCGACAGCTTAGCTACGAACAACTCGAGCGCAGCGCCAATCAATGGTCGCATTACCTGCGCAACCACGGCGTGACGCGCGGCGCGGTGGTTGGGCTTTGCCTTGAGCGTTCGCCGGAAATGGTGGTGGCGATGCTTGGTATTCTGAAGGCAGGCGCCGTCTGCTTGCCACTGGATGCCGATTATCCACTACCACGCCTGAAATCGATGCTGGAGGCTTCGGCTTGCCTGCTCACGCAGGCGTCGCAATTGGAAAAATTCGCAGATTGCGACGTCGAGTGTATGCAATGGGAGCTGTGCATCCCGCAAGTTAACAAACAATCGACCGTCATACCGGATTGCGTGGCCGATGCGGACGATCTCGCCTATGTCATTTATACGTCCGGTTCCACGGGAAGGCCAAAAGGGGTGATGATGCCGCACCGCGCCCTGGTCAATCTGGCTATGTGGCACGCCGCTTCCTATCCAGCGACTTCAGGCGCGGTCTTGCAGTTGACGCCGGTCAGCTTCGATGTGGCATTCCAAGAGATATTCAGCAGCTTGATCTGCGGCCGCAGGCTGGTGCTGGTGAACAACAATATCCGCCTCGACCCGCGGCGATTACTGCAACTGCTGCAGGACGAGGAAATTCACGACGTATTTGCGCCGCAAGTGATTCTGGACCAGCTTGCGGATGAAGCAGACTCGCATGCGCAATTGCAGCTGTTGCTGAGGAATTTCTTCCAAGCAGGAGAGCCACTGCGCATTTCGTCCGCGGTTAGCCGGTTATTGCAAGCGGGCATGGAGCTACGCCTGCACAATCACTATGGCCCCACCGAAACGCACGTGGCCACCGCATTTACCGTACCGCCCGACGCCGACTCGCCCGCGGCGCCAATCGGCCGGCCGATTGCCAATGCCTGCGCCTACCTGCTGGATAGCCGGCTCGACCTCGTGCCGCTCGGAATCATCGGCGAGCTCTACCTCGGCGGGGAAGGGCTGGCACGCGGTTATCTGCGTCGTCCCGCGCTGACGGCCGAACGCTTCATCGCCGATTCATTCGGACAGCGCGGTGGTCGTTTGTACCGTACAGGTGACTTGGCGCGTTACCGCGCCGATGGAACGCTGGAATTCGTCGGCAGGGTCGACAATCAGGTGAAGATTCGCGGCTATCGCGTCGAACCCGCCGAGATCGAGGCAGCGTTGCTGGATTGTCCTGGCGTGGACCAGGCTACCGTGCTGGCGCGGAACGACGTGGCGTCAGGCGAAATGAGCCTGGTGGCCTATGTGGTGTCCGACACCGGCTCGCCGCTGCAGATGGAAGCGTTGCGCACGCAGCTGGTGCAACGCCTGCCCACCTACATGATGCCGGCCGCATGGATGCAGTTGGAGGCGTTGCCGCTTACGCCGAGCGGCAAGGTCGATCGCCGAAGTTTGCCAGCGCCCCAGGAACGACTGGCGGCGCAGGAGTACACGCCACCGCGCACCGCGATCGAAGCCTCTCTGGTTTCCATTTGGGCGCGCGTGCTCAAGCTGGAGCGCGTGGGCGTGCACGATGATTTCTTCGCGCTTGGCGGTCATTCGTTGCTGGCAACACGGATGGCGGCGCAGGTACGTGATGTGCTGAAAGTAGAGCTTCCACTGCGTAGCGTATTCGAGACACCTACTATTGCCGCCATCGCGCATCACGTGGAGGAGCTGCGCGCACGCGATCTCGTCCAGCCGGACGCCGGTTCCGCGGCACTCATATCGCTGCCGCGGCGGCCGAATGGTCATCCCCCCCTGTCGTTTGCCCAGGAGCGGCTGTGGTTCCTGGATCGGCTGGGCCTGGTGAGGTCCGCTTACAACATGCCGGCGGCTTTGCGCCTGGAAGGCGCCTTGGACGTGCCGGCGCTGCAAAGCAGCTTCGAAGAACTGGTGCGCCGACATGAAGCTTTGCGCACCCGCTTCGATGAAGTGGACGGCAATGCAGTGCAAATCATCGACGAGCCAGAGAGCTTTTGTCTCACGCCAATTGACCTGTCGCATTTGCCCCAGGTCACCCAACAAAGAGAAATCGAGCGGCTGACGCAGGAGGAATTGTCAGAACCGTTCAATCTTGGCACCGACGCGTTGTTGCGCGTACGGTTAATTCGCATAGCGATGCAGGACCATGTCGTGCTCATCACCCTCCATCACATCATTTGCGATGGCTGGTCGGTGGGCGTGTTGATCCGCGAGCTGAGCGTGCTCTACGCGGCTTACACGCAAAAGCAGTCTTCGCCGCTGGCCGAGCTGCCGATGCAATATGCGGACTATGCACTGTGGCAGCGAGAGTGGTTGCAGGGCCCGGTGCTGCAGCGGCAGCTGGATTACTGGCGCGAGCAACTGGCCGACGTCCCCTTGGCGCTGGAACTGCCCGGTGATCGGCCACGGCCTGCCATACCCAGTTTCAAAGGTGCGATGCTGTCTTTCACATTATCGAAGGAGGTTAGCGTCGAACTGCAAACCCTGGCTCAACGTACCGGTACCACGATCTTCATGATCGTGCTAAGCGCCTTCCAGTTAGTGTTGTCGCGCTGGAGCGGCCAGCAGGACATCGTCGTGGGCTCCCCGATTGCCGGGCGTCGGCATTCCCAGATGGAAGGGTTGATCGGCTTCTTCGTCAATACCGTGGCGCTACGCACGCGGCTGGAGGATGACCTCAGCTTCTCGCAACTGCTGGCCAGGGTAAAAGAAACGGCGCTCAATGCCTATACTTACCAGGACATTCCTTTCGAGAAATTAGTGGCGGAGCTGCAGCCCGAGCGCGACCTATCTCGCCAGCCGATTTTCCAGGCAAGCTTCGGGTTACTCAATGTGCCGCGCGAGGATTTGAAACTTCCGGGCCTGAAGCTAGGCACCCTGAGCGGGGAGCAAATCACCGCAAAATTCGACTTGTCGCTGTTCATGCAGGAGCACGCCGGATTACTCAGCGGCTCGCTCGAATACGCCACTGATTTGTTCGATAGCGCGACGATGGAACGTTTCGCAGCCCATCTTCAACAAACACTGTGCACGGCGGTAGTCGATCCCGAGTTCCGTATCTCGCATCTGGACTTGCTGGGTGTAGCCGAGCGCGCCCAACTGGCACAGTGGAGCAGGGCAGAGCGCGATTACGCCCGCGACAGCAGTGTTCATGAACTTATTGCGCAGCAAGCCGCGCGCGCACCACAAGCAGTTGCAGTCGTCTGTGGTGGCGACCAGCTCAGTTATGCACAACTCGAAGCGCGTGCGAATCAGCTGGCACACCTGCTGCTCTCTGCCGGTGTGGGGCCGGAGCACGTTGTCGGTTTGTGCCTGGAACGCTCCTCGCAACTGGTGGTGGCGTTGCTGGCGATCATGAAGACCGGAGCGGCCTATCTGCCACTGGATCCGTCTTATCCACGGGACCGACTAGCTTACATGCTGACTGATTCCAGCGCTTCGATACTGCTTACACAAACAAAATTCGCTGCGCTGCTTCCGGCCGTGGGGCTGCACATCATCAATCTGGATACGCAGCAGGCGCAGATCGCAGCTCAGCCGCAGGTGCCTGTGCCCACACGTGGGAATGCAAAGAATCTTGCCTACGTGATCTACACCTCGGGCTCGACCGGCAAGCCCAAGGGCGTGATGATCTCACGGCAAGCACTGCTCAATCTAATCCTGGCGATGGAACCCGCCTTGCAACTGACCGCACGGGATGTGTTTGCGGCGGTGACGCCGGTGTCCTTCGATATTTCAGCGCTGGAGATCTATCTGCCACTGACGTTAGGCGCGCAGCTACTGTTGATTCCGCGTGAGCTCTCACAGGACGGCACCGACCTGGCCGATTATTTGCTCAAGCAGCACGCCACAGCCCTGCAGGCCACGCCGGCAACCTGGCGCCTGCTGTTCGAATCGGGATGGCTCGCAGGTGCGATGAAAATCATCTGTGGCGGCGAGGCTTTGCCGTCTGACCTCGCGGCGCAGTGCGCCGCGCAAGGCGCCGCGATCTACAACATGTATGGACCTACCGAAACCACCGTGTGGTCGGCAACCGCGTACCTGCGGCCGGGAGAGCGCATTTGCATCGGCCATCCTATAGCGAACACGCGGATGTACGTGCTCGACAATCAATTAAGGCCGGTGCCCATTGGCGTAGGTGGGGAGCTTTACATCGGCGGTGACGGCGTAGCGCGTGGATACCACGGACGCGCCGGCCTGACCGCCGAGCGGTTTATTGCAGATCCTTTCGATAGGGGAGAACGTTTATATCGGACCGGCGATCGGGTGCGTTACCTTGGCGACGGCTCGCTGGAATTCATCGGGCGCAGGGACGCTCAGATCAAGCTGCGCGGATATCGTATCGAATTGGGCGAGATCGAAGCGACCTTGCGCGAACAAACTGCGGTGCGGCAAGCCGCAGTGGTAGTTCGGGAAGAAGCGCAGGGCGAGCAACGTCTGGTTGCGTATGTGGTGGCCGACCAGCGGCGATTGAAAGCCGAACAGGCCGGCTCAGCGCAACAGTGCACGGACATCGTCGATCAATGGCAACGGCTCTGGAGCGACACATATGGAGGCGCCGACACCGTCCCTGCCGACATTGCACACACAACCAATCCTTCCGCAGCCCTTGCTGTCGAGGCAATGGCTCCCAGTTTTGTCGGCTGGAACAGCAGCTACACCGGCTTGCCGATTCCCGACACGCAGATGCAGGATTGGCTGCATCACACGGTTGCGCGCGTAAGCGCACTGCAGCCCAGGCGACTGCTGGAAATCGGTTGTGGCGTAGGCCTGCTGGTCGAACGGCTGGCGCTACAGTGTCAGCGATATCTCGGAACGGACTTCTCCGTCACCGCAATAACGCAGCTTCGCGGCTGGCTGCACCATCAGTCGCAGTACGCCCATGTCGAGCTGCAGCAGCGTACCGCACTGCAACTAGACGACCTGGAACAGGGCGCCTTTGACACCGTGATTCTCAATTCGGTGGTGCAATACTTTCCGGACATTGAATATCTCGTGGCCGTACTGGAGCGTGCGGTGCGGCTGGTGGCGCCGGGCGGGCTAATCTTTGTCGGTGATGTACGGCATCTGGATTCGTTATCCGCGTTTTATGCCTCGACGTTCTCAGCGCGCGCGCTGCCGGGTTCAAGCGCGGGTCAACTGCGAGCCAAGCTGGCACGTGCCGTGCTCGACGAAAAGGAACTGGTCATCAATCCGGAATTTTTCCTTGGATTGCAGGAGCATCTACCTGGCATCACCACCGCGAAGGTTGAGCTCAAGCGCGGTAACTCGGATAATGAGTTAACTCGCTATCGCTACGATGTGACGCTGCGGGTGGGCTCGCCCTCTGGTACTACTCGACCAAGCATTATTCAATGGCAAGGGCTTGAGGTGTCGCTACAGCTCGCGCAGCAGCACTGGCAAAAATTCAGGACTGCCGTACGTATTGCTCATATTCCCAATTTCCGCTTGAATGCCGATACGCGATTCATGCACGCGCTGGAAGGGGCCGCAGACACCGAACTACTGTCAGATTTGCAAACACGGTTGCTGGATATGCCCCTTGAATTTGGCCAGGATCCGGAGATTTTTTGGCGCTGGGGAGAGGAGCAGGGCATTCCAGTCACGGTGACATGGACGCCCGGCAGCGGCGGACGTTGCTTCGATGTGGACATCGGCGATGTGCGGCACGAGACCACTTCACGTCCCTGGGGCGAGTATGCTACCGATCCCAGCGCCTCCGGATTGCAGCGGCATCTGGCTTCAAGCCTGCGCCAAGCGCTGAAGGACCGATTGCCAGAGTACATGGTGCCGGCCGCGTTCGTCATGTTGGACGAACTTCCTTTGACACCCAACGGCAAATTGAATCGCAGGGCACTGCCGGTGCTAGAGGGCCAGACGGAGGTGCGGGAGTATCTGGTCCCTCGCACGACACATGAGCAGGAGCTTGCAGAGGTGTGGATGCAGGTGCTCAAGCTCGAGAACGTGAGCGTGCACGACAATTTCTTCGACCTTGGCGGACATTCTTTGTTGGCTATACGCGTAGTGACCCAGGTGCGTGCGCGGCTCGGTATCGAGCTGCCGTTGCGAGCACTGTTTGAGGCACCCACCATCGAACGCTTAGCCTGTCGTCTCGATATTTTGTCCAGCACCTCGCAAAGCGGGCGGTCGACCACAGGGGAAAATGAGGCGGAATTTGAAGAAGGTCAACTGTAACGGCCGCAATTACAAAAATTTTCCTTTGCAAGGCAATATCGATGGATCTTTGCTTTATTCGACCGCATGCGATACTTCGCCGACCGATTACTGAGCCCTGGTGATGAACCAAACAACGTTTGCCACGCTGAGCTTTGATGCTAAAAAGCGGAAGAGCTGCCGGGAAATATTTTTTGGCCCAGATGGACGGGTGGCTCCGGATTTGGTGCAATTTGTCGCGATCAAGCCGAAAGAGTCAGTAAATTAAACTGTGTAACCACTCTCTAGTATGAAGCGGTCGAAAACGCACGGAGCGTTACATGGTATTGACGAAAAAGCAACTGGACGAACTAGTGTCGCAGTACAGGACACCGCGGGATATGGAGTCGCTATACAGCCAGTTGCTGCGGCACATGATCAACCGTTCGCCGGAGGCGGAGTCCGGTGACAAATCAATAACCTCATCGCCGCGTGAAAATTTCGGCCGATCTTATTCAATATTTACAAAGAAGTTTGGAAAAGGAACTTTTCATGACATATCACAAAATATCGCCGCATTTCGCGAACTTGGCATCAGTAAACTGCATTTAAGTCCTGTCTATCCACAGTCGTGTTACAGATATAATACGACTTATAACGATCATCAATATTGGCCGTCCGATCACACTTCAATTGACGACGAGCTTGGTGGTGAAAATGGGTTTTTAGATCTAATTGAAACGTTTAATCACCGAGGTATAGATGTTGTTTTGGACTTGATCCTTACTCATTTTGGGTATGGCGGAGGCGATGCCCTCGTGCTGGAGAAGCACGATCTCGGCCGGCCGGAATGCTATCGGATCGATCTCAACCCGCCGAAGCATCTTTATGAAGACGTTGAAAACGCCTCGTCCTATCAGGCCCACCTTTCACTGCGGGAAGAAATTGCGAAGTACGCGATATACAACATGCCATCCTTCGATCATTCCGATCAGGCAACGCGAAGATACATAATCGATGCTCACAAGAAATTTATTACGCTCGGTGTGCGTTATTTCCGGATCGATTCCGCGCGCCATATCTCTTTGAACTTCCTGGCCGAGTTTATGTCTGAATTGGCAGATTGCGCGGGAGGCGAAAAGGTGTCCTTCTTATTAGAGGAAGCTGGCACCCGATATACCTCAATCGCCTGCACCTATTATGAAACACTTAATCGTATACCGATAAACGCTCAGGTTTATTTCTTAGATTTTCCGCTCAATGGTGCGGTATTGGCGCTGCAAGACGCTTCAATTACTTTTAAACGGTTTGTCCGTTTTATTCACGACCGAGAAACACCTCTGATACCTTTGGAGAAGCTGGTTCCTTTCGTGGAAAGTCATGACTCGACAACGTTACCGGTCAGCGAGTTTTGGGCACTGGCAATGTCTGTAGTTATACACTTTTTTAGCAAATGCGCCCCCATGCTATTTCATGGTGGCGAGACCTTTATGGGCCGCAAGAATGCCCGCGAGCGAATTGATGCGGTATCGCCGTCGGGCATTGTTAACGATCTAATTAAGACAATGGAGTCAGTCCTGGCCTCGTATCGATCGTCCGCCAACTTTTGTGATACAAAAGAATATCATGTTACGGATGACAGGTTCCTCGCGGCCAAGTCGGCAGGCGGGCGACGGCTATTCCTGTTTATCAATCGATGCAAGGATCGCGTTGACTTGGTTTTTGATCTTGGAGCGGTCCTTCGTGGAGCCGAGATTCATGTCGCTGTATCACTGGGAGAAGAGTGTGAAGTCGTCTGTCGCGATGACGTACTTCACGTTAGGAGTATTGGGCTAGCTTGTGTGGTTTTCGAATTGATCGAATCCGTAGCACATCTGAGCGATCCAACTACCTCTATCGAGCCCGGCATCTGGGCTGACATGTTGCAGGCGTCGCAGCACTCGCATCACAGGGTCCTTATGGCCGCCATGGAGTTCGGCAACATAGAAGGATTGCACGGGCCGGACGGCGAACCGATCGACGTGCGAGTAGGCGGATTGGGGCAGGTCATTAGTGAGATAATTCGGGAATATCCTGATTTTCTCAAAAAGAATGGAAGTGAATGCTTCTTCGCATTTCCTCTTTACCAGGGAATCCCGTCTCACTCTCTTACCCATGTTACGTCTTTCGACATATCACTTGAGGACAGGGTGGAAAAAATGGACGTTTATTGCCATTGGGCAGGTCCTTACTCCCGAGTCTATTTCCTGAGCCATCCCCACTTCCACCGGCGATCAGCGCACACAGGCGTGGACGCGCGCAATGTCTATTATACGGATGATTATCGAGATGAAATGATTTTTCTACGATTATTCAATAAAGGACTGGCATGTCTATTTGATTTATTAGATTGCACGGTGTATCACGGACATGATTATCACACATCGCTGGTCCCATTTTTTCTAGACAAGCGCTCAGTCTGTACGCTCAGCATCCACAATGCGGGAGCCGCATATGTCAGCTCAATGTCTTTACCGTACTATGGCGGTATGGACCACACTGCGGCTCAATTTCAAAAGACACCCGTATCTGTTGAAGATTTCTCTCACATTCTCGGGATCAATCTGTGTCTGGCAATCGAGCATTTCCAACATAAAGGGGCTATCAACATTTTGAAAGGAGCGACAAGCTTCGTGGCCGCGCACAACCTTGTGGGCGGATTGCCCGTCAGCGTGACATATGCCCGAGAACTCTCCCGTTCATGGGATGAGATAATGAACTGCGTCGCGCAAGTCCATGGGAAGATGGCTCGAGATCCATTAAATCTATTGGTGCCAAGCGGACATGTAAGATACCCATTGCTTTACGGCATAAATAACGGCTCGGCGTTCAATTCCGAAGGATTGCCAATCGACGCCGACGAGGCGACCGGGGTAGCAATCAAGCGCACTGCAAAAGCTGCACTTCTAGAGCTTTTATGGCCTGGCACAGATCGAAACCGTCCGCTCTGTGCCATCATTACCCGTCTTACAGATCAGAAAAACATCACTGCGATCACCGAAAGCGCGCGCTTCATACTGGAAAACGACGGATGCGTCATCGTCGCCGGGCCGGTGGACCAGAGTATGACCCCTGATAAAATGCAGGCGCTGATCAGTATGAGAGCAAAATTTCCCGAGTCCTTCTGGTTTTCCCCGGAATTCATCGATCAACTGACACGAAAGGAAATTCTACTCGCTGCAGACTTTACCGTCATTCCCAGCAAATTTGAGCCCTTCGGCTTGACTGATATCGAGTTCAGTCGTTATGGCGCTATCGTCGTCGCACGACGAACCGGCGGTCTCGGGAAGGTTCGCAATGGGCTCTATTATACTTGGGAAGACACGACCGACGTCGAGGGCGAAATAGAAATGCTGAAATCTTTGGTCGAACAAGTAATGAGTAAACTTCGCCACAATGGTGATGAAATCCAAGCGCTATCATACCGAGCCCGACAGGAAACATTTTCTTGGTCTTCAGCGTTCTCGGAGTATTGTACGATCTACTCGGCAATCACGGCATACAAGCAACTCCGATACGATGTTTGCCAACATAGTTGTTGCATCTCCACGTTTTAGAGCGCAGCGATCTCAGTTTCCTTTTTTAGTGACTCTTCATGGTTAAACCCAATACTGTTTAGGGACGCTCTGAACAAGACAGCGATACGTTCACTGTTACAACCACAAAGGCATCATGGCACTGAAAAGCGTCTTTGCTTCGTGCTTCAACCGTCACCATGGCCGATGGACGATTTTCACCTACAGTTCGCAGCGTGAGCCTTTGGGGGCTCATCGCAGACGTGGGCGCTACAAGTACGGGGATAAGGTTAATCTCATAGAGAATGAATGGAGGCATCCAAATGCATCTTCCAGATTTGCTGCTTACTCTGGAGTACGAGGGGATAGAGTTGTCTGTCAAGAATGGGGCCCTTAGTTATAGAGCCCCGTTGGGAGCTTTCACTGACGCCTTGCTTGAAGAGGTAAAACGCAATAAGGAAGACCTGATTAGCCTTATTGAGAGAGGCACTGTGCACATTCAGCACCGGTCATCGGATGATCGCGCCGTAGGCGAGTTGCCGCTAACCCCGTGGCATGGCTGGTATCTGGAAACCTTCAACCCTGTTGAGCACAGGTGGTCGGTGAGGTGCCAAGTTCATCTTGGAGAAGATGCCAGTTTTGATTTAATAAAAAAGTCGGTTCATTTGACAATGAATCGCTATGACACATTCCGTCAGAGGCTATACCGGAAACAGGATGGAGAATGGGCGCTGCGAATGCTGAGCACCCCTGGCGACCCAAAAATAATCCTCTGCGATGTTACTCAGAATGCAGAAAAATGGAAGCTTGATATTCATAAAGATATCGAGCGAACCCTTAGCATTGTCGACGGTCCGGTAATTCATGTCGCTCTTTGTAAAAACAAAGAAAGAGGAGACGACATGGTTGTCAGTATGCATCACAATATTGTAGACGCCTACTCCGCAGGACCTATAATTGCAGATATTATTGATGTGTATAAATTGTTATCAAAATCCCAAGCGATTGATAATAAAATAAAAATAGAATGTAGCTATGAAAACTACACAAAAAAATTAGATAAATATATGAGTAGTCCGATGTTTTTCGCAAAATCTATATCTTATTGGAGTGATTTTATAAACGCAAAAACGCCAAGAATTCCCATTGATTTTTTTGATGGCCGGCATACCGTTAATAACTCTAAAATAGTTGCTTTATATATTGGAGTGGATATTCTTTCATCAAAAAATACATCATTTGTCAATGATTCGCTTCTTATTGCCACTGTGGCGGCAATCGCACATTGGTCAGGCCATCCTCTGGTCGCTATCGATGTCGAGCATCATGGACGCGGCGGCCACATTCCGAGGGTCGACTTCCTGCAAGTGGTTGGTTCGACAACGTTTAAATTTCCATTGTGGTTTGAAATCGAGCCAGATTGTTTGTCTTCGCCTAAATTGTTCGATGCTCTCCGTAAGCGGATTACGGATGTGACCCAATATGGTTTGGGCTATGGCTTCCTGCGGTATCTTCACCCGGATCAAGGAATAAGGTCCGACTTCCAAAAGATGCAACGACCTCAGGTCCTTTTTAACAATCGTGCGACGCTTTTTTCTAAACGCGAAACACACGAAAAAGAGAGCGTCGCTCCGCATAGGAAGAGCGGTATTTTCAAAGTCGAACCGCATGGCGATCCGGAATTGCATGACCCCTATTCTCACGAGTTGCTCATTGAATGTGATAGTGCACTGGGTGGAATAGTAATATCTTTTATATATAGCTATAAAATACACAGGGATGAAACAGTCATTGAGTTGGCGAACGCCTTTCTTTCGAAGCTTCAACGAATTTCTGAAGCGTGCGTTTAAATCTATCTAAGCTAGCGCCCTGTAACTGAGTTAGAACTCTCGATACAGGTAGGAATGTTTAAAGGATGACGAAGATCGGATATTCCTGACTTGATGAAACGCTTGCATCACAACTGACGTTGCATGGTGGATGAGGAGCCTCATCGGCATTGCGCGCGATTCGGTTGCATTGATGACGAATCGGATTCGGCTTCTACTCAGCTGGCGAGTGAGGAAAAGCGGGAGACCCGGATAGCATGACCACTCTCGGTTTGTGGCAGATGCCAGTTGTCACTACGCCGTTTACCCGGTCCGAGGCTGAGGTTTCCCCACGAATCTCCTCGATCAATCAACACGTTGCGTACGGATTGAGGGAACAGTGCGCGCATGATGTGGTCATTCCTCACGGGTTATGAAGCCAGAGGAGACCCCACCATGCGCGCGACCAAAGTATTGCAAAAGTGCTTGGGCGATGCACTTCAACCGATGCACGCCCTGCGCCGCCGCGTGTTGTTGCATGCCGTGGAAGCGTTGATCCATGGCCGCCGCCTGACCCTGATCGATGTCGCCCGCGCATGGCCCGGCGCGGAGCGCATCCGTGCACCGCTGAAAGCGCTGGATCGATTGCTGGGTAACCCACATCTGCACGCTGAGCGTGAACATGTGCATGCGGCCATGGCACGCTGGCTTTTGCGCGGCCCGCATCCGGTGATCGTGCTGGATTGGTGTGATCTCAAGGCCGATCGGCGCTGGCATCTGTTGCGAGCGGCCGTCCCCGTTGGTGGTCGCACGCTGACGATACTGGACATGGTCTTCCCCGACGGACAACAAAGGTCACCGGCGGCGGAGAAACAGTTCCTACAGCACTTGGCGCAGCTGATTCCCGAAGACGTACAACCGATCCTGGTGACCGATGCCGGCTTTCGCGCGCCGTGGTTCCGTGCCGTCGAAGCGATGGGCTGGCACTGGCTTGGACGTCTGCGCCACCGCACGCTGGTCAAGCCCGCCGACGTGACAGATACGCCGGAGGCGTGGGTACCGTGCCGGGCGCTCTATGAGTTGGCCGTCGCTGCACCACGCGACTTGGGGCTGATGGATACGGTGCGCGCGAGGCCTTGGCGCTGTCGTGTGGTGGTACACGCCAAGCCTCCGAAGGGGCGCAAACAACGCAATCGTCAGGGTGTGCCCTCGCGCACCAAGAAGAGCAAGCAAAACGCGGCACGCGAACGGGAGCCATGGCTACTCGTCGCCTCACCCGCACTGAGCCACTTGAGCGCTCGACAGATGGTCGCGCTATACGCGCGACGCATGCAGATCGAACTGTCTTTCCGGGATCTCAAATCGCACCGCTACGGCCATGCCTTTGAGGATAGTTTGACCCGCAAGGGCAAGCGCATCGAGGTGCTGCTGTTACTCCATACGATGGCAGCTTTCGCCAGTTGGTTGGTCGGCATGGCCTGCGAAACCGCAGGCATTGATCAATGGCTGACACCGTTTCGTTCCAAGCGGCGGCTTTACTCCATCATGAGACTGGGCCGTGAAGCGCTGGTGCGACGATGGTCAAATGCCAAGCTCGAAGAACTCATGGAGCAGATACGAAAGCCATCTCCGGCGCTCCTCGATCAGATGGCTGTGGCAGCATGAAAACGTGGGGAAACCTCAGGGTCCGAGGCCACGGTAATTGTCAACGAAGTTGTCCGCGCAATCGTGCAGCCAGCCGCTCAGTTTCGGCGGCGGTGAGTGACTCTCGATCCGGGTTGAGCAGGACGGTTCCGATGGGTGTCCAGTCGCGCACGGCGCGTCCGCGCCAGCGGTTCGGATGCTTGGCTTTGGCTTCCTCGTAGACGTTGGTGCGTGCGGCCAGGATGGCCGTGTCGGTGCCTTGGTGGCGCTGTTGCGGGGTCACGAACCGGATGGCGCTGTGGCGGTGTTCGGTGTTGTACCAGGTGACAAAGGTCTGCACCCACTGGCGCGCTTCATCCAGGCTCTGGAAGGGTTGTTTCGGCCACGCCGGGGTGTATTTCAGGGTGCGGAACAAGGCCTCAGAGTACGGGTTGTCGTCGCTGACGGAGGGACGGCTGAAGGACGGCACGACGCCCAGTTTCTGCAGGGTGGCCAACATGGTGGCGCCTTTCATCGGACTGCCGTTGTCGGCGTGCAGGACCAGCTGATCCTTGGCGATGCGCTCGCGTCGACAGGTCTTGTCGATGAGCACGGAGGCATGGGTGGCCAGTTCCTCGCCATGGACTCCCCCTCCGTCACGATAGTTGTCCGCTCTTCCGATACCTGCCCTGAGGGGGCGAGAGGAGCCCAACCATGACCCGTTACAGCCCCGAGCTCAAAGAGCCGGCCACGGTTGCGCAGGAGCGCTTCACAAGGTGCTATCCCGACATTTTTCTATCGCACAGACGTTCCCGCGGAACGCTTGCTTCAGCTTAACTACATATATAGACTTGCCATATGACGCAGGCAAGAACCCCCTCGAACCAAACTAGGAAACTTCTGGCTGCACTGCTGTCGCAGCGTGCTCAATGGCAGCACGGGTACGACCTGTCCGACCAGACTGGACTGCCCTCGGGAACGCTCTATCCGATTCTGATGCGGCTGAGCGATAGAGACATGGTCGAATCCAAGTGGGAGCCGTCTCCGCATCAGGGTCGCCCGCCTAGAAAGTTGTATCGCCTCACCGCCGAAGGGGCGGCCTACGCGATCGAGCATTCGCAGCCAGGAAGCGCGAAGTGGCGGCAGTTGTCGCTTGGACGGGCATGATGACCAAAGACATCATGCGATCCTCCAGCCTGGCCATCGCGGTTCGATTCGCGACCTGGATCCTGCCGCCGCACCGTAAAGAGTGGGCCGAAGCGATGCTCCACGAGATTGCATATGTCCCATCGCGCAGGGCGTCAATGCATTGGGTTCTTGGATGCATTTTTTTTTCGATCAGGGCAAGAGCATCCTACGAACTGGTGGGCGCATTTGCGCCTCGCAGAATGCTCAATGCCTTGCTCACAATGGGCGCGGCCTCGGTTATCTTCGCGGCGAGCGTATACATAGTCCAAAAGCCCTATCAGCGCGAACGCATCTTAATGTTTGTTCTTCATGGCACCCGGGCGCCGGCCGCGCGCCACATGGAACCTTTCAATAACTGATCTATATTCGATTGAACGCGGGAGACTCCACTCACATGACTCACGGACTGGTCATTGAAACTCACGGCCTTACCAAGCACTACGACAAAATCGAGGCGGTACGCGACCTGAGCCTGGCGGTAGAGCGACAGCGCATTACTGGATTCCTCGGACGCAACGGCGCTGGCAAGAGTTCCACGATCAAGATGCTGCTCGGCATGATTCGGCCCAATGCTGGCATGGGACGGGTACTTGGATACGACATCGCCGATCCTGCACAAAGCCTGGAAATTCGCCGACGCATCGCCTACGTGGGCGAGGACAAGGGCTTGTACGGTTACATGACCGTCGCCGAGCTCATCCGTTTCACTCGCTCGTTCTATCCGGATTGGCAACCGGACATCGAGGCACGTCTGCTCCGGGAATACCAGTTGCCGCCAAGCCGGAAGGTCAAGGCCATTTCCAAGGGAATGCGCACCAAGTTGGCGCTGCTGCTGGCGCTGGCGAGGCGGCCCGAGCTCATCATTCTGGATGAACCCTCAGAAGGCCTCGACCCGGTAGCCACCGAAGAACTGCTACAAACATTGCGAGAAATGCGTGACTTTGGCACTAGCATCTTCTTTTCATCACATCAATTGAGCGAAGTGGAACAAGTCGCCGATCGAGTGCTGATGATCGATCGCGGGCACCTGGTCATGAACACCCTGCTCAGCGACCTGCTGAACAACTATCGATACATTACCGTGGAATTTCCCGCGCAATATCCGATACCATCATTTAGCCTTCCTGGCATAGAGCGAACCCGGGTTATGGGACGCCAGGCTCGGGTGCTCGCCAGCTCCAATATCGATGGCATTGTAGCCTACGCGCGCTCCCACAATGCGGCCGTGCAAGTGGCGTCGGTGAATTTGCGTGACGTCTTTCTCGATGTCGTCAAGGAGGCATCCTAATGCTTTGGTATAAGATGTGGCGCGAAAGCTGGATCCGCTTTGCAGTCAGCTCCGTGGCGTTGCTGTGGATGTGCGGGGCCGTGGTGTTGCTGCAGCGACAGGTGCGTGCTCATGCGGATGAACCGCTGAGTTATGCGCACTACATTTGGAGTGCTGTTTATAAAGCCAATGTATTGGATCTATTCATCCTGTTGGTGATCGTGCTCGGACTCGGTGGAGTGCTGCAGGAAAGTGCTCAGGGTACGGCTGGGTTTACGCTGTCCCTGCCGGTGAGCCGGTGGCGACTCATCGCTGTCCGGGCTGCCATGGGATGGGCACAGGTTGCGATATTGGCGCTATTGCCCGCGCTACTGATTTCCATGTTGTCGCCCTTTGTTGGAGAAGTCTTTCCGCTTGCGCGTGCCTTGCAGTTCAGTGTGTTGTGGGCCGGTTGCGGCATGGTGATCTTTGCGATGTCGTTTTTCTTCTCGGTCGTTTTGCCGGGGAGCTACTCGCCGGCAATTGCCTCTGTAGCGGGGTTGCTGGCTTACTCGGCCCTCGCTGATTTACCGCTGCTGGAACGCTATCCGCCGCTCGATCTGCTTAAAACCATGCACGGTGAGCAGCTCTCTAACATCCAGGGCAAGGCGTCGCTGGCCAGCTTCGCCGTTCCGCTGCCGTGGCTGTCGCTTAGCCTGTACGCACTAGTGGCGCTGTGCATAGTGTGGGCAGCGGGCAGCACCATGGCACATCGGGACTTTTGATGAACGGCATGACTCCACTATTGCTCAAGGCTTGGCGCGAGAGTAGCGGACGATTCCTGCTCGGCGCAGCGCTGCTTTCGGCTATCTGCGTGTTGGGCGTGTTCTGCCGGGGCAGCCTGATGAAGGTATTCGTGCCGAACGAGGCGTTTACCGGCGATCCGTATATTGGCTACATCTACCACCTGATTTATGGCGGCCCAGGACGCGGCTTGTTCATTATTCTGGTTATCGTACTCGCGCTGGGCGGACTGCAGCGCGAGCGACTGCATCGAACTGTGGGATTCACCCTGGCTCTGCCCATGAAGCGAGCATGGCTGGTATTGGCGCAGGCGCTGCTCGGCATTGGGCAGGTTGTGGTTCTGTCGGCGCTGCCTTTGCTACTGCTGGGCATGTGCTCGTGGCTGGCACATGTGTCGTATCCCTTGGAACAGATGTTACGCTTCGGCTTGTTATGGCTCGCCGGCGGTACGGTGTTCTATGCCGTGGCCATTCTGGCAGCAACACTGTTCGACAGCGAATATACCGCGCTAGCCGCTTCGTTTGTGTTCACGATCTTCTACCCAATCACGGTGATGTTTCCGCCGTTGAGTCGGTACCCGTTGAATGTTCACCACATCATGAGCGGCCTGTCGATGCCGTATTTCGATGCCAACAAGGCGCTACTAGTGGGGGAGCCGCCTTGGATTCTGCTTGCTTCAATGATCGCGGTGGCTGGCGTGTTGATTGTACTGGCAGTTCAAATCGTCAAACACCGTGACTATTCATAACGATGGATGTCATAACGACGAAAATGCCGCCCAATCTCTTCGAAGCTCTCGGACTCTGGACCCTGCGTTAGCGGATATCGAACCAGGTGATTAGGTCAAGTTATCGGGGGTGGGGCGACGCGCATGTCCGCTTCACCCCTCTCATGTCCCGCTTGCCACATATAAAGCCGCTGCCGCCGCGGCCACGGCTACACTCACGCAGATGAACATGCGACCCCGCCTACCAGCGGCAGGCGTCCACACCGCCTACGGCGTGACGCTGCCTCCAAAGACCTTGGGCGCGTTCTGGGCGCTGTGGGCAGTGTTCTGGTTGCTCATGATCAGCGTTTCCATCGGAAATGAGCTCCACAATCCGCTCACCCGGTGGTGGGAACCCGCCCTTTGGGAGGGGAGTTCGGCATTGGTCTCGACTGGGTGGATGCTGCTTGCCGTCCAGGCTCGTGGCCGCTATGCGCAATACCTGGACAGGCCTCTGGCCTGGTTCGGATGCTACCTACGATGGTTGCCGCTGGTCTTCATTACCTGGATTGCCATGGTTTACGCGATCCGGCTCGGCGTCTACGCCTTGGTGGGTCGTACTTATGAGCACCCTGGCTGGGGCTTCGTCGTTGTCTATGAGAGCCTCAAGCTGACGTATTTCTCGGGGCTGTGGCTCGGGGTGCTGTTCGGTATCGAGTCCTTCGGGCAATGGCAACTCCAGTGGCGCCGCCTGCTTCAAACGCAGAACGCGCTGGCAGAGGCCCAGCTCGTCCAGTTGCAAGGGCAGCTGCGACCGCATTTCCTGTTCAATGCACTCAACACGGTTTCCGCCCTGATGCATACGGATGTGACGCGTGCCGACCGTCTCGTGGCTGCGCTGGGGGATCTGCTGCGTATCAGTCTTCGCTCCAACGAGCATGAGATGACCCCGCTCGCTGAAGAGCTGCGCACGCTCGAGCTCTATGCGGACATCATGCTCGAGCGGTTCCGGGATCGCGTGACGCTGGACTGGCAGGTCGATCAGGCCCTGTTAAATGCACCCGTCCCTTCGCTGTTGCTGCAACCCTTGCTGGAGAACGTGTTCAAGCATGGCGTGGAGCCCACGGTGGTGCACGTGCGCATCAGGGTCGGCATCCGGCGCGAGGGCGGCACCCTGGAAATCGTCATCAGCAATTCGGGGCCCATGCTGGCACCAGAACAGTCTGAAGGGCTCGGATTGCGCAACTGTCGTGAACGGCTGGGCATCATCTACGGCGACGAGGCGTCGCTGCGGGTCCGCAACGAAGACGATGGCGTTGCCGCGCGCGTCTCGATACCGATGGCGGATTCTGCTCCATGATCCGTGTAGTGCTCGCTGACGACGAAGCCCCGGCCCGCGAAAAGCTCGTGCACTGGCTGTCGGAGCAACCGGATATGACCGTGGTCGGATCGGCGGAGGACGGATTGTCGGCGTCGCAATGCATCGAACGATTCCAGCCGGACGTGGCCTTCCTCGATGTCCAGATGCCGACGCTGTCGGGGCTCCAGGTCGCCGCGCAGCTCGAGCCGTCGAGCGCGCCGCTTATCGTGTTTGTGACCGCATTCGACGAGCATGCGGTGAAGGCGTTCGACCTCAACGCGATCGACTACCTGCTCAAGCCCTACGACCGGGATCGTCTCGCACGAACCGTGCAGCGGGTGAGGGAACGGCTTCAGGCCCATCAGTCCGGCGCCGCGGCTGTGGCAATCGGGCGCGAGCGCTCTCCGTCCTGCGAGCGCTTGCTGGTGCCGGATGGCGAGCGGCTACAGCTGATCGATACGGCATCCGTCGAATGGTTTCAGGCCGGCGACAACTACGTCCACGTGCACACGGCGGCGCGTAGCTACCTGCTGCGCAGGACGCTGCAGGATCTGTTGGCCCAGGTGGGCGAGCAGCGCTTCGTGCGTGTCCATAAATCGACCGCGGTGAACCTCGGCTCGATCGGATCGCTCACGCCGCTGTTTAAGGGCGACTACGAAATCCACCTGCACAACGGTCGGGTGCTCCGGCTCAGCCGCCGATATCGCGAAGCACTCTTCGCCCGCTTGGGCCAGTAACGTCCACTTCGCCACGCCGAGGCCTCCTTTCACCCAGAATCCGCTGCCGGGTTGCCGGCGCTGAGCCAATGTCCCTCCCGTGACTTGGAAGGTTAGGGAGAAGAAGGGCATGTTCGGTTACTACCTCGATCTCGCACTGCGCAGCCTCAGGCGCAACCGGGCGCTTACCGCACTGATGGTGCTGGCGATCGCGCTGGGCATCGGTGCCAGCATGACCACGTTGACGGTGCTGCATGTCCTGTCGGGGGATCCCTTGCCGGGCACAAGCAGCACGTTGTATGCGCCGCAGCTCGATCCACGTGACATGGGAGACTACCAACCTCAGGGCGAGCCGCCGGAACAAGTCACCTGGATTGATGGCATGAACCTGCTGCAGGCGAAGCGGGCAGATCGCCAAGCACTGATGACGGGCGGTTCGGTAGCCATCCAGCCAGCGCAGTCCGCGCTCGATCCGTTCTACGAATCCGCGCGCTACACAACGGCCGACTTCTTTTCGATGTTCGGCGTGCCGTTCAAGTATGGCCATGCCTGGGGCGCATCGGAAGATGCAGCCAGTGCGGCCGTGGCCGTGATCAGCAGCAAGCTCAACGACAAGCTGTTCGGTGGCCGCGACAGCCGCGGACAAATGCTGCGCGTGGAAGGGCACGCGCTGCGCATCATCGGCGTGCTGGGGGACTGGCGGCCGAACCCACACTTCTATGACCTCAACGTCAAGAACTACGGCAGCGACGAAGGCGTCTACCTGCCGTTGTCCACCTCACAAGACCTGCATCTGGCGCATCTCGGCAGTGCCGAGTGCTGGGGCAATGGCGGTGCCGATGCCACTCCCGTGGCGCCTTGCGTGTGGCTGCAGTTCTGGGTGCAGTTGCACACGCCGACCCAAGCGGCCGCGTACCGGCAGTTCCTCACCCATTACTCGCAGGAGCAAAAATCCCTGGGCCGCTTTCAGCGTCCGCCCAACGTACGCCTGCGTAATCTAATGCAGTGGCTGGACTACGAGCGTGTGGTGCCGGGTGACGTTCAGCTGCAAACCTGGCTGTCGCTGGGTTTCCTGCTCGTGTGTCTGGTCAACACGGTGGGCCTGATGCTGGCCAAGTTCCTGCGACGCTCTCCCGAACTGGGGGTGCGCCGTGCGCTGGGCGCATCGCGGCGCGCGTTGTTCCTCCAATTACTGGTGGAATCCGGCGTGATTGGCCTGGCCGGTGGCCTGGGCGGCCTGCTGCTGGCGTGCCTGGGGCTGTGGCTGGTGCGCCGACAACCGGCGGACTACGCGCCGCTGGCACATCTGGATGGCGCGATGCTGCTGCTGACATTCCTGTTGGCGGTTGGCGCCAGCCTGCTGGCCGGGGTGCTGCCTGCGTGGCGCGCCTGTTGTGTCAGCCCCGGCCTGCAACTGAAGGGCAATTGATATGGAAATCCGGCCAATCCTCTCCACGCTGCTCCGGCACAAAATCACGGCGCTTCTGTTGATCCTGCAGATCGCGCTGACCTGCGCCATCGTGTGCAACGCGGTGTTTCTCATCCATCAACGCCTGCAGCGCATGGATATTCCCAGCGGCATCGACGAACACGAACTCTTGCAGATCCAGTTTGCGTACATCGGCGACCGCCCGGATGCCTACGCACAGGCGCAAACCGATCTGGCGACACTGAGGCAGATTGCCGGCGTGCAGGCGGTGGCCCTGGCCAACCAGCTGCCGCTGAGCGGCTACGCCATGTCCAACAGCGGTATCAAGCTGCGCCCCCACCAGCAGCACAACTCGCTTGAGGTGGCGAGTTACTACGGGCAGAACCTGCTGGCCACGCTGGGCGTTCGGCTGGTGGCGGGGCGCGATTTTCAGCCGGACGAGCTGCTCGACCTGAAGACTGTCATGCCTGCGCTGCACAGCAGCGACATGAAGCACCTGCCGCACACTGTGATCGTCTCCCAGGCAGTTGCCGCGCGCCTGTGGCCAGGTCAGAACGCGCTGGGCAAGACGATCTACGTCGGCAATGACATCCCCTTGCAAATAGTAGGAGTAAGTGCCCCGCTGGCTCGGCCCGACGCGCTGCAGATGGGGGCGCAATACAGCATTGTGTATCCGATACGGCTGACCGCGACGGAAGGCGGAAGCTACGTGATCCGCACCGCCGCGAGAGATCGCGAGCACGTGCTGGCATCCGCGTTGGCTGCGCTCAAACGTCTCGATCCCGATCGCATCGTGGTTGAGCAGCGCGCCTACGACGAGCTGCGTCGCGGGTTCTTCGAGAGCGATCGGGCCATGGCAACCATGCTGGTAGGTGTCATCGTGGCCATGCTCACCATCACCGCGCTGGGGATCGCAGGGCTGGCCAGCTTCTGGGTCGCCCAGCGCCGCCGCACCATCGGCGTGCGCCGCGCGCTTGGCGCCACCCGCAGTGACATCCTGCAGTACTTCCAGACCGAGAACTTCCTGCTGGCAACCATCGGCATCGCACTGGGCATGGTGCTGGCCTACGGCATGAACCTGCTCCTGATGCGGCATTACGAGTTGCCGCGGCTGCCTTTCATCTACCTCCCGGTTGGTGCGATCGCGCTCTGGTCGATCGGTCAGCTCGCTGTGCTGGGACCGGCGCTTCGTGCCGCTGCGGTGCTTCCGGTAGTGGCGACCCGGAGCGGCTGAATTCGGCGCAGGAGCGGGTCGCGACGCACTGAGGGTGACCTAAGAGAAAGGCTGAGGCAGTCGGGCCACGGATGCGACGAGTGAAAGCAGATGCAAGGGCAGGGTGATTAGGGCGGGTTATCGGGGGTAGGGACGGCAGCTCTCGACCCGAAGCTGCCGGTCGTGGAACGGAAAGAGAGAGGAGATCTTCTCCCTCCCGCAGCTAGCCTGCCGGGCCGAAACCGTGTTCCAAATTGCGACTGACCTTCCGTGAGGTAGCCAGTGGGGTCAAGCCGCCTCAGCCTTCATGGGTTCAGCGGGCAACTGAGAGATGAATGAGGCCATGCTCTTTTGTCCATCCCTGCTTGGAGCATAGACAATCAGTTGTCGGACATTTGCCTGCAAAAAAAGCTTTTGGCCGAGGCCAATCACTTGCGCTGCCCTGACGAGAGTCGGCTCAATTTCCTCGCTCCACTTGGCAAGCCTTGCAAGGCTTCGGTCATCGAGTTGACCCACGTCAACCAACGCCAGTTCGTCAAGCTCTCCACGAAGCCTTTTGACCAGCAACTCTCTTAAATCATTCTCCGGGTACAGAGCCGCAATTCCATCGAGCTGACCAATTAGGTCCTCGACGTAGGTTTCTTTCTCCAGACGTTGCCCGCTGGCTTGCAGACGTTCACGTTCTTCTTTGGTGGCGACCCTTTGTCGGGTCAGCCTTCCGCTTCGCGCACGAACCAGTTTCTTGACCAGGGATGTCACTTCACTTGGAAGCCCCGTGGTTGCGCCAGTAAGGGATTGGCTTAGCCTGTGCATCCATGTCCCGGAAAACGGTATGTCCTTGAGTAAGCGGATACGTTCTTCGATGGCTGGTAGTTGGTGCTGCAAAGAAACAAGGGCTTCGCGCCGCTCTTTCGCCCTCGTCTCCCGATCAAAGATCACCCGCATTTCTTCAAAATTCACTGAAAAATAGGTCTTGCCGCAATCTTGTCCGATGTTCGTGACGCGGCCATCAGCAAGCTCAACCAGATAGCCCTTTCCGTGAGGTTGATGGCATGACGCAAGCCCGCACTTGATTAAGTCCTTGAAGGCGTAACTTCCGATGATGCTTTTGAGCTTGGCAGCTTCCGGGTCGATGTCCACCGTGAAGCCCGCCATTTCCAAGACATCATTCCAGCTCTCGATGCGAACCAGACCTTTTTCAGTGTTGAGCGTAATCATGACCTTCCCTTGCGCCGGACTCAGCTGATCGCGTTCTGCAGTGAGTGATTCTTTCCGCATCCAAGACACTTGCGGTATGGTCCCCAACGCCCCGAGCGTTCGCGGCCCAACAGGCACCCACATACAAAACACCCGTCGCCCTTGCCATGTTCCCAGCGCCAGAGCCGAATCAACTGGTAGGCCCAAAGTACAAGCGTGATTGCGGCTCCGATTGAGGCAAGCTGCCAAGGCAAATCTGGAAGGACTGGCTGTCCACCCGCTGTGGCTGAAAGGGCAAGCACGACAGACATCGGCCAAGCCACCAGCGCCGCAAAAAGGATCGGCAACAGGCACCAGCCCATCATGCGCAGGCACATCTTGTTGATGTAAGACAAAACACAACCCTCCATCTCAGTGATCTACAGACCGGTGTTCTTACGGTAGTTGCTCATCAAAAAAAGTAGGTCAAACAATGATCTTGCAATTTGCCCCACACTCAGCCAAAGCGAGCAGATTGTCGTTCCATTTGCCATCTGCGTAGGTGCGCAGGTATGGGGAGCGACCAGCTTCACGAACAACGCCGATATAGACCTTCTTCCCAGTTGAACGGTCGACGGTGTAAAAGGCACTTTCCTTGGAATCAATGCGTCTGATCGCGTCCTCACGGGTCAGCCGCCAATTTCCAGCAATATTTCCGATGTGCGTGATGTGCTCGTGCGAACTAGAACGATCCGGCTTATTGATGCAGGTGACTTCATACTCGTGCATGACCTTCTCCTCGATTTCGAACCATGGATGACACGTACGGAGGACCTTGCAGCACCTCGGAGACCGACCATGTGAACGGTCACATGCCAATGCCCGGAATTGTCGACTTGAAGCTTTGCGGGCGATCTCTTGAGGAGACCACCGATGTATCGATGCTGGCGGCCATTTTTATAGTTCGAAAAATTCGAGCTATCCATCAGTCGGACATTTGCCGCGCTGTCTGCCAGCAGCACCTCAACAACATCCCCTCGGGAAAGTTGTCCCAAGTCGTAGTGCGTAAAGCTCATGGCCTTGACCTCACAGAAGGTTGGTACGCATCCAAACGCATTGTTCGAGGCTATTCTCACGACCTTATTTTGCGACGAGGGGGTCTCATCACATGAGACCTCTCGTGCCGTCATGAAACTTTTCGTCAGCGCGCTTCTGACTATTTGTTCTTCGTGTCCTTGAACCGCCCCGGGTTTCGTGGAGGCTGTTTGGTTTAAGTCAGGCTTCCGCCGTGGCGGCCTGACTGGCGAGTTGCCGGTAGTAGTTTGCCTCGGCCTCGGCCGGCGGGATATAGCCGATGGGTTC
>JBAZRB010000021.1:0-87120 GCA_041663105.1 Rhodanobacter sp.
GGGCCAAAGGGTGGAGCGTCAGGGCCATCGTTCGGTTCTCAGTTCGGTGATCAGTTGCCTCATCGCATCACGGGCAGCGGCAAAACGCCAGAGACGCAGCTTGATAGGATCACATGGGACCTGACAGCTAGCCGGCTCCACTCAGTCAACGTGCTCGCCTCACCCGATGACAGGAGTGACAGCCTGGCGCCTCTCGACTTTCTCCAGCCCGGGTTTCCAGGCGGCATCCTCCGTCGACTGTTGCGGGTGATGGAGCCGATCGGGGCGGAAAAGAGTCAACTCGCCCGCCCCGCTTTCGTCTGCATGCAACTTACGGCCTGAGGACAGAGATCCTTGTTGCCCAATTGCCGAGCGCGCCACGCGTGCCTCCACACTGGAACAGGGGCGCGGTCAGATAGTCGGTCAGGTTGCACGTCTGTGCGATGTACTCCGAAGCGACCCAGATCGCGTTGCCTTCGACTGCTGCGGCACCATAGTCGCCCCAGCGCGGCTGATCACCACCGAGGTAGGGGATGCCGGTAAAGCCGTCCCATGGGCCAGCCCCCGCGGCGGCAATCTTGACGTCGCCAGCACCCAGCTTTGCATCGAGGGCGGCATAGCCTGCACTCGGGTGGTCATTGGGACCGACGACAGTGAATGCGATCACGCCGCGCCCACGTTGCGTGACGGACGCCGCACCATAAGTCAAATTCGCATCAGGCAAGGCCAGCGTGCCGTTGGCGTAGAGACCACCTGATTGCGGGTTGATGACGAAATAGTTGATGCCCGAGCCATGGCTGCCGTCAGCCAGCAAGACGTCTGTATCCAGGGTCCCCCACAGCTTGCCGTTGGCGTAGCTGACCTGCTGCATGCGGGAGTCATTCACCGCCATCGGTCGTGGCGTCGGATAGACGATGTTCGGGTAGCCGAGGTAGGTCGGCGCACAGCCGGTCAGGGCAAAGCAGTCACGCAACGGTGCGTCGCCGGGCTTCTGCTGGATCAGGCTGGTCGGCACCGCATACTCCTGCACGGTCAGCGGCGTCACGTCCAGGCTCAGGGCCGTGGGTGCCCGGTCGATTGCCCGTGTATTCGATACGGACCATAGCCACACTGTCGTTGAGGTGCCGGAGTTATAGAACACCGCATCCGAGCTCAACAGGTACTCGGTACCGCCATGCGCACCTGCATACTGCCCACCCGAGGAGATGGCCGGCCAAACCGTGAACGCGGGCGCCGGGATGCTCGGATCGCCGCCGTTGAACAACACCACATTCGGCGACGATGCGCCGGCAACCAGCGCACGCTTGGAAATGGCGTAGATCTGCGCACCGTAAAAGCCGGCCCCAAACAACGCGAACTCGTTGGTGGTCAGGAAGATCGCATTGGCATCCGCACCGATGTGCGGATAGTCACCCAGACAGAATCCACCCGCGCAGCCGTGATCCGGCGTGCCCTCCGTGCCATTGTTTTGCACCGGCAGGTGGTAGATGGTCCAGGCCCCAGTGGGGCTTGAGGTCTGACTCACCGCGATATCCAGGTGGTTGGTACCGGCCAGGGCCGAGGTGGTACCCACGCGATCAAGCGTCAACACGGCCTGGAACCAGCGGTGCGAGTCTGCGTCGTAGTAGCACGACGGATCGGTAATGCTCGGTCCGTAGGCACCGGTGCTGCGATTGATCGCCGCGGGGTAGCCGTAAAACGTATTGAGGTCGACCGGCCCCACCATTTTGTTGCCAAAGCGGTCGTAAATCGCCAGCACGTCGTTGACGCTCTCCATCACGAAACCATTGCCGACACACAGGCCCTGGTCGGGCGGCTCCACCGAAAACTGGTTGCCGTTGTTGGCGTAACGCTGATCATGGAAGTTGAGGCCGTCGAAACCGCCGAGCAGTTCCGGATGGGATTTGGAACGCTTGCCATGCCACATCCAGCTACCGCCCTCGGGGCGATGACCATCACGGTCGATGGTGCGGTTGACCACCGGCCGCCACTGCGACGCGGACTGCGCCTGGGCCTGCGACGGGGATTGCAGCGAAAAACCATATCCCCCACCCGAATCGGCAGCACCGGCCGTCATTGCGGGATCCAGCTCCAGATGGGTCAACGGCGCGCCCCCCAGAGGCGTGGTGACCGGCACCGTGGTAGCGCCTTTTTGCAGAGTGAGCATGGTCGGAGGTGCACCCGCGGCGCAGGTGGCAAAAGCCATGCCCACCGCCGCGACAAGCAGTCGAGTCTTCATTTCACTGATCTCCCTTTGACTTGCTGGCTGACCGCACGCCCTGTAAGACGCTGCAACTTGTATCCCCCATCAGCGCCTGCGCCGGTGCGCCTAGATGACTATGCGCCGCAAAAAATTACTCGCATGGCCAGTCCAGCACCATCGAGAGCGCGTCAAAATGGCATGAAAATTTCGTTCTTCCACCCGGCTTGTCTGCTGTAAGGCACCGGTGAGGTCGAGATGCAGGAACTGGTTGAAATCGCTCGGGCGGTAGGTCGAGAACGCCGTGCCGTTGTGGAAGCCGCGACGCCGGTACAGCGCAAGCGCCGGCTCGAATGCCGGCCCGCTCCCGGTCTCAAGGCTGAGCTGGCGGGCGCCTCGTGCCGATGCGGCAGCAATGATCATCTCAAGAATCGTCGCAGCAGCGCCCATGCGAAGGAAATCCGGGTGCGTACGCATCGATTTCACTTCGCCATTGCCATCGGCAAGCATTTTCAATGCGCCGACTCCGGCCAGGCTCGAGCCGCGCCATGCGGTCCACACGGTAACCTCGGCGACCTGCAAGCCAGACAGATCGAGTGCGAAGACACTGCCCGGCGGTGAGTGATCATGCATCGATGCAAGATGCAGGGCCAGCAGGTCGCGGACTTGAATGTCCGACAGATCACCCTCACGAATATCGAACACGCTACCTCCGCCAAACGGGCGTCCAGATGGCGATAGCGTGCAACATCGTGAATATCGCTGGCAGCCGGCAACGAAAACCGGGGAAGCGGTGGACGGAGTCGACTTTTAAAATCGCCGTACTGGAAAAAAGACGCTGTCCGGGCGTGGCATCGTGTCGATCTGCGCGTCCATCCTTCGTTGTAGAGAATGAAGGACATCCTCGCCGCCCTGAATCCGGAGAACCTACATGGTCAGCAAAAACACGATTTGCCTTTGGTATGACGGCACGGCCCTGGACGCCGCGACCTTCTACGCCCAAACATTTCCGGATAGCGCCGTGGGTGCCATCCATCGTGCGCCGGGTGACTATCCAGCCGGCAGGCGGGGCGATGTGCTGACGGTCGAGTTCACGATCATGGGCATCCCTTGCCTGGGCTTGAACGGCGGACCGGGGTTCCCGCACGACGAGGCATTCTCGTTTCAGGTGGCGACCGACGACCAGGTCGAGACCGACCGCCTGTGGCATGCGATCATCGACCACGGCGGCCAGGCCAGCGCCTGCGGCTGGTGCAAGGATCGCTGGGGCCTGTCGTGGCAGATCACCCCACGCGCCCTGACAACCGCGATCATCGACCCGGACCCCGCCGCCGCCAAGCGTGCGTTCGACGCCATGATGGGAATGACGAAAATCGACATCGCCACGATCGAAGCCGCCCGACGCGGCTGACGATGGCGACGGTGAGCCGTGGTTGCGAAGCAACGGATAACGTCGACCATGAGTCGACCATGAGGAAAGCGCAGTTTCGCACCCGCCCTTTCCATCCCGTCACCTGGAGCCATCCCATGATCCCCACCATCAGCGCGTTTGAATGCTCACCCGACCGCGGCAAGGGGCTCGCGCGCGACATGCGTGTGCGGTGGGCGCTTGAAGAGGTTGGCCAGCCTTACAATGTCCGGCTTGTTTCATTCAGCGCGATGAAGGAACCCGCGCATCGCGCCCTGCATCCGTTCGGGCAGATACCCACCTACGAAGAAGGTGATCTTGCCCTGTTCGAATCGGGGGCCATCGTGTTGCATATCTCACAGCGGCATCCAGGCCTGCTGCCCGATGATGCGAATGCACGGGCGCGCGCCATCAGCTGGATATTTGCTGCGGTGAACACGGTGGAGCCGCCGATCCTCGATCTCGTCACCGCCAGGCTGCTGGAGGGTGACCAGCCCTGGGCGGAGCAGCGCCTGCCGCTCGTCCAGGACCGCATCCGCCACCGGCTGCGCGACCTTTCTGTTCGCCTTGGCGATGCCCACTGGCTCGATGGCGCCTTCAGTGCCGGCGACCTGATGATGGTAGGGGTGCTGCTCAGGTTGAAGGTCTCCGGTCTGCTGTGCGAATTCCCCACTCTAGCCGCCTATGTCGCCCGCGGCGAAGCGCGGCATGCGTTCAAGCGTGCTTTCGATGCTCAGTTGGCCGTGTTTACCGGCCAAGCTCGGACCGCCTGATCAAGATCCACTTCTCTGGGTGGCGAATTCACCGAACCCGCGAAACCGGGGCGAAGAAAACCGCGCTTCATGACGCCTGTTATCACCCGCGCTAACGGCCACCCACTTCTCCCCTGCCCCAGGCTGGCAAGGAAGAGTCGGCATCGGGCAGTGACTCCACCCGGGAGTTGATCACTGCCAGCCACACCGAAAATGGGCGTCCACCATGCGTCGACGATGCAGACGTGCAATGTCGGCAGCCACGCCGGAGAAATGGCGATTTGGAAGGAGCTGCCACATCTGTTGCGATAAAAATGTCACTGCGCTCGCGGTCGACAGCACGATCTCGTTGTCGCCCCGCCCACGTTCCACGCAAGCTCATTACGTGTCCATGCGATCAGCAACGCGCGGTAACCCGGCCATCCTTTTTCCCTTGTTTGCGTGAGCGATCCGGCGGGCGTAGCCTGACCCGCACCAGAACAAGACTGGCTTCAGGGGAAATGCGTGAAAAAGACTTTTCGTGTTGTTGTGTCGACGATGTCGTTGCTGGCGCTCACCTCCATGATGTGCGCTGCCGCAACAGCCAATCCCTCCGAACAGGGGCCGATGCCGCCCGCCGGCAACCAGAAAATCGCATACGATATCTTTCGCGATCTGGTCGATATCCGTTCGGTACATGCCATCGGTACCAAGGGCACGGCCGATGTCATCGTGAAATATCTGAAAGCCAACGGCTTCACCGATGCTGAAATCCACGTCGCGCCGGAAACCCGCTATCCCAACCAGGTGAACGTCGTCGTCCGCATCAAGGGCAAGGGCAAAGGCAAGCCGGTGATGTGGATCTGCCATATGGATGTGGTCGATGCACGCGCGCAGGACTGGACCTTGCCACCGTTCAAATTCACGCAGAAGGACGGCTACTTCTACGGCCGCGGCACCGCCGACATGAAGGACGAGGACGCTGCCGTTGCCGCATCGCTTATTCGCCTCAGGAAGGAAGGCTATGTTCCGGATCGTGACATCGTCGTTGCGTTCACGGCGGACGAAGAAGTCGGACTTGAGCAGGACGGCCCGAACTTCCTGTTGCAGCACCGCAAGGATCTTGTCGGCGATGTGGGTCTGGTGATCAATCCCGATGGCGGTTCGGGTGAGATCAAGAACGGCAAGCGCATCGATTTCGCAGTCGAAACCGTGCAGAAAACCTATATGACGTTCCAGATGGAGACAAAGAACAAAGGCGGTCATTCATCCGAGCCGCGCCCCGACAATGCGATCTATCAGCTTGCGGGCGGGTTGACGAATCTCAATCGCTACGTGTTCCCCTACAAGACCAATGCCACGACGCGCGCCTATTTCGCGAGCATCGCCCAGGACGCGAACGGACAGGTCAAGGCCGACCTGCTGACGCTGTCGAAAGAGCCGATGGACCCGGCTGCTGCCGCGCGTCTTGCCAAGGACACCTCGTTGAATGCGATCCTGCATACCACCTGCGTCGCCACCATGCTGAGGGCCGGCGTGCAGGAGAACGCGCTGCCATCGAGTGCCAACGCGACCATCCAGTGCCGCGTATTTCCCGGCGAGAGCGTAGAGCAGACGCGCGCCACACTGGCGAAAGCCGCCGCCGATCCGGACATCGCGGTAAGCCTGCTGGAGCCGGTGCAACCCGCGCCGGAAACCACGCCAGATCCCCAGGTGATGGCCGCGGTCGCCGATGTCGTGCACGGCATGTGGGGCAAGAACATTCCGGTCATGCCGGTGATGGCGGCGGGTGCCAGCGATTCCATCTTCACCCGCGCGGCCGGCATGCCGAGCTATGGCGTGGGTGGCGGCTGGAATGACATCGACGACATCCGCATGCATGGCCGCGACGAACGCAACAAGATCGGAAATTTCTATGAGACTGTCGAGTTCACCTACCGGCTGATGAAGAAGCTTTCGACCGTCCAGTAACCTCGCGCAGAACAAAGGGGACGTGGCCAATTGAGCCCGGTCGACCTTCCCGCTCTGGAAGGCGACTGGCGAAAATTCAATTCGCCACGTCCCCTTTAATTCCGGCGGCCGGTGGCGAGATGATCGGCCACGATGCTCCCCAGCGCGGAAGCCAGGCCCAGCCCAGCCAGCGCCGCCTCCACGCGCAACTCGGCGCTGCCCAGGGTGAGCGCGCCGGTCACGTCGAGGGCGATCTCTTCACCGCGCTTTTCAAACTCCCAGTGATACAGCTTGCCGCTGGGCAAACGCATGCGCAGGCAGTCGTGCGAGAACAGGTCCGCCGGGGCGCGCGGTTTCTTGCGGCTGCGGAATACGCCGGCGCGCCCACCACGGCAAAGCGCAGCGACGGGTCGAATGGCACCGCGACCATCTCCTGCGCTACCGTCTCGGCCAGCCGGATGCCTGCGTCGAAGCCTTCGGCAACGACGATGGTCCAGTACGCGTTTGAGCGAACTCATCGATCAGCTGCGACACCCCAGCTCACAATTGCTGGATCAACTGGGAACGCCTGCATGAAAACCTGGGAAAACCCAAGACTCTGATCCCTGTTTTCGTCCTGGCCCAGGCATCACGCCCAAAGGCTGGACTGGATGATGGCGCTTCGGCGAATATAGACGACAAATGCCTGCCAATTCCACGCTGTCCGGACAACTGCTGCAGCTGCTACCCGAGGCGGTGGTGCAAACGGACGCACTGTGGATCATCACCTACTTGAATCCCGCCTGGCACAAGCTCACGGGCCATTCGCTGGACGGAACGCTCGGCCAGTCTTTGCTTGACTTCGTGCATCCCGACGACACCGGAACCTTGAGATCAGGCATGCCGGTGTTCCGGCTGCGCCTGGCAAACTCGGACTATCGCTGGATGCGTCTGCAGCTGCAGCCGCAGCATGACGCAGCGAATCGAGTGATCAGTCGCCAGGGCGTCCTGATCGAGATCACCGAGGTCACCGAACACGTATTGATGGAGGTTCGCCAGCGCTTCCTGCGGCTGCTGGAAACCATCGACGGCGTCGTCTGGGAAGCAGAGCTCGGCGTGGGCAACACGTTCCTGAGTCCACAGGTCGAGCGCCTTTTCGGCTACACGGTGGAACAGTGGCGGTCCGACCCGGGCTTCTGGCGGCTGCATGTGCATCCCGATGACTTGCCGGAAGCGCTGGCCATTGACGATGCCGCGTACCACGCGACGCACAGTTATGCGTACGAGATGAGTTACCGGTTGATAGCCAAATCCGGCAAGGTCGTATGGGTGCGCGACCTGTGTCGCGTGGTGGTCGACAAGAACCGTCCGAATCGCATGATCGGCCTGATGATTGACGTGACCCAACAGAAAAGTACCGAACTCGAGCTGGTGCAATCCGACAACCGCTATGCACTTGCCACCCGCGGATCCAATGACGGTATCTGGGATTGGAACCTGCAAACGGACGTCTTGCATGTGTCCCAGCGCTTCCACGAGATTGTCGGGCTGAGCGACACTGGCAACCTGCATCAAGACGGCTGGCAGTTTCTGCAACAGCTCATTGATCCCGATGACCATGAGCGCGTGCAGATCGCTTACCGCAGGCACCTGTCGGGCAACCGCCCGAACTTTTCAGTGGATTTTCGCGCTCGTCACGCATCGGGGCGATTGGTGTGGGTCAATTGGCGCGGGGTCGCCCAATTCGAAAACGGCATGGCGGTGCGGATGGCGGGGTCACTGAGCGATCTGGCGGAACGCGGCAGCTCCTACGACGCCTTGACCAACCTGCCCGGCCGGCCGTTGTTCCGCGATCGTCTCGAGCACGCCATCGCGCTGCATCAAGACGGTGCTTCGAAAGGTGGTGACGTGCTGACACAAGGCGACGCCACCATGTTCGCCGTGCTGATGCTGGACCTCGATCGGTTCAAGGCCGTCAATGACACCCTTGGACACCATGTGGGTGACCAGCTGTTGCAGCAGGTTGCACGCCGGCTTGAATCCTGCGTACGGGCGGTTGATCTTGTCGCCCGCATGAGTGGCGACGAGTTCAACGTGTTGCTTGAGTGTGTCGATCAAGCGGGTGCAACCGATCGGGCCCGACAGCTTGCCGCCGCCCTCGCGGCCCCCTATCAGATCGACACGCACACCGTGACCTGCGGCGCGAGCATCGGGGTGGTCAGCAGTCAGGCCGGCTTCGCGACCACCGATGACTACCTGCGCGCCGCAGACGCCGCCATGTACCAGGCCAAGAGCCATGCCTTGGGGGTGTGCGTTTTTTCAGGGAAAGGGGACACGAAAAATGGGAATTTATTCATTTGATCAACCACCGAACGGGGACAAGTCTGCCACTTAACTTCCTTCGTCCCGCTTGCTTCTTCCGCTTAACTTCCTCCGTCCCGTTTGCTGCTCGAGTCGAAGCCAAGCCCGAGGGCATTTAACTTCCTCCGTCCCGGTTTCCCGTCCCGATTTCCCGCAGCGTGCCCGCAAACACCGCGTCGTCGCGATCAAGGCGGTGGCGCACAAGCTGGCGCGTGCCTGCTACCACATGCTGCACGAGGGCACGTCGTTCGATCCGACGCGCGCCTTCGGCTGATCACGCTGACGGTCGCAGGCCGGAACCTGGGGTTGGACACGAGCCAGCAACCTGAAAGGCCGCGACCGTCGGCACCCGTGTTGGACGCAGGACCACACGCGGACCGAGCCATCAAAGGGTGGGCATCAAGCCCGGGACTCTGTGCGACGCACGACGCGCACCTGGACGGCATCCGCGATGACCGATGAGTGTTTGGCAAGCAACAAGGGCTGCGACCGCGGCCCTAACCAGAACGGTGACTGGCGCGATCTTGGCACCGCATAAAACACAGCGGCTGGTGGTCAGCGGCAAGACGGGCACTTACTCTTCGGCCATGCCGGGGAAGGACAGCTACCTGCCTATTGACCCCGGCGGCGAAATGGTGACCCCTGTTTTTTTCGCTTTTAGTTATTCCTATCCATGCAGGATGTGATACCCGATGCCGGTGACGCCGAGAAACACTGCGCCGGCAAGACTCACGATAATCAGCACCATCCCGACCCAACTCGCCGTGTGCGGTCTCTTCCGCACCAACAGGTCATACGTGATCAGCGAAGCAAACATAATGAGCAACCCGCCAATCGCGTAGTTCCTTCCTGCCTCCAGGCCGCCCGCGAATACCGGCCATCTCGGCAAGCGTGCGAGCGCCGGGCCAACGATGGATATCGATGCGAGCAATGTCAGTCGCTTGTGGGACTCTTGGTTCTTTCGAAATACGACCGCCAGAGATACGAACGCCGCAAACATCGCTAGCGTGAAGAAGTTTCCCCAAATGACGATATTCTCGCCGTCCGCGGGTGAGTCGATCTCCGAGATCAACCTCAGATTTGCAAGAATGCCGAGTGCGATAACAACGATTGCATAGCCGGCTGCGACGTATCCGAGCCGCCGATGCAACCGAAGTCGCTTGGTGCGGATCAGCCACCCTTGAACGACAGGAAGCGAGAACCAAACGGTCAACGCAACCCCGTGCACGTAAAGAAGCAAGGGGAGCTGCGTGGTGTGATGGAAGGCTGCGCGTAAATAGAAGCTCGGTGAGAATCCCACCAGAACGATGACGAGGAGCAGCAGGTGCGCGACAAAAAAGAAGCTGACGCGCGTCCGGCTCGATGCCGTCCCAATCGCCAGACTGACTTCGGGGGCTTCGCGCGACATAAGCTTCTGACCTCCCTTTGGCTGACAGCTTTGAATGAATGATAGGTGAGAAACCGGCGCCGGAGTGGCTTTCCCTCCTTACATCGAGCTTTTCGAAACGTGCCGATCTTGAGCGGTCCGGCGGGGCGCGAGAGCTGGACCTCGGTCACGTGGAATCAGGGGCCGGAGGCGACGTTCCTTAGCGCTCGCTGCAAGAAATCGCACGCTGCACCCCGCTTTGACGAGGCTATTAACCCAGGCAGACGACGACTCGCCACGCCAGACAGCGACCAAATTTAATGAGCCAAGTCCCCTTTTATTTGTCCACTCACCACTGAATCGAGACACCTTCCGTAGCACCGTGCACCGTTCGCCTGTCCAACTCGACGTCCGCCGCCTCGCTCTTGTGCATGATCGCCCTGCCCTCGGCCTGCACGGATGCATCCAGAGCAGCACACGATTTGTGGTCGCTGTGATGCCGGAGCATCAGCGCCATCAGAGCTTGTGCCTGCGCCCGCGCAATCTGCGCGTGCTCCCCCTCGTGGTGATGTAAGGCCTTGGTCAAGGCGTGCCACTTGCCGACCACGGTTTCGGGCGTGCCAGGAGGCGGCGTCCACTGAGGCAGGACAGTCGTGATGGTCAGTGACACGTTCGGACCCACCAGATTGCAGCGCCCCGCAACAGCCTTCGTGTCAAAACTCCACCCGAGGCGCGACGACGTGTGGCCCCAATAACGGCCTTGCTCTGTGAGATAGCCCATCGCATTCATCTGCGCCACTAGCTCGGGCTCGCTGCGCCCCTCGATCACGTAGTAGCGCACGTCTTCCCGGACGACCGGAGCAAGCGCGGCTGGAGTCTGCGGCGGTGGGATAGCGAACACGGGACATATCTCCTAGCTCTCGGTGTGCAGTAACTGAAGCAAACCGCGTTCCAATACACCGCCACGGGCCGCGCGGTCCCCACGGCAGCGTCCGTGCGGACAGAAAAAAGCGGCGTGGCAATTACGCGGAAAAAGGGGGCGTGGTGAACCGGGAAAAGTGGACGTGGCCAATCGAGTCAGGCAGGCGCCCCGCCAGACGGCGGCCGAACTTAATTAGCCACGCCCCCTTTAGCTAACATCGTACCGATCCGGCGAAGGCAAAACCATCGGCAACATTCTCCTGCTCCGTTGCATACTCGAACGCCGCCCAACCAGGAACCCGGCAAAGGCGCCGGACAGAGATATTCCGGCCAGCAAAAAGGGAGAGAGAGAGCGCGCGCGACTTTCCATGACGCTTGCCTCAGGAAAGCGCGCTCTGCCCCCGTCTCTGCTACTGATAGGTCGGATGCTGCCGCACGACGTACGACGTGCTGCCCATGGGCAAACGCGCGGGCAGCGCAAGGTAGCAGGCCTGCTCCTCGCGCACGCCGGGTTTCGTCCGGCGCGAGGGCTCCAGCCTCTGCGCATCCACGTCTCTGTTGATGTCGCGCAGCTTCTCCACGTCGCGGACGATGGCGTCGCCCATGATCGACAGCGTGACGTCGGATAACTCGGCGTGATCGCTGCAGGTCACCACATTGCCAAGGGCCCGCAGGCTGCTCAGCAGCAGGTTGATCTCGTCGAGCTGATTCAGGGTGATGCCGAAGAGGTAGCGATTGCCGGCCTCATCCATCACCGGCTCGGCGGCGTCCGGGGCTGCAGCTTGCGCGCATGCCTGTGCTTCTGTCTCTGCATCCGCATCGGCCTTGGGTGCGGCCGCCCGCTCGCCACGTTCGGCCGGCCAGGAGAGTTCGTCCAGCACTCGCCCGATCTGCTCCTCCAGCAACTCCATGCAGATCGCCACTTCGCCCGGGCGAATCTCCGAATACCACTCCCGATCCTCGTCCGGCCTGCGCGGTCGCGCCAGATGGGACAGGAACCCCACGTATTCGCGTAGCTGCTTCAGCCGCAGCTGGCTGTCCTCCGGCAGGAAATAGCCCGTTGTTCCCAGATCATCCGAATCGAACGTCGACATGGTCGCCTCCTCGTTCCATAGAAGTGCCCGTCCACGGCATGACGACGGACGGGGTGTCGGGAGGTTCGAAGCCGCCATCAGCAGGCGGCGGACTCCCCCGAAGGGTGTTGCATGGGCCGTCCTGCTCAACGGTTATTGAACGGCAAATTCATGCACGGCGCCTGCGCGCATGCGCGACGCGAGCGCGGCGCCGCTGCCAGCGCGACCACGTTCGGTGGTGGCACGCGCCGCGGCGAAACAGGCCACAACGCGATCGAACAAGGCTGGCAACGGTGGCTGCGATGCACTTCATGGCTGGTACATTGCAACCAATACGTGGATTTGTCAACAACCTGAAAGTGCCATCAGGAGAATGCGGGTGCGCAACAATCGTTGCCACTACTCAATGTCGCCACGCGTGCACGCTTGGCGACGACGCAACCACAGGAACCTGGATGGCAGCTCCCTACGAGGAATTCGCGGAACGCCTGCGGCAAACGCTGGACCGTGCCCGTTTCGTGGAAGGACGCGGACGAACGGGCGCCCTGGCCGACCGCTATGCCGTGTCGCGCGAGACCGTCCGCAAATGGCTTACCGGCCTCACCTTGCCCGAGCTTGCCCGCATCATCGAGCTGGCGAAGGATTTCGACGTCAGCTTCGAATGGCTGGCCACCGGCCGCGGGCAGGTCCACCTGGGGGTGGGAGAAAAATCCCCCGCCTATCGGCGCCTCAGCGACAACGAGGGCCGCCTGCTCGACGCCTTCCGCAACCTGCCCGAGCCCAAGCGCCGGCTGCTGGTGGAATTCCTCTCGTAGAAACACCGCGGTGGACGCTTACGGTCGTCCACCGAGCCTGCGACGATCTGGGCGGCCGGCGCGAGTCGAAGCCAAGCCCGAGGGCATTTAACTTCCTCCGTCCCGGTTTCCGCGCACTGTTCCCTCAGTCCGCACGCAACCCGTTGATCGGTTTCCGCAGCCTGCTCGACGCCTTCCGCAACCTGCCCGAGCCCAAGCGCCGGCTGCTGGTGGAATTCCTCTCGTAGAAACACCGCGGTGGACGCTTACGGTCGTCCACCGAGCCTGCGACGATTTGGGCGGCCGGCGCGAGTCGAAGCCAAGCCCGAGGGCATTTAACTTCCTCCGTCCCGGTTTCCGTTTAGGCATCTAGAGATAGGCCATAAAATACGAGGCGGTAATTAGCAATTATGTACAACACAGACCAATAAATAACCACTTGAAAAATTACAGTAAACCACGCAAAAATTGGAAATAGTACTGGAGAATTGACGATAGAAAGCACCAAATCAGCGCCACTCACGTGATAAAACAGGCCGCCATTGTATGGTGTCGGCACCCCTATCACGCCGAAGTCACCTAAAATTATCAAAATCGCCGAAACAAGTGCACCAAGGCCTCGGGCATTACTAAAGGGTTGGCGAGGGTGAAGACTGTACCATTTATGAACCGTTACCCGCATTATTTTAGAAAACGGAAAATACATTACAAAAAACACATACAAATAAAATATTAAAAGCAGCCATTGAACGGTCAAAACGAAGCCACATTTTTCTGGATCGTTCGCAAGAGTCATGCCTTTAGATACTTCTGGCACAAGTCTCATCCCTAAACGAGGGCATTTAACTTCCTCCGTCCCGGTTTCCGAACAAACATGGCGTCTTGAATCTGACAGGACGAGAAATCATGAAGGGTGACATTGCGACAATTCGGATGGGCTTCGACTCCGTGATTCCCAAAATTCCGTGAGAACGTTTGGTCGGGCCAGAACAATTCTGCCCACCGATTTATCGGTTGCAAACAAAGGTGCCACCTCACTCTGACCCCTTTGTTGTTGGCGTTCAGTCAAGTAAGTGCCACGCTATACGATCGGGGTAGATCAGGGAGCACGCTGTAGAAAGCAAGGAAATTCCTGCCGACTCTGTAACAGGCCTCACCAATCCATTCCATTTTTCAGAGAAATCCGCGACACGCCAAATACCATGTCCAATTTGGAACGTAGCGTTATATCCATCGTCTATTTTAACGAATGCAAAATCTGAGTATGAAGATGGAATAAACGCATTTGCATTTCGGTGATCAAGATCACTCATACCTAGATCGAATGCATCTTCAAGCTCAAGTTCCTTTGCAAGCAACAACAGCACGCATAAGAATGTTGAAGGATTTGCTATTGTCTCTGGTGCATTAGGATCTCTGTCGCTTTTCGACAATAAGAAGTCGATGATAAAGCTGGAGTCCATATCTGTTCGTGAAATCAATCCTTTTGCTTCGCACAGATCGAGGAAATATAGGCCAGCAAATTTCTCAAGATTCTCTCTTGCCTCAGTGGCTTTCAGTGCCACGGCTATCACTAGAAGCGCCGGAGCTTGCGCATCAGTCATCGCCCTCACCGAGCCCTGATATTTATCAAGGATGATAGCAAGGAGCCGACCAGCGAGCCCTTCGGCAGTTGTCGCATCACCGCCTGACGTCCTACTTACCACTATCGCCCAGCCCAGCCAACCAAGTAGGCTAGTAATTCTTCCTGGCAAAATAAACAGCTCGCCGACACCAGTGTCCCCGAGCAGAGCGAATTCGTCTCGTAATAATTCCTCGTGAATATCTTGGCATATCTCCACAATGCGTACCCCCAAATCGACGCATCGTCCGATTACGTAGCTTTCTATAACCGGCTGTCTCTTGCAATGCACCAGTAAAGGAGACAAGCACGTAACAACTACCTCAATTTCTCGGAATGGATCATGCGATTGTCCCGCACGCTGCCGCATCGCGTTAGCAAGGTTGTTCAAGAAGCTTAAATTGCTGCCGGGATCACCCCCTGATGGAAGTACTTTGGCTAACACCTGCTGCAGATTTTTTGGCACCCATCCGTGGTCGATCTCGCTATATAAGTTCTGAATCGTATTGGCAGTTCCCGGCAGCATCGCCATTGGCCTCGCCTCTGCCAATGTGCGCCGGAGATCACTATCGCCAGAAAAATGAGGATTGGTACAGAAATTGGGGCGCCCGGTAAGGTTGAGGCCCCAGTAGGCGGGTTGTTGATTTGTTTGTCGAAGATCGCGAGAAACTATTGTTGAAATCGACGCTAAATCAAGGGCCACGTCGAGATCTTGTACAAATGTGGTGCCATTGATGCAGCGGATGATAATGGATGTACAAAGACCCTCTCCATTTACCTCGGCTGCAAACTGGTCTTGAGCACATGCGGCCAGGAGAGTGATTCCCGTTGTGGCAGCACTCCCAATGGTGTCCGGCGACAGGACACGGTTAAAGTCCCCCATGACGCCCCCACTGTTACACGCATCAATAATGAGGTTCGCGTGGCTTGGCGTAACCTCATGAATTAGTGAAAGGAGATTGTTTAGTGGTAGCGCAGAAACGCCTATTCGATCGACCTGGGTGTCGCGACAGCACATGTAAAAAATATTTCCTTTTACATAGCCATGACCCGCAAAATAGAATGTAACAACATCTCCAGGAAGCAGTGATTTGCTCGCATCTAACAGGCCCCGCTGCAACTCTGTTAGCGACGGCGACAGGATTAGCGTACTGCAGTCCGCCTCACAGAATCCGTATTTAATATCGGTGAGCAGCGAGAAGATATTTCGCGCATCATTTTCGGCCCCGTCTAGTGAGCGGGAATTATCATAGACATCGCAGCCAACCGCGATCAAGACATGTTTCAAGGCTGTTTCTCGAATTTAGCTTTTCGAATAACTTCTTCCGCTAAAGCAGACTCACTTTTGGCCTTTATCAGCGCTTCAATTCTCGCACCGTACTCCTTCGTCTGACCTTCCAGCGCAGCTATAATTGGGCCTGCATCTGCCACATGTATTTCTGGAAGACTGACGTTACCTTTACTATCTACGCCAAATTCGATCTTTTGAAGCATGCGTTCAAACGCCTCAGCAAAACCACCCGCTTCTTTGGTGTCGACCGTGTTCCCGCTACGTTCGCATGTTTCACTCATTAACCCGTAGACGCTTTGAGCAAACTGCACCTTCATTTGAAGTGCTACTTGCTCGATAGATTCACGCATGATTGAAAGATCCCCGTCTACAATGCGCCGGAAGGGCATTGCGAATTCAGCGCTGTGAGTTTTCATCTCGCCATCAACAGCGCTTGGGAGTGCAGGGTGTTTCCAGGAAGATCCGTGCGAATAATTCAGCACATTCTCAGGGGATATCATAGTTAAGACGAGTTGCTTTTGGCTCTCAGCCATGCGCTCAGTCATGCATTCTCTGACTGCTTCGCCAAAAGAGTCAGGAGGCTGAAATGGAACTCTTCTAGTCATGAATGGGACTCCTTTGCCACATCGGGAGCGGCTGCGAAAACAGAATCCGAAGGGCAACCGCAGGCTGCACTTTCAGAGCATTTCAAACCATCGGCAACTTCAAGCCCTGCTCCCGCGCACATTCGACTGCCACCTCATACCCCGCATCCGCATGCCGCATCACCCCGGTGCCCGGATCATTCCAAAGCACCCGTCCAATGCGCTTGTCCGCCTCGGCCGACCCATCGCAAACAATCACCACCCCCGAATGCTGCGAATACCCCATCCCCACCCCGCCGCCATGATGCAGCGACACCCAGGTCGCCCCACCGGCCACGTTCAACATCGCATTGAGCAACGGCCAATCCGACACCGCATCGCTCCCATCCTTCATCGCCTCGGTCTCCCGATTCGGTGACGCCACCGACCCCGAATCCAGGTGATCCCGCCCGATCACCACCGGCGCCTTCAACTCCCCATTGCGCACCATCTCGTTGAACGCCAGCCCCAGCTTGTCACGCAGTCCCAGCCCAACCCAGCAGATACGCGCCGGCAAGCCCTGGAAGCTGATCCGCTCCTTCGCCATGTCCAGCCAGTTGTGCAGGTGGGCGTCGTCCGGGATCAGCTCCTTCACTTTCCGGTCGGTCTTGTAGATGTCTTCCGGGTCGCCGGACAGCGCCACCCAGCGGAACGGCCCGATGCCACGGCAGAACAACGGCCGCACGTAGGCAGGCACGAAGCCCGGAAACGCGAACGCGTTGGCGCAGCCGACGTCCTGCGCCATCTGGCGGATGTTGTTGCCGTAGTCGAAGGTGGGGATGCCCTGCGCGTGGAACGCGAGCATGGCCTCGACGTGGGTGCGCATGGAGTGCTTGGCGGCGTCGCGGGTGCCTTCGGGATCGCTCTTGCGGCGCTCGAACCACTGCTCCACCGTCCAGCCCTGCGGCAGGTAGCCGTTGACCGGATCGTGCGCGCTGGTCTGGTCGGTGACGGCGTCGGGGCGCACGCCGCGCTTCACGAGTTCCGGCAGGATGTCGGCGGCGTTGCCCAGCAGCGCGATGGATTTCGCTTCGCCCGCTTTCGTGTATTTGTCGATGCGCGCCAGCGCGTCGTCGAGGTCGGTGGCCTGCTCGTCGACGTAGCGGGTCTTCAGGCGGAAGTCGATGCGGCTCTGCTGGCATTCGATGTTGAGGCTGCACAGGCCGGCGAGGCTGGCGGCCAGCGGCTGCGCCGCGCCCATGCCGCCGAGGCCGGCGGTGAGCAGCCATTTGCCTTTCAGGTTGCCGCCGTAGTGCTGGCGGCCCATCTCGACGAAGGTTTCGTAGGTGCCCTGGATGATGCCCTGCGAGCCGATGTAGATCCAGCTGCCGGCGGTCATCTGGCCGTACATCATCAGGCCTTTTTTATCGAGCTCGTTGAAGTGCTCCCAGGTGGCCCAGTGCGGCACCAGGTTGGAGTTGGCGATCAGCACGCGCGGCGCGTCGGCATGCGTGCGGAACACGCCGACCGGCTTGCCGGACTGCACCAGCAACGTCTCGTCGTTTTCAAGCGAGCGCAGCGCAAGCAGGATCGCGTCGAAGCACTCCCAGTTGCGCGCCGCCCGCCCGATGCCGCCGTACACCACCAGCTCGGCCGGGTTCTCCGCCACCTCCGGATCGAGGTTGTTCTGCAGCATGCGGAACGGCGCCTCGCTGAGCCAGCTCTTGCAGCTGAGCTCGGTGCCGCGCGGCGCGCGGATGGTGCGGGTGGTGTCGATGCGGGTGGGTGCGGTCATGGTGACAAGGCTCGGGTGGTAATGACTTGCCGGAGTATAGCGCCGGGGTATCGGGCGTCCGCGCGGGGCCGATGCGAGCGGCGAAGGCGTGGTGTAACCGTTTGCGGCGTCCGGGCGAATGACCTGCACCGGCGGTAACATCCGGCGTAGCAGCCCGCCGCGCCGGTACCGTGCCGCACCAGGAGTCGCAGCATGCAAGCAGAACTTTCCGCGCCCGCACGGCGCCCAGGCAACGCGTGGCGCTGGACGCTGATCGCCGCGGTAGTCGCGCTGGTCGCGGCCACGCTCGGCTACGTGGGCGGCTGGCTGACGCCGCAGCGGCTCACCGCGCAGCGCATGGTCAACCAGCTGCAGCGCAACGCCGGCACGTTCGCCGGCTATCGGCGCAACCACGCCAAGGGCGTGTGCGTGAGCGGCCATTTCGACAGCAACGGCCAGGCGCAGGCGTATTCCCAGGCGCAGGTGTTCGCGCCGGGCCGCACGCCGGTGGTGGGCCGCTTCGCGATCCCCGGCGGCAACCCGTACGCGCCGGACAGCAGCGTGCCGATCCGCAGCATGGCGCTGCGCTTCACCCAGGTGAACGGGCAGCAGTGGCGCACCGGCATGAACAGCATGCCGGTGTTTCCGGTGGCCACGCCGCAGGCGTTCTACGCGCAGCTGCAGGCGCAGCAGCCGGACCCGGCCACCGGCAAGCCCGACCCGGCGAAGCTGAAGGCGTTTTTTGCCGCGCATCCGGAGACCGCGCCATTCCGCGCGTGGGCCAGCACGGCGAAGCCGTCGGCGAGCTTCGCCACCGAGACGTATTACAGCCTCGATGCGTTCGAGTTGATCGCCGCCGGCGGCAAGCGCCAGCCGGTGCGCTGGCGCATGGTGCCCGAGGCCACCGACGCGGCCGGCGCGGTGGCCCCGGCCGCGCCGGATTACCTCGACGCCGACCTCGGCCAGCGGCTGGCCCGGGCGCCGCTGCGCTGGCACCTGCTGCTGACGCTGGCCGCGCCGGGCGATCCGACCGCTGACGCTACCCGGGCATGGCCCGCCGACCGCCCCACGATAGATGCCGGCACGCTGGTGCTCGATCGCACCGAGCCGCAGCAGAGCGGCCCGTGCCGCGACATCAACTACGACCCGCTGGTGCTGCCGGCCGGCATCAAGGCCTCCGACGATCCGCTGCTGCCGGCGCGTTCGGCCGTCTATGCCGATTCGTACCTGCGCCGCACCAGCGAGGAAGCCCACCTGCCCGGCACCGCCCGCTCCACGCCGGAGAACGCACGATGAATACCGCCACCAGCTTCACCCTGACCGCCCGCGTGTTGCACTGGCTGATGGCGGCGCTGATTCTGGCGATGCTGTTTATCGGCGTCGGCATGGTCGCCTCGGTATCCGCCCGCCACGACTGGTTGCTGCGCCTCCACAAGCCGCTGGGCATTGCGATTCTGATTCTGGCGGTGGTGCGCCTGGCGGTGCGCCTGCGCCACCCGCCACCGGCGCTGCCAGCGGATCTGCCAGCGATGCAGAAACTGGCCGCGCATGCCTCGCACTGGCTGCTGTATGTCCTGATGCTGGCGATGCCGCTGATCGGCTGGGCGATGCTGTCGGCCGGCGGTTACCCGGTGATGCTGAGCGGGTCGCTGCGGCTGCCGCCGATCTTTCCGACCAACCCGGTCGCGTACGCCATCCTGCGCCACCTGCACGGCTGGTTTGCCTTGCTGCTGCTGTTGACGTTTCTCGCGCATATGGGCGCGGCGCTTTACCACGGCCTGATTCGCCGCGACGGGGTGCTGTCGAGCATGATCCGCCGCCACGTGGCGCCGCTGCCGGGAGAGCCTGAGCCGATCCCCCGGGACAAGGCTGCCATCGAGAACGCCACACCGACTCCGCCGAACGACGCGGCGGAACCAGGCACCGTGCCCGCAGAACCGGACGAGGCGACGGCGCCATCGGCGTCGGTGGGATCACCGTTGCCGACGATCTGATAGCCGTGACCGGTGCCGATCAGGCGCCGCGCTGGCGGCGCGCCATCGGTGCCACGGGGCATGGCGCGGCCAGCGCGGCGACGAGCAGCAACATGGATACCCGCACCAGCAAGCCGCGCAGCGTACGCCTGCGGAATGCATCTCTGCACTCGGGTACCGATGGCCATCCCGTCTGCAGACTGCGGTAGTGATGCGCCCCTTTCCCCGGCCCGGGCATTGCTGTCCGAAAACGGCGAGTACGCCGCCTGGCACGGTGCTAGCCTGCGCGCATGTCCGAAACCCACGCCAGCGCCCTGCCCGATGACCGCGTCTGCGAACAGGCGCGGCTGAGCCGGGATGCGCGCTTCGACGGCCTGTTCTTCACCGCCGTCACCAGCACCAGGATCTATTGCCGCCCGGTGTGCCCGGCGCCGGCGCCGAAGCCGGCGAACGTGCGCTACTACGCCAGCGCGGCGGCGGCCGAGGCGGCCGGCTTTCGGCCGTGCCTGCGCTGCCGGCCGGAGCTGGCGCCGGGCAACACGGCGTGGCGCCACGGTGAGCAGCTGGTGTCGCGTGCACTGAAGCTGATCGATGGCGGTGCGCTGGCAGAGCACTCGCTGGAACAACTGGCCACGCGCGTGGGCGTGAGCTCGCGCCAGCTGCGCCGGCTGTTTGTGGAACATCTCGGCGCGCCGCCGATCGACGTGCACACCACGCGCCGGCTGCTGTTCGCGAAGCAGTTGCTGACCGATACGGCGCTGCCGGTGACCGAGGTGGCGCTGGCCTCCGGTTTTGCCAGCTTGCGCCGTTTCAACGCGGCGTTTGCGCAGGCAAACCGCATGCCGCCGCGCGAATTGCGCCGGCAACCGCGCGCGCCGCTCGGCGAGGGGTTGATCCTGCGGCTGGGTTATCGACCGCCGTACGATTTCGACGCGCTGCTGGCGTTTCTGCGCACCCGCGCGCTGCCCGGCGTGGAGCGGGTGGACGAGCACACGTATGCCCGCGTGTTCGGCAGTGCGGACACACCCGGCTGGTTACGCCTGAGCCGCTGGCACGCGGGCGAGCACGCCCTGCGGCTGGAACTGCACGGCGCCACGCCACCGCAGTTGTTGCCGCTGGTGACGACCTTGCGGCGCATGTTCGATCTCGATGCGGAGCCGCAGGCGATTGCCGCCACGCTGGGTGCCGGCGGCGTGCTGAAGCCACTGCTGCGCAAGAGGCCGGGATTGCGCCTGCCCGGTGGCTGGGACGGTTTCGAGATTGCCGTGCGTGCGGTGCTGGGCCAGCAGGTAAGCGTGGCCGCTGCGCGCACGCTGGCGACGCGCATCGTGCAGCGCTGGGGCGCGCCGTTGAACGCAGCACCGATGGCAGGACTGGAGCGGTTGTTCCCCGCCCCGGCACAACTGGCCGATGCGGATCTGCGCGAGATCGGCGTGACCACGGCGCGTGCCGCCACCATTCGCGGCATCGCGCAGGCGCTGCTGGATGGCCGTGCGGACTTTCGCGCCGAGCAGTCGATGGACGAATTCGTCGCCCGCTGGGTGGCCTTGCCCGGCATCGGCGAATGGACCGCGCACTACATGGCGATGCGTGCATTGAGTCACCCGGACGCGTTCCCCGCGGCCGATCTGATCCTGCGCCGGGTGGCGGCCGGCGACGGGCCCGAGTTGAGCACCAAGGCGCTGACCGCGCTGGCGGAAAGCTGGCGGCCGTGGCGCGCGTATGCGGTGATGCATCTGTGGCGCCATGCCAGCGACACGGCGCCGCTGAAACGGAGCAAAGCATGAGCGTGGAAGCGATCTGCTACGACGACATGGGCAGCCCGGTCGGCCCGCTGCGACTGGTGGCTGATGCGCATGGGCTGCACCAGATCTGGTTTGAACACGAGCGGCATCCCAAGCCGATGCCAAGCCATGCGGTGCGCTCGGCGGACGGGGTCGCGTTTGCGCGGGTGCAGCTCACCGAGTATTTCGCCGGCGAGCGGCAGGCGTTCGCGCTGCCGCTGCATCCACTGGGCACGGCATTCCAGCTGGAGGTGTGGCAGGAGCTGGCACGCATTCCGTACGGCGCCACGATCAGCTATGGCGAACTGGCGCGCCGCATCGGCAAGCCGCAGGCCATGCGCGCGGTGGGCGCGGCGAACGGACGCAACCCGCTGCCGATCGTGCTGCCGTGCCACCGCGTGATCGGCAGCGACGGCAGCCTCACCGGCTTCGGTGGCGGCCTCCCGGTGAAGCGGCTGCTGCTGGCACTGGAACAGCGCATGGCCCACGGCGACCTGTTCTCCACACCAGCCTGATCGGCTTGCCGTTGGCGCTCACGCCAACGCATGCCGCGCAGGTGCGGCGATAGCCGTGCTCATGAGGCCGGGCCGACAGCTGCCTTTTTGCGCCGTGCAGTGGAAGTGCCTTTCGATTTCGCCGCAGGCGGCGCACGCCACACCATGTACACATCGGCGCGCTGGTAGTGCGAATCCGGCCGCACCGTGGACTGATGTTCGAAGCCGACGCTTTCGTACAGTTTGATGGCCGGCGCCAGTTTGCTGTTGGTCTCCAGAAACAGGGTCTTGCTGCCACGGCGGACGAACTCGTCGATCGCCGCATCGATCAGGCGCCGGCCGATGCCCAGGCCCTGATAACGCTCGTCCACTGCCATCTTGGTCAGTTCGAGCGAATCATTGACCTCGTGCTTGAGCGCGCAGGTACCCACCACTGCATCGCCCAGCAAGGCGAAAAACACTTCGCCGCCAGCATCGAGAATCTCCCCTTCCGGATTCGACAGCACCCGCTGGTCGATCTCCTCGATATAGAAATACTTGCGCAGCCACTCGGCATTGAGCCGGTGAAAGTGCTCGCGCAACGCCGGCTGGAAGGTGACCACGCGCAGCGCCTCACGCTGCAGTGCGAGGGTGCGCTCGGCGATCTCGTCCTGGATCGGCGACTCCAGCAGCTGGGCAAACGCCGTCAACGTCCCCAGCACATCGATACCGGCCTCGCTGCAATGTGACTCCAGTACTTCATGGATCGCGCGCCAGGCCGGCTTGGCCTCGCGCAGCGCCGCATCGGCTTTGGCGGTGAGGCCCAGCCGACGCAAGCGCTTGTCCGCCACGTCGGCATTCGCCACCAGCCAGCCGTCGCGCACCAGCTTGTCGGCGAGCTGGCTGACTGCCGAATGGGTCTGCCCGATCGCCTGCGCGATCTCGCCGACGCTTTGCGGGCCGCGATCATGCAGCAGCCGCAGCAGCGGAAACCAGCGGCCCTGCACCGCGATGCCGCCGCGCCGGTAGACCTCGTCCGCGATCGCGTACAGGCGCTCGCTCAGCGCTCGCATCCGGCTGCCAAGCGCCACCAGTCCCAGCTCGTTCACGAACTCCATCGGCATCCCCGTCACATATTATGTTAGTTTTAACATATATCGGCGGTGCGACGTCTGCAAGCGCGGGCGGGGCGGTATCGACCGGGTTAGAGCGTGACTACGGGATCACGGCGACGTACGAGCTACGCGCACACACCGACGCGCCGGCCGAGCCGGCCAGCCAGCAAGATCAGTGGCCACTGCTGGCCGTGGCCGGCAGCGGTTGTGGCACCACGCGCGGCAACGCCGCCTGGCTGCGGTAGCGGTCGACCTGATCCTGTTGCGCCGCGCGGTCGCGATCGCGCTGCGCCTGGTCTGCCTGCCGCAGTTGTTTCTGCAGGCTCGTGTCACTGCTGGCGGGATGCTTGGCCATGTCGGAAACCGACTGATGCAGTTGCTGCTGCAACTGGCTCTTCTGCAATTGATCGCTCACCTGCTGCTGTTGCACGGTCTGCTGGAACTGGGTGTTCGACGGTGGCGCGGCCACCAGCGGCGTGCTGCTCTGCCAGGCCAGCGCACTGCCGCTGGACGCCAGCACGATGGCACCCGTCAGCAGCGGACGAAGCACACGGCGAAGCCTGCTGTTTCGTGTATCGGTCATGATTCCACGCCATCATAGAGAGATATTTCCACGCACTTTAAGGCTCCATGCATGAAAATCCTGTTTCGCCTGCTGCTGTGCACACTGGCAGCGGCCAGCGCCAGTTGCGCCCACCAGCAACCGACGGCCACGGCGTCCATGGCGACCCCGGCCGACGCACCGACACCGCTGCTGCTTGTCTCGATCGACGCCTATCGTTATGACTACGTGAAACGCGGACTGAGCCCCACCCTGAGCATGCTGGCGGCAAGTGGCGTGCGCGCCGCTTCGATGCAACCATCGTTTCCGTCACTGACCTTCCCGAACCACTACACCCTGGTCACCGGCCTGCGTCCGGACCACCACGGCATCGTCAACAACACCATGTTCGATCCGCGGCTGGGCAAGTTCTCGCTGGGCAACCGCAAGGCGGTCAGCGACGGTCGCTGGTGGGATGCCGCCACGCCGATCTGGGAAACAGCCGACGCGCATGGCCTGCGCACCGCCACGATGTTCTGGCCCGGCTCGGAAGCGGACATCCATGGCCGCCACCCGGATTACTGGCAGCCGTATGACGGCCATGTCACTGCCGATCAGCGAGTCGACCAGGTGCTGGCCTGGCTGGACCTGCCGACGGCCCAGCGCCCGCGTTTTCTCACGCTGTACTTCGACGCGGTAGATCACGCCGGCCACAAGTTCGGCCCTGACTCGCCACAGGAGAACACCGCCCTGCGCGAGACTGATGCCGCGATGGCACGGCTGGTGCGGGGCCTGAAGCAGCGCGGCTTGTTCGACAAGATCAACCTCATCGTGGTGTCCGACCACGGCATGGCCAGCGTGCCGCTGCAGAACAGCGTGCTGATCGACAAGCTGATCCCGATGGATCAGCTGCAACAGGTCAGCCTGGGCATCGTGGCCGGCTTCAACCCGAAGTCCGACAGCGCCGCCGCACAGGCGCACTTCGCCGCGATCGAGAGAAAGCTGCAACAACCGCAGTCGCACATGCAGTGCTGGGACAAGACGCGCATCCCCGCACGCTTCGCCTATGGCCACAACCCGCGCGTGCCCCAGCTGGTGTGTCTGGCCGACGTGGGCTGGCGCATCACCACGACGTCCTTTCTGGCGCACAAGGACGGCGACGTCAGCATCGGCGACCATGGCTACGACAACGCCAACCCGCTGATGCAGGCACTGTTCATTGCGCATGGCCCGGCGTTCCGGGTGAATGCGAAGGTGCCTGCGTTTCCGAATGTGGACGTCTATCCGCTGATGACCCACCTGCTCGGCATCCCGGCGGCGGCGAATGACGGCAACTATGACGAAGTCAAAGACACGCTCAAGCCGGCGCTACCTTGATCGTCCCCGTTCCCCGCCCTACGGCATCGCACCCTGGCTCATCGGCATCGGTGGCGTGGCCACGTTGACCAAGGGCTTCAGGCGGAACAGGCCAAGCGCAATCAGCAAGCCGGCCAGCACCATCGCCGCGACGAAGATCACCACGCCGTTCCAGCCGTACTCGGCGTAGAACAGACCGCCGCCCGCGCCGGCGATGCTCGAACCCATGTAATAGGAAAACAGGTAGACCGAGGCGGCCTGCGCCTTGGCCTGCCCGGCCCGGCCCGGCGGCCGACCCAGCTGCTGACGATGGAATGCCCGCCGAAGAAGCCGAAGGTGATCGCCACGATGCCGGTGACGATCCATGGCAGCGACGACAGCCAGGTCAGCCCCACTCCCACCAGCATCAGCGCTAACATCGTCCACAGCACCCGGCGACGGCCGAGCCGGCCGGCCAGATATCCCATCCAGGCCGAGCTGAAGGTGCCGATCAGATACACGCTGAAGATCAAGCCGACCACTGCCTGGCTGAGGTTGTACGGTGGCGCCAGCAGGCGGTAGCCGATGTAGTTGTAGACCGTGACAAAGGCGCCCAGCAGCAGTGCGCCCTCGGCAAACATCCACGGCAGGCCGGCATCGCGGAACACCACGGCAAACCGCCCCAGCAGCGCGCGTCCCTGCAGTGGCCGGTGCACGTGGTGGCGCGACGGCGGCAGCAGGCGCCAGAACATCAGCCCGGCCAGCAGGCCGATCAGTGCCACCACGCCCACGCCCACGCGCCAGTTGAAAAAGTCGGTCAGCACGCCAGTGATCAGCCGCCCGCTCATGCCGCCGATCGCGTTGCCGCTGATATACAGCCCCATGCCCAGGCCGATCGAATCGGCATGCATTTCCTCGCTGAGCCAGGTCATGGCCACCGCTGGCAGGCCGCTCAGGGTCAGGCCCAGCAAGGTGCGCAGCAGCAGCAGGTTGGCCCAGCCCGGCAGCAGCGCGATCAGCAGCGTCAACACCGCCGATGACAGCAGCGAGATCGTCATCACCGACTTGCGCCCGAACGCGTCGGACACCGCCCCCGCAAAGAGCATCGAGAATGCCAGCACGCCGGTGGTCAGCGACAGCGACAAGGCGCTGTTGGCCGCGCTCACGCCAAAGTCGCGGCTGAATTCCGGCATCAGCGGCTGCACGCAGTAAAGCAGGCCGAAGGTAGCAATGCCGGCCGCGAACAAGGCCAGGTTGGCCTGGCGGAACAGCGGCGTGCCATGGCGGATCATCGTGTCGTCGTCGGCACCGTGGGCGGCGATGTGCTCGCTCTTCATGCCGGCAAACCTGACGAGGAACAAAAGGTGCCCGGCATGGACTGCCGACTCCGAAGGTGCAGCGTGTAGCTGCAAGTTCGGGCATTGTCCTTGCCCGGCGAGGCGATGACCAGTTGCCGACGAAACGCCTCACGCACTGCGATCACCACGCAGGGCGCGCAACGCCTGATCATCGCCGGCCGCGCCACGCCCGCTGAGCCAGCCAAACAACGCAATGCCGACCATGATGCCCAGCGCACCGAGCGCGGCGAAGCCATGCGGCCACGACTCGCCCAGCAGCTGCACGCCCAGTGCTGTCGCAAACAGCAGCTCGGCGGCCTGCATCGCCTCGACCGCTGCCAGTGCATTCGGCTCGCTGCGCACCATCTCGGTGGCTCGGAAAAACAACACCGTGGCGATCGTGCCCGAGGACAAGGCCACGCCCGCCGCGAGCAGTGTCTCACGCGCGCTGGGCGGGCCGATCGTGAACCAGGTGCCGATACCGAACACGATCCACAGCGGCCAGCTGCACAGCGTCATGCCGAACACGCGCTGCACCGCATTGAGCACCGTGCCGCTGTGTTCCAGATGCAGCAGCAGTTTGCGGTTGCCCAGCGGATAGGCGAACGCGGCCAGTACCACGGCGCCGATCGCCAGCCAGTCGCCGCGCGAAAGCTGGCCGTGCGCGTGTCCCCACTGCAGGGCAAACACGCTGCTCACGATCAGCGCGCCGATGGCCAGCGTCGACCACACCAGCCGACGCCGACCGTCGCGATAGATCAACGGCGCCAGCAGCGGCCCCGCCAGCACCGTGGTCTGGAAGCTGCCAGCCACCAGCCATGACGGCCCGCTGTGCGCTGCCCAGGTCAGCGGTATGCCGAACAGCACGAAACCCACCGCGCTCCAGGTCAGCCATGCACGCGGGTGCCGGCGCAGCTCGCCGGGCAAGGCGCCGAGCCCGCCCTGCAGCGGCAGCACCAGCGACAGCATGGGCAAGGTGAACAGGTAGCGCAGGATCACCGCCCACTGCCAATGGCCACCACCGGCCACCAGGCTGCGGTTGAGCACGTAGGTGCAGGTGAAGAACAGCGCCGAGCACAGCGCCAGCCCCACCGCGGCGAGAGCATTCGAGCGCATCGGCGATTCCCGGAAAACGCGAGTGTGGCAAATTGCGCGACGGCTGCGTAGCGCAACGTCGGTCAGGCACTTGCAGCCCAGGGCCACCCGCGGCCGGCGTACCCCTATGGCGAGGCATTCAGCGGACGCACGCGCTGACCATCGGCGATGCGGTCGTCCGGGTAGGCAACGACACGATCGCCTTGCCGCAGCCCCTCCATGATCTCCACCGAGGTATCGCCCTTGTCGCCGGGTTTGACATAGGCAAGGCGGGCGCGACCATCAACCACCCGATACACCGCCCAGCGCCGGCCATCCCGAAACAACGCACTGGCCGCCACCTGCAACACGTCGGGCCGGCGCGCCACCTCGAACTCGACCTCGACGCGGTAGCCATCTCCCAGCGAGGCCCATTGGCTGTGCGGCACCGTGATGTCCAGCCACACCTGGGTGCGCTGCTCTTCCACACCCAGCGCCGAAACCTTGGTGAAACCGCCCGGCTCGATCCGCACCACCCGCGCCGGCAACGCGCCCTCGCCGCCCCAGCGCAGGATCTGCGCGGGCGTGCCCGGCCGCAGTGTGATCGCTTGCTGCGACAGCACCTGCACCATCACCTGCAGCTGGGCCAGATCACCCAGCTCCAGCAGCGACTGGCCGGCTTGCACCGGCACTGCACTCTCCTGATAACGATGCAGCACCACGCCATCGATCGGCGAACGCACCTCGATCTGTTGCCCACCGCTGCGACCCTGGCCGTGCAACAGCGCCGCCAGCGCGGCACGCTGCTGGTCGGCCGCGCGGCGCTCCGCTGCCGAGGCTGCCGCCGAGGCCTGGGCACGGCTCAGGCGTGCCTCGGCTCCCTCAAGTGTCGCCACACTCACCACGCCTGACGCGCCGAGGGTGCGCATGCGGCCCACGTCGCGCGAAGCCAGGCCAACATCGACCTGTGCCGCCGCCAGGCGCTGCTGCGCCGCCTGCATCGAGGCCGTCGCCGCCTCCTCCTCGGCCAGCAGGCGGGCACGGTTGGCCGGATCCAGCAACGTCGCCCGCGCCGGCTCGATCACCGCCAGCACCTGGCCGGCCTTGACCGCATCGCCCTGCAGCAGGTCGATCCGCTGCAGCGTGCCGGCAATGGGTGCCGACAGCAGCCAGCGCCGCGGCAGCTGCGTGCGGCCCTCCTCCTCGAAGTGCTGCACCAGCGCACCACGCTGCACGCTCACCACGTCCAGTGGTCTTGGCGCCGACTGCAGCGCCCACAGCGCCAATGTCACCAAAGCCGTGACGGCGATAACGGACACGATCAGGTTGCGGCGTTTGATGGTCACGATTTCTGTCCTCACTCGCGGGTCTTGAGTACGGCGATCAGATCAAGCCGGGCGATGCGTCGGCGTACCAGCAGCGCCGAGACCACGCTGGCGCCCAGCACCATGATGCCGGCAAAGGCATAGGTGGCCGTGGTCAGCTGCACCGGTATGCGAAACAGCTCCGACTGGAAACCCTGCGCCATCATCCAGCACAGCCCCCAGCCGGCGGCGAAGCCGAACGGCAGCGACAGCACCACCAGCAGCCCCAGTTGCCCGAGCAGCAGCGTGCTCACCTCGCCCTCGGTCATGCCGAGCACACGCAGGCTGGCCAACTCGCGCCCGCGCTCGGACAGACTGATCCGCGCGGCGTTGTAGACCAGGCCGAAATTGATCACCCCGCCGAGCAGCGCCGCCACCCAGGTGAACACCAGCAGGCTCTCGCCCATGGTGTCGTAGAAACTGCGCACCGAGGCCAGCCGCGAACTGACGCCGGCTACCCACGGGCGCCGATCCAGTCGCGCGTAGAGATCCGGCTCGGCACCCGGGGTCACCCCGAGCAGCACACCGGAAACCACGTCGCCATCGCCCAGCAGCTGGTTCAGCGCATCCAGGTCCATGTAGCCCTGCGCGCCGATGTATTCGTGCACGAAGCCGGCCACGCGCACGCTGCGCAGACGCCGATGCCCGTCCAGTGCCTGCACCTGGATCTCGTCGCCAGGCTGCAGATCGAGCATGCCCTGCAGATAGTCGGTCAGCAGCACGCCACCGGAAGCCGGTGTCACCGGCCGCAGTTGCGTGTCCAGCGGTCGGCGCAGGCGTGCCCCTGGCGGCAGGCCATCGATCACCGTGCGGTAGCTGCGGTGGCCGTGGATCAGGCGTACTGGCGCCGTGCGCACCGGCTCGGCCTCGCGCACGCCCGGCAAGGCCGCCAGCTCGAACACCACCCGGCGCGGCGCCGGCTCGACGAAGGTGACGGCCAGGTCATGCCGTTGGGCAATGCTGAGCTGGGTGTCGACCATGTGCTCGACCGCGTCGCCCTGGAAGCGCCCCACCATCATCACCGAGCAAGCCATGGCCAGCCCCGTCACGGTCAGCACGGCGCGGCCGGGGCGGCGTCCGAGATCGCGCAGAACCATCCGTGCCGGTTGCGAAAGCCAGCGCTGCAAACCCAGCCGCTCGATCAAGGTGGCGCCGAAGCGTGGCGGCGCTGGCGCCCGCATCGCCTCGGCCGGCGGCAGCGCCAGCGCAGCACGCAGCGCCATCAAGGCACCGGCTGCTGCCGCGGCCAGGCTCACCGCCACACCGGTGGTCACCGCACGGAGGCTCAGGTGATAGGCCAGAAACGGAAAGCGGTAGATGCCCTGATAAACATGCGCCAGCCAGCCGCCCAGCACTGCGCCCAGGCCGATGCCAAGCAATGCGCCGCCCAGCGCGATCCAGGTGGCCATGGCCAGGTAGTGACCGGCCAGCGTGCGGTCGGGGTAGCCAAAGGCCTTGAGCACGCCGATCTGGTCACGCTGCGTGCCGATCAGTCGCATCAGCACCACGTGCAGCAGGAACGCGGCCACGCCGAGGAAGATCACCGGGAACAGCCGCGCCATGGTCTCCAGCTGGCGCATCTCCTCCTCGAGATAGCGTGCCGAAGTCTGCTCGTGGCGGCCGTAGGCGCCGACGCCACCGTAGCGGGCCAACAGGCGGTCGAGGTCGGTGATCACCGCGGCCTGACGCGCACCAGGCAACAGGCGCAGCACCACGTTGTTGAAGGCGCCGTCCATGTTCAGCGCCTTCTCCATCGCGTGGCGGTTCATCCACAACACGGCGTAGCGCTGGAAGTCCGGAAATACCGCGCCGGGCGGACTCTGGTAGACATATTCGGGCGAGGTGCCGACACCGACCACGTGCAGCCAGCGCTGGCGGCCGCGCAGGGTCAGCCGCAGCATGTCGCCGGCGCGCAACGCATGGGCGACGGCGAATGCCTCGCCCACCACCACCTCGTTGTCGACATCCGGATCAGGCAGGCGTCCGCTGCGCAGTTGCACGCGATTGAGCAGTGGCTGGCCACCGCGGATCGGCAAAGACACCACCTCGGCACGCACCGGCTCGTTGAAGCCCGACACAGCCAGCGTGCCCATCGCCAGCAGTCGCGTCTGCGCCGTCTGCACGCCCGGCACCGCCTGCAACTGTGTCACCAGCGTGTCCGGTGCGCGCGTCAGCGGTGCCCACAGGTCGGCCAGCGCGCCGTCGCGATAGAACAGCTCACGGGTAGTCGTCAGTGACTCGTAGGTGGACTGCGACATCACCAGCGTGGCGACGCCACCGGCAATCACCAGTGCGATCGCCAGCGCCTGCCCGCGCAGATGCCACAGGTCGCGCCAGCCCTTGCGGGTGAGTGCGCTCACCAGCTCAGCTCCCGCGCCGGAATGCGCCGCGCCGGACGCTCCTCGCGCACGATGCGGCCGTCGCCCAGATACAGCACGCGATGCGCCATGCGGGCGATGTCAGCGTTGTGGGTGATCACCACGGTGGTGGTGCCCAGCTCCGTATTGACCCGCTCCAGCGCCTCCAGCACACGCACGCCGGTGGCCGAGTCAAGCGCGCCGGTCGGCTCGTCGCACAGCAGCACGGCGGGACGCTTGGCGATCGCGCGCGCAATGGCCACGCGCTGCTGCTGGCCACCGGACAGCTGCGCCGGAAAATGATCCATGCGGTTGCTCAGGTCGACCCGTGCCAGCGCCTCCTCCGGCGTCATCGGCTGCTCGGCGATCTCGGTGACGATCGCCACGTTCTCGCGCGCCGTGAGGCTGGGAATGAGGTTGTAGAACTGGAACACGAAACCCACGTGCTCGCGGCGAAACAAAGTCAGCTCACGCTGGTTGGCGCCGGTGAGGTGATGTCCCTCGTACCAGACTTCGCCGGCGGTCGGCACGTCGAGCCCACCGAGGATGTTCATGAGGGTCGACTTGCCGCTGCCCGAGGGTCCCAGCAGCACCACGAACTCGCCGCGGTACAGATCCAGATCCACGCCTCGCAGTGCCTGCACCTCGACCTCGCCCATACGATAGGTCTTGGTCAGGCCGCGGGCGCGAAACACCGGTTCGGACGCGGACGACGAGGACGCCGAGGGCATGCGGGCGCTCCACAGCAGGACCGCACGGAGGCGGCAACGAGAGCCAGACTATAGACACCCGCTGCATCGTTTCATGACCTCGGACAACTTCAGGCGAAGTCATCGGGCCGTGGCCTCATCGGTCGGCTCAGCTGCCTCCTGCCAGCTGTTCCACCACACGGCGATAGCGCGTGGCGATGCGCTCTTCATCGTGATGCCTGAAGTCCTGCACGACCCAGCGCCCGCCGCACATTACATTTCGTACCAGCGGCGTGTTGCCGGCGAACAGGAAGCTGTCCAGCATGGAACGGGCATTGCGCGCCGCCAGCAAAGGCGCATGCTCATCCAGCACGATCAGATCGGCGCGGGCGCCGCTACGCAGTTCGCCCACCTGCAGGCCGGACGCCTGCGCACCACCGCGCAACGCGGCGCGCCACAGTGTCTCGCCCGCGCTGTCACCTTGCTGCCGTGCAGCCATGTTGCGATGGCGCGTACTCAGGCGCTGGCCGTATTCCAGCCAGCGCAATTCTTCCACCGGAGAGATCGAGATATGTGAGTCCGAGCCGATACCGAGCCTGCCGCCGGCATCCTGGTAGGCCGCCAAGGGAAACAACCCATCGCCGAGATTCGCTTCAGTGGTGGGGCACAGGCCAGCCACGGCACCAGTGCGCGCCAGCGCTACCGTCTCGTCCTCGGTCAGGTGGGTGGCATGCACCAGGCACCAGCGTGCATCGACACTGGCGTGATCAAGCAACCACTCCACCGGACGGGCGCCGCGCGTGGCCAGGCAATCCTGCACCTCGCCGATCTGCTCCGCGATATGGATATGGATCGGACCGCTGGCTGCCAGTTCGTCGGCCAGCACCTCGCGCATGGCCTGCTCGGGTACGGCGCGCAGCGAATGCAGCGCGATACCCACGCGCAAGTCATCGCCTTGCAGACGACGCAGCGAGGCGAGCAGTTGCAGATAGCCGTCCACGTCATGGCCGAAACGCCGCTGCCTGGCGCTCAGCGCGCGGCCATCGAAGCCGCCACTGATGTACAACACCGGCAGCAAGGTCAGCGCGATACCCGCCTCGCGTGCGGCTTCGATCAAGGCCAGCGACATCGCTTCCGGCTGGGCATGGGGAGTGCCATCGGGCTGATGGTGCAGATAGTGAAATTCGCAAACCTGGGTGTAGCCGGCCTTGAGCATCTCCACGTAGAGCTGGGCAGCGATCGCCTTGAGTTGATCGGGCCCGATGGTGGCGGCGAACGCATACATCGTCTCGCGCCAGCTCCAGAAATTGTCATCGGTGTTGCCGCGGCGCTCGGCCAGCCCTGCCATGGCGCGCTGGAACGCATGCGAGTGCAGGTTCGGCATGCCGGGGAGAACCCAGCGTCCGAGGGATTTGCCCTGGCCGCCAGCGTCGCGCAGCGCGCCCTCGGCATCGACGGTCAGCGAAACGTCGGCCTGCCAGCCGCCGGGCTGCCACAGATGAGCTGCCGTAAAACCCTGGTCGCCTGCAGAATCGCCCATGCGCTTGCTCCGTTGCTGAGGTCCGCCAGTGTAACCGCCCTCCTTGCGATCTCTTCACCAAACGCTGCCGTGGGGTACGCATAATGACGGCCATGGCCAAGAAGAAAAGCGAACAGACTCCCCGCGTCGAGCTGCGTCAGGCGACCCCTGCCGACGTGCCGGCGCTGGTGGAATTGACCGGCAGAATCTACTCGACGGAATGGGGCCACTCGGCTGAAATGTTGCGCTCGCAGCAGACCCACTTCCCGGAAGGCCAGTTCGTGATCGAGTTCGAGGGCAAGGTGGTGGGTTATTGCGCCACCTTCCGCATCGACGAAGCCACCGCCCTGGCACCGCACACCTGGGCGCAGATCACCGGCGGCGGCATGGGCTCGCGGCACAAGCCCGATGGCGAATGGCTGTACGGCATGGAAGTGGTGGTGCATCCGGACTTCCGAGGCATGCGCATCGGCCAGCGCTTGTACCAGGCGCGCAAGCGGCTGTGCACCGATTTGAAGTTGCGCGGCATCGTGTTTGGCGGCCGCATACCCGGCCTGGCGAAGAACATCCAGCGCTACGGCACGCCGGAGGCCTATGTGCAGGCGGTGGTGGAAGGCAAGCGCCGCGATCTCACGCTGAGCTTCCAGCTGAATAATGATTTCGAGCTGATCGGCTTGCTGCGCGGCTATGTGGTTTCCGACCACGAATCGCTGGGCTATGCGGCGCACCTGGTCTGGCGCAACCCGCGCCTGCTCGATCACCCGGATACACCCTCACCTTCCTCTACCCTCAACCTGCCCGATTCGGTGCGCGTCGCGTCGGTGCAATACCAGCAGCGGCGGATCAAGTCGTTCGAGGAGTTCGCGACCCAGATCGAGTACTTCACCGACATCGCCGCCGACTACAGCGCCGACTTTGTCACCTTCCCCGAGCTGATCACGCTGCAGTTGCTGTCGATCGAGAACACCGAACTGTCGCCGCAGCAGTCAATCCGCAAACTGAGCCATTACACGCCGCAGGTGAAGGAACTGTTCAGTCACCTGGCCGTGCGCTACAACATCAACATCATCGCCGGCACGCACCCGACCGAACAGCCCAACGGTGACATCCACAACGTCTGTTATGTCTGCCTGCGCGACGGTTCGATACACGAGCGCGAGAAGCTGCATCCCACGCCCAGCGAGCGCATCGTGTGGAATATCACCGGTGGTGAATCGGCGGCCACGATCCAGACCGACTGCGGCCCGATCGGCGTGATGATTTGCTACGACGCGGAGTTCCCGGAGGTGGCACGCCACCTCACCGACCAGGGTGCGCTGATCCTGTTCGTGCCGTTCTGCACGGATGTGCGCGAGGGCTATCTGCGGGTGCGCTACTGCGCGCAGGCACGCGCCATCGAGAACCAGTGCTACGTGGTGATGTCGGGCAACGTCGGCAACCTGCCCGGGGTCAACAACTTCGATATCCAGTACGGCCAGAGCTGCATCCTCACGCCCAGCGACTTCCCTTTTGCACGTGACGGCATTGCCGCCGACTCGACACCGAACATCGAAACGGTACTGTTCGCCGAACTGCGGCTGGACAGCCTTGCCCGCGCCCGTAACGCCGGTGCCGTGCAGAACCTCAAGGATCGCCGCTTCGATCTGTACGAAACCCGCTGGCGGCCGCTGCCGCATTGAGCATGACAAGGTTGGCCTGCGACCGGCCGACCTTGCTGACACCGTCGCAAGAGTCTGCTTTTGTGCGGCGCGAATACGGATGTCTGCAATAATCTGCAGATGACCAAGCCCCCATCGAGCCTGTTTGGCTCCTCGAACCCGCGTCTTCAAGCGATCCTGGGACATGAGTTCTTTGCCCCGCATCAATGGAAACGGCGCATCGCGCTGTGGGCCGGTGCGATCCTGGTCGCGCTGGCAGCGATCCTGTTCGCCAAGGCCAGCGACTGGTCCTACCACCTGTTTCAGGTGATGTTGAGCTACGGCGCCTGGATCCCGCTGATCATCACGCCACTCGTGTTCGGCCTGCTCACCTGGGTCACGGAGGGCAAACTGCGCGCTACTCGCGGCAGCGGCATCCCGCAGGTGATCGGCACCCTGCATATCGAGGACGAGGGCTTCCGCGAGCGAATGCTGGCCATGCCGATCGCCGTCGGCAAGATGGTGCTGACCCTGCTGGCGATGGCCGTCGGCGCATCGATCGGCCGCGAGGGTCCCACCGTGCATGTTGGCGCTGGCCTGTTCTATTCGCTGGGTCGGCGCTTCGGCTTCACCGACCCGAAGGCTGCTTCGCGCTTCATCCTTGCCGGCGGTGCCTGCGGTATCGCGGCAGCATTCAACGCACCGCTGGCCGGCGTGGTCTTTGCGATCGAGGAACTGGCCGGCACCTTCGAGCATCGCTTCAGTGGCCTGTTGCTGACCGCGGTCATCGTCGGCGGCGTGGTCTCGCTCGGCGTGATGGGCAATTACTCGTACTTCGGCCACGTCAGTGCCAGCCTGCCATTGGGCCATGCATGGCTGGCGGTGTTGCTGACCGGCGTCATCTGCGGCCTGCTGGGCGGCCTGTTTGCACGCCTGATCCTGCTCAGCCGCAATGGGCCGCTGGCCTATGTCGGCCGGCTGCGCTCGCACGCCCCGGTGTTGTTCGCCGCCGGCTGCGGGCTCGCGCTGGCCTTGATCGGACTGCTCTCGCACAACAACGTCTACGGTACCGGCTACGACCAGGCGCGCGCCTTCGTGCAGGAAGCGGCGGTGACCCCGGGCGAGACTTTCGGCATGGCGAAGTTGTTCGCCAATGTCGTCTCCTACTGGGCCGGCATTCCCGGCGGCATCTTCTCGCCCGCGCTGGCGGTCGGCGCCGGTCTGGGTCACAACATCGCCTACTTCCTGCCCGGCATTCCAGCGGGTACCGTCGTACTGCTCGGCATGAGCGCTTATCTTTCCGGCGTCACCGGAGCGCCGCTGACGTCGGCAGTGATTGCGATGGAGCTGATCGACAACCAGGACATGGTGATACCGATCATGGCTGCCTGTCTGCTGGCCCGTGCCGCCGCCTCGCTGTTCTGTCCGACACCGGTGTACAAGGATTTCGCCGAACGCCTGGTGCAGGATTTCGAGCATCGGCAGGCCGAGCAGGCCAGCTCGACGGAACCGGCGCAACAGGAGGCCGAAGCGATGCATCACGTCGGCGAGACCAGTGCCTACGAGGACCGCGCGCTGCCAACCGACGATGCCGAAGACGATGAGACACCCCCGGAAAAGCCCTCTCAACCCTGACGGAGTTTGCGAGCATGACCGAGCCACGCTGGGATCGCCTGCTGCTCAACGCCACGCTGGCCACCTTTGCCGGCGATTTGCCTCAGGGCCTGATCGAGAACGCCGCCATCGCCATGCAGCATGGTCGCATCGCCTGGCTGGGGCGGGTCAACGATCTACCTGAAGCGCCGAACCTGCTGGCCCGTGAAGTGGAGTCGCTCGACGGCGCGCTGGTCACGCCGGGCCTGATCGACTGCCATACCCACCTGGTATTCGGTGGCCATCGCGCGGCTGAGTTCGATCAGCGTCTCAATGGTGCGAGCTACGAGGAAATCGCCCGCGCCGGCGGCGGTATCGTCTCCACCGTGCAGGCGACCCGCGCCGCCAGCGAGGAGGCGCTGTATGCGCAAGCCCTGCCGCGCGCGCGCGCGCTGCTGGCCGATGGCGTGACCACGATGGAAATCAAGTCCGGCTACGGCCTGGATCTGGACACCGAGCGCCGCATGCTGCGTGTGGCCCGGCGCCTGGGCCGCGAGCTGGGCATCACCGTGCAAACCACCTTCCTGGGTCTGCACGCGCTGCCGCCCGAATACAAGGATCGGCGCGACGACTACGTAACCCTGGTCTGCGACGAGATGCTGCCCACCCTCGCCGCCGAAGGGCTGGTCGACGCAGTCGATGCGTTCTGCGAGGGCATCGGTTTCAGCCGCGAGGAAACCCGTCGCGTGTTTGATCGTGCGAAGCAGCTCGGCCTGCCGGTGAAGCTGCACGCCGAACAACTGTCCGATCAGGATGGCGCGGCGCTGGTCGCCGAGTACGGCGGCTTGTCGGCCGACCATCTGGAATACCTGACCGAGTCGGGTGTCACCGCGATGGCGGCGGCCGGCACGGTGGCCGTGCTGCTGCCCGGTTCGTTCTACGCCTTGCGCGAAACCCGGCCGCCGCCGGTGGAGCTGCTGCGCAAACATCGCGTGCCGATGGCGATCGCCACCGACTGCAACCCCGGTACCTCGCCAATGCTGTCGCTGCGACTCGCCGCCGGCATGGCATGCACGCTGTTCCGGCTGACGCCGACCGAGGCCCTGCAGGCGATCACCGTCAACGCGGCTCGCGCCCTGGGGCTTGCCGATCGTGGCACCCTGGCGGTGGGTCAGCGCGCCGACCTGGTGGTCTGGAACGCGCAGCAACCGGCCGAGCTGTGCTACTGGATCGGCGGCAGCCTCGCTCGAAAGATCTATGCGGCGGGCGAACCGGTATCGCGGCGCAAGCCTGCCAGTCGCTTGTCCAGCGCGTCGTAAAACGCGGCGGGCAAACACGCCTGCACCGGCACTCGCCACCAGTGTGGCTGGGCGAATGGCTGGCATTTGACCGCGTCCTTGTCGGTCATCAACAACGGTCGCTGATCGCCAAAATCGAGCTCGTCGCGAGTAAAGACGTGGTGGTCGGCGAAGGGATGCTCGATCACCTCGACCCCGGCCGCACGCAGGCTGTCGAAGAAACGAGCGGGGTTTCCGATTGCCGCCACGGCGTGCACCTGCTGCCCGGCGAAGCTGGCCAGCGGCTGATGCTGGCCGTCGCACAATGCCACCACCTCCCCGCCCTGCAACCGCATCGCGTGCTCGCCTGGCGCTGCCACGCCACCGTTGCACACGCGCAGGCTTGTCGATTGCAGCCGACTCATCGGTTCGCGCAGTGGCCCGCGCGGCAACAGCCGCTGATTGCCGAACCGACGCACCCCGTCGATCACGCAGATCTCAATATCGCGCGCCAGCGCATAGTGCTGCAGGCCGTCGTCGGCCAGCAGCACGTTGCAGCCCGCATCGAGCAGCAATTGCGCAGCCGCCGGACGATCGCGCCCCACGGCTACCGGCACGTCGGCCGCATGGATCAGACAAGGTTCGTCGCCGACGCGAGCCGGGTCTGGTGCGGAGCCGAGCAGCATGGGTTCGCGCTGGCTGCCGCCATAGCCTCGACTGACCACGCCGGGCCGGTAACCGCGCGCACGAAGTGCCTGAGCCACGGCGATACTGAGCGGAGTCTTGCCGGTACCCCCGACGCTGAGGTTGCCGATCACGATCACCGGCACCGGCAGACGCACGCTGCGCAGCCAGCCTGCCCGGTAAAGCGTGCGCCGCAGACTGGTCACACCGCCGTACAGCGCCGCGAGCGGCCACGTCCACCATGGCGGCCGACGATGGCCGTACCAGGCTGATTCGAGGGTGTCGATCAGCGTCATGATCGAACTCAGTTCCCGCCCTGGCCGTTGGCAGCGTCGTGAAACTGCATGCGATGCAGCGCCGCATACTGGCCGCCCAGCGTCATCAACTCGGCATGCGTGCCGCGTTCGATGATCAGGCCATGATCCATCACCGCAATCTGGTCGGCGCCCTCGATCGTGGACAGGCGATGGGCGATCACCAGGGTGGTGCGGTCACGCATCAGTACCTGCAACGCCTGCTGGATCAGCCGTTCGGATTCGGTGTCGAGTGCGCTGGTAGCCTCGTCCAGCACCAGGATCGGTGCGTTCTTGAGGATCGCGCGGGCAATCGCGATGCGCTGGCGCTGGCCGCCAGACAGCATGTTGCCGCTCTGCCCGATATGGGTGTGAATGCCCTGCGGCATGCGCGCGATGAATTCCATCGCATTGGCGGCCTCGGCCGCAGCAACGATGTCTTCCTCGCTGGCGCCGGCCAGCTCGCCATAAGCAATGTTGTTGGCCACGGTGTCATCAAACAGGACCACGCTCTGCCCGACCCAGGCGATTTGCCTGCGCAACGAGGTCAGGGAGTAGTCCTGATAGTCCTCGCCATCCAGGATGATGCGACCGCTGCTTGGCGCGTAGAAACGCGGCAGCAGGCTGACCAGGCTGCTCTTGCCGCTGCCGGAGCGACCGACCAGCGCGGTCACCGTACCGGGAGCACAGTGCAGATCGACCCCGCGCAAGGCCTCGAACTCATTTCGCGGATAGATCAGCCGGACTCCCTCGAAGCGGATATCCCCCGGCGCCCGTGCCAGTTCGCGCGTACCCTGATCGACCTCCGCATCGAGGTCCATGACCTCGAAAAGATCCTCGGCCGCCGACAAGCCGCGCTGGATTTGCGCCTGTACATTGGCCAGACGCCGCAGTGCGGGCAGCATGGAGCCCATGGCCGTCAAGACGGCGAAGAACACGCCCGGCGACACCTGCTGCAGCACATCCGGCCTGGTCCCCAGAAACACCAGTGCTGCCATGGCAAACGCCCCCATCAGCTGGATGGTGGAACTTGACGCTGCATTAGTCACGGCAATCTTCAGATTGAGCCGGCGGGAACGACGCGTGATGTCGTCGAAACGATCGGCCTCATGCGCCTGACCGCCGTAGATACGCACTTCACGATGCGCGCCGACCGATTCCTCCACGGTACCGGTCACCGATCCCATGGTGTTCTGTATGTGTCGACTGATCAACCGATAGCGCCGGCTGACAATGGTGGCGATCAACGCAATGGCCGGCACCAGGATCAGCAGCGTCAGGGTGAGGTACGCACTGTTGTGCAGCATCACGCCCAGCATGAAGATCACCATGGCGACGTCGGTCACCATGACTTTCGCCGCATCCGAGGCTGCCGAAGCCACCTGTTCGCTGGTGTAGGTAATGCGGGAAATCTGCTGGCCGGATGGCTCCTTGCCAAAAAAGGCTGCTGGCAGGCGCAGGTAGGCCTTGAACACGTCGAACTGGATCGACTGCACCACGTGGCGACCGATATAGGTGATGCCGTAATTGCTGGCGAAGGTACCGCAGGAGCGCACGAAGAAGATGCCGACAATCCAGATGGGCATCCAGAAAATGAGGTAAGGATCCTTGCGCACGAACAGGTCGTCGATCATCGTCCTCAGCAGATTGGTGAACAGGGCCAATCCGCCGGCATCCAGCAACATGCCGACGAACGCCACCATTCCGATCGCCCAGTGACGGCGGCTATAGCCGAGCAAGCGTTTGTAGATGCCCCAGCTCTCTGCATTCCACAAGCTGCTTTTCGGGCGACTCACTGCGCCGCGCCCTGCTTTCTCGGTGTGGTGGCGATCGACAGATGGGTGAAGCCGAGCTGGCCCAGGGCGTCCATCGCGGTCACCACGTTCTGGTTCGGCGTCATGGCGTCGGCCCGGATAGTCACCGCACGATCGCGGTCGTCACCGGCGTTGCGCGCGATGGTCTGCTTGAGCGGCTCGATGCCCTCACCCATCACCTCGTCACTGCCCACGTAGAAGCGTCCATCACGGTCGATCATGATGGTCAGCGCGTGCTCGTTCAGGTTACGATCCTGCGTACTCGCCTGCGGCAGGGTCACTTTCATGCGCGAGTGCTGGATGAAGGTGCTGGTGAGCACGAAAAACATCAGCAGGGTCAGCAACACATCGATCAACGGAATCACGTTGATCTCGAAGTCATCTCCGCGGCGGTCATTGCTGATACGCATGCGCTCGCCCTCAGCCTGCGCTCGGTGCGGTGGGGGCCGCTGCCCGGCGCGGCCGGGCCGGTGCGGCGGCCGCAAGGGTCAGGTCATCGAGCAAGGCGGTGGCCTGCTTTTCCATCTCCACGCAATAGCCGGCCACGCGCGAACGGAAATAGCGATGCAGCACGTAGGCGGGAATCGCCACGGTCAGACCGGCCGCGGTGCAGATCAGCGCCTCGCCGATGCCGCCAGCCATCTTGGCCGGATCACCGATGCCACCGGCCATCACTTCCATGAACATGCGGATCAGGCCGATCACGGTACCAAACAGACCCAGCAAGGGGCCGATCAGGGCGATGGTGCCCAGCGTGTTGAGGTAGCGCTCCATGCGATGCACCACATGCCGCCCGGTATCCTCGATGCGTTCCTTGATGATTTCGCGCGGCTGCTTGCGCACGGCCAGCGCGGCGGCCAGCAGTTCACCCAGCGGAGAACCATCCGACAAGGTTTCGAGATGATTCGGATCGAGCTGACCCGAACGCGCCCACTGGCGCACCTCGTCGCCCAGGCCCGGCGGCAAAACCGATTGCCGTCGCAGGGTCCAGCAACGCTCCAGCACGATCGCCAGGGCGATCGCCGAACAGATCAAGATGGGCGTCAAGGCCCAACCACCCGCCATCAGAATTTCGAGCACCTTTCGACCCCAACGCGCTGCCTGTCAAGAAGCGCGCATCATAGCAGTCTCGTTCCGGCGTACTGCGGCAGAAGTGGCATTCCGAACGTCATTCGCGCCAGTAGCGCGCCTCCTTGTGGCGCCAGCCCGGCTGCGTTCGCGGCATCCCGTCCGCAGGAAAATCCAGCGCTATCGCGCCTTCATTGGCGGTGTTGAGCACCGGCACGCCGGCGTCGGCATAGCGCGTGACCACCTCGGCACGGGGATGACCGAAGCGGTTGCGCCAACCGGCCGAGACCAGCGCCAGCGGGGGCTTCAGCGCAGCGAGAAATTCGGCGCTGGATGAGCTCTTGCTGCCGTGGTGCGGCACCAGCAGCACGGGTGCCGGCCCGGGCGCCATCGCGGCAGCGATCTGTGGCTCCACGCGAGAGCTGATATCGCCGGTGAGCAACACGCGCCCCGCCGCGCCTTCGACCAGCAGCACACAGGAACTGTCGTTGTCCTGATTGATGCCACCCGGGGCGGGACTGAGTACGTGAAAATCGATCCCATCCCATTGCCATGCCTGCCCGGCAACGCATGGCTCGCTCGGCATCGACAGCCGCGCGGGCTCACCGGCGTAACGCCGTGCCAGCGGGAATGCCGCCACGATCGCTTCCGCACCGCCGGCGTGATCGTTGTCGCCATGGCTGATCATCAACACATCCAGCTTGCTGATGCCCAAAGCATGGATCGACGACAGCACCACCGCCTCGCCCAGATCAAAGCCCGAGGGATAGCGTGCACCGGCGTCGTACACCAGCAGGTGATCCCGCGTTCGCACCAGCACCGCCAGGCCCTGCCCCACATCCAGCACCCACAACTGGAAGGCGCCCTGCGCGGGTGCCGTACGCGGTGGCAGCAGCAAAGGCAGGAACAGGAGAAGACCAAGGACGCGCAACGGCGCCCCGCGTGGCAGGAATAGCCACAACGCGCCCAGCGAGGCCAGCAACAGCGCGTACGAATGCACGGCAGGCAGATACCAGTGCGCGCCGGGCCACCGGGCCATGTGCTCCAGCAGCCACCACTGGCCGTGCACCAGTCGCGCGGCCAGCCACAGAACCGGCGCCGCCAGCGGCGGACACAAGCCCAGCAGCAGCATGCCGAAAAGTGCGCAAGGCACGATAGCGAAGCTGACCAGCGGCACCGCGATCAGGTTCGAGAGCGCGCCGACCAGCGAGGCCTGACCGAAAAACCACAGCGTCAATGGCAGCAAGGCCACCGTCATCACCAGTTGCCCAGCCGACAGCTCGTGCACGAACGCACGCAGGCCGCGGCCACGTGCCTGCAGGCACAACATCAGAAATGCCACGCCGACGAAGGACAGCCAGAACCCCGCCGCCAGCACGGCCAGCGGATCGAACAGCAGGATCGCGATCATCGCCAGCGCCAACGACTGGGCACCGCTGCTGCCACGCCTGCTGCCGCGGGCCAGGGCCACCACGGCAATCATCAACAGGGTGCGCACGGTCGGCAGTCCGAATCCCGCCAGGGCGGTGTAGACGCCGGCCGCCAGCAGCGCGGCGACCGCCTGTGCCTGTGGCCGCGGCAGGCGCAGACCCAATGGCGGCCACAGCGCGTACAGCAGGATAACCAGCCACACGCCGAATACCGCCGCCACACCCACATGGAAACCGGATATCGCGATCAGATGCGACACCTCATTGGCGCGCGCCACCGCCCAGTCGTCCTGATCCAGACCGCGCGTATCACCGACCGAAAAGGCTTGCAGCAAGGCCGCATCGTGACGGTCGTGCACTCTCGCCGCGATACCTCGCGCTACCGCATCGCGCACGCCGTCGATGCACCATGGCGTGCCGGCCAGCCGGGTGTTTGCCGGGTCATCACGCACGTAGCCGGCGGCGACGATGCCGCGCTCCAGCGCGGAGCGCTCGCTATCCGCGCCACCAGGGTCAAGCAGGCCGCGAGGTCGCTTCAAGCGCAACAGCAGACGCCAGCGGGTGCATGGATTCAGCGCTGGCGCATCCTGATACCAGGACACCGTGATGCGTCCGTGCAGCGGCAGCGACTGTCCATCGAGACTGGCCTGCTCCACCTGCAGGGTGAAGCGGGTGGCGTCGGTGCGCGCCAGGGGCAAGTCGACGAGGTGGCCGACGACCGAAAAGTCCAGCCCTTCCATCGCGCGCGGCAGGCGTGCATCCATCGCCTGCGCCCCATGCCACAGTGCCCAGCAAATGCCCAGCAGGAAGCAGGCAAACCAACGCGCCCGCGGAAAACGCCAGGCCAGCACCAGCGCCGCCAGGGCCAGCAGCAGCGCGCACCAGCGCGGCGGCAATGCGGGAAACCACTGCACCAGCAACACGCCGAGCAGCAGCGTTGCCGCTGCCGTTATTGCCGAGGGCATCGCTGCCATTCGCGCCATCTCGCCCCGCTCCGTCCTGGATGGGATCGAGCCTAGCGTGCGACCTGCAACAACGAGGACGAAATCCGTGTAGGCAGACGCCGCGCAGGCCGTGCAGCCTGCGCTTGCTCAGCCGCGAAGGCTTTCCTGCAACTCGCCGTTGTGCAGCACCAGGGTGCGATCCATCCGCGCGGCCAATCGGCTGTCGTGGGTGACCAGGATGAAACTGGTGCCGATCTCCTGATTCAGTTCGAGCATCAAGGCATAGACCTGCGCAGCATTGCCCTCGTCCAGGTTGCCGGTGGGCTCATCGCCCAGCACGCAGGCAGGCCGGGTCACCAGCGCACGCGCCACGGCGCAGCGCTGGCGTTCGCCGCCGGACAGTTCGGACGGCTTGTGATGGGTGCGCTTGCCCAGGCCAACCCGCTCGAGCAGGGCCTGCGCCTGCTGTTGCGCCTCGGCGATCGCGGTGCCGCGAATCAGCAGCGGCATGCACACGTTCTCCAGCGCGGTGAACTCGGGCAGCAGATGGTGGAACTGATAGATGAAGCCCAGCGAGCGATTGCGCACGCGGCCACGCTCGGCATCGGAAAGGCTCGACAGGATGCGGCCGTCCACTTCGACTTCGCCGGCGGTGAGCGTGTCCAGCCCGCCGATGATGTGCAGCAAGGTGCTCTTGCCGGAGCCTGATGCACCGACGATGGCCATCGTCTCGCCGCGCTTCAGGCTGAAGCTGACATCGCTCAGCACCTGGGTGTGCAGGCCACCTTCGTCATAGGTCTTGGCAACATGGCTGGCGCGCAGCACGTTTTCACTGGGGCTGTTCATGGCAGTCTTATTCATAGCGCAGCGCCTGCGCCGGCTGCGTGCGCGATGCACGCCACGCGGGGTAGAGAGTGGCCAGCAGCGAGAAGGCGAAGGTCAGCAAGGCGACCCACACCACATCGTTCAGCTGCAGGCGGCTGGGAACCTCGCTGATGTAATAGACATCCGGCGAGAGAAAGGTGACGTGGAAGGTGTGCTCGATCCACTTGATGATGCCCGGCAGCTTCCACGACAACAGCGAGCCCAGGCCGACGCCCAGGCCGATGCCGACGAAACCCACCAGCAAGCCCTGCACCATGAAGACACCCATGATGCTGCGCGGCGTGGCGCCGAGCGTGCGCAGGATGGCGATGTCGGCCTGCTTGTCGGTGACCAGCATCATCAGCATCGAGATCAGGTTGATCACGGCCACCAGCACGATCAGCGACAGGATGATGAACATCACCATCTTTTCCATCGACAGCGCATGGAACAGGTTGGCGTTGTCGTCCATCCAGGTCCGAATGCCATAGAACTGGCCAAGCTGGTCCGCCAGCTCGTGTGCTACCGGACGCGCGTTGAACAGGTCGTCCAGCTTCAGGCGAATGCCCGTCGGGCCGCTGAGGTCGTTGATCTTTTCCGCATCGCCGATGTTGACCAGGGCCAGGCCTGAGTCGAACTGTTCCATGCCCAGCTGGAACGTGCCGACCACATGGAAACTGCGGAACCGGGGTACGCCACCCATCGGCGTGGCGCGCATTTCCTGCACCGCCATGGTCACCCGGTCCCCCACGGAAACGCCGAGCTGGTTGGCCAGGTCGCGACCCAGCACGATATTCCAGCTACCCGGGGTCAGCTCACTGAGCTTGCCATCGACCATGTGCTGGCCGATGTCGACAACCTTGGACTCCTGCGCGGGGTCGATGCCGCGCACCAGCGCACCGCTGGAGCGCCGCGCCAGCAACATGGCCTGCGATTCGACGAATGGCGCCGCGCCCAGCACGTGCGGATTGGCCTGCGCGATCTGCAGCGCCTTTGACACATCCTGGATGCTGCCGTCGACGCTGGTGATGGTTGCCTGCGACACCGCACCAAGAATGCGAGACCTCATCTGGAAGTCGAATCCGTTCATCACCGACATCACCGTGATCAGCGCGATCACGCTGATCGCAATGCACACGATCGAGACGGTCGAGATAAACGAGATGAACTGGTTGCGTCGCTTGGCACGCGTGTAGCGCAGGCCGATGAAGAGCTCTAACGGTCGAAACATGGGTGGTCGCTTGTGTGATCGCTGGGCAGGCCGCCCGGACAGGGATTATCAGCTATTCGAACAGACCGCGCTCGCTGCGCGAAGTTGCCTCGGGTTCACAACCGAGGCACGGCTTCACCCAGCGCCATCGTGGCCAGGCGCATGCGCAGGCGACGACGGATATCGGCATCGCTGTTGTCCGGCGCCAGCAACAGCACATGCACCGCACGCGCTGGCGTCTTCAGGCGCAACAGCACGAACGGCCCCAGCACGCGGAACGAGGCCAGCGTGACCGGAACATCTTCGTGCCCCAAAAGGTGCAGGGTCCAGCCAGCGTCAGCACTCCAACCCGCAGCGGTTACCGATGTCATCGCAAGGTTGCACGCGGTGCGTGCCGTGGTCAGCGCGACCAGCAAGGCCAGCAGTGCTTGCTGCCACAGCTCCAGTCCACACAAGGCGACGGCGAGCAGCGCCAGGCAGGACATCAGCATCAGAGCCCTGCGAGGCAGCCATGACGGCCGATACTCAAAGCCGATGGCGGGCGCGGATGTCATCGATGATCGCCTGCCAGTCTGCCCGCTCGGGCCGCGCGTGGCCCATCACCCAGTCCCACAGATCAGGGTCCTGCACGTCGAGCAGCTCGTCGAATGCCTGTTGCGTGGCCTCGTCGGCACTGGCAAAATGCTCCTCCAGCCAACCGCCGAACAGCGCGTCCAGTTCGCGCGTACCACGGCGAGTGCGCCAGCGCAGGCGCTTGATTCGAGCAGCATCCATAAGTTCCATCGCGTGAAGCGCCTCCCTGGCCTGCCTCGCCCCGATGGGAGAGGCACTGCGTGTCGTCGCCTACCGGCGACGACGGTGCTTACAGGCCGCGACGCACGAGCATCAACTGCTTGATCTCGGCAATCGCCTTGGCCGGGTTCAGGCCTTTCGGGCAGGTGCGCGTGCAGTTCATGATGGTGTGGCAGCGGTAGAGCTTGAACGGATCCTCGAGATCGTCCAGCCGCGCGCCGGTGTCCTCATCGCGACTGTCGACGATCCAGCGATACGCCTGCAGCAGAATGGCCGGGCCGAGATACTTGTCGCCGTTCCACCAGTAACTTGGGCAACTGGTCGAGCAGCAGGCGCACAGGATGCACTCGTACAGACCGTCGAGCTTCTTGCGCTCTTCGGGCGACTGCAGCCGCTCGCGCGCTGGCGCAGGGCTCTGCGTACGAAGCCATGGCTTGATCGAGGCGAACTGCGCGTAGAAGTGGGTCAGATCCGGCACCAGATCCTTCACCACCGGCATGTGCGGCAGCGGATAGATCTTCACGTCACCCGAGTCGCACTCACCGATGGCCTTGGTGCAGGCCAGCGTGTTGGTGCCATCGATGTTCATCGCGCAGGAACCGCAGATGCCTTCGCGGCAGGAGCGACGCAAGGTGAGGGTGGGGTCAATCTCGTTCTTGATCTTCAGCAGCGCGTCCAGAACCATCGGGCCGCAGGACGCCAGATCGACCTCGTAGGTGTCGATGCGCGGATTCTGTCCATCATCGGGCGACCAGCGATAGATGCGGAAGGTACGCGGCTTCTTTGCGCCCTTGGCCGGGAAATGCTTGCCCGGCTGGATCTTCGAATTTTTCGGTAGCGAAAACTCTGCCATGTGCTGAACCCTTCAACTTTCTGCAGGAGGGCTTGCGCCCCGTCCGTACAACCAATGATGCACTCGCCACGAGGCGGCAACCGCCGCCCGTGGATCAGTAGACGCGTTTCGCCGGCGGCACGGCCTTGACCTCGTCGGTCATCGGATTCAGGTGCACCGGTCGCGAGTCGAAGCGTGGCTTGCCTGCTTCATCGACCCAGACCAGGGTGTGCTTCAACCAGTTGACGTCGTCGCGCTCGGGGAAATCCTCGCGCGCATGGCCGCCGCGGCTTTCCGGGCGCTGCTCGGCCGAATGCATGGTGGCGACCGCCTGATCGAGCAGGTTGGCCAGCTCCAGCGTTTCGATCAGGTCCGAGTTCCAGACCAGCGAGCGATCGCTGACATGGACGTCCTTGAACGAATCACGCACGGCGGAAATTTTCTCGCAGCCTTCCTTCAGCGTGACGCCGGTGCGGAACACCGCCGCATCGCTCTGCATGATCTTCTGCATCTCCAGGCGGATCTGCGCAGTCGGCTTGCTGCCGTTGGCGTTGCGCAGGCTGTCGAAACGCGCCAGTGCCTTGTCCAGCACGTTGGTCGGCAGATCCTTGTGCGCGGTCTCGGGCTTGATCAGCTCGGCGCAACGGTGTGCAACGGCCCGGCCAAACACCACCAGGTCCAGCAGCGAGTTGGAGCCGAGGCGGTTGGCGCCATGCACCGACACGCACGCTGCCTCACCAATGGCGAACAGGCCCGGCACGACGGCATCGACGTCGTCGCCACGCTTCTGCACGACTTCGCCATGGTAGTTGGTGGGGATGCCGCCCATGTTGTAGTGCACCGTGGGAAGGACCGGAATCGGCTCTTTGGTCACGTCCACGCCGGCGAAGATGCGCGCCGACTCGGCGATACCTGGCAGCCGCTCATTGATCACGTCCGGCCCCAGATGCATCAGGTTGATGTAAATGTGATCCTTGTTCTCGCCGACACCGCGACCTTCGCGGATTTCCAGCGTCATCGCGCGACTGACCACGTCGCGTGATGCCAGATCCTTGGCGCTGGGCGCGTAGCGCTCCATGAAACGCTCGCCGTTGGAATTGGTCAGGTAACCACCCTCGCCTCGCACACCTTCGGTGATCAGGCAGCCGGCGCCATAGATGCCGGTCGGATGGAACTGCACGAACTCCATGTCCTGCAACGCGAGACCGGCGCGCAACACCATGCCACCACCGTCGCCGGTACAGGTATGCGCCGAGGTGGCACTGAAATAGGCACGACCATAGCCACCGGTCGCCATCACCACCGCGTGGCCGCGGAAGAAATGCAGGCTGCCCTCGTTCATGTCCAGCGCCAGCACGCCACGACAGACGCCTTCGGCATCGAAGATCAAGTCGATCGCGAAGTACTCAATGAAAAAGGTGGCGTCATGCGCCAGCGCCTGCTGGTATAGCGTATGCAAGATCGCGTGACCGGTACGATCAGCCGCCGCGCAGGTGCGCTGCGCGGTGCCCTTGCCGTAATGCGTGGTCATGCCGCCGAACGGGCGCTGGTAGATCTTGCCCTCGTCGGTGCGCGAGAACGGCACGCCATAGTGTTCAAGCTCGAGGATCGACGGAATCGCCTCGCGGCACATGTATTCAATCGCGTCCTGGTCGCCGAGCCAGTCCGAACCCTTGACGGTGTCGTAGAAGTGGAAGCGCCAGTCGTCCTCACCCATGTTGCCCAGCGCAGCGGAAATGCCGCCCTGCGCGGCCACCGTGTGCGAGCGGGTGGGAAATACCTTGGTGATGCAGGCGGCCTTCAGGCCCTTCTCGGCGAGACCGAAGGTGGCGCGCAGCCCGGCGCCACCGGCGCCAACCACGATCACGTCATAGAGATGCTGCTGGATCTTGTAGCTTTCCATGAAACCTATTCCTCGCGTCTTATGGGGTCAGCGCAATGCGCAGTACGGCCAGCACGCTTGCGAGCGCGCCGAGTACCGCAAGGAACTTGATCGCCACCAGCAGGACGACTTCCTTCCAGCGGGTATGCACATAGTCCTCGATCACCACCTGCAGGCCGAGCACGGCGTGCCAGAACATGATGAGTACGAAGGCAATCAGCAGCAAGGCATTCCATGGCCTGGCCACGGTGGCGCGAGCGGTCGCGTAATCGGCATGCAGCAGGCACAGCGCGGTTGCGACAAACCACACGACCAGCAACACCAGGGCAGCAGCAGTCAGACGCTGGGTCCACCAGTGACCGACGCCCGACTGCGACGAACCGAGTCCGCGAGCGATCTTCAGAGCGTTGCGACGATCCTTCACGATGACGTCCTTTGCGCTCATGCGGCACCTCCCTGCATCAAGACATATGCCCACACCAGCACGGTCAGCACGATGCTGGCAGCGATCGACAACCAGTTGGAGCGCAGGAACTGGGGAATTTCGAAACCGAAACCGGCGTCCTGCAGCAAGTGGCGGATGCCGTTGCACAGGTGATAGAACAAGGCCCAACTCCAGCCGAACAGGAGGATCAAGCCGAGTGGACTGCCGGCGACTCCCTTGAAATGCGCGTAACTTTCCTCGCCCGCGGCCAGTTGTACCAGACCTGCGACGACGAGCAGGGTGCCTGCCGCCAGAGCGACTCCGGTGATGCGGTGCACGATGGAGGACATCATCTGCACTTGCCACTTGTAGATCTGCAAATGCGGTGAAAGCGGTCGTTGGGTGTCTGCCATGGCGGCTATCCTGAGTGGAATCGCTGGTGTCCGCGCCACACCGGCCCTGTTTGAAACGCACCCGGCGACGAGCGCCGTTGCGTCCGTTCAGAAGTCGATGCAGCGGCCGTTCTTTTCCCAGTCGCCGTAGCGGGTGGGATCAGGAGCAGGCCGATCTCCAGCCGTCTTTTCCTTGACCGACGTGACTGGCACGACAGTGGCTTCCGCGGGAACGGAGGCAGGTGCGGGCTGAGCTGGAGAAGTGGTATCGGACATGGTTTTTGTTAGCCTGCGAAGATTAATACTTGCGGCATAGCAGCACAACCTTCGACCATCGCGGCGTGCAGCCGAGCAACCTGTCCACGTCACTTGTGTTTGTGTGCGCCGCCCCCAAGATGAGTCGCCTATGTCGAACCATCATTCCGCAGAGACCGTATTGCTCGACGGCCCCGACGCCCGGGCGTTCGCGCATGCCCAGTTCAGCAGCAAGGTTGACTCACTCGCCACCGGACAATGGCAGTTCAGCGCATGGCTTGATCCTCAGGGTCGCGTGCGCGCGCTCTTTCATCTGGTCCGACTCGAAGACGAGCGCTATCTGCTGATGCTTCGCGGCGGTGACGCCCTCACGCTGGCCGCGGCGCTGCAGCGCTTCGTGTTTCGTTCGAAGGTCGCTGTGACGGCCATGGAGCCACGCCTGCTGACAACCGGGCCGGCGATGCCCCTGCATGAGATCAGGCAAGAGCAAGACGTACTGACACTTGCTTGTGGCGATCACAGCGTGGAAATTTCAACCAGCGGCATCAAAGATGACGCGTGGCGGTTGCCACAGTTGCATGCAGGCTGGCCCTGGTTGATTCCGGCGAATGCGCGCGAATTTCTTCCCGCTGCGCTCTCGTTGCAACGACTGGGCGCCGTCGCGGTGGACAAAGGTTGCTACCCCGGCCAGGAAATTGTGGCGAGACTGCATTTTCGCGGCGGCCACAAACGGCACTTGCATCGCGGCAGATTGTCGCAAGCTGTGAACATCGGTGACGCACTTCTTGCCGAAGGACGCGAGGTCGGCCACGTGCTTGACCGCATTCACACATCGCATGGAAACGAAGCACTGCTGATTCTCAACGACGACATTGTCGAACAGGTTTACGCAGGGATTTTCTCCATGTTCGACAACCATCTCGCCCTTGAACTGGAGGCCTCCTGGCCCGCATGAAGACGGCAACTCAAGCCGCAAGAAATTGTCAACGAATCGTGAGCAAAAGCTAAATCCGAAGCACCCGGCACTTGCCAGTGGAGGAATCCGCCACTACGCTCCGTCGATCGAATATCGCGGCATCCGGAAAACGGGGTGCCGATACACGCGACGAACCGGAAGAGTCCGGATCGGCGCGACCCGACGTGAAAATATCGGATGGAACAACGCCTCGCTTCCAACGAGTGCGCACAAGTTGCAGGCAACACGGCCAAACCGGCCCGCGCAACGCCAAGGCAACAAGTATCCCGATCGGCATTGAACCGCCGCTCGACCCGCCACAATCCTGTGGCAAAGCGTGATGACCACAAGTTTCGGTCGTCGCGACAGATCCAGGTGGAACGGCCTGCCCGCCCGTCCACCGCAACGGCGCTCAAAGCTTTCAGTCTGCTTTGCGCGTACAGCACGTTGGAGGCAGAACCATGAAACTTTCCATGTTGTTATGGCTGACATCGCTTTTACCTCAGCCCGTGGCCGACCATGCCTGTCTGGCCACCACCGTTTACCTTGAAGCTCGCAGCCAGCCGACCAACGGTCAACTGGCCGTCGCCGAGGTAGCAATGCGCCGTCTTGATCGTGGCCAATACGGCAAGACCGTCTGCCAGGTTGTGACAGCTCCACACCAGTTCGCTACCACTACCACCAGCGGCGCATTTGAAATCAGCAATTTCGATGCTTTCGACAAAGCATGGGATATCGCCGGAAGGTCGATCCGCAACTGGCAGCTACCGGCGGCCCAACGCCGCATGCTGGTGCCCCGCGCCGATCATTTTGCGACGACATCCATCTCGCCTTCATGGTCACACAATCGCCCGAGCGTAACCATTGGCGACCATGCTTTCTACGCAGTCAACTGACAGCATGAAGTGAAAAAAAAGGCCATCGGAAGATGGCCTTTTTGGGACGTATAAACATCCAAACATGATCACCTTGTCATTGATCAGCGCGGGTAGACATGACCCCCGCGAACTTCGACGTAGTCGCCATGGCGAACGCCCGGATTCTCCCGCTGGGTCACCGTTGCGTACTGGCCGTCATCAAGCCGTACGACGATGCGCCAGGCGGGCGTATCGCCACTATTGGCCTTGCCGACCTGGTTACCGACTACGCCGCCAGCAACCGCGCCGACAACGGTAGCTGCCTTTCGGCCATCGCCCTTGCCCACCGTATTGCCGAGAACACCGCCGGCTACCGCGCCGATGATTGCACCGAGCGTGCCGCCATTGCCGCTCCCCTGGATATAAACCTGCTGCACTTCCTGGACCACTCCGCAGGAGCGGCATTGCACACTCTGGTTCGTGTATCCACCGGGGGCCGCGTAACCACGGTTGTAGTTGCTGCCCTGGGGCGCCGTAACGCAACCGGAGAGCGCAAGACCGGCCGCAAGCGTACCGGCCAGCGCGAATTTCGTGGTGAGTGAATTCATGGACTGGATTCCTTTTTCATGGAAAAAATTCAACGCGCATCGGATACCGCGGTCACACCCTCCTGAACCTGAACCTTGTCGCCCGGGTCATGATCCATCCGCACCGTGCGAGCGACACCTTTGTAAACGTACTTCACGTCGTAGCCGACGATCTTGTTGCTGGTGTCATTCACTGTTGAGCATTTGCGCTCGACCGACGTGGTGACCTGCGGGTGTTGACGACTTGCCTCAATGCGGTTGCCGGCATATCCGCCACCAACAGCGCCAGCGACCGTGGCAAGCGTCTTGCCCCTGCCCCCTCCCACCTGGTGTCCAAGCAAACCACCTGCAACCGCACCGATCGCGGTGCCCACGATGCGGTGCTGGTCCTTGGGCGGTGCGGTGTGCGTCACCGTTTCATCGCGACAGACCTGGCGCGGGTGGTTTGAACTGGAACGTACGGGCTCAACATCGACCACCCTGGCATATTTGACCCCCGCATCCGCGCTCATGCCTGTATCCGCCGTGCCGTTGTCGACACCTGCATCGGCCTCGCGGTTGCAGCCCGAAAGACCCACGAGAAGGGCCGCCGCTATTCCAAAGGGCAATGCCCTCGCCATCATCTTGTTCATCAGCACACTCTCCCATTTTTGCTTGTCGTGCCTCGCGAGGCTCCGCGGAACGCAATTACCTGCGAGGCATTGAACACGTATACAACTGAATACGAGCTAGCTCATACCCGTTACATTATCTTCACGAAAGCGTCGCCTGACGCTCGATCCGTTCATGGAATCCGCTGCATGCCTCGACTCATCGACAGCCACGTCCATCTGGATGACGACGCCTTTGCCTGCGATCGTGATGCCGTCATTGATCGTGCTTTTCAGGCGGGCGTCGACTCGATGATCGTCCCCGGGGTTGATTTCGAAAGCTGGGTGCGAATCCGCGAACTGGCCGACCATCGCCCCGAAATCCACCCTGCCTATGGCCTGCATCCCATGTTCCTGGCCAACCATGCACCCGAACATGTCGACGCACTGTCTTCATGGCTCGATGCCTCCCGCGTCGTCGCGGTCGGGGAGATCGGGCTGGACTTTCATGTGGACGGACTGGATCACGACCAGCAGCGGCTGTATTTCACCCGTCAGCTGGAACTGGCGCGCGAGCGCAAGCTGCCGGTGATCGTGCATGCGCGCGGGGCACTGGAAGAAGTGAGTCTTACCCTGCGCCGCACCGGCGCCATGGCCGGCGTGGTCCACAGTTTTTCCGGCAGCGAGCAGCAGGCACGGCATTTGTGGGATATCGGCTTTCACCTTGGCATTGGCGGCCCGGTCACTTACGAACGGGCGCAACGACTGCGTCGAATCGTTGCCAGCATGCCCATTGAATTCCTGTTGCTGGAAAGCGATGCCCCGGACCAGCCTGACGCGGCGCACCGTGGCGAACGCAACGAGCCGGCTCGCGTGGCGGAAGTGCTGCGCTGCGTCGCGGGCCTGCGAGGCGAAACCGAGGCTGAAGTGGCCCACGCCACCAGCGCCAATGCAAGACGCTTGTTCAATCTCGACGCTCCGTTGCCCGGTCGCCTGCCGCCGCAGCCAACCATCCTCTGAAATGCTGCTTGCCGCCTGCGCTCGCGGCTTGCTACCTTTTACTTCATTAATGAAATATGACTTGGTGAAATGGCACGCCTGACACACTGCATCATGCTGATGGATGAAGGTATCGAACGGGTGAACCAGATCATCCCGTCGCTGCCTGCCATGGAGGCGCGACTGTGCCGATTGGCGTTGATGACGGGCAGCCGCATGGAAGAGGGACTGGCCGCAAAACTCAAGCCATACAAGCTCAATCACAGCGAGTTCCTCACCCTGATGATCCTTTACAGCCGGCCGCACGGCAGCTCGACACCGGGTGAGCTGTGCGAGTTGGCGACCCAGGGCGCAACCAACATGACCCGGATTGCCAACACCCTGGTCAAACGCGGCCTGATTACGCGCGGCTCCAGCGAGGAAGACCGCCGGCGCGTGCAGATTCGCATGACCGCAGCCGGTCAGCGCTTCGTGCAGCAGATGTTTCCACCGATGTTCCCGCACATCGACGGCCTGTTCACCGACTTCAGCGAAGCCGACAAACGCCAACTGGGTCGACTGCTGCGCAAGCTGGCGAGGAATATCGATGAGATCAACGAAGCCCCCATGCCATGAAGGAACTCACGATGAAGCACGTATGGCGTTGCACTCGCAACGCGCTGGCTTCGGCGACGCTGTTGATGCTGGCGGCCTGCGTCGGCGCACCTGCGAAACTCGCGCAACCGGCACTGCGTGATGAAGCACCACTCGCTGGATTGCAGGCACCTGAGCGTGCCGGCTGGCCCGCGGCCCAGTGGTGGCAGCAGTACAACGACCCTCAGCTCAATGAGCTGGTGGAGCGCGCGTTGCAGCAGTCGCCGGATCTGGCACTGGCGCAAAGCCGGGTGCAAAACGCCCGCGAATCCGCCCGTCTTGCCGCAGCGCAGCTGGGCCTCTCGCTCAATGGCAGCGTCCAGGTCGCGCGCCAGCGTCTGAGCAACCATGGCCTGATTCCAAGCCAGTTCCTGGGCTTCAGCTGGTACAACCAGGCCGACCTGGGCGTGCAACTGCAATACGACTTTGACTGGTGGGGAAAGAAGCGGGCCACCATGGCGGCCGCCCTTGACCAGGCTCGCGCAGCCGAGGCTCAGCACAGCGCTGCTGCGCTGGCCATCGAATATGCCGTGGCCGATACCTACTTCGGCTGGCAGGCTGACCAGGACCGGCTGAAAATTGCCGATCAGTTGCTCGCCACCCAGCAAGAACTTTCCGCGATTGCCGGGTTGCGCGTAAAGCAGGGCGTGGACCTTCCTGACGAAGCACAGCGGGCCCGCGCACAGATCGCCGCCGTGCGCGAGATGCGCGTGGCCATCGACGGCTCGGCGAGCATCCGCCGGGTCACCCTCGCCTCGCTGCTTGGCATCGCGCCGGCGCAACTGCCACCCTTGCAGCCACGTCCTCTGCCGGCCGTGGACGGCGGGCTGCCGCCTGGCGCGAGCATGGACCTGATCGCACGCCGCCCGGATATCGCTGCCAGCCGCTGGCAGGTCGAGGCGGCACTCAGGAACACCGATGCTGCCCGCGGTGAATTCTTCCCCGACCTCAGCATCAGCGCCCTGGCGGGACTTTCCAGCATTGATCTCGGCAAACTGATGACCACAGGAAGTCGCACCTTCGCCGTGACCCCCGCCTTGAACCTGCCGATTTTCAACAGCGGTTCGCTGCGGGCCAACTATGGCGTGAGCAAGGCGCAGCTCGATGCGGCGGTGGCGCAGTACGACAGCACCGTACTTGCTGCGGCGCGCGAAGTGGCGACCCAGGTCCTCAGCGCCGAACAACTCGTTGCCCGTCGCCACGAGCAACAGATCCAGCTCGACGCTGACCTGCAATTGCTGGCCAGCGCACAAGCCCGCGTCCGCCAGGGCGTGCGTGATGCCCGCGAGAGCCTCGCTGCGCAGGCACAACTGCTGCAGCAACGTGATGCGGCTGCGCAGTTGCAGGCACAGGCGCTGAGCGTGGACCTGAACCTGATCAAGGCGCTCGGCGGCGGTTATCAAACACCCGAACCGAGCCCCGCATCCCCTTCCACTACTGCCACCGCCGGAGCCGCCAACCATGAGCGCCACTGATTCAAGCACGCCGCCCGTGGACGCCAACGACAGCGGCATGGCCGCCAAACAACCGGCCAAACGCCGTCGGGCCCTGCTGATCGTGGGCAGTGTGTTCGTTCTCGGCGGGCTGATCTGGTTTCTGTTGTGGACGCTCGTGTTCTCCACCCGCGAGAAGACCGACAACGCGTATGTCGGCGGCAACCAGGTGGCGATCTCGGCCCAGGTGCCAGGCACGGTGGTGGCGATCCTCGCCGACGACACCCAACACGTCGATGCGGGCCAGGTGCTGGTGAAGCTCGACGACACCGACGCGAAGGTGCACCTGGAACAGGCTCGCAGCGCGCTGGCGCAGGCTGTGCGTGGCGTGCGCCAGCAGACCAGCTCGGCCAGCGGTGCCGACGCTCAGGTGGCCGCCAGCCACATCGCGCTGGACAAGGCCGACGCCGACCTGAAGCGTCATCTGCCCCTGCTCGCTGCACATGCGGAATCACCGGAGATCGTGCAGCATCTGCGCGACGCCGTGGCGCAAGCCCGCGCTGCCATGGTTGCTGCCGAGGCGCAGGCCAGCGCTGCCCATGCCGCGATCGAAGGTACCGACATCGCGCAGAATCCCGCCGTCATGCAGGCCCGCGCCAACTTCAGCGCGGCATGGATTGCCGCCCGGCGCAACACGATCTACGCCCCCGTATCGGGCTATGTGGCGCAACGCAGCGTGCAACTGGGCAACAGCGTGCAACCCGGCCAGCAACTGATGACCGTGATCCCGTTGCACAACCTCTGGATCGACGCCAACTTCAAGGAAAGCCAGCTGCGCCACATCCGCATCGGGCAGCCGGCCACCATCGTTTCCGACCTTTACGGTAGTGACGTTGACTATCAGGGAAAGGTCATCGGCATTGGTGCCGGTACCGGCAGCGTGTTCTCCCTGCTGCCGGCGCAGAACGCCACCGGCAACTGGATCAAGGTAGTGCAGCGGGTCACCGTGCGCATTGCGCTTGACGACAAGGAACTCGACCAGCACCCGCTCAGGGTTGGCTTGTCCGCCGATGCCACGATCGATATCCGTGACGACAAGGGCGGCGTGCTGAGCGCGACCAAGGAGCATCCGGTGGTGGCACAAACCGACGTCTACGAGCAGATGGCCAGCAAGGCCGACGCCGAAGCCATGCAGATCATCCGCGCCAATCTTGCGCACGCCGGCAAGTGAACTGAGACCTGACGATGGCTGCCACGCCCGATGACGTTGCCCCGCTCAAACCCATGCACGGCGGCCCGCTGGCCCTGCTGACGATCGCGGTTGCGTTCAGCACCTTCATGGAAGTGCTGGACATGACGATCGTCAACGTCGCCGTTCCGCATATTGCCGGCAGCCTGGGCGTGAGCCCCAGCGAGGGTACCTGGACGATCAGCTCCTATGCGCTGGCCAGCGCCATCATGCAGCCGCTGACCGGCTGGCTGGCGCGTCGCTTCGGCGAGGTGAAGACCTTCGTCGTCTCGGTACTGCTGTTCGTGGTGTTCTCGATGCTGTGCGGACTGGCCACCAGCATGCCGATGCTGGTGATCGGGCGCCTGCTGCAGGGCGCCGGCTCCGGGCCGATGGTCGCCTTGTCGCTGACCCTGCTGCTGTCGAACTATCCAAGGGAAAAACAGGGCATCGCGCTGGCGCTATGGGCCATGACCGTCGTGGTGGCACCGATCTTCGGGCCGATCCTCGGTGGCTGGCTGACCGACAATTTCAGCTGGCCCTGGATCTTCTACATCAACGTTCCCGTCGGCCTGGCCGCGGCCGTCGTCACCTGGGTACTTTTGCGCAAGCGCGAAACCAGGACCGCCAGGACACCGATCGACATGGTTGGCCTGGGTTTGCTGGTGGTGGGTGTGGGCGCGCTGCAGTTCATGCTGGACAATGGCAACGACCACGACTGGTTCTCCTCGCCGATGATCCTGACCCTGGGTCTGGTCGCCCTGATCTGCATCACCTTCCTGATCGTGTGGGAACTGCACGCCAAGCATCCGGTGGTCGACCTGTCGCTGTTCAAGCAGCGCAATTTCACGGTCGGCGTGATCAGCCTGTCGCTGGGCATGTTCGCGTTTTTCGGCATCAACGTGGTGTTTCCGCTGTGGCTTCAGCTCACGCTGGGCTACACCGCTACCTGGGCTGGGCTGGCCACCGCGCCGGTCGGCATCCTGGCGTTCCTGATTGCACCGATCCTGGGTAAAAACATGCACCGGCTCGATCTGCGCGCGGTGGTGACGTTCGCTTTCCTGGTGTTCGCCGGAACGGCGTACTGGTTCTCCACCTTCGACAGCAGCGCATCATTCTCCAGCCTGATCGTGCCGCGCTTCGTGATGGGCCTGGCGATTCCGTGCTTCTTCATTCCGCTGAACCAGGTCTATCTTTCAGGCCTTCCGGTGGACCAGATCGCCAGCGCATCGGGCCTTTCCAACTTCTGCCGCACCATGGGATCAAGCGTATCGACCGCGCTCATGGTGACCCTGTGGCAGCACCGGGGTGAACAGCACCATGCCACGCTCACCGAAAACATCACGGCAGCGCATCCGGCGACCACCCAGTTCCTGCAGCAATTGACCCATGACGGCATGTCGCGTAGTCAGGGCCTGGGCGTGATCGACCAGCTGCTTACCAGGGAATCACTGACTCTGGCGGTCAACGACGTATTCCTGGCCTGTTCGATTCTGTTCGTCATGTTGATTCCGGTATTGTGGTTTGCACGCCCGCCCTTTGGCAGTGCGGGCCGGGCTGGTGGCCACTGAATTGCTGCACCTTGCCCGCCGCAGCATTCGTCATGCCCCCGGCTGGTGCAGCGCAATATCTTCTGCTAGCTTGTGCGACATGGCACAAACCAAACGCACCATCAAGAAGTACCCGAACCGTCGTCTGTACGACACGGAAATCTCCAGCTACATCACGCTGGAGGAAGTCCGCCAGCTGGTGATGGACAACGAGGACTTCGAAGTTCGCGACGCCAAGAGCGGTGAAGATCTCACCCGCGCGGTACTACTGCAGATCATCTCCGAGCATGAGGACAAGGGTCAGCCCATGCTCTCGCCGCAGTTGCTGAGCCAGATCATCCGTTTCTACGGTGATTCGCTGCAGGGCTTCATGGGACCTTACCTGGAACGCAGCCTGCAGGTGTTCCTGGATCAGCAGACCCAGTTCCGCAGCCAGCTCAACAGCCTGATGGGGCAGACCCCATGGAACACGCTGAATGACCTGACCGAGCGCAACATGGCCGCGTTTCAGGCCATGCAGCGCGGCCTGATGGACACGGCCGCAAAAGTGATGCCCACGCCGGGTAACACCCGCGGCGACAAGAAGTCCGGCTAAGCCTGACGTCTGCGGCGGTGCGATATCTCGCACCCGCAGCATCCCCTATCTCCGACCGCCGCAGGACAGCATTTGCTGTCCCGCGGCATGTCCACGCCTGAAGACCGACCATCCATGAAGCAAACCGAAAATTCCAGACGCATCGCCCTGGTCACCGGCGGCATCGGCGGCCTCGGCTCGGAGATCTGCCGTCAACTGGCAAGCGCCGGCTGCCACGTCATCGCGCTGGATCTCGCCGCACGCGCCGAGCGTGTGCAGGGTTTCCGCAGCGACATGGCTGATCTCGAAGGTGCCGTCGAGTTCGAGCCAGCGGACGTCAGCGACTTCGAGCAGTGCCGGCAAGTGATCAGCCGTATCGAGCAGCAGCACGGCCGCATCGATGTGCTGGTCAACGCGGCCGGCATTACCCGCGATACCAGCTTGCGCAAGATGTCCTCGCAGCAGTGGCACGAGCTGATGCGGGTGAACCTCGACGGCGTATTCAACATGTGTCGCCACGTGGTCGACGGCATGACCAGCCGCGGCTTCGGCCGCATCGTCAACATCAGTTCGGTGAACGGCCAGACCGGTCAGTTCGGCCAGACCAACTACTCCGCCGCCAAAGCCGGCGTACACGGTTTCAGCATGGCCCTGGCTCGCGAGACCGCACGCAAGGGCGTCACCGTCAACACCGTCTCCCCAGGCTACTGCGACACGCCGATGGTGGCTGCCGTTTCGGCCGAGATACGCGAACAGATCATCGCCGACATCCCGGTGGGTCGCCTCGGCACGCCCGGCGACATCGCCCGCGCGGTCAGCTTTCTGGCCGCCGACGACGCCGGCTACCTCACCGGGATCAACCTGCCGGTCAACGGCGGCTATTTCATGAGCTTCTGAGTGCCGGGCATCAGGTCGCCATCCGGCACGCGGCGCGAACGCTCGCCGCGGCAGCATGGTCGAGCGAATGCCGTGTACATGGCGCCCTGATTCCGACTAGGCTCTCCCCTACGCCGGGGGACGCATGAGCACAGCAATCATCGATCAATCGCGCCGGTTCTTTGGCCAGCCGATGGCCCTGGCCTACCTGAGTTTCACCGAAGCGTGGGAACGTTTTTCCTACTACGGCATGACCGCGATCCTGATGCTCTACATGAGCCAGGCGCTGCTGCTGCCGGGCCATGTCGAGCATATTGCGGGCTTCACGGCATTCCGTTCCGCGCTGGAGTCGGTGTTCGGACCGATGACCACCCTGGCGCTGGCCTCGCAGATTCTGGGGCTGTATACCGGCCTGGTCTACTTCACCCCGGTACTGGGCGGCTGGGTCGCCGATCGGTGGGTGGGACGTCGGCTGGCGGTGATGATCGGTGCGGTGTTGATGAGCGCAGGCCATCTGGCAATGGCGTTCGATGCCTCGTTCCTGCTCGCGCTGCTGCTGCTGATCGTCGGCTGCGGCCTGCTCAAGGGCAACATCTCGACCCAGGTCGGCGAGCTCTATGCCGAGACAGACGGCGACGGACGTACCCGCGCGTTCGCGATCTTCTCGATCGGCATCAATGTGGGCGCCGTGGTCGGACCACTGCTGTGCGGACTGCTGGCCCAGCTTTATGGCTGGCACGCTGGTTTCGGTCTGGCCGGGGTGCTGATGCTGATTGGCCTGCTGACCTATATCGCCGGCTTCCGATACCTGCCGCGGGACCGCCCCCGGGCGATTGCGAAGCCCAGGATGGCGCCGCTTGATCGTCGCCAGTGGCGCGTCGTCGGCGCGCTGGCCGTGGTATCCGCCATCACGATCTTCCAGAGCATCGGCTATTACCAGAACACCAACCTGGCATTGATCTGGATCAGTCGCAGCGTCAACCTGAGCTTGCTCGGCTTCCACGTACCGGTCGCCTGGTTCAACTCGATCGACCCGCTGGCCAGCATCCTGGGTGTGCCCTTGCTGTTCGCGTTGTGGCGACGCCAGGCGATGCGCGGAACCGAGCCGGACGACCTGGGCAAGATCGCCATGGGTGCCTGGCTGACGGCGACGGCCAACCTGCTGCTGGTCGGCGCCTGCCTGGTCAGCGCGCGCACGTCGCCGCTGGTGCCGCTGTGCTACGACATCCTGCTCGGCATCGGCTTCCTGTATTACTGGCCTACCCTGCTCGCTCTGGTGTCGCGTGCCGCGCCAGCGTCGGTGAAGGCGACGATGATGGGGGCCGTGTTCCTGACCCTGTTCGTGGGCAACACGATCATCGGCTGGCTGGGCGGCTTCTACGAGCACATGACCCCCGCCGCCTTCTGGGCCATGCATGCAGGCATCGCGGCCATAGGCGGCGTGCTGGCGAGTGTGCTGAAACGCCCCTTGAAGCAGGCGTTGGCAATCGATTGATCGACTGAATCGAAGGCACTTGGCGCACGCCAGCCATGTGGCCGCTCGCCATCGAGGCATGCATGGGCGGCGCTACCCTGTTGCTGCAGCGTGCCGGCGGGATTGCAGTTGGGCGCCGCTTGCGGAACAGTGAGCGGATTCCTCTTCCCGGATCGCAGCATGGCGCAGCAACCCATCACCCTCATTGGCGGCGGCCTGGTCGGCGCACTGCTGGCGCTGCAGCTGGCACAGCGTGGCTTTGCGGTCGAGGTCTACGAGAAGCGACCCGATCCGCGGCGAGCGGGCTTCCTTGGGGGGCGCTCGATCAACCTGGCGCTGGCCGAGCGGGGCCTGCAGGCCTTGCGCATGGCCGGGCTTGCCGACGATGTGTTGCAGCGCGCCGTGATGATGCGCGGGCGCATGGTGCATGATCGTGAGGGCAGCAGCGGCCTGCAGCGTTACGGCGTGGACGACAGCGAGGTGATCTGGTCGGTTTCGCGCGGCGCGCTGAATATCCTCCTGCTGGACGCGGCCGAAGCAGCAGGCGTGCAACTCCATTTCGGACAAGGGCTGGTCGCCGCCGATTTCGTCGCGCATCGCATCCGCCTTGCCGGCAACGACGGCGTCGAACGCGACAAGCAGGTCGGCCTGCTGATCGGCGCCGATGGCGCCGGCTCGGCGCTGCGGGCTGCCATGCACGCGCATACCCCGCTGGGCGAGCGCGTCGAATCGCTCGGCCATGGCTACAAGGAGCTGGAGATCCCGGCCGCCGGCGAACTCCCGGCAGCCGTGCGGCAACTCAGCGGCGGTCACGACCAGTACGCACTGGAACCGCATGCCCTGCATATCTGGCCGCGCGGCGGCTATATGTGCATTGCGCTGCCGAACACCGAGGGCAGCTTCACGGTGACCCTGTTTCTGCCCGGCCAGGGAGCCGCCCCCAGCTTTGCCACCCTGCCCGACGCGCATGCCGCCGCCGTGTTCTTCAACGAACAGTTTCCGGGGCTGCTGCCGCTGATTCCGCGTTTCGATGAGGAATGGGACAGCAACCCGGTCGGCAGCCTGTCCACGCTCTATCTCGAGCGTTGGCATGTGGACGGGCACGCCCTGCTGATTGGCGACGCCGCACACGCCATCGTGCCTTTCCACGGCCAGGGCATGAATTGCGGCTTCGAGGACACCATGGTGCTGGCCAACCTGCTGGCGGCCGCCCCGGACGACAGCGCCGACGTGTTCGCCGAGTTCCAGCGCGTGCGACAGCCAGACACCAACGCCATCGCCTGCATGGCGCTGGAAAACTATGTCGAGATGCGCGACTCTGTGGCTGACCCGCATTACCTGGCCAAACGTGAACTCGGCGGCCTGCTGGCGGCCCGGATCCCCGCTTACTACATGGCGCGCTACCGCATGGTGACCTTCACCCATCTACCGTATGACTACGCGCTCCAGCGTGGTCGTGCGCAGGACCAGTTGCTGGAACAACTGCTGCAAGCCACGGCGAATGTGTCGGACATCGACATCGACGCCGCGGCACGGTTGTTCCTGTCGAAGCTGCCGCCATTGCCGCCTCTTCGCCATGGATGACGCACTGCTTGAAGCATTCCGTGCCGCCGCCTACCACGTGAATCTCGACATGGTGGCCTGGGCCACGATACGGGTGGACCTGCCCTTGCCGGCGGACCTCGTGGAACTGGTCGGTTCACGTCCGTGGGCTTTCATCACCGCGTGGAATCCGCAGGCACGCCGCCGTCCACCCGCAGAAAACCTGGCCGCCCAGTCCAACCTGCTGGCCGCACTGCAGGCCCAGCCCGACGCTCTCGTGCGCCCGGCCATCGGCGTGGGCAGTTCGGGCTGGATCGAACCCAGCCTGTTCGTGGTCGGGCCCGATGTCGCCGAGCTGGACCAGCTGGCCAGCGCATACGGACAACTGGCCTATGTGCATGGCGAGGCCGGGAGTGCCGCGCTTCTGCGCGTGTTGGGGTAATCCTGCCCAGTGGCAGTACGCCGCATGGACAAGCATGCTCCGCATTGCGGACAATCAGGGAAATGACCGCCACCCCCACTGCTGTGCTACTGCTTGAAGCGCAAGCCCTGAGCTTTCACCGCCAGGACGAAGCGGTGTTCGCACCGCTGGATTTCCAGTTGCATGCTGGCGAACTGGCCCTGATCGAGGGTGACAATGGCAGCGGCAAGACCACCTTGCTGCGCATGCTGGCCGGTCTGCTGCATGTGGGCGCGGGCGAGCTGCGCTGGCGCGGAGCGCCGCTTCAGCGTGACAACTGTGCCGGCGATATTCTGTTTCTTGGCCATCAACTGGGTCTCAAAGGCGATCTCAGCCCGCGCGAAAACCTGCGTTTCGTCGCAGGCCTGCACGGCAGTCGCGAGAGCATGGGTGCAGCCTCCGCGCTGGCAGCGATCGGCCTGCGCGGTTACGAGGACGAACCCGTGCGGCGACTTTCCGCCGGACAGAAGAAGCGCGCCGCGCTGGCCCGACTGCTGCTGCTGCCCGCCAGCCTGTGGCTGCTCGACGAGCCCTACGCCAATCTCGACCGCACCGGCATCGCGCTGGTGAACCAGCTCCTCGAGACCCACACTGCCGCCGGCGGTGCCGCGCTGGTGACCAGCCATGGCGCAGTGAGTTTTCACGGTGGCGAGCCGCGCCACATCCGGATGCACGCGTGAATCGTCCGGGCCTGCTCAGTGCATGCAAGGCCATGCTGCAGCGCGACCTCACCCTGGCCTGGCGCCGTCGCAGCGATATTGCGATGCCGGTACTGTACGCACTGATCGTCACCATGCTCTTCCCCTTCGCGCTGGGTCCGGAGGACACCCTGCTGCAGCGCATCGCCGGCGGCGTCATCCTGGTTACCGTGCTGCTGGCCATGCTGCTGGCGCTGGATGCGATGTTCTCCAGCGACATCGACGACGGCTCACTGGAACAACTCGTGCTTGCTCCGCAGCCGCTGGCCGTCATGCTGGCCATGAAGATTCTCGCCCACTGGCTCACGACGGCACTGCCGCTGATCGTGATCACCCCGCTGCTGGCGGCGATGCTGCATCTGCCTGCAAGCGTGATTCCGGTTCTGCTGCTTGCGCTACTGCTGTCCACGCCATTGCTCAGTCTATTCGGTGCGGTACTGGTTGCGCTGACGGCCGGCACCCGGCGCTCTGGTATGCTGCTCGCCTTGATGCTGCTGCCCTTGTGCGTGCCGGCCCTGATCTTTGCGGCGGGTGCAGTGGCGGCGGCACAGCAAGGCTTGCCATGGATCGCGCCGATCAGCTGGCTGGCCGCGACCTTGGTGCTGACCTTGGTACTTGCGCCCCTGGCCTGTGCTGTCGCCCTTCGAATTGCCCTGGACTCCTGAGCCCTATTTCTCATGTCGAACTGGATCCCGCTCTGGTTGCACAAGCTCAGCTCGCCACCGACGTTCTATCGTTTTGCCGGCGCCCTGCGTCCCTGGGCCCTGGCCCTCGCCGTGGTTTTCGGCGCCATCGGTTTGTACGGCGGCCTGGTGCTCGCCCCGGCCGACTACCAGCAGGGTGACGCCTACCGGATCATCTTCATCCACGTGCCCTCCGCCTGGATGAGCATGTTCATCTACGCCGTCATGGGAGTATCGGCCTTCGTTGCGTTGGTCTGGCGCATCAAGCTGGCCGAGGTGGTGGCCATGCAATCGGCCCCGATCGGCGCGGCATTTACCTTCATCACCCTGGTCACCGGCTCGCTGTGGGGCAAGCCGATGTGGGGCACCTGGTGGACCTGGGATGCCCGACTCACGTCCGAACTGGTGCTGCTGTTCCTTTATCTGGGCGTGATCGGCCTTTACCAGGCGTTCGAGGATCGCCGCCAGGGCGCGCGCGCCGCGTCATTTCTCGCGATCATCGGCATCATCAATGTGCCGATCGTGCATTTTTCGGTGAACTGGTGGAACACCTTGCACCAGGGCAGCACGGTCAATATTTTCGGTCATTCGAAAATGTCCTGGGACATGCTGTGGCCGTTGCTGGCGATGACCCTGGCCACCAAATTTTATTACGCCGCCAGCCTTTTCCTGCGTGCGCAGACCGATCTGCTGTCGATGGAAAGTGGCAAGGACTGGGTGCGCAAGATCGCCGCCAGCGAGAGCGACCGATGAGCGCCGTGCAGAGTTTTTTCGCGATGGGTGGCTATGCCAGTTACGTCTGGCCAGCCTACGCCGTGTTTTTCATCGTGTTGATCGCCGACTCCATTGCGCCGCGCCTGCGCCGACGCCGCGAGTTGCGCGAGTTGCGCGCCCGCCTGGCCCGGCAAAGCGCGCGCGCTGCCGGCAATACTGGCAGCTCTTTTCCCACACCACCGACAACCTGAGCAAGGCGGCTCACGACCATGCCCATGAATCCCACCCGCAAACGTCGACTCGTCATCGTGTTGCTGATTCTCGCGGCGGCCGCCGTCGCTACCGTACTGGTGGTCGTTGCCCTGCAGAACAACATGAACTACCTGCTTACGCCGAGCCAGGTGCAGTCAGGCCAAGCCAGCGGCTACAAGACTTTCCGTCTCGGTGGCATGGTCAAGGCCGGCTCGATCCAGCGCAGCGACAAGTCGCTCAAGGTCACCTTTACCGTCATCGACGCCGGTGGCGCCATGCCGGTGGAATACACAGGCATCCTGCCCGATCTGTTCCGCGACAACCAGTCGGTGATCGCCACCGGCTACATGGACAACGCGCACTTCGTCGCTACCGAAGTGCTGGCCAAGCATGACGAAACCTACATGCCGAAAGAGCTGAAGGACGCCATGGCCAAGGCGCACGCCAACAAGAAAATCGAAGACGCGGCCGCCGCGCAGGACAAGATGCCATGACCCCCGAACTTGGCCAGATCGCGCTGATCCTTGCCCTGCTGCTGGCGTTGGCGCAGGGTGTCCTGCCACTGATCGGCGCCTGGCGCGGCAACCGCGCACTGATGGCCGTCGCGCGGCCGGCGGCGGCGGGTCAGGCCGTATTCGTGGCGATCGCGTTCGGCATCCTGGTCTGGGCATTCCTGCATTTTGATTTCTCGCTCCGCTACGTGGCAGACAACTCGAATCTGGCACTACCCTGGTACTACCGCATCGCGGCAGTGTGGGGTGCGCACGAGGGTTCACTGCTGCTGTGGATCCTCATCCTCAATGTATGGACCGTGGCGCTGGCCGCCTTCAGCCAGAAGCTGCCCGAAGTTTTCGCTTCGCGCGTACTGGCCGTGATGGGCCTGGTCGCGGTGGGCTTCCTGGCCTTCATCATCTTCACGTCGGATCCCTTTGGACGGCTGTTGCCGATGCCCGGCGACGGTGCTGATCTCAACCCGGTATTGCAGGATCCGGGCATGACCTTCCACCCGCCGGTGCTGTACACCGGCTACGTCGGCTTTTCGGTGGCGTTTGCGTTCGCCATCGCCGGCCTGCTTGGTGGCGAAATGGAACAGGCCTGGGTGCGCTGGGCGCGTCCCTGGACCAACGTGGCCTGGGCGTTCCTCACCCTCGGCATTGTCGCTGGCAGCTGGTGGGCGTATGCCGAACTCGGCTGGGGTGGCTGGTGGTTCTGGGATCCGGTGGAGAACGCCAGCTTCATGCCGTGGCTGGTCGGTTTGGCGCTGATCCATGCGCAGGCGGTGACCGAGAAACGTGGCAGTTTGCGAGCATGGACGATTCTGCTGTCGATCTTCGCGTTTTCGCTGAGCCTGCTCGGCACCTTCCTGGTGCGCTCGGGCGTGCTCACCTCGGTGCACGCGTTTGCCTCCGATCCGCGTCGCGGCATCTTCATCCTGGCCTTCCTTACCATCGTGGTCGGTGGCTCGCTGCTGCTCTATGCGCTGCGTGCGCCCAAGGTTGCCGGCGGCAAGGCCTTCCAGTTGCTGTCGCGTGAAACGGTGCTGCTCATCGGCAACCTGATGTTCACGGTGGCGGCGGCCATGGTCTTGCTGGGCACGCTTTTCCCGCTTATCGGCGACGCGCTGAACATGGGCCGGATCTCGGTGGGGCCGCCCTATTTCGGCTTCCTGTTTCCATTGCTGATGCTGCCGGTGATTCTGCTGATGCCCTTCGGGCCATTCCTGCGCTGGGGCCATGGCGATACCGCCGCCATGAAGAGCCTGCTCTTGCGCGTAGCCATCGCGGCTGCGGCCTGCGCGATCATCGCGGCGTTCTTTGTCCACGGTCAGATCAAGGCCATGGTGGGTGTGGCCACCGGAGTCTGGATCACCGTCGGGGTGCTGCTTTATGCCTACAAGCGCTGGCGCGATGCACCTCGTGGCCGCCGTTATCCGGCCGAAATGGCCGGCATGTTGCTGGCCCACTTCGGCATGGCGGTCTTCGTGGCCGGGGTGCTGCTGTCTGAATCGCTGAGTGTGAGCAGCGATGTGCGAATGGCCCCCGGGCAGAGCAAGAACATCGGCGGTTACGACCTTCGCTTCGATGGTGTGCAACGCACTACGGGTCCCAACTGGCACGCTGACCAGGGCGTGATTTCGGTCACCCGCAACGGCAGCCAGGTCACGATGATGCGTCCGCAGAAGCGCACTTATGCCGAAGACCGGGTGCAGACCGAGTCCGCGGTGGACGCCGGTTTCACGCGTGACTTGTATGTGGCGCTGGGCGAACCGATGGATGCCAGCAATATTCAGGGGGCATGGTCGCTGCGGCTCTATTACAAACCCTTTATCCGCTGGATCTGGGGCGGTGGCGTGCTGATGATGCTGGGCGGATTCGTCTGCGCCACCGATCGGCGCTTCCGCATCAAGCGCGGGGTGGAAGAAACCGTGGACGGAAGTGAATTGCTGGCTCAGGAGTCACGTGCATGAGTCGTCTGGTGCCATTTTTCGGCTTCCTTGCGCTGGTGGCGCTGTTTGCCTTCGGCATCTGGTGGAACACTGAGCACGACCAGAGCGCGATTCCCTCGCCGTTGCTGAACAAGCCGGCCCCGGCTTTCAACCTGCCCAAGCTCTACGAGCCAGCCCAGACCGTCAGCAAGGCGGACCTGCTGGGCAAGCCCTACCTGCTCAACGTGTTCGCCAGCTGGTGCATTGAATGTGGCGTGGAGCACCCGGTGCTCGAAGCGGAAGGCCCGAGCCTTGGCGTGGTGCTGGTGGGTTACAACTACAAGGACGCACCCGCGGACGCCAAGCGCTGGCTGGCCCAACACGGCAACCCTTACAACCTGCTGATCGCCGACGAGTCCGGCCAGACCGCGATCGATTTTGGTGTATACGGTGCGCCGGAAAGTTTTCTCGTCGATGCCAGAGGCGTAATCCGATACAAGCACATCGGCCCGCTCACCCCCGACGTGGTGTCGCAGAAACTGAAGCCCGCCATCGCCGCCATGCTGAAGGAAGCCAAGTGATGTCGCACCTATTGGGTAGGAGCGCACCCTTTGCGCGAGCGCTTTTCACATCGGTGACGCACAAAGGCACTCGCGCACAGGGTGCGCTCCTGCAGGTCGTGTTCGTGGTGTTGCTGGCGTTCGCAAGCTTTGCCCACGCGCAGGCGATCGAACCGTTGCCATTTGCCAACCATGCGCAGGAAGTTCGCTTCCAGCACCTCACCGCGCAATTGCGCTGCCCCATGTGCCAGAACGAAACCCTGGCCGACTCCAACGCGCCGATCGCGCGCGACCTGCGCAACCAGGTTTTCAAGTTGATGCAGCAGGGCAAAAACGACGCGCAGATCAAGCAGTATCTGGTTGCCCGCTATTCCGACTACGTGCTCTACGACCCACCATTGCAGCCCGACACATGGCTGTTGTGGTTCGGACCATTACTGATTCTGCTCGGCGGTGCTGCCGTGGTGGTTATCGCCATCAGAAAACGCAACCGTAGCGGCAATGTAACCATCGAGGCACCGACCGGAAACGGGGACGACTGGTGAAAATAGTCTTTTATGCAATCGCCGCAGCGATGATCGCCGTGGCGCTGGCAGCCTTGCTGCTGCCACTGGTTATTCAGGGCCGCCGCAGCAACCGCTCGCGCGGTGTATTTGCACTGATCCTTGCCATCGCGGTCGTGCTGCCGCTGGCGACTGGCTGGCTGTATCTGAAGATAGGCACACCAGCGGCGCTGAACGGAGTTACCGCCCAGGCCGCCATGCCGCTGAGCATGCAACAGGCGGTTTCCCAGTTGCGCGCACATCTGACCCAAAAGCCCGATGACCTGCAGGCATGGATGCTGTTGGCGCAGACCAGCATGATGATGCACGACACCGCTGGTGCACGTGATGCGTACGAGCAGATCATGAAGCTCGATCCCAACAACGCCGATGCCATGGTCGGCTGGGCCGAGGCCGATGCAATGCTGCAAGGCGACCATGTGATCGGGGAACGCGCGGTAGCGCTGCTCAAGCATGCCGTGCAGTTGCAACCAGACAGCCAACGCGGCCTGTGGCTGCTGGGCACCAGCGAGTTCCAGCAAGAGAACTACTCCGGTGCAGCCGCCACTTGGCGCCTGCTGCAGCAGCAACTCGAACCCGGCTCGGACGTCGCCAAGGCTGTCGCCGAGCAGATCACCCAGGCCGATGCCCGTGCCGGCGGTGCGCCGGCTGCGGCCGCATCCACGCATGCCGCCGCCGAGACAACGCCCGACCCGGCCTTGCAAGTGCAGGTCTCACTGGCACCGGACCTGAAAGCCAAACTGGCGGCCGGGGATACCCTCTTCATCTTCGCCCGTCCAGTGAACGGCCTGCCGATGCCGCTGGCGGTGGCCAGACTTGAAGCAAGTCAGCTGCCTGCCAAGGTGACCCTGACCGATGCGATGGCGATGACGCCGACACGCACATTGTCGTCGGTAACGCAGGTTTTCGTCGGTGCCCGAATCAGCCATAGTGGCCAACCGGTTGCCCAGAACGGCGACCTGGAAGGCAATGCCGGTGTCGTCGACGTGAGCCGCCACACGCCTGTCGAGATCATCATCGACAAAGTGCATTGATGGGCCTCGACGCGCGACACTACTTCCGCCTGCCCTCCCCGTTCGCGATGAAGCGCGGCGGCGAACTGCATGGCGCGCACATCGCCTACGAAACCTGGGGCGCACTGAACATGGTGCGCGACAACGCCGTGTTGGTGCTCACCGGGCTGTCGCCCAGCGCACACATGGCATCCTGCAAGGACGATCCCAGCCCCGGTTGGTGGGAGGCGATGGTCGGCCCCGGCAAGGCGATCGACACCTCACGCTGGTTCGTGATCTGCGTGAACTCGCTGGGCAGCGACAAGGGCTCGACCTGTCCCGCCTCGATCGACCCCGGCACCGGCAAACCCTATCGCCTGAGCTTCCCCGAGCTGGCACTCGAAGACGTCGCCAACGCGGCCCATGCCGTGGTCGGCGATCTGGGCATCACCCGACTGGCCTGCCTGATCGGCTGCTCGATGGGCGGCATGAGTGCACTGGCCTACATGCTGCTGCACCCTGGCGGCGTGCGCGCGCACATCAGCGTGGACACCGCGCCACAAGCACAACCGTTCGCCATCGCCATCCGCTCGCTGCAGCGCGAGGCGATCCGGTTGGACCCTCAATTCGCCGACGGCAACTACGATATCCATGCAGAGGCTGGCGGCACCTACCCCGACATGGGCATGAGCATCGCGCGCAAGCTGGGCGTGATCACCTATCGCTCGGCGATGGAATGGAATGGCCGGTTCGCACGCATCCGGCTCGACCCCGAGCAACGCGAGGACGAACCATTTGGCCGCGAGTTCCAGGTCGAGTCCTATCTCGAAGGCCACGCCCAGCGCTTCGTGCGCAATTTCGACCCCAACAGCTACCTCTACCTCTCGCGCGCCAGCGACTGGTTCGACATCGCCGAATACGGCCATGGCAGCGTGCTGGAAGGGCTCAAGCGCATCTGCATCGAACAGGCGATGGTGATTGGCGTCAGCACTGATATCCTGTTTCCATTGCAGCAGCAGGAACAGATCGCCGAAGGCCTCGAAGCCGCCGGCGCCAAGGTGGAATTCGTGGCGCTGGACTCGCCCCAGGGTCACGATGCCTTCCTGGTCGACATCGACAATTACAGCCGCGCGATTGGCGGCTTCCTGAAGCGCCTGACTGACGTCGGCATGAATACCGCGCAGCCAGGCTGACTACCCTCACGTACCACCAGAGAACCACATGCTTACCCTGGATTTCCCCGGCAGCCAAATCCTGATTGATGCGATCGACGACGCCGTGGCCAAGCCCACCACCCACGCGCTCACTGACAGCCTGCGCAACAGCCTGTGCCAGATGATTCGCGAGCAGTCGGTCACCCTGCCCGAGTGTGTGTTCAAAGCCAACCCCGACCGCTACGCCCGCCGCGAGCTGTATCGCAGCGAAGAGCACGGCTACTGCGTGGTCGCGATGACCTGGGGCCCGGGCCAGGGCACACCGATCCACGATCACGACGGCATGTGGTGTGTCGAAGGCGTGTGGAATGGCTCACTCGACATCGTGCAATACCAGCTACTGGAACATCAGGACCAGCGCTACTGCTTCCAGCCGATCGGCTCGATCCAGGCCGGTGCGGGCTCAGCCGGCAGCCTGATCCCGCCGCACGAGTACCACAGCATCCGCAACCCCAGCGACAACGGGGTAACCGTAAGTCTGCACATCTATTCCGGCGCCATGCTGCGTTGTGCCGTGTTCCAGCCGCTGCCGGAAGATCGCTGGTATGACCGGAATATTCGTCAATTGGGTCTCGACCGCGTGCACTGAACCCGGCATAATGCAGCGGCTCACATGCCGGTGTGGCGGAATGGTAGACGCGGCGGACTCAAAAACCAGTGCTTCTACCTCTGGTTAACTCAGGTTCATCGTCCGAAAGCCGCATCAGGCAAAGATTTCAAGGGAAAATTGGCTTCTGATTGGAAAGTACACCTTTCGAGCCAGGAGCCAACTAGGAGCCAGTGCGGCGCAGACTGGCGCCAAGCAGGTGGTAGCAGGTAGTTGAAGTAAGGTTGCGTCACGCCCGAGTGGTGGAATTGGTAGACGCAGAGGACTCAGACCAAATTTGAGCCCTCTTGGAGAAATCCTTGAGGTGAAGCCCGTCAAACTCGGTGAAGGCCCTGGACGCAAGTCCGAGCTAATGCCGAGCCAAGCCCAGGCCGAAAGGTGTGGGAAGGTGTAGAGAGCAGACGGCGGGCACCTACGGCCAAGCGGTAACACGCAGTGCTATGGTGAAGGCGTGCTCCAGACCACGAACGCCCTGCCTCGTGCAGGACGGCGGCGAAAGCCGAAGTGGTAAGAAAATCCTCCGCCGCAAGGCTTGTCGGTTCGAGTCCGACCTCGGGCACCAATTCAAAAGCCGCCCCTGCTGTACAGAGGCGGCTTTTTTTTATTTCCTAATCCTACGGCAGCAACTCGGATATCCACGCTGAAATCGATCTACGAGCCGGGCATCAACCACCTTGAGAGCTTTTCAACATCATCCACGCATAGCTCAAAGTCCGGAGGCTGTTGCTTGGCGGGATCTGTAGACGCGCGAAGGTCGTGAATGACGTAAGGCAGCAATGCTGCCCTGACTGTTTCTATGCGTGCCGCTGAACCCCCAAGATATTCGGCACGAACCATCTGCTTTTGTTCGAGCGTCAGCTTAGGATGCGGAACTACCCGCAGAGCCACTTGTGTGGCCCAGGCAATATCCTGATCCCGCTGGGCATCACCAGGTGACGCGAGGCCGGTCACGGTCAATTCGCTCAGTCGCGTCAGCGCAAGATCCTGGAATCCTCCAGCTTCGGAGACATAGGCCCGCACATGCCACCGCCGCCCTGCTTCGACCAGCGAATGCGGATAGAAGGTCTTGGGCTTAGGCATCGGATTACGCATTGAGCAATGCTTCGCCGTCACACCGACCCCTTCTCGGATCGCCCGATGCAGGATCGCAAAGGCGCGATGGTGCACGGCTCCGAAATCAAGTTGCGTTCGCACGACGACGGCCTGCTCTAATTGCCGCTCGGTCAATGTGTATGCCAAGTACTCCTCGATCGTGCCAGCGGTCAGAAGCGGCTTGAAATCAGCATCAGCCACCCAGCGACGCTGCGCGGTCGAGTACGTCAAGCCGACCGAGTTCATGCCGACATACTGGGCCAGCAAGCGGCTGACTGTGGTGAAGTGCAGATCTAAGAGCCCCCGAACACGCTCATTGCCCGCAGCGCCCTCCCAGAGAAGAAGCGACTCGATGGCACGCAGGGTTTCCGGGCTTTTAGCGGGAGCAGGCATGGCCAGAGTTGATGGTTGCAAGCCGGAGCGAGTCATAGCAATATCACCAATATAGCGATATTGCTATGATAGCGAAAGCACTATAACTGTCCATGTTCCTCACCCAGACCCCGCCCTTGTTCGATGTGCTCCCCAGGGATCTGTTCCGACCGCTGGCTTCACTCAATCGAGTGCACTACTGGCGATTGCTTTTCTTGCTCTACGGCAAATTCTTCGGCTCGGAAGCGGACCTGCCACCGGCGGCAGGTTGGAATCGCCGGGATCTGTTGATCGCCATCGAACAGTTGCTCGAAGACGACGATCCTTGGGAACTGGAAGATGGCGAATCACCCAACTCCCCTATCAACATTCGGGCCCACACTTACCTCAGACGTCTGATCGAAGCAGGCTGGCTACTCGAAGAGCGTGTTGGATTGGCTGTCGTTGTCTCCATGCCTACCGTGGTGAACCGGCTCATGGAGACCTTGCAGGTTTTCATCGAGTTCTCACCGCCTCCAGTGGGCGCGAAGATGCGATCGATCGAAAGCGCCTTACAAAGGGTGCTGACGTCGTCACAGCCGGGCGACGAACTGGATGAGGCGGCCTCGCAGGCCCGTCTTTTGGTAGGAAGCATGGCTGCTATGGGATTGCGTGTGCGAGAACTGATGCGCGGACTCTCGGCCGATGTCACCACCGCACAGGCGCTACACCAGATTTTCGACGAATACATCGGCAAGACCTATATGGCGGACTATGCGCAGCTCGCCGGTGCCGATCATCCTCTCGCCCGCAAGTCGGCCGTGCTCGCACTGGTCAGCGAGATCGCCCTGAGCGACCAGCGCGATCGCTTGCTGGCCTGGTACGCCGAACACCGCACCGGAGGTAACCGTGATCAGGCCGATGACCGGCTCGAACGCACGCTCCGTCGCATCAAGGATCTCAGCCGGCTCCAGGATTTCCTAGATCGCCTGGAAGACGATCTCAGACGTATGAATCGACGCATGCTTGCATTGATCGACTATCGCCTGCATGCACCAAGCCATCTCGAAATCCGCATCAAGCGAGCCATTGCCGGCATGAAGGACAGTGACGGGCTGGAGGTGTCCCCACCAGTTGGTCCCGGCCAGATGCTTTCTGGAGAACTGTTGTTCAAGCCGCGCAAACGGAGGTCCCCCATTCCGCTGGCGGCCGACGCGCAGCGGCAGATGTCGCCCGAACAGGAAGCCCGCATGCGCCTTCGCGCCCAAGCTCGCGATGCAAGACGTGTGCAATCCAAGGACATCTACGCTTACCTGCACAGGACGATGAGCACGAATCTGCAGGTGCTGGCATCGGATCTCCCAATCCAGTCCATCAAGGATTTCCGGGTCGTCCAGACTCTGTCCAGCATGGCCCTCGCCGCGACGGCGCTCTCCGTCCGAGGCAAAGGCAACGGGATGATCGGCAAGCTCCCCAAGTACGCCTTCCGCATCGCCAGTGGCAGGTACGTCGACAACGGGTATTTGGACATGCCCGACTTCTACATCACAAAAGTGGGATGACATGGCCTCGATTTGGGAACGCCTCGCCGAAAGCAGTCGCATGTTCACTATCGACGACTTTGAACGCGCCGCCTATCGAGTGGTGACAGCGCAAGTGTTGTCGGTGAACGAGCAAGCCACCCGCAAGGACTACTACTTGGTCGCGGAGCATCTGCGCGAGTTCAAGCAGGTACTCGAACCACTTGGCATCAGTCTTCGCCACAACACTCAATTCCGGTACATCGTCGCCCAGACACGACATGTCCTGAACCAGAACAAGGCCTCCAAGACCGTCACCCTGATGGTACTGGTTCTAGCCGATATCTATCACCGCGTGAGGTTCAACGGCCAGGAGGGCGACTTCGGCGAGGCCTACGTCGAACTGCCGGACCTGCAGGAGGCCTATCAGGGAATGACGGGCTACGAGTTCCCCAAGACGGGCGAGCTCCGCGAGCTGATCGCCGATCTCGAGCGCTGGGGGGTTGCACGCAAGCACGAAAGTGATGTCGACCACACACAGCCCTTCAGCGTCATGATCCACCCGGCGATCTCGGACATCGTGACCAAGGAGTGGCTCGGACAGCTCGAAGGCCTGCGCAAGCAGACGGGCACTGACGAGCTAGAAGGGGAAGCCGAACCGGAGGAGTCCGACGATGTATCTGCTTGAAAAGTTCCACCTCGTCCAGTTCTATCTGTTCTCGGCCACCACGCTGCACTTCGGCAGCAGCTCGGCCATCGTCGCACCGAACGGCTCGGGTAAGTCCGCGGTATTGGATGCCATGCAGATCGTGCTCCACGGTGGCGACCAGAAGGCAATCGACCTCAACGCCCAGTCCGGCGGGCAGAAAGGGGGACGCTCGATCCGCGAGTATCTGCTGGGGTACTACCGCGACGACGAGAACGTCCGCGACCATGCCACCTGCTATCTAACGATGGTTTTTCGCGACAGTACCGGCAAGCATCCGCTCGTATCGGTAGGGCTCTGTCTGGGCGCGACTATCAATGAGCCCAAGCATCGCGTCCATGGCATGTACATCCTGCCCGGAGTGGACCTGAAACTCGAAGACCATACCCAGACCGACAAGGGACAACTCATGCCCTTGGCGTGGCCTGACTTCAAGGACTGGGCTAGCGAACGTACGATCGCGGCCGGTGGGAAACCAGACTTCCCCAGGGACAGAGTCGCATCGGACTTCGTCCAGCGCATGTTGTTCCAACTGCGTGCCGACCGGGCGCGCAGCATCGACAACGTCGCCTTCTCCAAGGCACTGAAGAATGCCCTGAACCTGAAGGACGTCCACGATGCCAGCGCCTTCGTCCGCGATCGCATCATCGAAGAGCGCCCTATCAACATCAGCGAGTTCCGACACCAGTTGGAAACCTTCCGCGATCTGAAACAAAAGATCGTCGACGTGATCGAACGGATCCGGGTGGGCGGCAACGTGCTGGAGGCATGCCAAGAGACGATCGTGGCCAGAATGCGTAAGGCCAGTTATGCAGCACTGGCTTCCGAGTTGCATCGCGACCAGGCCATGGAGAAACTCGACGGTGCCATCGAGACTAAGGACGAGGCTGAACGCACGTTTGCGACTGCCGGGCAGACGCTGGAATCGACGAAACAAAACCACGAAGGTGCCGAAAGACGATTGAAGGAGATCACGGCCAAGGCCAAGGATGACCCGGAACTGCAGAGGCACCAGGCTCTCGCTGCTGACCGAGAACGCCTCCTTACGCCGCTGAAAAAGAACCTGGCCACCGAGTTGCGCCGAATCGTCGGTGCATTCAGTACGGCGAAGACCCGTGATCCCGAAGCCAATGGTTGGACCTTCCTGCTGAAACCCTGGGAAAGCCTGCTCGATCGCATCATGACCAGCGCTGCGGGTGATTCCTTACGACTGGATGCGACCTCAGAGGCGGCCAAGCTCCGCGACGCCCATGCCGGATGCCAGCCCCTGCTCGACTCCATCAAGAGGCGCGAGGCTGCTGATATCGCCGAGTTGGAGCAGGCGAAGCGGCAACTTAAGACCGCACTGCAACAGCTTGAGCGGGTCAAGACCGGCAAGGTCCAGTTGCCTGACCCGGTTATCAACGTCCGCAATCTGCTGGAAGAGCATGGCATCGAGGCCACCCCGGTGTGTGACCTGGTGTCCGTGACCGACCCGAGCTGGGCGCCGGCGATCGAGGCTTACCTGCGCAGCAACACCTATGCTCTGCTGGTCGAACCCGGGCGCGAAGACGATGCGATCGAGATCTACGAAGCGATCCCGGACGGCTACAACCCGTTCGGAGTGAAGATCGTGCAACCGCGTCGGCAGCCCGACGCCTCACCCTCCCTGCCGAAGAATGCATTGGCCCATCTGATCACGGGTCAGAACGAACAGGCTGTCACCTTCCTTCGGTCACGCCTGCGCCGCCTGCGGCAACTGGAGACGGCCAATAGTCACAGTGATGACGGCCTGACCCGCAAAGGCACGCTGGTGAACAACGGCACCATCGAGCGCCTACGCCTCCCGGCAGCCGAGGACGTGCTACTCGGCAAGCAGGACATGCGCGCCAAGCTCGACTACCTGACCCGTGAGAGGCTGCGACTAAACCAGGAGGCGCAGGAGGCTGAACGCAAGGCGGATCGATCCACGGCGCTGCTAAAGGCGATTGCCCCGCTGACGACCTTGAAAGACCTGATCGAGAACATCCAGCGCTGGCTTGAAGAACACAGCGAACTGGAACGATCGTTGGATGATGCGCAGGAGCTTGCTCGGTTGCAGCAGAACCCGGATCTGCTCGCAATGCAGGAACTCCTGGATGCCGCCAGCCAGCAATATCACGACGCAAGACAGGCCCACCACGATGCGCTCACCGCCCTAGGGTCGGCCAAGACAGCACGAGACACTGCAACTACACAATACGAAGAGCTGAAGGCCAGTGCTGATCAGCTCGCACACGAGGCAAGCGCGGGGATGCAGCAGCCCTTCGTGGACGCCGGCTGGATCGACGAGCGCCGCACCAGTTGGGAGCGCGAAGACAAGACGTCGGAGGACATGATCAAGACATGCGCCGAAGGCGTTAAGCGAGAAAGCACGGCCTACGGCACCAAGGAAAGCGAGATGCGTGCCAGCCTGAGGGAGTACATCAATCGGTATCAATTCGATACCGCCGCCAACCCGTCCGACCCTGACGAGGTCAAGGACGCGATGGGGAGTGAACTGAAGCGCCTTCAGGACTCCGAGCTGGCAATCTACCAGCGACAGGCCGACGAGGCCTACAACGTGGCAGTAAACACGTTCCGGTCCAGGATCGCCGCCAACCTGCGCAGCAGTTTCGACGATATGGCGAATCAGTTGCGCGAGCTTAACAGCATCATGGGCCGCATGCCGGTGTTCACTAACGACGAGCGCTACCACTTCAAATGGTGGGTAAACCCCGAGTACAAGGCCTTGCACCGCTTCATCTCGGACGTTGCCAATCGCAGCGGTGAGGACAACCTATTCGAGGATCCGATCAACACCCCGGACGAGTTCCGCGCGCTCCTCGAAGATGTCAGCGGGCCATCACAGGAGCTTCTGAGGGACTACAGGAAATTCTTCTCCTTTGAGGTCGAGGTCAGGAATCAAGGCCAGACGATCTCTACGCTCAAGAATCGCATGGAAAAGGGCTCGGGCGGCGAACACCGCGCCCCGCTGTTCGTGGTGGCTGGTGCGGCCCTTGCGGCCGCCTATGGGAAATTGCAGGGTGATACGAGTGGCATGTCCCTGATCCTGTTTGACGAGTTGGGGGACAAGATCGACGGCAACAACACGAAAGCCGTCTTCGAGTATCTGAGGTCCCTCGGCCTGCAGCCCATCGTGGCGGCTCCAGACGATGCGCTGGGGAAGCTCAACGAATCCGTGGAGGGATACGTTGAGCTGTATCGTGATGGCGCGTACTTGGCGGTGAACCACGTGGGGCTGGGGCCCGACGCGCGTGAGCTTCTGACTAGCGACTCCTGGGAAAAGCATCCTGAGCTGCTGGAAGCGGAGACGCGCAAGATCATGGCCGAGCGCGGGATCTCGTCGTGACCCTCGCCAGGCGGTTCTTGGCCAAGGCATTCAACCGGGCGCAGGCCGCGCAGGCACGCGGGAAACCTGCTCACATTCGGTTGCCGCTCACAGAGGCTCAATGTCCCGACTACTTCGTCATGCGCAACTTGGACGAGGCCACGGAGTTCCGCGCCGAACTTACAACCGCAGAGCGCTTAGGGGCTATCAGGGTCGAACCCGCGCCGCGAATGGCTCCGCCACGCGATGTCAAAGCCGTCGTCGTGGCGGATATCGAGGTTCTGGCTACGCACCTCGGTATTGACTTGAGAGCCGGCCAGGTCGCACTGGCGAGGGAACAGCTAGCACCTTACTTGGACGAGTTTCCGATTCTCGACGAAGTTCTGAATCGATGGGGATCGGGCAAGACGGTGCGCGGCAAGGAACCAAGCGCGGAAACTCTGAAAGCACTCTTGGATGCGATCAAGGTACGTGTGGCCAGGCAGTGCAAGACTGATGAAGTGCTCATGCGGCGCGAGAGTAGCCGGATATTCAATGACAGCAAGCGCATCGAAAAGCTGAGTCGATGGCTGGACCTGCTGTCAGAGGGAAGTATCGTTCCCAGCGGACTTGCCAAAGCCGACATCTTTTCGGCACTGGGCCTTCACAAGGAGCCACAGCCGTTTCTGATCGCGACCGATGCCTGGATCACTGATGGACATATCAAATCCTGCCTGTTCCGTCCCTATCACGGCCTTCCCATGGCAGCCATCGAGGAGTTCGGCTTCGAGACCATGCCCGCATGCGTGGTGACCGTAGAGAACAAGTCGACATTTCATGAGATGGCCATGCTGGCGATCGGCACACAGGCCTGCCTCATCTTCTCGGGTGGAATGCCGAGCCCTGCCTGGCATCGTGTCTATTCAAAGATTCTAGACTCGCTTGACGACGACGTGCCCATCTACCATTTCGGAGATCTGGATGTAGGCGGCTTTCGCATTGCTTCCGCCATTGCTGAAGTCGCAAAACTGCAGGGAAAAACGCTCCAGCATTGGCTCATGGATCCGGTGTTGCTGACAGGACTGGGTTACAAGCTATATCCCTTTAAGCCAAGCCAAATCACAAAAATGCAGAGTTGGTGCGAACGCATCGGTTGGGACGAACTGGTCGACCGTATCGCCAACTCGCCCGGGCTTCTCGAACAGGAGCGCATCGTTCCAAGCTTGCCCCTTATACGATAGAGCAAGCCGGGACTGTACTTTCGCACGTGTAATAACAACGACAACGTTGGCGTGCTCGCGATCTCTTAGATGACCCCTCATGGCGCCAACTGATCCCTGCGCCGCCAACGAACCACAACACGGTGAGAAGGTACGCGGCTGTGACAAGAGAGGAATTGCATCAATTGGTGTGGTCCAAACCCATGATCAAAGTTGCCGAGCAATTCGGCGTATCCGGTAGCCACCTCGCCCGTGTCTGCAGCATCCTTCGAGTGCCGCGCCCCGAACGTGGCTATTGGGCGAAGTTGGGGGCCGGCAAGGCGACACCCGTGCGACCACTCCCACCGGCGCTTCCAGGCGATCTGGTGGAATGGTCAAAAGGCCAGGCACTGGATGTAGCGTCAGCCACAAAAGAATCCCTGACTATCCCCTCCCACCGCCGCTCCTCGAAAGAGCGCGCCGCGGGAGAGCACGCATTGATCCACGGAGCCCGAACGCACTTCGAGAACGGACGACCCGTGGAGGAAGGCGCGTATCTCCGACCGTTCAAAAAGGCGCTCGTCGACATCACCACGTCGAAGGCAGGACTGGACAAAGCCCTTGCGCTCGCAAGTGAGTTCTTCAAGGCGCTCGAGTCAGAGGGATACCGAGTGACCCTCTCACATCACGGAAGGCTCTTGACGGACATCGACGTTCACGAGACCCCACGGAAACAGCAGAATTACAGTATTTCACTGTGGCGCCCCGATCGCGCGACGGTCGTACATGTCGCAAACGTCGCAATTGGTCTCGCCCTCGTCGAGATGTCCGAGCCCGTTCTGTTGCGGTACGTCAACGGGAAGTACATCCGTGAGGCCGATTACGTCCCGCCCAAACTATCGCGATACCGCGCGGACCATACGTGGACAACCACCAGCAACCTGCCGTGTGGCCGGCTCCGATTGCTGGCCTACTCGCTGAACTGGAATGTCTCTTGGTCGGAGCAATGGCAGGAGACGAAAAAAACATCGTTGAACCAACAGCTCCGTTCGATCATCAAGGCGATGCGCGGAATAGCCGCCGATCTTGCGGAGAGGATTCGCGAAGCCGATCGCCAGACAGAACTTGCGCGCCAAGCCATGCGTGCCGAGGAAGAGCAGAGACGGCGTGCCAAGGACCAGCAACGGATGCAAGCGTCTGTCAAAGCGAGCCTGGAACACTTGGATGGGATCATTCGGGCGTGGTCCCACATGAAGGAATTGGAGCGCTTTTTTCAAGGCGTCGAGGAGCAAGCAAGTAGACTCGATGTCGTCGAGCGGGAACCTGTCCTCTCCCGGCTTGCTCTGGCTCGCGAATTCATCGGGACCCTGGACCCCCTAGCATTCTTCCTGTCGTGGAAGACGCCGCTTGAACGCTATAAGCCGCAGTTCCACGATGAGCCTGAGACGCAGGACAAACCGTCGTAGAGCCCGCGCCCAAGTGATGAAATTGAACTTTTCCGGGGAGGGGAAGACAGCACGTGTCTAGATACTTCAATGACAGTCCCATCGAAAAGCCCGAGGACGACCAGTACGGCGTCGCCGCATTTTCGAACGCCCTGGCAACGAGTTTGCTTGGAATGGCCAGTCCCGTCGGGACGACGATTGCCATCAACGGTCCGTGGGGCTCGGGCAAGAGCAGCGCCGTCAACCTGATTCGCCGCGAACTGGAGACCCGCAAGAACGACCAGCTGACGATCATCGACTTCAAATGCTGGTGGTATCGCGGTGAGGAAGCGATCGCGTTGGCATTCCTCCAGGAACTGAATACCGCGCTGAAAACCTCGCTAGGCGATTACGTCAAGGGCTTGGTGCCTGAGATCGGCAGGCAGATCCTGCAGGCTGGGCCGGTGATCGGCAGCACCGTGGCCCTGGCAACCACCGGTGGGATCGGCGCCCTGGTCGCAGGATCGGCGGGGTTTACCAAACGCTTCTTCCCCGACAAGGTGCCCCTGGAGAAGACTTTCCGCAAACTGTCCAAGGCACTTGAAGCACAACCGCGCCGCTTCCTGATCATCATCGACGACATCGATCGGCTCGCGCCGGATGAGGCATTGGCCATCTTCCGGCTCGTCAAGTCGGTGGGACGGCTGCCCAACGTGATGTACCTGCTGGTCTTCGATCGCAGCTTGGCCGATGCCGCGGTACAAGAACGCTACCCCTCCGAAGGGCCACATTTCCTCGAAAAGATCATCCAGGCAAGCTTTGAACTGCCGCCGCCAGCCCAGAGCGATCTGAACAATGCCCTCCTCATCGCCGTGCAAGATATCTGCGGCGAACCCTCGGAAGAGCATGTTGTTCGTTTCATGAACCTGTTCTACGACGTGGTCGTGCCGTACCTGACCACGCCGAGGCACGTTACCCGCCTGATCAACGCGATGAGCGTCACCTGGCCAGCCGTTGCCGACAACATCAGTCGCGCCGATTACCTCGCTCTGGAAACGCTCCGGCTGTATGAGCCCGCGCTCTACAACACCATCAGGTTCCATCGGGATATCGTCACCGGCAACGCAGAATCACGTGATCACTCCCGTGCCGACAGCAAGTTCGCGCCCTTCCTCACCGGCCTGCCCGAGGCCAAGCACGAATCGGTGAAGGTCATCCTGCAGCGGCTCTTCCCGTCCATGGAAAACATCAGCTATTCCGGTTTCCACGAAACATGGGATACCGAACGGCGCGTCTGCCTCAGCAAGCACTTCGACACCTATTTCAAGCTTTCGCTCAGCGACGACACGCTTTCGGCAGCGGACATCGGCGAACTCCTGGAGCGCGCCAATGATCGTGATTTCGTGAGGCAGCGGCTGCTGAAGGCAGCCATGCAGATCCGCAAGGACGGCAAGTCGATGGTGCCGGTGATCCTCGACGAGCTGACCAGCCATGGCAAGGAGATCCTGCGCGACAAGGTTCAGGACTTCTTCTGCGCGCTCTTCCAGATGGCCGACGACATCACTCGCAAGGAAGATGAAGGGCGTGGGTTCGCCATCGCGAATACCGGTCTCCGACTCCACTGGCTGATCCGGCGCGCCACGGGCGATCGCTTCACGCTGGAAGAGAAGTCCGGCTTGTATCTGGCGGCAACCGAGAACGCGTCGCTAGGCTGGCTCACCGACTTCGTGTCCTCTGCTTATGACGACTACCATCCCCGTGACGGGAAGGAAGTGGATCTCTCTCGTTGCCTGGTAACCGAGGATGCCATTCCCACGCTCAAGAAGCGCGCGCTGAACGCGTTACGCCGTGCCGCCGGGACAGGCGAGCTGCTCCGGCGCGACGACATGATGTTCAATCTCTACTGCTGGCGCGAATTCGCCGACGACCAAGGCGTCGAGATGAAAGCATGGCTGGACGAACAGCTGCGGCATGATGACGTACTCATCCGCTTCGCCAAGGCGCTCACTGGCGAAGCGTGGACGACCGGCCTGGGAGGATTCGGCAACCTGGGCGATCGGGTTTCAAGGCGCCAAGTCCGAATCCGGATCAGCGATAATTTCGACCTGTTCGATCTAAGCTGTTTCCGCGGCGAGCTGGAACGGATTGCGCAGGAGAAATGGCATCCGCAGGATGACCTCGAGGCGATAAGGCTATTCCTGGAGGCATGGACGCGCCGGCGTGGCGGCCACGATGACTGACGGCTCCAGCACGGCACCCGATGACCTGCCACCGCCGACGGTCAGTCCGGACACGATCCGGCATCTCCTGCTCGGGGTAGAGGATGCCGGAATCCGTCGTCGTTTCGTTCAAACCTACGGCGATCAGCTCGAAGTCTTTGTTGGCCACATGACGAACGCTTTCCTGGCCTGGGAGCGCCTCGACGCACAGATCACGAAGGACGAACCCAGCGCTCACGTCACCGCGCTCGTCTATGGTGCCTTGCACACCCACGTCGTGGCTATGAAGCTCCTCCTGGAGGGCCTGTTCGTTCCTTCGGGCAACTCGCAGCGTTACGTCCTCGAGAGCATCGCGGCGGCGCTCCTGATCTCGCTGCCATCACTGGGATATCTGGATCGTTACGTCCGCAACACCTACTCGACAACCAAGGCGATCCGCGACGTGGCCCGACACGCCGGTACGTTGCGGCTCAACCGGGAAGCATTGAAAACACTCCAGCGGTACAGCAAGCTCTACGATCTTTGCAGTCACCCCACACAGTTCGCTTCCGCATCGCTGATGACGCTTGTCCCGGAGAACCCCCAGACGGTACTCGGCGGACATTTCGACGAGGGCAAAACCTCTGCGTATGAGAAGGAGATTTCCTCGCGCACCAGCCTGGCGAGCGTCTTCCCCAACTTCATCCACGCGGTGAGACGGAACTACCTCGGCCTGATCTGACAGCCGCCAACCACCGTGGCGGCCGTATCGAGACAAGCTCGGACAAGGACAAAATGTCGATCACCATTCAAGCCGATGACTTTCGCGACGGCATGCCAGCACTACGCAATTGGAACTCGCCACTGTGCATCTATTACGACGAGACCAACAACATCCGGCGGCTGTCGCTATCGGAAGTGGGTTTGAACGCGCCGGCCGATCAGACCTTTGCAATCGCGGGGATTGCACTCAGATCCGGGCAAGCGATGTCGGGCTGGGAAGAGTTGCGCCGTGCAATGCGTATCCAGTCCAGCGCCACCGAGGTCAAGTTCAAACACATTGCCCCGCCGGACTACGAAGGCGCACTCGCATCGCGCAAATTATCCAATGTGCTGACATGGCTGATCGACAACGATGTTCTGATCCACTACTCGGTGCTCGACGTACTCTATTGGTCGGTCCTAGACATCGTTGAGTCGCTCATGCCTGACGACCGCCTTGCGATCATCCCTATTCATCTTGAGCTGAAGAACGAGTTGCATCATGCAGTGTGTGCCAATCCTCAGGCATTCGTGTCTTTGCTGCATAGCTTTGCCTACCCCAACTTGGAACGCTCCCATGTCGAACCGTTTCTAGAGGCGGTTCTGACCTACATGAAGGCAAATGTTCCGGAAGATCGCAACATAGCGACACCGATGCTTAGGCAGACGTTGCGCCATGCTATGAGGCTGCCGGACCTAGAGCTTCCCCTTCTACATGACAATGAGCCCGGAGAACTGATCCGCGATCTCAGCCACCACTTCATGCACTGCATGTATGTCTTTAAGCATGCTTCGCACACGTTCGACCGAGAGACCTATGTGGAGAAGGCACTGCAATCGTTTGAGATCCATGACGGCGAAAAGCGCCTGGACTATCGGTTCACCGACTCGAAGGGAGAGGTTGGCATTCAAGTATCGGATGTGGTGACGGGGCTATTGGGCCGGCACTTTACTTACCTGCAAAACCATACATTGCCGGAACTTCGGAGGGTGTACAGAATTTTGTGTAAACGGAGTTTGAGTTACCGCTGAGGAAGGCGCCCCTCGAACTGGATCGTAAAGCGGTTCAAGGCAGCCTTCCAGTCGCGGATCGGCATCGTCCATTTCTTGC
>JBAZRB010000022.1:0-86305 GCA_041663105.1 Rhodanobacter sp.
GCCATGACAACGCTCGCGCCGTAATTCCCGCGGTTTCCTCCCTTGAGGCTTGTCCAACGCCTGCCCGGTGCAGCTCCGGCCGACGTGGAACGTCAGTGCGTGGGCAGGCATCGGACAACCCTTAACAGTTTCTGCCGATCAAATCACGAATGTCGCTGCCCCAAAGCAGCCAGTCCCACGTGAGCGCGGTGCCTGATCGAGCGGTAGAGGCAATAAGCTGAGGATGGCTTCTACGGAGCCAGGAGCAGTCCCGCACAGCATTACCACTCACAAAGGACGGCGACATCCTGGTTTAGCAGGAAGTGATTGCTGCTCGGCAAAATATCGTTGACTTCGACCTCTCCTGGCACTACAGTGCGCACGCCCCGCGGTTTGCCCGCGCTGCACCTCTTCGCCACATCTGAGATCCATGGACATCTATCCGAGTACCAACGCAGTGATCGCGCCGACGGCGCCGGTCACTGCTGCGGCCAAGCCCAACTTGAACACACCCCGCGCACCGGTCGCGGGCGGGCACTCCTGACGTCCCGCTCGCCTCCGGTCCACGGACTGGAGGCGAGCCATGCTCCTGCTTTTCCCTGTACTGCCCTTTCGCCGCGTGTTGCCGGCAGCACCGGCGTGTCCGCCGCTGCCTCTTGTTGCGGCAGCTTCTCCGCGCCCGCGACTCTCGCTTCGGTGGGTATGCGAGCCGGGGCAGACCCGCCCACACGGCCGGTGGCTGACCCACGCCTGACACCACCTTGTCTCACGCTGGCACCGGTAGCGATAACTACCGGTGCCCCTGCCAAAGAATGACTGCATGATTCGTTTGACTGTACCGATGCTGTTTCTACTGCTGTTCGGCCTTTGCAGTGTGGTCACCCCCGCACGCGCAGATGACGGTAGCGGTGCGCCACCGTTGTTCGTACCCCAGTTGCTCGATGCCCAGGCGACCCTCGTCGGGCAGAAGCTCGATCACCTGCACTCGTCCTATGCCGGTTCACTCAGTCTTCCCGCCAGCGGTGATCAGGCGGTGTCGCGCACCTTCGGCGTCTACTTCGGCATGCGGCTGCCGGCACATGTGGCGTTCTATCTGGATACCGAACTATTTACCGGCGGCGGCATTAATAAGGGCACCGGCCTGGCTGGTTACGTCAATGGCGACGTCGTGCGCGCCGGCCCGGGTTCGGGCAGCAAACAGCGGCCCTATATTGCGCGTGCCTACCTCGACTGGAATTGGCCGCTGGGCGCGACCAGCGCGCCGGTGGCACGTGCGCAGGATCAGCTCCCCGGCACGCTTGCCACGCAGCGTATCGAGCTCAAGCTGGGCCGGCTGGCACTTGCCGATGACTTCGACAAGAACCGCTATGCCAATGACACCCGTCACCAGTTCATGAACTGGGATTTCATCAACGCGGCCGCCTACGACTATGCAGCGGACACTCGGGGCTACACGGATGGTTTCATCGCCGCGTGGGTGCAGCCACACTGGACATTGCGCTATGGGCTGTACCAGATGCCGCTGCTGGCCAACGGCCAAGCGCTGGCTGGACCACTGGGCCGCGCTCGCGCCGAGCAGATCCAGCTGTCGCTGCGCCCGTTTGGTAGTGACGGATTCGTGCTGCGCCTGCTGGCCTTTCGCAACATCGCGCAGATGGGCAGCTATGCGCAGGCGCTGGCCGTGGCCGCCAGCGGCGGAACGACACCCGACATCATCGCCAACGATCGCTACGGCCGGCGCAAACACGGTTACGTGATCAACGCCGAGCTGCCGCTGGCGGATGCCGGCGATACTGGCCTGTTTGCACGCTGGGCGTGGAACGACGGGCACAACCAGTCGTTTGCGTACACCGAGGCCGACCGGGCGCTGAGCGTGGGCGCGCAGCTGTCGGGCGTGCATTGGCGCCGCTCGGGAGATCAGATCGGAGTTGCTGTTGATTTCAGTGGCCTGGCCAGCGCCCATCGCGCGTACCTCGCCGCCGGTGGCTGCGGTTTCATGCTGTGCGACGGCGCGCTGGATTACGGCCGAGAGCGCGTGGTGGAGGCCTATTACCGCTTCCAGCTTGGCCACTATCTGCAGCTCAGTCCAGACCTCCAGTGGATCGCCAACCCCGGATACAACCACGCGCGCGGCCCGGCGCGAGTGGTCGGTTTGCGTATGCACCTCAGCCTTTGATTTTTGGGATTTTAAGGAAGCATGTCCATGTCAGTGCTTGAAACTTCCGTACCGCATGCAAGCGCCGCAGCACGCGCCGGCTTGCAACAACGCATCCGTGACCGCCTGCACCTGGCGGCATTGCGCCGCCGGCCTGCCACGCCATGGAACCGGCTCGTGCTTGCCTTCGCGCTGATCGGCCCCGGCCTGTTGGTGATGCTGGGCGACAACGACGCCGGCGGCGTCCTGACCTATGCGCAGACCGGCGCCGCATACGGGCTCGGGCTATTTTTGCCGCTGATGCTGGTGCTCGGTTTTATCGCTTACGTGGTGCAGGAGATGACCATACGCCTGGGTGCGGTAACGCGTCGCGGCCATGCGGAGCTGATCTGGAAGCGTTACGGACCGTTCTGGGGCATCTTTTCGCTGGTCGACCTGGTGCTGGCCAATATCCTCACCTTGGTCACCGAGTTTCTCGGTATCCGCATTGGAGGCGAGGCGTTCGGCATTCCATACGCGCTGAGCGTGCCGGTCACGCTGGGCTTTGTGGTGATGACGCTGGTTTTCCTGCGCTATTGGGCGTGGGAACGTATCGCGTTGTTCATCGCCTCGCTCAACCTGGTGTTTGTGCCGCTGGTGCTGATGGCACATCCACACTGGGGCGCAGTAGCACGCGCTTTCGCCGGTTCCGGCTGGGTGATACCCGGCGGCATGCTGTCGGCAACCTTCCTGATCCTGCTGTCGGCCAACATCGGCACTAGCATCGCGCCGTGGCAACTGTTTTTCCAGCAGTCCTGCGTGGTCGACAAAGGCTTGTTACCGAAGGACATTCCGGCCAGCCGGCGCGACCTGATGCTGGGCGTGGGCGGCATGGTGCTGGTGGCGATAGCGGTGATCGTGCTCGGTGCGGTGGCCCTGTCAGGGCTGCCCGATGCGAAGGACCTCACTACCGAGGCGGTGCTCTACGCACTGCAACAGCGCCTGGGCGAGACGGCAATGAAGCTGTTCGCGCTGGGCCTGATCGAAGCCGGGCTGATCGCCACCATCGTGATCACGGCCAGCACCGGCTGGGCGATCGGCGAAGCGCTTGATCTACCGCGGTCGCTCAACGCGTCACCTGGTCAGGCATGGCGCTTCTATGCCCCGGCGGTGATGGGTACGATCGCCGCGGCGGGCGTGGTCCTATTTCCCCATCTGCCGATCGGTTTCCTCAACCTCAGCGTGCAGGTGATTGCCACCGTCTTCATGCCGGCGGCGATGCTGTTCCTGCTGATGCTGCTCAACGACCGCGAGCTGATGGGCGAACACGCCAATGGGCCGGTTCGCAATGGAGTTTCGGTTGTCATCATGCTTGGTCTGATCGCCTGCAACGTACTGTATGGGCTGGTCACCGTATTTCCCCATACCTTCGGAGGCACCCCATGAAAGATCTCAACGAGTACACGCCCGAGCAGGTGCAAGCGCTGCTGGACGAGGAGCACTGGCACGACGAACTGCAGCCAGTGGATCGCATCCAGCTGAAGCCCTGGCAGCAGTGGGTGTTCTGGGGCTTGCGCATCTACGTAGTGGTGATGTGCGTGATCGTGCTCTGGGCATTCACGGCAGGCGTGCACGCCTGACTTACCCAAAATACGATCATTTCGTTTGGCTCCTATCCGCTGCACGTGTGGATACGGCATGAAGGTTTGACCGAACTGTTCCCAGTCAGCAGCCTGGGACGTGCAGTCGTCCTTCCGGCCATCCTGCACTGGGCCATCAACGAGTATGTGCCGGATTTTCTGCCAATCCTGGTAGTGCTACACGGGGGCACACTGACCGCCCTGTAGAACTACTTTCGGCAACTGGCAGTGCACACGCCAGAGTTTTGCGCCGGTAGGCCCCGAGAAACGCAGCAATCGCATCGGGTCTGCTCGCACGGCCACTATTTCTCCGCTGCTTCTCGAAAGATGGCCTCCCCCAAAGCTGCCGTTCGTGACCGACTCAAATGGGTCGGAAAGAGACCTTCAGCCAGATGGTCAACTGGCTGGCGGCTCTGATCGGTTCATCTGCCGGGGGTGGTCAGTTGTGATGGCCATGAGTGGTCAGTTTGTTGGCAATACGCAATGATGCCCGCCACCGCTCTTGCTCTTGGCTCTGCCCATGCGAAGCGCCGTTAATAGCGCCGTAAGGCGCACACAAGCCCACAGCCATACCGTAACGCCAGCTTGATGCTGGAACGCCCACAGCGACGCTCAAACGCTCGCCGATGTGGCAAAAAACCGAAAAAGGGATTTTTTTTCATATATTGGGGATTATCCCTATCCATTGGAACCATGCCCTTTACATTTGGGGAAATAATGCCCCCTCTACGGAATAATTGGGATCTCCCTCTATTGGGGAAATAGTCCCGCCCTCCCTCTTGGGATTATGGCGGTTCCTCAATGCCCTTAATGGTGGCAATGGGTCGGGGTTGCCCAAAAGGGGATTGGCGGTGGGGGGTGGGGTTTGGCTTCGCCCACAGGGCGGGGCGGTTTGCCCTTTTGGGCAATATATCTGATATGGAAAAATGCCTATGCATATTAAAATAAAAAATAATCGCTACCATATAACCAGAATAACAACAATAATTGGTTATGTGTCATGCAATACGATGTTTACGATAATAAAGCCTTTGAGGGCAATTTAGGTCAATTCATATACGCCTGCGATGATTTCGATTCAGGGATGTATAAGCGTTCAAAGGCTGACGCCGCAGAATGTAGATACCTCGACCCTAATTCAAAAAATAGGGTTTGGGCGATGGTCTTTGATATTGACCGCCCGCAGGCTGCAGTCGCGTGGAAAGACGCGATGATGCCGGAACCTAATTGGGTCTCGCAAAATCCAAAGAACGCCCACGCCCATCTTGGGTATGCGTTATCTGTGCCTGTTTCTAGAAGCATAAATTCCCGTAAGTGGCCCCAAGTGTTTATGGCAAGCGTTGAACACGCTATGTCTACCGCGTTAGGCGCTGACCCAGCCTACAGCCACCGCCTCACTAAAAACCCTCTCCATCCAACGCATCGCACCTTCTACGGTCGCCGTGACGCGTACGATTTAGAAGAATTGCGGAGTTATCTCCCCGCCGAGCTACCTCGAGTCAGGCATCGTGGGGAGGCCATCGGTGAGGGTAGGAATGTCTTGCTGTTTACCGACCTCCGCCACTGGGCTTATCGAGCACGGTTTCAATATTCAAATTATGAAGCTTGGTTGAGTGGATGCCTTGAAAAAGCCAATTCCATGAATGGGCAATTTCAAGCATCGTTACCATTGTCAGAAGTAAGGGCTACCGCCCGAAGCGTTGCCAAATGGACTTGGGAACATATGTCGCCCGCGAAGTTTGCGGAAGTACAAGCAAGGCGGTCATCAAAAGGGCTGATTATTAGACAATCAAACCAGATGGATTTAACCTATGAAATTATGAAGGACATTTTATGAAAGAGCCAATAAGAAAGCGACATCCCAATATCACCACCCGCGAATTAGCCTTAAAGCACGGCGTTTGCGTTCGAACGATTAGAAACATCGTGGCGGAGCGTAGGGAGGACTTCCTCCAGCGGGCCGCTGACCGTCGTAAGACTGTTTTTGATTTGAGACACAATCAACGCAAGCCCTACGGTGAGGTAGCAACTGCTATGAATATAACCGTAAACAACGCCCGCCGTTTATTCTTTGAGGCAAAGAATGAGCGTCAAGCCAATTCTCGGTAATCGTTTGTTACCTCCCACGAAAAAAGCCCTATTTCTAGGGCTTCGTTCGAGAAGTAACAACATTGGTGATACATACCGTCTCACAACGGTAGCCCTATTGTAACCATTTTTTCAGAATTAATACCCATAACCTCTATTTCTCTTCCGTTTCCGTTTCTCTTCCTCTTTGATAGGTGCCTTTGACCATCGGTCAACAGCTACCCCCACCGTGGCTCGCCTTTCCGCCCACAGTGCCTCCCTCGCTTCTTTCCGCTCCCTCTCTATCCTTTCCCTCTGGGTTTCCCGTGGAGGCTCTCTCTGGGCTTCCTGTTGGCGTTTCATGGCCTCGGTTGCCTTCGTCATCAGCAAGGGGTCAAGCCCGAAGTCTTGGACCTGGGTAACCGCTTTGGCTTCCTTGGTCATGTACTGCTCTTGATAAAGTCGGTCAACCGCTTCCTTATCCTCATCCCTTATGAACTTGTACACGCCGTCCGATTGGTCTTTTTCCGCCAAACTTTCTTTTAGACCTTCAATAATAGCGTCTTTGCCATAGAGCTTGAATGTCTCTTTATGTCGGGTGTAGGCCACTAGACCCATGTTGCGGTTAACCCGTCCATCGCAATAAAAAAGGATGTCATCAATACTTTGACCCTGACTTTTATGCACTGTGACCGCGTAATTGAGCTGCATGTACTTAAAGTCATCGGGAACGATAACCCTGTCCTTTGTATCAGTTTCAACGATAAGCCTGCCTTGCTCATCCTGCCCCACCACGGTTCCTTGTGTTCCGTTTATGACCTTACCTCCGTCCAGCTTTCTTGTGTTGTTGAACCGCACCTTATCGCCGTCTCGGTAATCGTATTCCCCAACAGTATTTAAGATCCCCGCCTGCCTCTCGCCCCTCTCAACTAACATTGATTGGATTTTTTTGTTCAAATACTTGACACTGTCGTTAGTCGTTGCCAGCGCCATCTTGTCTTTAAGTTCCTTTGGATTTTCCACATAGTCTCGGGCTACCTGTTCAATAGCATGTAATTCAGTTTTACAAATAGCCACCATGTTTTCCTTCTTCATATCCTCAACCAGCTTGGCGGCTAACTTGGCTTTAATCTCCCTTTTCTTCATTTCGTCAACTTCTTCACTGTCTATACCGTAAAAATCCTCCGCCAGTTTCTTGTTCTTCTCCTTCTTCTGGCGTCGAATCTCTTTAAGTTCTGCGGGATTGATACACTCCTCCAGGACCTTCAAACCTGACCCAGCGCCTACTGGTGAAAGCTGGTCGGAGTCGCCCGCAAGAACCATACGGCATCCAGTTTCGCGCTGGATGTTGATAAGTTTGGCGGTTGTATCAAGGTCAACCATGCCCACCTCGTCAATGTAGATAAAGGTTTTGGCGTCTACCTTGACCGCTCCTCTCTCAATGTCGCCCAAGAGTTTGACGACTGAACTGCTCTTGAGTCCGGTCTCCTCTTGAAGCTTCCTTGCGGCATCATTTGCCATCGCACAACCGTAACCTTTGTATCCTGCCTTCTCGAAAGATTGGGCTACAACTTGACAAGCTGTCGTTTTGCCGCTGCCCGCAAGTCCTCGAAGCACTGAAATGCTCTCGGTTCCTGTAAGTTTGCTGATTGCTTCAAGCTGTTCCTTCGATGGTGAAAAGCCCCGCTCTTTCTGGAATTTATCCACCATTGCTTTTACAATTTCCTCCTTTATCTGGTGCTTCCCTGAGTTCTTTGAGTTGGCTTTTTCTACGGTGTCCCGTATCAATTTGTCGGCAACGGCTAGCTTTTTTGAGCAATAGAGTGTCTCGTGTAAGTTGCCCTTCTTGGCACTATTCACCACAAGCTCACCTTGAAGAATACGCCTTGAAGTTTCCTCAATCTTAGTTATAGCGTCTGGATGGCCTGTATAGACCTGAGCGATAACGGCTTTAATATCGTATTCGGTTAAAAAGGTTTTTTTCTTGAAGTCGTGGGCGTAGTCCAGCATTTGCTGGTCGGTGATGATCTCCGAAAGTTCGTTCTGTTGCTTTTCCTTGAACTTGAACTGATCGGCTGGCAAGGCATCCATCTGTCGTTGCCATGCCTCCATCATCTCGACCCCAGACATTGCGCCTTTACCACTCCTTATTTCCTTGACCTTGTTTCTCATTTGAGAGGCTGGGATATTTTCCTCAATCATGACATCTAAAACTTCCTTTTGCCTTTTGGAAAAGGTCTTTATTGCTTCTTCGCCCACTCCTTGAACTTCCATCTCGACCTTATCCGTCGGTCCGAACTCACCCATTTCCCTGACATTCTTTACCGCCAACCCTGCCTTTTGGAGACCTTCGGCAAGCTTGGCCCGGTACAAAGCCCCGCCTGATTTTATTTGCTGGTTAATAGAAAGATGGTCAATGGTTCGCCACTTCCCATCGGCTCCTAATGCCATGTTGAAGGCGCAAGCGTGCGAATGTAGTTGCATATCTGGCGCATTGTCGTCAACTGGTCGGGCGTCAAAATGGTCCACGGAAGCCCAAATAATTTTATTCCCTTTGAGTTTTTGCTTTCCGCCCTTGCCCGCTCGGATGATTACTCCCTTCCCAATCTCATCCATTGCGTAGGAGACCGCCTCTCGATGGGCTTGAAGAATAGCCTTCGCCATCGCCTCATCTCCGTCGGCCATCGCCCTTGCCAAAGCAATTGATATGCTTTTTGGAGCACTAAAAGTACAATCCTGCCCCGAGCGTCTTGGCTTCACTTTGCCTATTTCCTTATCTCCTTTTTTCAATTTCCTCCCTTTTATCTTGTCGCCTACCTTGTATTTCTTCTCTTGATGTTGAACCAAAGCCTTACCTGTGGTCGGGTCGAAACCGTCGTAAAGTTTGGCAAAAGCCTCCTTATTCTGTTCAAAGTCTCCCTCTATTCCTAATGCCTTTGCGCCTTCTCCCTCCATTCTAAAAGAATTGGGAAAGGGTGAAAGACCGTCTTTCTTGGCATAGTAATTAGCCGCGTTGTTCGGTTGCTCATCAACCTTTACAACATCGTTTAGCATGTAATCCTTATAGTCGTCTCCTTTTAGATCTGTAACTGTCAACATGGCGTCACCTCATTCTGTGGGAGGCGTAACGCCTAATTCTTGACAAAAATCTATCAGGGCTTGGTTTTTTGCTTTGACCTCCTCCAGCTCTTTCTTCAGGTTTTCCGCCTCAACCCCAAAGACATTCGCTCGAAGTTGCTGCGCGAATACCGATGCCACCTCCTCCGCAAAGTCGTCAATGTAGACCCTTGCCTGCTCCTTGCTTCGCTTCAATTGCTCTTGAATGAAACTCTCAACTGCCGTTGAGTTGAGCGCTTGGTTCTTCTTGGAATCGCTGACCGCGATGCCCTGCATTCGCTTGATACGGCTTATATCCTTGTTCGCCAGTTCTATCCAAACCCGCCTTTTGGTTTCATCATTTTGGGTGGCCTTGCCCCTCTCCTTTTCGGTGTTTATGGCAATTACTGGTTGCCCACTTTGGGGGGCCTTGCCTCCTTCTTTTTCCGAAAAAAGATTTTCATTTTGGGGGGGCTTGCCCTCTTGTATTTCTTGAATCATGGTTATTCACCTTTGCGTTATTTCCTTCCCCTATGGTAGCGTTTTTTTTCGATTTTGATTTTAAAACCTAAGGGTGCGTGTGGTGTATCAAATGCTAACGCTCTTGACTTTGCTTTTTGCTCTTGCCTTTGGTTTTTGCTTTTTGCTCTTGCTTTGGCCTTTTGGCTTTTTGCTTTTGGGTATGCTTGCCGTCCTTTTGGGTAACCATGTAAAAAAGGTCGTTGCTTCATAATCATTAAAATCCAAAAACAAAAGTACCATCTACAAGGGAACCAACCTTATAGGTGATATATGAAAAGCAAAAGCAATAAAATCAAAAGCATTAAAACCTTAAAAGCAATAGCACTAACTCAAATAGCGTTAGCCATAGCATTAAGTTCTATTGTTGTTATCTCGGTGGCTACTTACTACAAAGCAACCGACAAGACGCAACAAACCGCTATAACCAAAGCTGGCACTCTGGAAAAAGTAGAAGCAAGCGTCAACGCCAAGAATGACCAACCGCGAATGGTTAGCGGTACTCCTGAAAGTGTCGTAACGACCGCTCCAGAAAAAGTTGCTCTGACTGGTGGCGTCTCCGTTGCCTCGGTCGCTGACAACCTGAAGACTGGAAGTACCACGGCCAGCTTTGGTGGATACCAAGGAAACCTAAACGCTCTTGGTTCTTTGTCTGGTCAAGGTGGTGAAAGTGTTACAACCTCCCAGCCTTCTTCTCCTACGGTCGCCCCTGTGCCAGCGGTAGGAAGCGCAACCGTGACGCCTGCTTATCCTGTTCCATCTTCGCCCACTGTCTTGTCTTCTATGTGGGGCGTTAATGTAGTGGTATCCCAAGGGTCGGGCGTTGACCACTACGAAATGGGAATTACATGCGGTATCTCTCCGCCTGCAAGTCAGTTCAATGCTACCGTCCAGACGGTGCCAGCCAGTGGACTAACTCAAAGCGTCAACACTGCCAACCTTCCAGGTCTAACCACTGGCTATTACTTCGTGCCTGTTGGTGTTCCGTACACTGTTATTGGCGGTATGTCCTCCACCGCTGGTATGACCGAGGTTGCTAACATGACCAGAGCCCTACCGCAAAGCGCTTGCAATATGGGTGGTGGTTACGGCGGTGTGTGGGCTGTACAAGTCAAGGTAAAGGCATGTAATGCCAGCGGTCAATGCTCTGCATGGTCGCCTGACTTTGGACAGTTCTGCGGCTTCAACCGTTGCTAATGAGAAAGGCTCCTCACGGAGCCTTTTCTTATTTGCCTCGACCTTCCATTACATCAATCACATCAAACCCGAACTTTTCCACCATAGCCTTGGCTCGTGTCCCTTTGCTGGTCTTGCCGTACTGATATTCCCTGTACCAGATTTTTTGATAATCCTTCTCAATTGTGACATAGCCCGTACCTCCCTCTTTGTTGAACTGGAAGAATGAACTAACCTCCAAACTCCGCAGCATGGCGTTAAGTTCCAGCCTCCCTCTTTCGGTTGCCATCTTCTCCACGAAGTCATCAAGCGTAACCTCCACATCCGTTGCTCTGGCCTTTTCCATTTCAAAGGCTTTCTTTGTGGAAGCAACCCGCTCTGATACCTGCTTGATTTTCTGGATGATGATTTTAGGGATTGGAAAAATGTTCATCCCCTCCACTTGGATAGATAGGGCTTGCTCATCTTCCACGGCTTGGTAATAGGCCACTTCCAGCTTCTCTAAATCCTCCGCATGCCTTTCCTTGCCTTGCGATAGCGCGCTGGTTAGTCGTCCTCCTACGCCTCCCCTGTGGCTCTCTGTAATCTCATTGCTGGCACCTATCCCCGATAGCAACACAAAATAAAGGAACTCATAAAAGACAACATCAAAAGGCATCTGCCATCTGCAGTTAGGGCAGTGGAAGATCCTGATAAAATCATTCTTTGAATGGTTAGGATTTTTTGCCTGCTGGTAAAAAAGTGCCTCACGGCAATTATGGCAAAAGATGGTTTTGTTGAAAATGTTGTTGAAATTGGTTGACCGTCGCCCTCCGTCCTTTTGAAAACTTCTTGCCTCCATCGCTCTAACCGCACGGTCAAAGATAAGTTTTGAAACAACTTGCGGATAGAACCCCTCGGTCGTTTCTATAATCTGTTGCTTCCTTCTCTTGCCGATGACCTCGCCATTCTCGACAACATCGGTAAAGATGTTCGCGGTTCTGGAATGGATCCCCAGAATCCACTTCTTCGTTAGTAGGGCGTGGACCTTTGGTTTATTCCAGTTGTGCGTAGAGTAGCGGTTAACAATGGAGATCGCTTTATTAACTCCGCTGGATGCGATGACCTCCAACAACTCCTCGACCTCTGCCTTTTCCTTTTCGTCGACTTGGTACTGACCGTCTACGATGGACAACCCAAAAGGCGCTTTATCTTGGAATAGCGTTTTACCTGTGTTGGCTGTCCGTCGTTTCCAAGCTTCTTTTATCCGTATTGATTTCGTCTCGCTTTCATTCTTGGCTCTCTCTGCGATAAGGCCAATCATGAGGAAGTCTTCTAACCGACTGCTCACATAGAGGCGTTTATCAAAGGTCGTATAAAGATTGATGCCCTTCTTTACAAAGCCCCTAATTAGGTCTGTGGCGACCTCCCAGCCTTCGCGGGTAAGACGGTCTATGCTTTCGCACACGATGTAATCACCTGGCCTTATGTGACCCTTGGCGACGTCTTGAAGCATCGTTGCCAGCTCGCCGTTGATACGGTTCTTGCCTTTGAAACTGCTGACGCCTTCGTCAACATAGTTCCGCACCACCTCGGCGTCGGGGTAGCTGGCTTTGAAAGTGTCCAGCCCTGCGGTCTGTCTGGTAAGGCTGTCGCCTTCGCTCTGGGCGTCCGTTGACCACCTGATGTATGCGTAAGCCTTTGCCATTGCTGGGGTTCCTGCCGTCTAGGACAGCCCCAATCTACACCATACAAACTGGCGTAGCTATCTTGATGGCGTTGAATTCGATATGCGCCACCGCATGCACCAGCGCCGCGCGCCCCTCGGCACTACCCAGGCCGCGCTGCGGCACCTGCCGCGCGTTGACCAGCAGCGGCCGGGCCGGCCGCCCCGGCGCACCGATCGGCTCGGCCGGCGGCGAGGCGGAGTCGGCATGCAATTCACCAGCAACAAACGCCTGCCAGGTCGCATGGGTCAGGCGCAGCTTCTGCACCGGATCGGTGGCGTCGAGACAGCGCTTGGCGGCGGCGTGGAGATCGGTCATGGGTGGCCTGCAGGAGCCCACCCTGTGGGCGATGCTTTTTCTGTGGTGACCTGGCAGCAAGAGCATCGCCCACTGGGTGGGCTCCTACCCGGAGATATGTGGCTCAAACCACGCGTCGGGCGGCCTTGGCGTCGTCCGAGCGCAGCATCTGGATCTGTTCCAGATACTGCTTTTCCAGGCCGGTGACGTATTCGCCGGAGAAGCATGAGGTGTCGAACTGGGACAGGTTCTCGTTGCCGTCCTGCACCGCCCAGATCAGATCATCGAGATCCTGGTAGATCAGCCAGTCGGCACCGAGCGCCTTCTCCACTTCCTGCTCGGTATGACCGGCAGCAACCAGCTCCGAAGTCGACGGCATGTCGATGCCATACACGTTGGGATAACGGACCGGTGGCGCGGCGGAGGCGAAATAAACGTTCTTTGCACCGGCCTCGCGCGCCATCTGGATGATCTGCCGCGAGGTGGTGCCGCGCACGATCGAGTCATCCACCAGCAACACGTTCTTGTTGCGGAATTCAAGATCGATCGCGTTGAGCTTGCGCCGCACGGATTTCACCCGCTCGCCCTGCCCCGGCATGATGAAGGTGCGGCCGATGTAGCGATTCTTGACGAAGCCCTCGCGGAACGGCACGCCGAGCGCGCCGGCCAGCGCGCTGGCGGCCGTGCGGGCGGTGTCGGGAATCGGGATCACCGCGTCGATGCCATGCTCGGGACGCAGGCGCATGATCTTCTCGGCCAGCTTTTCGCCCATGCGCAGACGCGCCTTGTAGACGGAGACGTCCTCGATCATCGAATCCGGGCGGGCCAGGTAGACGTATTCGAAAATGCACGGCGTGTGCTGCGCGCCCTCGGCGCAACGGCGGCTGTGCAGCTGGCCCTGGTCGGTGATGATCACCGCCTCGCCCGGCATGATGTCGCGCACCAGCTTGAAGCCGAGCACGTCCAGCGCGACCGACTCCGAAGCCACCGCATATTCACGGCCCTCGGCCGTCACCCGCTCGCCCAGCACCAGTGGACGGATGCCGTTGGGGTCGCGGAACGCGATCAGGCCATAGCCCAGCACCAGCGCCACGCAGGCGTAGCCACCGCGGGCACGCGCATGCACGCCGGCAATCGCCTTGAAGATGTGATCCGGAGTCAGCTCCATCCGGTCCTGGATCTGCAGCTCGTGCGCGAGCACGTTCAGCAGCACCTCGGAGTCCGAATCGGTATTGATGTGCCGGCGGTCGTCCTCGAACATCTCCCGGCGCAGGACCTCGGTGTTGACCAGGTTGCCGTTGTGCGCAATCGCGATGCCATATGGCGAATTGACATACAACGGCTGTGCCTCGGCCGAGCCTTCCGACCCTGCCGTGGGGTAGCGGCAGTGGCCGATGCCGATGCGTCCGCGCAGGCCGCTCATCGCGGTCTGATCAAACACGTCACGCACCAGCCCGTTGCCCTTGTGCAGGCGCAGCCGCGAGCCTTCCACGGTGGCGATTCCGGCCGCGTCCTGGCCGCGATGCTGCAGCATCGTCAAGCCGTCATAGAGCGCCGATGCCACTTCGGTGGTACCGACAATGCCGATGATTCCGCACATGATGTGTTGCCCTGCTTAACTTGAAAGATGTTCGGGTCAAGGATGACCGGGATGCGCGGCGGCGCTTGCAGCCGCCGCCGGGGAGGCCGTGGAGCGGGGCGCGACCGGTCCCGCGGGCAGACCGAAGGTGGGGGTGCGCAACGAGCCTGACAAGTCGTGCAGATGATCAAGCACGGCCGCCGGATGGATCTTCTCCATCACAGCCGAAGGCCGCAAATGATCGCGAACGCTCGCCGGCACGTTCTGGCCCAGCCATGCCGCCGCCATCTGGAACTGTGGCAGCAACACCGATTGCTGCCACCAGCTCTCGCGCGTCAGCGCGGTGAGGCCGACCAGCAGCACGATCAGGGTGACCACCAGGGCGCCACGCACGAAACCGAATACCACGCCAAACAGCCGGTCGATGCCGGTAAGCCCGCTGCTCCAGATCAACTTGCGCGTGAGGAAGCGCACGACGGCACCGATCAGCAGCACGCCGAAAAAACAGATGCCGTAGGCGACGCCGTTGCGCGCCAGCGGCAGGCTGATGGTGTGTTCCAGATGGGTCGACAGCACCGGACCGAAAGTCACCGCCACCCAGAAGGCGGCAACCCAGATCACCAGCGACAGCAACTCGGCCACCAGACCACGCCACAAGCCAATCAATACCGACAAGCCCAGAATTCCCAGGATGACGCCGTCGGTCCAGTTCATCCGCTCACCTGCGTTGACGCATTAACTGACTGCATGGGGTGTCGACGACATCAAGGCACCGATACAACGTTGCCATCGAGACCCAACTTGGCCTTGATCTGGTCGTGCAGACGCTGCGCATCGGCGCGCTGCGTCTGCGGGCCGGCGCGCACGCGCCACAGCCGCTTGCCACCCGACTGCACCGAATCGACGAAGCCGTCGAAACCGTTCGCGCGCAACTTGTCGCGCAAGGCATTGGCATCGGACTGGCTGCTCACGGCGGCGAGCTGCACAGCCCAGCCACCGGGCCGGCCCTTTGAGGCGACCGGCGCTGCGGCGGCGGGCGCGCTGCTCTCGTGACTGGCGTCCTGTTCCAGCCGCGCCGGCACGCCAGGAATCGAATGGGTGATCTTCAAACGCGCCGCCTCGGCGGCGGTGCGCGTTCCAAACGGCCCGGCTATCACCAGGGTGCGCGACTGGCCTGCCTGGGAAATCAGATGACTGCTCACCGGGTAGCCGAGCGCACGCACGCGGTGCTCCAGGCTCGCCGCGCCGGCCGCACTGGCGTAGGCGCTGAGGTTGACCGTGTAGTTGCCCTGCCCGGCCACTGGAATTTCAGCAGCAGCAGGCACGGCCGCGGGAGCCGCCGCCCGTTGCGGCGGGGGCGCCTTGACCGGCTTGCTCGGCACTTCCGCCACCGGCCTCGGCTTCGGTGTACCGCCGAGCGGCTGCTGCGGAATCAGCGGCTGGCTCGGCGAGGCACCCGAACCGATGGTGACCGTGGTCGGGGCGGGTTTCGCGCCGGCCTTCGGATCAAGCTCGACATCTCGCGGGCGATTGGAACCGATATTCACCGTGGCCAGCTGACTGCCTCCTGGCGCAACCGCGGCGGTCGCCGGCGGCACCGGAACGCTCACCGCCGCAGCCGCAGTGGCGGACACGGCCGGCGCATTCGGGTTGAGGCTCATGGTCCGAGTTTGCAGGTCGCGATCCGGCGCTGGCGGAATCGCCAGGCTCACCGTCTGGTCGCTGCCGGGAGCAGGTGGACTACCGGAAAAGAACATCGGCACGAACAGAACCAGCAGTGCAATCAGCACGGCGGCTCCGAGCAGGCGTGTTTTCAAGTCTTCGCTCCAAGTGACAAACGCAATGCGTAACGGCGTGATTATACCTGCCCCGGCCGAAGGCCATGAGCCATCCCGCGATCGCCTCAGTCGCGGCGTTCAGCCATGGCTGCGCTGGCCACGAAAAACGAGCCGAACGCGAGGATGCGCCCACCGGGCAAGGCCTGGCGGCGGGCTGCGGCCAGCGCCGCCGCCACATCGGCGTGCAGATCGAACGACGCCTGCGGCAGCGTCTGCTGCAACTGGCTGACGAGCGCCAACGCGGTCAGGCCACGCGGCGTGTCGTGGTCCAGGCCGGCCAGATGCCAGTGACTGATGCGTTCACCGAGCGCGGCGATCACCCCCGCCGCGTCCTTGTCACCCAACGCACCGTAGACCGCCTGCACGCGACCGGGCGGCTGCGCATCCAGCCATTGCGCCAGCGCGCGGGCCGCTTGCGGGTTATGCCCGACATCCACGATCAACTCGGGCTCACCGCCCAGCGACTGCAGGCGGGCGCTGATCTGCACCCGCTGCAGACCCTCGCTGGCGGCAGCGAACAAGGCGCCGGGCACGACCGCCGCGACACCGCACCACAGCGCATGCAAGGCGGCGATCGCGGACGCCGCGTTGGCGTATTGGACGGGCGCGGCCAGTGCGGGGTCAGGCAGCTCCATCGCGGTGCCGTCGCGATGCTGCCAGTGCCAGCCCGCAGCACGGCGTTCGACCGTGAAATCGATGCCCGCCCGCTCCACCCTGGCGCCGGCTTCGGCCAGTGCCTGCAGCAGACCGTCCGGAGGCGTCAGCTCGCCGACGATGGCCGGATGCCCGGCGCGGGCAACGCCGGCCTTTTCACGGCCGATGCGGTCGCGATCCGGGCCGAGCCACTCGATGTGGTCCAGATCCACCGTGGTGACCACGGCGACGTCGGCATCGACGATGTTGACCGCATCCAGGCGCCCACCCAGGCCCACTTCAAGCACGGCCACATCGACACCGGCACGGGCAAACAGATCCAGCGCGGCCAGCGTGCCGAACTCGAAATAGGTCAGCGGCACCTCGTCCGGCCGGGCGGGACGGCGCGCGGCTTCGATCCGCTCGAACGCGCCGATCAAGGCAGCATCGTCGACCGTCCGGCCGTCAATGCGAATGCGCTCGTTGTAGGCCAGCAAGTGCGGCGAGGTGAACGCCCCCACGCGTTGCCCCACTGCCGTGATCATCGCCTCCAGCAGGGCCACGGTAGAGCCCTTGCCATTGGTACCGGCGACGGTGATCACCTGCGGCGCCGGGGCGGGCGCACCCATCCGTTGCCATACCTCGCGTACCCGATCCAGCCCCAGCTCGATGCTGTGGACGTTGACCTGTTCCTGGTAGGCCAGCCATTCGGCGAGGGTACGGCTCATGCGGTGACTTCTGCGCAGTGGTTCAGCGAGCCGCGCCTGTCATTAACGCGGCCGCCAGTTGGGGCGCAGAGCATAAGCGATCCGTCGTCGTGCGCCACAGCCGATCACCTCACAACGCCGTCGTCCGCAGCCGCAACGCGTTGCTGACTACCGAGACGGAACTGAGGCTCATCGCCAGGGCGGCGATCATCGGCGACAGCGTGATGCCGAACCACGGGTACAGCACGCCAGCGGCCAGCGGCACGCCGACGGCGTTGTAGATGAAGGCGAAAAACAGGTTCTGCCGGATATTGCGCACGGTCGCCTGCGACAACCGGCGTGCGCGCAGGATCGCGCCGAGCTCGCCCTTGATCAGGGTGACCTGCGCACTCTCCATCGCCACGTCGGTACCGCCGCCCATCGCGATGCCGATCTCGGCCGCGGCCAGCGCCGGCGCGTCGTTGATGCCATCGCCAGCCATCGCCACGCGGCGCCCCTCGGCCTTCAGTGCATTGACCACGGCAGCCTTGTCGGCCGGCGAGACATTCGCGTGCACTTCGTCGATACCCAACTCGCGGGCCACCACTTGCGCCGTGGTCGCATGGTCGCCGGTCAGCATCACGATACGCAGGCCGGCGGCGTGCAAGGCCTTGATCGCCGCCGGGGTGTCGGGCTTGATCCGGTCGGCCACCGCCAGCAAGGCGGCCAGCTGGCCATCGACGACCAGGAACATCACCGTGGCGGCCTTGGCACGCAGCACTTCGGTGCGCTTGCCCGCGTCCTCGGCCACCACCACCTGCAGCTCATCCAGCAACTTCGCGTTGCCCAGTGCCACCGTGTGCCCATCCACCGTGGCGCTGACACCGCGGCCGGTCATCGAGCGGAAGTCCGTCGCGGCCGGCATGGCCACCTTCTCCGCCTCGGCCGCTTTCACGATGGCGCGCCCCAGCGGGTGCTCGCTGCTGCGTTCCAGCGCCGCCGACAACGCCAGCAGTTGTTCACGCGACTGGCCATCGACACTGACCACGTCGACCAGCGCAGGCTTGCCTTCAGTCAGCGTGCCGGTCTTGTCCAGCACCAGGGTGTCGATCTCACGCAGGCCCTCGATCGCGCTGGCATCCTTGAACAACACGCCGTTCTGGGCGCCACGGCCGCTGGCCACCATGATGGAAATGGGCGTGGCCAGCCCCAGCGCGCACGGGCAGGCAATCACCAGCACCGACACCGCCGCGATCAAGGCGTGCGCCAGCCGCGGCTCCGGTCCGAACAGCGCCCATGCCGCGAATGCCAGCAGCGAGATCGCGACGACCACAGGCACGAACCACGCCGCGACCCGATCGGCCACCCGCTGCAACGGCGCCTTGCTGCGCTGCGCCTTGGCCACCAGCGCCACGATCTGCGCCAACATCGTCTCCCCACCAACCTTCTGCGCGCGCATGGTCAGCGCGCCATCCTGGTTCACCGTGCCGCCGGTCAGCGCGTCGTCAGTTGTTTTGGCCACCGGCATCGGCTCGCCGGTGAGCATCGATTCGTCGACATGAGTCATGCCCTCCAGCACCACGCCATCGACCGGCACCTTCTCGCCCGGCCGCACACGCAGCACGTCGCCGACATGTACCTGCTCCAAAGGCACGTCGGCCTCGCTGCCGTCGGCGGCAATCCGCCGCGCGGTTTTCGGCGCCAGGCCGAGCAAGGCCTTCAGTGCCGCGCCGGTGCGGCGGCGTGCGCGCAGCTCGAGGAAATCACCGAGGGTGACCAGGGTGACGATCACCGCCGCCGATTCGAAATACACGCCCACGCGGCCGTGCATGTCGCGAAATCCCGCTGGAAAGATACCCGGCCACAGGAACGCCACCGCGCTATAGGCCCAGGCCACGCCCGTGCCCAGCGCGATCAAGGTGTACATGTTCGGGTGCCACGGCTTGAGGGAACGCCAGCCACGGGCAAAAAACGGCGCACCACCCCACAGCACCACCACCGTCGCCAGCGCCGCCTCAACCCAGCCCCCCGCGCGATCCCACGGCATCGGCAAACTCCAGCCGAACAGATGCGGCCCCATTGCCAGCGCGAACACCGGCACGGTCAACGCCACCAGCCACCAGAATCGCCACGTCATGGCGACCAGTTCGCCGCCATCGTCATGGTCGGCACTGGGCAACATCGGCTCCAGCGCCATGCCGCATTTGGGGCACGCACCAGGACCGACCTGCTGCACTTCGGGGTGCATCGGGCAGGTGTAGATCGTGCCGGCCGGAGCCGGTGCTGGGGCTCCCTTGCCCTCCATGTACGCCTGCGGATCGGCGATGAATTTTTCGCGGCAGCGCGCCGAACAGAAATACCAGGTCCGGCGGTCGACCTCGGCGTGGTGTTTGGCCGTCTGCGGGTTCACCTTCATGCCGCATATCGGGTCGATCGCCATACTCGCTGCTGAGGTTTCATGGCCAGCGCAGCAGGATTTTTGCGTGCTCATGCCTGGCTCTCCTCTTCGGTGAGGGCGAGCAGGATCGGGCACTGTTCGGGGGCGCCGTGCCCCGGGCACGACTCCACCAATTGCGCCAGCCCGTCACGCACGCGCTGCAACTCGGCGATGCGCTGCTCGATTGCCTCCAGCCGCTGCTGCGCTCGCTGTTTCACCGCCCTCACCCCAAGCCGGCGATCCGTCGACAGGGCCAGCAATTCGCGAATCTCCTCCAGCGTGAAACCCAGATGCTTGGCGCGCCGGATGAAGCGCAACTGGGCAATCGTGCCCTCGCCATAACTGCGGTAGCCCGACGCTCGCCGCAACGGCTCGGGCAGCAGGCCTTCGCGTTCGTAGAAACGGATCGTGTCGATCGCCACGCCGACGCGCTTGGCGACGGCACCGATGGTGAGTGAGCTGCTGGCAGTGTCCATGCCCTGAGTCTAGACCCTTGATACAAGTCTAGAGTCAAGCGAATAGTGCGGACCGCACACGCTCAAGGGGCACAGGCAACCTTGTCCTCATCCATATCCATGCTCACCCGCACCACCTGGAAGGCGGGCATGCCGCGGCGACCCGCTCGGCATCGGTCATCGGCTCTCGCGGCGGCAACGGCACGGCGGCATGTTCGGACACCTGATGCCTGAGCCGATCCCATTGCGCCAGCGAAGGCCAGCCCGCGGCGCCGGGTCGCACTCGCAGGTGGAAGGTGGCGGCGGGCATCTTGCCGGCCCATGTCGGTGCCAGGCCATCACCGGCGAACGCCAGCGGCAACAAGGGCAATCCCGGTGCCGCCTTGAGCAAATCGCGTCGCTTCATCACCTGTACTCCGCTGGCGTCCCGCCAGTTGTGGCCCCCAGCGTTGAGCACGCGGCAGCCGCGGGCAAGCCGGCGATGGCCAGCCAAGCTGGCACAGTGACCAATGGTGGCCGGCAGGGACGAACGCTTGCACCCGAGCGCGGGCACAACGATCCTGCCGGGTAGCTACACTCGCGCCAAGGCAACGCAAAGCGGCAGCCGCAAAACATGGGGAAGCAGATGAACGTAAAGAAGTCGCATCGTAGCCACAGGCTGGCCACGCGCTGGGCGCTTGCCGCCGCGCTGGCCATCGGCCTGGCCAGTCCGTTGCAGGCGACCACGCCTGAGCCGGCGCGCTGGCAGCGCGAGGCACAGGCCGTCACCATCACCCGCGACGACTGGGGCATTGCCCACGTGCACGGCCACACCGACGCCGACGCCGTATTCGGCATGGCCTACGCGCAGGCCGAGGACGACTTCAACCGGGTCGAGACCAACTACCTGGTCTCGCTGGGCCGGCTGGCCGAGGCGCGTGGCGAAGACGACAACGCCTTGTGGCAGGACCTGCGCCAGCAACTGTTCATCGATCCGGTCGAGCTGAAGAGGCTGTACGCGCAAAGCCCGCCCTGGTTGCGCCGCCTGATGGACAGCTGGGCCGACGGACTCAACTATTACCTGGCCACCCATCCGGACGTGCACCCGCGCGTAATCACTCACTTCGAGCCGTGGATGGCGCTTTCCTTCACCGAGGGCAGCATCGGCGGCGACATCGAGCGCGTCTCGCTCACCGATCTGCAGGCGTTTTACGACAAGAGCGGCGCGCGCCCGCTGGCCCAGCTGATCGATCCGGCCAGTTGGGCCGAGCCGACCGGCTCCAATGGCATCGCCATCGCGCCGAAGCTCACCGCCGATGGCCACGCGCTGCTGCTGATCAACCCGCACACCTCGTTCTTCTTCCGCTCGGAACTGCAGATGTCCAGCGATGAGGGGCTCGATGCCTACGGCGCGGTGACCTGGGGCCAGTTCTTCGTCTACCAGGGCTTCAACCAGCACGTCGGCTGGATGCACACCTCGACCGGGGTGGACGCCGTGGACCAATTCGCCGAGACCATCGTGCATCAGGACGGCAAGTTGTTTTACCGCTACGGCAAGGCGCTGCGCCCGGTCACCTCGCGCCAGATCACCTTGTCGTACCGCAGCAAGGATGGTGCGCTGCGCCAGCGCACGTTCACCGCCTACTTCACCCACCACGGCCCGATCGTGCGCGCCGCCAACGGCGAGTGGATCGCCGAGGCGCTGATGAATACCCCTATCCCCGCGCTCGAACAAAGCTGGCTGCGCACCAAGACCCGTGACTACGCCAGCTACATGAAGGTAGCCGAGCTGAAGGCCAACTCGTCCAACAACACCTTGTTCGCCGACGACAAGGGCGAGATCGCGTTCCTGATGCCGCAGTTCGTGCCCAAGCGGGACAATCGCTTCGATTACACCAAGCCGGTCGACGGCAGCGACCCGGCCACCGACTGGCACGGACTGACCCCGCTGAACCAGCTGCCGCAGGTGGTCAACCCGCCCAATGGCTGGGCCTTCAACACCAACGACTGGCCGTACTCGGCCGCCGGCCCCTACAGCCCGAAGCAAGCCGACTACCCGCGTTACATGGATACCTTCGGCGAAAATCCGCGCGGCCTGCATGCCACTCGTCTGCTCACCGGCGCGAAGGATTTCAGCCTGCCCTCGCTGATCACCGCCGCGTTCGATTCGTACCTGCCCGCCTTCGCGCGACAGATTCCGATTCTGGTGGCCGATTACGACGCCCTGCCCGCCCACGATCCATTGCGCGCGAAGCTGGCCGGGCAGATCGCCATGCTGCGCGGTTGGGACTACCGCTGGGGCATCGCCTCGATGCCGACCTCGCTGGCGGTGTACTGGGGCGACACGCTGTGGGATGAAGTGAGCAAGGCCGACACTGCCGAAGGCCTGTCGATCTACGATTACATGGCCGAAAAGGCTGGCCCGGCAGCGCGCCTGAGCGCGCTGGTCGAGGCCTCCGACCGGCTGCAAAAGGACTTCGGCAGCTGGGGCGTGCCATGGGGCGAGATCAACCGCTTCCAGCGCCTCAACGGTGATATCCGGCAACCGTTCAACGACAGCAAGCCGAGCATCCCGGTGCCGTTCACCTCCTCGCGCTGGGGCTCGCTGGCCTCGTTCGGCGCGCATCGCTGGCCCGGCACCAAGCGTTATTACGGCACCAGCGGCAACAGCTTCGTCGCCGTGGTCGAATTCGGCCCGAAAGTGCATGCCCGCGCGATCACCGCCGGCGGCGAAAGCGGCCACCCGGCATCCCGACACTTCAACGACGAGGCCGAGCGCTACACGACCGGCAACCTGCGCGAAGTGTATTTCTGGCCCGACCAGCTCAAGGGCCATATCGAGCGGGTCTATCACCCTGGCGCCTGAGCATGCAGGCCTTTGACGCAACGGGCGCGCAGGCCTGATGCGCCGAACCGCACATGGTTTGCACCCGTGCGCGCCGTCTTTGCAGCGAGGCGGATGGCGAGCAGGTCTTCAGAGACCGGCCTGGGCCGGCAAGCCCATCAACTTCGGTTTCCGCGCATGGGTTCGGCGCACCGCCGTGAGCAGCGGCTGCCATTCTTCGGCAGGCCATAACGAAGCGGCGTCCTTGAGCAAGGCCGCCAGTCGCGGATAGTCTGCTCCAGCGCCTCCTCATCCATCCCGCTCTCGACGAGGCAGTCCGCCAGCACCGCACGCAGGCGACCGTCATCGGGAAACCGCTTCACCGCTGCTTTGGCCCAGGCCAACGCTTCGCGCGCGCGACCGGATTCGCGCAGGCTCTCAAGCACGCGCAGATGATCGTGTGAGTGCGACAGATCACGCCGCAGTACGCGTTGCAGCAGATCGAAATCGCCCGAACAACGCGCCAGCGTCTCGGCACGGCGAACGACCTCGAAGCTCTCGCCGTAGCGCTCGTCTGCCTTTGGCGCCGGCAGCCGCTCCAACTCGGCCGGCACCAGCCGCCCGTACTCGGCCTGCCCCGGTGGTCCCAAGGCATCCCGATAGGTCGTCCGTTGAAGCATGCCCCAGCCATCCCTGACTTGCAGCGCGTGCAGCGACTTGCCCAGTGCCTTGCCGGGCGATGAGGCGGCACTCGCCTGCGCATGCCATGCCGCGATCTCGCCCATGCCATCGCCGATCGCACCCGCCGAATCGTTGCTGTTGCCGTAGACGAGGCGGTATGTCTCGGTCCCGTGCGCCTCGACCGCCAGCGCGGAACTCGACACCTGCGACAACGCCACACGCCCGGCACGGTGATAACCCCGGCCGCGCCCGAAAGCCGCTTCGCCGGCAAGCTCGGTCAGATCGGAATCGTCGGGTAGATGCTCGGTCACGGGCGCGCTTCAGCAAGGATGGTCAGTTCGTCGCTGTGAAGCCTTCGGCCATTTCCAGCCAAGCGCATTCTCCTGAGCGTGTCGCCATGCACAGCAGCACCGAACGGCAGCAGCGCCCTCATCCAGTGTTTTTCGCTGTATGGGAGAACGCTCGCCCTGCGCATTCGATGGCCGTCGCAGGCCGCACCCCTGCAGCATTCGACGCCACGCGCGCGTGGTAGATTTGGCCCACGCTTCCAACCCTGGCTGTTGATGGAATACCCTCGATCACCGCTAACGCCTGATTGGCAGTCTCCCGCGCGTCTCACCGGCATTCTGGTCGCCTACATGGCGCTGACCCTGGCGATGATCTGGTGGTCGAATCACGCCTCCCACGTCGTCGAAATGTGGTTTGCCAACGCCCTGCTGGTCGCCCTGCTCCTGCGCGGCACGCTGCGCTCGGTGCCATTGACCCTGGGCCTGGGCCTGGTTGGGTCCACGCTGGCCAACGTGTTGATGCAGATGCACTGGCTGCCGGCCCTCGGTTTGGGCATGGCCAACATGGCCGAAGTGGCAGCAGCGATTGCATGCACACGCCTGCCAGGGCTGCGCCTGCTGCAAGGCAAGGTGAACGAGCGCTACTTCCTCAACGCGATGATTGCCCTGATCGTGCTCGCTCCCGCCGTGGGAGCGCTGGTCGGCGCCACCGTGCTTGCCCAGGAGTTCCAATCTAACTGGGCCCATTCGTTCTCCCGCTGGTGGGTCGGCGACGCCATGGGCCTGCTGATCCTGCTGCCACCGCTGCTGGCTTACAGCCCCCGTCAACTGCACTCCCTTTTTGTTGGCGCGCATGCCGGGGCGTTCTGGACCACGCTGCTGCTGTCCGTCTCCGTCACGATGACGGCGATGGTCATGTTCGAGAGCCCCTTCATCGTGCTGTCGATTCCGCTCCTTTTTGCCGCCTATCGGCTTGGCGTGTTCGGTACCGCGCTCGCCTGCACCGCGAATACCATCACCATCTTCGCGATGGTGGCGGCCCAGGACCAGTCATGGGGGCTTCCGTTGCACAGCCTGGAGCAGATTCACGCCAAGGGCATCGCCTTCTATGCGGCGATAACCGTGGTCGGCCCGCTGCTGATCAGCATCGTGATCGCCCAGCGCAGGCGGATGAGCCGCGAGGTCGAGGAGATCTCAAGCCAGCTGCGCATAGTTACCGACAACGTACCCGCCCTGATTGGCCAGCTGGATGCCGAGCTACGTTACCGTTTCGTCAACAGAAAATACCTGGAGCTCTCCAACAAATCGTCGGCCGAAATCATCGGCTATACACCAGTCCAGGTGTTCGGCGCGGACTTTGGCGGGCAGATCGGGCGACACATGGACAAGGTGCTGCAGGGCCTGCCGCAGCATTACGCGCTCACGACACCACTGGGCCAACGGCTCGAAGTCAACCTGGAACCGCAACGCGACCGCGACAACACCGTCATCGGCCTCTTCGTGCTGGCACAGGACGTTAGCGACCGGGCAGAGCTTGAATTGCGCCTTCGCGAGATAACCGACAATGTGCCGGCGCTGATCGCCTACCTCGACGATCAACTGATCTATCGCTTCGCCAACGAGCGCTATGTGGAGCTGTGGGGTGGACCGTCGACTGAACTGATCGGCAAGTCATCCGTGGAGGTCGCCATCAACCCGCTGCAAGTCGCCATCACCGAGGATCGCGCCGTCTCGTTGCAGGTGAACAGCAAGCTGGCCCGCCGCGACGGCACCGAGACGGCGATCGAGGACTCCGCCGCCCCCATCCACAACCGTGAGGGCAAGGTGATCGGCGGCATCCTGGTGCTGCATGACGTCAGCGAAGCGCGCCTGATGGCGCTGAAGATGTCGCATCTGGCCCAGCACGACCACCTCACCGACCTGCCCAATCGCGTGCTGCTTCATGACCGCCTGTCGCTGGCCCTGGCCAGCCTGCGCGACAATGATCGCGGCGCCCTGCTGTTCATCGACCTGGATCATTTCAAGCACATCAACGATTCGCTTGGCCACCCCGCTGGTGACCACGTGCTGAAGGAAGTCGCGCGGCGACTGCGTGACGTGATCCGCCCTGACGACACGGTCAGTCGCCAGGGCGGCGATGAGTTCGTGATACTGCTGAACCGCTTGCGCGACGTACGCGATGTCGCGCGGGTGGCTGAGAAAATCATTGCCGCCATCGAACAGGGCATCATGTTCGACGAGCGCGAGCTGCACATTTCCGCCAGCATCGGCATCGCGATATTTCCGGAAGATGCACGCGACGCGAAAACCCTGATGAAGCAGGCGGACACCGCGCTGTACCACGCCAAGCAGAGTGGGCGTGGCGTCTTCAGCTACTTCACCCAGCGCATGAGCGAGCGGGCCGAACAGCGCCTGGCGCTGGAGCATGCGCTGCGACGCGGCTTGCAGGACAACGAACTGTTCCTGCTCTATCAACCGAAGTACGACTTCCCTTCCGGCAAGCTGATCGGCGCCGAGGCACTGGTTCGCTGGCGTCAGCCGGACGGCAGCGTGGTGGCGCCGGATCAGTTCATCCCGCTGGCCGAGGAAACCGGCCTGATCACCCAGATCGACGCCTGGGTGATGCTGCAGGCCTGCGGCCAAATCCGTGAATGGCAGGACGATGGCCGCGACGTCGTGCCGATCTCTGTCAACCTCTCGCTGGCACGACTGGATGCCGATCGCTTGCCACAAAATATCCGGGCGACCCTGGATTCCACCGGCATTCCGCCAGCCCTGGTGCAGGTTGAATTCACCGAGAGCCAGATGTTCGCCCAGCAGGACCAGGCACGCGTGCTGCTGGCCCGGCTGAAGGAACTCGGTGTCGGGCTGGCGGTGGACGATTTCGGCACCGGCTACTCCAGCCTGAACTACCTGGCCCAGTACGAATTCGACGTACTCAAGATCGACCGCACCTTCGTCACCGAGCTGCCCAGCAACCGCAAGCATCAGGTGATCGTGCAGGCGATCATCGGCATGGCGCACGCGCTGGGCTATCAGTTGATTGCCGAAGGTGTGGAAACGCTGGAGGAAGCCCATGCGCTGCTCGAGTACGGCTGCCATCAGATGCAGGGCTACTACTTCAGCCACCCGCTGCAGGCCGAGGCCTGCGCGGCCCTGATGGGGATGACCGAGCAAGGTGAATCATTGCGTCCCGAACTGCCGTGAACGCCGCCGTCGTGGGCATCGGGGTCGCATGCGTTGACGCGACAGATAGATGAGTGGGGGGTAAGCTCCGCCATCGCACTGAACGAGGATGAACGCATGCAGCATTCAAGGACGATCACCGTTACCGCCCTGCTCGCAGGCTTGCTGGCAACCACCATCGTCTGCGCCGCCATGCCGCTTCCGCCAGCCAACGCCACTTCGACGCCCTCCGCAGAGCAAGCGGCGTGGCGGGCAGACGCCATCGAAAAACTTGGCGCCAGCAAGCTCGCCGATGCCCTCGTCACGGCAGCAGCACTGACCAGTCTCGACCCTGGCCGCGCCGCGCAGGCACTGAGCCAGGTGGACCGAGCCGCACGCGCCAAGCCCAGCGCTGCCGACATCGGCTTGTTCGCGATCAGCCTCTGCGAACGCACACCCCACTGTGATGTGTGGCGCCGGGAAACTGACCTGCGTGCGATTGATCCAGGCAATGGCGCAGACTGGATGGCCGCCTTGCAGCATGCCTCGAACAACAAGGATTCCGCCGGCGTCGAACAGGCGCTGACGCAGATCGCACACGCCAGCCACTTCGACCTCGATTTCGTTCCGCTTGAGCGACGTTTCGTCGCGGGGCTCGCCGAGGTTCCCGCGCCATATGGTGTGGCCGCAGACAACAGCACGCCAGACGCGCAGCGTCGGCTATGGGCGATCAGCGTGACCAGTGCGCTGGCCATGCCTGCGTTCCAGAGTCTGCTGCAGGCCTGCAAACAGGACTCAGCCGGCAAGCCAGCCCTGCGTGCACGGTGTCGCCTGATCGCCACCCGCCTGGTCGGTGGCGACCGGCTGATCACCAACATGGTCGGTCTGCGATTGCAGGAGTGGACTGCCAGCGGCGAGCCGGACCGCCAGGCCGCGCTGACTGAACAGCGCCGGCTGAGGTGGCGCATGGGGCAGCTGGGTGATATCGCCGCAAGGCACGTGTTTTCGACGGGCGAACAGACGGCCATCCTGATGGCGCATGAGCATGAGTCCGACAGCATCGCCGCCGTACTGGCTGCCGCGCACCGTCCACTCGACCCGTCAGCCGACTGGCCACCGGCGGTCTCTGACAACTCGCTCGCGCCATCCCCTGCCCAGCCCTGAGTTCCAGCACCACGGATCGCGGGGCAGCTGGTACCCCAGAGGAATCCATCCATGATCATTCGTCCAGTCACAACCTCGGACCTTCAGGCCTGGCGCCCACTGTGGGACGGCTACAACGCGTTCTACGGTCGCAGCGGCGAAACGGCACTGGCCGAGGAAATCAGCCAGACCACCTGGTCACGCTTTCTCGATCCGAGCGAACCCGTGCATGCACTGGTCGCCGAACACGATGGCCAGTTGCTTGGCCTGGCGCACTTCCTGTTTCATCGCAGCACGACCCAGGTTGGGCTCAGTTGCTACCTGCAGGATCTGTTCACTGCGCCGGGCGCGCGCGGCCAGGGGGTGGGACGAGCACTGATCGAAGCGGTTTACCTGCGAGCTGGCGAAGCGGGTTCACCGCGCGTGTACTGGCAGACACACAAGTCGAATACGACCGCCATGCAGCTATACGATCAGCTGGCCGAGCACTCGGGATTCGTCGTGTACCGCAAGCTGCTGTGAATCATCCGAGCGACCGGCGAAGCGCACCCGTGGAGTGACGCGCGCGGCCAACCCGCTGATCAGGCGATGTGGAAAATGTAGTGCAGCGTGATGCCCACGATCACTTCGGCAAACACGAACACACCGAAATACAGACAGAAGCACATCGCGGGGCGTTCGTTCCAGAACCGGAGTTTCTCGCGCAGGGCGCGATCCTCGTCGGCACCGACGGAAACGTCGGACCGCTTGCTTGATGGGGACAAGGTGCTGGTTTCGGTGCTGATCGTGTCCATCGATGGCTCATGATTGCTGGTGGCTTGCAACAGCTTGTTGACTTGTCTCTGGGCAGCTGCCTGCCACCGGATTCAACCGGCGAGCAGGCGATTGTGGGTCAAGGTGTCGGTGTGGCCCCGATGGTAAACACAGGTGCGCTCGCTCAAGCGCCGCTGACGCAGGCCATGGGCGCGCAGCCGCTGCATCAAGGCCGACTCTTCCGCATAGTCGAGCTCGGGGAAGCCGCCAGCAGGTGATCCGATGATCGCGATGACGCCAGTCGCACGACGAAAGCCAGGCGCCCTCGATCAAGCCGTCGTCGGTGACCGGCAACTCCCATGCCTGCTCGGTCTGCGCCAGCACCGAGGACAACGCCCGATCCAGCAGTCGCGCGCGGTTGCAGGTTGGCAACAGAACGGAGAAGATCGGCGCAGTCATGCTGTGAAACTAGCCAGAATATTGCCCGCGCAGGCAGCATTGTCAGACCGCATGCCGGCGGCAGGTATAAAAGCCATTGAGCGTGAGTCGACCGCGTCGGGGGTCGTCGTTCAATAATGCTGGCGACGGGATGTCACTGGTGTGCAGGATGGTGCCGTCGTAGAACACCATGCGGTTCCAGCGTGCCGGCACGCCGCCGATGCGATTGAAAAAGTGGTTGGAGCCTTGCAGGTAACCCGGCTCGAGGCCGTAGCGCACGCCAAAGTCAGCGGCGGAGAGAGTGATCGCGTCATCGAACAGAGCCTTCATCTCCCCGGCCGGACGCGCAGGCTCGTAGAAACCGGTGCCGCCAAGGCCTTCGTTTTCGAACAGATACAGCACCGAGGCCTGGATGCTCTGCGACGGCTCCAGCCCGAAATGATCGCTGTGGCACAGCCACTGTGCGGGACGCAGCGCCTGCGGCGGCAGGGTCACCATCGACAGCCGGGTGTGGCTGCGCACCAGCCGGCGCGCATCGAAAAGATGCCGCATATGTGCAAGAAAAAACAATTCCAGTTCTGCGTTGAGTTCAGCCGGAAGCAGCAGGAACCGACCGGGGTAGGCGCTGAATCCGACGGGCTGGAACGCCGCCTGCTGCGTGGCCGCCCACATCACCATCCGCTCGGGCTCCAGCAACACGTCGTCCACCACATAGCAGCACTGGCCGTTGGACAAGGGCGTGGCGACCACCTGCATCTGCGGGTTGAACAACGGACGCGGTGCGGAGTTGGCCATGAGGAAAACGTTTCAGCGACAGAAGCGGCGACGATAGGAGAACGCCGCCACCCGCTCAAGCCGTCGTTGAGCGCATCGAAATGGAAGCGGCGTCACATGTCTCACTCAACATCACTCTGCGGGTAGCCGGCGTGCGATTCCCGCACCCTCCATCGCGACCACAGCGGCAGCCAGATCCTCGGCGCGTGTCGCCGCATCCAGCCCCAGCCGAAAGCGCAACTCGCCATTGCTGACGCGCGAGGAATGGATCGACTCGAAGTTGATGCCGTGGTGCTCGAATATCGACAGCAAGGCACGCAGCGATCCGGGGCGGTCTGCCGGCATCATCACCTCCAGGCATGATGCACCGGCAAGATCGGCCAGCAGGTAGGCCATGCGCTCGAAATGCTGACTGCCATCGGCCAGGCTGTTTTCGCCGAAAAAGCCGGCGCTGCCTTCAAGCCAATCCTTGCGCATTCGGGCTCGCGCCGCATCGCTGCCTTCGCGCACCAGGTCGCGCAGGCTGGCAACATGATCAGCCAGGCGGTCGAGCATCGGCGCCACATGCGGGTTCTCGAACTGGATGTCCTGATAGATCGCCGGATTGCCGGCCAGCATGCGCTGGGTCACCGCGAGATCGAGTTCATACCCCACCGTGTGAAACGGCGCGATCGCGGCCAGCCCGCCGACCGCCGGGGCCAATTCCCGCCACAGCGCGCCCTGCGCCATGTGACAGGCGTGCACCATGCCCTGCACCAGCGCCATCACGCGATCGTGCTGCTCGGGGTTCGCCACCATGCAGTCCGCCTGCGATGCCTGGAGAAATTGCTGCAGCCACGGTCGCCACGTATCGAGTCGCGCCTCGCACACCACCAATGCACGCCCCTTCAGGGTGGGTGCCCGCGGTGGCGCGCACATCGGGTGCAACCCCACCACCTCGGCCTGCGAGGCCAGCAGGGCCGCTACCGGAGTCGACTTGATCGAGGTAACGTCCAGCCACAGGTGGCCGCGCTCGGCACCGTCGGCAAGGCGCACGTAATCAGTGATCAGGGCCGGGGTGGCTCGAATCGGCGCGCTGAACACCAGCACATCGGCGCGCTCGATCAAGCCACGTTCGCTGAGCGCGGTATCACCTGCCATGTCGCGGCCGATCACCTCAAGACCCATGCGCTCACGAAAGAACTGCGCCAGCCAGAGGCCATAGGCACCCCGGCTGCCAACGATACCTATCACCGGTGTGCGATCCACGATGGCTCCCTTGCTGATGCAGATGCGTATTGTACGAGTGGATCAACCCGCAGGCAGAACCGGTGTGGAATCGACCGGTTTGCCGGCGACCGGGGTCGCGGTCATGATGGCCGCTGCCACGATCATCCAGTGCACACCGACGCCTTTCCGCATGCTGCCCATCACCGCCATCACTGCCGACGTCGAACTCCACAACGGTCCACTGCACCTGCGTGCCTGGCGTACCGGGGATGCTGTTGCGCTGACCGCTGCCCTGAGCGATTCGCTGGGCAGCCTGGCCGCCTGGCTGCCCTGGTGTCGCGATGGCTATACGCAGACGCATGCCATCCGATGGATCGCTGACGCCACCGGCGCCTGGCAGGCGGGTGAATCCTTCGCCTTCGCGATTCTCGATACGGATGGCCAATTGCTCGGTGGCATCGCGCTGGGTCCGATCGAGCACGCCAGCCACAGCGCCAGTGTCGGTTGCTGGGTACGCCAGTCGCATCAGGGCCAGGGTGTGGCCACACGCGCGATCGGCATGATCGGCGAGATGGCCTTTCAGACGCTGGGGTTGCAGCGCATCGAGATGCTCGCCCGCATCGACAACCCGGCCGCGCGCCGCTGTGCTGAGAAAGCCGGCGCCTGTTTCAGCGGCATCGTGCCTGCTCGCCTGATCGACGCCGACCAGCACTTTCCGGCAGCGCTCTACTCGCTGCTGCCGGAGGAAACCAATGAGGAGGTTGCCACCGCACCGGTGCTGGACGATGGTCCGCTGCGCCTGCGTGCCTTTCGACCGAACGACCTCGACGCCCTGCTCGCCTCGCTGCGCGAGTCGATGGACAGCATTGGTTACTGGGAAGACTGGTGCACCCCGTCATACTCGGCCGCCGACGGCCGCCACTGGATCGCGCATACCCGGCGCAGCTGGCGCGGCGTGGGTGACCAGTGTGCGCTGGCCATCGTCGATCGTGCCAGCGACAGCCTGATCGGCAGCGTGTCGATCAACCAGTGGCGGGCCGAATTCCGCTGCGCCAACCTGGGCTACTGGGTGCGCCGCTCGCGCCAGGGCCAGGGCATGGCCAGCCGCGCCGCACGCCTGCTTGCTGCGCACGCGCTGCGCACAGCGGCCTTGCAGCGGCTGGAAATCGTCACCGTCGAGGCCAACCTGGCCAGCCGGCGCGTGGCCGAGAAGGCCGGCGCCCGCTTCGAAGGCATCGCCCGCTGCCGCCTGCTGCAAAAAGGTCAACCGCAGTCGGCCGCGATCTATGCGATGACCGCCGCGGATCTGCTCACGTCAGGTTGAGCGTGTGCGTGGCGACACGTGTCCTGCCCGCATCTTCGCGCTCAAGCCCGGCGCCGGATCGGAGCCATCCGATCAGCGATGTCACCTTGCTTCAACCCACAGAATGCCGGCTCGGTGCCCTGCTCGCCAGCTTCGAGCCAGGCCACCTTGGCGCGCAGGTATTTCCTCATCACGCGGATGCGCTCCGCCTGGAGATCGACCGCCTGCAACTGGCTACGCATCACCGCCAGCTTGCGTCCGGTATCCATGGCGCCTGCCGCGTACTCGCGATTGAGGGCGACGATCTGCTTGAGCGTGAAGCCCAGTTGCTGTCCGGTACGAATCAGCGATGCACGCTCCACATCGGTGTCCGCGAACTGCTGGTAGCGGTTGCTGCCATTCACGCCAACCCCCGGCGTGATCAGCCCCAGCTTCACGTACAGGCGCACCGCATCGCGGGTCAGTCCAGCCTGGCGGCAGAATTCGGCGATCAGCATGAAGAAGCCTCTTGACTGTGGTGTAAAGACCCTAGTTTAGACTGCCACCCACCGTACTCGAAAGGCACTGCACATGACCCGCAAGATCGCACTCATCACCGGCGCATCCTCCGGCATTGGCGAAGCCACGGCGCGGCGCCTGCTGGCTGATGGCTACGTGGTTTACGCCGCCGCCCGACGACTGGAGCGCATGCAGTCACTGGCCAGCGCCGGCGCCCACCTGCTGTCGCTGGACCTCACCGAGGACAGCTCGATCGTCGCCGCCGTGGAAGCGATTCAAAAGGCACAGGGGCGGCTGGACGTGCTGATCAACAACGCCGGCTACGGCTCCTATGGCGCACTGGAAGATGTGCCGCTGGACGAGGGCCGACGCCAGTTCGAGGTCAACGTGTTCGGGCTGGCGCGGCTGATTCAGTTGAGCACGCCGCTGATGCGTGCCCAGCGCAGCGGCTGCATCGTCAACATCACCTCCATCGGCGGCAAGATGCACGAGCCGATGGGCAGCTGGTATCACGCCACCAAGTTCGCCGTCGAAGGCCTCAGTGACTGCCTGCGCATGGAGCTGGCGTCGTTCGGCATCCATGTGGTGGTGATCGAGCCCGGCGCGATCCGCACCGAATGGAGCGGCATCGCCCAGCAAAGCCTGCTGCAGCACTCGGGCCACACCGCCTACGCCGAACAAGCCGTGGCACACGCGCGCATGCTGGCCGCCAGTGACACCTCGAACATGGTGTCGCCACCGGACGTTGTCGCCCGCACCATCGTCCGCGCCCTGCGCGCACGCCGACCACGCACCCGCTACGCCATCGGCGGCGGCGCGCGCACCATCCTGTTCCTGCGCCGCCTGCTCAGCGACCGCGCCTTCGACACGCTGATGCGGCTGGCCGAGAAAGGGCTCGGCTGAGGGACTCACCCCGCCGCGGGCGCCTGCAGCAATTGTTCGCGCAGCTTGATCTTCAGGATCTTGCCGGTGGGGCCCATCGGTATGGCATCGACGAAGACCACGTCATCGGGTATCGACCATGTCACCAGTTTGCCCTCAAAAAATGCGAGCACGGACTCCCGCTCGAGGTTGGCGCCCGCGCGCGGCACCACCACCAGCAGCGGGCGTTCGCCCCACTTCGGATCGGGTCGCGCAATGCACGCGGCCATCGCCACGCCGGGATGCGCCATGGCAATGTTTTCCAGCTCGATCGAGCTGATCCATTCACCGCCGGACTTGATCACGTCCTTGGTGCGGTCGGTGATCTGCACATAGCCATCCGCATCAACGGTGGCCACGTCGCCGGTGGGAAACCAGCCGTCATGCATCGGACCGGGTTCATCGCTGCGGTAGTAGCCGGTGGCAATCCATGGGCCACGCACCAGCAGGTTGCCCGAAGTCAGGCCATCGCTGGCCAGCTCGTTGCCGGCGTCGTCCTCCAGCCGCAGCTCCACCCCGAACAGCGGCCGTCCCTGCTTGACCTGCACCGCGAAGCGCGACTCCGCATCCAGCGTGTGATGCTTGCTCTTCAGGCTACCCACCGTGCACACCGGGCTGGTCTCGGTCATGCCCCATGCGTGCAGCACGTGCACGCCGAACTCCTGCTCGAAGGCACGAATCATCGACGGTGGTGCCGCCGAACCGCCAATCGCGGTGCGCCGCAGCGCAGGCAGCTTGACCTTCTGCGCACGCATGTAGTCGAGCAACCCCAGCCACACGGTCGACACACCGGCAGCCAGGGTGACACCCTCGTCGCGCATCAGCGCGTATAGCGACGGAGCATCCAGTCGAGGGCCGGGAAACACCAGCTTGCAGCCGGTCATGGCGGCGCCGTAGGGAACGCCCCAGGCATTGACGTGGAACATCGGCACCACCGGCAGCACACTGTCGCGCGCCGAAGCCCCATCGCGTCCGGCAGGGCCGCGGCCTGGGCATGCGCAACACGGTGGAGCGATGGCTGTAGAGCACGCCCTTCGGGTGGCCGATGGTGCCTGAGGTGTAGCAGAGTGCGGCGGCTGTATTTTCGTCGAATACCGGCCAGTCGTAGCTGGCAGGCTGCGCGGCGAGCAACGCCTCGTAGCTCAGCACGCCCGGCACGCTGGCAGCCAGCTCCGGGGGTATCGCATCTGCATCGCACAGCGCAACCCAGTGCCGCACGTCAGGGCACTGTGACGCGATGGCCTGGATGATCGGGGCAAAGCAGACATCGAAGAAGAGTGCGTGATCGTCAGCATGATTGACGATCCAGACGATCTGATCCGGGTGTATCCGCGGGTTGATCGTATGCAGGATGCGTTCACTGCCGGAAACACCGTAGTACAGCTCGAAATGGCGGTAGCCGTTCCACGCCAGCGTACCCACGCGATCGTGCATCTTGAGCCCCAATGCGTCGAGCGCATTCGCGCACTGCATCGCGCGGCGGTGCGATTGTGCGTAGCTGCTGCGGTGCAGATCACCTTCGACCCGGCGCGACACGATCCCGGTATCGCCGTGATAGCGGGCAGCAAACTCCAGCAGGCTGGAAATCAGCAGAGGATGGTCCTGCATCAAGCCGCGCATCGCTGTCTCCTGTGCACTGGCCCCATGGAATAGCACAAACCATCGCCGGCGTTCGTAGCGCGACCTGATCCAGACCAGTCCAGGTCGCGGCAAAGCCGGAAAAGGCAGATGCCAGGCAAGACCAAATACGGTGCGCTTCATCCCGCTGCGCCCAAGAGTGCCTTGCACCCTCAAGCGATCTACCCGCGGGCCCACGCGCGCGAGACAGTCTGGCTGCATCGCTGCTGCCGAGTGCACCGTCGCGGCGCTGGCCCGCGCGCGCGAAGCAGTCTGGCGTTGCCACTTGCACCAGCTTTCGCGCGCCCGCCCGTTCCCTGCGGAAATCGATCGCCGGACGGATCAGCCCGGCGCCGCGATCTATTTCTGCTGCAGTGTCGTGAGCGCCTTCTGTGCATCGGCATGGGCGCCCTCCAGGGTGGCGGCCTTCACCCCGTGCTCGGCATCGGTCAGCGCCATGTGCAACCTGGCCTCGGCGGCCGCATCGCCCTTGGCATCCACCAGGGCGCCATTGCCCATGCCTTTGCATGGGTCTGCCTGCTGCTTGTCAAACGCCTTGCCCGAAGGTCCGACCAGGCAGTTGATGACATGGTGCAGGTGCATGTGAGCCGTATTCAGATCGGTCGCACCCAGCGCCATGCCTGCGTGGGCGCTGGCGATGCCGGCCTGCTTCGACGCCGCACTCTCCGGGCCAGCGGCCGAGGCTGCCAGCGGCAAGGCCAGCGCGATCAGCACTGCGGGCAAGCAACGAATGAATCGATTCGCCATGACATGTCTCCGGGAAGGCGCGGCGCACGCCGCAGTCCGAAGAGCATATGCCGAAAAAACAGCCGGTGTGTTGTCAATCCGTGCAGAGGGCCGCGTCCATCACAGATGCCGCTACTCGAATGCGGCGACCGGGAAATCCAGTCGCTGCTCCGTGTCCAAGGCGGTTCTGCAGCGAGCTTGCGCCCCTCTCCGATCAGCTCGCCGCCGCTTCCAGCGCGGCAAAATCATCGTCGGTCAGGGTCAGTTCCGCGGCGCCCACGTTTTCGCGCAGGTGATCGACGCTGGACGTACCGGGGATCGGCAACATCACCGGTGATCGTTTCAGCAGCCAGGCCAGTGCCACCTGGCCGTTGCTGGCGCCGAGCCTGCTGGCAATTTTTGCCAGCACCGAGCCCGGCGCGGCCAGCTCGCCAGCGGCCAGCGGAAACCATGGAATGAAGCCGATGCCGCTGGCCTCGCAGTGGTCGAGTACCGCCTCGCTCTGGCGGTTGCCCAGGTTGTACTGGTTCTGCACGGTCGCCACGGGGAAGTACTTGCGCGCCGCCTCGATCTCCTCGACATTGACTTCGCTCAGGCCGGCATGGCGGATCAGGCCTTCCTTCTGCATGGCGGCAATCACCGCAAACTGCTCGTCGCGTGGGACTTTGGCATCGATGCGGTGCAGCTGCCACAGGTCGATCCGCTCCACGCGCAGCCGGCGAAGACTCATCAGCACGCACTGGCGCAGGTATTCCGGACGCCCCACCGGCATCCAGATATCCGGCCCATGGCGGGTCAAACCACCCTTGGTGGCCACCAGCATGCCGGGGTACGGATGCAGCACTTCGCGAATCAGGTTCTCACTCACCTCCGGCCCGTAGCTGTCGGCGGTGTCGATCAGGTTCACGCCCCATTCGGGCAGTTGACGCAAGGTGGCACGAATGCCGTCGAGGTTGACCGGATCACCCCAGATGCCCTTGCCGGTGATGCGCATGGCACCGAAACCCAACCGATGGACGGCGATATCGCCGCCGATGAGAAACTGGCCGGAAGCTGCCGCATTGGGTGTCATTGCCATGGGTGTTTGCCTGGGGAGGGAAGGTCCACCCGTTATGGGGCTATCCGTACAGCAGGCAAGCATGGCCGACCGGATCCGGCTCAGCCAGCCTGATCGTCTTCATCGGCACCGGCTTTCCAGTAGCCTTTGGCCTTGAGCCAGTCTTTGGGCACACTGCGCTGTTCGCTCAACCACAGGCGCATTCCGCGGGCACGGCGCGACTCGGTGGCGATCCAGTAGAACACCTCACCGTGTGGCGTCGGCAGCTCTTGCAGCGCCTGTTCCAGCAGTCGACTGCTTTCAGCGGGCAGGCCGTTGCGTTCCAGCCAGCGGATATTGACGTGTGCAGCTGATGGCAGATCCTGCCGATCGGCTATATCGGGAATCTCGACCAGCACCTCGACACGGCCATGCGCGGGCATCTCCCGCAGCCAACGACCGATCGCCGGCAAGGCCGTCTCGTCGCCGACCAGCACATAGCCATAGAAGTCGTTGGCGATGATCACCGAACCACGTGGCCCACCGGCGCCGATGCGCTGACCCGGCGAGGCTTGTCGCGCCCATTCGCTGGCCGGGCCGTCACCGTGCAGCACGAAATCGATGGTCAGTTCCTGCTGCTCGGGATCGAACCGGCGCGGCGTGTAATCACGCATCGGCGAGTATTCGCGACCGGGTGGAAAGGTGGGACCATTCGGCCCGGCAACCGGCGGCACAATCGCCCCGGAACTGTTGGGGAAAAACAGTTTGACGTGATCGTCAGGTGCGCTGCTGAGAAAGCCGCGCAGCTCGTCGCCGCTGAACACGATGCGTTGCATATGCGGGGTAAGGCGCTCGACGCGGAGCACCTCCATGGTGCGAAACAGCACAGGATGACGGACCGAACGGGAGACATGCGACTCCACGGGGGCCAGCGACGTGCTTTCAGGTGACATGATTTGCGTTTCCTTCAGGCAAGCATTACGTACGAACAGCTCGCAAACGACGACACAACCGCGTCGACCGCGCATCTGCCCATATCTCAGTTGTGATCCTTGCTGGCAACGATCTCGGTGGCGGCGCGCTCGATGATCGCCGCCACCCGCTGTGCTTCGGCCCTGCTCCAGTCGGCACCGCGCATCAGCAAGGCATGTTTGAGCGCGTGCATGGCCTTGCGCACCGCATCAGGGGCGGACATCTTCGCGGCCATCTTCGCGCTGTGCTCGGTGCGCGCCACCACCGCGTCCACCTCCTCGCGATGGGCATCCAGGTAGGTACGTCCGGCATCGGTAATCGCGTAGAGCTTGCGCCCGCCCTGCTCGTTGCTTACCTCGGCGTGGCCCATCTCCTCCAGCATGGTCAGGGTGGGATAGATCGCGCCGGGGCTGGGTGAGTAGTGCCCGTGGAACATGTCCTCGATGATGCGGATCAGCTCGTAGCCGTGGCGTGGCTGCTGCTCGATCAGTGACAGCAGCAGGAGCTTGAGATCACCGTGACCGAACATGCGGCCGCCACCGCCGCGTCGGCCGCCACCGCGGAGCTCGCGCCAATCGGCGGAAAAGTCGTCACCGCCGCGGCCGCCAAAAGGGCCACGGCCAGCGGCGTGGCGGGCGTTGTGCCCCGGCCGGCCGACGCCGGCCTCGCGTCCCAACGGGAGATCGAAGTGGTGCCCGTGATGCTTGCCGTGCAAGGCATGAAAGAAGAGGTTACGTAAGCGCATGCATTTCCCGATATATCGCAAGAAGGCCTCTACGATATATCGCAACTATGTCTTTGACAAGCATCTCGTGACTTCACCCAGACCACGTCACCTATCCCCTCTCCCATAGTTGCCACGCTTACACGGCAACCATCGACGCCCGCTGTCCTGTCGCATACTTGGCGTTACCCTCGCTCGCATACGGCAGCAGAAGCCCGCATGACCCACATAAACTCGACACCGCTCCGGGTGGGGCTGATCGGCTACGGCTATGCCGGAAAGACTTTCCACGCGCCGCTGATCCAGGCTACGCCCGGGCTTGCCCTGAGTGCCGTCTCCTCCAGCGATGTGGCCAAGGTCCATCGCGACCTTCCCCAGGCAGAAGTCCTGGCCGAGGCGGCGCAACTGATCGCGAGCGCGGACATCGACCTGGTGGTGATCGCCTCGCCCAATGCCACCCATGCCAGCCTGGCGAGCGCGGCACTCCGCGCCGGCAAGCACGTGGTGGTGGACAAGCCGTTCACGCTGGACCTGGCCGAAGCGCGCGCCCTCCTCGCCCAGGCGGAACAGACTGGCCGACTGCTTTCGGTGTTCCAGAATCGCCGCTGGGACGGCGACTTCCTGGCTGTGAAGCAGGCGATCGAACGCGGTGCGGTGGGCACCGTGCGGCACTTCGAATCGCACTTCGACCGCTACCGGCCGACGGTGCGCGCGCGCTGGCGCGAACAAGCCGTGCCCGGCGCAGGGATATGGTACGACCTCGGCCCGCATCTTATCGATCAGGCGCTGCAGCTGTTCGGGCTGCCGCAGCGGGTGATCGCCACGCTGGCGATTCAGCGTCCTGGCGGCGAAGTGTCTGACTGGGCACACGTTCTGCTGGACTACGGTTCGGCGCAGGTGATCCTGCATGCCAGCATGCTGGTGGCCGGCGGCGGCATGCGCTTCATCGTGCACGGCGATCGCGGCAGCCTGCTCAAGGCAGGTGCCGACCGACAGGAAGGGCAACTGCTCGCCGGCATGACGCCCGGCGCGCCCGGCTGGGGCGATGACCCCGACGAACTGATCGTCGTCGAAGGCGAGAAAGCCGCCCAAGGCATCGGCGTGCCCGCTGGCGACTATCGCCACTACTACGCCGGCATTCGCGATGCGGTCGCCGGCAGCGCGCCCAACCCGGTCCCGCCGATACAGGCACTGGCGGTGATGGCCGTGCTGGAGGCTGCCATCACCTCGAACCGCGAGGGATGCGCAAATCAGTTGCCGCTCACTCAGGCCGAACGAGCCGCGTGGCAGCTGTTCGCCTGAACACAAAAGGAGGGGCTGCCCAGCCAGGCCGCCCCTCCTTTTGCCAGTCCAGGCCAGGGCTGACGCGCGCCTGCCCTGGCTCCACGCCCCTAGCGACCCAGCAGCGAATGCCCGCGGCCACCGACGGCCGCTTCCACTGCGGCTTCGGCATCAAGGATGCCCGCACCGATCGTCTCGTTCCGGTATGGCCTCACTACCGGTCGATTGGCGGTCGAGCCGAGTATCGCCATGACCTGGTTGGGCATCAGCGGTCGCAGCCCCAACGCCTTGCGCGCGCCCTGCATCATCGCCACGACTCCCGATACATGCGGCGCCGCCTGCGACGTGCCGGCATAGCCGCTGTAGGTGGTTCCCATGGCTACCGGCGTCGTGCTGCCGTTGTTCAGCGCCTGCCAGACAAAGCCGTCATAGGAGATGACGCCCGTCGCCGGATCATCGTCCTGATACACGCCGCCACCGGGTGCCGCGATCTCCACCGCCGGACCGTAGTTGGAATAGTAGGCGCGCTTGCTGGTGATACCGGTGGACGCCACCGTGATCACACCGGGGCAACTGGCGGGCGTGTAGTAACGCGCGTCGTCATTGCTGTTGCCGGCCGAGACGACAACTGCAGCGCCCAGCCGATTGGCCTGATAGACGGCCGAACCGGTCGGGTCATGACGCTGGCAGGTGCCGCTTCCGCCCAGGCTGAGGTTGATCACGTCGGCGGGGTGCGGGTTGTCCGGCACACCATCCACGTGTCCGCCTGCCGCCCACACGATCGCATCGGCAATGTCGCTGGTATAGCCGCCGCAGTGGCCCAGCACACGCACCGGCAACACGGCTGCGTTGTAGGCAATGCCGGCCATGCCAAGTGCATTGTTGGTCAACTCCGCACCCGCGGTGCTGGCCACATGAGTACCGTGCCATGAGCTGGAATCCGCCGGACTGCCCGCATAGCACTCGTCCGCTGCCGTCCAGTCACCCAGATCCCAGCCACCCGGCGCGCGATCATCGGTGGGCCGCCCCGAGACAAAGGCATCGGAGATGAAGTCATAACCGGCGTCGCCCAGCGACGTATTCACATCGACATGGCGGGTGATGCCGGTATCCAGCACCGCGATCACGGCGCCGCTGCCGTCTGCAATATCCCAGGCATCGTTGACGCTGGTACCACCGAAATTGGCATCACCAAAATAGGTGACAACGCCGTTCGGCTGTTTCAGGTCCCACTGGTAATGGGGGTAGTAGGTATCGCTGGGAGTGAAGGTGGCGGGCACCACGGCGGCCGGCGCCACGATGCTCGGGTCACGATGCAGCATGACGTCAGGCGTGACATTGACCACCGCCGGATCAGCGGCGATTTGCTGCATCAGGGCGGCGGCCTCGGCACTGTCCAGATGGCGCGAGGTGCGCACCAGATCCGCTCCGATGCCCAACCGGCGTCCGTACGAAGCCCTTACGCCGGATTGGCTGCGGCCCGAAACACCGGCCTTGGCCCGATCCAGGCCCGTACGACTGATGGCGGCGCCGACGTTTTGCAGCATGGCGGCACGGTTGCCATGTTCCGTGCTGCCGTCGCGGTAGGTAACGATGAAGCGGTCATATTGCCCACCAGAGTTCAACGCACTGATGTTGGCGCGCGTGTCGGCCGGTGCTGCAGGCGAGCCCGCGTTGGCGGACAGGGAGAAAGCCGCTGCAATGGACACGAACAGAATGGTCTTGATCGCGGAACGGTTATTCATGAAAGGGACCCCTTTGATGGTTGGGCCGGACACACGCGGGTGTGCCGGTAGCGGCATGCGGATACAGTCAAATTCGAGCCGGCAACGCTGAAAGTTCGAGTCCCCTTCCTCTCATGACTGCATGCGACCGCGGTCGACCATGCCTTCATCTTTTCGGCGTCGGCGTCACCCTAAGCGCTATACCGTTAACTAAAAGTGAAAGATCTTGCGTCGCAAACTATTACGCGCAAAAGTCCACAAAAGGGGCCGCATTTGCGCGGAGACCTGCGCGGCGCCAGCGGACCCGAGCTTCGCCTGAATCGGCATCGCATACCCGGCACATCGGCACCCGGGCCGGCACAAAACCGAAAATCTGCGACGCCAGCCACCAAGTCACCAGCGGCTCGATTGAGCATCCATCCAGGGAGCATCCAGCCTTGCCACGTTCCTGGCACGTGGCACGAACGCGCTGTGCAGGTCGATGCCGAACTCGCCGCACCGCACCACCTCGTTGAGGAACAAGCTGGCCAGTTGCGCCGCCAGCGAGCCATGCCCGGAACCGGGGAAACTGCGATTGAGGTCGCGCCGATCAGGCAGGTAGCGCGAATGGTTGAGAAAGCCGTATACATTCACGATCGGGATGACCAACAGCGTGCCCGCGATGCGGTTCAATGCCGGTCGCTGCAACACGCGGCGGATGATCTCGACCCCGATGATCTCGTCACCCATGCACCGCCGACAGAAAGATCACTGGCGCGGGCCGTGCGCGATGGATGACATGCACCGGCAAGTTCAGTTGCTTTCCCATGCCTTCGGCTATATGCGACGGCTGCATGTCGAAGACCTCCGCATGCTCCATGTCGAGTGCCCGGACATTCGAAAGGCGATCGATCATGCGTCGACTCAAGCTGGCCTGCCATGGGCCGATAGGTCAAGAGTAGGTTTCACCGCGAATACCGGCTCGCGAACCTGAAAGCCCCTGGACCCAAACTGATGTCTACCGTTTCAATGCGTATACAGGCTCCGCTGTCGTCTACCGAGCTGGAGGAGCGTCGCGTCGAGGTGAGCCAGCTCCAGCTGGGCATGTACGTGTCTCGGCTTGACCGACCCTGGGAAGAATCCCCATTCGCCCTGCAGGGCCTGCAAGTGGCAAGCAACGACGACATCGCCGCGCTGCAGAACCTGTGTGAATTCGTATATGTCGACGTGCACCGTGCACTCCCTCGCGGTGAACGGGTGCTGCAGCGGACCGAGCTTGCCGCCAATCGCTTCACCCAGAGCACGCGCTACCCCGACGAGGTGAGCTTCGCCGACGAACTGCCCCATGCACAGGCAGCCATGCAAAACGCGTCGGCCACGGTCGAAGAGCTTTTCAAGGGCATCAGCAGCGGCCGCAAACTGTCGGTCGCGCAGGTGGAGGGTGTGGTGCGCCCGCTCGTTGCCAGCGTGCTGCGCAGTGCGGATGCCCTCCTCTGGGTGGAGAGCCTGCGCGGCCATGACAGCTACTCCTACCGGCACGCGATCAGCACCAGCGCCCTGGCTGCCGTCTTCGGTCGCCATCTGGGCTTCGCCGAAAACACCATCATCAGTCTCGCTGCCGGCGGCCTGTTGATGGACGCAGGCAAGCGCTTCCTGCCCCAGGCGCTGCTGCAATACGAGGGCATGCTGGCCCCGGATGAGGTCGAACTGCTGCGCACCCACGTGGCACACAGCCTGGATATCGTGACCTCGGCCGGCATCACCGATCAGGATGTGCTCGATATCGTGCGCAGCCATCATGAGCGCTATGACGGCCGCGGCTATCCGGATCAGCTGATCGACACCGCCATTCCCCTCGTTGGGCGCATGCTCGGCATCATCGATGCCTATGACGCGATGATCAGTCCCCGCCCCTATCGCCCGGCCCTGTCACGCTATCAGGCCATGCGCGAACTGTACGCTGCGCGTGACAGCCTGTTCCCGGCTGAGCTGGTGGACCAGTTCCAGGCCTGCATGGGCGTGTATCCCACCGGCTCGCTGGTGGAACTCAGCAGCGGCGAAGTGGCCATGGTGACGGCGCAGAATCCTGCACGCCGGCTGCGTCCGCGGGTGATCCTCCTGAGCACGCCCTCCAGGCAGCCAGCGGCAAGCTTCCAGATACTTGATCTGAAAAATCAGGACGGGTGCAAGCCGCCGGTGGATATCGCGCGCACCCTCGCGGCCGGCAGCTACGACATTCGCGCGGTCGAGAGCTTTCTCGACCGGGGCTGATCACCGACTCGGCCTGTGCTGTTACCGGCACCCTGGCGCGTGATTGCCAGTGCGCAATCTGACGCCACCAGGACCATCCTGCATGACGGCATGCGGATGCCCCTGGGGTACGATGCCGACCTTTGATCGCGCCGTGGCTTGCCGCCGCGGCTCCAGGAGATTGCCCGACGTGTCGCACTATTCCGGTCCCTTGCTCACCCGCCCGAGCGCCGAGGCATTGATGAGCGCACGTGACGCCAGCGCAGGCGAATGGACCGGCTCGCTGGACCTGGGCCGCTCCGTTGGCAGCGCATCGCTGGGGCCGGACGCCTGGCAATGGCGCGGCATCAGCTATCCGTATGCCCCCAGGTTGAAGGACCGCACCATTTACCACTGGGACGGCGAGGAGTTCTCGCCGGCATCACGCTTTGCCCACTCGCTGATCAAGCTGGTTCCGACTGAGTGGGGCGCACCCACCTTCGAAATCGATGGCATCAAGATGCTGCCCACGTCGAAGGAGTCGCCGTTGGAGGATGCGCGGCGCAAGGTGGCGCTGATCGAGCCGCGCGGCAAGGTCGTGCTCGACACCTGCGGCGGCCTGGGCTACTTCGCAGCGTGCTGCCTGGAGGCAGGCGTGGCGAGTATCCACTCATTTGAAAAAAACGCCGACGTGCTGTGGCTGCGCACGCTCAATCCTTGGTCGCCCGACCCCGACGCGCCGGACAACGGCGGGCGCCTGCAGCTCGCCCATGCCGATGTATCGCAGGCGATCACGCAGATCCCCGATGCCTCGGTGGATGCCTTGCTGCACGATCCGCCGCGCTTCGGCATCGCCGGCGAGCTGTATTCGCAGGCGTTTTACGACCAACTGGCGCGCGTATTGCGTCGCGGCGGGCGCCTGTTCCACTACACCGGCAGCCCGAACAAGCTGACCAGCGGCCGCGATGTGCCGCGCGAGGTGGAGAAGCGCCTGGAAAAGGCCGACTTCAAGGCACAACTGGCGCTGGACGGCGTATTGGCCACACGGCGCTAACCCGACGCCACCCCGAAAATCGTCGACCGAACCCTGCAAAAACGCAGGCCAGCAACTGGCTTTTCCCGGAATCGCATCGCACGCCGACCGTGGAAATCGCTCGGGTTGCTGATCAACACGGGCAATGCGCACTACACTGGTCCGCCCCGACGGAGAAATATCCTTGGCCAAGCCCAATTATTCGTTCGACAAGCGCCAGCGCGAAATCGCCAAAAAGAAGCAGCAGGAAGAGAAAGACGCACGCAAGCGCGAAGCGCGCGAGGCGGCCAAGCCAGCGCCCGAGAAAGGCCCTCACTGAGCAGACGCGTTTTTTCGTCGAGCGCTGAAACATGCCACCAGAGCTGACCCGCTGTGCCGGCCTCGCGCAGGCCCGGCCACGTCGTGGCGGCTGGACCATCGCCGCACATTGCGTCCGCCAGACACATGTCGATGCCAGGCTGGCTGATGGCTTGCCCGCATTGACTCGCATCATGCACCGCGGCCAGATCCAGCTCACAACAAGTTCCCTGCTCCTGCCGCCGTTGCGGCTAGAAGTAGGCAGCGGCTTGCCTATCCCGGTTGCCGACCACCATGGCCGGCCCCGAACTGCAGAGTAGAGGCATGGATTCGATCGAACTGGTGCTGGCGATGTTGTTGGCGGTGGTGGCAAGCAGCTACCTGGTGCGCACCTTGCCCCTACCGTTGCCACTGCCGCTGGTTCAGATCGCCATGGGGGCCGCCATTGCCGGCGTGTTCGACCATGGCGTGGTGCTGGACCCCGGCATGTTTTTTCTGCTGTTCATGCCGCCACTGCTGTTTCTTGATGGCTGGCGCATTCCCAAGAATGGCCTGCTGCGCGACAAGGTGATGATTCTGCAGTTGGCCCTGGGACTGGTGGTATTCACGGTGGTGGGTGCCGGCTTGCTGATCCACTGGCTGATCCCCGCCATGCCCCTGGCCGTGGCCTTTGCACTGGCCGCCATCGTCTCGCCAACCGACCCGGTGGCGGTATCGTCAATCGCGGCGCGGATACCGATACCCAAACGCCTGCTGCATATCCTCGAAGGGGAGTCGCTGCTCAACGATGCGACCGGACTGGTGTGCTTCCGCTTCGCAGTGGCCGCCGCAGTCACCGGAAGCTTTTCGATTGCCTCGGCATCGCTGACCTTTCTGTGGCTGGCCGGTGCCGGCGTGGCCGTGGGCGTGGTGTTCACCCTCGCCGTGAGCTACATGCAACGCTGGCTATCGCGGCAATTCGGCGAGGAGAGCGGGTCGCCGATCCTGATCAGCCTGTTGATTCCCTTCGGCGCCTACCTGCTGGCAGACCGCCTGCAGGCCTCCGGCATCCTGGCCGCGGTGGCCGCTGGCATCACCATGAGCTATGTCGAGCTCAGCGGTCGCGCCCTGGCCACCACCCGCGTGCAACGCACCGTGGTCTGGAACATGGTGCAGCTCGCACTGAACGGCGTCGTCTTCGTGCTGCTCGGCGAGCAGCTACCCGGCATTCTGCACGGTGCAGTGACCGCGGCAGAACAAAGCGAACATCTCAATCCCTGGTGGTTGCTGGTCTATGCGCTCGCCATCAACTTCGGTCTGGCCGCGCTAAGACTTGCCTGGGTATGGGTATCGCTGCGCCTGGCCTTGTTGGCGGCACGCCACCGCGGTGAAATGGTCGACAAACCGGACTGGCGGCTGGTGCTGGTGACATCGCTGGCCGGTGTACGCGGCGCCATCACGCTGGCCGGCGTGATGAGCCTGCCCTTGCTGATGCCCGATGGCACGGCCTTCCCCGCGCGCGATCTGGCGGTATTCCTGGCCACCGCCGTGATCCTGTTGTCCTTGCTCACGGCCACGGTCGGCCTGCCGCACCTGCTGAAGGGCTTGCAACTGCCAACGGAGCCAGTGGGGCAGCAGGAAGAGGATCACGCCCGCCATGCCGCAGCCATCGCCGCGATCGCCGCCATTGAAAAGACGCAGCATCAGCTGATGCTGAAGAGTACCGCGGCCGACGCGGACATCTACTCGCATGTCGCCGCACGCGTGATCGCGCTCTATCAACACCGGTTGGACCGGGATGCCTCCAGTGAAAGTGAAGCGCAGCAACTGCGCAAGGCGGATCAGCTGGAAACCGCCTTGCGCCTGGCGGCACTTCAGGCCGAGCGCGATGCGATCTTCGAGCTGGCGCGACATGCGCGCATCTCCGACGAAACCTCTCGCCGGCTGGTGCGAGAGCTCGATCTGGCAGAGGCACGGCATCACCAGGTACCGTGAGTCGAGAAGTTTGCGATAGCTGGCACTTCCCCCTTCGCACGTCGCCACAGCAGCCTGCGAAGCGACATGGCGGCAAACCCGCAAGAGCCAGTCCAAACCGGCTTCGCGGACCGGCCAGCCGGCCCGGCCCGCTCCCACCTTCCCGCTCTATTTGCGCGCCGCAATGATCTTGCTCAGGTAATCCGGCGTGCCCGGCACGCGGACCAGATGCGGGTATTGCAGACCGCCGTGGTAATCCACCGACACCGTGCGGAAGCCACCCTGGTACTTCAGCAGCAACTGGATCGGCGCCTTGCCGTCCTTGGCTGCCGTGATCGCGCTCTTCAGTACATCGCCCGAATAGGTCTGCCCGTTGACCGCAACCAGGGTGGCGCCGGTGCTGACGCCGGCCTTGAAGGCGGGCCCATTCCAGCGCACGTCGTTGACCTGTCCCTTGTCGGTCATGGTCAGCCCGATCGACCAGGTGAAGTTGTACAGATGACGTGGCGATTCCGGCCGGCTGTTGTACTGCTTCTCGTAAGCGCTTTCCTTGTCGGTGTAGACCAGCTTCCAGCCAGTGGCGGCGATGCCGTCGCCCAGCGGCGGATTCAAGGTGTCGACGCGCCCATGCAGGAAGCCCGCCCAGTCGAACGGCGCCACCCCGTTCAACGCCGCGACCACGTCGTCAAAGGTGTAGGTCCGGGTCACGTAGCTGCCGTTGTCGACGCCAAAGAAAGCCCGCGCAAAATCGTCCAGCGATTTGTGGTCATGGGTGAGTGCGCGCAGCTTGGCATCCACCTCCAGCCACATCATCTGCCCGCCGCTGTAATACTCCTCGCTCATCTGCCAGCTGCGATACGGCAGGCGCGAGCGGCGGGCGGCGGTCGGGTCGTTGGTGGTGTCTTCCAGCGTGCGCCACTGAAATCCTTCGCGGTTGCGGTCGTAGTTGGCCGCCGTCATCGCCAGTGCATCGCGGAACTGCTGCGGCGTCCACATGCCGGATCTCGCCGTCAAGACGAAGCCCCAGTACTGCGTCTGCCCTTCGTATACCCACAGCAGCGAATCGCCCATCGGCGCGTTGAAGTTGGGCGTCCACAGATCTGCCGGGCGGCGGAACTTGCCATTCCACGAATGCGTGTACTCGTGCGCCAGCAGGTCGCGACCGGGTGCGTTCTCGTTCCATGCGGTGAAGTAGTCGGCGCCCATGCCGTCCTCGCTGGACTGATGGTGCTCGGTGCCGTTGCCAGCCAGCACGTCCGACAACGAGAACAGGAAATCGTAGTGGCCGTAGTGGTGCGAGCCGAACAGCTTCACCGCCTGTGTCACCAGCGCGCGATGCACGTTCAACTGCTCAGGCGTCATCTCCAGGTACTTCGGCGCGTCGGCAACGATGTCCAGGTGCACCGGCGCGTCACCGCCCGGATTGAGATCGACTCGCTTGAAATACTTGCCTGCATAGACCGGCGAATCGACCAGGTTGTTGAAGGTCACCGGCTTGAACGTGATGGTATCGCCCGACTGCGAGGCCGTCTCCAGCGCGGTGCCCAGCTGCCAGCCGTGCGCCAGCGTCAGACTCGGCGCGAAGGTGATGCCACGCGAAAAGTGGCCGGCCGGGTACAGCGCCACCTTGCTCCATTCCATGTCCATCATGCGGTCGGTGATCTCGAACCCACCGTCGCGAGGCGACAGGTACTGAAAGTCCGCCTCAAGCGTACTGGCGCCGGCAGGCACCTCGAGATGGAAGGCATACACGTTGTACTTGTCGCGCGTCCACTTCAACTGCTGCCCGTTGGCCGTGAGCTTGAGACCAGCAAGCATCGCGATCGGGCCGGTCGGCGAGTGGTCGCCTGGAATCCACTGCGGATACAACAGGGCCAAGGCGCCGGCCGTCACCGGAATCGTTTCGTGCACGCGAAAGATGCCTTGCGCGGTATCGCCTGCATCCACGTGAATCGCGATGGTCCCAGGGTACGGCGTATCCTGCGGCGATGGCACCTGGGCGCTGCGCGCGTCCTGCGCAGCGGCAGCTGTCGCCGTGAGTGCCAGCGTTACCGCCAGGGCCAGCCGCACGGTGGTGCGACGCGTACCCGCCGACATTCCAGCAAGAGAAACAGGGGACATGAAGCACTCCGGCAATCAGACAAAAGATTGCGCCAACTTAGCACCACGGGACAGCGTGAGGCACAGGTAAAATGGCACTCCCCGCATGGATGCCTTCCCGTTTCGACAAACGGATCGACGAGGTGTTTGACTCGCAAGCGGATAAGCAGGAAGCCGAGCCACCTGAAGCCGGTTAAGCCGGCGGCCCCGGCCCCGCCAGGCGACCTGCCTGGCAAGCCGCAGCATCCATTGACGTACGATGAGCGTATACAGAAGTCGCCCACTTTTGCCGACCCAAGGACATGAACCCATGAAACCCTCGATCACGTTCGCCGCCATCGCCCTCGCCGTGGTGGCCACCCTCGCCTCACCGGCCTTCGCCGCGCTGAAGGAAGGCACGCAGGCGCCCGACTTCACCGCACCGGCCTTTCTCGCCGGCAAGCCTTTCACCTTCAAGCTCGCCGACGCCCTGAAGAAGGGACCGGTGGTGGTGTACTTCTTCCCTGCCCCGCATACCTCCGGCTGCAATGTGGAGGCGCACCTGTTTTCCGAAGCGATTCCCCAGTTCAAGGCAGAGCACGCCACGGTAATCGGCGTCACCGCAGGCAACCTCGACCAGCTGGCCGATTTCTCGAAGGAAACCGACCACTGCAGCGGCAAATTTCCGGTCGCTGCCGACACCGGCGCAAAGATCGCCAGGGAATACGACGCCCTGCTGCTGATGCGGCCGGGCTGGTCGGACCGCACCTCCTACGTGATCGCGCCATCGGGGAAGATCAGCTTCGTCTATTCAAGCCTCAGCCCGAACAAGCATGTGCAAGAGACGCTCGACGCCGTCAAGGCGCTCGACAAATAGTGGCTGAGGGGTATTGCTGGCTGGCGCTATCGCGCAACCGTCGGTGAGTGGCATGCGCACCCTGTCGATGGCTGCCGGGGAAGGCGTGGTGACAGATAAATGAAAAGGGACGGGGGTCTTGGCCTCCGCCCTTCCCTCAGGAAGCAACTGCCCGACTTCATCGAGTCCTGCGCGAATCGTCGCATTGACCGCTACCATGTCGTCTGCAACGAAGAGTGGACTTCTCAAGATGGAAAAGCTGATCGGCCTGCTGGCGGGCTTCGTCATCGCCGTGATTTCGCGGTGGCAGTACGCCGGCATCGCCTTGCTGATGGCCATCGAGAGCGCGTGCATCCCGCTGCCTTCGGAAATCATCATGCCCTTCTCTGGTTATCTGGTGGCCACCGGCACGCTGACGTTGTGGGGGGTCGCGCTGGCTGGCGCGGTCGGCTCGGTGATCGGCTCGTGGCTGGCCTATGCGCTGGGCGCCTGGGGTGGGCGGCGGTTGGTGGAGCGATACGGCAAGTACATGCTGATTTCGCGCCATGACCTCGACCTGGCTGACCGCTGGTTCCAGCGGCACGGTGACATCACCATCTTCTTCGGGCGACTGCTGCCCGTGGTACGCACCTTCATCGCGTTTCCCGCCGGCGTAGCGCGCATGCCGCTGTGGCGGTTCACCGTGTACACCTTCCTCGGCTCGCTGATCTGGTGCTGGGCGCTGGCCTGGATCGGACTGAAGCTCGGCGAGCACTGGGACACACTGGGATTGTACTTCCATCGCTTCGACATGCTGATCGGCATCATCCTGCTGACAGGCGCTGCGCTTTACGTGTGGCGCCATCTGCGACATCTGGGTCAGCACTGACTGGCGACGCCGTACAAAAGGCTGGCTCAAAATCGCATTCAACGTGACCTTTCAGGGAAGATGAGAACAGCGTTTCATGCTCCCCCCGTGCTCGCTTCAAAGCACCTCCGCCAGATAGCCGGAGGTCACCCCCAACGCTGACGCCGCCACCTGCGCCGGCGTGCCCTGCACCACCAGCTGGCCACCTTCGTCCCCCGCGCCAGGGCCCAGGTCGATGAGCCAGTCGCTGGCGGCGAGCACGCGCAGGTCGTGCTCGACCAGGATCACCGTGTGGCCGGCATCGACCAGTCCGTGGAGCAGCGCCATCAACCGGTCGACATCGGCCGGGTGCAGACCGGTGGTGGGCTCGTCCAGCACGTAGAGCGTGTGGCCGCGCTGCTGGCGCTGCAATTCGGTAGCCAGCTTGATGCGCTGCGCCTCGCCGCCGGACAGCTCGGTGGCTGGCTGACCCAGGCGCAGATAGCCCAGGCCCACCTGTCGCAGCGTCGCCAGGGCACGCGCCAGCGGCGGCGCCTCATGGGCGAAGAAGTCGCCAGCGGCGTCGACGCTGAGCGCCAGCACCTCGGCAATGTTCTTGCCGCGCCAGCGTATCGCCAGCGTGTCATCGTTGTAACGCGCGCCGTGGCAGCTCGGGCATGGCGCGTACACCGATGGCAGAAACAGCAGACCCACCGACACGAAACCTTCGCCCTCGCAGGTGGTGCAACGCCCCTTGGCCACGTTGAACGAAAAGCGGCCGGCATCGTACTTGCGCGAGCGTGCCTCGGGTGTGGCGGCGAACAACTTGCGCACCTGATCGAACAGCCCGGTATAGGTGGCCAGATTGGAGCGCGGCGTGCGGCCGATCGGGTGCTGATCCACCCGCACCAGTCGCGTCACCATTTCCATGCCCGCCTCGATGCGTCCACCGACCGGTGCCGGCACGTTCTCAGCCGGCAGCTCGTCACCTTCGTCATCCGGCTCATGATGCACACCCAGCCGGGCACCGACCAGTTCCACCAGCGCCTGACTGACCAGACTCGACTTGCCGGCGCCGGAGACGCCACTCACCGTGGTCATCACGCCCAGCGGAAAAGCCGCATCGAGACCCTGCACATTGTTGCGCTCGATACCCGCCAGACGCAGCCAGCCGACCGGATCGCGCGGTGCACGCGATGGCATCGGCGCCACATCGAACAGATAGCGACGCGTATGCGAAGCCGCACACTGCCGCAACCCCTCGGGCGGGCCGCTGTAGAGCACGCGCCCTCCCTGCTCGCCAGCGTCCGGGCCGATGTCGACGATCCATTCGGCGGCACGGATCACGGCAAGTTCGTGCTCCACCACGAACACCGAATTGCCGCCGGCCTTCAACCTCGCCAGCGCGCGTAGCAGCGCTTCCGTGTCAGCCGGGTGCAGGTCGGCGGAGGGTTCATCCAGCACATAGATCACGCCGAACAGCTGCGCCCGCAATTGGGTGGCCAGTCGCAGGCGCTGCAGTTCGCCGGGCGACAGTGTCGGCGTGCTGCGATCCAGCGAGAGGTAGCCCAGGCCCAGATCCGCCAGGGTGTCGATGCGCAAACCCACGTCGGCGGCAATGCGTCGCGCGACCAGAGCACGCTCCGGGTGTGCGTCGTCGTCGATGGCGTCGGCCGCATTGTGCAAATGGACGGCCAAATGCCGCAACGGCAACCGCGATGCCGTGGCGATATCGCTGCCACCGAACGTCACCGCCAGCGCCTCGCGCCGCAGCCGCTTGCCCCTGCACGCGGGACACGCGGCGGCCACCATGAAGCGCGCCACGCGCTGCTTGATGCTGGCGCTGGGCGTGCTGGCAAAGGTGTGCATCACGTAGTCGCGGGCGCTGACATAAGTACCCTTGTAGTTGCCCGGCTCGCCACGTGCATGCGCGGCGCGGGCGACCGCGGGCGCCACATCACGAAACACCGGCACTACCGGCTGCTCGCCGGTGAACAGGATCCAGTCCCGCTCCGATTGCGGCAGCTCGCGCCACGGCCGGTCCACGTCGTAGCCCAGGCTCACCAGGATGTCGCGGTAATTCTTGCCCTGCCAGCCTTGCGGCCAGCAGGCGATGGCGCGCTCGCGGATGCTCAGCGAAGGATCGGGCACCATCGAGGCCTCGCTCGCATCGAACACCTTGCCCAGCCCGTGGCAATCCGGGCAGGCACCAGCGGGCGTGTTGGGCGAGAATGCGTCGGACTCCAGCAACGCCTGTCCGGGTGGATAGTCGCCGGCACGCGAGTACAGCATGCGCAGCGCGTTGGAGATCGTGCTGAGGCTGCCCACGGTGGATCGCGCGCTGCTGGCGCCGCGGCTCTGCTGCAGCGCCACCGCTGGCGGCAGTCCGTCGATGGCATCCACGTCGGGCACGCCGGCCTGCTCGATCAGCCGTCGCGCATACGGCGCCACCGACTCGAAATAGCGCCGCTGCGCCTCGGCGTACACGGTGCCGAACGCCAGCGACGACTTGCCCGAACCGGACACACCGGTGAACACCACCAGCGCGTCGCGCGGCAGGTCGATGTCGATGTTCTTGAGGTTGTGCTCGCGCGCGCCGCGTACGCGCACGCAACCGTTGTCGTCGAGCCGATCGACGGGCATGGGCGGCGCTGGGCTGGACATCGAAAGGGCTCCCGGCGGGACGATCGGACGCGCCGCGCAAGCGCGACGCCAAGCCGTTGATTGTAGCGGGCACACCCGGGGCCGGGCTGCCACGCTGCGTTGCCTCTGCTGCCGTGAAGACGCCTGCGTTGAGCCGCCGCACCACGTAGAGTGGCCTGAGCGGATCGGGTTTGCATCCATCCTTGCGCCATAGGGAATGTGCTGCGGCGCGTCCCCGGCATCGTCGGCAAGCCAGTGAAGCTGCCACCATCTTATCCGGATATCACCCCATGACCGTATCACCCACCCTGTATCAGCGCCTCGGCGAGAACCGTGGTCTCCAAGCCCTTGCCCGTCGTTTCTACGAATGGATGGAACAGCTGCCGGAAGCGGTGCATGTCCACTCCCTGCACAAGATGGAGATGAACGAAGTCCGTGCGCGGCTGGTTGCCTTCCTCAGCGGCTTCTTCGACGGCCCCGACCAGTACCGGGCACGCTACGGCGAACCGATGATGCGGCGGCGGCACCTGCCGATACCCATCGGTCTGGCAGAACGCGATGCCTGGATGTTGTGCATGCACAAATCGCTGCAGGACACGATTGCGGACGACAGCCTGCGTGCCGAGGTCGAGGCCAGAATCGCCGCCTTTGCCGAGCACATGCGCAACCGCGACACCGACTGAAGCCGTTCGAGAAAGACGCCTGCTCACGATGCATCGCCCTAGCCCGAACCAGGAGTCTCGCCACTTGCGCTCTCCCGCCCTGTGTTCGTCGCCAGCCGCGATATCGGAATTGCCGTCATCCATCATTTGATTGACGCGGTGATAGCGTAACCGGCCGCGCCGGCGACGCCCACTGACACCGTTTTGCCGAGTGGTTGGCCTATGCTCGACGACATCCGTCAGCCCGGACGAAGGCACTACGGTGCCGACGCCACCACTCATCCATGGATACGCCCTGCCCATGCACGTGCTTTTCGAGGAAATCGACTACTGCCCCACCCCGATCGGAGCGGTGAGCCTCAGGCGCCGCTTCGAGCTGACGCTCAAGCGCGAGGTGTACGAGATCAAGCTGGACGATGAGTTCCTGATGTCCAGCCTGTTCACCGCATCGGAAGAAGCACTGTCGCGGCTGGGCCTGGCCGCTCTCGACGGCGACCGGCTCGACGTGGTGGTCGGTGGACTGGGCCTGGGCTACACCGCGCGCGCCGTGCTGGAGCACGCCACCGTGGCCTCGCTGGCGGTAGTGGAGATGCTCGCACCGGTGATCCAGTGGCATCGCAAAGGGCTCTTGCCGCTGGGTGCGGAGCTGGTGGCCGACCCACGTTGCCGCTTCGTGCAGAGCGACTTCTTCGCGCTCGCGGCATCGGATCACGGGTTTGACCCGGAGCTGTCCGGACGCCGCTTCGACGCCATCCTGCTCGACATCGACCACTCGCCCGAAGCCCTGCTCGACGAGCGCAGCACCAGCTTCTACCAGCCCGACGGCCTGCGCGCCCTGGCGGCCCACCTCAAGCCCGGCGGCATCTTCGGGCTGTGGTCCAACGACCGGCCCGACCCTGCGTTTACCGATCGCCTCGCCGGTGTCTTCGCCGAGTCCTGGGCCGAAGCCGTCACCTTCGACAATCCGCTGCAGGGCCGACCGTTCACGCAGACGGTCTATCTGGCCCGCCGCAGCCGGTGACGACACTATGGCGGAGCAGGTCCCGCCAGCCAGGGCGACCGAGCGGGAGTTGGCGTCCTGTGCCCCGGCTTTCTGCTGTCCCTGCGCCGGCCGGTGCGATTCGTATTGCATTGCGCATTTACGCCGACGCATGTAAACGTTTACATTTAGCCGCCACCGTCACCGGCGCGCCCTCCTTCGCGCCGCCCAGGAGAAAGAATGAACCGCCCAACACCCTTGCGTCGGCGCGCCACGCTGTTGTCGTCCGTCGCTGCCTGTGCACTGACTCTGGCGTTCGCCCAGGCCACTGCCACCGAGGCGTCGTCGAGCGCGCGCCAGCCTTCGGTACAGCCGTCCAATGCACAACTGGCCTCGCCCGCGATCAAGCGCCGGGTTGACGCGCTGCTCAAAAAAATGACGCTGGCCGAGAAAATCGGCCAGTTGGTGCAATACAACGATCAGGGCTCCTCGGCACCGACCGCGGCGAATGCCGATGCCGCGATCGCGGTGAACCCGGAAACCCGCAACCATGTCGACGCCATGGCGTTGGCGCAGAAAGGCGAGCTGGGCTCGATGCTCAACGTGATCGGCGCCGAAAAAACCCGGCGCTTCCAGCAGGCGGCGATGCACAGCCGCCTGGGCATTCCGATCCTGTTTGGTGCCGATGTGATCCACGGTTACCGCACCATCTACCCGGTACCGCTGGGCCTGTCCGCCTCGTGGGACCCACAGCTCATTCAGGACGTGTCCCATATGGCCGCCGTGGAGGCCACCACCGCCGGCGTGAAGTGGTTCTATTCGCCAATGGTCGACATCTCGCGTGATGCGCGCTGGGGACGCTCGACCGAGGGTGCGGGCGAAGACGCCTATCTCGGCTCGGCGATGGCGCGCGCCTATATTCGTGGCTACCAGGGCAGCGATTTGTCAGCGCCCACAAGCGTGGCCGCGTCGGTCAAGCACTTCGCTGCCTATGGCGCGGTCGAGGCCGGGCGCGAGTACAACACCACCGACATGTCCGACATCCGCCTGCGCCAGGTCTACCTGCCGCCGTACAAGGCAGCGGTCGACGCCGGTGCAGCCACGATGATGAGCGCGTTCAACGCGCTCAACGGCGTGCCGGCTACCGCCGATCCGTACCTGATGACCGGGATCCTGCGCAAGGAATGGGGCTTCGACGGCTTCGTGGTCAGCGACTACACCGCGGTGATGGAGCTGACCCATCACGGCATCGCGCTGGATGCGGCCACCGCCACGCGCAAGGCGCTGGATGCCGGCGTCGAGGTGGACATGATGAGCCACTTCTACGACACCCAGATTCCCAAACTTCTGGCCGAACACAAGCTGTCGATGGCCACGGTGGATGAAGCCGTGCGCCGCGTGCTGCGGGTGAAGTTCGCGCTCGGCCTGTTCGAGCATCCGTATGCCAGCGGTACCGAGGTGACGCGCGCGGTGGATGCGCATCGTCCGCTGGTGCGCCGTGCGGCCGAGGAGTCGTTCGTGCTGCTGAAGAACGGCGGCGACGGCACGGCGCCCGTGCTGCCGCTGTCCTCCAACGTGAAAAAAATCGCCCTGCTCGGGCCGCTGGCCGACAACGCCAGCGAGATGCAGGGGGCCTGGGGCGGTGCGCAGCACCAGCCGGACGTGATCACGCTACGTGCCGGTCTGCAAGCACGCCTGAAAAAGATCGGTGGCGAATTGCTCTACGCGCCGGGCACTGACATCAATGGCGACTCCGAGGCAGGCTTCGCCGCCGCCAAACACGTTGCCGAACAGGCCGACGTGGTGGTGATGGCGCTGGGTGAATCCAGCAGCATGAGTGGCGAGGCCGGCTCGCGCGCGCACCTGGATCTGCCGGGCAACCAGCAGCAGCTGCTGGAGCAGATCGTCGCCACCGGCAAGCCGGTGGTGCTGCTGGTGTTCTCCGGTCGTCCGCTGGTGCTGGATTGGGCAGCGAAGCACGTGTCTGCGATCATGGCCGTCTGGTTCCCCGGCACCGAAGCCGGCTCGGCCGTGGCCAGCACACTGTTCGGCGATGTCTCGCCCAGCGGCAAGCTGACCATGAGCTTCCCGCGTGCAGTCGGCCAGGAGCCGCTGTACTACAACCAGTTCCCCACCGGCCGACCGGCCGGCGATGCCGATCTGAGCAAGCCGCCCAGCGGCGACACCCGCTTCATTTCGCGCTATATCGACGTGCCGAACGATGCGCTCTACCCGTTCGGCTACGGCCTCAGCTACACCACGTTCGCCTACTCGGCGGTACATCTCTCGCGCACCGCGGTACCACTGGCCGAGGCCAATCGCACGAGTGCCAGGGATCTGCTCACGGTGACCGCGACCGTGAAGAACACCGGCCAGCGCGAAGGCACCGAAATAGCGCAGCTCTACGTGCGCAATCTGGGCGCCAGCGTCGAACAGCCGGTGCGCAGCCTGAAGGGATTCACGCGAGTGACGCTGAAGCCGGGCGAATCAAGGCAGCTCACGTTCAAGCTGGGCTTCCCCGAGCTGTCGTTCTGGAACGTGAAGAGCCAGCAGGTGGTGGAACCCACGCACTACACCGTATGGGTCGGCGGCAGCTCGCTGGCCAGCGAGCAGGCGGATTTCGTCGTCACACCCTGATCTCCTGCTGACATGCCGGAGTCAACAAACGGCAGCCTTGCGGCTGCCGTTTTCCGATGCAAGGAAGGCTGCCTGGCGATCTTTCCCGTGCCTCACCTCGCCTTTTTCATGGCGCTGCATCGTGTTCACTCTCAGGCGTCCGTTGCTGCGCCACACGCACCCGGTTGCGACCGTCACGCTTGGCCCGGTACACCGCCTGATCGGCATGTGCCACAAGCGTTCCCGACGGGGTGTGGCCACTGCGGCGATCGGCACAGGCCATGCCGATGCTCGCTGTGATCGCCCCACCCGGCGCAAAGTTGCTGCAGTCGATCGCGGCCACCGCAGCGCAGATGCGCTCGGCAACGCGCAACGCCTCTGCCTCATCGCAGTCATGCAGCAGCACCGCAAACTCGTCACCGCCCCAGCGCGCCGCGATATCCGGCATGCGCACCTGCTCGCGCAACACGGCGGCGACCTGGCCCAGTGCAATATCGCCGGCAGCATGCCCGAATTGGTCGTTTATCGGCTTGAAGTTGTCGAGGTCGAGCAGGAGCAGGCACAGCGGAAAGCCGCTACCGCCTTCGTGTCCGTCTGCCGCCAGCGCCTGGTCGATGGCTCGCCGGTTGGCGAGCAGGGTCAGGCTGTCGGTACGCGCGAGTTGCTCGGCGATCTGCGTCTGCACTTGCAGCTCGGCGGTGCGTTCGCCGACCAGTGCGCGCAAGTGACGTTCGTTGCTGCGCAGCTGGCGCAAACGCACCAGAAACGTGGCATAGGCGACAAGCCCGGCGAGCCCGGCAAGCAGCCCCCACACCCAGGGTCGTTGCCACCAGTGCGCGCGGATGGTGAATGCGAGGTTGGCCATCGACCCCGCCGGCTCACCGGGTAGCCAGGCCTGCAGTTGCAGCTCGAACGCGCCCGGATCGAGGTGGGTCAGTTGCACCTCGCGACTGCTGCCCAGTTCGACCCACGCCGGCGCCGCGCCGCCCAGCCGGTAACGGTAGCGCACGCGTGCTGCGTTCAACAGCGCCGGGGCCACAAGGCGCACCACGATACGATGGTCGCCGGGCGGCAACTCGGGCGACTGCGTCAGATCCACCGCAAGCCCGTCCACCTCCACGCTTTCGATGGCGATGCCGGGCAAACTTGCCGCCTGATGCAGCGGCACCGTCGGATCCAGTCGCGCCGCGCCTTGCGCCGTGGCCACCCACAGGTGCCCGTCGTGATCAATTGCCGCCGCCGGCGTGGAACCGCCGTTGGCCTGGGCCGACACCATGCCATCGGCACGCCCGTACAGGCGCGCGTCGACCATCTTGCGCCGCCCGGCCGCCACGTCCTCGATAGCCGCCAGCTGCAAGCCCACGATGCCTTCGTTGCCGGTCAGCCACAGCCGTCCATGTGCATCGGCCGCCATCGCGAAAATTTTCTCGAATGGCAGCCCCTGGCTGCGACCGACCACCGTCACGGCGCCACCATGTCGCGGTACGCGTACCAGTCCGCGGTCGGTGGCCAGCCACACGGCCTGACCGTCCGCCGATGGCAGGAATCCGTACACGTACTGCGCATCGCTGCCGCCCAGGTCGACCGACTGCATGGTGTCCCCGACAAAGCGCACAGCGCCGCGAGCGGTGCCGACCCATACCGAGCCGTCGGCATCTTCGTACAGGGCCTGGATGAAGTCGGCCGCCAGCCCGTCACGGGTGCCATAGGTACGCGTCCTGCTGCCGTCGCAAACGACCAGGCCCTGCTTGGTACCGACCCACAACCGCCCGTCGCGGGCCGGCAGGATCGCGCGCACCTCGTTGGCCGGCAGGCCCGTATCCATCGTGAGCGTGCTGGCCAGTTGCGCCTCGTGCAGGCGCAGCAGGCCGTCGTGGAAAGTACCGGCCAGGATGTCGCCCTTGGCATCCTGCGCCAGCGACAGCACGGACACATCCGCCAGCCGCGCACTGAATCGAATGCGGGTGATGCTGCCGCTGCGTGGATCGAGGTGGTCCAGCCCCTGGCCGCCGCCGATCCAGACCGTGCCGTCGCGATCGACCAGGGTCGCACGAACGAAATCATCGGCCAGTCCGTCGGCCCGCGTATACGTATGGATCGGCGCGGGGCGCACGCGGGCCAGGCCGCCGTTGGTGCCAACCCAGAGGCTGCCCTCGCGATCGCGTCGCAGCGCGAGCACGCGGTTGTTGGGCAGGCCCTTGCCGATGTCCAGCCATTCGAGGTTGCCACCGGCCACACGCGCCAGACCGTTGTTGTTGGTACCGGCCCAAACGCTGCCGTCGCCATCGCGCCACAAGCGGGTGATCGCATATGCCGCGAGCCCGGGGTGCAACGGCACGAAGCCGCGCGCATCGCCGACGTAGGCGCCGTGCTCGGTACCCACCAGCAGCTGCCCGCCGGGCAGCGCGAACAAGGAAAACACCGGGCCGTGCGACAGAGTCTGTTGTCCGATCGGCCGCGCATGCGCGCCTTCGATCAGCGCCAGGCCCTGGCTGGTCGCCGCCCATATCTGCCCGCGTGCATCGCTGGCCAGGGCATTGACGGTCTCGCTGGGCAAGCCATCCGCCAGGGTGACCGAGGTGCGCCGGCCAGACGCATCCATGCGCACCACGCCATCGTGCAGCGTCGCCACCCACAGCCCGCCGTCACCGGTATCCAGCAGGTCGGTGACGAGGCTCGCCACGGGCGCGATGGCGGTCCAGTGCCCATCGTGCAAACGCACGATCCCGCCGCGCGCGCTGCCTGCCCAGAGGTCGCCCGTCGCGCCGATGTTCAGTGCGCGGACGCCGTCGTCGAGCAACCCCGGGATGTCCGCACGGCGATACAGATGGAAATCGTGGCCGTCATAGCGCACCAGGCCTTCCCAGGTCGCCAGCCACAGGAAGCCATCGGGCGTCTGCCCGATCCCATGCACCGTGCTGTGTGGCAAGCCGTCGCGCGTGGTCCAGACCTCGACGAACTGGTCGGACAGCGGTTGGGCATGCGCCCACGGCGTCAGCCCCCACGCGAGCGCACCGACAAACGCCACCGCGCGCCACGCGCCGCGCAGCGCGCGCCGGTGCCTGGACGCACGCATCCCTTCACCGCGATGCGTAGGTACTGCGCTCATCGTCTGGCCCCCAGGCTATCCCGCCGGATACTTTGACACGAACACCAGTGGTCGCCTATGGGGCGTGCATGCCCCCTCAGCTACCGCGCCGCCCGGAGATTCCCCTCGAAGGCGACCGTCAAACCCGAGCTCGCCAACCCGTGTGCCGGGCTCCGTTGTGCCAGCTCTCCTCCATCCCTGCTTCGCCTCGGCAGGGCGCCTTTCCACACCCTGATAGACTCTGCCAGCCCTCCTGACCAGGCTGAATCAGGTGTGGAGGATGAGAGACTTTCCACCATCGCGCCGGGAGTTGAGTGTCATGGCCATGCCGTTGTCGTGGAAAATCGGGGGTGCGGTCGCCGGTCTGATCGCGGCGCTGCTGTTGTGGAACGGTGTGTCGCAGTACCTCTCCGCACGCCAGGCCAATGAGATCACGCGCGAATCCGCCCACACTGCCGCCATTGAAGCCCAGGTGGCCAAGGCGCATGCCGAGCAATACCAGGCCCAGCTCGCGGCCGACCTGAAGCAGCACCGCGAGGCGCTATCCAATAATTACCAGCAGATCAAGGAAGACGCCCAGCTGTATCAGGCCGAGCAAGCGATACGCCTGAACCAGCAACGGCAGGAACAGTTGCGCATACAGGCTTCCTACAAGCTGGACCGCAACCAGCAGTGCGTCGGCGGCATCGTCATCAATCGCAGTGGCGGCAGTTTCAGCCAGCCCACCGGCATGGATGGCAAGCCGATCCGCTGCCTGGGCGACACCGCGTCGCAACCCCTGCGCTGATTGCGGATCAACACCGCCGAATCAAGAGCCGCGCCTGGCCTGGTACGAGAGATGGCCCAGGCGATCTCGCCATAGCCCAAACCACGAGCAATCCATGACCCGTGAATGGTTCACCAGCAGGGAATGCACCGTCCTGGAAATAAGGACGAATCGAAGCTGCGCGGCGCACCGGTTGGCCTGCTGACCGACAAGGATGGAGCGCTGCTGATCGCCGACGATGTCGGCAGCGCCGCATGGCGGGTGACGGCCAGCGCGCACCGAGCGCGGCAGCGGTGAACGCTCTGCGGTTCCCGCCGGCTTTCGTCACCCCGGGTACGCAATCGACGACCGCCCCGTGCACGATACGGAAACACGCAGGGGCCGGCTGAATCAGCCGGGACCCTGGCTCATGGCCTGTGCCTCGGCAACGCAATCCGTGTCATCGGAAATTGACTGTATCCACAGCCGTCGGGCGCTGCGGATGCGATCCATTGCGCAACCCGATCAGCGCACTTGGGCCACCGCTGCAGTCGTGTCCTTTCGCTCGCCAGGTGGCACTTCGTAACCGTCGTCCAGCGTGTGCAGGAAGGCAATGATGTCGTCGATGTCCCGCTCGGTAAGCGCCGGTGTATCGCCTTTGTGGCGATTGAAGGGTGCATCGGTGGTATCGACGTTCTTCCAGTCGGCCTTCGGCAGATCGTTGTAAAGCGCCACCGCACCACCCGCGCTGACCGGATAGATCGTCTGCGGCACCACGCTGCGCAGGTTGTAGAAATCCAGCACCTGCTTGAGCGTGTGATAGACGCCATTGTGGAAGAACACCTGGCGGCGGTCGACGTTGCGCAAGGTCGGCGTGATGAACATGCCGCAGTACTGGGTCTGCTTCGCCAAGTCAGTGCGGAACGGGCCGCACAGTCCCAGGTCGTGAAAGTGCGGATCCTTGTTCATCGGCAACGCCGGATTGCGCGGTACGCCCAGCGCCTCGTATTGGGTGTCGGTGAACAGCGGCGGCAACCGGTCGGGCGTGACCTTGCTCAGGTGGCAGGCGGCACAGTTACCCTTCTGCGGATCGTCGAACAGCGCCAGGCCGCGCACTTCCGCGGCACTCAGGCGCGCCTTGCCCTGCAGCCAGGCGTCGTACTTGCTGTTGAACAGGTGGAACGAGGCATCTTCCGTCTCGAAGCGGCTGATCGCGAACATCGCCTCGGACACCAGTTGGTCGGGCTGCTTGAGAATGCCCGCGCCAAACAGCTGCTGGAACTGCCCGTGATACGGGCTGGCCGCCAGCTTGGCGGCAATCTGCCCGATGCTGCTGTTGGCCATCTCTACCGGATTGAGCAGCGGTCCCAGTGCCTGGCGCTGGAACGAGGAGGCGCGGCCATCCCAGAACAGGCCGCCCATCGGCACCATCGGCACGCTTGCCGGCGTGGTGCCGGCCGATTTCCGCGCACGTGTGGTATGGCTGGCGGCGCTGGCCAGGGTGTTGAGGTTGACCGGCGCCTCGACCTCGCCCGCGTCCGGACCGATGCTGAAAGGTTGCTGCCGGTACAGATAGGCCAACGACAATGGCGGGCGGAAACCCACCTGGCCCAGGTGCGCACCACCCGGCTGCAGGGTCTGCCCGTTGGGCGGGTTGTAGCCATGCGCCGGGGCGTGGCACGAGGCGCAGGACTGCCGGCCTGAAGCCGACAGCGCCGGATCGAAGAACAGCCGCCGCCCCAGCCTGGCCACCGCGCTCAGCGGGCGCTCCGGCGGCAGTCGCAGTTCGCGCGGATGCGGGTTGATACCGCTGTCTACCGCGGCGGTATCGAGCATCGCCGGTGAGGCCTGCGCCTGATTCACCAAGGCCTGGCACAGAGCGGCGCTGGCGATGACAGCCAGGCACAGTGCCCCGCCGAACCGGCGCCTGGAAGCCAGACAGAAAGTGGGTGTGGCGGAATCGGATCTGAATCGGAAAGCCATGATCGGGAGTGCTCTCAACGACGGACGCTCCGCCGGGCAAGCCCGACGAAGCGTTGGGGTAACGACGGCTCACCGCGTCGTGCGCAGGCCCAAGGGACGGCGCACGAACGGAAAGATCATCGTGGACTCAGTAGCGCCAGGGCCGCGGCCAATGAGCATGGCCATGACCATGACCATGTTCATGATCGTGATCGGAGGACGGCACCTGCATGCCGGTGTTCGGATCCAGGAACAGTGGCTGGGTGGCGAAGGCACGGCCATGACTGAAGTCGAACAGGTCCATGATGCTGCCGGCGCTCGCATCGTTAGAACCATCGCCAAGGCGCTCGCCATCCAGCCAGTTGTCCTCGATGAAACGGACCACCGAAGACTGGGTCAGGCGGTTGCTGGCCACGTAGTTGCTGCGGGCATATGGCGAGAGGACCAGAAACGGAATACGGGTACCCGGACCGCAACGGCCGTTGACTACCTTGCCATCGACACCCTTGCCAGGCTTCGCCTGCGCGCTGGTGCAGATGCCCGCACCATTGAGCTGGTCGGCGTTCGGATCAGATGACGAAGTGGTCGGTGCGGCGTAGCGGTGGTCGTACCAACCGTCGGAGTCATCGTAGGTAATGATGATGGCGGTGTCCTTCCACTCCGGCTGGCTCTCGATGAAGTTCACCAGCTGCACCATGTAGGCCTGCTCATCGAGCGGATCGGAGTTGCCCGGATGCGCATCGCCGACGGCAGGCGACTTGATGTAGCTGACGGCCGGGAAGTTGCCGCCCTTCACGGCGTTGTAGAAGTCCTCCAGGTCGTACTCGTGGTGTACCGGTGCGTCAGTGCTGTCCTTCGGATCGGTCTGGCCGACGTACTCCATCGAGGTCGGCCGCACATGAGTCGGGTTGGACGTGGAGGCGTAGAACTGGAACCAGGCATGGTGCGGGACGTAGTCGGTCTTGCTGCCGCCAAGCACATCTGAGTAGGTGCTGCGGGCACAGCCTGTGGTGCCGTTGTCGTTCACCGCAGCGAGATCGAAACCACCCATGAAGCCGCCCCAGCTGATGTGGCTCGCGTTGAGCAGGTCGCCGATGTTCTTCGAGGTCATCTCCACCGATTTGCCCGCGTTCGAGCAAACGTCGTAAGCCGGGTCAGGATCGCCGGTCACGGTGTAACCACCCTGGCCGTCGGATGTCACGCCGCTGGGCGTCACGCCGTTCGGAATGATCGCGCCGGCGATGGTGCCGGAGACGACGTGCAGCGCACCGGGCGTCGACGGACCGTAGCTATCGGTGTAGGTGTTGTCGTTCATGGCAAAGCGCTGCGCGTAGTTCCACAGTGCTGTCACGGTGTTGCCGTCGTAGTAACCCATCACCAGGCCATGCGTGCCGAAGGTGCCGGTGCTGCTGACTGTGTTATTGCCGGTATGCAGCGGAAACAGGTCGGCCTTGCCGTTGTCGTAGGCCTGCTGCTCGGCGGTATAGCCGTGGTTCTGGCCCTCGGTATTGGCCTGGGTGCGATCGAGGCGGAACGGGTTGACCGCGTTCACGCCATTGGCTGCGTTGAGTCTGTTGGGGTTCGCGTTGAGCAGACCGGCATCCAGACCATCGACCTGTGGTGTGAGCGCCCTGGCATGGAACTGGGGTTCACCATCCGGGTTCGCTGCGTGCGGATAGGTCGCAAAGTAGTGATCGAACGAACGGTTCTCGTCGAAGATCACCACCAGGTGCTTGATGGGTGTGGCGGTCTTGACCTTGTCCTGCGCTGAGGAACCGTCGTTGCCATGGCCCCAGCTCGGGGCATGGCCTTGACCGTAGGTCGAATCAAGCGGGTTGGCACCGGCACTGAATGCTACGCAGAACGCAGCAATCGAGGCCGGCAACCATAGTTGCCGAAATACGCGATGACGAGACATTGATAGGCTCCTTGATCGTTTACACGACGACCCGCGAGCGGGAGTCGGAATGAGTAGTGGATCCCCCCACATGCCGAAGGCGCGATTTGGACGTCCGCAGCAACCGGCATTCAAGCATTCGAATTTGACCCTTTGAGGACAACGCGCCCGCATGCAGCTCAATGGCCGCGAATGACGCAAGAAACGCAATACCTTGCGATAAGAACGCAGGCGTCACGCATGCGGCGAAGAATCGTGTCGGGGATGAACTGATCGTCCCGGCGGGCGCGAAGAAAGCTGTCCAACCTCGTCCAAGCCCCCTGTTTTGCCCCGCCAAGACCGGCCATTCGCGCAAACCCGCCACAGCGGCAGCATCTGCACTCCGAGCGCTTTTTCCGCAACCGGGACTACCGCTCGCCAGAGGCGTCTGACACGATGGCCCATGTGCTCGATCAAACCGCACGAGGAATCGAAGCTTGTTCGGGCAGCATCTGAACGACCGGGTGATGTTTCAACCCGCCGCAGCCTGAATCCTCCCTGGCACTTCATTTCTGCAGCACCCTTCCTGGAGTGGACAATGTGATCGCATGGTTCGGCGCGGGCATCGGAATGCTGGCCGGAGTGCTGGCGGCCACCGGCCTGTTCTTTCTCGTGGCCACCCGCGGCGCGTTGCTGATGCGCGCGCTGTCGGGCAGGCCAGCCAGCGCGACGGCGCACGTCTACCCGATCTATTCCAATATGCGGCTGATCCGGCTGGTGGATTTCCAGCCGCTGATCTCGGCGATCCTGTTGTTTCAGTACCACCGACTGGTGGCCGGTATCGTCGACGAAATTGCGCGCACCGACCTTGCCGGTCGCAAGCTGCTGATCACTTCATGTGCATTTGGCGACATGATCCCGAGTGTGGTCGACGCCGCCATCGCGGCCAAGGCCGACCAGGTGCTGGTTGTCGACATCATTGCAAACGAGCTGCTGCACGCCAAGTCAAAACTGGGTGACTGCGGCGGCAAGGTACGCCTGCTCGAAGACAATGCCACGCGCATGCATTTGGCCGACGGCGAGGTCGCCGTCAATATCGTGTTCTTCCTGCTGCACGAGCTGCCGGATCCGCTGAAGGTGCGTGCGCTTGCCGAAGCGGGGCGGGTGCTCGCTCCGGGCGGCAAACTGATGATCGCCGATTTTCATCGCCCGGATACATGGCCGCTGCGTGCGCTCAGCTGGATCTACTTCAAGGTGTTCGAGCCGCTCGGCCTGGCCCTGTGGAACAGCCACGATCCAGTCGCCCTGCTTGGCACCATGGGCCGCTGGCACTGCGAACGCAGCACCTGCTTCCACGGCAACTTCCAGGTTGTCGTCGCCACCAAATTGTCATGAAAAGCAGAAGTCATCGGTGACAATTCAAATGATCTTCAACCCGGCAGTCCATCGTTGGACTGCCGCTTGAACAACGTCCTTGCCGTCCCTTCATCGGCGCGCTCGATCGGCCGAGCCCACAGCGCAACGTGATCCGGTGGACGCCTTCACGCGTCAGGCCCAAGCCCCGCGCAAGCGAGCGACTCCGTGACATTTTTGTCGACCATGCACACGGAAATTCCTGAAGCGCAGGCCACTTCTTCATGCTCAACCGATCAGCTGCATCGTCTTCGGTTTCCATCCAGACGCCTTGGTATAGAGGCCGTGAGACAGCCACGGTTCGCACCGATCATTCTCACCCGTCCGTACTCTTCGACGCCGCTGGCTGCAGCAGCTTCGCCTTGAAACGAATTTTTCCGGTGACGTTGGCCATGGCTGGACGATGCTGCTACCCGGAAAAATCGGAGACAGCACCTGCGGGCAGAACGCACCGTCGTGGCGGCCGGGCCGTGCGTACGGAGCCGCCCATTTCATGTTGACCAGCGTTTTTCCGACACGAATGACATTCGTCATTGCCGCGAACGCAGGAATCCGGCGAACTCAACCGTTGTCGAATATCCAAAGTCGCTGGATCCTCGCCTTTACGAGGATGACGGCCTCAGGCAGCAGCCATTCGTAGCTGGCCGCTTTTCGCTCGCATCGCTTGAGAAAGTGCACCTTGACCCTGATGTTCTTGTGCCTTCGACTCACTCCAGCATGCGGCCATGTTCAACAAAATAAGAAACTGGCGCATACGACGCATCGTCGCGCGGCACCCGATTGCCGAATCGCCATGGCGAGAGGCACTGAAGCGCTGTGCGCCGGCACGTCGGCTGGGCGCTTCCGACCAGGCCACACTGCGCGTGCTGGCCACCTTGTTTCTGGAGAGCAAGTCGCTGGAGCCCACCAAGGGGTTGCAGCTTGACGACGCCGACCTTGTCTTGCTCGCGACTCACGCTTGCATACCCATTCTGAAACTGGGCCTGGATTGGTACGACGGCTGGCGCAGCGTCATCGTGTATCCGGATGCGTTCATTCCACGTCGCGCACAAATCGATGCGGCGGGGGTGGTTCACCAGACCGACACCGTACTGGCCGGTGAGGCATGGGGACGTGGGCCGGTGATCCTGTCGTGGGCGGATGTGTTGAATGCCGGGAAGAAACCGGGGCATAACGTGGTCATCCACGAAATGGCACACAAGCTCGACATGCTCAACGGCGACGCCAACGGATTTCCACCCTTGCACCGGCGCATGAATCGCCGCGTGTGGTCGAAGGTGTTCTCGAGCGCGTGGGATCATCTGAAGGAGGAGCAGCGCAACGGAGCCGACTTGCCGATTGACCCGTATGGGCTGGAAAACCCGGCCGAGTTTTTTGCGGTGGTCAGCGAGCAATTTTTCGACTCACCGGCAAACTTGCGCCAGCATTTGCCGGACGTCTATCGACAGCTCGAACAGTTTTACCGGCAGCACCCGTTCTGAGCACCGCCTGCGAAGGCATGAACCTCAGGGGATGCGATAGCCAGCATGATGCCGGGGCAACTTGCGTGCGTGACCGAAGCCACGACCCACCGCTGCGCTGGAGACCGACCCGCCCACCGCGCGGCAAGCGGGCAGCCAGCAAGTGAATCTGCCCGCGTTGCCCACTGCGCAGTGCGCAGTGGGCTGCTGGCGCCCAATCGATTGGCACCCGGTGCGTGCGTGGATCGCCGATGCCTGAATCCACCTCTCCTGACCCGTTCAAGCGTTGGCTCCAGCGTCAGACCTTCCCGATTTCGCCGCGCTCCCAATTGATCATGGTCAATATGGCGAGCAGCACGTCACGTAGGCTGATGTTGTCGTGATACGGGAGACCAGCAATGCCCAGCATTCCATCCGCTGCAGCACCGGCAAGCGTCGGGCGAGTGTGCCTGGTCAGAGCCGCGGATAGGCCGCTTGCGGCCAAGTACGGACTGACGCCCTGCTGCAGTCCCCCATGACCACGCTGACTTTGCTGAGTTATATCGCGATTGCCTTGCTGCTTCAGCTGGCGGCTGGCACGGGCTTGGTCCTGTGGCGGCGGCGCAGTGTGGAGGCCAATGCCTCGCCGATACCGGCGCGGGCGTCAGCCCCAGGCGCCTGGTCCGGCTGGCGGGATTTTCGGGTGCAGCGCCGCGAATTCGAGGACCCCAGCCACAGCCAGTGTTCGTTCTATCTGGCGCCACTGGATGGAGCGGCACTCCCGCCATTCCTGCCCGGCCAATTCCTCACTTTTGCCGTCACCACGGAGGACGAGGACGCCAGCCCGCGTGTGCGCTGCTATTCGCTGTCCGAGCCACCTGATCCGAAGCACTATCGCATTACGGTCAAGCGCACGCTGGCACCTGCCGGGCGGCCGGAACTCCCGGCAGGCAGAGTCTCGAACCATCTCCACGACGCGGTTCAGGCTGGCGATGTGCTACAGGTGAAAGCTCCAGCAGGTCGGTTTGTGCTCGATCCCGCCCCTGATCTACCGGTGGTGCTGATCGCCGGCGGCATCGGCATCACGCCCATGCTGTGCATGTTGCGCTGGTGCCTCGCCGAGCAGCCCTGGCGCAGCGTGCATCTCTATTACGGCGTGCGCAGTGGGCAGGACCAGGCGTTCGGGAAACTGCTGACGGAGTTGGCGCAAATCCATCCGGCCTTCCGCCTGCACGTGGTGTGCAGCAACCCCGCCCCCGAGGATCGCGATTGCCAGCATGCCGGATACATCGACGTGGCCCTGCTGCGCCAGACCCTGCCGGCGGGGCGGCACCAGTTCTACGTGTGCGGACCGACGCCCATGATGGAGAACCTGGTACCGGCACTGGCTGACTGGGGCGTGCCGGTCGAGGACATCCATTTCGAGGCGTTCGGGCCGGCATCCATCCGCCTTGGCGACACCGATGCCAGTGAGGACCAGCCCGCGACCGCCGCGCGCTTCGAGGTGCTGTTCCGTCGTTCCGGCCGTACCCTGACCTGGGACGGACGGGACACGTCGCTACTCGATTTTGCCGAACGCCACGGCGTCCTCGTCGAATCGGGTTGCCGCTCCGGCAGCTGTGGCAGTTGCGAGACCACGCTGATCGAGGGAACCGTCGGCTATGCGCACACGCCTGACCATCCGATCGGCACCGGTCGTTGCCTGCTGTGCGTGGGCACCCCGCGCTCGAAACTGGTGCTCGACGCATGAACTCGATGAAAGCCCGCTTGCTGCTGCGCGAGGTACTGCCATTCACGCTGTCGCTGGCCGTACTCGGTGGACTGACACTGCTGCTTGATGCCCTGCTGCACTACTTCAGCCTCGTCTGGGTAGGTCGATACCTGGGTATCGTCGGCGTGCTGCTGATCATCGGCTCGTTCGGCTACTCGCTGCGCAAGCGCCAACTGATCCATGTCGGCCAGCCGCTACGCCTGCTGCGCCTGCATGAACGCATGGCCTGGCTCGGCTCGTTGCTGGTGCTGGTCCATGCAGGCATCCATTTCAACGCGCTGCTGGGCTGGCTGGCAGTGGGAGCGATGCTGGTCAACGTCGGCAGCGGCCTGACCGGAAAATTCCTGCTCGAGCGTTCGCGCAAGCGTCTGCTCGCAGCGCGCGAAAAGATGCTGCGACAGGGGCTGAGCGACGCCGACCTGGAGGAACGCCTGCATGTCGACACCTTGACCTTCGACGTGGTCAAGCAATGGCGGCGGGTGCACTTCCCGATCGCCCTGGCCTTCGCGGTGCTGGCCCTGGCCCACATCATCAGCATCTTCCTGTTCTGGGGATGGAAATGAAACGCCGCTGGCTGCTGCTGGTCATCGCGCTTGACCTGCTGGTGCTGGTGGCGCTGGCCTTTGTCTACCCGAACCTGATGATCAGCCCCGGGCCGCTGACGCACAGCCATGCCGCCCTGGCCACCGACTGCTTCGCCTGCCACGCGCCCCTGCGCGGCGCGGCGGCGAACCGCTGCGTGGCCTGCCACGCGGTGGCCGACATCGGACGAGTCACCACCACCGGCATCCCGATTCCCCGCAAAGCGGACCGGTTGCCGTTCCATCAGGCGCTGGCCCGGCAGGACTGCATGGCCTGCCACACCGAGCATGCGGGGGTAAAACTCACCCAGCCGGCGCATCCGCTGTTCACCCATGCGCTGCTGGACAGCAGCATCCGCGAGCGCTGCGCCAGCTGCCACACGCCGCCAGCGAATCCCTTGCATCGCCAGGTGGGCAGCGACTGCGTGCAATGCCATGCGGCGACGCACTGGATGCCTGCCACGTTCAAGCACAGCTTGCTTGCCGCCGCTGTGCAGCAGCAATGCGCGACGTGCCATGCGCCACCGAAAGATGCCCTGCACCGACAGATCAGCGGCAACTGCCAGCAGTGCCACGTCACCATGCAATGGAAACCCGCCACCTTCGATCACGCGCGCTACTTCCCGCTGGTGGGGGAGCACAACGCGCCCTGCGCGACCTGTCATGTCAAGAACGACTTCAGCCGCTACACCTGCTACGGATGCCATGAGCACACCCCGGCGAAGATCCAGGCCGAGCATCGCGAGGAAGGGATCCGTGACACCACCGATTGCGTCAAATGCCATCGTCGCGGCAACGCCGAGGGCGACGATGACGATTGAGATGGCAACCACCGCGCTGCCCTGCAATGGCTGAAGCGAAGTAACGAAGTAGCGTCAGGCACCCCGCTGACGCGACCGACCCGGCGCGCATGAACCTGACACTTCTCACACGATCCGGACAAGAAAGCGGAGTCGAAACGGCCGTCCCGGCTGGACTGACCCCGTTTTTCAGTCGCTATCGGGCGTCATGCCCGGGCGGTGATCAGGAAGACCGGGTAGCGGCTCACCTGACCATCGGCAGCGGTCTTGCTCACCGTGTGCGCGGTGCGAGCGCTGGTCTCGACAAAACCGGCAGCATGAAGCTCGGCCTGCAGGGCGTCACGGTCAAATCCGTGATGCATCACACCGGGCACGTCACCACCATGGAAACTGCCATCCTCGGCATCCAGATCGACCAGCGCCAGCCATCCACCCGGCTTGAGCATGCCGTGGAAGATGCGCACCAGCGCCGCCACATCCGGAATGTGGTGCATCGTCATGCTGCTGAAGATCAGGTCGAACGACTCCGCCGGCGGCGGCTCGCAGGTGAGGTCGAGTACCCGCGTCTGCAGGTGGTCAAGCCCGGCCGCGCCGGCCTTCCGCTCCAACACCGACAACATGCCAGGCGACACGTCGCAGGCCAGCAACCGGCCCAGCCTTGACGCCAGGGCAGCGCCGACCAAACCGGTGCCGCAGCCGTATTCCATGGCATGCCAGTCCGCCTGCAGCGGCACCGCCGCTTCGATCGCTGCCGCCACGCCTGCCGCCAGCTCGCGTCGTCGGGGGCTCTCGTCCCAGTCGGCGGCAATGACATCGAAGCGCTGGCGGTTCTGATCCTGGGCCGAGGTGGACATGATGTATCCCTGCAAGATGGGTCTTGTCGGTATGGGCGCGCGGACGGCCAATTCAAGCTCCCTGGTCAACAAGGTGGAAGGCATGCCCCTGCGCAACGGCAAGAACGGTGTCTTCGCGCACGTGAGGGAGTCGGGCCTGACGGCACCATCCCGGCGCCGACCCAGCGACGCACCAGCCAGGGCAGCTGGTCTGAATATATACCCCATGGGGCATATGAGGCATGATGATACGCAACAATCAGCACATGCCTGGATCAGGCCTCCGCGTGTGCGCTACGGAGAACCCGCCACATGCCCGGATACCTGCGACTGCTGCCGATACTGCTCGCCCTCGCCGGGCTGCCTGCCCATGCAACGAAGGGTCCGAACGAGGTCGCTGCGGCACGCGACCTGAAGCAGGATGGCCAACTGGCGCAGCACAAGGGCGTACCGGTCCTGATCGTGTTCACGCGTCCGGACTGTGCCTACTGCGACCGGTTGATCCACTACTACCTGATGCCGATGCAGCGCAACCCGGACTATGCCGACACGGTTTTGATCCGCCGCCTCGACATCACCAGCGCACGAAAGCTGCTCGACTTCGACGGCAGGCCCACGACAGAGAGCCGATTCGCGAAGTCGCTCAAGGTCGCCTTCGCGCCCACGGTCATGGTGTTCACGCCCGACGGCAAGCCGGCTGCCCGCCCGCTGGTCGGGCTTGGCCCCGACGACTACTACGGCGGGTTCCTGGACCAGGCCATCGACACCGCGCGAAAGAAAATCGGAGTCAGGGACAATTACTGACGGTGGAATGGCTGGCGGCATGAGGGCGAGGAACTCCTTGCGCTGATCGTCGAGGAGGGGGCCGTGTGTGATCCGGTCTGATATGGCCATGGCGTCAGGCATCTCCCGCGACACCCGTCCAACCTGCCGAGCCTCCCCCACGTGAGACCTCCCCTACCCGATCCGGTCAGCCGGAGTCAGTGTCGAGTCGTCTGCGGATGCGGCGGCTTCTGCGCTGGCAGCTGGAGAATCCAGCTTGCCAGGTCATGCGCCTCGGCTGGCGGCACGCCAAGATTGGGCATGCTGCCACCCCATGGCCCCTGGCCACCGTGCGCAATGAACGATGACACCGTATCGAGCGCGCCGGCCTGACCCCGGTAGCGCCAGGCAACCCACGCAAACGCTGGCCCGACACCGCCGACCTGCACGGCGTGGCACGCGGTGCACCCGAATGTGCTGATCGCTGCGGGGGCATCGGCGGGAGCCCACGCCGCGGGACGCATCATCATGCCGCGCATGCCCATGTGCTGCGGCCCGAACCAGCCGTGCTCCGCGCCTCCTGCGACGGTCATCCACAGAATAGCCAGCCCAAGCAACAGTGCACCGACAATGGCATATTTCATGAACCCTTCGTAGCGACCAGGCGCCAGCAGATGCACCAGCATGCGTGCTGGGTCATTCGCCAGATTGAGTCTTCCATCGCATGCACAGCGTGAATCCGACCCGCTTCATCCGGGTGCGATGCGCAAGCAAGGTCCATCGGTGTCGGACGCCCTCCGACTCGCCCAAAAAAATTTACCCCTCGCAGCACTATCTACCGAATTCTTTTCTGCCTCTGCAGTCCACAGCCTCTTCGGTAACAATGGCAGCGACATCCACCACAGGAATCCTCTCCATGATCCAGCGCTTCGATAGCGGCCCCCGCATGTCCGAAATGACCATCCACAACGGCGTGGCGTATCTCGCCGGGCAAGTGCCCGGGGACACCAGCGCCGACATCGTCGGTCAGACCACCCAAGTGCTCCACGCCATTGATCGCCTGTTGAAGCTGGCCTCGACCGACAAGACCCACATTCTGCGCGCGGAAATTTTCCTCGCCGACATGGCCGATTTCGCCGGCATGAACGAAGCCTGGGCCACATGGGTGCCACAAGGCGCGACCCCGGCACGGGCGACCGTGCAAGCCACGCTGGCCAAGCCGGACTGGAAAATCGAGATCGTGATCACCGCTGCCGTGGCGTGACATCGAACGTAAAATGACTGGCCCGCGAGGTGGCTCAGCGTACCCCCCGCACCGGCAGGATGGCCCAGGCCCCCAGTGCGACAAGGGTCGCTGCGATGACGAACAGGGACGTAAAGCTCCCGCCACTCGCAGCCAGAATGCCTGGGGCGATTGCCGGCATCAATAACTGCGGCAGGACGCTGGCGATGTTGAAGATACCCAGGTTCCTGGCCGCATGGGTTTCTCGCTCCGGCAGCACGTCGTTCAACAGTGCGAGCACCGCTGAACGACGAAAACCGCATATCAACGAAGCTCGCAGCCAGTTGAAACGACAACCGGACTGAAAGCGAAGAAAGAGAGACAGCTTCATTTTCCTGCAGGCACCCGACAGCCCATCAAGGCCTGGGGAAAATGAAGCTGGTCCCTCCTTTGAGATGCCGGGGCGGTCAGGGGCTTTGCACCGTCAACGTGTAACGATGGCCGTTGACACTGTGCAAAACGACGGTATACGGGCCGCTGCTCAGCTGCAGACCCGCTTGCGCCGGTGGCAGCTTGATGGCAGCACGCGCTCCCATTTCGGCAGTGATGCCGGCATAGCCCGGGCCAAATTTGTTGTAGCGGAAGTCATTGACGAAGGCACTGTCGGGCAACGCAGCCAGTGCGTCGCTGTTCCAGGTCTCCACCACTTGTCCCTGCGCATTGGTCAAGTCAGCGCGAACGATATTGGCCGGCGCTTCCGGCGTACCCGCATCGAGATAGGCGGTGAAGCTGACCGCGCCGTTGGTGCCCAGACTGCCGCCTGAAAGGCTGACGTGATGCCTGGTCGGGCTGACCGGGCCACCATGGAAGGGTGTAAGGACCGAGCCGCGGTAGTGGTTGTAAGTCAGCACGACAAACAATGCGGTGAGCACGGCGCCGATCAGGCCGAGACGATTGACCCGCGTGGCGCTCCACGTGCCGCTACCGAACCATTGAAACCAGCCGCGATCGGCAAGCCCCGGATGGCGACGCATCATCCAGCTGTCGACGGAATAGGCCGCCGAGCCCGCGACGAACAGCGTGACGCCCATGGCGAAGTTGCTGGCGGCCATCGTCCATTCGTCAATGCACGTACCCCCCTGCCAGCCAAACAACAGCATCAGCACGACGCTGAACCCGATGGTCACCAGCGCCGACAGGCGGGTCATGAAACCGAACAACAGGAACAGCCCAAAGACCAGTTCCGCGGCGCTGAACACCACGGCACCGGTATACAGCAGTGTGAAGTGGTGCAGCATGTAGTCGACGACGCGATCCATGCCAAGCAACGCACCGGGCATGGCGGACTGAAACTTGTTCGCCAGCCACGTATGCGAGCTGGGGTCCAGCTTGCTCGGGGCATAGATGAAACGACGGCTGCCGCCACCCCAGAAAATCCAGCCCTGCACAAAGCGCACGGCCAGCAGGGCGACGGCAGCCAGGCGCCAACCGTCGGCGCGCGAGGGGCTACTGACATTGATGGTTTGCTGTGAGTTCATAGGTATCCCAAAGATGTATCAAGTCGATGAGGCGCAAGCGAATCGGTGGTGACAAGGTCTCATCACGCGATTACTGCGGCCGTTGAAAACCGTATTTGTGGTAGATCGCCAGGGCGGCGGGCGAGCGCATGAACGTCATGAAATCCCGCGCGGCCTGCACATGCGGTGCGTCCTTCATGCGGCCAGCCGTGTAAGTCGCGATGGTGTTCTGACTGGGTGCAATCGCGATGGTCTCTACCGGGTGATGCAGAATCTGCTGCTGAAAATAGGCTTCGGTAAACCATACCGGGGCCGCATCGGAGTCGCCCTGCAGCACGCGCATCGGTGACTGGCGGTGGTGAATGCTGGTCAGGAACGTGCTGCCATCGGCAACCTTGGTCTTCATGATGCGGGTATCCAGCGCCTCGCCACCGGCCTTGCGAAAGCTGGCCTCGATCTGTCTGGCGATGCCTTCGGTTTGCGGGTTGGGCATGCTCACACGCACCCCTTCGCGGGCCAGGTCCGTCAGTCCCTTGATGCCCTTTGGGTTGCCTTTTGCCACCAGAATGGCCAGCGGGTTGGAGGCGTAGTCATAGGTGTCCGCAAACCAGCCGAATTGTTTTTGCTTGTCGGCGATCGACCCTTTGCCACCGGTGAAAACATCCGGCTTGAGGTCAATTTTCAGGTTACCCAGCACCAGCGAACCCGTTTCAATCTGCCTGGCAAGAATGCCTGGCGGCAACGTCTCGACAAAGACGCGCGTGTATTGCGGATATGCCTTTTTGAACGACGCCACCAGATCACCGACCACCATGAACTGATTGCCGGCGAAAAATACCGTCAACTGCGGGTTGACGACATCGCCATGCAGGTCCGAGATGGCATCGAACGGCGGCGCACTGAAATGCACGCCGCCCTCCGGCGGCGGATTCCAAGGTGGCATGAAGTCCGGCTGCTCGGTGGCGGCCACGCTCGTCGAAGCGACCAGGGCAAGCACATAAACCGGCGTCAGCCATCGAGCGAGAATCCGTCCCAGCGGATTGAACGTGATGCGCATGGGTCAGAGCGGCATCAGGGCATAGCCCTTTTGCTGCAGTTCCGTCACGGTGGTCAACGCTGACAGCGCCAGGGTCACCTTACTGTCAATCCACTGATACTCGTATTTGTGCTCGGCAACAGCCTGCCCGCAGACAGCGATGTCCACACCCGCCTTCCTGAGCTGCGCAATGATCGGAAGGTTGGGGTTGGCCACGCCAAACTGCTTTTCATACTGCTCGTCGTTCAACGCGATGGCGGTGGCTTCGCCGGACGCAACGGCAACGAAATGCAGATGCTTGAGCGGCACGCCGGCATTCGCGTACAAATTGACGGTGCGAGCCACGCGCTCAAGACCCGGATTGGGCTGGTCGGGCTTGGCCGAACCCTTGGTAAGACCGAAGACGACCTTGTAGGTCGCCTTGGCATCAGGCTGATAAGCCGCTTGCGGCAACGGGTGGATTTTTCCCGCACCGTTGATCGTCGGGGTCAACCAGAAGTTGTCCGCTGCGAGCACGCCTGTACTGGTGAGTGCCAGGCCCAGCACGGCTGCCGCGGTGTGCATCAGTTTCATGTTTTCGTCTCCTGGGGAAGTGGGTCGATCGGGGGTGTCTGCGCAGATGTTCTGCAGGAGCGAGGGCAACTGCGCGAAGGAGCTGTCTGCGATGCGGTAGAACAGGTGCCGCGTCTCCCGGCGATAGCTGATCAGGCCTTGCTCGCGCATGCGGGCCAGGTGCTGCGACATGGCGGAAAGACCCATGCCCAGTTCGGTGGCGAGCTGCCCGGCTGAAGCCTCGCCGTCCTTGTAGAGACGACACAAAATGAGCAGTCGGCGTGTGTTCGCCAGGGCGCCCAGCAGCTCAGCGGTCTGCGCCGCCCGTGCGTGCAGGGCATCGACCTGTCGCGATCTTGATTTCATTATTCACTCAACTATGAAAACCGAGTGCAAGTTATACATCTCGCGCTGAAATGTCCAGAACATCGAATGCCTCAGGCCATCGGTCGCGCCCGATCGACATGTGCAACACCGCCACGTCGTCGAGGGCGGTAGCGGGCTCCATCGCCTGGGCCACAGCAGCATGGCCACGACCCATATTCCATTCCGCGGGCAAGCCAGCGACCCCGCACTGCGGGACTTTCTTGATGACGGAGGGCCACCGCTGATATTCACCCTCGGCTCTGCCGCCGTACACGCCGACGTCAGTTTCCTGCGCGAGAGCATCCAGGCGGCGCTGCAACTGGGCCAGCGCGCCGTGCTTTCGTGCAGAAAGCCGCAACCTTGCTGGTCGAGGCGCTCGAGAAGGGTGACCTGGGCGAAGCCGTGCAGGCCGACTTCAACGAGGCGCTCAATGGGCAGTTCGAAGGTACCCGCGACTACATCGTCACCCACTACAAGACCCACACGCGCAGCGACACCGAGTACTGGCTCGCCAACGCCGCCAATACCAACCTGTCCGAACCGCTGCAACGGCTGCTGAAGACCTGGCTGGCGAGCCGGCCGATCATCGGCGGAATCAAGCAGAACAGCTTCGGTCGCGGTTATCCGGTGATGTCCCGGTACAGCCTGCTGGCCGGCATGGGACTTTCCCCGGACCCGCAGGAAATGCGCCCGTCCACGCCCCCCGCCGCATGACCTCGCTGCCATCGACAACCTGATCGAACGCAGCGCAATGAACTTTCCCGATCATCGCGAACTTTTGAAGAAGATCCCGTTGAAGCCGAAGGAGAGTTCGCTGCAGCTGTATCTGTGGTGAGACCGGAAGAGGCACTCGCCCACCGCCAGCCGGCCGTGCCAGCCGGTCCGACAGCGGGCGGACGAACCCGGGTTCAGCGCCGTGCGCCGAAGCACCCGACAACGCGCCTGAAATAGCGACCGCTTCCGCCAGCAGATCGAAGCACCGACCGGGCGAGTCGCCGGCGTCACGCCCGTTGGTCGCCCTCAAAAGCCGCCCGAGTCATCGGAAAACTGAACCCGAGCCCTTGCTGCGGCCCGGGTACAAACCGGTCTGCGCTACACTTTTCCGGTTATCCGAGAGTTCCTGCACGATGTCACCGACCACCTCCCGCGAGCGTTTCATCCAAAGCGCGAGCATGATCACCCTGTCGTTGACCTCGTTTGCCGCCGCTTCAGCCGCCCTGATCGCCTGGCTCGCACCGGTGCACCGGTGGCTGGACCTGGTGATTCCGCCGCTCATATGCGTGGTCTTTGTCGGCCTGCTGCTCATGCTGATCCGGTGGCCGCAGCGTGTCGGGGGTATCATGCGCACCGCGTTGCTGGCAGCGCTGGCGGCACTGGTCGCGCCGGCATGGTTCTACACATGGCAGGCGACCCTGACGCCAGGCCTGCAGCTGATCGATATCTACCCGCCGGTCGCCGCGCTGCTGCTGGTCTTGATGGTGATGGCGATGATCTACCTGCCGACACGGCAGGGTGTGATCGTGGTCCTGCTCGGCTGGCTGCTGGTAGCACTGCCGGTGCTGCTCTACCTGTTCACCCATCCCCGGGAAATGCGCACGCCGCGGGGTGCCGACCTGCTGATGACCTACGGCCCGGTCTTCATCCTGTTCGTGGTGCTGTTGCCGGTGCAGCGTGGACTGACCAGCAAGATCCAGCGACTGGTCTCCGAACAGGCCCGCATGGAAGCGATGATCAACCGGGACGTGCTGACCCAACTCTACAACCGCCGTTTCAGTGAACTCGTGTTGCAAGACATGCTCATCCGCAAGATTCCCGCGGGCGTGATCATGTTCGACATGGACCGCTTCAAGACGATCAACGACACCCATGGCCATCCCGTCGGTGATCGCGTGCTGCAGCAGGTGGCGCAATGCTGCCAGCAGCTGCTGCGCAAGAATGAATGCCTGGCCCGCTGGGGCGGCGAGGAATTCCTGGTCGCCGTGCCGGAGGTCGATGCCAGCTCGCTGCAGGCGCTGGCCGAACGGCTGCGAAAGTCCATCGCCGAGCTGGCCATCGAGCCGGTAGCGCAGATAAGCGCCTCGGTCGGCATCACGCTGGTCCAGCACGGTGACAGCGTGGCCAACCTGCTGCAGCGGGTGGACCAGGCGCTCTATCGAGCGAAGCAGCTGGGCGGCAACCTGGTGGCATGGTGACAAAAAGTGCCACAGGCCATTGGAACGTCTCGCCGAGCGTGAAGGAATCTGTCGGAAACCGTTCCTGACACTTTTTTGTCCCGGTTCCCCAGCCTGCGTTACTTCTGCACACATTCGATGCGCCACCCGAAGTACCCTGACGCACTGAACCACGCCCATCGGAGACCACCCATGCTCTACAAGAAACTGACCATGAAGTCCGTCGACCACGCGTTCGAGGATGTGCAGGCGGCGTTGAGGGCCGGTGGCTTCGGCATGCTGCATTACTACGACTTCCGCAAGACGCTCGCCGACAAGGGTTTTGACCTGCCGAACGAGTGTCTGGTACTGGAAGTGTGCAACCCACGTCAGGCCGCGGAGGTACTGGCGATCGACATGTCGCTGAACATGGCGCTGCCATGCCGGTTGTCGATCTACGAGGAGCACGGCAAAACCTTCATCGGCATGGTGCCTCCCACCGCGCAGCTGTCGCTGATATCCAAGAATGCGCAGATCGCCGAGGCTGCGCGAGAGGTGGAGTTGGCACTGAAGCAGATCATCGACGCGGCAGCGTGAGTCACAGGTACTGACCCGCACCATGGCCAACGCAGGGTCAGAGTCGAATCGCACTTACGTAGGCCCGTCACCCTCGCGAAAACGAGGATCCCGCGCCTTTGGCCACTCGGCAAAGGCTGGGCTCACTGGATTCCTGCTTGCCCCGCCATTCGGCGCCTGAAAGCCGCAGGAATGGCGGAAAACACGGCCTCCGTGCAAGCACGGGCCACGCCACTCTACCGCCTGTTTTCCGAGGACACCCTGTCAAGAGTCCTATTGGCAAGCCACCGACGTTGTTGCACGATCATTTTGTCCAATGCTTCCTACCACTACGCGCACGAGGCAGACATGCGGCACGCACGCCTTTGCACCTGCGTCATCGCCCTGCTGCTGTTGCCACTGGCCATCACCGCTTGCGTGAGCGGCGTCAATGGTTCGGTTGATGTCCCGACAGGCGCCCGTGTTTCCGACGCAAGCACCGTGAACGGCTCGGTGCGCCTGGAGACCAATGCCAAGGCCGACAAGGCCACCACCGTCAACGGCTCAATCCATCTTGCCAGCGGCGCACAGGTGGGTGCTGCCCATACGGTCAATGGCGACATCACCCTCGAAAGGGACGCCACGGTTTAGGGCGATGCGGTGACGGTCAATGGCGCACTCCGCCTGGCGCCAGGGTCCGCCGTGAACGGCGCGTTGACCAATGTCAATGGCCGTATCGAGATCGATGACGCCCACATCGGCCATGGCATCGCCACGGTGAATGGCGACATCCACATCACCGGCAACGCCGTGGTCGATGGCGGCATCAAGGTGGAAACGTCCAACGGCAACGGCCAGGGCAACGGGTTTTTCGGCATCCACTTCAGCAGCAACAGCAACCGCGTGCCGCGCATCGTGATCGATGCGGGCGCCAGTGTGAATGGCCCGCTGACCTTCGAAAGACCGGTCAAACTCTATATCAGCGATCAGGCCAATGTCGCGGGCCCCATCAGCGGCGCCAACGCGGTGAAGTTTGCCGGCGCCGCGCCGCCCACCTCGTAGGAAACCGCACGCCGGGACTGAGGAAGTTATCCGGCAGCCGCTCCAGACCCTCCGCACTCCGATCTTCGAGCACCTTTTTCCGGGCAGGAAGCTCGAACGATGGTGCTGAGCTTCGCGCGCGCCGAGAAAAAAGCTCGGTAGCCGCAGCTCCGAGCTTCGTGTGCCGAGAAAAAGCCTTGAGCGATGGCGTTGGGGTTCTCGGCGCGACCGGCAAACAGCTCGGCGGCTGGAGCGATGAACTCGGGTGCCAGGAAAAAAGCCCGGTCGATGACGCTTTTTGCCCGGCGCCCCGAGTTCACCCAGCCGGCACGCCGAGCTGCGAAATCGGGCGATGGAGCAAAAGGCCCGAAACACGGAGTTTTTCGCTCGACGCATGGAGCGGTTTGCTCGGGGCGCCGGGTTGGCAGTTCGGCAGGACAGGAAAACGGGACGGAGGCCGGGCACCACCCAGCCGAAACCAGACAAGCGCGCATCTGACTTCCGCCGTCGCCCTATCAGCGGATTCAACTTCCTCCATCCCGCTTCGGTCCTTACAATGCCCCCCGCTTTACCTGGTTGGATACGCGCTGCATGGATATCGACGTCAACGAAGAACTCAAGGCCTATATCGAACCGATGACGCCGGAGGAGTATGAGGCGCTGGAGCGAAGCATCCTCGCCGAAGGCTGCCGCGATGCGCTGGTGCTGTGGGGCAATATTCTCATCGACGGCCATCACCGCTACGCCATCTGCCAGAAGTACGGGCTGCCGTTTCAGACCGTACAGCAGCCGAACTTTCGTTCGATGGACGACGTCCTGCTGTGGATGATCGACCAGCATCTCGGGCGGCGCAGCCTGTCGATGTTCCAGCGCGGCGTGCTGGCGCTGCGCAAGCGGGACATCCTCACCACGCGACGTGCGCAGGTGCGCGCCATACCGACGACCACGCTGCCACCGCTGCCGCCCGTACCCGCCGGCTCGCACGCGGAAACTCCGGCCGGTGACGCTGCCCTGCCGGCCTCGTCGCCAGTGCCCGGCAAGGTGGAGGAGCAGCCACCTACGCGCGAGGCCATGGCCAGGTCTGCGCGCCTGAGCAACGCGCAGGTCGGCATGATCGAGAAAATTCGCAAGCAGGCCACCGCGGAGGTGGTGGACGCGGTGAAGTCCGGCGTGCTTTCGATCAACGCTGCCGCCGCCGTGGCCAGCCTGCCGGCCGACGAGCAGCGCGCCGCTGCCAGCGGTGGCGACAAGGAACTGAAGCAGGCGGCAAAGCGCGTGCGCGAATCCCGCAGCAAGCCCAGGGAGATCTCGACCGACGAGTGTGCCGACACCACCGACGCGCAAGGTGAACTGCTGCAGCTGCGCCAGCGCGTGGCCGAACTCACCGCCGAAGTCGCATCGCTGCGCGGCCAGCTGGCAGCGCTGCAGGACTGATGGTCCAAGCGGGTCCGAACCACGTGCCGCTCCCCACATCCCTCACCGAAAACCCATCCGGCACGGCGCCCTGACCCTGAGGCTTTTCCGGGGCTCTGTTTTCACACGCTGCCCCGAATCGCACTTGCCTGGGTGGAAAGCCGCGCTCTTTTTTGTCATTCCTGCGGCTTTCAACCGCCGAATGGCGGGCGGGTCACGCAGGAATCCAGCGCCCCCGGCTTTGTCGAGTAGCCAACGCCACCGGGTCCTCGCTTTCGCAAGGATGACGGGCTCAAGCAAGCGCCATTCCACTGTGCCCCTGCTTTCACCCTCGTCACGCCTGGCCCCTCGCGTAAGCGCCGAGTGCCTGCGCCAGATGGTCGTACAGCAAACGCACGCGTCGACTCGCACGCAAGTCCTCGTGCATCACCAGCCAGGTGTCCAGTTCCAGCGCAAGCGCATCGGGCAACAGTTGCACCAGCTCGCGATCGCGCCGGGCAATCGGGCACTGGCAGATGCCGATACCAAAGCCGGCGCGGATCGCTGCCAGCTGGGCCAGGTCGTTGTCGGTGCGCAACGCGAGGTCTTCGCGCCAGAACGGGAGTTGGCTGCGCAAGGCGCGCAGTGCCGGCGTTTCGCGGTCGAACCCGATCAGCGCATGTTGCTGCAGGTCCGCTACCGTGCGGGGACGACCGTACGCCTTGAGGTAGCAGCGGTGCGCGTACAGGCCCAGCGCAATGCCGCCGATGCGCCGCGCGACCAGCGCCGTTTGTGCCGGGCGCAGCATGCGCACGGCGATGTCCGCATCCTTGCGCAACAGATCCTCGGTCTGGTTGGATAGCGACAGCTCGATAATGATACCGGGATGATGCCGCCGGAATTCCGCCAGCATCGGCGGCAATACCTCGGCACCCACCACCTCGCTGCAAGTCAGGCGCACCACACCGCGAATTTCGTGATTGCTCGCCGATGCCGCGCGGCGCAGCGCAGCCGACGCTGCCGCCATGGCTTGCGCATGCGACACCAGTTCGTGCGCGTTCTCGGTAGGTGTGAGCCCCTGCGGCGAGCGGGCGAACAATGCCACGCCCAGATCTGCCTCCAGTTGCCGCATGTGTCGCCCGAGGCTGGGCTGGGTCATGCCCAGCGCGCGGGCGGCGGCGGACAGGCTGCCCTCGCGCATCACCGCGAGGAAAGAGCGATACAGGTCCCATCCGGGCTCGTTCGTCATCATGCATTTATGTATAGCAGAAGTTCGTTACTGGTGAATTTTCATCGATCCCCATCGAGGTCATGCTGGTGCCACCTCAAAAGGAGAACATCCATGAACAAGCCACGCATTGCCTTGATCCTGGGCGCCACCGGTGGCGCCGGCGGCGAGATCGCCACTGCCCTGCTGCGTCGCGGCTGGACAGTGCGCGCGCTGGTGCGTGATGCCGCGCGCCCCGCACTGGCGACGGACATCGAGTGGCACGCGGGTGACGCCATGAACGCCGCCGATGTGGTTAGCGCGGCGCGCGGTGCGACGGTTATCGTTCACGCAGTCAATCCACCGGGCTATCGCGACTGGCACAAACTGGTACTGCCGATGCTCGACAACACCATCGCCGCGGCGCGCGCAGCAGGTGCACGGATCGTGCTGCCCGGTACCGTCTACAACTATGGTCCGGACGCGCTGCCGCTACTGCGCGAGGATTCGCCGCAGCAGCCGCTGACCCGCAAGGGCGCGATCCGGGTGCAGCTGGAACACCGGCTGCAACAGGCGTCGGCCGACGGCGTGCGCTCGCTGATCCTGCGCTGCGGCGACTTCTTCGGCCCGCACTCTGGCAACAACTGGTTCGCGGCCATGCTGAAGCCGGGCCAGCCGGTGCGCTCGATCAGCTATCCGGGTCAGCGCGAGCTGCGCCACGCATGGGCCTATCTGCCCGACGTCGGCGAAACCGTGGCGCGCCTGCTGGAGCGCGAGAACGAGCTGGCCATCTTCGAACGCTTCCACTTCGGCGGCCATTGGGTCGACGGCAACGCCATGGCCGATGCCATCCGCCGCGTTGCGGGCAATCCCAGGCTCAAGCTACGGGCGTTTCCCTGGTGGCTGACGACACTGGCCTCCCCGTTCGTGACGCTGTTCCGCGAACTGCGTGAAATGCGCTATCTGTGGCAGCAGCCCCTGCAACTGGACAATCGCAAGCTGATCGCGTTCCTCGGCAGCGAACCGCATACCAACCTCGATCAGGCCGTTGGCGAGACCATGCGCGGGCTGCGATGCGTGGAGGAAATCGCCCCCATCGCGTCGGATGTCCGCCTCCGGGCCGAATGAATACCATGCTGAAGGGTCGCGACCGCCGGCACCGTGTTGCTCGCAGGACCGCACACGGACCGAGCCATCAAGCGGTGGGCTTCACGCCCGAGACTGTGTGCGACGCATGACGCGCAGCGGGACGGTGCCCGCCATGACCGATGCGTGTCTGGATGGAAGCAAGGGTCGCTGCTGAAGTCCTGACCAGAACGACAACAGGCATCAGGGCCACTTGAACGTCCCCGCGGGAGTGGGGAACGCCATCAGAAACTTGCCCTGCCACTTTTTCCTTCAACTGAGCTTGCCCACGAACTTCGTACCCCATAACCGTGGTCATGGACTGGCGTAATGGGCCTGAGCGGCAAGCCAGTGTTTCTCGAACTGCATCGGGCTGACATAGTTCAAGGTGGAGTGTAGTCG
>JBAZRB010000023.1:0-84253 GCA_041663105.1 Rhodanobacter sp.
CAACGACCATCTTCCGCAACGCGCACTCGGCCACAAGACACCGCTTCAAGCGATACGGACCTGGCAGACCGAGAAGCCGGAGCTATTCAACGGCAAATCAAAGAACCAGTCGGGACTGGACAGCTAGCAGGGGCGGACAGCGATCAAATGTCCCGGACATCCTGGCCTGAAAAGTCGACGCGGACTTTCATTCAGCTTTTGCTACGATGACTACGCCGCTCGACGCCCGGTGCCGCTGCGGCGTCCGTTTTGTTCCAGGGCAGGGACTCGATGAAATCAGCACGCATCCTGTGGACAGGCAGTCTGGCTCTGGCGAGTCTCGCGCTTTCGGCGCAGACCAATCTCCCCTCGGTCAAGGTCATGGCGCCGGCGTACTCATCGCAGCACGGCGGCTATCTGATCTCCGGCGACTTCAAGGTCGACCCGCGCATGCCTTCGGTGGTGTTCCCGGCCCAGGCGCTGGTGAAGGACGACATCCTCAGCATCGAACCAGTCCATCTGCAGGATGATGAATACCTGGTGCTGCAGGAATGTGCGTCGGCCGACTGCCATGTGGCATCGGTGGTCCGCGTGTGGGATGCGACCGATATCGGTGGCGACGACGCGCGACACGACCGGGTCTGGATTACCCACGAGAACAAGTATTTCATCTGGCTCAAGCGCCTGCCGGAAGTCTCCGGCGCGAGTTGCGGCCAGGGCTGGCTCGCGTTCGACCCGACGACAACCCAGTGCGGCGGCCACTTCACCAGCTTCCAGCAGCTCAGTGCGCCGCTGATGCTGGTGCCGACCGGCGATCTGGCCGCATTTCACCAGGACGCCTTGGAGAAAGCGATCCAGACTGATCCCGTGCAAGTGGCGCAGCAGAAGCATGAAGGCTCCACCTACGTGGTGGTCTACCAGGGTGGCAGCACGGTGCGCATCCAACGCATGCACTCGGAGCACGGCAACTAGCGCGGGAGGCGACGACGTGAGTATTCCGGGGCCATTTTGCGGGAGCTACGTTGTCTGAAAATTGCCCCTGGCGCCACTTTTTGTCTGCTGAAGAGTCATGACGACTGTCGCAGTTGCTGGTAGGCGATTTGCTGCAATGCCCCGGCTTGCTCCGGTGACAAACCGAGTTCGTCGGCCGCCGTTTCGTGCTCGCCAAGGTTGCGCGGATCCTTGCCGGTGATGCTGCCGAAATCCATCAACGCTTCAAGGTAGTAGCCGTACGTACTGGCGTGATAATGATCGCAGGCCCACAGATCCACCTGGTTGAAGCTTGTGCCGTCATAGGGGTTGGGGTCGGCCACGCCGTCGCGGATGGCACGATTGAAGGCGCTGCCCACGGCGATCACGCCGTTGATCGAGGGATTGTCGGCGGCGACCTTGGCATACGCGTTTTGCAGGTCTTCGCCCATGGCCTCGATAGGCTTTCCATGCCAGTGGCCACCAGCCGCGTAAGTCTGGTCGGGCCGTGACCACGTCGCCATCAGCCGGATATCCACCGAGGGGTTTTCTTGCCGGAACATCGTGGCAAACTTGTCGGCGTACTTTTTGAACGTGGTCGGATCGCCCGGCCTGTCGGGGCTGAGCGTGCTGTACTCCTGCATCACCACGTGATCCCACGCGCGGTCAAGCTGCCTGTGCTTTTGCGTGTAGTGAAACTCGAGCGTCTCGCCACCGACCGTTTCCAGGCTGACGTCGTAGTTCAGTCCTGCCTCCTTGGTGAACAGCTTGAACAGGGCAGGCACACCACCCACGCCATCGCCATTGAGGTCATGCACCAGGTCGGCGTGATAACGCCACACCGGCGAATGCGCGCCGTAAGTGAAGCTGTTACCGATGAACAGGATGGTCTGCGCGGTGGTCCTTGCCGGTATCGTGGCGCATGCTGAACCTGTCGCGGTCATCGTGATCAGCGTGATCAGCCAGTGGAAGCGTTTGACCTTTCGATGCCGGCGATGGTCGGCCCGGAACAACTTCATGGATGGCGACTCCTCGCTGGTGTTGATCGCATGACGTTGCAGCATGCCATGCCAATGAAAAATGATGTCCGGGACAATTTCCGGCATCCGGTTTGTGCCTGGTAAGGACGGCCAGACGCGGTATGGTCACTCCGGGACGTTGACATTGTCCCCGACTCTTTTTGCCCCTTTTTGCCGGGTGCGACAATAGTTCCTTTGCAATTGGGCCGCCTGGCTGCCTAGCATGGGGCTGCAGTGACTCATGCTAGGCAAGGTAATCCAGATGACGCATTTGGCGCACGATCATTCCAAGTTGCTGGATCGCGTACATCGAATCAAGGGGCAGGTCGAAGGCATCGAGCGAGCCTTCGCAAAAGAGAAGAACTGCGCGGAGATCCTGCAGCAGATAGCGGCCGTCCGTGGAGCGATCAACGGCCTGATGGCAGAGGTCGTCGTGGATCACATCCGGTTTCACGTGGCTCATCCGGGCATCACCGACCCGGTCGAGCGGGCCACGGGTGCCAGCGAGCTGATCGACGTGATCCAGAAATACATGAAGTAACCGAACAAGGTGGCACATGCCACTTGCCGCCGGTTGAATCAGGGGCATGACCGTGCGGGCATGGGTTTTGTGGAGCTGGCCCGGCCTGCACCATTGGCTTTGCCTGCGTCTCAGAGAATGCCCGGGATCAGTGCCCTGGAGTGCTTGCGGTAATCAAGGTAGGTATCGCCGAAGGTCTCGATCATCCAGCGCTAGTCCAGGCGCAGCTTGTACCAGAACCTGCCAACACGATGACGAAGGCGAGCACGGCGCGCCACTGGTCGAGCGAGAGGCCCGAGCCGAGGAAGGCGGTCAGCAAGCCGGTGCGGATGGGATGGCGGACCCAGCGGCAGGGCCCGCTGCGTACCAGTTGGTGGTCAGCCTTGACCTGTACCGAGCCGTTCCAGTTGGTGCCGAGGTGGACGCGCGCCCATACGGGTAAAGGCCAGGCCACCGAAGGTCAGCGCCAGCCCCATTCCAGTACCAGGCGAGCCTACGGCAACACCTCCCGTTGCAAGCGCCCAAGGCGTCCGGTCGGCGCTCAGCAGCACGGCGGCAACCATCAGCGGCAGCATGTGCAACGCCCACGATGCCAAATTCTCCAGGCGTGCGGTGCGCTTGTTGCGGAATGCCAAAGCCAGCCAGACAAGCAGCCGAATTGCCCAGCACCCGTTGAACAGATTCATGCCGGCCCTTGGAAGGCCCTCAGTGTTTGACTCGGATCAGGGCATCGCCCGTGCCGGTCGTCATCCGAAATCCGGTGGGTCAGAGCTGGCCGAAAAGGCCAAAAGGTTTCACCGACAAATTTCGGGTGGCTAGCAGAGCGCTGAAATCGTCCCCGACACGGGTAGCGCCGGGCAGGCGCTCAGCGTATCGCTGGCATACCCTCGGCCGCAAATCGGTACGACGAGAGCCTGGCGTAATGCGGCTGGCACTGTTCGACCAGCCTGCGCTGGAACGCAGTCAGGCGGCCCTCGCGCTCGCGCCAGGGCGCAAAGCCGGTGGAGCGCTCGACCGCGGCATACCAGTGCGGCGCCCACACGCCGTCGCTTGCGCGCGGGCCGCGTGGCCAGTGCAGCATGCGTGGGCTGAAGGGGATGCGCAGCCGCATGCATAGAGTGCCCAGGATGCCTGCGGGATCCTTCAGCACATCGCTGGCGTCGATCACCGGTGGCGCGGCGCCGAGTCGGTCGCATACGTGATCAAACAGGCGCGACTGCTGCTCGAAGCCGAGTTCCCAGGCTGCGGCATCGGGACGCTGGACGGTGAACGAGGCGACCACTGCTGCCGGCTCGCGGATCAGGAAGCAGTTGCTGACCTGGTCGAGCCAGGCCAGCGGCATGTCCGGCAGCACGTGCTGGGTCATGTGCTTCTGGTACCAGATGGTTCTGCCATCCGGGATCGCGCCGGTCAGCAGGGTCGCGACTTGCGCCGCATCTGAGCTCTGCGCAGCGATCACCTCGTCGCGTCCGGGGTGCTGGACGCCGGTGGCGAGCAGATAGTGCGCGTAGAACGGCTCGTCGATGACGGCCGTATCGTCGCGGTTTTCCCAGGAGCGCATCATCGCGGTGGAGATATTGCGTGGTCCCGACCACATCGCCAGGCGCAGCTCATCGCGCGGCGAGCTCATACGCGGGGGTCCGACCGGCACTCCGCCTTGACCAGGTCCATGTAGTGCTGTTGCAGTCGATGGACCATGGCACCGCGCTTGCCGTTACCCATCGTGCGGCCATCAATCTCGTTGACCGGCACCACGCCGGCGAAGGTGCCGGTGACGAACGCTTCTTCGGCGCCATAGACGTCAGTCAGGCTGAAGTTCTTCTCGAACACCGGGATGCCGTGCGTACGGCACAGCCGGATCACATTGGCGCGGGTAATGCCGCCCAGGCAGTAGTCGCCACTCGAGGTCCACACCTCGCCCCGTCGAACGATGAAGAAGTGGGTGGAATTGCAGGTTGCCACGAAGCCGTGCGGGTCGAGCATCAGCGCTTCATCGCAGCCCGCCTTCTGCGCCTGGATGCAGGCGAGGATGCAGTTGAGCTTGGAGTGGCTGTTGAGTTTCGGATCCTGCACGTCGGGTGCGCCGCGCCGCACGTGCACGGTGAACAGGCGGATGCCTTGCTCAACCGTGGCCGGCAGCGGCTGCTTGTACTCGGGGATGATGACGATGGTCGCGTCGCCAATGACGAAGCGCGGGTCCTGGTGCGGCGTGGCCTTGATGCCACGGGTCACCATCAACCGGATGTGCACGTCCGACTGCATGCCGTTGCCGCGCAGCGTGTCGACGATGCGCTGTGTCAGCTGCCCGCGAGTGAGGCCGATGTCGAGGTCGATTGCCCGCGCGCCCTCGTACAGGCGATCCAGGTGCTGGTCAAGGAAGGGCAGGCCGCCGTCGTGCAGGCGCAGGCCTTCCCATACACCGTCGCCCAGCACGAAGCCACTGTCGAACACCGACACCCGCGCCTCATGGCGGGCGAACAGCTCGCCGTTGACGCTGATCCGGATGGATTCGTTGCGCGGATCGCTCTGGTAGTCGTGGGTGCCTTTGCTCATCGGTTTGCCCCGTCGAAACAGGCCCCAGATTACCGCGTGGAAAACGTGTCAGGCGAATTTTCATGCACATGACATGCGGCGGCCGGCTTCCAGCCACACGAGGGCAGGCGTTGCAGCTGTGGGACGGCGCGCGCAACGACTTGTAAGCCTCAGGGAGAGATCGTGATGTCGTGGACGCGTCTGTCGATCCGCACTTTGCTAGGCTCCGGTTTCCCCATCACTTTCGTTCCAGGGATCTGCGATGAACCTGCGCCGCTGCTGTTTGATGCTTTTCTGCCTGTTGATCCTGGGGGTGGCCGGGCCAAGTGCGGCGGCCGGTGCGCCGCTTCGGGTGATGACGTTCAACGTCCGCGTGCCGGTCGATACCGACATGAACGCGTGGGTGAACCGGCGCGACCTGCTGGTGCAGGTGATCAAGGCGCAACACCCGGATGTGCTGGGCACGCAGGAGCTGACCGAGGAGCAGGGCGAGTACATCGCCGCCCATCTTCCCGGCTATGCCTGGTTTGGCCAGGGCAGGGAAGGTGGCAGCAAGGGCGAACACATGGGCGTGTTCTATCGCACGGACCGCTTGCAGGTGCTGCGCTCGGGCGATTTCTGGCTTTCAGATACGCCGGAGGTACCGGGCAGCAAGACCTGGGGCCAGCCATACCCGCGCATGGTGACCTGGGCGCAGTTTCGCCTGCGCCACGGCGGCGGCACGTTCGATTACTTCAACACGCATTTCCCTTACCGGCCGCAGGATGTGCGCGCGCGCATGCTCAGCACGGACGAGATCCTGCAGCGGATCGCCCAGCTGCCATTGACGGACCGGGTGATCCTGGCCGGGGATTTCAACAGCGGCCCCGACAGCCCCGTCTACGCAAAGCTGACCGCTTCGCTGCACGATGCCTGGGTCGTGGCGGCCTCGCGCGCCGGCCCGGCGAAGACGTTCCACGACTTCACCGGCAACCCCGACCAGCGTATCGACTGGATACTCACCCGCGGCTTCAAGACGCGCGCCGTGCAGACCATCACCACGCACGAGGGTGCGCGCTATCCGTCCGACCATTTTCCAGTCGTGGCGTCGCTTGTACTGTTGGGCAGGGGTGGCAAAAAGGGCGCGCACTGAAGATCTGAAAAGGCAGTGGCTGGGAAAAGCAGCAGTGCAAGCGAGCTTTCTCGCCAACAATGCACCGAGAATTCGACGACTGCCCGGCCTCGGTCGAGTAGTCGCGGCAAGTCAAGGTCAATTCGGTTCATGGGGATGGATTGAGTGAATTTTCTGAAAGTGGGCTCTTTGGCGCTATCGATTGGCCTGGTCGCTGGCCGTGCGAGGCAGGCCGTGGTTTTTCCGGCGGCGCTTCCAGCGACCGCTGTCACGAGCGGCAAGATTGTTTCCGAAACCATCGGGCCGCCGGTACCGCAACACCATGTTGCAGGCGTTGAACTGCCGCGCGTGACCAGGATGGGTGTCGTCGGGTATCCGGAGGAAGCGCGGCTGGCATTGATCAGCGGCACCGTGGTGACCTTGACCTGCGTGGGCAAGGACGGGGTGCCGTTCACGGGGATGGTTGAGAGCCAGCGTTTTGTCGAGAATTCGCGCGACAAGATGGGAAATGTGGTGCCGCTGAATGCCGCCTATTCCATCGTCAGGAAGGACGGCAGTATTGCCCCCTTGGCTGATCTATTCGATCCGCTGGCCATCCATGCAATGTTGCAGGCGAGGTTTTCGCCACGCAAGAAAGCGGGCGTGGCTATTCCCAGCATTGTGCGCATACCGGTAGCCTTCGGTCTTGCCCAACGATGACGTGCGGACGAGGTATCAGGGAAAATCATGGAAGGCCACCTGACGGGAAGGTTGTTTGGGGCAATTCTTGGTGTGGAACGCTCGATGACCGGCGCTCGTCCGGCATGAAGTCGGCATAACGCCATGCTCGCCTATTACCTCCGCCTGGCCGCACGCAGCCTGCGCCGTGCGCCGATCCTCACCGCGCTGATGATTACCGCGATCGGGTTGGGCATCGGCGGGTCGATGACGGTGCTGACGGTGTTCCGCGCGATGTCGGGCGATCCGATCCCGGGCAAGTCTTCGCAGTTGTTCGTGCCGCAGATCGATCCGTGGGGGCACGGCCATGGGTTTGGCAACGAGCCGCCGGATCAGCTGAGCTGGCTGGACATTGAACAACTGCTGCGGCAACACATCGCGCGGCGACAGAGCGCGATGTATGGCGTGGGCTTTTCGGTGATGCCGCAGGATGCCGCGCAGCCGCCATTCGATGTCGACGGTCGCGCCGTGAATGCCGATTTCTTCCCCATGTTCGAAGTGCCGTTTCAGTACGGCGCGCCGTGGACGGCCGACGATGAGCAGCGTGGTGCGGAGGTGGTGGTGATCAGCCAGAAGCTCAATCAGCGGCTGTTCGGCGGAGCCAACAGCGTCGGCCGGAGTATTGTGCTGGACAACCACACGTACCGGATCAGCGGCGTGCTCGACCACTGGCAGCCGGTTCCCCTTTTTTATGCGGTGAGCAGCGGCGGCGGTGCTTTCGCCGATCCCGACGATGTATTCCTGCCGCTGACCCGCGCCGTGGCCAGTCACCTGCCATGGCAGGGTATCAACTGCAACAAGTCACCCGGGTCGAGTTGGGAGGCACACCTGCAGTCCGATTGCGTGTGGCTGCAACTGTGGGTGGAGCTGCCGACTGCGGCGGACGTGCAACGCTACCGCAGCTTTCTCGACCATTACGCCCGCGACCAGCAACGCAGCGGGCGTTTTGACAATGCCCCGAACAATCGGCTGCGCAATGTGCGTGAGTGGCTGGATGCCGAGCACGTGGTATCGAACAAGGCGCGGATCATGGTGCTGGTGTCTTTCAGCTTTCTCATGGTCTGCCTGATCAACGCGATGGCCTTGATGCTGGCGAAATTCATGGGCCGTGCGGGGGAATTCGGCGTGCGCCGCGCGTTGGGCGCGAGCCGCCGCGCGATCTTTTGGCAGTGCCTGGTCGAGACCGTCGTGATCGGTGGTGCCGGCAGCATCCTGGGGATCGGATTCACCATGCTCGGCCTGCTCGGTTTGCGCGCGACACTGAGCACCAACATCGAGCGGTTGGCATATCTTGGTGTGGCCGACGTGCTGGTCGCCATCGCGCTGTCCATGGGGGCGACGGTGGTCGCGGGTCTGTATCCGACCTGGCGGGCGGCGCAAGTGCAGCCCGCCTGGCAGCTGAAGACGAATTAGGAGCCGGGATGCGAATTCATCCCATGATTTCGGCGATGCGACGCAACAAGGTCGGCGTCACCTTGGTTGCGCTGCAGATGGCGCTGACGCTGGCGATTCTGTGTAACGCGCTGTTCCTCATCCGCCAGCAAGTACACAACAGCCGCCGGCCCGGCATCGGCGACGAAGCCAACGTCTTGGTAGTCAGCAGCTCGTGGGTCGGCGATCCACCGGACAGCAAGGCGCTACAACTGGCCGACCTGTCGGCATTGCGGGAGTTGCCCGGGGTCGTCGATGCCTATGCGACGTACTCGTTTCCCCTCGGTGGTGGCGGCTGGGGTTGCTCGGTGCGAATGAGCGAAGCACAGACCTTGGCAAGCACATGGTGTTCGACCTATCTGGTGGATGAGCACGCGCAGAAAGTCCTGGGCGTGCGCCTGCTGTCAGGACGCTGGTTCAGCGCCCCGGAAATCGTCGACCGCCGCGAAAACGATGCGAAGCCACCGTCGAGCGTGATCATCGTGACCCGCGCCCTCGCGGACAGGCTGTTTCCCGACGGGAGCGCGCTGGGCAAGACGATCTACATCGACCGTGCTGCGCAGACCATCGTGGGCGAGATCGATCGCTTGCAGGCACCGGATGTGTCGGATGACGAAACCGACATGCAATACGTGGTGTTGCAGCCGAACCGCTACATAGGTCATGGCAGCACCTATGTCATCCGCACCCGGCCAGGCGAGATCGGCGCCGTAGCCATCAAGGCACCGGCGCTTTTGCTCAAGCTCGAGCACGCACGGGTGATGCGTTACGTCCGCACGTTCCCTGAAGTGCGTGCCAGGGCCTACCGCGGGGCTCGCGGGTTTGCGGCCATTCTGGCAACGGTCTGCGCGATCATGCTTGCCGTCACCGCGTTCGGCATCGTCGGGCTGACCAGTTCGTGGGTGACCCAGCGCAGGCGGCAAATCGGCATACGCCGCGCACTGGGAGCCACCCGCCGCGCCATCGTGCAGCAGTTCCAGCTCGAGAACATGATCATTGCGATCGCCGCCTGTGCCGTCGGTAGCGGCCTCGCGGTTGCACTCAACCTGTGGATGGTCAGCCGCTTCGAGATGCCGCGCATGCCGCTGTCGCCCGTGCTGGTTGCAGCGCTGGCGACATTGGCTCTCGGTCAGGCGGCGGTATTGTGGCCGGCGCTGCGGGCAGCGTCGATTCCGCCGGCACTCGCCACGCGGGGCGGCTGAAGGCGACGCGAACCTGTGGGGAAGGCGCCGCGCGAGGAAATTCACGGTATCCACACCCCCATGGGCATAGCGTCTTGGCGTCGGGCAAAGCCCGAATAGTGCACCCCGACTGAGGTGCCGCCGTGAGTACACCGGCGCCAGGAAGGACCGACCATGGCAGGTTCGTTTTTCACCGTATTGGCAGGTTGCGCACTGAGCTTGATTGCTGCGATCCCCGGCGCACAGGGGCGGGAAGGCCTGATCCACTTTTCTGGCAGGCTGGTCGCGCCAACCTGCGCGTCCGTGGATGCTCGCAGCCTGGTTGCAGCATCAAGCGAGTCCGCGCAAAACGCAGTACCCCAGCAGTTTGCCTGCACCGGCGCGCACGGGGCGATCGATGTGGCTCGCTCCTACACGCAGACGGTGACCGTCCTAAGTGCCACGAATATCAGTGGTGACGGCGTACTCGCTTATTTCGCCGGTTATGCAAGCGTCGCCAACCATGCTGCTGGCAGGGCGCTGTTGGTTACCCGAACCTTCCAGTAGCGCGCGGTTTTCCGCCAATGACGGGACGCGGCAAGTCGACGCATTTCAATCAGTCCGTCCCCTTTGCCCGTGTCATGGCGTCGTCAATGAGCGGTTTGCGCGAGATATTGCTGGCTGATGCAAGTCGTTGCACCACCCAATGCCACCTGCAACGTTCACGTTGTCCTGTTGTCAGGCGGGATGGTCGAGAGTCGGTGGTGGAAGCAAGTTGCCCCTATTCGGCCAGATGCGTGTCGGTGGTCGCGTATTGCTTGCGCTGATGCTGTCGCTATGCCGTACCAGGGGTGACATCCACACGGACGCTGCGGATCACGGTTGGATCGAGGTGCCTGCAGGTCGCACGGACGGCGCCGTGGCTCTGATGGCAAAACAGCAGGACAGGGCTCCAGTCATGGCTTCATTCCGCTACCGTCTGCGCTTCTCCACATACATCGCCCGGTCGGCGTGCGTGAGCAGGGATTCCATATCGCCGCCGTCGTCGGGGAAGCAGGCGATGCCGATGCTGGCATCCAGGTGAAACTGTCCATCGGGCAGCGTGTAGGGTGGTCTTAGGTGCGCGCGGAGGCCATCGGCGACAGTCCGCGCAGCGTTGGCGTCACGACAGCCCGGTAGCAGCGCGACAAACTCATCACCACCAACGCGGGCGATGAGGTCGTGGTGCCGCAAGCCCTGTTGCAGTCGCTGTGCGACTTCGCGCAGGACGCGATCACCACCGTCGTGTCCGCAGCGATCGTTGGCTGCCTTGAAGCCATCCAGGTCCAGGTAGAGCAGGGCAAGGCCATCGCCTGTCCGTATCGCGTCGGCGATCGCGTATCGCAGTTCGCGTTCCAGCTGGTGGCGGTTGGGCAATCCGGTCAACGGATCGTGACTGGCGCGGTGCTCGACTTCGCGTTCGGCCCGGCGCAGCTCGGTGACCTCGTGGGCCACCCCGATCCGCACGCCATGCTCCGGCAGCCAGCGCGCCGACCACTGGATGTCCACACTGTGACCGTCCTTGTGGATGTAGCGGTTGCGAAAGTGACGCTGCAACGCGCCGCCCGTTACCTGTTCTGCCTGCTGCATGGTGCCCGCGCAGTCGTCAGGATGGACCAGCTCGAAGATGGGACGCCCCAGTACTTCCGCAGGGGCATAGCCGAAGATGCGCTCGAAACTCGCATTGACAAACAGCAGGCGACCATCGGCATCAACGACGCAAATCGCATCAGGTACCAGATCAAGCAGTTCGGCGGGAAGCGGCAGTTTCGTGATCATGACCTGGCCCAATCGCGGGCGTCCGACCTTGTCGCTGTAAAAATGGACTGCATGTATGGTGACGGCTCAAGAATGTTGCGACAGGCAAGAAGGTTATCGACGCGCGAGGCTGCAAGTTGAGCTTGGCGAACGTGGATTCCAGATGAACGTGTTCCGTGCCATCCATGGGGTGCTTCTGCACGCCCGTGCGATCCTTGAGCGTGAATGAGGGGGCGAGCAAAGGCGCGGCTGACCAGCCACGACTGAATGGAGCTGATTACGTGGTGTATCTTCGCCCCGGTTCAGCGCTACACGCGACGGTATCAAAAGGTGAGATTGGCGAACTCTGCATATTCGCGCCAAACCTAGGAGGAATTGGAAAATGTCCGCAAGCATCATCAGGCGCATCGCGTTTCTGGGTTTTGCCGCATCAGTCGTGCCCGCGTTCGCCGCCGACTCGACACTGCTGCTGACCCACGTCGCGGTCATTGACGGTACCGGCACGCCGGCGCAACCGGGCATGACCATTGCGATCGATGGCGAGCGCATCACGGCGATCTATCCGGACGGCAACCGCGCGGCACCGAAGGGCGCACGGGTGGAGGATCTGAGTGGGCATTACGTGATTCCGGGTCTGATCGATGCCCACGTGCATCTCACCGGCGCCGAGCCCGATTTCGCCCACTATGTGCCGCATCTGCGGGCGCTGCTGCAAGGCGGCGTCACCGCCGTGCGCGACATGGCCGGCGATGATCGCCTGGTCGGCTATCTCGCCAGCGAGGCGAATTCCGATGCGCTGGCGTCGCCGGATATCTACTACGTGGCACTGATGGCCGGGCCGACGTTCTTTGCCGAAGACGTGCGCGCGCAGGAGGCTTCCACCGGCGAGCGGCTCGGTTTTGCGCCGTGGATGCAGGCGATCAGCGCGAATACCGATATTCCGCTCGCCGTGGCCGAGGCCAAGGGTACCGGGGCGACCGCGCTCAAGCTTTACGCAAACCTGCCGGCGGACCTGGTCCGCAAGCTCACCGCCGAGGCGCATCGCCAGGGCTTGCGCGTGTGGACGCATGCGACGATATTCCCCGCCACGCCGGCCGATGCGGTGGCCGCCGGTGCCGACACCATCTCGCATAGCCCGTACCTGGTGTGGGCGGCGGCGCCGAAGGTGCCGGATGACTACCGCATGCGCGCGCTGGGCGACTTCGAGCACATCCGCCCAGATGCGCCGCCGATCCTCGCGCTGCTGAAGGCAATGAAGCAGCGCGGCACGATCCTCGACGCCACCCTGCTGCCGTTCGAGCAGGAAGCGGAGCACGATCCGGCGAAGGTGGGCGCCGGCATCATGCCGTGGAGCTACGCGGTGACCCGGCTGGCGCATGAGCAGGGGGTGCTGGTCGATGCGGGTTCGGACAGCTCCGGACTGGCGGTGGACAGCCATGGTCCCGACCTGCACGCCTTGCCCCAGGTGCACGCGGAAATGGCCTTGCTGGTGGAGCATGCCGGCTTCACCCCGATCGAGGCGATTCGCGCTGCCACCGAGGTCAGCGCGGCTGCAATGGGCCAGTCGACACAGCGCGGCACGATCACCGTGGGCAAACGCGCCGACCTGGTCGTGCTCAGCGCCGACCCGACTCGCGACATCCACAACACCGGCAAGATCACCCTGGTGATCAAGAATGGCCGGATCCATCGGGAGGATGGAGTCTGAGGTTTCACCTCGCGGGAACAGGAAAACACAGGCAAGCCAGGGGACGTGTTTTCGGATCGGCGCGCTCGCGCGTGGATCGCCAAGACTCGCATGACGGGAGAGCCAGGCCTGCACGCGCTTACCCGTTGTGCTTCAGCCAGCTGACTGCTGGCGCAGCAGGGTTTCCATCGGTTGCGCCTGACTGAACAGCCAGCCCTGCGCGTACTTGACGCCATGCTCGTACAGAAAGTCAGCCTGCAACTGGCTTTCGACGCCTTCGGCGATCACGGTCAGACCAAGCGAATGCGCGATGCGCACGATGTGAAGCGCAACCTCACTGGTCGCCGAGTCGGTACCGATGGTGTCCACGAAGACCTTGTCGATCTTGAGGCAGTCGGTCGTCAGTGTGGTGAGGTGGGAGAGGCTGGAAAAGCCGGTGCCGAAATCATCGATCGCCACACGTATGCCGAGCGTGCGGATCGCCGAGATGTTCTCACTGGCATGCTTCGGGTCAAGGAACGAGTGCTCAGTGATTTCCGCCATCAGATTCCTCGCCGTGATGCCGGGCGTTTCGATCAGCTGGCGCAACTGGTCGAGGATACGTTCATCATGCAGATCAGCAGGCGAGAGATTGATGCTGATATAGCCATCCGGATGCTGGCGGATGAAGGCCGGAGCCTCGATGGCCACTCGTTCCAGCACGTAGGTGGTCAGGCTCCGTATCAAGCCGCAGTCCTCGGCGACCCGAATGAAGGCGTCCGGCCGCATGACCTGGCTGCCGTCATGGCGTGGCCAGCGCAGCAGCGCCTCAGCACCGGCCATGCGACCGGAGGCAAGCTCGACGATCGGCTGGTAATGCAGCACAAACTCCTGCTTCTTGATGGCGCTGCGCAGCAAGGCAGGCAGTGATGTGCGTTGCCGAATCAAGTAGAGGATCGCCAGGGCAGCAGCTCCACCCAGCAGCAGGCCAATCGGCACCAGAACGACGGCAAATGCGACGGCGCGGGAACGCAGACTGGCCGTGGGAATCGTGCTGTAGCTGGCCAGATCGTAACGTGTCGATACCCGGATCGTTACCAGGTTGCCGTTCTCGACAAAAGTAGCCTGTTGGGCACGGCCGAGTTGCTGTCGCCATCGTGGATTGAACTTGCCGCTTCCGGCAATGCGCAGCCATGTGCTCCTGCCGATCACGCCTGAGTAAATGTGGGCCTGATCGAAGGGTATGTCGACCAGCACTTCGGGGAGGATGGCTGCCACATAGTCATCCTTTTCGAAAACGAGAAACCGCTTGCCGGTACCCAGGTCAGCCTCCGGTGCAACCCGAACGCCGGACATGCCGGTAAAGGCAAACGGTTCGAGCCTGGATCCGTCGCCCCTGGCTGCGAAAGACGAGCATGCAACGCGGTTATCGACGACGTACCCCACCGCTTTCAGATAGCTGTAGTCCAGCGCGATGGCAATCATCTGCTGCCTGCCGGCATCCGAGCACGGTGCGACCTTGAGCGCCCGCATCCGGTCATAGGCCGCCGAAGCCTGGTCAGCCATGCTCTCGGCGCGAACAAGCAGCTCCCCGGCTATGACCTGTGTCTGGGCCGAAGCCTCGGAAATGCTCTCGCGATGGGCGAGGTAGAGCGCAGCCAACACGGGTAAGCCAGTGGCCAGCAGGGTGATGGCGACGGCCATCAGAATGGTATTCCGGCTTCGCATCCGACTGGCCGATCCCCTTTCGAAACCACCGATGATCCACCGGATATGGAGGTCATGATGCATCAACGGTTCGACGCGTGCACCAAGTTATCGAAGAGACGTGGTGCCGGGCGATGCTGAACTCCAGGCGCGGTTCGGAGATGGCCGGCGAGTCGGAGCGCGTGCCGAAATGAATGCCTGTCGCTTGCGCCAGATCACGAGCACCGGCCGACCAGGTTCACCGTGCCAAGCGCGACGATGCTCCGTTCGCCGCCATGCATGGCGGCCTTTGCCGACATCACTCGTCCCGTGAAGTCGCTCGGGCGGCCACGATAAAATGCATGCCACTGAACCGCGTCACATGGCTCGCACCGCAGGCTCCGTCACCACCGTGATTATTCGGGCACGGTCTCGCCCGAGCCACCGAGTTCGGCCGGAAAGTCCCGCAGCTTGGGCAGTCCGTCCTTCATCGGCAGCACGGTCTCGGCATAGTTCACGTGGACGCCGGGGTTGAAGGTCAGGCCGGGGATCGTCGCGGCGTAGACGTCGGTCAGGCCAAAGGTCGGGTGATCGGTCATCAGATGGCCACCGCACTGCTTGCAGAACTGCCGATCGCTCGTTGCTGTTTTCTGGAAATGACCGATGTATTGCGCGCCCTTGGTGACTTTGACGCTGTCGGGTTTCCACAGGGTAAAGGCGTTCACCGGACCTGCGGACCAGGAGCGGCAGGAGCTGCAATGGCAATAGCCCATCGCCTCGGGCGCGCCGGTAACTTCGATCTCAACAGCGCCACAAAAACAGTGGCCCGTATGTTTGTCGGTCATGTGTCTCTCCCATGCTGCGGGTGATGTCGCCTCCTGACCCGATAACCAGCGCAGCAGTCATGGTTCATCGTGGGCAATACAAGAGGAGACAAGTCAGGAACAGAGCGGGCCTAGAGTGCACTTTGTTGGCGGTCAATGCCACGAAAAGTCCATGCCTGCGAATGATTTCGCCCGTTTGACAGCCGTCGCGATGCACCGATCCGGAGGCTCCGGATCACGGGCACATCGGCTTGCTCAGGCAAGGGCCGATGGGCAATGAAGGTTCGGCTCAAGTGCAGGGGTCAAGCCGGATTCGGGATGGCATATGCATTGCGCCGCGAGGTTCACTCCAGCGGCCGTCTGGTCATAGCATGCGATACCGGACCGGAGCGCGTGTGTTGGCGAACGTTCGCCGTGGCAGGTCTTTGCTTTTTCGTGCTGGAAAAAATTTCACAACCTGCCTGGCCGCTACGAAACGATCCACTATTTCATCGATCATTTCGGCAGCCAATCGCAGTTCAAGTCACAGACTGCGGAAATGCGCGCCGATCTGATCGCGCACCCCGAAAAGATGGCACGTGGATGATGGCCTGACGCAAGCCGCCGTTGCTGCCGGATTCCGGCAGCGGGTCGATGGGCCAGATTGCGCGTCCATTGCGCACTGGTTCCGGCAGTCAGCATCGGTGAGACGACGATCCCGCGATGTGGCAAGCTCCGCTCAGCTCAGATGTCGTTCGTCAATCGCATCGCGGTAGGGCAGTTTCAGGTGTCCGTAACGGACCACCACCACGGATACCGCCAGCAGCAGGATGGCGAGCGCCGTGCCCAGCAGGTCCAGTGCGGGCAGACCCTGCTCGATCAGCATGTGCCGGGCCATCGCCACCATCGCGATATACAGCGGCATGCGCACCGGAAGCTTGCCCGCACTCCAGTACACCTCGACCATCGAAATCACTTCGACATACATGAACAGCAACAACAGGTCACTCACGTTGGCCTGCCCGGAGGCGATCATCAGGCGAACTTCGTGATAGCCGATGAGCAGCGTTGCGACGAGAATGGTCAGCAAGCCGAGCCGTTCTATCACCGAAAACGAGCGTCCGATAAAAGCAGTTCGCATGGCATGTCCCTGATGGTGGATGCGGAGATGACGAGGTGGCTCACCCCCTTTGGGTGTGGGCTTCGAGTGTAGGCGCATCAGCCGGGTCGAGGTAGTCTGCGGTGCAGTCGAATACTGCGTCGGGGCAGCGGAAAGTCTGGAAAAGACCAAAGCTCGGGTCCGGACCAGAAGGGGGGAGGTGCGATTGAATCATTCATGGCGCAGCGCCTCGATCGGATCCATCCGTGCGGCGCGACGCGCGGGAAAGTAACCGAAGATCACCCCGATCGCCGCCGAGAACAGGAAGGCCAGCAGATTGATCTGCAGCCCGAAGACATAGGGCACCGCCATCAGGTTGGCCAGCACGATCGAGGCGACCGTGGCCAGCAGCATGCCCAGCAGGCCACCGAGCGAGGACAACACCACCGCCTCGATCAGGAACTGCAACAGCACCTCGCGTTCCAGTGCCCCCACCGCCAGCCGGATGCCGATCTCGCGGGTGCGCTCGGTCACCGACACCAGCATGATGTTCATGATGCCGACCCCGCCAACCAGCAGGCTGACGGCTGCCACCGCGCCCAGCAACAAGGTCAGCACGCGAGTGGTGCTGGAAAGCATTTCGGCGATCTCGCGGGTATCGAGCACGTTGAAATCGTCTTCCTCGCTGGCGGCAATGCGGCGTCGCTCGCGCATCAGCGTCTCGATCTGCTGCTTGGCCTGGCTGGTCGACGCGCCGTCCTGTACCGATACCAGCAACATGCCGACATCCTGGTTGCCGGTGAGCCGGCGCTGCGCCGTGCGCAGCGGCATGATGATGGTGTCGTCCTGGTCGCGGCCCATCGAGGACTGGCCCTTGGCCGCAAGCAGGCCGATCACCTCACAGGAAAACTGCTTGATGCGGATCGCGCTGCCGACCGGGTTTTCGCTGCCGAACAGCTTGTCGCGCGTGGTTTCGCCAAGTACGCAGACCGCCTTGCCGGTTTGCAGTTCGGCGTCGGAGAAGATCCGCCCCTCGATGATCTTCCAGTTGCCAACGCTGAAGTAGGCGTTGTTGCTGCCGACCACACTGGTCGACCAGTTGCTGGCAAGGTGCACCACCGTCACCGTGCGTGAGACCACCGGCGCCACGCTCCTGAGCTGGCTGACCTCGCTCTCCATCGCGCTGGCGTCGGCCAGTTTGAATGCCGCCGCGCCGGCGGTGTCGCGGCCGGCGCCCAGCCGCTGCCCGGGTCGCACCATCAACAGGTTGCTGCCGAGGCTGGATATCTGGGCGGATACCGCCACGGTGGCACCGTTGCCCAGGGTGACCATGGTGATCACCGCAGCCACGCCGATCAGGATGCCCAGCACGGTGAGGAACGAGCGGGTCAGGTTGCGGCGGATCTCCTTCAGCGCCAGCAGCAGTGTATTCCACAGCATTACGCCGGCTCCGGGTTGCGGATGTCGCTCTCCACGCGACCGTCGACGAAGCGCACGATGCGCCGCGCATAGGCCGCCATGTCCGGCTCGTGGGTCACCATCAGCACGGTGATGCCGCGATCGCGGTTGAGCGCGACGACCAGATCCATGATCTCCCGGCTGCGCTGGGTATCGAGGTTGCCGGTCGGCTCGTCGGCCAGCAGCACCGCCGGATGGGTGACGATGGCGCGGGCAATCGCTGCGCGCTGCTGCTGGCCACCGGACAGCTCGGCCGGCGAATGATGCTCCCAGTGGGTCAGGCCCACCGCGGCCAGCGCTTCGCGAGCGGCAGCATGACGTACCGCCGGCGGTTCGCCGCGATAGAGCAGCGGCAGTTCCACGTTCTCCAGTGCCGAGGTGCGTCCGAGCAGGTTGTAGCCCTGGAACACGAACCCGAGGTAGTTGCGCCGCAGGAACGCCCGCTGATTGCGCGAAAGCGTTTCTACCGCGATGCCGCGAAAACGGTAGCTGCCGGTAGTCGGCACATCGAGACAACCAAGGATATTCATCGCGGTGGACTTGCCCGATCCGCTGGGACCCATGATGGCGACGAACTCGCCCTCCTGCACCACCAGATCGACGCCGCGCAGCGCCTGCATCGCCACCGCGCCCTGGCCATAGGTCTTGGTGACCGAGATCAATTCGATCAACGCTGGCGTGGCAACCGCATCAGCGTCCGCCGCAGCGGGGTTCATGGCGATGTGCCTGCGCGCCCGGTGATCACCCGCATGCCAGCCTTCAGCTCGCCGGCGGTCACTTCGCTCAGCTTGCCATCACTGGCGCCGATGCTGACCGGCAAGGCCATCGGCTGGCCATCACGCAGGATCCAGACCTGACGTGTCGCACCTGCCGCTGCCGCGGGTTTTACCGCCGCGCCGCGCGGCGGATGCGGCATCAGCCGATTGACCAGACTGCCGGAAGCCGGCGCCGCCGTGCCGCTTGTCGTCGAGGGCGTGAAACGCAGTGCCGCGCTCGGCACCAGCAGCACGTTGCGGCGCTCGCTGACCACGATCGAAGCGGTAGCGGTCATGCCCGGGCGCAGGCTGAGATCAGTGTTGTCGACGGTCAGCACGGTCAGATACGACACCACGCCATCCTTGGTCTGCGAACCGAAACCCACCCGGCGGACCTGAGCCGGATACTCGCGCCCCGGATAGGCGTCGACCGTGAACGCGGCGCGCTGGCCATCGCGCACCACACCGACATCCGCTTCATCGACATCGACCTGCAGCTCCATCTTGGAGAGATCCTCGGCCAGCGAAAACAGCACCGGCGCCTGCAGCGAGGCCGCCACGGTCTGGCCCGGTTCGATCGTGCGGCTGAGTACCACCCCGTCGATCGGCGAACGGATCGAGGCCTTGGCCAAATTGGTTTCGCCCGAACTCAGCGAGGCCTGCGCCTGGGTGACCGCCGCGCGGGCGCTGGCCTGCGATGCCAGTGCCCGCCGCAGCGCCGCCTCGGCGGTATCCACATCGGCCTTGGCCGGGTGCTCGCCGTGGCTCAACGTGAACAGGCTGCTGAGCCGATCGAAATGCAGGCGGGTCTCCTTTACCGTGGCCGCAGCCAGGTTCACCTGGGCCTGTGCGGCTGCCAGTACGCCGCGGGCATTCACCAGCTGGTCCTGCAGTCGTGAAACATCCAGCTGCGCAAGGACCTGGCCCCGGTGCACCTTGTCATTGACGTCCACGAAGACGGCTTCCATCGTGCCCGACAGCTCGCTGCCGACATCGACCTGGTTGATCGGCTGCAGGTTGCCGGTGGCCGTCACCCGGACCATCAAATCGCCGCGGCTGACTTCGGCAGTCTCGTAGAGTGGAGCAGACGCGCTACCGCCGAGGAAGAACGCCAGGCCTGCGACGATCGCGCCCAGCAGGACCAGCAGTATCAGCAACCGCCACCACCACCTGCGCAGCCCGCCGCGTTTTGGCGGCGGGCTTAGTGTCTTGAGCATATCCGCGGCGCGGTCGGCGGCCACGGGCGATGTTTCCGCAACCCGGGCAGCTACCACGGGCGTGATCCGCTCGAGCTGCTGTCGATCTGAACAAGATGAGTCCGCACGAAACGCTCCTGCCAGAATCAGGCACTGGACATGGGAGCGATCACCATAGCAATCGCTGAGCCGCCGTTATTGACCGACATCAAGATGGCTTCATTCAACGCACTGCATGGTTGTCTTGGCCGTGACATCGTCGTGATGCCCGTGGGTCGCTGGACCAGGATCCGCCTTCCCGGGCAATGGCGTTCATCCTTGCTGTGATCCAGCCAATTCTTCGGTGCCAGGAGCTACCAATGCGAATGAGCCCATCGTCATCAAAGGACTCCGAGGTGTCCTCGCCATCCACGGCAAGTTATCGCGGCTTGCCCCGGGGAATCTGGGTACTCGGGTTCGCCTCGATGTTCATGGACATATCCTCGGAACTGGTACACAGCCTGCTGCCGATCCTCATGACCACCGTGCTGGGGGCATCAGTGCTCACGGTCGGGGTCATCGAGGGTGTCGCTGAAGCCACAGCGTCTGTGAGCAAGGTGTTTTCCGGCGTCATCAGCGACTACTTCAGAAAACGCAAATGGCTGATCGTTCTTGGCTACGGGCTCAGTGCCCTGACCAAGGCGGTGTTCCCGCTGGCGTCCAGCATTGGCTGGGTTTTTTCAGCGCGTTTCGTCGACCGTATCGGCAAGGGTGTTCGCGACGCACCCCGCGATGCGTTGATCGCGGATATCGTGCCGCCATCACAGCGCGGTATGGCCTATGGTCTGCGTCAGTCGCTCGATTCGGTCGGCGCCTTCGTCGGCCCGTTATTGGCGGTGATCTTCATGGCATGGCTGGCCGACAACATCAAGGCCGTCCTGTGGATTGCGGTGGCACCCGCTTTTGTCGCCGTAATGCTGCTGGTGTTCGCCATCCGTGAGCCTGCTCACGCACCATCGGCCGTCGATACCCGCGCACGCCTGAAGCTCACCGATATCAAACGCCTGAGCTTTGCCTACTGGTTCGTCGTTGCATTGGGAGCAGGCTTTACGCTGGCCCGCTTCAGCGAGGCCTTTCTGGTCCTTCGCGCGCAGGATGTGGGGCTCGCGCTGGGTTACATTCCGCTGGTCATGGTTGCGATGAGCGTGGTCTATGCGGCATGTGCCTATCCAGCAGGCGTTGCTGCCGATCGGCTTTCTGCCCGAGCGTTGCTGATCCTGGGCCTCGGGGTCCTCATCGTCGCCGATGGGTTGCTGGCGACATCCGCCAAGCCTGTTCAGGTATTCGTGGGTGCGGCCTTCTGGGGATTGCATATGGCACTCACCCAGGGCCTGCTCTCGAAGCTGGTTGCCGATGCTGCGCCAGCCCATCTCCGCGGTACGGCATTTGGCATATTCAACCTGACCACCGGTGTTTCGCTCTTGCTGGCGAGCACGATCGCCGGCGCGCTGTGGCGTCTGTTTGGCCCAGCGGTGACCTTCATCGCTGGCGCCGCGTTCGCTGCGCTGGCCATATTGGGTCTGCTGTTCTATCGCTCGGTTGAACGACGGACGGCCCCCCGGATTCACGGCTGAGGCTCCATCCCGTGCGTAACGTCATCAGCGACACTGAGTCCCGAATCGGTTTGTGCTGCCATGGCGGAGCCCTCGACGTGTCGGCAGGACTCACTTCCGATCGCAAATTCATCTGTTTTGAGCAATGCAGTTGACCTCAGTCAATGAGTACGCTCGCTCGCGGGTTGAACATTGAACTAGCAGGACGCGCCCGTGCTATCTGCATTTGAACGAGGTTATCTTCATGCGAACCCATTACATTTTCACGTTGGCTATTTCTGTTTCCCTTGTCAGCGCCATGCCGGCATGGGCTTATCAAAGCGGTGGCGGAAACGCTCAGCGCGGAGGCAACGCTGCTTCGACCAGCCAGCCATCGACTGCCGTCAATCCATCGAAAAATCAGTTGAAGGCGCGCGATACGGTCTATGGCTCGCAGCTGATGACACCCGCCGAACGCAGCGCCTACCGCAAGCAAATGCGAAGCCTGAAAACCATTCAGGAACGCGAGGCTTTCCGAAAGCAGCACCACGAACAGATGCAGAAGCGCGCCAGCGAACGGGGCGTGAGCTTGCCGGATATGCCGCCGCGTCAGGGCGGCGGCATGGGTCCGGGGGGCGGAATGATGGGGCCCGGTGGTGGCATGGGTCCGGGTGGCGGGATGATGGGGCCAGGCGGCGGCATGGGTCCTGGCGGCATGCGTCAGGGCACTCTGCAGCAGACCCGGCAGCAACAGCAGAATCAGGGCAAGGATCAGCCGATCAAGCAGAAGCAGGCCACCAAGCAGGAGATCCGGCAACCTGCGGAAAACAACGGCAACTGATCAGCTGATGGCAGAACGGCGCTGCATGTGTGACGGCGCCCTGACAGCTCACTGCCTGGCGCCAGGCATTCATGTGACACGGATTTCTCGGATGTCTCATGCATGTGACAGGGCACTTGCCGGGGGCTGACGGGGATCGGGACACCATTCCCTGAACAGGGCGCTTGATCTGTAAGCACTCCGCCGGCGCAATCCAGGTCGGCATTCGATAGCCAAACTGAACGACCAGGAAGCAGGAGACTATTCCATGCGCTCGATAACGGCAGTAACTGTGATTGCTCTGGGTGGATGTCTGGCAACAGGGGGCGTGTGGTCACAGACCCCGCTGATGAAGCAGGCGCAGGGTCTGTTCAAGCCGATACCCGCCAGCGTGCCGCCGCTTCCGGGCAACGCTTCGACCCCGGCGAAGGTGGATCTCGGCAAGATGCTCTACTTTGAGCCAAGGCTCTCGGAAAGCCATTCCATCAGTTGCAATTCCTGTCATATGGTCGGCATGGGTGGTGTCGATCTGCAGGAGACCTCGCTCGGTCATCGCTGGCAGCACGGCGGGCGCAATGCACCGACCGTCTACAATGCGGTCTTCGATGTTGCCCAGTTCTGGGATGGTCGCGCGAAGGATCTTGAACAGCAGGCTGGCGGTCCGCTGGTCAACCCGGTCGAGATGGATACCACCGAGGCGCACGTCGTCGAGCAGCTCAAGGGCATCCCGGGTTATGCGGCGGTATTCGGCAAGGCCTTCCCTGGTGCAACCGATCCGATCACCTTCGACAACGTGCGCAGGGCGATTGCCTTGTTCGAGGCGACTTTGATTACGCCGAATGCGCCGTTCGATCGTTACCTCAAGGGCAACGAGAAGGCGCTTGATGCGAAGCAGAAGGAAGGCCTGGCCCTGTTCGTCGGCAAGGGCTGCGCGGCATGTCATAACGGCATCAACGTGGGCGGTGGCATGTATGCCCCGTTCGGGGTGGTGGAGCGTCCCGGCGCCGACATCCTTCCGCCTGGCGACAAGGGGCGCTTCGCCGTCACCAAGACGGTCAGCGACGAGTACGTATTCCGGGTACCTTCGCTGCGCAATATCACGCTGACCGCACCCTATTTTCACACGGGCAAGGTTTGGGATCTTCGCCAGGCCATTGCGATCATGGGTAGCAGCCAGCTTGGTGCAAAGCTCACCGACGATGAAGTCGGCAAGATCGAAGTATTTCTTGGCTCGCTGACCGGCGATCAGCCGAAGGTCACGTTGCCGATTCTCCCGCCCAGCGTTGCCACCACACCTCGCCCCAAGCCTTAGGCCACCGTGAGGTTTACCCGCATGGGCAGGAAGCCGCGCCGTTGCGGTTTCTCGCGGCACTCTGGCTGGGTCGTATTTTTAGCGAAAATGCGCTGAGCCGCATGATTTGAATCGTTGCTCTGCGCGGCAGCTCACCGAGCTGCCGATGCATGACCGTTCGGGGTTGGAGCACAGTGGGGCAGGCGGTACACCATCCGAAGTGTGAGTGGCATTTTCGCCACGGAGCAAAGGCGTGAGCCAGGTCCCCTGGTCAGGCACTTGCTGCTCGTTTCGCCATGAATCCGGGTGGGTTTCAGTCGGTCTTGAGTTCGGTGAGCAGGCGGGCCGCCTTGCTGGCCTGTGAAATGATCCGGCGCAATGCGCTGAGGCTGTGCAGCAGTGCATCCATGCGGGTGATGTCGATCTGCCCGGCAGCGGCGGCGCTGAGCAGGCTGGCTTTGAGTTGTTGGTAGTTCGCTTCGAAGCGATCTGTCTGCTCGGCCTGCAAGGGTGCGAAGCCGGCACGGGCGGGATTGAGCTGGATCAGCAGTTGCTCACCGAGCTGCAGCAGAGATCGGGTCGCAGCCTCCTGTGAATTCGCGGCCAGTGCGATGGGGGTGAGCAGTTCGGCGCTCAGTTCGTGGCAGGTGTCGTAGTAGCGCTGCACACGCAGCAAGGTGGCGATCGCCTGCGCACTGCTCTCGGACATCGAGCCGCGGTTGACCCGGGTGACGAATTCATGGATCACCTGACTCAAGGGCAGATAAGCCTCCGCATGTTGCTCCCTGCGCTCGTCACTCAGCCAGTGGCCGAGGCGTGTCCATGCGCTGGACATGGCCAGGTCGCCCAGCCGCGCCAGCTCCCGCCGCAACGCGTCAGCTGCCAGCGAGGGTACCGACGCGACGTTGCGATCGAGATAGCGCGCCTGCGCGACGTCCTCGTCGCCGGAACGGAAGCGCTTTTTCAGAAAGGTGGTCAGGGGATCGGCCAGTGGCCACATCAGCGCGACCCCGAGCAGGTTGAACACGGTGTGGAACATGGCGAGGCTGATGGCGGGTGACGCATCAAGGCCAAGCAGGCTGCGCAGGGCGTCGACCGCATGAATCAGAAATGGCGGCAACAGCAGGGCGACCGAGGCGGCCAGCACATTGAATGCCACATGTGCGCTGGCCGCGCGGCGTGCGTTGGGAGTGGCGCCTATCGCTGCCAGCAGGGCGGTCACCGTGGTGCCGATGTTGCAGCCGATGACCATGGCGGCGGCCAGTGTCAACGGCAGTGCGCCGCCCTGGGCGAGCGTGAGCGTGACCGCCAACGCGGCACTCGAGGACTGCATCAGCACGGTCAGCACCAGGCCAGCCAGCAGCATGACAAAGACGGCCAGTGGGCCATTGCCGCTCAGGCTTCCAAACAGATGTTGCCCATCGATGGCAACCCCTTGCTGCAGGAATCCGATACCGAGGAACAGCACGCCGAAACCGGTCAGTGCCGTACCCAGCGCAGCTCGTCGTGTGCGTGGACCGGACAGCCGCAGCAGCATGCCCAGGCCGATCACAGGCAGTGCGGCCGCCTCGATCTGGATCCTGAAGCCGATCAGCGCCACCAGCCAGCCGGTCATCGTGGTGCCGACGTTGGCACCAAACAGCACCCATAGCGATTGCTGCAGGTTCAGCAGCCCGGCATTGACGAAGCCGATGGCCGCCACGGTCACTGCGCTGGATGACTGCACGACGGTGGTGATCAGCATGCCGGACAACAGGCCACGCCAGCGGGTCTGCGTGGATGAGCCGAGCACGCGACCCGGCAAGGGGCCCGCTGCCCGTTTCAGGCCATCGGTCATCAACAGCATGCCCAGCAGGAACAGGCCCAGCCCGCCAAGCAAAGTCCCGATCAGGATCCCTTCCGTCCTTCCTCCCCGCCTGGTGGTGCCGGTTCCACCATGGTGATCATGGCGCTGTCGGTCAAAGTGGCCCTGCATGGTGACAGCGCCGTCTGCGCGCAGCCAGGCCACTACACTGAGCCCTGTCATGGGTATGGCGGAGCACGGCAAGATGAAGGGATCTGATATCACCATCACGTCAGGTGAACTGGTCGCCCTGAGGCTGTTCGATATCGCCTACGCGATCGACCTCGCCGCCGCCGAAGCGGCGTGGCTAGCCCGCGCTGGTGGTGCCAGCAGCCGGACCCGGCTGGTCAATACCTCACCCAAGGCGCTCGCATTCGGCGTGGCGCCGCTGCTGATGTTGTTGGATCCGATCGAGCTGGTGCTCGATGGCAAGAGCGTGACGGCGCAGGCAAGCGTGCGACTGTATGACTTCGGTGTTGCCGCGCTGGCTGTGCGGGTGGGCGTGGCCGATGCGTCCTGGCCAGCGTTTGTCGCGCAGTTCAACGCGCTTGATCGTGCCGTCGGGCCGACGGCCCCGGACAAGTTCTGGATCACCTTGCGCGATGAGGTGTGCCGCGTGGTCGCCCCCGCGCTGGATCGTCCTGCACCCGACGCCTCGCTGCATGAGGATTACCTGCTCGGTATCGTGTCCGCGCTGAACGAGCCGATCGATGCGACCGAGCTGCGCGAGCGGGTGGACCTCGCCGGGCTGTTGTCGGGTGAGACGCGCACGTTGTCCGAAGGAGCGCGACGCGATCTGCTGGCACGCAGCTACTCCTACTACGCTGACGACCTGGTGGTGCTGACCTGGGATCGCGCCTTCATCTATGAGCCGCGTGGCGATTCGGATGTGGCCGATGTGATCGAAGTAGCCAACGCGCAGCTGGTCGAGTTCCGCTACTACGACACCTTGCTGGATGACGAATTGCCACGGATGTACAAGCGGGTCGAGCAGGCGCAAGGCGCGGTTTCGCTGCTGGCGTCACGCCGCTTTGCCCACCTTGCGCGCGGCCTGTACATGCTGGTGGCGGAGGCCACCGAGTTGACCGAGAAAGTGGACAACGCATTGCAGGTGACCGAGGACGTGTATCTGGCGCGTGTCTACAGCGCCACGCTGGAGTTGTTCCGCGTACCGGCCCTGGGTGCCTCGGTGGACCGCAAGCTGGCCATTATCAGGGACACCTACGCGGCACTTTATGAAGAGGCCTCGAGTCGTCGTGCCGAATTGCTGGAGATCGCCATCGTGCTGCTGATTGTGCTCGAAGTGGTGCTGACGCTGGTGAAGTACTGAGTCAGGCCAGCCGGCCGATGGCTGTTTCCTGCCACCGCAACTTTCCTGATCCGCCGATCCATGCGCAGCCGGGCGCGGGCCGTGTCCGCCCGCGTCGTCCGGACGCGGTCATCGCCGTCCGCGGACAACGGGGGCGGTTCTTTCACTGGCCAAAAGACCTCACAGCCATGCGGGTTGCAGGCGCATCCGATGGCTGGCATGGCAGTTGCAATATCACTCTCGAAAGCTTCATTCCCCACGGAGAACGATCATGAAATTCGAGACCCTGATGTTGAAGACCTTGTTCAGCGCCTGCCTGCTGGTTTGCGTGCTGGTGATGGGCGCCATGCTGACTACGCGTGTCAGTGTGCCGAATGTCGCTGCGGATGGAGCGCTGGTTTCAGCGCAGGCAGACGGAAGTTCCGGTTGAACGCTGCATCCCGATGCTGCTTCCATCGCGTTTCCGCGATCGCTGCACGGATGGCACGGGAAGCTCGGCGGCTGCGATCATGGACCGCACACTAAAGAGGCCGGGCGCATGTGCCCGGCCTCTTCGGTTGGTCACTCGACGTAGGCTTCAGGCCAGCGCGACTCGTGGGCTGCGGCGACGCAAGGTATCGAGGCTGTAGCTGCCAGCGCCGAGCGCCACCACTTGCAGCAGGCCACCAGTGATCGCGATGTTCTTCAGGAAGTGGATCATCTGGTTCTGGTCGGCAAAGTGAGCGTGGAAGGCGAACGCGGTAGCCAGAGTGAACAAGGCCATGATGGCGGCTACCGCGCGGGTGCGATAACCGAGTACCAGGGCCAGTCCAAAACCGACCTCGACCACGACGGCAATCAGATAGGACAGGTCGGGCAGGGGCAGGCTGGCGGACAGGATGTAGGCCTTGGTGGCGGCCGGTGCGAGCAGCTTGCCGAAGCCGCTGATCAGAAACAGGCTGGCCAGCAGAACGCGGCCAACCAGGGCAGAGGTGGAAACGGCGGAAGAGTTCATGAGGTGCCTCCTGGAGAGTGTGCGACCGACAGGGTTTGTCGACCATGGAGCGCACTTTAATGTCTACCCTGAGGAAGAAAAATCACCTAGTATCGGTAAGATAGTCGCCCTGTGATTGACAATGAATCAGCTTGAAGACATGCGCCTGTTTATCGCCACGCTCGACCAGGGCAGCTTCACCGCGGCGGCGGAGCGGCTTGGGCTTTCCAAACAATTTGTGAGCAAACGGGTGGGGGCACTGGAGGCACAGTTGGGCGTGCGCCTGCTAGTTCGCACCACCCGGCGTCTGCGCGCCACCGAGCTCGGACTCGCTTACGGTGAACAGGCCCGCGCCATCGTGCAGCAGGTCGATGATCTGGAGCAGACCATCACGGGTACCAGCCGCTCGCCGCGCGGACGCCTGCGCATCAGCGCCCCGATGTCGTTCGGCACCATGCACCTGAGCCCGCTGCTGCCGACGTTCCTGGTCGAGTATCCGGAGGTCTCGGTCGAGCTGGAACTGAGTGATCGCATGGTCGATCTGCTCGGTGAGGGTTTCGACGTGGCGGTGCGGATCGGCGTACTGGCCGACTCCTCGCTGATCGCACGCAGCATCGCTCCCATGCAGTTGGTGCTGTGCTGCAGCCCTGCCTATCTGCAGGCGCGTCAGGCACCGACCACGCTGGCGGATCTGGCCACGCACGACTGCCTGCTCTACGGGCACGGTCCACGGGTCGAATGGACGTTCGGTGGTACCGCACAGAAAAGCCTGCTGGTGAGCGGACGCTATCGCGCCAACAATGGCGAGTTGCTGCGTGATGCCGCGCTGCAGGGGCTGGGCATCGCCCAGCTGCCGACGTTCATCGTGGCACCGGCGCTGGCGAGAGGCGATCTGGTCACTGTGCTAGACGCTTTCCGGCCAGCGACCAGCTCGGTGCACGCGGTGTATCCACAGCACCGGCAGTCGTCGCTGCTGGTCCGCTTGTTCGTCGAGTTTTTTCAGAGAAACTTCGCGGACGCGCCGTAGCAGTCAACGCCCTTGGCATGGCCGTGACTATTGGGCGGAGTTCGCTTTCAATCGAGCGGCCAGGGCAGCTGGCCGGCGAGTTGTTCGCTGGCGGGTTCCCCGGTGGGTTGGACGGCAACGGGCTGCTCGCCCGATCTCGTCGAACTGCGCCACCATGGCACGACGGGCCGCTGCTGCGCGGGCTCGACGGGCTGGCCAAGGCACGGCAGCAACAGCTGCGTTTCGTTCGGATCGGCCAGCGACAACAGGGTTTCCACCGGCTCGTCCCAGGCATGCGTGGACAGCGCGAACGTGCCCCAGTGCACCGGCATCAACACGCCGCCACCGAGCAGTCGGTGTGCGCTGAGCGCATGCGTCGGACCAAGGTGAATGTCGCCCCATGCGGGGTGGAACGCGCCGACTTCCAGCATCACCAGATCGAACGGGCCGAGCCGGTCGCGGATGGCTTCGTACTCGGTGGTGAGGCCGGTATCGCCACTGAAAAAAACCTTGTGGCGCTCGCCTTCGATGACCAGCGATGACCACTGCGTGAGGTTGCGGTCCTTCAGTCCGCGACCGGAAAAATGCTGCGAGGGCGCGGCGGTGACGGTCAGCCCGGTGCCGGGCACCCGATGGCTTTGCCACCACTCCAGCTCGGTGATGCGGCTGGGCGCGATGCCCCAGGCCTCGAGGTGGGCACCGACGCCGAGCGAGGTGATGAATGGTACGTTGGACTTTGCCAGCGCGCGTATGGTCGGGTAGTCGAGGTGGTCGTAGTGGTCGTGCGAGATCACCACCGCATCGACCTCGGGCAAGTCGCGCAGTGCCACCGGCACCGGCTGGAAGCGTTTCGGACCGAGCAGCGCAAACGGCGACGCACGCTGCCCCCAGACCGGGTCGGTCAGCACGCGCCAGCCATCGATCTCGATCAGCACGGTGGAGTGGCCGAGCCAGGTGGCGCGCAGGTCGCTTGCCGGTGGCTTCAACCACGCCGGGCGGGGGTCGTCGGCACGCAGGGGGGCGGCGGGCGTGCGGTGGGCGTCGCCGAAAACGAAGTCGCGCAGGCTCGGCATCGCCACGGCGGGGTCCTTCAGTCCGGTCAGCACCGGGTGAACATTACGCAAATGCTCGCCATTCCACAGGGGAGAAGAACGCAGACGCTCGAGGCGTTCGCCCTGAGCGGATTTGCCGAACGATCGCATCGGGGGGTTCTCCTTCCCATGCTGCGTCTGGCAGGGATGCGTCCGGATGATCGACATAACAAGGCCGCGATCTGAATGCCCCACAAAAAAGGCCCCGCTTTGCGGGGCCTTTTCCAACCAGCTGACGGCGGGCCTGCGGCCCGCGCTGGATCAACCGACGTTCGGTTCGCTGAACGCCTCGATCTCACCCTTGAACGCTTCCACCGGCACGCAGCTGCAGAACACGTTCTTGTCGCCGTAGATATTGTCCACGCGGGCCACCGGCGACCAGTATTTCTGCAGCTTCAGGCTGGGCAGCGGGAACGCCGCCAGCTCACGCGGGTAGGCGTGCGTCCACTCGCTGGCCGAGACCATGGTGGCAGTGTGCGGGGCGTGCTTGAGCGGGTTGTCCTCGCGGTCGAGTGAGCCTTGCTCGATGGCGCGGATCTCGTCGCGGATCTGGATCATCGCGTCGATGAAGCGATCCAGTTCGTGCTGCGATTCGCTCTCGGTCGGCTCCACCATCAGCGTGCCGGACACCGGGAAGCTGAGGGTCGGGGCGTGGAAGCCGAAATCGATCAGGCGCTTGGCGACGTCCTCGGCACCGATGCCGGTGGCGTCCTTCAGCGGGCGCAGGTCGAGAATGCACTCATGCGCCACCAGCCCGTTGCGGCCGGTATAGAGCGTCGCGTAGTGCGGGGCCAGCCGTTTGGCGATGTAGTTAGCATTGAGCAGGGCGACCTGGGTGGCCTTGCGCAGGCCCTGGCTGCCCATCAGGGTGATGTACATCCAGCTGATCGGCAGGATGCTGGCCGAACCGTGGCTGGCCGCGCTGACCATGCCGACGGCGCCTTCGCTGCCCAGGGACTTGGGCAGGAACGGCGCCAGGTGTGACTTGACCGCGCAGGGGCCGACACCAGGGCCACCGCCGCCGTGCGGGATGCAGAAGGTCTTGTGCAGGTTGAGGTGTGATACGTCCGAGCCCCACTTGCCGGGCTTGGCCACGCCGACCAGCGCGTTCATGTTGGCGCCATCGGTATAAACCTGGCCACCGTGCGCATGCACGATCTCGCAGATCGCCACGATGTCCTCCTCGAACACGCCGTGCGTGGACGGGTAGGTGATCATCAGTGCGGCAAGACGATCGGCATACTTTTCGGCAGCGCGACGGATGTCCTCGACATCGACGTTGCCATTGGCGTCGCACTTGGTCACCACCACCTGCATGCCGCACAGGTTGGCGGAGGCCGGGTTGGTGCCATGGGCCGATTCGGGGATCAGGCAGATGTCGCGATGCGCTTCGCCGCGTGAGCGGTGGTAGGCACGGATGGCCAGCAGGCCGGCGTATTCGCCCTGCGCGCCGGAGTTGGGCTGCAGGCTCACTGCATCGTAGCCGGTGCATTCGACCAGCATCGCCTCGAGGCCTTCGATCAGCTCCTTGTAACCGGCGGTCTGCGTGGCCGGCGCCAGCGGATGGATATTGCCGAACTCGGGCCAGGTCACCGGGATCATCTCGGCGGTCGCGTTGAGTTTCATGGTGCATGAACCGAGCGGGATCATCGTGCGATCCATCGCCAGATCCTTGTCGGCCAGTGACCGCATGTAGCGCAACAGTTCGTGCTCGCTGTGATAGGTGTTGAACACCGGATGGGTGAGGAACGCGCCTTGCCGCAGCAAACCGGAGGGCAGGGCGTCGGCGGTGGCGGCGTCGAGCGCATCAACATCGTCGATCTCGGTACCGAACAGCGCCGCCAGCGCGACCACATCCTCACGGGTAGTGGTTTCATCCAGGCTGATGCCGACGCAGGTACCGTGGATCTGGCGCAGGTTCATGCGCCGCGTTTCGGCCTTGGCGTGGATCGCGTCGGCGTCGACCCCTGTGACATGCAAGGTGTCGAAGAAATCGCCGGCGACAGTGACCCCGGCCTTGCTCAGCGCATTGGCCAGGATCGCGGCGAGGCGATGAGTACGGCGGGCGATGCGGGTCAGACCTTCGGGGCCGTGATACACCGCGTACATGCTGGCCATCACGGCCAGCAATACCTGCGCGGTGCAGATGTTGGAGGTCGCCTTCTCGCGGCGGATGTGCTGCTCGCGGGTCTGCAGGGTGAGACGGTAGGCCTGCTTGCCCTCGGCATCGATGGAGACACCGATCAGGCGACCTGGCATCGAGCGCTTGTAGGCATCACGGCAGGCCATGAACGCGGCATGCGGGCCGCCGTTGCCGAACGGTACGCCGAAACGCTGGCTGTTGCCGACGACGATATCGGCGCCCCATTCGCCCGGGGCGGCGATCAGGGTCAGCGCCAGCAGATCGGTAGCCACCGCCACCAGCGCGCCACGGGCGTGCGCGGCAGCGGCCAGTGCCTTGTAGTCGTTGATGCGGCCAAAGGTGTTCGGGTATTGCAGCAGCACGCCGAAACTGTCCACGCTGGCACCCTCGGCGTCATTGTCGATGTGCAGCTCGATGCCCAGCGCATCGGCACGGGTCTTGACCACTTCCAGCGTCTGCGGATGCACGCCGCTGGAGACAAAGAACACGTTGGACTTTGATTTGCACGAACGCTTGGCCAGGGTCATTGCCTCGGCCGCCGCGGTGCCCTCATCGAGCAGGGAGGCGTTGGCGATTTCCATGCCGGTGAGCTCGGCGCACAGCGTCTGGAAGTTGATCAGCGCCTCCATCCGACCCTGCGAGATCTCGGCCTGATACGGCGTGTACGCGGTATACCAGGCGGGGTTTTCAAGGATGTTGCGCAGGATGACGTTGGGCGTGTGCGTGCCGTAGTAGCCCTGGCCGATGAAACTCCGGAACACCTGGTTTTTATCGGCAATGGCGCGAATCTTGACCAAGGCCTCCACCTCGGTGATCGCCTGCGGCAAGGCGAGCGGGGCGGGCGACTTGATCTTGCCCGGCACGATCGCGTCGGTCATCCCGTCCAGCGAATCGTGGCCGATGACGCGCAGCATCTGCGCGATTTCGGCATCGTTGGGACCGATGTGGCGCTCGATGAAGGCGTGGTGATGCTCGAGGTCGCGCAGGGAAGGCGTGTTTTTGTGGCTCATGACTGGGGCATCCGAAGACTTGCGTGCCGTGCCGCACGTGAGGCGCCCCTCTGTCCTTTTGCCTGAGAGTTTGGAAGCCGGCAATGACCTGCCGCTGCTTCGTGCACCTTCGGCGCCGGATTCAACCGGTCTCTCCAGAGTGTTCGCACATGATGGTATGGGAGCCTGAGCGATTACGGGCGTTGCGTCTTCGGCAGCGGCTGTGCCCGGCAAAGGGCCGCCGCTTCTCCCATCATGCGTTTACCGTTGCGATTATACAGAGGTCTGCTGGTTTTCCACTCGATCTCGTGCAAGCGCAATCAACGGGCAGTGACCGCGCTGCGACTGTTCGTATTGTTCAAGATTGGTCATGATGCGCCGATATATTTGTGGTCCCCATGCCGGGGTGGCCAGGATTGGCGACTTGATGGTCTTTACCTTTCATTCCAGCCTCGCGCTACTGTCCTTGCTGTTGGGGGTGCTGCTGGCCTATCAGGGTCTGGATATCTGTGAGCGGCTGGCGCCTTCGCTCGACCGCTGGCAGCGCGTGGCGTGGCTGACGGTGGGCACGATCAGCATGGGTGTGATCCTTGCCGCCTGGCGCCTTATCGGCATGTTGACCTGGCTTCCGCGCCTGCCGGTCGCCTTCGATCCTGCCGTCGGCGTGGCGGCCGTGGGTGCCGCCATGCTCACCTGCGGTGCGGCGCTGTACATGGGCAGCACCGTGTCCATGACGCGCACGCAAATTCTTGGTACTTCCCTTGCGCTCAGCCTCGCCGGGGTATCGACGCAATACCTCAGCCTGCTATCGATTCATATCGACCCCACATTCGTCCAAGCGATCTGGTGGCGCTCCCTTTTTGTCCACGTATGCGCTGCGCTCGCGATCGTTTTGTCGATAAGGGCGCTTCGCCTTGGCTTGCGATCGCCGGGCGATTTCAGCATCTGGCGAAGACTGCGTCTGGCGGTATTGCTGGGGACGTCGCTTTTCGGGTTGCTCCATGCCGCCGTGGCCGCCGCGATCGTGCCGCTGCGACTGGCGCCCTATCCCGCGCAGCCGGAAGGCTTGTTCTGGTTGGGCGGAACGTTGGGCGCACTCGGGTTGGGTACCGGGTTGGCGACCCTGGTCTTGTCGCACTTCTGGACCCGACTGGTCGTGCGCGCACAGCGATTGCAGGGCTCGCTGGACCAGCTCAGCCGCCGGATGAGCCACCTCGTCATGCACGATTCGCTGACAGGCTTGCCAAACCGGACAAGCCTTGTGGCGCAGATCGACAACGCCCTTGCGAGCGCGCGCAAGGGTGACCAGCATCTTGCCGTACTGTGCCTGGACCTCGATGGTTTCAAGACCATCAACGACACCCTGGGTCATGCCTTCGGCGACGACCTGCTGCGCGCGGTGGCGCAACGACTTGAAACCCAGCTGCGAGTCGGAAGCCTGGCCCGGGTGGGTGGGGACGAGTTCATTGCCGTGCTCGATCACATGCGCAGCCCGGATTCCGCGTTGCGTATCGTCGAGCGTCTGATCGAGGCAATGCAGCACGATTTCGTGATCAACGGCACCGAGCTGCGAGTGACTGCCAGCATCGGCCTGGCGTTTCACCCGCAGGATGGGGACGCCGTCGAGGACCTGATCGCGCACGCCGATGTCGCCATGTATGGGGCCAAGGAAAACGGCCGAAATGGCTACCGTGTCTATGATGGCGGGATGCAGGCGCAGGCACTGCGTGTGCTGAAGATCCAGCATGGGCTGCGCACGGCGATCGAGGATGGCAGTCTGGCGCTGCACTACCAGCCCAAGCACGATGGCCTGACCGGGGTGATCGTGGGGGCGGAAGCGCTGGCGCGCTGGCACCACGACGAGCTGGGCACCGTGTCGCCGGCGGAGTTCATCGTGGTCGCCGAACGCAGCGGTCAAATTGCGCGACTCGGCGAATGGGTGATCAGGGAGACCTGTCGACAGCTGCGCGAATGGCATGAGCGAGGTCGCCCCGGCATCCGCATCGCGATCAACCTGTCGCCGTTGCAGCTGAGTCAGCCAGGCATGCTCGATACGGTCAGCCAGATTGTCAGAGAGGCCGGACTCAAGCCAAGCCAGATCATGTTTGAAGTCACCGAGAGCCAGGCCATGCACGACGCCGAACGTACAACGGCGTTGTTGCGTGAGTTTCGTGCGCGTGGCTTCGATTTCGCGATCGATGACTTTGGTACCGGCTATTCGAGTCTGGCCTATCTGCAGAAATTCCGGGCCTGCCAGCTGAAGATCGACCGCCTGTTCATACAGGCGCTTGACGAGGGTGGTCCCGAGGCGCTGGCCATCATCACCGCCATCATCGCGCTGGCGCATACGCTGGGCATGGAAGTGGTGGCCGAGGGCGTGGAGACGGTCAGCCAGGCCGAACAGCTGCGCACGCTTGGGTGCGACCAGCTGCAGGGCTTTCTGCTGTCGCTACCGATGCCACCGGCGGAGTTCGAGCGGCGCTGTCTCGACCTGGATGCCGCGGCAGCCTTCACACTCTGAATCGGCGGCATGGTTGGCGCTATCCTGTGGGGCCCGTTCCCTGACCACGCTCGAGGTGTCTCGTGATCAAGCTTGCCGGCATTGACCATGTGGTGCTGCGCGCGATCGACCTTGCCGCCATGCTGCAGTTTTACTGCGAGGTTCTCGGCTGTCAGGTCGAGCGACGCCAGGACAGCATCGGCCTGGTTCAGCTGCGCGCGGGAGCGCAACTGATCGATCTGGTCAGTGTGGAGGGCAAGCTGGGTCGCCAGGGTGGCCGCCCGCCGGGTGGCGAGGGGCACAACATGGATCACTTGTGCCTGCTGCTGGAGAACTACGACGAATCCGCCATTCTCATGCACCTGCGCGCCCACCATGTGCGCGTGGGTGAACGGGGCTCGCGCTACGGCGCGCATGGCGAGGGACCTTCTCTCTACCTCTACGACCCGCAGGGCAACATGCTCGAGTTGAAGGGGCCGCCCGTGCGCGTATCGGCAAGCGACGCCTGAAAGTACAAAGACCCGCCATGTGGCGAGCCCTGTCTGCATCTTTTCGAACCCTGAAAAGACGAAAGCCGCCTTGTTAGGCGGCCTTCGTTTACAATTGGTGCCCAGGAGAGGACTCGAACCTCCACGGAGTTGCCCCCGCTAGCACCTGAAGCTAGTGCGTCTACCAATTCCGCCACCTGGGCAGGTGTCACGTCGCTCATCGAGCTGCGTGAGCCGCGTAATTTAGGCATCTGTCGTTGGCTTGTCAACACTTTTTCACAACCCATCGCTGCGACGTGGCATTCTCCGCGGCGCAATCATCACAAGGATACTGAGTGACCAAAAAAACTCCCCCCCATTCCGGCCACCCCCAAGACCCGAGCAGCACGCGTAAAACCGCCAATCGGGCACCACGCGACACGAGCAAGCCGGAAAAGCGCAAGAAGGCAGCCACAGGCGCCTTGCACGATCCCAACGCCGCACGTGAAGCGCAGCGCTATGAGCGCCCGATCCCGAGCCGCGAAGCGATCCTTGCCTTGCTCGAGCAACGCGCTGAGCTGTTGACCGAGGCGCGTATCGCCGAGGCGCTGCAGATTTTTGACGAAGTCGATCTGGAGGCGCTGCGCAAGCGCCTCGCTGCCATGGTGCGCGACGGCCAGCTGCTGCTGGGTCGTCGGGGCGGCTATGCGCCGACCCAGAAACTCGACCTGATCGCTGGCCGTGTGCTGGCCAATGCCGAAGGCTACGGCTTCCTGCGGCCTGATGAGGGCGGTGACGACCTCTATCTCTCACCGCAGCAGATGCGCACGGTGATGCACGGTGATCGTGTACTGGCCAGTGTGGTCGGTATCGACCGGCGCGGGCGCAAGCAGGGCGCGATTGCCGAAGTGCTGGAGCGGCGTTCTCCGCGCCTGGTCGGCCGGGTGGTGATCGAGAATGGCGTAATCCTGGTTGCGCCGGATGACCGCCGGCTCAACCAGGACGTGATGATCAAGCCCGGGCAGGAGCAGGGCGCGACATCGGGTCAGATCGTGGTGGTCGAGATCACCGACCCGCCGACGCAGCACCGTGGCCCGATGGGCGAGATCCGTGCCGTGCTGGGCGAGCGCCTGCAGCCCTCGCTGGTGGTGGAGATGGCGATTGCCAGCCACGACCTGCCGCATGAGTTTTCAGCTGAAGTCATGCGCGATGCCGCACTGGTGGAAGCCCAGGTGGCGGCTGCCGAACGCGAGGGTCGCGTCGATCTGCGTCAACTGCCGCTGGTGACGATCGATGGTGCCGACGCGCGCGATTTCGACGACGCGGTGTATGCCGAACCGAAACGTGGCGGTGGCTGGCGCCTGATCGTGGCAATCGCCGATGTTTCGCACTATGTGCCGGTGGGCAGTGCGCTGGATCGCGAGGCCTACGAGCGCAGCACCTCGACCTATTTCCCCGGTTTCGTGGTGCCGATGCTGCCGGAGACGCTGTCCAACGGCATCTGCTCGCTGATGCCGAAAGTCGAGCGGCTGTGCATGGTGTGCGACATGGTGGTCGACGCCGAGGGCGCCGTGACCAAGTCGAAGTTCTACGACGCGGTGATGCTGTCGCACGCCCGGCTCACCTACGACAAGGTGTGGCAGGTGGTGGGTCTGGGCGACGAGGATGCACGCCACGAAGTGGCCGACGTGCTGCCGCAGCTGGAAAATCTGCACGCGCTGTACAAGGCCATGGCAGGGCAACGCAAGCGCCGCGGTGCGATCGACTTCGAGACACCGGAAGTGAAGTTCCGCCTCGACCAGACCGGCAACGTCGAGTCAATGGGCGCGAGCGAGCGCAATGACGCGCACAAGCTGATCGAGGAGTGCATGATTGCCGCCAACGTGCAGGCGGCATTGTTCCTGGAAAAGAAGAAGATTCCCGCGCTGTTCCGCGCACACGAGCCGCCACCGGCGGAGAAGTACGATGATCTGCAGCAGTTCCTGCGCGAGTTCAAGTTGCGCATGCCACCGGTGGATGAAGTCACTCCGGCCGACTTCTCCGAAATCCTGCGCATGGTGCACGATCGCCCCGAGCGCGAACTGATCCAGAATGTGCTGCTGCGCTCGCAGAGCATGGCCGCGTACCAGCCCGACAATCGCGGCCATTTCGGACTGGCGTTGCAGGCGTATGCGCACTTCACCTCGCCGATCCGTCGCTATCCCGACCTGCTGGTGCATCGCGCGATCCGCTTTGCGCTGACCAGCCGCAAGCCCGTCGATTACAGCTATGGCCCGGCCGAGATGTCCGCCATGGCGATCCATTGTTCGCAGCGCGAGCGGCGGGCCGAGGAAGCAGAGCGCGATGTTGACGAGCGCTTCAAATGTGCGTGGATGGAAAAGCACATCGGCAGCGAATTCGATGGCGTGGTCACCGGTGTGACTTCGTTCGGACTGTTCGTCGAGCTGGACGAATCGAAGGTCTCGGGGCTGGTGCATATCAGTCAGCTGGCCAACGACTATTACCACTTCGACGCCGTGCGCAAGCTGTTGCAGGGCGAGCGTACAGGGACCCAGTTCCGGCTCGGTGACCATGTGCGTATCCAGGTGCTGCGCGCCAGCCTGGAAGACCGCAAGATCGACTTCAAGATGGTCGCACCGCGCAGCCAGGGAACGCAGCCAGCATCCAGCGGCAAGAAGGCTTACGACTACGCGGCCAGTGGCGAGCGCTATTCGCTGCCCAAGAAGCCGGCCGCGGCAGCGTCGTCGTCGAGCCTGTTTGGTCGCGCGGCAAAGGCGATCGGCCGGGCATTCGGGCGCAAGGAGACCGTGGTCGAGGCACCCGCTCCGGTCGCCCACAAAGCCGCTGCTTCGCGCGATAATCCGCCACCCGCTTCGCGCGGCTCCACGCGCCAGCGCAGGAATGAACCGCGCGGGGGTGGTGCCGGCAAGTCGACGGGTACATCGGCACTCCGTCCGCGTCAGGACGCAGGTACCAGCAAGTCGGCAAAACACACTCCGGCAGCTGCAACTGATGCCGCACCGAAGAAGAACAGCCGGCGTCGATCGAAACCGAAACCGAAAGGCAAGTCATGAGTGAGAGTTGGATCGTCGGGATCAACCCGGTCGAAGGCGCGCTGAGCAATGATGCCGAGCGAGTGCGCGAAGTGCTGGTCGAAAGTGGCCAGCGCAATTCGCGTGTGCTTGAGTTGGCCGAGCGTGCGAAGAAGTTGAACATTCCGGTGCAGCACCGTTCGCGCGAGGAGCTGGATCGGCATGCGGGTGAGGCCCGTCATCAGGGCATCGTGGCACGTTACGAGGCCGCGCCGGCTGCTCATGAAAATGACCTGGCTGGCCTGCTCGAGCGCGACGGGAATGACACCCTGGTGCTGGTACTTGATGGCGTCACCGACCCGCATAACCTCGGTGCATGCCTGCGCAGCGCCGCCGCAGCGAAAGTGACGGCCGTGATCGTGCCGAAGGATCGCGCCGTCGGTCTGACGCCGGTGGTTCGCCGTGCATCCGCTGGCGGTGCCGACCGGGTGCCGCTGATCGCCGTGACCAATCTGGCCCGCACGCTGAGGGAATTGAAGGATGCCGGCGTGTGGATCACCGGCCTTGCCGGAGACACCGACACCACCGTCTACGGCGTGGACTTTCGTGGGCCGGTGGCGATCGTGCTGGGTGGCGAAGGGGAGGGCATCCGCCGGCTTACCCGTGAACTGTGCGACTTCGTGGCAAAAATCCCGATGCCAGGCACGATGGAAAGCCTCAACGTCTCCGTCGCTACCGGCGTGGCGCTGTTCGAAGCCTTGCGTCAGCGGAGTGTGAAGCGGTGAATCTCTATTGGCATGATTGGGCCGGCTATCTGGGCGTCGTGCTGGTACTGCTGGCGTATTTCCTGTTGCAGGAGCGCAAGCTGCAAGGCCATGGTCTGGTCTATCAGTTGATGAACACCGTCGGCGCGATCGGCGTGATGCTTTCGCTGCTGTTCGGCAACTTCAACCTGGCAGCTTTCCTGATGCAGGTGGCGTGGTTGCTGATCGGCTTCCATGGCATGGTGCGTGGCGCGAAGTACCGGCGGGAAACGCGCGAGCTGAACTGAGCGCGGGGACGACCCGGTGCCTCTCCCATGGCGGGGACGACCCGGCGCCGAACGAGGGTTGTCATCATGGCGTGGATCTATCTTGTGCTGGCCGGATTGTTCGAAATCGTTTGGGCGATCGGCCTCAAGTACACCGACGGATTCACCCGGCTGTGGCCCAGCTTGGGTACCCTGGCGGCAATGGCGGCGAGCATTGTTCTGCTGGCAGCATCCGTTCGCAGCTTGCCGATCGGCACGGCCTATGCCATCTGGACCGGCATCGGTGCGGTGGGTGCGGTGGTGCTCGGCATCGTCCTGTTCGGCGAGCCGGCCACGCTGCCACGACTGGCATGCGTAGCGCTGATCGTGGTCGGTATCATCGGGCTCAAGCTCACCACCGCCTAGTGGCGCTTCTGTCCTGTTCCGCCGGTGCCTACTCGGGTTTGTCGCCGAGCTTGGTCATTTCCGGGCTGGAGGTGAGGTCGCCCTTTTTGCGCTGCTTGTCCAGCGGTTCACCGGTCACCTGGAACCAGATGTTCTCGGCGATGTTGGTGGCATGGTCGCCAATGCGCTCGATGTTCTTGGCCATGAACAGCAGGTGCGTGCAGGGAGTGATGTTGCGCGGGTCTTCCATCATGTAGGTGAGCAACTGGCGGAAGTAGCCGGTATAGGCCTCATCCAGCACCACATCCTCTTTCCACACCTTGTAGGCGCGCTCTGCATCGCGATCGCGATAGGCGAAAAGCACTTCGCGGACGCTTTCGGAAGCCAGCTCGGCAAGGTAGGCGAGGCCGCCAGAAGGGCCTACCGGCGCCAACATCGACAGCGGGATCGAGCGCTTGGCCACGTTGGCGGCATAGTCGCCGATGCGCTCGATGTCGGCTGCAATCCGCAGGGCAGCGAATATATTGCGCAGATCACCGGCCATCGGCGCACGCAGCGCCAGCAGGCGCACCACGTCGTGGCTGATCTCCTGCTCCATCTGGTCGATGGCTTCATCATTGCTGACCACGCGTTGGGCCGCGCGCTCGTCGCGTCGGTCCAGGACATCGATGGCTGCCTCCAGCTGGCTCACCGACAACTCGCCCATGCGCACGATTTCACCGGTCAGCCGGCTCAGTTCGCTGTCGTAGCTCTTGATGATGTGATCTTTGTCAGTGCTCATGCTGTGCCTCGAATGTCTGCGGTCTCATGCCGATAGCGGTGCCGGCACCTGGGCTTGCGTGCTTTCCGATGCTGGCGTCAGCCAAAGCGACCGGTAATGTAATCCTCGGTCTGCTTCTTGCCCGGCTTGGTGAATATTTTTTCGGTCTGGTCGAACTCGATCATCTCGCCCATGTACATGAATGCGGTTTGGTCCGAACACCGGGCCGCCTGCTGCATGTTGTGGGTCACGATGACGATGGTGAACTCGCTTTTCAGCTCGGCCACCAGTTGTTCGATTCGGCTGGTGGCGATCGGGTCAAGCGCCGAAGTCGGCTCGTCAAGCAGCAGGACCTCAGGCTTCAGCGCAATGGCGCGGGCAATGCAGAGGCGCTGTTGCTGGCCGCCGGAAAGACCAAGCGCATTCTGTTTGAGCTTGTCCTTCACCTCATCCCACAACGCCGCACTGCGCAGCGCCTGTTCCACGCGGATGATCATGTCCGCCTTGGAAAGCTTTTCGTGATGGCGGATGCCGTAGGCGACGTTTTCGAAGATGGTCATCGGAAACGGCACCGGCTTCTGAAATACCATGCCAACCTTGCTGCGCAGGCGATTCATCGAGTAACCGGCGTCGAGGATGTTTTCGCCATCCAGCACAATCTCGCCGGTGGCCTCCTGCTTCGGGTAGATCGCGTAGATACGGTTGAACATGCGCAACAAGGTCGACTTGCCGCAGCCGGAGGGACCGATGATCGCCGTAACCTGCTTCTCCGGTATGTCCATGCCGATGCCCTTGATCGCATGGAATCCGTTGTAATAGAAATGCGCATCGCGGACTTTGATTTTGGTGGTGCGTCCCTCGACGTTAGCCGTCTGGGCTGCCGCGGCGTCAGCGAGGTTATTCATAACGTACCTTCTTGCGCGAGAATAGGAAGCGGGTAATCAGACTCAAGGTGAGCACGAATACCGTGATCAGCAGAGCACCGGCCCAGGCGATCGAGTGCAGCGCCGGGCTGGGATCGTTGGTGTCCTGGTAGATGGTGATTGGCAGGCTGGCCATGGCATCCAGCGGATGGGCCGTCATGAAATTGTTGCCGAACGCAGTGAAAAGCAAAGGCGCCGTCTCGCCGGCCAGCCGGGCCAGCGCCAGCAGCACGCCGGTGAGGATGCCGGAACCGGCGGCACGAATCAGGATCTGAACCGTCAATTTCCATTTGGGCACGCCCAGAGACAATGCGGCTTCGCGCAACGTGCCCGGAACCAGGTGAAGCATTTCGTCGGTGGTGCGTACGATGACCGGCAGGCCGATAAATGCCAATGCAACGCTGCCTGCAAAACCCGAAAAAGAGATGTTGCCGTGGCTCAGATGCGTCATCGGCAGCACGATGATCATGTATACGAACAAACCCATCACGATCGATGGAGCTGACAGCAGGATGTCGTTGAGAAAGCGAATCGTGGTGCCGAGCTTCGTTTTACTTGCGTATTCGGCCAGATAAGTGCCGGCCAGCACCCCAATCGGCGCACATATCAGCAATGCCATCAGATCCATGATCAGGCTGCCGACAATGGCATTCGACAAGCCTCCCTCGGCACCGTAGGCCGTGATCTTGGTGAACAAGCTCAGGCGAATGGCGCTCATGCCATTGCTGGCGGTTACCCACAGGATCCAGAACAGGAACAACACACCAAGCGCAGTGGCGCACGCGCTCAAAAACATCGCCAGTATGTTGATGATGCGACGGCGCAGATAGATGCTTTCAGTGGACATCAGCTACCCTCCCGCTTTGCCAGTTGACGCAGCATCAGCCGTGCGATCAGCAGCACGATGAAGGTGACCACAAACAGCAGGAAACCCAGTGCGACCAGTGCTGAACGGTGTATGCCCACTGCTTCGTTGAACTCGTTGGCGATGCTGGATGAGATCGATGTGCCAGGCATAAGTAGCGAGGACGTGATGTTGTACGAGTTACCGAGTACGAAGGTAACTGCCATGGTCTCGCCCAGTGCGCGACCCAATCCGAGGATAACTCCACCGATGACACCTGAGCGCGTGTATGGGAGCACGATGTCCCACAGCACTTCCCAGGTGGTCGAGCCGAGCGCGTAAGAAGATTCCTTCAGACGGGTGGGAACCGTCAGGAACACTTCGCGCATGACCGAAGTGATGAAGGGGAGGATCATCACCGCCAGCACGATGCCGGCAGTAAGCAGCCCCAGGCCCAGGGGAGGGCCCTGGAAAAGCTTGCCAATAATCGGGATATTTCCCAGCGTGTCGTTGAGGGTGGGCTCGATGCTTGCCATGAACGGCACAAATACAAAGAGGCCCCACATGCCATAGATGATGGATGGTATGCCAGCCAGCAACTCGATAGCCGCGCTTACGGGCCCGCGCATCCAGGTGGGTGCGATTTCCGTCAGGAAAAGCGCGACGCCGAAACTTACCGGTACCGCGAGCACAAGGGCGATCAGCGAGGTCACCAATGTGCCAAAAATCGGCGCAAGTGCGCCATAGTCATCCGTTACCGGGTTCCAGGCATCGCTCGTCAGGAAATGCCAGCCCTGTCCGAACAGAACTTCTCTGCCGCCCCACAGGGTCGACAGGGCCGCACCAATCAAGGAAGCCAGCACCAGGAGCGCGCTGAACTTCAACGCCCTGTGGAAAATGAGGTCATGCCTGGCATCGGCACGAGACCGCTTTTCGATGTCGCGGGTGAGCGGTTCGGCGCTGGTCACTTGCATGCTGGGGCATCTTCCGCTGGTGGATTTATCATAAACACGCTGCGCGCAACCCGAGGTCACGCGCAGCGTTTTCGTACATTCGATTGTGCAACAGCCACAACCAGATGGTTTACATCTTGTACTCGGTATTCCAATACGTTTCGATCTGCTTCACAAGGCTCGGCGGCAGCGGCACATAGTCAAGCGAACGTGCCTGATCCTGACCATGCTCATATGCCCACTTGAAGAAGTCGAAGGCGACCTTCGCGTTGGCGACATTTTTCGGCTTCTTGTACATGATCACCCAGGACGTAGCGGTGATTGGCCAGGCGTTTGCGCCCGGAGCATTGGTCATGACCAGGTTGAAGTTCTTCGAATGCTTCCAGTCGGCAGTGTCGGCGGCAGCCTGGAAATTGGCGATGGTGGGCGCAACGACTTTACCGGCAGCATTCTTCATCACGGCGTAGCCGATGTGGTTCTGCAGCGCGAAGGCGTACTCGACGAAGCCGATCGAGTTCTTGATCTGCTTCACGTAGGCAGAAACACCTTCGTTGCCCTTGCCGCCAACGCCCACCGGCCACTGGACGGCCGTGCCTTCACCGACCTTGGTCTTCCACTCCGGGCTGACCTTGGACAGGTAGTCGCTGAAGTTGAAGGTGGTGCCCGAGCCGTCAGAACGGTGCACTACGGTGATGCTGGCGGCGGGCAGCTTCGTTCCCGGATTGAGCTTCTGGATGGCCGGATCGTTCCACTTGGTGATCTTGCCCAGATAGATGTCGGCCAGCGTCGCGCCGTCGAATACCAGCTTGCCCGGCGCGATACCTTCGATATTGAAGGCCGGCACAATGCCACCGATCACGTCAGGAAACTGACCAAGACCGAACTTGTCGAGAGTTGCCTCGTCAAGCGGCATATCGGACGCGCCAAAATCAACCGTGCCAGCCTTGATCTGTGCGATACCGCCACCTGATCCGATTGACTGGTAGTTGACGTGGTTGCCAGTTTTTTCGGCATAGGCGGCGGACCACTTGGAGACGACGGGGTAGACGAAACTTGATCCAGCGCCAGTGATGTCAGTGGCTTGCGCGGAGGCGCCAAAGGTGGTAGCCACGGCGATCGCGGCGACAGCTGCGAAGCGAAGCGGGGATTTGCTAGATGTCAGCACGGTAGCTCCTTGAAGAGTCGTTGGATGAGACCGCTCCATTACATGGGTTGGGTGTTGCCATTGGATGAAATGAGTGTTTCAGAAATATGACAAAAAACGAGTGAATGTCATCTGTGCGCCTGCGAGCGCACGATTTGGCCGACGCGCGCTTTCAGGATTGCACCAAGGCTGGATGCGCGGTCTCCATCAATTCGAGCTGCCGCCACCGGTTCACCACCGTGCAAAACAATTCGGCGGTACGTTCTGCGTCATATACAGCAGAGTGAGCCTCGCGGCTGTCAAACGGGATGCCTGCGGCCAGTACCGCCTTGCTCAATACGGTCTGGCCATAGGCAAGTCCCCCCAGGCTGACTGTGTCGAAACAACTAAAGGGGTGAAACGGATTGCGCTTGTAGCCGCAGCGGAGCACCGCCTGATTGAGAAACCCCAGGTCGAATGCTGCGTTGTGACCGACCAGGATCGCCCGCTGACAGCCTGATTGGCGAACCGCCTCACGCACCGTCTGAAAGACATGGTCCAGCGCCTTGTGCTCCGCCAGAGCGCCACGTAGCGGATTGTCCGGATCAATACCGGTGATTTCCAGCGAACGGGGGTCGAGATTGGCGCCGGGAAAGGGCTCCACATGGGTCGAAACCACCGGATCCATTCGCAGGAATCCATCGGCATCCATGTTCAGGGGTACCGCGGCTATCTCCAGCAGGGCGTCGTGCTCGGCGCTGAATCCGCCGGTTTCCACATCGACCACTACGGGCAGGAAACCACGGAACCGATCCGCCATGCGAATGGCGGTGTTGTTGCTGAGTATTTGCATCAACAAAGCATAGCATCCGCTCCCGTGCTGCCCGGAGGTTGAACTGTATCCTTAAGTCGCGCGCGACCTGGCTTGAATCGTGCCGCAGAGCGGGTCGGTGTGCGATCAGTGCGTGAAGGGCCACCCAGATGAAATTGCGACAGTGTGAGGATTGTAACTAAAGCGTCATTTTGGCCAGAGATACTTGTTAGCGGAAAATAAACATTGCTAGCAACTGCTCGCTCACGACACAACCACACGCTGCTAATCACTTGAATTCGGAGATCTCCATGCGCAACAAACTTGTCGCTGCAGCCATCGCTGCCGTGCTCGGCACCACCAGCATCGCTGCCCATGCCGACGCACTCAATAATATCTTCACGCAAGGCCACGTGGATGGCGAGCTGCGTGCCTACAACTTCGATCGTATTTACCAAACGAATACGGTGCCTGATGCACACGCGCTTGCCGGCGCACTGCTGCTGAACGCCAAGAGCGGCACTTTCGGTAACGGTTTCAGCTTGGGAGCCTCGCTGGTGACTGCCAATTCCTTCGGCACCCAGTCCGACACCCTGTCCAAGGTCGACACCACGCTGATGGGGCCGTCCGACTCGGTCACTGCATTGAGCCAGGCGTACGCGCAGTACCAGAACAAGTGGGTATTGGTGCGTGGTGGCTACCAGTACCTCAACACGCCGTGGATGGGCAGCAGCGACTCGCGCGTGATTCCTGCGTCCTACAACGCGCTGATGGCCGATTTCACCCCGAGCAAGGGCTGGGACATCATCGGCCTGCGCAGCTTCGGCTGGAAGAGCCGCACCTCCAACGGCTATACCTCCGACAACTTGTACTACCCGGCCACCTATGACAGTGATTCGATGTACGGCGGTTCCGGCGGTCTGCCGGCCACGGCGCCTTCCGCCAACGGTACCTGGGCCTTGGGCAGCACCTATGCCGCAGGCGGCCTGAAGGCACAGGGCTGGTACTACAACTTCCTCAATTTCGCCCGCTTGGGTTATGTTGACGGCAGCTACACCTTCAAGACCGGCACAGGCGTCGATCCTTTCGTCGCCGCACAGTACGTCACCGAGACGGGTGGTTCCAGCAATACCCTGGTTGCGACCGGCGCCAAAGTGGACGGCGTGGCCGGCAGCAACGTCAAGAGTCGGGCTTGGGGCACCGACGTGGGCGTCGCGATTCCTAACGGCCGCTTCGACGTGTCGTACAACAAGATTTCGCAGCAGGCGGGCGCGGTCGGTGCCGGTGCGATCATCTCGCCTTACACCGCGTCGTATGCGACCGACCCCTTGTACACCACATCGATGATCCGCGGCCTGGTTGAGCAGGGTCCGGGCCACGCCTGGAAGGCCAAGGCCGCCTACAACTTCTTCGACAGCAAGCTGCAGCTGGTGGCCGCGTACGCAAAGTACACCACCGACCTGCGCGGAAACAGCCACGACGTCTACTTCGACATCATCTACAACCTGGACGGCTACCTGAAGGGCCTGTCGCTGCGCAATCGCTGGGAGCGTTCGGTCGGCGGCACCGGCCTGAATCCAGGCAATCAGTCTTTCACTTACAACCGCGTGATGATCGCGTACAAGTTTTGATCGGTGAATACGCCTGCACGATGGCTGGCTGACATGCGGTCATCATGCGACTGTCATGCTGGCTCTGCATGATATGGGCGTAAGCTGGTAAACGGTTATCGCAAGGGAGTTCGACCCAGGGAAGGAAAACGGCGGGCATTGCCCGCCGTTTGCTTTTCCGGACCAGGTCGTCAGCTCAGCGGGATGCGCCAGCCATCAGCGATTATCAAGGGTGGCGCCAGTCAGCAAGCCGCGCGCAAGCATGCTGCACTGGCGCCGATACACCAGCAATTGCCACTGACGCCCACCCGTCTGGCGCCACAGCACAGCTGAGCGCACGGCGGCAAGCAGGTTCGCGCGGACCCGCTGCACGACCTTCGGCTGCTGCAATTGCAGCGGATTGCCGCTGACCATTACCCGCGGACGCAGCGTGGACAGGGTCGACGCATACAGCTCGGCCAGGCGGCTGATGACCTGGTCCGAATCCTGACCGAAGTGCTCGACCTGGCGTTGCGCAGCGAGGATTCCCTGTTGCAGTTTTTCCAGCAACTCCGGTCGTCCCGCGAGGCTGCGCTCCAGTCGCATCACCGTCACCACCATGCGCGTCACCGACATGTCCTTGTCGCTTTCGTCGAGTTGGGTGATCAGGCTGCGCAAGCCGATGCGCAGATTCGAAATATTGCCGTAAACACCCACTACCGATGGTGCGTCGATGCGAAAGATGCTGGCTACGCCGGCTTCCATCGCCGCGTCGTCGCAACGGCCTTCATTGGCCAGTTGCTGGGCCAGCGTGCAAGCCTGGAACAGACCGGCGAGGCCAAGTACACGTTCTTCGTTCATGCCAAAAGTTTCAAACACGGGATGACGATTCTCTTGCGATGGGGATGATGGAGGGAGTGAAAGCCGGCAGCAGGCCGCCGTAGGCTGCATCAGTAGCCGCGATCACCGCGCCGCCGAGGCAGACCTCGTCAGCGTAGAAGACCACCGACTGCCCGGGGGTGACGGCACGCTGCGGTTCGTCGAAGCGTACCGCAACGCTGTCCTCCTGCACGGTCACCACGCAAGCCTGGTCGGACTGACGATAGCGGGTGCGGGCGGTGCAGCGAAATTCGCTGGCGGGTGCGACACCGGCAATCCAGTGGGGTGCTTCGGTGCGCAGCGTGCTGGAGTAGAGCCAGTGGTTTTTGCCGCTTTGCGCCACGTACAGCACATTGGAGGCGACATCCTTGCCCACCACGAACCAGGCTTCGCCGCTGGCACCATGCCGCCCGCCAATGCCCAAACCGTTTCGCTGGCCCAGGGTGTAATACATCACGCCCTGGTGCTCACCGATCAGCTCGCCATCCGGGGTGCGCATCTCACCGGCGCGAGCTGGAATGTACTGGGCCAGGAAACTGCGAAAGTCGCGCTCGCCTATGAAGCAGATGCCGGTCGAATCCTTCTTCGCATGGGTGGGCAGCGCAGCCTCCCTGGCCAGCTCGCGCACGCGCGTCTTCTCGATCTCACCGAGCGGGAACAGTGTGGCGGCCAGTGCCTGCTGGCCCAGCGCGTGCAAAAAATAGCTCTGGTCCTTGCTCGCATCGATTGCGCGCAACAGCCGATACTGGCCATCCACGCAATCGACGCGCGCATAGTGGCCGGTGGCAATCTTTTCCGCGCCCAGCGCGTGCGCCTCATTCAGAAAGGTCTTGAACTTGATTTCACGGTTGCACAGCACATCGGGATTGGGGGTGCGTCCGGCGCGGTATTCCGCCAGGAAGTGCTCGAACACGCCGTCCCAGTACTCGCTCGCAAAGTTGCGCGCGTGAAAGGGGATACCCAGTCGCCCGCATACGGCCACAGCGTCCTTGCGGTCGGCATCAGCAGTGCAGGGGCCGGATCGCTCATCCTCCTCCCAGTTATGCATGAACAGGCCTTCCACCTGATGGCCGGCCTGCTGAAGCAGCAAGGCGGCTACCGAGGAATCGACACCGCCGGACATGCCCAGCATGACCTTCATCGGCGACTGCCCTCGGGAAGGTAGCCGAGGCTGTCCAGTGGCAGATTTTTGCCGGCCAGCCAGGCGTCGATGCTCAACAGCACCGTCGGACTGCGCAAACGCCCTCCCAGATCAGTGATCTCAGCGCGAGTGAGCCATAGTGCGCGACGAATGCCGGTATCCAGCGGGCGATCAGGATCATGACTGATGGCGCGCGCGGCAAAACTGAAGCGCAATACCGCATCGCCATGCTCGGTGCTGCGCCACTGGTGCATGCCGATCAGATGCTGCAACTCGACCGTCCAGCCGGTCTCTTCCAGGGTTTCGCGCACGGCGGCCTCGAGCAGGCTCTCGCCATCATCAAGATGGCCGGCAGGCTGGTTGTAGGCGAGTTTTCCGGAGACCTCTTCTTCCACCATCAGGTAGCGGTCCCCGTCGGCCACGACACAGGCCACGGTCACGTGAGGGCGCCAGACTTCAGGAAGGGACTTGGAATCGACCATGGGCAGGATGAGGACTGGAAAAGCGTCCATTGTGCCATCACCTGTAACGATGAACCGCCGGAGTGGGCTGCATCCACTGCGGCGTATACTTCATGACAGAGAACACAACCCAAGAAACCATGTCCCAAGAAAACGAACACGAGCACGACAGCGGCCGCGGCTTGGCAGTTGAATCCGCCAAGCCGGAAGTGGCACGGCCACCACTGTTTCAGGTATTGCTGCTGAACGATGATTTCACCCCGATGGATTTCGTGGTCGAGGTATTGCGCGGCTTTTTCAGCCTGGATCAGGAGCAGGCGGTACAGGTAATGTTGCACGTGCATACCCGTGGACGGGGCGTGTGCGGCGTGTTTACCCGGGAAGTGGCAGAAACCAAGGTGACTCACGTCAACGAATATTCACGCTCCCACCAGCACCCGTTGTTGTGCACTATGGAAAAGCTCTGATCGACCCCATTTTGTGGTTATCGCGGCGCTCAAGGCCGCCCAACAATGCAAGCGGAGACGATCCGAATGTTCAGCAAGGATCTGGAAGTAACCATCGGCCAGTGCTACAAGCAGGCTCGCGAACAGCGTCATGAGTTCATGACGGTCGAACACCTGCTGCTGGCGCTGACCGAAAATCAATCGGCACTGGGTGCCTTGCGTGCCTGCGGGGTCGAGTTGCCACGGCTGTCGGCGGAGCTGTCGCGCATTATCAACGAAACCGTGCCGGTGCTGCCGGTCGGCGACGAACGTGACACGCAACCTACGCTGGGTTTCCAGCGGGTACTGCAGCGCGCGGTTTATCACGTGCAATCGTCTGGCCGGAAAGAAGTCACCGGCGCCAACGTGCTGGTGGCGATCTTTGGCGAGAAGGACTCGCATGCGGTGTATTTCATGCACCAGCAGGAGATCACCCGGCTCGACGTGGTCAATTACATATCGCACGGCATCGCCAAGATCGGCGACGAGCCGGCGGCCGGTGCAGCCGGCAGCGAGCGGGAAGGCGAGGAGGGTGGTGAGCCGAAGGGCAATCCATTGCACGAATTCGCCAGCAACCTCAACGAACTGGCGTTGGAAGGCAAGATCGATCCGCTGATCGGCCGCGCCGATGAAATCGAGCGCACCATCCAGGTCCTGTGCCGTCGGCGCAAGAACAACCCTCTCTATGTGGGTGAGGCGGGCGTGGGCAAGACTGCGCTGGCCGAAGGGCTGGCCAAGCGCATCGTCGATGGAGAGGTGCCCGAGGTGCTGGAGAGCGCAACCATCTGGTCGCTTGATCTGGGCGCCCTGGTGGCTGGCACCAAGTACCGTGGCGACTTCGAGAAGCGTTTGAAGGGTGTGATCGCCCAGCTGAAGAAGCAGCCAGGCGCGATCCTGTTCATCGATGAGATTCACACCATCATTGGCGCTGGCTCGGCATCGGGGGGCACCATGGACGCCTCCAACCTGATCAAGCCGATGCTGGCGTCGGGCGAGTTGCGCTGCATCGGTTCGACCACGTTCCAGGAATATCGTGGCGTGTTCGAGAAGGATCGCGCGCTGGCACGTCGCTTCCAGAAGATCGACGTGGTCGAGCCCACGGTGGCCGACAGCATTGAGATCCTCAAGGGGCTGCGCTCGCGTTTCGAGGAGCACCACCATGTGGCCTATACCAACGAGGCGTTGAAGGCGGCAGTCGACCTGTCGGTCAAGCACATCCCTGATCGGCTGCTGCCGGACAAGGCGATCGACGTGATCGACGAAGCGGGCGCGCGTCAGCGGTTGCTGCCGGAAGACCAGCGCACCGGTACGGTGGACGTCAGCGAAGTCGAGTACATCGTCGCCAAGATGGCGCGGATTCCGGCAAAGCAGGTCTCCGCCTCGGATCGCGACGTGCTGCGCAACCTCGAACGCAACCTGAAAATGGTGGTGTTTGGTCAGGACCCTGCGATCGAAACGCTGGCTGCCTCGATCAAGATGGCCCGCTCGGGCCTTGCCGATCCGTCCAAGCCTATTGGCTGCTTCCTGTTGGCCGGCCCCACCGGTGTCGGCAAGACCGAGGTGACCAAGCAGTTGGCGATGCAGCTCGGCATCGAAATGATCCGCTTCGACATGTCCGAGTACATGGAAGGGCACTCGGTGTCGCGTCTGGTCGGTGCACCTCCGGGCTATGTCGGCTTTGATCAGGGCGGCCTGCTGACCGAGGCCGTGACCAAGCACCCGCATGCGGTGCTGCTGCTGGACGAAATCGAGAAGGCGCATCCGGATGTGTTCAACATCCTGCTGCAGGTGATGGATCGTGGCGTGCTGACCGACACCAACGGTCGCGAGGCAAACTTCAAGAACGTGGTGCTGGTGATGACCACCAACGCGGGCGCGGCGATTGCCTCACGACGCAGCATGGGCTTCGTCGAGCAGAAGCATGAGTCTGACGCGATGGAGGTGATCCGCCGTCTGTTCACGCCGGAGTTCCGCAACCGGTTGGACGCCGTCATCCAGTTCGGTGCGCTCGACTTCGAGCACATCCTGCGCGTGGTGGACAAGTTCCTGATCGAGCTGGAGAGCCAGCTGTCGGAGAAACACGTCAGCCTGGACGTGGACGCCGACGCGCGTCGCTGGCTGGCCGAGCATGGTTTCGATCCGCAGATGGGTGCGCGACCGATGGCTCGGGTGATCCAGGAGAAGGTGAAGCGGGCGCTTGCCGACGAACTGCTGTTCGGCAAGCTGGCCGACGGCGGCCTGGTACAGCTGAGCGTGCACGAGGGTGAGTTGAAGGTTGACTGCAAGGCGGCGGAGAAGCTGCCGGTGGTGGTCGAGTAAGATCTCGCCCAGCCACAAGCGCAAGGAAAAGCAAAGGCGGCGCACTGCGCCGCCTTTGCTTTTTCGGAACCGACAATCCGGTTGCCAACCACTGCGCGACAGGCGCGCCAGCAGCGAATTACTTCATGCGGTACGTAATCCGACCCTTGCTAAGGTCGTACGGGGTCATCTCGATCTTGACCTTGTCGCCCGTGAGGATGCGGATGTAATGCTTGCGCATGCGACCGGAAATGTGGGCAATCACAACATGCCCGTTCTCAAGTTGCACACGAAACATGGTGTTGGGCAGGGTCTCTTGGACCGTGCCTTCCATTTCGATGACGTCGTCTTTGGCCATGTGTTCCGGGGTTCACGCGCAGCCGCCATGGCTGCGTAAGCCGACGAGTATGCCACGAATAGGTTTCTGGTTAAAGAAACATCAAGGCTGGTCAGGCGAAGTGCTCGTCCAGCTTGCGCCGGATTTCCTGCTCGACCATACCCTTGAGTGGCGTCAGCATCATGCCGAGCTCCGCCTTGACCGCGATCACGTCGCTGCCCACGGCAATCGAGCCGGTGACCCCGGATCTGGAAAAATTCAGGGTATCCCCCTGCCATTGCCCGACCATGCCGAATTTTTCCTGCATGCGGGCAGCGACCTTGTCCACCACGGCGCGGGCCTCGGGAATCGGAAGCTGATGGAGGCGGCGAATGTCGATACTGGGCATCTGGAAGCTCCGGACCAAAGCCTCATCTTAATGCGGCTGGGGCTGATCAAGCGTGACAAGCTGCATGCTAAAGTTTCGTGGTCTATCGAGCGGTTCACCCATGCGCATCGAATTTCCCCATGCGGCCCGCGAGGATTTTCATTGGACACAGGCGCAATTGCGTGTCGGCAGCGCGCCTGACAATGACCTCGTGCTGGCCACCAAGCAGGCCGCCCCCCACCATCTGAGTATCCAGCACGATCGCCGCGGCTGGATGCTGCAAGTGCTGCCCTCGGCTGACCGTGTCTATGTCAACGCCCGCCCCGTACAAGAGCGCGCGCTGCTTCGCCTCGGCGATGTGGTCAGCGTGGGGGATTGCCGCATGTTGCTGCGTGCCGATGAGGATCCGTCCCAGCGCACGCCCTTGATCATGCCGGAGCAGGAACGTTGCACCGTAGCCTTGCGGGCAGTTTCAGGACCGCTTTCGGGACGGGTACTGCCCTTGCGTGAAAGCGTGCTGCTTGGACCGCCGGGTAGGTGCCCGCTGGAGCTGCCGCAAGGCGATACGGCGTCGGTACGGATTGGCTGGGAGGATGGAAAGCTGATGCTCGACCCAGTCCAGCCATCGACGCGTCATCTGTTGCGGGTCAACGGCGTCACCGTGTCACGTGCCGCCTTGCAGCCAGGCGATCAGGTCGGGCTGGCCATGCACCGGTTCGTACTCGATGCGCCAGGAATGGAGCCGGAACCCAGGATCGTGACGGCCAGGTTGCCACCCAGTCATCTGCCTGAGGAAGACGCCGGTCCAGCCGGTGAAGTCTGGTGGTTGATTGCAACCGCGGCGGTCATCGCGCTGGGTATTGCGCTGGCCTTGTTGATTCGCTTCTGAGCGTGTGCTGCCGAGGCAGTTGACGCCCTCGTGCTGCGCCGCGCCATAATGCGCGGACTATCTCGACAGGATGCAAGAGCACGTGAGCAGAGTGTGGAATTTCAGCGCTGGTCCGGCAGCGTTGCCGTTGGCAGTGCTTGAGCGCGCCCAGCGCGAAATGCTGGACTGGAATGGCACGGGCTCCTCGGTGATGGAGCAGTCCCATCGCGGCAAGCCTTTCATCGCCATGGCGGCCCAGGCTGAAGCCGATCTGCGCCGCTTGATGGCGATACCGGATGACTATGCCGTCCTGTTCCTGCAGGGTGGCGCTACCCAGCAGTTCGCGCAGATCCCGATGAACCTGGCCGAAGAAGGCGCCAGTGCCGACTACATCGACAGTGGCCACTGGAGCGAAAAGGCCATCAGCGAAGCGGCTGCCTATGTACGGGTCAACGTAGCCGCCAGTGCGAAGGCCGACGACTATCGGCGATTGCCCACACCGGAAAGCTGGCAGCTCGACCCTCGGGCCGCCTACGTCCATTACACGTCGAACGAGACGATTCACGGCATCGAGTTTCATCAGGTTCCCGACGTCGGTGCGGTGCCGTTGGTGGCTGATATGTCCTCCAATATCCTGTCCGAGCCGCTCGACGTTTCCCGGTTCGGGCTGATCTACGCCGGTGCGCAGAAAAATATCGGCCCTTCCGGCCTGGTGGTGATGATCATTCGTCGTGATCTGCTGCAGCGGGCTGGGCGGCCGATGGCGCGGATCTTCCGCTATGCGGAGCAGGCCGCCAACGACTCGATGCTCAACACTCCCAATACCTGGGGCTGGTATGTGGCCGGGCTGACTTTCCAGTGGTTGCTGGAGCAGGGCGGCCTCACAGTCATGGCTGAGCGGAATCGAGAAAAGGCTGAGCTGTTGTATCAAACCATCGACGGTTCAGGCGGCTATTTCAGCAACCCGATCGAACGTTCCGACCGTTCGCGAATGAATGCGCGTTTCACCTTGCACGACGCATCACTGGACGCGACTTTTCTGAAGGAGTCCGAGGCGGCCGGCCTGCTGGCGCTCAAGGGGCACAAGGCACTGGGCGGGATGCGCGCCTCCCTTTACAACGCCGTTCCGGTGGAAGCCGTGCAAGCCCTGAGCGCGTTCATGCGGGATTTTGCCCGACGACACGGTTGATTGCCCGCGCCCGGCAATTTTCAGGCAAGATGCTGTATTGCGGTCGGACTTCTTTACTTTTAGGCGGCTAAATCATGGCGGACGAGAAAACACCATTGAGCGAGATGCGGGAACGCATCGACAGCATCGACCGGCATATCCAGCAATTGATCTCCGAGCGCGCGGAACATGCGAAGACCGTAGCCAAGGTGAAGGGCGAAGGCCTGTCCGCCATCGATTATTACCGGCCTGAGCGCGAGGCCCATGTGCTGCGCATGGTGGTCGATCGCAACGATGGCCCGTTGTCGGATGCCGAGATGGTGCGCCTGTTCCGCGAGATCATGTCGTCTTGTCTGGCGCAGGAAGATCCCCTGAAAATCGGCTTTCTCGGTCCGGAAGGCACGTTCAGCGAACAAGCCGTGCGCAAGCATTTCGGCCATGCCGCCTATGGCCTTCCGCTGGGCAGTATCGAAGAGGTATTCCAGGAGGTTGCCGCTGGCCATGCCGACTTCGGCGTGGTGCCGGTGGAAAATTCGGGGCAGGGCATGATCCAGATCACCCTGGACATGTTCCTCACTTCCAAGGCGACCATTTGCGGTGAAGTGGAGCTGCGCGTGCACCAGTGCCTGCACTCGCAGGCCGGCAAGCTGGAGGATGTGAAGCGCATCTATGCGCATGCGCAGTCGCTGCAGCAGTGCAAGACCTGGCTGCGCATCAACCTTCCCGGCGTGGAATGCATTGCGGTCAGCAGCAATGCCGAGGCGGCCCGGATGGCCCGTCACTCCGACGACTCGGCGGCTATTGCTGGCGAGACGGCGGGCAAGGTCTACGGCCTTAAAACGGTGGCCAACGGCATCGAGGACCGCGCCGACAACACCACCCGCTTCCTGGTGATTGGTCGCTCGCTGTTCCCGCCCTCAGGCAACGATCGTACGTCGCTGCTGATCACCGTCAACGACAAGCCTGGCGCCTTGTATGACGTGCTCAGCCCGTTTGCCAAGCATGGCATCAGCCTGAACCGCATCGAGTCGCGACCGGCACATACCGGCAAGTGGCAGTACGCCTTCTTCATCGATGTCTCCGGCCATATCCACGATGAGGCACTGCAGGCCGCCGTGCACGATATTGGCGAATCGGCGGCCACTGTACGCGTGCTGGGTTCCTACCCGGTAGCGCTGCCCTGAGCGGCCTGAAGACACCCTGGATCAGCATGGAGAAGATCGCTTGAATCGTCTGGACTGGAGCAGCCAACCGGGCCGCCGCCTGAACGGCAGTATGCGCATGCCCGGTGACAAGTCGGTTTCGCACCGCGCGTTGATGTTCGGCGCCATCGCCGAAGGTATCTCGCATATCCGCGGCTTCCTTGAAGGTGAAGACACCCGCGCCACCGCCGCCGTGCTGGTGCAACTCGGCGTGACAATCGAGGCGCCTTCGGCAGGCGAGCGCGTGGTGCATGGTGTCGGCCTGCACGGCTTGCGTGGCTCGAACCAGCCGTTGGATTGCGGCAACGCGGGGACCGGCATGCGCCTGCTGGCCGGCCTGCTTGCCGGGCAGGCGTTCGACAGCACGCTGGTGGGCGACGCCTCGCTGTCGAAGCGGCCGATGCGCCGGGTGACCGATCCGCTGGCGCAAATGGGTGCACGCATCGACACCCTGGATGGGCTGCCGCCCCTGAGGATACGTGGCGGGCAGGGGCTCCACGGTATTCGCTACGAACTGCCGGTGGCCAGTGCTCAGGTGAAATCCGCTTTGCTGCTGGCTGGTCTCTACGCGGAGGGTGAGACCGAAATCATCGAACCGCACCCGACCCGCGACTACACCGAGCGCATGCTCGCCGCGTTCGGCTGGCCGATCAGCTTCACTCCTGGCCATGCCAGGCTCACTGGTGGGCACGCATTGCACGCCACTGCGGTGGAGGTGCCGGCCGATTTTTCCTCGGCGGCGTTTTTCCTGGTCGCCGCCAGCATCGTGCCCGGTTCCGAACTGCTTCTGCCCGCGGTTGGCCTCAACCCGCGCCGCACCGGCCTGCTACAGGCATTGCGGCTGATGGGGGCGGACATCACGGTGGAGCATCCGCGCGAAAGCGGCGGCGAACCGGTGGGTGATCTGCTGGTACGGCATGCCCCGCTGCACGGCATCGAGCTGCCCGAAGCATTGGTGCCGGACATGATCGACGAATTCCCGGTGCTGTTCATCGCCGCCGCCGTCGCCAACGGTCGCACGGTGATCCGCGGCACGGCCGAGTTGCGGGTGAAGGAGTCCGACCGTCTCGCCACCATGGCGACCGGTCTTAAGGCCCTCGGCGTGGCGCTCGAGGAAACGCCGGATGGCGCCATCATCGAGGGTGGCTCGATCGGCGGCGGCACCGTGGAAAGCCTCACCGACCACCGCATTGCCATGAGCTTCGCGGTCGCCGGGCTGGTGGCGACGGGACCGGTGCGGATCAATGATTGCCGCCACGTAGCCACCTCGTTCCCGGGCTTTCTCGATTTGGCCAATGGCTGTGGTTTCAATCTGCAGCAGGTCGACTGAGCGGGTCGTCGCGGTCCGTGTATCGTGACGGTCACCGCGACCGTCCGTCTGAAGGTTTTCCATGTCCCACGCTGTTCCTCCCTTCATCGTTGCGATTCCCGCCCGCTACGGCTCGACCCGCCTGCCGGCCAAGCCGTTGCGGTCGATCGGCGGCGTGCCGATGGTGGTGCGCGTGGCACAGCGGGCGTTGCAGGCCGGTGCCAGCCAGGTGGTGGTGGCGGTGGATGATCCGCGAATCGCCACGGCACTGACCGGGCTCGATGGCGTGGATATCTGCATGACTCGCGGCGATCATGCTTCCGGCAGCGACCGGCTGGCCGAATGTGCCGCGCGCTATGGCTGGACGAATGACGCCATCGTGGTGAACCTGCAGGGTGACGAGCCCTTCGCGCCCGCCGCCGGCATCCGTGCGGTGGCGCAGGCACTGGCCACCGATGACTCGCCGATGGCCACCCTGGCGACGCCGATCACTCACGCCGAAGAGCTGTTTGATCCCAACGTGGTGAAGCTGGTGCGTGCCGCCAACGGACGAGCGCTGTACTTCAGCCGCGCACCAATTCCCTGGGCGCGCGATGCGTTTGCGGTCGACCGCGATGTGCTGCCGGATGGGATGCCCTTCCTGCGGCATATCGGCATTTATGCCTATAGGGCCGCGTTCCTGGTGCGCTATGCGGGACTGACTCGCACGCCGCTGGAGCAGGTCGAGTCGCTGGAGCAACTTCGCGTACTTGAACACGGTCATACCATCGCCGTGCAGCTGAGTCCGGAACCGTTTCCGCCAGGGATAGATACCGAGGCTGATCTGCAGCGCGCCGAGCAGTGGCTGCTGTCTGGCCGCTGAGCCGGCTCTTCAGCGCAGGGTTCAGCCCAGCGGCTAGAATGTCGGCATGCAATCTGCGCATTCGCTCCCCTTCGACGGCAAGGCCTTCGTCAGCACGCTTACCTCCTCGCCCGGTGTCTACCGCCATTTCGATGCGGCCGGCGAACTGCTCTATGTAGGCAAGGCCGGCAACCTGAAGAAACGGGTGGGAAGCTACTTCCTGAAGCCGCGGATGGAACCGCGCATCGCCGCGATGGTGGCGCAGATCGCCAGTGTCGAGATCACGGTTACGCGCACCGAGGGCGAGGCCTTGCTGCTCGAATCGCAGCTGATCAAGTCACTCAAGCCGCGCTACAACATTCTGCTGCGCGACGACAAAAGCTACCCCTACATCTACCTGTCAGGCGGTGAAGACTATCCGCGACTGGCCTTCCATCGTGCTTCGCGCAACCTGCCTGGACGCTATTTCGGGCCTTACCCCAGCACCTATGCGGTGCGCGAGAGCCTCAGCCTGATGCAGAAGCTGTTCAAGGTGCGCCAGTGCGAGGACAGCTATTTCCGCAACCGCTCGCGACCCTGCCTGCAGCACCAGATCGGCCGCTGCACGGCGCCCTGCGTGCAGTTGATCAGCGTTGATGATTACCGCAGCGACGTGCGCCATGCCGAGATGTTTCTCGAAGGCCGCAGCAATGCGGTAATCGACGAACTGGGCGAACAGATGGAGCAGGCCAGCAAGGCGCTGCAGTTCGAGCGCGCGGCCAAGTTGCGCGATCAGGTGGCCGCCTTGCGTCAGCTTCAGGCGCAGCACCATGTACAGGGCGCCAGTGCGGACATGGACGTCATCGCCTGCTGCATCGAGGCGGGCCTGGCCTGCGTCAGCGTCTTGTTCTTCCGCAACGGCATCAGCCTGGGCACGCGCGACTTCTTTCCGCGCCTGCCGCTGGACGCCGAGCCGGCCGATGTGGTGGCACAGTTCATCGCGCAGTACTACCTCGACCGGCCGGTTCCCCGCGAGTTGATCCTGGGGCAGCCGCTCGCCGACCAGCAGATTCTTGGCGAATTGCTGAGCGAGCAGGCCGGTCGCACGGTGGAGCTGAAATCCAGTGTGCGTGGCGACCGGGCGCAATTTCTGCAGATGGCCGAACGCAATGCGCAGGCCTCGCTCACCGCGCGGCTCGCCAGCCGCCAGACGCTGGGCACCCGCTTTGACGATCTGCAAAAGGTCTTGGGGCTGGCCTCGCTGCCGCGACGCATCGAATGCTTCGACATCAGCCATACGATGGGCGAACTGACCGTCGCTTCCTGTGTGGTGTTTGGCCCGGAGGGGCCTGAAAAATCGCACTACCGGCGCTTCAATATCAGCGGCATCACGCCGGGAGACGACTACGCCGCGATGCATCAGGCGTTGACCCGCCGCTTCCGCAAGGTCGCCGAAGGGGAGGGCGCGCGACCGGACGTGTTGCTTATTGACGGCGGCAGCGGACAGGTGGCGCAAGCACTGGATGTGCTGCAGGCGCTGGGCGTGACCGGCATCGAGGTCGTCGGCGTGGCCAAGGGCCCGGGCCGGCGTGCGGGCGAAGAGACCCTCATCCTGGCGCGGCACGAAGCAGGAAGCCTGGATCGCGAGCTGCATCCCGGTTCATCATCGCCGGCACTGCATCTGGTCGCCGCGGTCCGCGACGAGGCACATCGGTTTGCGATCAGCGGTCACCGCAAGCGTCGCGAAAAGGCGCGCGAACGCAGCGTGCTCGAAGACGTACCTGGCGTGGGCGCGCGGCGCCGATCAGCCCTGCTCAAGGCCTTCGGTGGCCTGCAAGGCGTGGAGAGCGCAGGCATCGAAGAGCTGATGCAGGTAAAAGGGATTGATCGCGGTCTGGCCGAACGCATCTATGCAAGCCTGCACGGCTGAATGGCTGTGACGAATTCATTCATGCGCCAGGCGATGGCATGAGACACTGCAACAAAGACACGGACATGAATCATGCGCATCAACCTGCCGACCTGGCTGACCCTGTTCCGAGTGGCCTTGCTGCCCGTGATGGTGGCGGTTTTCTACATGCCCTTTCCCGGCCATAACATCACGGCAGCGATCGTGTTCGTGCTGGCGGCATTTACCGACTGGCTCGATGGTTACCTTGCACGGCGGATGAACCTGACCTCGGCATTCGGCGCATTTCTCGATCCGGTCGCCGACAAGTTGATGGTGGCGGTGACGCTGTTCCTGCTGGTTCAGTCGCATCCCAGCAGCGGCTGGTCCGGCATCCTGATGGCGATCACCGCGGCGATCATCGTGGGGCGCGAAATCAGCGTGTCGGCGTTGCGCGAATGGATGGCTGAAATCGGCATGAGTGCCACCGTGAAGGTGGCCTTGATCGGCAAACTGAAGACCGTGATGCAGATGGTGGCGCTGGTGGTGCTGATCGTTCAGCACGAAAAGGAAGCGACGGCGCTGCGCCTTTATCACATCGGCGAGGGCCTGCTGGTCATCGCCGGGGTGCTGACGATCTGGTCGGGACTCTACTATCTGCGCGCGGCTTGGCCGATGCTGCGGGGTGACGTACCTGCTTCGCGTAGCCATGACGCGGGCGATGCGTGAACTTTGTTTCAGTTCGGGCTTGACGATCTTGTTTCACGTATTAGAATGCGCGGCTCCAATGCGGGAATAGCTCAGTTGGTAGAGCACGACCTTGCCAAGGTCGGGGTCGCGAGTTCGAGTCTCGTTTCCCGCTCCAGTTTTACGATGAAGCCCTGACCCGTTCGGGGCTTTGTTTTGGATGATGTGCCTGCGCGTTTCAGCACATCACGCCAGGCCAGTTTGGAAAACGCCGGTTGGGAGTGGCCTTGTGGCTATTCACAATCAACTCCAATCTGGTATGATTCACGGCTCAGATGCGGGAATAGCTCAGTTGGTAGAGCACGACCTTGCCAAGGTCGGGGTCGCGAGTTCGAGTCTCGTTTCCCGCTCCAGTTTTACGCAAAGCCTCGGACCACCGGGGTTTTGTTTTTTCAAGTCATCTGCGATCATTCTGATCGAAGTGCAACAAGCAATGGCCTGGTGGCAGAGTGGTCATGCAGCGGCCTGCAAAGCCGCGTACGCCGGTTCGATTCCGACCTAGGCCTCCATTGCGATCCGGCTGTCATCCAGCCAAAAAGAAACCCGCCAATGGCGGGTTTTTGTTGTTACGGTCTAGCGTTGGTGCCCGGACCCGGAATCGAACCGGGATACCCGTGAGGGTGAGGGATTTTAAGTCCCTTGCGTCTACCAGTTTCGCCATCCGGGCGGGATGCAGGCTCGTGCGGCTGAGATGCGGCGAGCGGCGCGCATCGTAACATGCGCGATGCCGCCGCCCGTATCGGGTCAGTGCGTCAGATCAGGCTCTTGAAGATATGGATGCCGGCGGTGTATTCACCAATGATGGTGCCGGCGCTGACCAGAAAAAAGTTGAGCAGGGTGCGTGCCACGCGGTTTTTCCACCATCCGCTCCAGTGACCGATATCGTCGCGCAAGGTGTCGAAGTCGACCACCCGGGGGCGTCGTACCCACGCTTCGACCATGGCGCTGATGCCGCCGGAGGGAATGCCGGGGCGGAAAGGTTTGATCGGCGCCGCAACGAAAGCGGCAAGGATGCTCAGCGGGTGAGCCCCGGCGATCACGGCACCGATGGCGGAGAAGCCGCCGGTGTAAAGCACCCACGCCAGCAACGCCTGTGTACCCAGCGCCGTGTTGCGATGGAATGCCCAGGCGATGGCGGCAAACACCAGCAGCACCAAGCCACCTGCCACCCACTTGGGCCAGCGCGCCTTGGGCGGTGTGCTGGCGAGGTCGGCAACGGTGCTAGCCGGGTCAGCCTGTTCCTCACGCAACAGGGTGCACAGGCCCTTGAGGTGGCCGGCGCCAATCACCACCAGCACCCGACGCGGCTCGGCGCTGACGCTGCGGGAAGCCTCCTCGCGCAGGCGTGCGGCCATGAACATGTCGCGTTCGCCGATCAGGCTGTCGAACAACGGGCGTGACTCACTGGCGAACTCGCTGAACGCGCTCTCGAGCAAGTCACCCTGTTTCAGTTTCTCGACTTCGGCATGGCCGATTTCCTCGCGCTCGAATACGCTGGCGAGCAAGCCACCGAGCAGACCGAAGCGCTGCCAGAAACCGACACTGCGCCAGGCGCGCTTGAGCGTGGTGCCGACTTCGCGGTCAATCAGCCAGAGCGGCAGGCCCCGCTGTTCAGCACCATCCATCGCCGCCTTCATTTCCGCACCAGGCAGGATGCCGGACTGGTCAGCCAAGCGCTTCTGGAAGGCGGACAGTACAAGGCTGGCAGCCACCATGCCGGCTTTGCCCTGGCGGATGACATTGAACAGATCCAGCTGCTTGAAGGCCTCCGGGTCACGCATGCTTTGCGCCCGGCTTTCGCACAGCTCCACCGCGACTGCATCAAAGTGTTCATGGGCAAGCAGGGCGTCGACCGCCTCCATGCTGCTGCGCGATACATGGGCGGTTCCCAGCACCACATATTCCACGCCGTCGCGCTGCACGCGCTCGATCGGCTGCCCTTGCAGGGCGGGCAAGGAGGTGATTTCGGTTTCGGGAACACTCATGCGATCAGCACGCCGGTCGTAGGGGGAAGCCCCAGCATGGGGTCGACCATGCGGGGGAGCAAGCGATCAACAGTGGCTCAGTCTCGATAGCGCTTGAGCAGGTCGGCGTACGCATCGATGCGGCGATCACGCAGGAACGGCCAGATCCGGCGCACATGCTCGCTGCGGGCAAGATCAACTTCGGCCAGCAGCAACTCGCGCTGATCGTTGCCGGCCTGGGCCAGAAACTCACCCTGCGGGCCGGCCACGAAACTGGAACCCCAGAACTGGATGCCGGCGCCGACCTTGCTGGGATCGGCTTCGAAGCCAGTGCGGTTGCAGGCGAGCAGGGGCAGGCCGTTGGCCACGGCATGGCCGCGTTGCACGGTGATCCAGGCATCGCGCTGGCGGTCCTTCTCGGCCTGCTCGTCGTCGGGATCCCAGCCGATCGCGGTCGGGTAGAGCAGCAACTCCGCACCAGCCAGCGCCATCAGCCGCGCGGCTTCCGGATACCACTGATCCCAGCACACCAGCACACCGAGACGGCCGACCGAGGTCTCGATCGGCTCGAAGCCCAGGTCGCCCGGCGTGAAGTAGAACTTTTCGTAGAACGCCGGATCGTCCGGGATATGCATCTTGCGGTAGGTGCCCGCAATCGTCGCGGAGCGATCGAACACCACCGCCGTATTGTGGTACAGCCCGGCCGCACGCCGTTCGAACAACGAGGCGACCACCACCAGTTTCAGTTCCTCGGCCAGCTTGCCGATGCGCGCGGTGCCGGGGCCGGGAATGCTCTCGGCCTGATCGAACACGTCGACCGACTCGTGCTGGCAGAAATACGGACCGTTGTGCAGCTCCTGCAGCAGCACCAGCTCGACACCCGCTGCGGCGGCTTCGCACAGGCTGGTTTCGATGGCATCGAGATTGGCGTCGCGGCTGCCGCGATCGGTGTCCTGCAGCAGCGCGACCTTCAGGGTCTTGCGGGTCATCGGCTTCAATCCTGGTGTCGCCTGATTTGGCAGACCGTCAAGTTTAGCCGAAGCGGATGAAACTCAAGTCAGCCCAGCCGGAAGCTGCATGGTGATGCAGTGCAGGCTGCCGTTCTGCCAGATCAACGGGCGGCAGGGTACCTGCACGACTTCGCGGCCCGGGTGGGCGCTGCCGATGATGCGAGCGGCCTCGTCGTCGGCAGGGTCGTCATAGGCAGGCACCAGGACGGCCCCGTTGACGATCAGATAGTTTGCATACGACGCTGCCAGCCGACGGCCCTGGTCGAGGATGGGCTTGGGCCAGGGCAGGGGATGGAGCTGGTAGGGCTGACCATCGACGGTACGCAAGGCAGCCAGTTCGGCGGCCATGCGTTGCAGTTCGTCATGATGCGGGTCGGCGACATCATCGCAGGCCTGAAAAACGATGCGGTCGCCTGGCGCAAAGCGCGCCAGCGTGTCGATATGCGCGTCGGTGTCGTCGCCTTCCAGATAACCGTAATCCAGCCACAACACCCGCGATGCATGCAGGCTGTCGCGCAGGATCGCGCTCATCTCCTCGCGCGACTGTTCCGGATGTCGTTGCACCAGGCAGCGCCAGGTGGTCAGCACGGTGCCGGCACCGTCACTTTCGATAGCGCCGCCTTCCAGCGCCCAGTCCACGCGCTTGTGCGCGGCATGGCCAAACACACCTGCGCTGGCGAGCCCGGCGACCAGCGCATCGTCCTGCTCGGCGCCAAACTTGCCACCCCAGCCGGTAAAGCGAAAATCGGTCAACTGGAATGACGCCTCGGCCGCCTTGAGCGTGATCGGACCGGAGTCGCGCAGCCAGGTGTCGTCATAAGGCAGCGAGACAAACTGCACGCGTGCCAGATCGATCCGCGATGCCTTCAAAAGAGCGTCCACGTGTTCGCGCAGGGCGTCATCGGGAACCACCACCACCAGCTTCTGGAACCGGACCACAGCAGCGGCCAGTGCGACGTATGTGGTTTCCACCGAGGCAAGTCGCTCGACCCAGTCGGTGTCGGCGTGCGGCCACGCGATGAGTACTGCGGCCTGCGGTTCCCACTCTGCAGGCAGACGCCAGCGGTGTTCGGTCATGTCGGAATCTCACATACGTCGGGCTGGCACCGTCATGGCGCCGGGTTGTGAAGTTTAAACGATGACGCACACGACAAAACGGCAGGGCTGCCGTTTTGCACGCCCCGAGGGGGGCGCACTTGGGATACGCACCATAAAAACGCGGCCCGTGTCGCCACAGGCCGCGTCAGGGTTCGCCGGATCAGTGCGCGGCGGACGGGTTGGTGTTGTTGCCGGCCGGTGTATTGAGCACCGAGTGGATCACGTGGCTGTGTTCGAAATACACGATGAAACCCGGGTATTCCCAGCGATTGATCTGCGGATGCTTCCTGCTGTCTCCGCCGCGTGGCGACAGTTTGCGCTGCGGAGCACCCCACGTTTTCTCCACCTGGCTCATGCTCAGCCCGCGACGGGGCAGGTTCATGGACTTTTCCTGCTGCACCCGATGGATAAGCAGGCTATCGCCCTTGCCGGACTGTGCCGCGTGAACTGGCGGCGAGACGCCAAAACCGGCGACGGCGACCATCATGGCGACGATCGAAAGACTGCTTGTGAACTTGACCATGGCTCCCCTCTCCAGACAAGACTGTATGCGGCGTCGTTGTAGCAGAACCGCCGATGCTACGCCACGTTGAGCTGCGTTGATTGCGATGGATTCGGCATTCAGCTGTGGCACTGGCATCCACTACGATTTGGTCGAGAATAACCGTATCGACGCTATCATGGTCGGCTGCGGGCGAACGCCTGCCCGGTCTGGATACGGTTTTTCATGATTTCGTTTCGACATTTCGCCTTGCGCCGCGGCACGCGACTGCTGCTTTCCGACATCGATCTGGTCATCCAGGGTGGCTGGCGGCTGGGTGTGATCGGCCGTAACGGTTGTGGCAAATCCAGCCTGTTTGCCGCCTTGCAGGGCAAACTGGAAAGCGATTCCGGTGAGCTGGACATGCCAGCCAAGCTGCGGCTGGCCTCGGTCGATCAGGAAACGCCGGCATTGCCGGATGCGGCGATCGACTATGTGCTGGGCGGCGACGAGGAACTGGCCGAGGCATTGCGCGCCGAGGCTGAGGCGGGCGAGCTCGGTGACATGGAAGCAATGGCCAAGGCCCATCAGCGCATCGAGGAGTTGCACGGTTACGACGGTCGTGCCCGTGCAGGGCGGTTGATGCATGGCCTGGGCTTTTCACCGGAAACCCACGAGCGCGCCGTGCAGGAGTTTTCCGGCGGCTGGCGTGGGCGGCTGAACCTGGCCCGGGCATTGATGTGCCCTTCGGACCTGCTGCTGCTGGATGAGCCCACCAACCATCTCGATCTCGATGCCGTGCTGTGGCTCGAAGAATGGCTGCGCCGCTATCAGGGCACCTTGCTGATCATCTCGCATGACCGCGAATTCCTCGACGGCGTGATCACCCACACGCTGCACCTCAACGACGGCAAGGCCAAGCTCTACACCGGCAACTACAGCGCGTTCGAGCGCCTGCGCGCCGAGCAGTTGCGCCAGCAACAGATTTCGCACGAGCGTGAGCAGGCCGAGCGGGCGCATCTGCAGTCATTCATCGATCGCTTCAAGGCCAAGGCGACCAAGGCCAAGCAGGCGCAATCGCGCATGAAGCGGCTGGAAAAGCTGGCTGGTACCGAGGCGGTACGTGCCGAACGCGGCTTCAGTTTCGAGTTTGCCAAACCTGCACGCGTGCCCGATTCCATGCTGCAGCTGGAAGACATCACCGCCGGCTACCTGCTCGACCCGGCCAGCCATGAGAGGGATGGCGAGGCGGTCCACATCATCCTCTCCGACGTGCGCTTCAGCCTCGAAGCGGGGCAGCGGATCGGCTTGCTCGGCCCGAACGGCGCCGGCAAATCCACCCTGGTCAAGACCCTGGTCGGCGAGCTCGAACCGTTCACGGGTGAGCGCAAATCGCACAAGGACCTCAAGATCGGCTACTTCGCCCAACACACGGTGGAAAGCCTGCGCGCCGGCGCCAGCGCGCTGGAACACCTGATGGACAAGGCGCCCGGCGTGGCGACCCAGGTGATGCGCGACTTCCTCGGCACCTGGAATTTCGCCGGTGACCGTGCGTTCGAATCGGTCGACGGTTTCTCCGGTGGCGAGCGCGCGCGCCTGGCGCTGGCGCTGATCGCGTGGGACAAGCCCAACCTGCTGCTGCTGGATGAGCCGACCAACCATCTTGATCTGGACATGCGCGAAGCCCTGGCCGACGCGCTGGCCGATTTTGACGGCGCGCTGGTGCTGGTCTCGCATGATCGCCACTTGCTCGGCATGGTCTGCGACAGCTTCTGGCGCGTGGCCGACGGCATCGTCGAAAGCTTCGACGGCGACCTCGACGACTATGCACGCTGGCTGAAAACCCGCGGCTCGGCGAACAAGAAAGCGGCCAAGGCCGTCGTCGCTGCGGCAACACCTGTCGTCGCGACGAAGCCGGAGGCTTCGCCTGAAGATCGACGCCGCCAAACCAGTGCCCAGCGCGAGCAGGAAAAAGCCGCACGCCAGCGCGTGAAGCGGATCGAAACCCGCACCGTCACCATTGATACCGAGCTGGCCGCGCTGGAGACTCGGCTCGCCGATCCGGCCACATATAACGGCCCCACCCACGAAATGATGCAATTTGGCCAGCGCCAGATCGAGCTGCGCCGCGAGAAGGAAGCGCTGGAGACGGAATGGCTGCAGCTCGTCGAGCAACTGGAAGCCTGAGGTCCAGCGTGGGCAACCAGCCAGAGCAAGCACTGCATCTGTGGCTGCCGGCGCTGGCCCATGTCGGGGCGGACGATCCACTGCGCGCGTGGCTGGCCCGCGCTGACCGCCTCGGCGATGGCCCCTCGGGTTATCTCGCCGGCCTGGGTGAATATTTTTCAGGTGTGGATCAGCGGCTGCCTGCCGCCGCGATCACCCGCGAGTTCCTTGCCGGCGACGCCGCGGACACACGTTGGCTGTCCGCCGACCCGGCGTGGGTTCAGCCGGATCTTACCGGTGCGCGCCTGTTGGCCTGCGGTCGGCTGCAGTTGCAGATGGACGAGGCGCAAACCCTGGCCGAGGCATTGCAGCCCTTTTTCGAGGAAGCTGGCATGCAGCTGCTGGTCTCCACCCCGGATCGATGGCATGTGCAATTGCCTCGCGATCTGATGTTGCCGGAATTCGCCGCGCCCGAGCAGGCGCTGGGCGAGGATTTGTCCCAACATCTTCCCGCCGGTAAGGAAGGGCGGCGCTGGCGCATCCTGCTCAACGACATTCAGGTGCTGCTGCACCAGCATCCGCTGAACACCCTGCGACGCGAGCGCGGTTTGCCGCCGATCAACAGCCTGTGGTTGTGGGGTAGCGGGCGCCTGCCGAAATCGATACGCAGCGATCTGCGCGGCGTCATCAGCGACGACCTGCTGTTGAGCGCACTGGCCGCAGGTGCCGATCGTGTGCACCTGGATCGCACTGCCGATACCGTCGCCTCCGCCCGCTCCGGCTGGCTGATCGACCTGCAGGATCTACCCGCGCACGAGGTGGCCGAACGGTGGTGGCCGATGCTGCAGCCGCTGCTGGGGCAGTGGCCGCTGATGCTGCATTTCAGCAGCGGCGAACGCTGGCTGCACAAGCCGTGGCACCGCTGGCGATTCTGGCGTGGGGCAGGGCGTTGAGCGCCCTGCAGTTGCAACGTCGCGAGAGCAGGGGTGAACCCAACGGCTGGCCCGCCGCGGTGCACCCGGTACTGCAACAGATCTATGCCGCTCGCGGGGTGCTCACACCGGCGCAGGCCGATCATCGGCTCGCATACATGCTGTCGCCGCAGACACTGGGCGGCATGGAGCAGGCGGTCGAATTGCTGGTTCAGGCGATTGGTGAGGACTGGACGATCCTGATCGCGGGCGACTATGACTGCGACGGCGCCACCGGCACCGCGGTGGCAGTGCGCGGCTTGCGCATGCTTGGTGCAAAGCGGGTGAGCTATGCCATTCCCAATCGTTTTGTACACGGTTACGGCCTGAGCACGGCACTGGTCGAGTCACTGCAACCCACACCGCAGTTGATCGTCACCGTCGACAACGGCGTGGCCAGCGTGACCGGCGTCGAAGCGGCCCGCGCACGTGGTATCCGGGTCATCGTGACCGACCATCACCTGCCCGGTGAGCAGCTGCCGGCCTGCGATGCCATGGTCAACCCGAATCTGGCCGGTGACCCGTTTCCGAGCAAGATGCTGGCCGGGGTGGGCGTGATGTTCTACCTGCTGCTGGCGCTGCGCGCGAGGCTGCGCGAGAGAGGATGGTTCGCACGTGTTGAGAAGTGCACACAAGGAAAGGCATTGTTTGAATCTCGCGATCAGGACGATCGCAAAAGTACAGAACCCGATCTTTCCCGTCTGCTCGATCTGGTCGCCCTGGGCACGGTGGCCGATCTGGTGCCGCTGGATTTCAACAACCGTGTGCTGGTGGAGGCGGGCTTGCAACGCATCCGCAGCGGGCGAGCCTGCGCCGGCATCACCGCCCTGGTGGAATCCGGAAAGCGAAGCCTGGCCACGCTTTGTTCCAGCGATCTGGGCTTTGCCGTCGGCCCGCGACTGAACGCGGCGGGTCGACTGGAGGACATGCGGCTGGGGGTGGAATGCCTGCTCACCGATGATGTCGCCCAGGCCCGCCGTTACGCCGAGCAGCTCAGCGCGATCAACATGGAGCGCCGCGACCTGCAGGCCTCGATGGTGGCCGAAGCCGAGCAGATGGTGGTCGGCCTGACCGATATCACCGCGATCGGTGTGGCATTGTTCGAGCCGTCGTGGCATGCCGGCGTCATCGGTCTGGTGGCCTCCAAGCTGAAGGATCGGCTGCACCGCCCGGTGATCGCTTTCGCCCCCGCCAGCGAGGACGAGCCGCACAGCCTGCGCGGTTCGGCGCGCTCCATCGCCGGCTTTCACATCCGCGACGCGCTGGCCGCCATCGATGCGCGCCAGCCAGGGCTTATCGAGCGATTCGGCGGTCACGCGATGGCGGCAGGGCTGAGCATGAAAGCCTCCGATTACGAGCGCTTCGCCATGGCCTTCGACGCCATCGCACGGGAAATGATCGAGCCGGAGCGGCTGCAGGCGGTGCTGTATACCGACGGCGAGCTGCCGCCTGGCTGCGCGTCGCTGGCACTGGCACGTCAGTTGCGCGAGGCCGGTCCGTGGGGGCAGGCTTTCCCTGAGCCGCTGTTTGACAACCTGTTCGACTGCGCCAGCTGGAAGGTGATGGGTGAGCGCCACCTGCGCCTGCAACTGCGTGACCCGCGCGATGGCGCCTTGCATGACGCCGTCATGTTCAACGCCTACCATGGCCAGCCACCACCGGCCCGACTGCGTGCCGCCTACGAGCTGACCATCAACGACTGGCAGGGCCGCGAAACGCCACGGTTGCTGCTACGGCATATCGAGCCGGCTTGACCGTGATCAAAATCCCTTCACGCCAGGTGATCCATGCTTTCATCAGACCAATCGAAGGAGAGTCATCGTGATTGCACAGATCGAGGGGTTGCCGGCAGGCACGGTGGGATTTACTGCCCACGGACAGGTGACGTCGGCAGACTACGAAACCATCATCGTTCCGGATGTCGAGGCGGCCTTTGCGCTCAATCGCAAGTTGCGCATGCTGTATGTGACCGCCGGGGATTTCACCGGTTTCGATCCGGGCGCAATGTGGGACGATGCCAAGCTGGGCATGCGTCATTTCAGCAGCTGGGAGCGCGTCGCCTTGGTCACTGACGTGCCGTGGTTGCGTACCGCCGCTACGGCGTTTGGCTTTGCGGTACCAGCGAAGTTCAGGTTGTTCCACTATGCCGAACTGGCCGAAGCCAAAGTCTGGCTCGCCCAGGAGTGACCGTTTGGCGTTGGCAGGTCACGTTCAAAAACCGCTTGCCAACGCCACCGTGATCTGTTCAAGTTAAAGCATGCATTCCATCACCGCCCGCCTGAAAAATCTCGCCGCGCCTGCCGCGCGAGGCTTTGTGTCGGCGGTCAATAATAATCGCGCGATTAATAACGCCAATCTCTGGCGGGCCTTCGCGTAGTTACAAGTCTCCACGAAACAACGCAAAGAAGGCCCGCCCAGTGCGGGCCTTCTGCTTTTTGTTTTCCGCGAATCCGTTCGCAAGCTGCCAAACCGGCCATTGACGACCGGAAATTCAACCAACCTGAGACCCACACAAGAGGATTGCACCATGTGTTCGATTTTCGGAATATTCGATCTGCAGCCCGGCGACGACCTGGTCGCCTTGCGCCGGCAGGCGCTGGAACTGTCACAACGCCAGCGCCACCGCGGACCGGATTGGAGTGGCGTCTTTGTCGATGCCGGCGCGATCCTGGTGCACGAGCGCCTGGCCATCGTCGACCCGGCCAGCGGCTCGCAGCCGCTGCGGTCACGCGACGGCAGCCTGGCATTGGCGGTGAATGGCGAGATCTACAACCATCGCGAGTTGCGCAGCAGCAGCGACTACGACTTCACCACCGGCTCCGACTGCGAGGTAATCAACGCGCTCTACCGCGAAGACGCTGCGGATTTCATCAACAAACTCAACGGCATCTTCGCTTTCGCGCTGTGGGACGGCGAAGCGAAGCGCTACATCATTGCCCGCGATCCGCTCGGCGTGTGCCCGCTGTACTGGGGGCATGATCAGCAAGGACGCCTGTGCGTGGCCTCGGAGATGAAGGCCCTGGTCGGCGTCTGCGCCGACGTCAGCACATTCCCGCCCGGCCACATCTACGACAGCGCCACCGGCGAGCTGCAGCGTTATTACCACAAGCCCTGGCGCGAGTACGAGCACACCCGCGGCCACGAAGTCGCGGCGCCCGCCTTGCGTCAGGCGTTTGAAGAGGCCGTGCATCGCCAGTTGATGACCGACGTGCCCTACGGCGTCCTGCTTTCAGGTGGCCTGGACTCATCACTGGTCGCCGCCTGCGCCGCCCAGTTCGCCCGCGAGCGCGTAGAGGATGACGATCGCAGTGAAGCCTGGTGGCCGCGCCTGCACTCATTTGCGATCGGGCTCGACGGTTCACCGGATCTGGCCGCCGCCGAGATCGCCGCCAAGGCGCTAGGCACCGTGCATCACGGTTTCGTCTATACCTTCTCGGAGGGACTGGACGCGCTGCCCGAAGTGATCCGGCATATCGAAACCTACGACGTCACCACCATCCGTGCCGCCACCCCGATGTACCTGCTGGCACGCCGGATCAAGGCGATGGGCGTCAAGATGGTGCTGTCCGGTGAGGGCTCGGACGAGCTGTTCGGCGGCTACCTGTACTTCCACAAGGCGCCGTCGGCCGAAGCTTTCCACGAGGAAACCGTGCGCAAGCTGGACGCGCTGCACAGCTATGACTGCCTGCGGGCGAACAAGGCGATGATGGCCTGGGGTGTCGAGGCACGCGTGCCGTTCCTCGACCTGGAGTTCATCGACGTGGCGATGAACATGGACGCGAAATACAAGATGGCCGGCAAGGGCCGGATCGAGAAAGCCGTGCTGCGCGAGGCTTTCGAAGGTGCGCTGCCCGACTCCATCCTGTGGCGCCAGAAAGAACAATTCAGCGACGGCGTGGGCTACGGCTGGATCGATGGCCTGAAGGCACATGCCGAGCAACAAGTCACCGATCGCGAATTCGCCGCCGCGGCCGCGCGCTACCCGTTCAACACACCGGCAACCAAGGAAGCGTATTTCTACCGGCGCATCTTCGAACAGCATTTTCCCGGCGAAGCCTGCGCCGCGACAGTGCCGGGCGGCAAGTCGATCGCGTGCTCTTCACCGGCGGCGCTGGCGTGGGATCCCGCGTTCGCCAACGCGGCCGACCCGACGGGGCGTGCGGTGAAGGGAGTGCATGCCAACGCTCTTTAGACGGCCAGAAGGTGGATCAGGACGCTGACGGAAGCGCAAAGCCCCAGCGTCCACGCCATCCCGATCCGAAAGCGGAACATCGCAAGCATGGCCGCCGCGGCGAGCAACAACGCCGCAGGGTTCACCGACGCCAGTTGCGGCAGATCGAGATGGATCGGTCCGGCGTGATATCGCTGTACCTGGCTGAAAATCGTGTGCTCGGCAAACCAGATCGACAGGTTCAGGATCACCCCGACCACGGCCGCCGTGACCGCGCTCAACGCCGCGTGCAGGCCACGATTGCCTCGCAACGCCTCAACGTACGGGCCACCGAGAAAGACCCAGAGGAAGCACGGCACAAAGGTTACCCATACGGTCAGCAGCGAGCCCGTGATCCCGGCAAGCCAGGGCGACATGCCGGTCTGATGCTGAAACGCCGCCATGAACGCCACGAATTGCACCACCATGATCAGCGGCCCCGGCGTGGTCTCCGCCAACGCGAGTCCGTCCAGCATCTGGCCAGGAGAGAGCCATCCGTAGCCGGTCACGACGCGCTGGCTGATGAAGGCCAGCACCGCATACGCACCACCGAAGGTGACCACGGCGACTTCGCTGAAAAAGCTGCCTTCGCGTGCAATGACGCTGTGCCGCCCCCACCACGCGATCGCCAGAAATACAGGCGTCATCCACAGCGTCACGCCGACCAACGCCACCCGCCAGCTGCGTGCCCACGAGGGTTTCAGGTGGGTCAATTCACCACGCGACAGCATCTGGTCGATCAGATAATTGTCGCCCTCCGACAGCTCCACGACGGGTTCCGTGGCCCGCTGCGGCGGCCACCACCGGTGCGCTGCGAAGCCGAGCCCGCCCGCGCCCGCCACAATCCATGGAAACGGCAGCCCGAATAAGTGAATGCCGAGGAAGGCAGCCATCGCCACTGCTACGTGAAAGCGACCCTTCAATGCGCGATGCGCTATTCGCCATACCGCCTCAACCACCACGGCCAGCACCGCGGCTTTCAGCCCGAAAAAGATCGCCAGCACCATGGGCAGCTGGCCCATCGAGGCATACAACGCGCTCAGACCGAACAGCACGATCACGCCGGGCAGCACGAACAGCAGGCCGGCAATCAGTCCACCGCGTGTCCGATGCATCAGCCAGCCGATATAGATGGCCAACTGGGTTGCCTCAGGGCCCGGCAACAGCATGCAGTAGTTCAGCGCATGCAGGAATCGCGACTCGCTGATCCAGCGTCGCCGATCAACCAGCTCACGGTGCATCAGCGCAATCTGCCCGGCGGGACCGCCGAAGCTCAGCCAGCCGATCCTGGCCCATACCCGGCTGGCCTGGGCCAGGCTGATCGGCGCCGGTGGCTTGACCGAATCACGCTGCGGAAATATCGATGGCATCTGGGCTCGGCATGGGAGTGGGGCGCGATGGTGTCTGGTCATGTGCATGACGCGAACAAGGCGTTCGACGCGCCTCGCCGAGGGTTTCTCGCCGAGAGCCCCTCGGCGGTCAGGCACCTTCCTCTGCTATTCTTGCAGGCTTCATCCTTCACGTTGATGACCACATGATCGAGACCAATCCGATCCTGGCGCAGATCGCGGACCTTCGGGGCCGGGTCGAGTCGCTTAGGGGGTATCTTTGACTACGCCATCAAAAGCGAACGTCTGGAAGAAGTAAGCCGCGAACTGGAGAGCCCCACCGTATGGGACGATCCGGCCCGCGCGCAGGAACTGGGCCGCGAACGCGCCCGCCTGCACACCATCGTCAACGGCATCGATACGCTCGTGGCGAGCCTGACCGATGCCAGCGACTTGCTGGACATGGCGATGGCGGACAGCGACGACGACACCGCGCAGTCGGTGATCGACGACCTGGTCAAGCTTGAGGCGCAGGTCGGCAAGCTCGAATTCCAGCGCATGTTCTCCGGCAAGATGGATGCGATGAACGCGTTCGTCGATATTCAGGCTGGCGCCGGCGGTACCGAGGCGCAGGACTGGGCCGAGATGTTGCTGCGCATGTACCTGCGCTGGTGCGAGTCGCGCGGCTGGCAGACCGAGCTGATGGAGGTCTCCGGCGGCGATGTTGCCGGCATCAAGTCTGCCACGTTCCGCGTCGAGGGCGACTATGCCTACGGCTGGCTGAAAACCGAAATCGGTGTACACCGGCTGGTGCGCAAGAGCCCGTTCGACTCTGACAACCGGCGCCATACCAGCTTCACCTCGGTCTTCGTGTCGCCGGAAGTCGACGACGATATCGAGATCGATATCAACCCGGCCGACCTGCGTACCGACGTGTACCGCTCCTCCGGCGCCGGCGGCCAGCACGTCAACAAGACCGAGTCGGCGGTGCGCATCACGCACATCCCGACCAATACCGTAGTGGCCTGCCAGACCGGCCGCAGCCAGCACGCCAACCGCGCCACCGCGATGAAGATGCTGGCCGCCAAGCTGTATGAGCTTGAGGTGCAGAAGCGCAATGTCGAGCGCGATGCGCTGGAAGCGACCAAGTCCGACATCGGCTGGGGCAGCCAGATCCGCAATTACGTGCTGGACCAGAGTCGTATCAAGGATCTGCGCACCGGCATCGAGCGCACCGATACGCAGAAGGTGCTGGATGGCGATATCGACGAGTTCATCGAGGCCAGTCTGAAGTCCGGCCTCGAGGCCGGCTCGAAACGGACCGACGCTTGATCGCCATCGCCTCCAACTCGCCCAAGTTTCCAAGAGGGATACCAGCATGAACCGTGGAAAGATCTCCGGAATCCTCGTCGCGTGCGCCGTGCTTGCGACATTTGCTGGTGCCGCCAGCGCCCAGCAAGGCTCCGCCAGCCAGGACATCAAACACGATGCGAAGGCGACCGGAAAAGACATCGGCCACGGCGCACGTGATATCGGGCACGAAACCGGACACGTCGCCGTGAAGATCGGCCATGGCGCGAAGGAAGCCGGCATCGGCATCGGGCACGGCGCGAAGAAAGCAGGTATCGCCGTCGGCCACGGTGCGCGCGAGGGCTGGGATGCCACCAAACACGCGGTCAAGGACGTGTTCGGCAAAGGGCACTGAGCTTCTCCTTCGCCGTCTGGCACTCCCGTCACAAACCCTGAAAACCGGACCCGTCATTTGACGAGGTACCGGTAGCAACGGAATCCATCATGAGTGAACCGACCGATACCGCGCCCGTCGACGAGAACAAGCTGATCGCCGAACGACGCGAGAAACTCAACGTGCTGCGCGGGCAGGGCATCGCGTTTCCAAACGATTTCAAGGTGGACAGCTTCGTGGGCGACCTGCAGGCCGAGTTCGCCGACAAGGAGGTGACCACGGCCGAAGTCATCGAGGCCGCCGCGCGCCGGGTAAAGGTGGCCGGCCGCATCGTGCTGAAACGGGTGCAGGGCAAGGTCAGCTTCGTGCAGATGCAGGATTTCAGCGGTCGCATCCAGTTGTTCATCCACCAGGGCACCCTGGGCGACGCCTATGAGGCGTTCAAGGGCTGGGATGTCGGTGACATCGTGGGCGCCGAAGGTGTGCTGATGCGCACCAAGACCGGCGAGCTGTCGGTGCGGGTGGATGCCCTGCGCCTGCTGACCAAGAGCCTGCGCCCGCTGCCGGATAAGTTTCACGGCCTGGCCAATGTGGAGCAGCGCTATCGCCAGCGCTACGTCGACCTGATCGTCACCGAAGAAGCGCGCCGCACCTTCATGCAGCGCTCGCAGATCATCGGCTACATGCGCCAGTGGCTGGAAGCGCCAGACCGCCGCTTCATGGAAGTGGAGACGCCGATGATGCACATCATCCCCGGCGGCGCCACCGCCAAGCCGTTTGTCACCCACCACAACGCGCTCGATCTGCAACTGTACCTGCGCGTGGCACCGGAGCTGTACCTGAAGCGGCTGGTGGTGGGCGGCTTCGACCGCGTCTACGAGATCAACCGAAACTTCCGCAACGAGGGCGTGTCGACCCGGCACAACCCCGAGTTCACCATGCTCGAGCTGTACCAGGCGTACGCCACGTACCACGAGATCATGGACCTGACCGAAAGCGTGATCCGCGATACCGCCGCCCACGTGCTGGGCACCACGCAACTGCACTGGGACGGCGCCGATATCGATGTCGGCCCGGCATTCCGGCGCTGGCGCATGGACGATGCGGTGCTTGAGCACAACCCCGAAATCAAGCGCGAGGAGCTGCGCGACCGCGAGGCCATGGCCGCACACGCCAGGCGCCTCGGTGCGCAGGTCAAGCCTGGCTATGGCTGGGGCAAACTCTTGCTTGAAATCTTCGAGCACACCGTCGAGCACACCCTGATCCAGCCGACCTTCATCACCGATCATCCGGTGGAGGTATCGCCGCTGGCGCGCGAGAACGATACGGACAAGGGCATCACCGACCGCTTCGAGTTGTTCGTCAACGGCAAGGAGATCGCCAACGGCTTCTCCGAGCTGAATGACCCGGAAGATCAGGCCGCGCGCTTTCAGGCTCAGGTCGATGCCAAGGATGCCGGCGATGACGAGGCGATGCATTTCGATGCGGACTACATCCGTGCGCTGGAAGTCGGCCTGCCGCCCACCGGTGGCCTCGGCATCGGCATCGACCGGCTGGTGATGCTGCTGACCGACTCGGCCTCGATCCGCGACGTGCTGCTGTTCCCCTATATGCGCCCGGAGGCCTGAGCCGTGACGAGTACCGCGCTGCAGGACCTGGCGGCTCCTGATGGCATCTGCTACGGCTGCGGTAGTGCTCATCCGCACGGTTTGCATGTCAAAAGCTATTGGCACGAAGACGATGTCCACGTGGTTTCCGTGCACACGCCCGCCGCCGATTTCACCGGCTGGCCGGGCCTGGTCTATGGCGGTCTGATCGCCATGCTGGTCGACTGCCACTGCAACTGGACCGCAATGGCCTATCACTATCGCGCCGAAGGCCGCACTCCGGACAGCAAACCGCGTATCGACTGCGTCACCGGCAGCCTCGGCATCAAGTTTCTCAAGCCCACACCGATGGGCGTAGCGCTGACGCTGAAAGCGCGGGTCGAGTGCGAGCTGGGCCGCAAGACCCGTGTGCTGTGCGAGGTGTACGCCGGTGACGTGCTCACCGCGCTCGGCGACTCGATCTTCGTTCGGGTCGACACCGCCCAACTGGCTGCCGCGGCGCGGCCCGGTTGAGGCTGGGCCTGCGTTAAACTGGCGGCTTTCGACAGCCCGGAGCCTGCATCATGTGGTTTGCCATCATTGCCAACGACGTCCCCGATTCGTTGGAAGCGCGCAAAGCCGCGCGCCCGCCACATCTCGCGCGCCTGCAGCAGATGCATGACGATGGCCGGCTGCTGCTCGCCGGCCCGTTCCCGGCGATCGATTCGGAAGATCCGGGCGCAGCCGGCTTCAGTGGCAGCCTGATCATTGCCGAGTTTTCGAACCAGGCTGCCGCTGAAAGCTGGGCCAAAGCTGACCCCTATGTCGACGCCGGCGTGTATGCCGAGGTGAGCGTGCGCCCGTTCCGCAAGACGCTGCCAGCCGGTTGAATACGGTAATGCCCGTCATCGAGCAGATCCGCCAGCGCCTCGAGTCGGCTTTCTCGCCGACCGAACTGGAGGTGCTGGACGAAGGCCACAAGCACGCCGGTCATGCGGGCGAGGGCAGGGGGCACTTTCATGTGCGCATCGTCAGCGCCGCGTTTGCCGGATGCGCGCCGATCAAACGCCACCGCATGATCTATGCCGCGCTCGACGAACTGATGAACCATGGCATCCACGCCGTGTCGATCGACGCATTGTCAATTGAATAGCGTTTGATAACAATCATATATAATTTATTTTTGAAGTAAATTATGGCAATGAAACGCATTGCAGCCGTGCCGCGTGTTTGGCACAGTGACCTGTCGCCCGAATCACGGGCGTTTACCGATGACCCATTGATGACCGCATGCGCCTGAGCACGATCAAACTCGCCGGATTCAAGTCCTTCGTGGACCCGACCACCCTGCATTTGCCGAGCAACATGATCGGCGTGGTGGGCCCCAACGGTTGCGGCAAGTCCAACATCATCGACGCGATTCGCTGGGTGATGGGCGAGAGTGCGGCCAGCCGCCTGCGCGGCGATTCGCTGACCGACGTGATCTTCTCCGGCTCCAACACGCGCAAGCCGGTCGGCCAGGCCACGGTCGAGCTGATCTTCGACAACGCCGACGGTTCGATCCAGGGCGAATACAGCCAGTACGCCGAGATTTCGGTGAAGCGCCAGGTCAGCCGCGACGGCCAGTCCGCGTATTTCCTCAACGGCGCGCGTTGCCGCCGGCGTGACATCACGGATTTGTTCCTCGGCACTGGTCTGGGCCCGCGCAGCTACTCGATCATCGAGCAGGGCATGATCAGCCAGATCATCGAAGCGCATCCGGAAGAGCTGCGCATGCATCTGGAGGAGGCCGCCGGCATCTCCAAGTACAAGGAGCGACGCAAGGAAACCGAGAGCCGCATCAAGGCCACGCGTGAAAATCTGGATCGCGTCCGCGACGTGCGCGACGAAGTGGACAAGCAGCTCGAACACCTCAACCGCCAGGCCCGCGCCGCCGAGCGCTGGAAGGCCTTGAAGGAAGAGCAGACCCGCAAGGATGCCGAGCTGCGCGCGCTGGAATATCGTGGCCTGAAAAGTCAGCACGACGGTGAGGGTGCCGGTCTGTCGGCGGCCGAGATCGAGATCGAGAAACAGCTGGCGGGGCAGCGTCAGATCGAGGCGCAGCTCGAAACCGTGCGCGAACGTCATACCGACGCCAGTGAGCATCTGAACGCGGTGCAGGCCGACGTCTACAAGGTAGGCGCCGAGATTGCCCGGGTCGAGCAGCAAGTGCGGCACAACCGCGAAAACGCTGATCGCCTGCAGCGTGCCCATGGCGACAGCGAGCGCGAGCACGCCGAGTTGGCGGCACATATTGCTACCGACCACGAGCAGATTGAAACACTGCGCATGGCTGTGGCCGAGGGTGAGCCAAAGCTCGAAGCCCTGCAGCAGATGCAGGACGACACTGGCGAAGCGCAGCGCAGTACCGAGGCGAAGCTGGCCGACTGGCAGCAGCGCTGGGACAGCCATACGCGCAACGCCGGCGAGTCCAATCGCGCGGCCGAGGTGGAACGCACCAAGCTCAACTACCTCGATCGTCAGGCCATCGATCTGTCGCGTCGGCGCGACGTGCTGGAATCCGAACAGAAGCTTACCGATGTGGCCGCGCTGGATGCCGCCGGCGAGCAATTGCATGCCGAGCACGAAACCCAGCAGGAGCGAGTCGAGACCCTCGGCAGCCTGCTCGACCAGCACAAGACCAGCCACGAGAAGGTACTCGAAGAGGAACGCCAGCTTCAGTCCGCTCTCAACGAGGCGCGCTCGCAGTTGCAGACTGCTCGCGGTCGGCATGCCTCACTCGAAGCGCTGCAGCACGCCGCACTCGGACAGGAAGAGAGCGCCGCCAGCGCCTGGCTGGCTCGCCTGGGGCTGAACAAGTCACGCCGCCTGGGCGAGTCGCTGCAGGTTGAAGCTGGCTGGGAAACAGCCGTGGAAACCGCCTTGAGTGGCTTCCTCGACAGCGTGCTGGTGGATGGCGCACATGAGCTGGCAGCGGAACTGGTCGGGCTGGAAAACGCGGACGTTGCCTTGCTGGACGCCGCTGATGGCGGCGCCAATACGGCCGGAACACTGGCCGCACATGTGCGTGGACCAGCGGCCGCGATCTCGATCCTCAGCCATGTGCTGACCGCCTCATCGCTGGATGATGCCCATCGACAGGTGGCGGCGCTGTCGGCGCTGGCACCTTATCAGTCGGTGATCACCGCGCGCGGCGAATGGCTCGGCCCGGGTTGGGCACGCGTTCGCCGGGCACAAGGCAGTCAGGTCGGCGTGCTGGCGCGTGAGCGCGAGCTGCGCATGCTCAATGAGCAGGTCAGCACGCTCGAAGCCCAGCTGGAGGAATCGGGCGAACAGCTCGACACGCTGCGCACGCGCAAGTTTGAAACCGAACGCGCGCGTGACGATGCGCAGCGCGAGCTGTACAACGCGCACCGTCGCCAATCCGAGCTGGCCGGGCAGATGCAGGGTCACCGGGGCAAGTTGGAGACCGCCCGTGCCCGTGCGGAGAAGGTCACCGGTGAGTTGTCGGATCTGGCCAACCAGATCGACGAGTTGCAGACACAGACGCGCGAGGCGCGCGCACGCCTGGACGAGTCTGTGGGCGTGATGGGCGACCAGGAAGACCTGCGCCGCGAACTCGAAAACGAGCGCCGCGCACTGCTCGAAGCACGCGAAGAAGCGCGCATGAATGCGCGTGAAGCGGCCGACCAGTCGCACTCGCTGGCGCTGTCACTGGAGTCCAAACGCTCCTCGCTGGCCTCGCTGGAGCAGGCGCTGGGCCGCATGGACAGCCAACTGCGCCAGATCGAAGCCCGCCGCAACGAAATCAGCGAACAACTCGCTGCCGGCTCCGACCCCATCGCCGAACTCGAGGCCGAGCGCCAGGCCTATCTTGATCAACGTCTGCTGGTCGACAAGCAGATGGTCGAGGCACGCCGGGCACTGGAAGATTGCGACCTCGAATTCCGCAAACTCGAACAGCAACGGCATCTGGCCGAGCAGGGGCTGCTGACGCTTCGCGAAAAGCTGTCGCAGAAGCGGCTGGCTGCGCAGGCACTGCAATTGCGCGCCGAGCAGCTGGCCGAGGCGATCAAGGCGTCCGGACTTGAACTGGAAACGCTGCTCAACGAATTGGCTGATGACATCAACGCCGACCAGTGGCGCCAGCAACTTGCCGAACTCGGCCAGAAAATCGCCCGGCTGGAGCCGGTGAATCTCGCCGCGATCCAGGAACACGCCGAACAGAACGAGCGCAAGACCTATCTCGACAACCAGCTGACCGACCTGGTCAGTGCGATGGAGACGCTGGAAGGCGCGATCAAGAAGATCGACCGCGAGACTCGCCAGCGTTTCAAGGAGACCTTCGACAAGGTCAACGCCGGCGTACAGGAGTTGTTTCCGCGCCTGTTTGGCGGCGGCCACGCCTACCTGGAACTGACTGGCGACGACCTGCTCAATACCGGCGTGTCGATCATGGCGCGCCCGCCCGGCAAGCGCCCATCCAACATTTCGCTGCTGTCTGGCGGGGAGAAGGCGTTGACCGCAGTAGCGCTGGTGTTCGCCATTTTTGGTCTGAATCCGGCACCGTTCTGCCTGCTCGACGAGGTGGACGCGCCGCTGGACGAAGCCAATGTGGGGCGATTCTCCAGCCTGGTGCGCGAGATGAGCGAGCACGTGCAATTCATCTTCATCAGCCACAACAAGGCGACCATGGAAGCCGCCACCCAGTTGTGCGGCGTTACCATGCGCGAACCGGGCGTATCACGACTGGTGCAGGTAGATCTGGCCGAAGCAGCTAAACTGGCAGGCGCCGCCTGAGGAACCCATGATGACCTTGCAACCGATGCTTGCCCTTGCCTGGAATCCCGCCGTAGGCATTCCGATGTTTATCGCTGGCGCGATCGTGCTGGCGCTTATCTGGCTCTTCGGCCAACCGAAGAAAGAACAGGGCGCGCGCCGCGCTCCCCCCGGAAGCAACAGCGGTGAGCGCCGCGAGCCCACGGTCGGCGCTGAATCCAGTCTTGCTGATGATCCGTTTTTCAACACCGGCGAACGAACGGCTCCCAGCCGGCAGAGCTTCGACCTGGGTGGCGGGCAGGGTGAACTGGACGTGGGTTTGCGTGAAGAACTCGAGCGGCTGGGCGCGACGCTCTCCGGTGAGCAAACCGCCGCCAAGCCCAAGCCTTCCGGCCTGGTCGGGCACGCCGCCTCAATCGTCAATGCCTTGCGCGCACCAGCGGCTACTGCGCCGCCAGTGGAAGCACCCGGGCCCAGGTTCGATTCTGCACCAGCGATGACGCCCGCCACAGCGGCCGTTGCTGCGGCCACATCAGAAAAGCTGCCACCGCGCACGGACCTGGGGCGGCGACCGGCACAGTTGCCGGTGGAGCGCATCATCACCCTGTTCGTCGTTGCCCGCGAAGGCATCCACTTCCATGGCCCCGACCTGATCGTGGCTGCCGAAAAGGCCGGGCTCGAATTCGGTGACATGGGCATTTATCACCGGCTGGTCGATGGCAAGCGCGATCTTGGCCCCATTTTCAGTGTCGCCAACATGCTCAAGCCCGGCAACTTCGACCTGGCCAGGCTCGACACGCTACGCACACCTGGCGTGAGTTTCTTCATGACCTTGCCTGCGCCCATGCCCGCACTTGATGCCTGGGATGCGATGCTGCCCACCGCCCAGCGACTGGCCGAACTGCTTGATGGTCAGGTGCTGGATGAGGAGCGCAATGCGCTGGGACGCCAGCGCGTCGCCCACATTCGCGATCAACTGCGCGGCTGGGACCGTGATCACGAAGGCCAGGAGATCATTTTCGGTCGTTGAAAATGACAAGGTGACAGTGCCGGGTTGAGAAAGTCCGCGGCCGCTTCCGCGCCAGCCCGGAGTCATCGTCCTGTCTCAGTTCGACAAGGCTGGCGTCATGACGAGTGCGCACACTGACGATCTCCATTCCCCGGGACAAGATCGTGTTGGCGCAATATGTATACCTTTCCCGTTTTGGCCTGATGCGCATCGTCAAGCATGGTCGTCGTTGGCGAGCGTTGCTGGAAGAACGCGAAATTGCGCGCCATGAATCGGCCGAGACCGCGCTCACCGCATTGCGTGGCGCCTTTTTGCGTGCCCGCCTTCCCGCTTCGCTTGCGCTTTGGCGACATATCCCGGAATCAGGTGTGATACCTACGCGCCTTGCCCATCGAGGACTGTCCTGATCCTGGCGTGGCTCGCCACGTCGGTATCCATGGTTTTCAGCACATCAAGGCATTCCGCTACTACGGTACAGAACAATCTGCAGTTGATCAAAAGTAAGCGTCCTGCCACCACGCCTTCCCACAGCCCGACCAACCCGTTGCACTACGCGCCTGAAACCACAGGAGCGAAGCGATGGGCAAGAAGATCGAGGGTTTTGATGTAGGGGTGTCGGTATCCGCGTGGTGGCTGGTGAGTGCGCC
>JBAZRB010000024.1:0-79513 GCA_041663105.1 Rhodanobacter sp.
CAGCTACGGTCGGGGCAGTCGCAATCTGCCACTTGTGAGGGCGGTTGGCTCGGCCGCAAGTTCAGCTTCAGGGCAAGCTTCCAGCGGCCGCAATTGGGCGACATGAATGAAGCGACGACCGTCTTTTTTCCTGTTAAGGGTTGTCCGATGCCTGCCCACGCACTGACGTTCCACGTCGGCCAGAGCTGCATCGGGCAGGCGTTGGACAAGCCTCAAGGGAGGAAACCGCGGGAATTACGCCGCGAGGATGGTCATGGCACGCTGTTGTTCTATGGAGATTTGAATAGTGCGGGAGCGGTCATGCGAAGCCACGGGAGCGTGACGGATCCGATGATGCGTGCTGATGTGATCGGTTGAAGCATCGGCGAGGCGGTGACGTGGACCGTGGTGGCGGTGGAAACGCAGCGATAGGTGGCGCAGGACAAACGCTGCCCGCATCGGCAAGGAGCGATGGCAGCAGGATGGGCCGGTGTCGGCATGGATGACGGAGACGGTGGTCATGGGGGTGCACGCGGCAAGTGCTGGCGAGCCACGATGGCGATGATGATCATCGGGGCGCCGCAGTGCGGGCAAAGGAAGGTGGCTGGGCGCGGACTGGCCGAGGGTGGCGCCGCCGCGGTCGCCGACGGCGCAGGCGCGACGGGCGATGTGGGCGCGGGTTGGGTGAGCAGTGCACGTGCGGTGGCGAGTTTGTCCTTGCGCTCGGCATTGGCCATGAGTCCATAGGCGCGGATGCGATGAAAGCCGCGGGGCAATACGTGGAGCAGGAAGCGCCGCATGAACTCATCGGCATCCAGGGTCATGGTCTTGTGGCGCGTGCGTCCCTTGGCGCGGTAATCCTTCCAGCGGAACGTGACATCGTGCTGGTCCATGGCGACCAGGCGCTGGTTGGAGATGGCGACGCGGTGGGTATACCGGGACAGGTAGGCCAGCACGGCAGCTGGACCGGCGAAGGGCTGTTTGGCGTACACCACCCATTCACTGCGTCGCAACGGCGCGATCCACTGGGCGAAGGCGGCAGCGTGTGCCAAGGGTACGTGCTCGCCAAAGAACTGCAGTTGACCGTTGCGGTGCGCCTGGACCAGGCGTTCGAGGAAGAGCCGCCGAAACAGTCGCGACAGCACCCGCACCGGGAGGAAGAAGCCGGGCCTGCAGGCGATCCAGCGTTGACCGTCTGGCGCGATGCCGCCGCCGGGCACGATGCCGTGCACATGCGGATGATGGGTCATCGCCGAACCCCAGGTGTGCAGCACCAACAGCATGCCGATGCGGGCCCCCAGATGTTGGGGATCCGCGGCGATGGTGAGCAGGGTCTGGGCCGTGGCCTGAAACAGCAGGCGGTAGATCACCGCCTTGTTGGTGTAGGCCAAGGCACTGATCGGCGCGGGTAGCGTGAAGACCACGTGGTAATAATCCACCGGCAGCAGCTCGGTCTGCCGGGCTTCCAGCCAGCGTCGGGCAAGACTGCCCTGGCACTTGGGGCAGTGCCGGTTACGGCAGGAGTTGTACGCGATCTGGAGGTGGTCGCAGGCGGGGCACTGCAGGCTATGGCCACCCAGCGCCGCACGGCGGCACTGCTCGATGGCCGACATCACCTTGAGCTGACCCAGGCTCAGATGGCCGTGCTGTTCCTGACGCCAGTGCGGCCCGTGGGTGCGGAAAACATCCGCCACCTCCAGGGCGGGGCGTGCCACGGGCCTATCCGGGCGGCAATCCCTCCAAGGGACTGATCACCTGGCGCAGGATCTCGGTGGCGACCTGCGCGTAGAGCGCGGTCGTCTCGAGCTTTTTGTGGCCCAGCAGCACCTGGATCACCCGAATGTCCACCTTCTGTTCCAGCAGGTGGGTGGCGAAGCTGTGTCGCAGCGTGTGCATCGATACGCGCTTGTCGATGCCGGCTGCTTGCGCCGCGGCATGGATGGCGCGGTTGAGCTGGCGCGGAGTCAACGGGTTGACCCGGTGCATGCCGGGGAACAGCCAGCCGCCATCGAGCAGCTTGCCTTGGGCGTGGGCCGTGCGCCACCAGATGCGCAGCGTCTGCAGCAGCACCGGCGAGAGCATCGCAAACCGATCCCGATGACCCTTACCCTGGTCTACGCGCAAGACCATCCGTTGGCTGTCGATGTCGCCGATCTTCAGGCCGACGACTTCGCTGGCGCGCAGTCCAGCACCGTAGGCCACCGACAGCGCGGCTCGGTACTTGTCGTTGCCGGCGCACTCGATCAACCGGGCCACCTCTTCGCGACTCAACACCACCGGCAACCTGCGGGGGACGCGCACCGGGCTCATCTTGGCAAGGGCATCGGCACGCTCCACGGTCACCTCGAAGAAAAACTTCAATCCGGTGATGGCCGCGTTGACCGACATCGGCGAGACGCCGGTCTCCACCAGATGAAGCTGATAGCGGCGCAGATCCTCGGCACTCGCCGTGTCGGGAGGGCGGCGCAAGTAGCCGGCGAATCCGCGCACGGCGCGGACGTAGGCGGACTGGGTCTTGTCGGACAGCTTGCGCAACGTCATGTCTTCGAGCATGCGTTGCCGTAACGGGCTGATGGTTTGACGGGGAAGGCTCATGGCTGTGCTCCTGTCGTGGTCGAGGCTTATGCCTCGATCCACAACATTGCAGCGCTACCACCCGATTTATAGCGGCACTCAACGGTGCCGCGGATCCCTACCGCGATAGCGGTTTAGTCCGTTGGCCGAAATGTGACGCAAGATCCCGATCAACGCGAATACGAAGCCGGAACCAGCGTTGTCGCATCGCTTACGGCGAACGGATCCCCGCAATCATCTTTTCGATCTTCGCTTCCTTGTCCACGGCATCCGGTAGCGGCTGATAGCCGATAGAAGTCTTGCAGTCGGATAGCGCTGCCTGCAATTTCCCAAGGTACATCTCGGCGTAGCAGCGGTCGTTGTAGTAAGAAGCAATGTTGTACATGCTGGTGAGCGCGGGGGTGAACAAATTGCGCCAACGGTCCAGCGTCTGCAGCGCCTGCCCGAAGTGGTGCTGATTGTCTTGAAGAAGCGACACCTCGACCGCGGAGTAGGTACGAAATCTCATATCTGCTGGGCCGTCGGCGACGGCTGTATAGGCCTCTGCCGCACCCTGCGGATCCCCGGTCGCTTCCTTGGCATGCGCAAGGAAAAAGCGTGCCTGCCAGTCGCCGCTGGCAGCCCAAGTGGCCGCGCATGCCTTCAGGGCGTCAGGGTACTGATGCAGCCTGAACAACCCGTTGCAGGTCACACGATCATAGGTTGGTATTGCGCCGTACCCACCCATCAGTCGCGCAGCGGCTTCGCCATACCTGGCACCGTCACCCCAGTCGTTGCTGTCGAAATAAGTCGCCGCAATGTCATCGTCGATTCGTGCGCGCGCCCAATTTGCCGCATCTAGTGTCGCGAAATGCGTGTTGGCGAGATCGTGTTCGGCTCGCAGGTAAAGTGGTAGTGCTTGCTGATCCTGCCCGCGCCAGTGCCAGAACAGCCCAGCATCGCGGTCCACGACGTAGCTACCGTGGGTATCACTGGAAAGCTGCTGCACGTCGCTACCGGTTGCCTGGGCGATGGCATGAAGCATGGTCAGCGCCGGCACTTCGGCCAAGCGCTCGAACAGGAGGTTACGCAAGGGTTGGTTGGCCGCCTCCAGCGCGCCGGGCGTGCCGTGACGAATGTAGCGATCCACGTCGGAGTAGGCTTGCTGGCGCGCTGCAATGACGTCAGGTGCATTTAGCGCCGCCTGCATGCATGCTTTCACTCCCTGGTTGCCCAATGCGCATCCACGCGCAGCGCCTTGGACCAAATACGTGTACAAAGGTAGGTACAACATCTGAAGCGGCACGTCGGCTTTGCCATTGGCATACTTGGCGACGAACTGAATCATCGGAAGGTTTGCGTCCAGCAACCCCGCCATCGCGTCGGTAGGCCGTAGCTGCTTGAGGCGGATGGCGTAGAGAGCATAGTCGCGCGAGTGCAATGCAACCGCCTTTTGGAAAACGACGGCCTCTGCGTTCGCGTTTTGAAGATCACCTTCAATCCGCAAATAGAGCTCCCATGCAAAATCATCATCAGGTCCCATTCGGACCGCCATTTCTGCATCCCGGCCGGCCGCCTCGATGAACTTGCTCGCTTTGGCCTGCCTCATGGGGTCACTGCCATCGTCCCCAAGTATCCACAATCCCATCGCCTGCTCGTGCAGGGCCAGGATCAACCACGCGTACGAAGCCTTCGGTTTGGCGTGTACCCATCGCTCCAGCTGAGCTTGCATTCCCGGTGCCCCGGGGGCGGCGACCCAACACATGAAACATGCGGACGTTGGTTTGGACTGCGGCTCGGTCTGTCCCCTTTGCGCCACTGCGGCGATTCCGCTAGCCGCGTTTGCAAAATCACCGCCTCTGATCTCACCTCGCACTTGCATGGCGCGCTGGAATAAGGTCGGTCGCATACCAGAGTCCGATCCCAGTCCACTGCTACTGCTACCGCCATTGCAGCCACCAGCCAAGAGGCACAGTCCCGTGGCCACCATGACGAGTGAAAAAGATTGGCGCCTCATCCGCGTAGCCCCCGCAATCAAAACCGTCGTGTTGGATTCCGTAGCGAACACTCACGCAAACGCTGGTGACCCAAGCTGCTACCAAGGTTCTCGTATCCCAATTCGATGGTGCGGATCAGTCATGGAAATGGGCGCGCTGCGCGTACCACCAGCGCCCCCAGATAAGAACGATCACTATCGACACGATGAAAAATGCCATCGCCGGGATACGTGCGTTACCCAAGTCAGCACGCGTCAGCAGCTCGAACAACGAATAGAGCCAGCTGCCACCGAGAAGCCCAAAGCACAACCTCCAAGCGAGCAAGCTGCGGCGGTAGATACCGTATGCCAGGCCGAGCATCACTAGGCCGTATGCCGCAGCTACGTAGCGAAGCGTCCCGCTCGCGTAGTGCGTGATGACAGTGCGCCGGAGATCGGAATGGTATGTCTGGATACCCGTGCTTGCCGAGACTAGGCCCATCACGCCCGAGATCGCAAGAAGCAGGGCGACAACCGGGATGAATGCCGGCGTCCGGCTTGTCGACAGGTGAGCAGGGTGCGTCGGGAATGTTCCATTGGGTAATGCCGCTTCAGGTGCATGCAACGCCGTGCTGATGATTTCGGACAACCATGCTGGATCCCTGCGTGAGAACCATCCGCCCAACCGCACCAGCCCAAGTCCGAACAACAGCATCAGCCCACCCATCAACGGCATGGCGGCGGCTTTCGGCGTGCGCATGGCTGCGGCAATACCGGCCACCGTAAACAACGCGCAAAACCCAAGCCAGAACGCCATGAACACCTTCACCAGCCAGTGCATTGCGAACCGACCCGTGAGGAGCACTTTGCCATCGTGCTGTTCAAACCGTCCGACGAAGAACGGCTTGAACGAGTTGCCCACCATCGGGATAACACGCTGGAGTGAGACCCGCGACGCGCTCACGCTCCCTGCGGCGAACTCCCGTCCCATCGACGAAAATACCCAGCGCCGGCTGGCAGCCTTGAGACGATTGACAGACTCGGGCAAGTCGAACGCGCTCTCGAACTCGACAGGGGCCGAACCAACGAGGGCCTCCTTGATCCACCTGAACATATAGCCCTCCCCTGACGCTCTCCCAAGCTTGCCTATCATCGCAGAAATCGTGACCTACTAAGCTGACCGTGCGGCGGGCATGGAGTAGCGCAGAGGCTCCTGGAAACACCGGCAGCTTTCAGGCAGCCTGATTGAGGTAGAGAGCGTCGTGTTTTGGCCGGCCGGTGACCTCTGATCGCCGTTCGCCGATTCGTCGGCGGGACGCATTGCTTGACGGTCGCTGTCCGACCCATGACGGACATTGCCAGCAACGGCTAAACATGGCTAAATCGGCGCACTCAACATTTGTTTGCCTATGTACAGTCACCTTATCTTCGAGACCACTCATTGGTTGGTCAGCCATCGTCGCGATGCTCGTTATCCAGGCTATCTCATGGTCTCCTCGCGTAGTGCATGTGCCGACTTATATGAGCTTGACCATAAATCGCTTAAGGAACTGGGGCCTGTTCTAAAGCGTACCGAAATGCTTCTTCGTTCGGCCTACAGTCCGCGTAAGGTCGTGTTCTACAAGCTCGGTTTTTCTCCAGGTTTTAGCTGCCACTTCCATGTGGCACCGATTACACCAACATTGATGGAAGAGATTCGAGTCCATACCAGCTATGCCGATGACCCTGACGGCAATGATGCAATCTTGTTTCTAAGTAGAATCTACTGTGAGCGGGAGCTAACGGAGGCCGAAGCTAGACAGATGGAGTTGACTGTGAACGAGCTGCGCAACATGGCTTCAGATCTCGCTTAAGACACCTTAGCCGAGCTGCTGACATGCTACGGTCGAGGCCCGTTTTCGTCCCATAGCGGACATTACCGTAGGCGGATGTTTTTGAGGCGATGGATGATTGGCGTGAATCAAAACAATAACATTGATTGGTCGCAGTCATCGATGCGGAAGGCGCTCCAGCAGGACGTTGATGCCATCGCCGAAGTGTTGATCGAGGTGTTCGGTCTTCGCTTCAAGAGGGAAGTAGAACACCTGAGTGAACCCCTAGGACGTTGGTTCGACTTCGCATGTCGCTTCGTCCCGCCATTGCCACGACAGGTCCTTTTCTCTGATCAATTTCCAAAGCAGCTTCCCTCCGACGCCATGCGTGGGCTGAAACACTTTCTGCGAAGAGTGCGCCGCGGCGAAGACATTAATCCGTATCAGGGGCGAGGATTGAAGCTGAGGCACGATACGAGTGGTACTGATCGCACCGCCCGGACTGATTTCCTCTATGCATCGTGGAACGTGTTGCATTTTCATCTCAGCAATCAACCGGTCCCGCAGGGGCAATACTTTTCCAAGCCATCTGACTGGCTGGCGTTTTGCGTGGTGACGAATGAACAATTAGGGTTGATCGATGTGGTTCGTCATCCAAGCATCGAGGGCTTTTCGAACCCTACAATCTTTGAGGTGCTCGCACGGAACTGGCCTGATTACGTCGAGTCCCATCGCATGAAAGGCGTACTCCCATGGCGTGCGCCAACCCAGAGCGAAATCCATGAGATGCGCATGAGTGGCGGAAACCCGGCCTACGTGCACAATGGGCATGCTCACATCGGACCTGGCGGCGGATATTCAACTGCCGGCACTCCGATGAAGACGGCCAAGATCATGATGCAATTAACTCGCGCTCTCGATTGGCTAGCGGAATACGTCTGGGACCTTTCAAATCCGTATCGACAACACGAACGACTACTCAATGTGGTGGTGCCGCGCTTTGCGCTTCGGTTATATCCAGAAGGCCAGGGTCTTTTCGAAGAAACAACTTCCACCTTTTTTGCACACCCTCGGCAAGACGCGCCCTCTATGGGTAGCGTGCGATGGTTGTCCGATACGCTTTCGAGCTTGGTATGTCCAAGGAGCAGTTGCACGGCACGTAGGTTCTTGGTGCGTCGGTAGATCAAGGTAGCCTTTGTACGGCGCATGGTGTGCGTACCGTACGCAGCAACATCCAATCCGATTCCCGCGATCCACTCATTGACGATTCGTGCGTATTGCCGGGTCGAAAGGTGGTCCGAGTCGTGGATCCGGCTCGGAAACAAATAGGCGTTGGATTGAAGCTGAGCCTGTTTGATCCAAACGGAAATGGCATCTCGCGTCGGCGCGGTGATTTCAAACTGGACCGGGCGCTGGGTCTTCTGCTGAAGGACGATGGTGCGAGAGGAAATGTGATCCGCAGAACCGACATCGCGTACCCGTAGCTTGACCAGGTCACACGCCCTCAGCTTGCTGTCGATCGCCAGATCGAACAATGCAAGATCCCGAACCTTCCTTGCCAGCTGAAGGCGGATCCGAATAGCCCAGATGTCACGGAGCCTGAGCGGGGCCTTTTGCCCCGTAAGTTTGCCCTTGTTCCAAGGTTCGCGGCGTTGAATGGATGCATCGATCGTATTCATGGTGGACTCCTACCAGGGTGGTGGAGCCTGCCAGCGTGCGCCGATATCTCGAATGGGCAATGTTCGACCCGGAGCTGCCGTACGAAATGCCGAATTGCTGCCGTTGAAGGAGCGGCTCGGGCTCCTCTTTAGTCTGTCTTTCCCGACTGCTGGGCTGCGGGCTTCACTGCCTTCTTTGCATCCTGTTCTTCCTTCACCTTCTTGGCTGCTTTCTGCTTCGCGAACTGGCGCATGTCCTCGACGATGTTCTTCGGGATGTAGACATACTTGACCACCTCGTCGATGATCTCGGGATGCAGGAAGAACGGCGAGTTGCCTGCTTCCCAGTTTGGTCGCATCTTCACGCCCTTGCGTCGTGACGTACCGAAGAAAAGATTATTCCAGATCAATGCTTCACGCGCCGGGTGATCCCTCTTTTCGATGATATTTTCCAGGACGCCTCCCATGACGCACGTCCCCTTTGCATGCATAGCCTTCGCCCGATGAATCCGATCAAGCTCATAAGTCAGCAAGTTCACCGTCTTACCATTCATATCAGTGATGTCGTAGTCCAGCGGCTGACAGTACCTTCTGAGCTCCCAAACTGCACGGTCGAATCGAGCAAGGTCGAACGGCCGGATGTCATATGAAACCTCGTAGTACCGATACTCTGCTCCATAGTCCTCAAGCTTCTTGATGAACTTGACAGTATCGGCACTTAGATCGAGTTCGAACTTGCCGTGCAGCTTCATCCTCTCGATGCCGGGAAGCACGCTGTGGCCCGTGTGGGCCTTCACACGATTGAGTACAAGAATGCCTTTGACGTACTTCTCAAGGCAGTGCAGGGCAGACCATAGGAACGGCTGAATCAGCTGCGATCGGTAAGCCATCCTTGCAGCGATGTAGTCCTTGTCTGCGGTCTCACGAAAGCTTCTGATCGCAAAGTCGTTGACCAGGGCGTACATCGTGTAAGGCATGCTTATTCCCTTGATCGTTGGTTGCATTCTCACTGATCGGAAACGCGATCGACGATCCACTCGATGATGGCATCGAATCTCTCTTGATCGAGAGCGTGTCCGCGGTCGACGCGGAGCTCGGTAATGAAGTCGCCGCCGACTTTGGCCACGACCTGGTTTGCATCCCGTGAATACTTGTCCTCGGTACCCGACACAACCATGGTTGGCCGAGGTCCGATGGCTGAAAGAACATCGTGTGTGTCGATCTGGCGAGCGAGCCCCGGCACGGTCTCGAAAAGGGTGATCCCGGTACCTTCCCGGCGGCGCGTCTCGAAGCTACACACGGCACCGCTTACGCATGCGAATCTGCATCGTGTATCAACCGCCGCGTGGTAGAGGGCCGTGTAGCCACCGTACGAGTGTCCTGCCACGCCCACGAGCCGCTCGTCGATCTCAGTGGCTTGGAGCAGAACGCTCAGGGCCCGTTGGGCGTCGTCCAGGCACTTCCGCATCAGCGTATCGCTATCCAGCAACCGGTAGCTCATGGCGTTGTAGTGCTGAAGCCAATCGTAATAATCCTGTTCCACTCCCTGAACCGCTCCTCGTCGATCCTCGAAAGTGATGGAGTCCGGGGCCAAGACTGCGAGGCCTTTACGAGCGAGCGCCGGCCCGAAGGCTTGAAACGCGTCGCCCACCTCGCCGGATACCTCACTCTTGCCGAAGTGGAATTCCCCATTGTGTTGGTGAAAGACAACTACTCCGCCGAGCGCATTACGACCCCTCGGCGTGAACAGGAAAGCCGGAATGAGGTCACCTTCGAGTCCTCGGTACTCGATCCGCTCTCGGTCGAATCCGTCGGCCTCTTCGACGCCGCGTCGTCGGAACCTCACCGGAACAGGGTCCGCAAGCTGTAGGCGCTCTCGAAGCGTCGTAGTGAGGTCGGTCATCATCTGCAATGATAGCCCGCAACCAAGATGGCGCGTGAAGCGTTCCGGGGGATGCATAACCATTCATCGAATCCGAACCCGCTTCGCGGGCTGGCTTAATTCAGGGGTTGATCCGCGAACCATTTCGAACGGCAGCTTTGCGGCATGTAACTGAGGTAGCCGACCGTCTATTGTTGGCCGATTCTGTTGAAAAACTCCAGCTTCAGAAAGATGAGGTCGAAATTTCTGACAGCAACGCCAGCGACAGTTCGGTTTCGGGCGAAATAGTGCGTTCAATTCTGCGAAAAGCAACTGTCGCGGCCAGTTTTGGCGTGTCGACTGAGCTCAATTTTCCAGGCGACGTTTTTCAACAGCATCGGCCGAACAGCGACATCCACAATTCTGGAGAATCCCGCGGGACGCGGGATTTTTCGGACTTGGCTTTTGGATTTTCGCCACCGCGAAGCGGTGGCGCACCCAGTGCGGGCCACGATGGCCCGCTGCTCTGCCCGGGGCCCCTGTGCGGCGGTGAGGTGGGGACGACAGGCCCGCAGGGGAGTCGACAGGGATATCGGCTCCTTTTCGCCAGGACAGGAGTCCTGTCGAAAAGCCCGGCCCGGCCTCACGGACTTGCCGGGCATGGCGACGGCATGGATGCCGGAGGTAGAGCAACGCAGGAGCAGTTGCCGAATGCCCGGCAAGCGCCAAGCGGGGTGGCCTTCTCTGTTGGTTACTTATCTCTTGGCCACGCAAGAGATAAGCAACTCGGGCCGCGAAGCGGCACGAAACGCTGTTGCTGGAGCCTTTGATTCGAGCGAAGAGCATTGCGCACAGGGTGCGCTCCTACAGGTGGCATCGAGAAAGTTCCCTCTAATCCGGAAACCTCAGGCTCAGAGTGCGCGCTCTGATTTGCAACCGCTGGCTACAAACCGATATTGCAAGCGTTCGCGATCTGCTCTCGTACCAGTGCTACGAATGAAGGGAAGAAAAAGGCCGGCATGTTGGCCGGCCTACGCGCAGCGCAATGACGCAGGCGTATCAGGTATCCGCGCCAGTTGCCCAACCCTCACGGGTGCCACAAGTGAATACCCGGTCGCTTTCCAGTACGTCACCAGCGGCATGCGCAGGCGCCTTCGCCAGACGCGTGTAGAGCGGGGTAAAGTCGGGGCGGGTGGCGTCGAACAGCTGCTCGAAATCATCGATCACGAAATACGTCTGCTGGTAGGTGTCGATGCGGTAGCGCGTGCTCATCACCCGCTCGATGTCGAAGCCGATCCGGTTCGGTGCGGGCGAGTCCAGCGAGTAGATCGATTCGCCCTTGGAGCTGACGATGCCGGCGCCGTAGATGCGCATGCCTTCGTCGGTGTTCATCAGGCCGAATTCCACGGTGTACCAGTACAAGCGGGTCAGGTTCATCAGCGCATCGGGGCCGATTGCGAACGCCTTCATGCCGCCGCGGCCGTAGGCCTGCATATAGTCGGCGAACACCGGGTTGAGCAGCAGCGGCACATGGCCGAACAGGTCATGGAACAGGTCCGGCTCGCTGAGGTAGTCGAGCTGGTCGGGCTTGCGGATCCACCAGCTGACCGGGAAGCGGCGGTTGGCCAGGTGATCGAAGAACACCTCGTCCGGCAGTAATCCCTCAACGGCGACTACTTCCCAGCCGGTGGCGGCCTTCAGCACCTGGTTGAGCTCGCTGAATTTCGGGATGCCACCATCGCCGAGGCCAAAGCGTTCCACGCCCTTCATGAACTCCTTGCAGGCCCGGCCGGGCAGCAGTTCGCGCTGGCGCTTGAACAGCGTGTCCCAGACCTCGTGGTCGGTCGTGCTGTAGTTGTCCCATGGCTGCTCGACCACGCCGGTGGCGTAGACCGGCACGTAGCCGCGATCGGTCTGTTGATGTTCGACCTTGCGGGGCGTGGTGTTTTGCATGGCTTACTCCGGGCTGGTGCGACAGCAGGTTGATCTTGAACAGACAAGCCTCGATAGCTTACGGCCGATCCCGCGCATGAAGCTTGCTTTGTTGCGCTGGCGGACCGCCGAGTTGCACTATCCTTGCGTCAGTCCTGTGAAAATCGAAGGTTTCGTGCATATGGCTACCCTGGACCGTACTGACCTGCGCATGCTTGCCGTGCTGCAGGGTGAGGGACGTATCAGCAATGCCGAGCTGGCCGAGCGGGTCAGCCTGTCGCCCTCGGCATGCCTGCGCCGGCTGCAGCGGCTGGAAGCGGATCAGATCATCACCGGCTATGCCGCGCAGATTGATCCGCAGGCGGTCGGGCTGGGCCTGCAGGCCTTCGTGCGGGTGCAGTTGGTAAAGCACGAGAGCGCCGCGATCGAGACTTTCGTGGAACAAGTGAACAGCTGGGACCAGGTGGTCGCCTGCCATGCGTTGACCGGTGACATGGATTATCTGCTGCACGTCTACGTGGCCGACCTGCAGGATTTTTCACGCTTCCTGCTTGATCATCTGTTGAACGCGGCCGGGGTCGGCGATGTCAATTCAAGCTTCGTGCTGCGCACGGTGAAGCGCTCGCCCTCGTTGCCGCTGAATCAGCTTGAGCCTTGAATGCCGCCTGATCCGTGGAACAGGAAGGTGCGCGCGCCGTCGTCCACTAACGCTAAACTAACCAGCTGATGAATATCGACACCGCCACTGTTCCCGAACGCGATCTGCTGCGCCCGCTGCGCTACCTGTGGCGCGTACCGTTGGTGTTGCTGCACATCGTGCTGGGCATCCTGATGTGTGCGCTGGTCCTCGGCTGGAACCAGCATGTGGTGATGAAGGACGGCAAGGAGCCTTTGGCGCACCGGATGATTCGCTGGTGGTCGGTCATGTTGCTGCGCATTTTCGGCATGCGCTCGGTACGCTACGGCAAGCCGCTGGCTGACCCGGTGTTGTTCGTGGCCAACCACACCTCGTGGATCGACATCGAAATGCTGCACAGCCAGCGTGCGGCCTGCTTCGTGGCCAAGGCGGAAATCGCCGGCTGGCCGCTGGTCGGCTGGCTGGCCGCCAACGGCGGCACCATTTTTCACCGGCGCGGCAGCAATCATTCGCTGGCCTCGGTGATGCAGGTGATGGTTGAGCGCCTGCACGCGGGCCGATCGGTGGCGGTATTTCCCGAAGGTGGCAGCGGCTTCAATGGCGTACTGAGGGTCTTCCACGCGCGCATTTTTCAGGCCGCGCTGGATGCCGATGTGCCGGTGCAGCCGGTGGCGTTGCGCTTTGCCCGCGACGGGCGTCGGGTGATCGACGCCGGTTTCCGCGAGGGCGAGAGCTTCATGGCCAACATCGTGCGCCTGCTCGGTCAGCCGCCGCTGGATGCGGAGGTGCATTTCCTCACGCCGGTGCCGGCCAGCCCGGACGCGCGCCGACGGATGGCCGAATTGTCACGTGAACGGATTGCCGCCGCACTGGAAGATCGCCCGGCATGAGTCTCCCCCGCGGAAAGGATTTCCGACCACCGTGGCCATTGCGCAGTGGTCATGTGCAAACGATGCTTTCCTCCAGCGGTATACGTCGCTTGCTGCTGCCGGCCGCCAAGAAGACGGTGCTGCAGGATGCCGAGGAGGTGCTGGTCGACGGCGGTGGTGGTGTGCGCCTCAGTGGCGCGTATACCGCGCAGCGAACCCGGGCGCAGTCACGCGGGCTGGCCGTGCTGTTCCATGGCTGGGAAGGCAGCGTCGATTCCACCTATGTGCTGCAGACCGGCAGCCGTCTGCTCGCCGATGGCTGGGACATCTTCCGGCTGAACTTTCGCGACCATGGCGACAGCCATGTCTTGAACGAGGCGCTGTTCCATTCCTGTCGCATCGATGAGGTGGTGCACGCGCTGGGTGATATCGCACAGCGCTGGCCGAAGCGGCCGATGGCGCTGGCCGGGTTCTCGCTGGGTGGCAACTTCGCGCTGCGCGCTGCCATGCAGACCTCGCGCACCGGGATTCCGTTGAGCTACGCGCTGGCGGTATGCCCGATCATTGATCCGGGCGAGGGCCTGTTCTCGCTGGAGGTGACGGCGCCGTGGTTCTATCAGGCCTATTTCATGCGCAAGTGGCGGCACTCGCTGCAGGCCAAGCAGAAGGCGTTTCCGCAGCACCAGTATTTCGAAATGTCCGAGTTGAAGCAGCACCTGCGCGGGCTGACCGAGGCAATGGTGTTGCGTCACACCGATTTCCAGTCGCTGCAGCAGTATCTGGACGGCTATTCGGTGGCTGGCGACATCATGCAGGCGATGCAGATTCCGGCCACCATCCTCACCGCCAGGGATGATCCGGTGATCCCGGTCAGCAGCTTCGAGAAGCTCGAACTGCCGGCGAATGTGGAACTGGACATCGCGCCGTTTGGCGGCCACTGCGGCTTTATCCGCGATTACGGCATGACCAGCTTTACCGACGACTACATCGCCGCGCGCTTCAACGCCGTGGCCGACGCCAACACGCCCGCCTGAGCGGCTGGATCTTTCAGAAAGCCGGCAGCGCCGGGCGCTGCCGCATCCAGCCGGCAATGCTCATGCGATCGCGCGTGGCCGGCAGCACCTCGTGTTCGAACTCGGCCGAGAGAAACAGCAGCAGGCTGCCCGCGTGCGGGTAGACGTCGCGCGGCAAGCCATCGGCGAGGTACAGGCGCAGCGCGCCGCCCTCGGCGTCCAGCCAGCCGTCATTGAGATAAAACACCGCCGATACCACCCGCGCGTCGTTGCCACGCAGGCAGTCGAGATGCCGTGCGTAGCCAGCGCCTGACGGATACACCGCATAGTGGGATTCGCAGTCCACCAGACCCAGCATCAGCAGCCGACTGAGCGCCAGTCGCAGCGCCTCCAGGCGGTCGGTGAACATCTGTTGCGACTCACTCATCGCGCCGGTGACGAACCAGCGCGTGCTGTCGCCGCGCAGGCTCGACGCCGTGCGTCCTGCGCCGATGCGTGCCGGCTGCAGCATGCTGGCGCCGTGCATGGTCAGGCACTCGTCGGCCAGTGCCCGGGTCTGTATGGCATCGAGCAAGTCAGTGAAGACGCACCAGCCATCCGCGGCCAGCGCGCCGGCGACGGCGTCGAACTCGTGCAGAGGATGTTCCATGGGTGGCCTGTGGCGCGGGATAGCGAAGTCGCTGATCCCGTGCAGGCTTGGCGCCGGTCAAAGGAGAAGTCGTGTTGCCCGTGGGCCACCCCGGCAGCATATGCGGAATCGTCCCGCTGCGACCGGCACGATGTCCGGCTAGCGCTTGCGTAACGGGTCGAGCAGCGAGCTCAGGCCGTTGTGGTCGACCTCCAGTGCCAGCGAAAGCAGCCGCCCCAGCTGGCCGGGCGGAAAGCCCTTGCGGGCAAACCACGCCAGATAGGCGCCCGGCAGGTCGGCAAGCAGCCGCCCCTGGTACTTGCCATAGGGCATCGTGGTGGTCACCAGTCGCTGCAGGTCTTCGGCTTCCATCGACCCGCTCCTTTACCGCGCGAACAACTGCGCGCGATCGGCGAACGCCTTGAACTCCAGCGCATTGCCGCAGGGGTCGAGCAGGAACATGGTGGCCTGTTCGCCGGGTTGGCCCTTGAAGCGGATATGCGGCTCGATCACGAAGCGGGTACCCGCTGCCTGCAGTCGATCAGCCAGCGCCTGCCAGTCGTCCATCGCCAGCACCAGGCCAAAGTGGCGCACCGGCACGGCGTCGCCGTCCACGTCATGTGCGACGACCGCGCGGGCTTCTTCCGGTGTCAGGTGGGCGACGATCTGGTGACCGCGAAAATCGAAGTCGACCCAATCGTCGCTGGAGCGCCCTTCGGGACAACCCAGCAGCTCGCCGTAAAACGCGCGCGCCCTGGCCAGTGAAGTGACCGGAAAGGCAAGGTGGAAGGGTGGCATGGCCGACATGGCGCAACTCCTGCGGTGGAGTTGCCAGCTTCGCCGTCGCGGCGCTGCCGCGTCAACCGGCTTGCGTCATGACCAGCATCGCGCCGTGTTCATCAGCGAGCACAGGCGCGGATACACACAACGCGCGGGCCGTCAGAGCGCCTGCCAGGAGATTCCCGGCAACGCCCTGGTGTGCTGGGTCTGGACCGCTTGCAGCGAATCCGGCGACAGCTTCAACACATCAAGGATGCTGGGCGCCAACTGGGTGGTACTGACGCGCGTGGGAAGGCGCTTGCCGTGCACTGGCAGGCCGGGATTGCTGATCAGCAGGCCGACGTGGGTGTCGTCATCGTCGAAGCCACCGTGCTCGGCGAGCTTGGCATCACCGGCCTTGCCGTAAATCACGCCGGGCTCCGCCAGAACCAGCACCTGCGGCATCCGCTCGTCATGACCCGTGGCCAGGAAGAAGCGGGACAGTGCCTTGCCCTGCAACACCTTGCGGATACCGAGCGTCTGGCGTGCCTTGGTCAGGGCGGCTGCGACGCGGGCGGCATCGACCGGGTCATGCAGCCAGATCAGCGCGCCTTGATCGGCGGTGAGCTGGGCCAGCGAATGGGGTGCGGCAGCTTCCACGGTGGCACGCAGGGCCTGCTTGTCGATGTGCCGCGGCAGCGCCCGGTCGATCGGTGCATTGCCGTGCTTTGCGGTGATCACGATCAGGGTTGAATCGAGCAGCTTCTGCGTACGCAGGGCGTGGGTGATCTGGCCGAGCAGCTCGTCGCAGTGCCGCATCGCCTCGTCGAGACCCGCGCCGGGTTTGCCGCTGGCGTCGGCATAACCGGCGAGTTTCTGCGCCACGTTGACGGCCTGCATGTTCATGCCGAACAGGTTGGGTACCGGCGCGCGGTGGCTGTGGTCGTGGCTCCAGCCATCTATCTGGTTGAGCACGGCCACCGCCTTCATGGCGTCGTAGCGCTCGGTGCGCTGGATCGAGCCGGTGATGTGGTCGGCGGGCTTGACCGGCTCGCCCTCGTAGTCGCCGCCGATTTCCGGTGTGTACAGGTCGTCGACACCATGACCGCTGGGTCCGTTGAGTATCTCGTAAACCGGGTGCTTGTCGGTCCAGGCGGTGTAGCCGCCGGCGTCCCGAACCACTTCGAATACGGTGTTGCTGTGCAGGTAGTCGTGCGGATACACCGGCGTGCAGCTGCCCGCGCGATAGGGCAGGTGCGCGGGATCGAGCCGGCGCCGAGCTGACGCATCGGCGGGGCCGTCAGCGGCTTCGTCGAATGCCACGGTAGTGCCGAAGCGACCCGCCTTGCAGTCTGCCTCGCTGGCCGCCAGGTTGCGGACGTAAGTCACGTCGAAATAGACGCCCGTGGCGGTGGGCGTGCCGCCGGTCATGATGCCGAGCAGGCCGGGGAATGAGTCGGCGGGCACGGCGGTGTGGGCGTTGCTGTACTCCACGCCACCGGCCGCCAGCGTAGCCAGCGTCGAGTGTGGGTGCTGCCGGATGTAGTGATCCAGATCGGTGGCATGCATGCCATCCACACTGATCAGCAGGACATGGTTGATGCCAGTCGCCGGCATCCCGGCGTGTGCGAACGGACTGAGCAGGCCAGCCAGGCAGATGGCCAGCCTCGCGAGGCGAGGGGTCTTCATGAGGGGTGATCCGGGCTGAAGGGTGCGCAGTGATCAACCTGCCTGGCACCACCGCCCGCTTAGCGCAGCGGCGGTGTCAGGGGGCCTCAGATATGCGCGGACACGTCCAGCTCGAAACTGCGCTCCGGTATCGTCCAGTACAACGGCGTGCCGTCCTGCCCGGTATAGCCCGCCAGCGCATTGATGTGCTTGTTGTTGCCGATGTTGCCGATCTTGAAGGAGACCGTGGCATCGCGAACCGCGGCGAACGGGTGGGAGAACGTGTAGCTGGTGGCCAGGTCGGTGGTCGCGTAGCCACCGAGGCGCTGGGTTTGGCCGCTGTCGCCGTAGCGCACGCCCACAAACTTGTCGACCAGCGAGGCCGACCACGCGCCGCTGTCGAACAGCAGGCCCAGCGCCGCGGTGCGATCCGGCGCATTCTGCAGCCATTGGCCGGTGGCCTTCTCCTTGGCGCTGTTCAGCGACGCGTTGCCATACACACTGAAGCCGCGGCCCAACTCGACCGTGGCCTCGCCCTCGACACCTTTGTAGATCGCGCCACCGGCGTTGTAGAACAGCGTCTGGCTGCCGATCTTGCGGCTCTCGATCTTGTTGCTGAAATCGATGTGGTACGCGTCCAGCGACAAGGTCACGCCGTCGGTATTCCAGACCGTACCGATCTGCTGATTGGTGGTGCTCTCCGGTACCACCTGGTTCTGCGTCGGATCGATGGTGTAGAACGTATTGAGGTTCGGTGCCAGGAAGCCCTTGGCCAGCTGGGCGTACGCGCTCCAGTGGTCATTGATGGCGTAGTGGATATCCAGCGAGGGCAGATCACGCGTCCAGGTTTGCGCGTAGTTGATCGGCAGGCCGGTCTTCTGGTTTACCGCGGCGTTCAGGGTGCGGCGGAAGTTCACGAACTTGACGCCGCCGGTGACGTCGAGCTTGTCAGTCACGTGCCACTGGTATTCGGCATACGTCTGCAGGTCGGTCAGGCTGTCGCTCATGTAGCGGTCGATCGCGGCACTGGTGGGCACGGCGTTGAGTGCGCCGCCGTTGCTCCAGTCGATTTCGTATTGCAGACGCTGGTTGGTCTGGCGATCGACCCAGCCGCCCAGATGCACCTCGCCCGGGCCAAAGTCATGGCTCACGCGCAGGATGTCGCCGACCGAGCGGTAATCCATGCGCATGCGCTGGCCCGGCACGTTGTTCGGCCCATAGACGGTGCCGTTGAGCTGCTCGCCGTTCGGATCGGCGCCGTTGTAGCCCTTGTGTCGGTAGCCATAGGTGTACAGCTTGTCGCCGATGGTCCAGCCGGCCAGCTTCGTCTCGAGGTCGAGATACTCGAAATCGGTGGAGATATCGTCGAAGTTGTAACCGTAGAACGCCTGGCTGTTCGGATCGGCGCTGAGGCCATGGTCGGGGCCAAACTGTGCAATCTGCGCGCGGGTGGCGCCAATCGACACGTTCTGGTGCAGGCGGGTCAGGTTGGTGGCGAAGGTCAGGGTGGTGTTCTCGCCCAGTGGCTGCACGATCTTGGCGAACAGGTTTTGTCGATCCAGGCCGGCATGGGTGAGATAGCCGTCCGAACTGAGATTCTTGGCGCTGAAATAGGCGGTGGTGCCGCCGTACTGGTCGAGCTTGCCGGTATCCACGCGCACGCCCTCGACCTGGGTGTTGAAGCTGCCCACGCTGAAAAAAGGATTGACCGACGACTTCAGGTCGGGAGTCTTGGAGTCCACCGAGAGCGTGCCGCCGAAGGTGGCATTGCCCAGTGTGCGTGCGCTGCCCGGGCCGCGGTCAACGGTGACCTGGCCGATGTCCTGCGGCATGAAGTAGGAGGTCGAGTGCTGGGTGAAGTCGTTGGAATCACCCCACGGAATGCCGTCGAAGGTGACGTTGTACTCGCCATTCTGGAAGCCGCGGATGGTCAGACCCTGCGACTCCATCAGGCCGGCGCCGTTGGGGTCGACGTCGGTGACGCTGGGCGCGATCTTCACGATATCGCTGTAGTTGGCGGTGGAGGCGGCGACGTTCTCGATGTAGCGATCACCAATGATGGACTGCGGCTGGGTTGCCACCAGCGAGCCCTGGGTCGGGGCCTGGTCGGTGGCGGTTTCGGCGCCCGCAGCGACCAACACCTTCTTCAGCTGGATGATCTGGGTATTGCTGCCCATGGTGCCGGTAGTGCTTTGCGGTGCGTCGGGCGCAGGCATCTCCGCGCCGAACGCGGCGCTGAGTGGAAGCATGCCCAGCCATACCGAACCAAGTGCGGAAGCTATCCTCAAGGCAAGTACGGACCGACGAACCGAAGCACGGTAATACATGGAAAATCCTCAGCGAGTTGAAATAAATGGACGGCCAGACACACAGGCCACCGCAACAAGCCGCCAAGGATGTTGGCGTTACAAGTCGATTTGATGTCATTCAAAAGACAGGCATTCCGACAAGAAAGCAGTGTCGATTTATATTGCGCAAAACGCATGTTCATGCGCCATTCCCGACGTCAGGACAGGTATTTACCCGCCATCTCTCATGATTCAGGTCTAGTGGGAAATATGGCGCCGACGAAAGTAGGCCAAATCATTGATATAAAAGAATATTATGCGCCGTCATCTGACGTCAGGACAGGAGAAAAACCGTTTGCGATCAGGAGTAGGTATGCATTATCAAGAGATTCACGCCGATAATCACAACGCCTTGTCGCCACCCATTTACCGCACGCCGATTCGCAATATATTGTGCTTTCCGATGACCGTCATCATGACCAGTCCGGTACACGCGCGCGGCTTATCGTTCGCGGTCAACCACGTCGTCGCCGCGCGGCTGGCATCAAGTCACGCGCTGGCGTGTGTTCCGTCGCACTTGATCGCCTGCAAATTTGCGCCGAACATCACGAGCGCCGCGCCGCCGAGGTAGTTCAGCCGATGCGGCCGCCCTCCATCCGACCTTTCTGCAGGGGATCTTGCCGTGACCGAGCTGCCGATGTTGTTGCCAACCCGTGCCGAATCCGAAACCTTCGGCGGCGTCACCTACCATATCGGTGGCGAGTTGGTGCCGGTACTCACCATCGACGTATCGCAGACGGCCGTCTATTTCGAGCACCACATCCTGCTGTGGAAGCACCCGCGTGTAGCGATCAGCCTGAAGCCGATGCGCGGTTCGCTCAAGCGCATGATGGCCGGCATGCAGATCTTTGTTACCGAGGCCAAGGGCCCCGGCATGGTCGCCTTCAGCCGCGACGGCGCCGGCCATATCGTGCCGATGCATCTGGAGAAGGGCCGTGAGCTTCATGTACGCGAGCACCAGTTCCTGGCCGCCACCGGCAGCATCGACTACAGCTTTGAGCGGATCAAGGGTTTCGCCAACATGCTGTTCGGCGGCACCGGCTTCTTCGTCGACAAGTTCCACAGCCATGCAGGTGACGGCATCCTGTGGCTGCACGGCTACGGCAACGTGTTCGAGAAGATCCTGGCACCGGGTGAGTCGATCGACATCGAGCCAGGTGGCTGGCTCTACAAAGACGCCAGCGTGCGCATGGAAACCACCGTCGACCGCCTCACCAGCGGACTGCTCGGCGGCATGAACCTGATCCTCAACCGCTTTACCGGCCCCGGCCGCGTCGGCATCCAGTCGATGTACATGCACTATCCGGAAACCCGCTGAGGGCTCAGTGTGGTGCTGAGTGCGGGCAAATTCCTCGTGCAGTGGGAGACCGGCATTTGCGCCGCCAGCGGCGCGACTGTGCGCATCGAACCGCTATCGATGCGCACAGCGCGGCGCCGTGATGCCGGCGACTACTTCAAATCACTTTTTCTTGAGAAGACGACGGCCTGCGACCGCCTTGCCAGCGGTCTTGCGTGGCGCCGCTGGTTTGGCCACGCTCGACGCGGCCCTGGCGTTGCCGGGTGATTTTCGGGACGATGGCTTGACGGTCGCGAGTGCGGGCTTCGTCGATGCCACGGCTTTCTTTGCCGCGGACTTCTTTGCTGGCGCGGCGACCGGCGCAACCCTTGCCGTCCTGGCCTGTTTCTTCGCCGGGCTGCGCGTGCCCACGCTGGTCTCGATCACCACGGCGGGAGCCTGGGGCACCCACGCGCCCTGAAAATGTTCGACCATGTCGCGGAACACCTGACTCTGCTTCAACATCATGTCGAACAAGTCGAGATGCTTCCATTTGTCCTTCTTGTCTGCCTTGTCTTTGCTCACAGCTGCGCTCCTCAGGTAGTGGTTTCGATGGACCCGCCGTCACGTTCGCAACGTCTTCTGCCCTGATCGCCATCCCCGCCAGCGGTCGATTGACCGTTGCCGATCACGCGCCCAGTGCGTTGATATGCAGACGTCGTCATGAGTGTAAGAGAAACAGGGGGCGACAGGCTTTTCTGTCGACGCCCCGGTTTTGTCAGCGCCACCAGCCGCTTCAGCCGGGCCAGCGACAAATAGCGCCGCCAGAGTCGTCAATGGCGTATGCAAACCAGGCTCACCAAGTTGTGCAAGCCATGCTGGAGCAGCCAGGCATCGGCTACCACAAGCCCCGCCAATTTCAGCGGTTGGCGGCATCGCCAAGAGAGCTGAAGTCGAGTTTGAGCCAGCTGCTACCGGACTAACGTGGAACCTATTGCGTCAGGCGAGTGGCGCGGAGATGGTATTCACGTCAACAAGGCATTCCCTCGCCCAGTATTCGTGGCGTTGCGGGAGCGGACGCCCGCCTTTATGTCCCGAAAGACCATTGCCGCGCGGACAGCAAAGTAATCACGCGGCCTGCCAGGAAAATATATGGTTGTAGGCGAATCCCTACACGCTCGGATAGACTATCATTTCCCTCCCACTGCCTAAAGAGCCCAATCATGGCCATTAATCTGGAAACGCTGTCCCCCGCCGAACTCAAGTCACTCATCGCCAATGCCCAATCGCAGATGCAGGCCGCGCACATCAATCACATCAAGGAAGTGCGCGAGAAAATTGAGCGTTTGCTGAAAAGCAGCAACCTCACCCTGGCCGACGTGTATCCGGCGCGTGGCGGCAAGGCTGCCAAGGGACCGAAGGCGGCAGTTGCTCCCAAATACCGCAATCCGGCAGATGCCAACCAGACCTGGTCCGGCCGTGGCAAGCGTCCATTGTGGTTTGCGCAGGCGTTGAAGAAGCGCGGTATCACGGTCGAGAGCCTGTTGATCGATGGTGCAGCCGTCAAGGCGGCTCCGGTCCAGGCTGTCAAGAAGCCTGCCGCCAAGAAGGTCGCTGCCAAGAAGGTTGCAAAGGCTTCCAGCAAGAAAGCGGGCTGAGCCCACGCGAACCACATTCCGCGGCGCAGATTGAAACCTGTGCCCGGAATGTGGGCGTTTTTCAAGGCTGTCAAACCGCGGCTGATTAATATGCTGTTCGGTGAATCCGGCGGTCGCCGGCGCCGAGCCAGAAGAAGGAAACGGATCATCTCCAACTCTGCAAGCGGTCAGTAACAGAGAGCAAAAACTGATTCGATTCGCGCCGTGAAGCGTCGCCCGGTTGCATATGGTCAAGTCGCAGAAAGCGCACTGACTGATAGGTAATAGCCATCCGGATCTCGCAGAGAGAATTCCATGGTTCCCGTGTTTCGATTCATCTGCGGCTCCTCCTCGAATCGAGTGACGAGGAGACGCGCTCTCGGCAGGGTCGAGCCAAAATCGTCCACGCGAAAAAACAATAGAAGCCCATTGCCTGGCTCGCCGTGAACCGGGTGCATCAAGGAAGGATGCTGATGGGCACCCCAGCGGTGAAGGCAAAACCGTACCGTGCCATCCCAGTCGATGGTCTGCCCGAAGTCCTCATGGGCGGGTGTCTTCGTCGGCAGCCCAGGAGCGATTGGTACCATTGGAGGCTGACGGTCACATCGCTTACTCCGATAATCGTCCACGTGCGTTTGACCGCTGGCTTCCCCCGGCCTGGTGAGCCTTCCGCCAGGACGGATTCTGGATAGACGACGTCGTTACCGCAGCGAACTGCTCAGTCAGCTGCGACACAACGCGTCTGTGCCCACGCGCGCAGCGTCGCCACCTGCTCGCGCATCAAGACCGACAGCGGTCGGGTCTGGCTCAGAGCGTTGAGCAGGCTGGACTGATCCGGCGCCGCGCCGGTGCTGGCCGCGTCATACAGCGTGCTGACGATGGTCTGCTCGATCTCGGCGCCGGAAAAGCCCTCGCTGGCGCTGGCGAGGGCAGCCAGATCAAAGCTGGCGGGGTCCAGCTTGCGGCGTGTCAGGTGCAGGGCGAAGATCTCGGCGCGCACCGATTCCCGCGGCAGGTCGACGAAGAAGATTTCATCGAAGCGGCCCTTGCGCAGCAGTTCGGCGGGCAGCTCGTTCACCGCATTCGCGGTGCCGACGGTGAACACCTTGGCCTTGCGTTCGGCCATCCAGGTCAGCAGATAGCCGAGTACGCGGCGCGAGACGCCGCCGTCATCGCCGCCACCGGCCAGGCCCTTCTCGATCTCGTCGATCCACAGCACGCACGGTGCCAGCAACTCAGTGCTGGCCAACGCCTCGCGCAGATTCTTCTCGGTCTCGCCCTGGTACTTGTTGTACAGCGTGCCGAAGTCCAGCCGCACCAGCGGCACGCCGAAACCGCCGGCAATCGCCTTGGCGGCCAGGCTCTTGCCGCAGCCCTGCACGCCGAGCAGCAGCACGCCCTTCGGCGGGTCCAGCATCGGCGTGGCGGACGGATCAAGAAACACCGTGCGCCGACGCTGTACCCACTCGCGCACGCGGCTGACCCCGGCGATATCGGCGAAGCTGGCGGTGGCGTATTCGTAATGCAGCAGGCCTGAGCGGTTGAGCAGGTCGAACTTGGACTGCATCAGCACTGGCAGGTCGTTCGCGCCGAGCGCGCCATCGGCATAGATCAGCTTGCGCACGATGCGCCGCGCATCCGGCGCGGACAGGCCCAGCAGATTGCGCACGATGGTGCGCGCGGCCTCGTTGTCGACTTCGATGCGCCGCCCCTGCTCGCGTTGCCAGCCGGCCGCCTCGCCGCGCAGAATGCCGGCCAGCTCCTTGATGTCCGGCAGCGACAGCGGTACGCGCAGGGCTAGCGCTTCCAGTTCCTCGGGCAACTCGATCCTGGCGCCGACCAGCACGATGGTGTGTGCGGCGGAGCGATGTCGCTGCACGATTTCGCGCAGCTGGCGCAGGCTCATCGCGTAACCGAGCAGGCCGTGGAAATCGAACATCAGATAGATGCCGCGCGGGTCGTGGCCGCGGATCGCGTGCAGGGTCGCGGTGGCGTCCGGCGCCACCTCTTCGTCGCGCTGGGCGAAGTCGAGCCGGTTCAGGCCATCGGTGAGGGTCCAGCGCCACAGCGGGTGCAACGCCTGCGCGATCACGTGTCGAAAGCACTCGATCACGCGCTGCTCGTCCACCGTTTCGATCACCAGCAGCGGCGTGGCTGCACGCACCAGCGTGGTGAGGTCGTCCAACTCGCTCATGTTCACCCCTTGCGAAGACGCTCACGTTAGCAGAGCCGATCCTGCTTTGGGCTTCACGTCGAGCGGTATACGCTGTGACGGTTCCGATCGAGGAGGAAGTCCATGCGCGCTCTGATTTCACTGTTGCTGCTGTTGTCGTGGCCGGTCTTCGCCACGCCGCCGCTGGACAAGTTGACCCTGCCCGCGGGTTTTCACATCGCGGTGTATTCGGACCATGTGCGCAACGCGCGCGAACTGGCGCTGGGCACGCACGGCACGGTATTTGTCGGCTCCAGTGGCGCGGGCAAGGTCTACGCGCTTACTGACAGCCATGGCGATGGCGTGGCCGATCAGGTGCGCGTGATCGCCAGCGGCCTGCAGAACCCGATTGGTGTCGCCTTTCATGACGGCAATCTCTACGTTTCGGCAATAAGCAAAATCGTCGTGCTGCGCGATATCGAACAACACCTGGACGCACCGCCGAAGCCGGAGCTGGTCACCGACAAGCTGCCCGGTGAAACCCATCACGGTGGCAAATTTCTCGCCTTCGGCCCCGATGGAAAGTTGTATGTGCCGATCGGCGCGCCCTGCAATATCTGCGACCCGGCGCCGGATCACGGCAAGATCATCCGCATGAATGCGGACGGCAGCCACTGGCAGGATGTCGCGCTTGGTGTACGCGATTCGGTCGGCTTCGACTGGCAGCCCGCTACCGGCAGACTGTGGTTTACCGACAACGGCCGCGACCTGATGGGCGACGACATCCCCAGCGACGAGCTCAACGAGGTCGGCAAGCCTGGCGAGCACTTCGGTTTTCCGTATTGCCACCAGGGCGACATCCTCGACCCCGAATTCGGCAAAGGTCATTCGTGCAAGGAGTACGCGCCGCCGGTACTGAAACTGGGTGCCCACGTCGCCTCGCTGGGCATGCGCTTTTACCAGGGCGGGCAGTTTCCGGCCCGCTACAAGGGCGCCATCATCGTGGCCGAGCACGGTTCGTGGAACCGCAGCAAAAAATCGGGCTATCGGGTGATGGTGGTGCGCCTGAAGGGCAGCAAGGTGCTCTCGTACGAGCCGCTGGTGAGCGGCTTCGAGCAGGATGAAAGCGCGTGGGGCCGGCCGGTGGACGTGCAGCCCCTGCCCGATGGCAGCGTGCTGATCAGCGACGACCTGGCCGGCGCGGTGTACCGGGTCACCTACCGCCCTGAGCCAGGTCAGTGAACTTTCCCCCTTGCAGGCCGCACCAAGCCAGCACACCGTCCCCCATCTCAGGAACATCCCATGCAACTGCGCAGCGACAATTTCGCCCACGGGCAGACCATTCCGGCCACCTTTGCCTTCGGCAAGCGCGCCGAACCGTTTGCCTTGTCGGACAACCACAGCCCGCACCTGGCGTGGAAGGATGCGCCACCGGGCACGCGTTCGTTCGTGCTCACCTGCATCGACACCGACGTACCCAGCCGCGGTGACGACGTGAATCAGGCGGGTCGCAGCGTGCCGGCGGATCTGCAGCGGGTGGAGTTCGTGCATTGGTTGATGGCCAACATCCCGGCCGAGTGCGGCGAGTTGAGCGCCGCTGCCTGCAGCGATGAAGTCACACCGCGCGGCAAGCGCGAGCCGTACGGACCGCCGGGCAGCGTGCAGGGCGTCAACGACTTCACCGGATGGTTTGACGGCGACGCCGACATGGGCGGCGAATACCTGGGTTACGACGGCCCGTGCCCGCCATGGAACGACGCGTTGCTGCATCACTATCATTTCCACGTGTACGCGCTGGACGTGGCGTCACTGCCCCTGCTCAAGGGCTTCACGCGCGAACAGCTGCAGGTGGCGATGGCCGGCCATGTGCTGGCCGAGGCGGTGCTCACTGGTACCTACAGCCTCAATCCGGCGCTGGGGGGCTGAGCAAACGTCGGTGTGGTGTGCAGGATTGCGCTGCAATTCTTCACGCCCGCATGGCACCGCCTGTGGGTGAATGGCGGCACGTGGCCTTGCCGACCGCGCCGCCACTCACCATCCACAGAGGACGCCACCATGCTTCACTACGCCCTGGTTTTCCTGGTCATCGCGATCATTGCCGCCGTGCTTGGCTTTGGCGGCATCGCGGGCGCCGCCGCCGGCATCGCGAAGATTCTCTTCATCATCTTTTTGATTCTGGCGATCATCGCCTTCTTCCGCCGAGCCCGTTGAAGTCGTTCGCTCGAAGTCCATTTGCGTCATAGTAGATCCCTCCGGAGCAAGCCAATGAACAAATCAGTCCAGACCCCCGAGCACGCGGTTGGCAATCGCATCGACGACAGCGCCGAGCGTGTCAAGCAGGCTGCTTCCCACGTGGTGGCGAGTACCAAGGACACCGTGGATCGGGCGGCTGACCATGTCGAGGAGAGCCTTCATCACGCCACCGACAAGGTCGCCGACACGGCCCACCGCGCCAGCGACAAGGCAGCCGACCTCGGCGACCGTGGGCGCGAGGTTTACGACCAGACGATGGATCGCGCCGATGCCTTTCTCGATCAGGCGCGTGACTACGTGCGCGAGAAGCCGGTGCAGTCGGTGGTCATTGCCCTGGGCCTGGGCTGGGTGCTCGGCCGCATTCTGCGGCGCTGAGCCGGCCGGCCCGGGGGCAGGGAATGCACAGCGAGGGTGAATCGACCCGCCAGGCGGCGCCGGATGCCGTATCGCCGCCGTCCGGGTTGCTGGCGGACATCGCTCAGCTGGGGCGGTCGGTCAAGCAGTTGTTCGGCGCCCAGATGCATTTGCTGGCCGCCGAACTGGGGCTGGCCCGCAGCGCGATCTCCTGGATGCTGTTGGCGGCACTCGCCGCCACGGCGGCGGCGGTAGGTCTGGGCCTCACCGTGCTGGGCCTGGTCGGCGTGGTTCTGGTGCAGTGGCTTGGCTCGTGGATCTGGGCCTTGCTGCTGCTGGCCTTGCTGCAACTGTTGTTCCTGGTCGTCACGATCGTGCTGTTCCGCCGCTGCATGCACTGGATGAGCCTGCCGGCGACGCGTGGTGAATGGGGTGCAATGATACGCGGCACGGTGCGGCAGGCCGAAGCAGAGATCGCGGCGCAAGCCGAGCCGGATCAGCGCGACGAGGAGGTTCATCCGTGAACGTGTTCAGGAGAGTCGCCAACGTACGTGAGGCCAGACTACGCATGAGTGCTGCTCGGCAGGCCTTGCAACAGCCCGCCGCGGCGCTGCTGGTGCGCGGACACCGGTATCCGTTGGCCACGGCAAGCACCGCCGCGGGTGCCGGGTTTGTGCTGGGCAGCCTCAACGTGCACCCGCTGCGGGTGCCGGGGGTATCGTCTTTGCTTGGTGGTGGACTGGCCGACGCCGCGGCCTACGCTGTGCGCCTGATCGCCGAGCTCGGCCTGGCGGGTATGGTCAGTGGCGAGCCCGAAGCCGCCCGAGAGCCCGCTGCACATGACCGCAGCGAACCCGCATGAGCGAGTCCGAACTGCGCTCACCCGCGGCGGATGACCCTGCCGCCGAATGCGGTGTCGATAGCGATGCCCGGCTGGCCCAGCTCGATCAAACCCTGGTCGACCCCGTTGCCGAGCGCGGCCTGATGCGACCACTGAGCCGTCGCCTGCATGCGGCGCGGGGCACGCGCCGGCATCTGCGCGCAATCCGCATGTTGCTCAACGCCATGCTCCTGCTGGCACTGCTATACACGGTGACCCTGACCAAGGATCTGCTGATCCCGCTGGTGCTGGCGGCCTTCATCGGTCTGGCCTTGAACCCGATTGTCGCTGCTGGCAAACGTTTCCATCTGCCGCGCTGGCTCACCGCCAGCGTGCTGATGATCGGCCTCGTGGTCGGCATCGGCACAGGAGTCGGCTTGCTGGCGCAGCCCGCCGTCGGCTGGTTCCATGGCGCGCCCGCGGCGATCAGGAGCTTCGTGCCCAAATTCCGCAGCCTGACCCGACCACTGGAGGCCGCCAACCGGGCCACCCAGACCCTGGTCAACGGCAACTCACGTGTATCGATCGCGTCCGCGCAGCCGATGTCGATCAGTGCCTGGGACGTGGTCTCGACCGCGCCAAAGGTGCTGGCAGCGGTACTCAGCGTGCTGCTGCTGGTGTTCTTCTTCCTGATCTACGGTGACACCATGCTGCGCCGGCTGGTCGAGATCACGCCCAGCTTCGCCTACAAACGGCATGCGGTGACGATCGTGCGGGGCTTTCAGACCGAGGTCTCGCGCTACCTGCTGACCGCCCTGCTGATCAACGCCAGTCTCGGTGCGATCACCGCCGGCATGCTGTTCCTGTACAAGGTGCCCGATGCCATGTTGTGGGGCACAGTGGCGATGTTCGCCAACTTCATTCCGTACGTGGGTGCGATTGTCACCACGGCCGTGCTGGCGATGGTCTCGATGCTCTATGCCAAGGACGCCAGCCTGGACGTGTTCCTGCCGGCGCTGACCTTCGCCGGCATCACCGTGGTCGAAGGCAACCTGATCACGCCGATGATCCAGGGCCGCAGCATGCGGCTGAGCCCGATCGCGATCCTGTTGTGGCTGCTGGTCTGGGGCTGGCTGTGGGGTATTCCCGGCGCGCTGCTGGCCGTGCCGATGCTGACTTGCACCAAGCTTATTGCCGAACGCGTGCGCAGCTGGAACTGGTTCGCGGTGATCGTGGCGCGCTGAGTCACCAGGGAATCATTTCACCGTCGCGGAAGAATCGCCCGGTTGGCGCCGGGATCGGCAGGCGGGCTGCCCATACGATGCCGGCGGCACCGCGTTCCACCGGACGTCCGCCGGGTCCGCCCAGTTCGGTGGCAACCCAGCCCGGGCACACCGCGTTGACCACGATGCCGCTGCCATCCAGCTCTTCGGCCAGCGTGCGGGTATAAGCGTTGAGTGCGGCCTTGGAGGTGCGGTAGGCCACGCAGTGCGGGCTGTTCGCGGCGTTGGCGGCGCAGCCGCTGGAGACATTCACGACGCGGCCGTAGTCATGCCGGCGCATCAGCGGCAGCATGGCACTGCATAGCCGCCAGCTGCCAAACAGATGGGTGTCCAGCGCCGCGCTTGCCGCGTCCAGGTTGGCGGTGCTGGCCTGCGCATCATGGTCGTAGTGACCGCCGGCGTTGTTGACCAGTACGTCGAGCCGGCCGTAGGTGACCTCGATCCAGCGGGCCAGTGTATCGACCTGATCCTGCTCGGTCACATCGAGCTGTACGGCGATCACTTCGCCAGGGGCGCCGGCGAGTTGCCGCGCCGCAGATAGCCCCTTGTCCGGATCGCGCGCGCCCAACAGCACGGTCATGCCGCAGTCGCTGAGCTGGCGCGCGACCTCGAAGCCGAGGCCGCGGTTGGCGCCGCTCACCAGGGCCACGCGATAGACCGGCGTCACCGCCGGCATCCTTCGGGTCGGCCGGCTCATGGCGCGGCGTCGGCCTTGGCCACGGCGCCGCAGTGTTCGTCGCCGCAGGCCTGCCAGCCGCCGCCGAGCGCCTTGTACAACGCCACGGCGCGCGTGTTGATGGCCGCTTCGGCCTGGGCCAGGTCGTCCTCGGCGGCGAGTTGGGTGCGCTCGGCGTCGAGCAGTTCGAGGAAGCCGGTTTCGCCTTCCTGGTAGCGCACGCGGGCCAGCTCGGCGGCGCGCCTGCTCTGCGTGCCTTGCTCGATCAGGTGATCGACGCGCACGCGCTGCTGATTGAAGCCGGTAACCGCGTTGTCGATGTCCTCGATCGCCAGCAGCACCACCTGCTGGTAGTTCGCCTGCGCCGCATCGGTGCGCGCCTCGCTGGCATGCAGGTTGGCGCGCACGCGCTGGAGGTTCAGGCCGGGCCAGCTGATGCTCGGTGCCAGCGACCACGCGCGGGTCGATGGACTGCCGAAATCGTTGCTGCGCCCGGACAGGAAGCCGAGGAAGCCGCCCAGCGTGACGTGCGGGAAGAAGTCGGCCTTGGCCACACCGATGCGCGCGGTGGCGGCGGCGTATTCACGCTCGGCGATCTGCACGTCCGGCCGCCGCGCCAGCACGTCGCCGGCGTCGCCGATCGGCAGGCTCACCGCGATCGGCGTGAAACGCTTCGGCGAGACGTCGACATCCAGCTCACCAGGCCGTTCGCCCAGCAGCACGGCGAGTCGATACTCGCCGGCGCTGACCTGGGTCTGCAGCAATGGCAATTGCGCCTGCACCGCGCTGAGGCGCGCCTTCGCGCTGGCCACGTCCTGTTCCGAGCCGGCGCCGAGCTGCTGGCGCACCTCGGTCAGGTGCACGGTCTGGCGCAGGTTCTCGATGTCGCGCCGGGCGATATCCAGCCGCAGCTGGCTGCCGCGCAACTCGAAATAGTTGCGCGCCACCTCCGCCAGCAGGCTGACCTGGGCGTCGTGCAGGGCCGCCTCGTTGGCACCGAGATCGGCGCCGGCCGCTTCCACCGAGCGGCGCACGCCGCCGAAGATATCCAGCTCCCACGACGCATCGAAACCGGCCTGGTAACTGGTGACCGTGTTGCGCTGGCTGCTGAAGCCGGGTTGCTGGCCGCGACTGCGGGTGTAGTCCACGTTGGTGTCGATGGTGGGCAGCTGATCGGATTTCGCGCCGCTGAGCAGTGCGCGTGATTCATGCAGCCGTGCCACCGCAATGCGCAGGTCCAGGTTGTTGGCCGCGGCATGCTGGATCAGCGCGTCCAGTGTGGGATCGTTGAATTGCTTCCACCATGCGGCCTGGAAATGCGCCGTGTTTTCCTGGGCCGCGTCCAGTCCCTGCAACTGCGGGGTCGTCGGTCTCGCGGCGTGATAGTCCGGACCGACGCTGGCACAACCGGCCAGGATCAGGGCCGCGCTGAGCGCGGCGATCTTCAGTAACGTTTTCATCAGTGGTTCTCCAGCGCCGGCAGTGCGTGCGCGGCGGCGCGTTCGGCGGCGCGCGCCTCGCGACGCTCGACCAGGGCGCGAATCAGGACATAGAACAGCGGCGTGTAGATCAGCCCGAAGATGGTCACGCCGAGCATGCCGGAGAACACCGCCACGCCCATCGCATGGCGCATCTCGGCACCGGCACCGTGCGAGGTGACCAGTGGTACCACGCCCATGATGAAGGCGAACGAGGTCATCAGGATCGGACGCAGTCGCAGCTTTGCCGCTTCCAGCACCGCCTCGTGCCGGCTCATGCCTTCGTGCTGGCGTTCGCGGGCGAACTCGACGATCAGGATCGCGTTCTTGCACGCCAGCCCGACCAGCACGATCAATCCGATCTGGGTGAAGATGTTGTTGTCACCGCCACTCAGCCACACGCCGGCGATCGCGGACAGCAGCACCATCGGCACGATCAGGATCACCGCCAGCGGCAGCGACCAGCTCTCGTACAGCGAGGACAGCACCAGGAACACCAGCAACACGCACAACGGGAACACCAGGATCGCGGTATTGCCGGCGAGAATCTGCTGGTAGGTCAGTTCGGTCCACTCGAAGCTGATGCCGTTGGGCAGGTTGTCCTTCGCCAGTTTTTCCATCGCCGCCTGCGCTTGGCCGGAGCTGTAGCCCGGCGCCGGGCCGCCATTGATTTCAGCGGTCGGGTAACCGTTGTAATGCTGCACCCGATCCGGGCCGGCACCCTGATGCACGGTGAGGAACGAACCCAGCGGCACCATCTGGCCCTGCGCGTTGCGCGTCTTCAGCTGCAGGATGTCCTGCGGCGTATGGCGGAACGCGGGGTCGGCCGACACGTTCACCTGGTAGGTGCGGCCGAAGCGGTTGAAGTCGTTGACGTAGAGCGAGCCCATGTAGGCCTGCATGGTCTGGTAGACGTCGCCCAGGTTCACGCCTTCGGTCTTGGCCTTCTCGCGATCCACGTCGGCATCGACCTGCGGCACGGCGACCTGGAAGCTGGAGAACAGCCCGGCCAGTGCCGGATCCTTCCGGCTGGCCGCGATAAGACCCTGAGTCTGCTTGAACAGCTCGTCGAAGCCGCGGTCGCTGCGATCCTCCAGCTGCAGGCGGAAGCCGCCAATCGTGCCCAGGCCCATCACCGGCGGTGGCGGGAACACCGCGATGTAGGCGTCCTGGATCGCGGCGAACTTCTGGTTCAGCGCACCGGCAATCGCACCGGCCGAAAGATCGGCGCTGCGGCGCTGCTCGAACGGTTTCAGCGTGACAAACACGATGCCGGAGTTGGGGCTGTTGGTGAAGCCGTTGATCGACAGCCCGGGAAACGCCACCGCGTGCTCGACGCCCGGCTGCTTAAGCGCGATCGCGCTCATCCGCTGGATCACGTCTTCGGAGCGATCCAGCGAGGCCGCATCGGGCAGTTGCGCGAACGCCACCAGGTATTGCTTGTCCTGGCTCGGCACGAAGCCGGTCGGCACGTGAGAGAAGCCGAACCAGGTCAGGCCGATCAGGCCGGCGTAGAGCACCAGGGCAAGCTTGCCCTTGCCGACCACGCGTTTCACGCCACCGACGTAGCGCTCCGAACTGCGGTGGAACAGGCGGTTGAACGGCCGGAACAGCCAGCCGAACGCGCGGTCGATGCCGCGGGTCAGCCGGTCCTTCGGCGCGTCATGGCCCTTCAGCAGCACCGCGGCAAGCGCCGGGCTCAGGGTCAGCGAATTGAACGCCGAGATCACCGTGGAGATCGCGATGGTCAGCGCGAACTGGCGATAGAACTGGCCGGTCAGGCCGCTGACGAAGGCGGTCGGGATGAACACCGCGCACAGCACTAGCGCGGTGGCCACGATCGGGCCAGTGACCTCGCGCATCGCCTGGCGGGTTGCCTCGCGCGGCGACTGGCCGAGTTCGATATGCCGCTCGACGTTCTCCACCACCACGATCGCGTCGTCGACCACGATGCCGATCGCCAGCACCAGCCCGAACAGCGACAGCGCATTGAGCGAGAAGCCGGCCAGGTACATGATCGCGAAGGTACCGATCAGCGATACCGGCACCGCCACCAGCGGAATGATCGAGGCGCGCCAGGTCTGCAGGAACAGGATCACCACCAGCACCACCAGCAGGATCGCTTCCAGCAGGGTATGGACCACCGCCTCGATCGAGCCGCGCACGAATACGGTCGGGTCATACACGATCGAGTAGTCGACGCCTTGCGGGAAGTCCTTCTTCAGCTGCGCCATGGTGCTGCGCACTTCGTCGGAAATCTGGATCGCGTTGGAACCGGGCCGCGCGAAGATCGGCAGCGCCACCGCCGGCTTGTTGTCGAGCAGGCTGCGCAGCGCGTAGTTGTTCGAGCCCAGGTCGACCTTGGCGATGTCGCCCAGATGGGTGACACCACCGCTGGCGTCGGTGCGCACGATGATGTTGCGGAAGTCGCCCTCGGTGATCAGTCGGCCGCGGGTGTTGATGTTGAGCTGGAAGGCCGAGGTGCCTGGCCCCGGCGGCGCATTCAGCGCACCGGCAGCGACCTGCACGTTTTGCTCGCGGATCGCATTGACCACGTCGCCGGTGGTGAGCCCGCGCGAAGCCAGCTTCTGCGGATCCAGCCACACTCGCATCGAGTACTCGCCGGCACCGAAGATCTGCACGTCGCCGACACCATTGAGCCGGCCCAGCACATCCTTCACGTGCAGCCGCGCGTAATTCGACAGGTACAGCATGTCGTAGCGCTGATCCGGCGAGGTCAGGTGCACCACCATGGTCAGGTCGGGCGAGCTCTTCTGGGTGGTCACGCCCAGCCGCTGCACTTCCTCCGGCAACTTGGGCAGCGCCTGTGCCACGCGGTTCTGCACGTCGACCTGGGCGGTGTTGAGATCGGTGCCCAGCGCGAACGTCACGGTGAGCGTGAGCGCGCCATCGCTGGTCGCCTGCGATGAGCTGTAGAGCATGCCTTCGACGCCGTTGATCTGTTCCTCCAGCGGCGTGGCAACCGTTTCGGCGATGACCTTGGGATTGGCGCCGGGGTAGGCGGCGCGCACCACCACGGTCGGCGGCACCACGTCGGGGTATTCGCTGATCGGCAGCTTGAACACCGCCAGAGTGCCGGTGATCACGAACAGCAGTGACAGCACGGCGGCCATGATCGGCCGGTCGACAAAGAACTGGGCTATGTTTTTCATGAGTATGGGCTCGACGTGGTGGGGCTCAGCCCTGCGGCTTGGCGGTGGCCGTGGCGGCCAGCGCGTCGGCGGATTTCGGTTTGTCGCTGCCGCCGTCGACCAGCGCCCGGTCCTGCGCATCGAGGCGGTAGGTCATGGCCACGGTCTGCGGATTCACTTCGGCGCCGGGACGCACACGCTGCAAACCATTCACCACCACGATGTCGTTCGGTGCCAGGCCGCTGTCGACCACGCGCAGGCCATGGAACAGCGGGCCGGTGTTGACCTTGCGGTATTGCACCTTGTGCTGCTTGTCGACGACGTAGACGAACTGGTTGCCCAGGTCGGTGCCGATCGCCCGGTCATCCACCAGCACACGCGACCGTGCTTCACCGCTCTGCAATTGCACGCGGGCATACAGGCCGGGGGTGTACAGGCCATCCGCGTTGTCGAACACCGCACGCAGACGCATCGTGCCGGTGCCGCTGTGCAACTGGTTGTCGACAAAGTCGAGGCGGCCCTGATGCGGGTGGCCCGACTCGTCGGCCAGCCCCATCGACGCCTCGATCCGGGCGCTGCGACCGGCCTGCTTCGCACTGGCGCGCAGATGGTCGAGCTTGAGCCAGGTCTGCTCGTCCACGTCGAAGTAGACGTAGACCGGATTGACCGAGACCATGCTGGTCAGCACGTCGCTGCTGGTGACCAGGTTGCCGGGGGTCACCCGGGCGTTGCTGACGCGGCCGTCGATCGGCGCGCGCACCTGGGTGAAATCCAGGTTCAGCCGCGCGGCGGCGAGCGCCGCCGTCGCCGCCGCCAGCTGCGCCCGAGCGCTCTGTTCGGCGGTGTCCTGACGGTCTGCTTCCTGCTGCGCGACGGCGTGCTGTGCCAGCAACATGGCCGCCCGGCGCTGGTTGGTTTCGGCCAGGCTCAACTCGGCCCGGGCCTGCATCTGGTTGGCGCTGAGCCGGTCAACCTCGGCCTGATAGGGGCGCGCGTCAAGCTGGAACAACACATCGCCCTTGTGCACCAGCGCGCCTTCCTTGAAGTGCACCGACTCCACGAAACCGCCAACCCGCGGTTGCACCTGCACGGTATTCACCGCTTGCAGTCGTCCGGTGAATTCGGCGCTGTCGCTGACCTTGCGGCTCAACGCCTGCGCCACGGTCACTTCGGGCGGCGCACCCGCGCCGGCGGACTGCGCCTGGCTGGCGTTGCCGTGCAACAGGAACCAGCCACCGAGCAAGGCGGCCGCGATCACGCTGGCCAGCATCCATTGTTTTTTCATGTCGCGCTCCCGAGAACCGTGGTTGCCGGGCACGCAGCGCCGGCGAAGGGTCGAGAGAATAGGTGTACTTTGCGGTATAGAAAATCCGCTTGTTGCGCATTACACTCATGACTCGGAATCACGAATCAATCAGAGATCGGGGCAATGGAAGACTTCTCGGCAATTTCGACCTTCGTCAGGGTGGTCGAGGCCAAAAGCTTCGCCGCCGCTGCCGCCCAACTGGGCATGACCCCGTCCGGGGTCAGTCGTGCGGTGTCGCGGCTGGAGACCCAGCTCGGTGCGCGACTGCTGTTCCGCTCGACCCGCTCTTTGCGGCTGACCGATGATGGCGCCTCGTTCCATGCGCGCTGCAAGGAAATCCTGGCCGACCTGACCGAAGCGACCGAGGCGCTCAACTATTCCCACCGCAAACCCGTCGGCAAGCTGCGCGTGGGCATTTCGTTGTCGGTCGGTCGCTCCGCGGTGATTCCCCGGCTGGCCGAATTCGAGCAGCGCTATCCGGATATCCGGCTGGAGTTGCAGATGAGCGACAGTCCGGCCGACCTCAATGGAGAAGGCATGGATTGCGCGATCCGCGTTGGCCAGCTGGAGGATTCGAGCCTGATCGCGCGCAAGATCGGCTATCTGCGCAATGTGGTGTGTGCCTCGCCGGAGTATCTACGCCGCCACGGTGCGCCGCGCAGCATCGAGGATCTGAAGAACCACCGCTGCATCAACTATGTGTACCCCAACGGCCGGCCGCGCCAGTGGCAGTTCGATTCGCCCAGCGGGTCGACCAGCGTGGACATTGATGCCCACATGCTGATCAACGACGGCGAATCGGTAATCCAGGCGGTGGTGGTTGGCCTCGGCATCACCCAGGTGCCGCGCATGCTGGCGGCATGCATGCTGGAAAAGGGCATGCTGGAACTGGTGATGGCCGAGACCGAATCGACCGGCAAGCCGGTGTGGATCGTCTACCCGCAGAAGAAACATCTTTCGGCGCGGGTGCAGGCCTTCATCGAATGGGTGCGCGAACTGTTCGAACGTACCAATGAAGGGCCTTGCATGATCCCGGCCGTAACTGCCAGCACCACCGTGAGCGACGCGGAACGGGGTGAAGGTCAGTCCAGTCGCGAGGCTGTTCTCGCCTGAAGGCGCATTTTCGCCGGCTCGAGACCGCGCCTCAGCCGCCGCCGGGCAGCAGAAGCAGCAAGGCTGCGCCCAGCACAATGCGGTAGATCGCGAACGCGGTGAAACGGTGCGAGCGGATATAGCCGAGCAGCCACTTCACGGCGACGAAGGCGACGATCAGGGAGACCACGAAGCCCACCACCAATGCGGTCCAGTCCTCGTGTGCGCCGCCGCCGTTCCTGAGCACCTTCAACAACTCGTAGCCGGTAGCCGCATACATGGTCGGAATGCCGACCAGGAACGAAAACTCGGTGGCCGCCGCGCGATTGCTGGTGCCGGCGAGCATCGCGGTGAAGATCGTCGCGCCCGAGCGCGAGGTGCCCGGGAAAATGCCGGCCACCATCTGTGCGATGCCGACCAGGATCGCCACCCGCCAGGTCACCTCGCTGCGGTCGACCTGGCGCGCGGCCATGGCCTCGGCGCCGATCATCCAGAAACCACCAATCACCAGCGCCCAGGCGATCGGGGTCACCGTCTCCGGCAGCTTGAAGCCGTAATGGGTCACCATCAGGCCGAGCACGCAGGTGATCAGGAACGCCACGGCCAGCTTGGCCAGATAGTCGCGGTTGGCCGGTATCCGCCAATGCCGGAAGAGCTGCCAGATGCGCGCCCAGTAGATGAAGGTGATGGCCAGGATCGCACCGGCCTGGATACCGACGTTGAACAGGTCCGAACGCGTGCCCAGACCGAGCTTTTCGGCAATCAGCAGGTGGCCGGTGCTGGAGATCGGCAGGAACTCGGTGATGCCTTCGATGATGCCGAGCAGGATGACGTGGGGGAGATCGATCACGTGGAGGGCCTTGGGTGGGGTCGCGCGGTGACTGCGGTAAAAGGCGCCTAGCTTACGTGGTTGGCGCCGCCTGGCGCATGGATCGGGCAGCATGTGCTGCGTGCAGGCACCAGGTCGGCTGTTCGCTGCGCTGCGCAAGAGACTGCGTTGCAGCAGGTGCTTCGCCGGCTGATGCCGTACGGAGCCGCGCAGAAAAAAAGCAGCAAAACAAATGCGTTCTGCTGATTGCTCGCTTATAGCCAGCTTTCATATGCACGATTGCGTCACGCTATTGCAATGCAACAATGATTGCGGCAGGATCAAATCGCAGGACGAGTTCTGGAGTGCGGAAGATGGCAGCGTCACTGACGCGCCCACCGCAGCAACCAGACGAGGTGATCGGGGATCAATCAGCTGTGCGCTGTCCGCCAAGGCGTGACCTGCCGGTTGCTGGATTCCTCACGCCAACCCTTCTGCCGCTGGCTCTGCAAAGTGCCCGAACGTCTTGTCGCTGATCGCGTCGCGATCGGCCGGCTCCCGCCTACAGCTTGCTTTTGCCCCGGATCGTTGATCCGCCCGGGATGGGAAGTGCTGTGCCCGACGATTCGAGATGCGGTCCACGTTCCATGCGAGGCAGGGTTCAGCCATTTCGGACGTGCATGATTCTGTTGGACGTCTATACGGCCATATGGATTGTGTTCACATTTAGCGGAGGAGCAACCGATGAAGCGTAGTGCACTGTGGATTCTTGTCGGCGCGGTATGCCTTGCCCCGGCGTTTCAGGCAGCGGCGCAGGATGCGCCAGCCAGTTCGGTGACCGGCAGCGTGGCGGTGGTCAATGACTATCTGTTTCGTGGCCTGTCGCAGACCAACCGGGATCCGGCCGTGCAACCGGGGATCGAGTACGACCATGCCAGCGGCTGGTACATCGGCGCCTGGGGCAGCAATATCAGTTGGCTATCAGACGTCTCGACCAGCGCCGCGCCGGTATCCAGCAGTGTGGAGCTCGATTTCTACACCGGCTATCGCGGCACGTTCGCGACCGACTGGAGCTATGACGTCGGTCTCTATGAGTACTACTACCCGGGCACCTACCCGGCAGGCTTCGTCCGTCCCTACACCACCGAGGCTTACGCATCGCTGGCCTGGAAGGGCATCACGCTGAAGTATTCGCAGACGCTCACCAACCTGTTCGGCTTCGCCGACAGCAAGAACAGCGGCTACGTCGATCTGTCCTGGAACAAGGAGTTCAGCCCCGGCTGGACTTTCAATTCGCACGTAGGCCACCAGGACGTCGCCAACACGCCGGGCTTCTCCTATACCGACTGGAAGATCGGCGTGACCCGTGCTTTCGACAAGGGCTACTCGGTCGCGCTCGGCTACTACGACACCAACGCGTCACGCAGCAGTTACACCAACGCCTACGGCCATTTCGTCGGCCGCGCCACCGGCATCATCACGCTCAGCAAATCGTTCTGAGCGAACCACCACCGGCTGCGGCCTTGCTGCCGCAGCCTCCAACCGGGAGACATGCATGAAATTGATCAGCTGCATCATCCGGCCCTACAAGCTCGACGAGGTGCGTGATGCGCTGACCGGTGCGGGGGTCAGCGGCATCACGGTCAGCGAAGTTCGCGGCTTCGGGCGGCAGAAGGGTCACACCGAGCTGTACCGCGGTGCCGAATACGTCGTCGACTTCCTGCCCAAGCTGAAGCTGGAAGTGGTGGTCGACGAAAGCCTGCTCGACGCCGTACTGGAGGCCGTCCAGCAGGCGGCCAAGACCGGCAACGTGGGTGACGGAAAGATCTTCATCAGCACGATTGATCAGGTGATCCGCATCCGTACCGGCGAGCTCGACGCCGACGCCCTCTAACCCAGCCCTGCGAGGTTTCCATGAAAGACTTTCTGTTGTTTCGCCACTCGCGTGGCCTCCCGGCATGGCTGCCGTCGATCCTGTTGTTCTGCCTGTGCCTGTTGACCCCGGCGGCACATGCCCAGGCCGCCGCCGCTGTGGCAGCCGCCGCGCCGGTGGTAGTGGACAAGGGTGACGTGGCATGGATGCTCACCTCGACCCTGCTCGTGCTGATGATGACGGTGCCGGGCGTGGCCTTGTTCTACGGTGGCCTGGTGCGCTCCAAGAACATCCTTTCGGTGCTGATGCAGGTGCTGACCGTGTTCTCGCTGATCGTGGTGCTGTGGGTGATCTACGGCTACTCGTTCGCGTTCGACCCCGGCAACCCGTTTGTCGGCAACGCCGGCAAGCTGTTCCTGAAGGGGGTCAGCACTACCACGCTGGCCGACACCTTCACCGCCACGGTCAAGCTGCCGGAGTTCGTCTTCGTCGTGTTCCAGGCGACCTTCGCCGGCATTACCGGCACCCTCATCGTCGGCTCGCTGGCCGAGCGCATGAAGTTCGGCGCGGTGCTGTTGTTCGTCGCCTTGTGGTTCACGTTTGCGTATATCCCGATTGCACACATGGTGTGGGGACCGGGCGGCTATCTGCTGACTCGCGGTGCGCTCGACTTTGCCGGCGGCACGGTGGTGCATATCAATGCCGGTATCGCCGGTCTGGTCGGTGCCTACCTGCTCGGGCCACGCCTCGGCCTTGGCCGCGAGGCGATGAAGCCGCACAACCTGACCTTCACCATGATCGGTGCCTCGCTGCTGTGGGTGGGCTGGTTCGGCTTCAACGCCGGCTCCAACCTGGAGTCGAACGCCGGTGCGGCACTGGCCTTCATCAATACCCTGGTGGCCACCGCTGCGGCGGTACTGGCGTGGTTGCTGATCGAGCGCGTGTTCAAGGGCAAGCCGTCGATGCTCGGCGGCGCGTCTGGCGCGGTAGCGGGTCTGGTGGCGATTACCCCGGCTTGCGGCACGGTCGGGCCGATGGGTTCCATCGCCATCGGTGTAGTGGCCAGCGTGGTCTGCGTGTGGGGTGTGAGCGGCCTGAAGAAATTGCTGAAGGCGGATGACGCACTGGATGTATTCGGCGTGCACGGTGTGGGCGGTATTGCCGGCGCCCTGCTGACCGGCGTATTCACTGCACCCGGCCTGGGTGGCACCGGCGCGGCGGACTTCTCCATCATCCACCAGCTCGGCATCCAGGCGTTGGGCGTGGGCATCACCCTGGTATGGAGTGGCGTGGTGTCATTGATTGCGTACCTGATCGTGCGCGCCGTATTCGGCGGCCTGCGGGTCAGCGAGGAGAACGAACACCAAGGTCTGGACATCACCAGCCACGGCGAAGCCGCGTACGAGGCTTGAGTGGGTCGGTACCTGCGCGGAGGGCGCAGGTACCGCTTTTTTTGCTGGTGCAAAATGGTGCAAACAGCAAACAACTTTGCCCGTGTATGATGCGTATTATCCCTTCCCGGCGGGGCTCGTGTATTGCAAGTGGCTGTCTTTGAACGAATTCACTTGATGGCATGGGTATTGCTGAACAGTGTCTCGCCATCCACCTCCGAGGTTCTCCATGTCTGCCAAGAAAGTGCTCGATCTGATCCAGGAACATGACGTCGAATTCGTCGATTTCCGCTTTGCCGACGTCCTCGGCGTGCATCACCACGTAACGTTTCCATCCCACGCCATCGACGAGTCGACCTTCGAGGACGGCAAGATGTTCGACGGTTCGTCGATCTCCGGCTGGAAGGGGATCAATGAGTCGGACATGGTGCTGATGCCCGATCCGGATACCGCCTACCTCGACCCGTTCAGCGGGCACCCCCAACTGGTACTGCATTGCGACGTGCTGGAACCGTCGACCATGCAGGCCTATGGCCGTGACCCGCGCTCGATCGCAAAGCGTGCCGAGGCGTATCTCAAATCCACCGGCATTGCGGACACCGCGTTCTTTGGTCCGGAGCCGGAATTCTTCATCTTCGACTCGGTGCGCTGGCAGAACGACATGGGCCGCGTGTTCTACGAGATCGATTCCGAGGAAGCGGCATGGTCCTCGCGCAACAAGTACGACGATGGCAATACCGGCCACCGTCCAGGCGTGAAGGGCGGCTACTTCCCGGTCAGCCCGGTCGACTCGCTGGCCGACCTGCGTGCGGACATGTGCAAGGTGCTGGAGTCGCTCGGCCAGACGGTCGAGGTGCACCACCATGAAGTGGCCAATGCCGGCCAGTGCGAGATCGGCGTCAAGTTCAATACCCTGGTGAAGAAGGCCGATGAGCTGATCACCATGAAGTACGTGGTGAAGAACGTGGCGCACCAGAATGGCAAGACCGTCACCTTCATGCCCAAGCCGATCGTCGGCGACAACGGCAGCGGCATGCACGTGCACCAGTCGTTGTCCAAGGACGGCACCAACCTGTTCGCCGGTGACCTCTACGGCGGCCTCTCGCAGACCGCGCTGTGGTACATCGGCGGCATCTTCAAGCATGCCAAGGCGATCAACGCGTTCGCCAACTCCACCACCAACAGCTACAAGCGTCTGGTGCCGGGCTTCGAGGCGCCGGTGATGCTGGCCTACTCGGCCCGCAACCGTTCGGCCAGCTGCCGCATTCCCTACGTGGCCAGCCCCAAGGGCCGCCGCATCGAGGTGCGCTTCCCCGATCCGATGCAGTCAGGCTACCTCACCTTCACCACGCTGATGATGGCCGGCCTCGACGGCATCATCAACAAGATCGACCCGGGTGCACCGGCCGACAAGGATCTGTACGACCTGCCGCCGGAAGAGGAGAAGAACATCCCGCAGGTGTGTTCAAGCCTCGACGCCGCGCTGGAAGCGCTGGACAAGGACCGTGACTTCCTCAAGGCCGGTGGCGTCTTCAGCGACGACTTCATCGACTCCTACATCGAGTTGAAGATGAAGGAAGTCACCCGCTACCGCGCCAGTACCCATCCGCTGGAATTCCAGATGTATTACGCGGGCTGATCGAACCGTCATCCGTCTCGTCGCCAGGGCGAGCGGAAACAACACCGGGCGCCTTGGCGCCCGGTGTTGTTTGTGCACTCTGTCAAATACGGCGCAAGCGCCGTGGCGGGTACGACGTTGGTCAGTCGCGGATCGATGCCGCGATGCGCGCGGCCAATGCCGACCGGTCCAGCTTGCCGTTCGCGTTGCGCGCAAATGCCGGTGGCGCGTCCACCCAGTGCGGCACGACATGCACATGCAGGTGAAACACCGTCTGATCGGCGGCGGCGCCGTTGTTTTGCCTGATCACCACGCCATCGGCATGCAGTGACTTCACTTCCGCCCGGGCCACCCGTTGCGCGACCAGCATCACCCGGGTCAGATCCCTCGGCGACATCTCCATGATGTTCTGCGCCTTCGATGTCTTGGAGATCACCAGCACGTGACCCGGAACCGACTGATCCTTAGACAGGAAAGCCAGCACCTGCTTGTCTTCATACACCTTGTAGGCCGGCAGTTCGCCGCGAATGATGCGCGCAAAAGGATTCTGTGCGTCGTAGGCCACCTCGCCCGTGACCCAGGGCGAACCGTTGCCTGGCCCAACCTGCCCGGCGTGCAACGTCGGCAGGAGAATGAGGAGGATGCAGCCAAGCGCCAGCTTGCGGAGCAAGAACTTCATGATGGATTCCCGAGTTGACTCCCCAACATTGCCTGAGGGCGGCAAGCAAGCCCGGGTCCGTGGGTCAAGCAAACTATAGCGGCACACGCGAAGGCAGCGGAAACAAAATACAACCGATGGATCTCGACCGCGCGAGTGTTCATGCTCTCCACTATCGCGGAGTCAGTCGAGGTGGGCCGCCGATGGCGATCGGCGAACTTCGGCGGATGAGCTGCGTAAACGTCACTCGATCGGTGCCGCGCGCCCCTCCTCCAGCTTGCCCAGGCGGGCTGTTGCAATCAACGGCCGCCACGACGTGGCTTCGCAATTTTCCGAGCCGCGGCCGCTATCTGCACCGGCTTGAAGCGCGCCATGCTCGACGAAGAAACGATAATTCAATAGTGCCATACTGATCTTGCCAGCAGCTGCCCCGGGGGCATTGGCATGTGATGGTCTGCACCCGGAGGGGGCAAGGATGAACTTCGGTTGGTTGAGAAGTCGGGTCGCGCGCTTTGGTGCCGCATTTCTGGCGCTGGCGGTCATTGCTCTGATCTTGATGGCAGTCATGGCCTGGACCGAGCAACGGGCGCAGAGGCAAGAAACCGAGTTGCTCAATCAACATGTGGTGAGCGCCATCATGCGCGGGCTGGGGGACGATCTTCAGACCGTCCGTGGTGACGTGCTTGCGCTGGGTCAGACTCTGGTGGTCGAGCAAGAGTTGGCTTCGCCAAGCGAGACCATGCGTGCCCGAACGGAGCGCCTGTTCACTACCCTGGCCCAGGCGCGCGGCGACTATGCCCAACTGCGCCTGATTGACGTCAGCGGTCATGAACTGGTTCGGGTCAACAGGTCCGGTCATATCAGCACCCCGGTTCCGCCCGACCAGCTGCAGGACAAGCATCAACGGCCGTATGTGGTGGCCATCAATCAGCTGGGTCCGGGACAGGTTTACGTCTCACGGCTGGATCTCAATATGGAGCACGGCAGGATCGTCCAGCCGCGTGAGCCGACCCTGCGCGTAGGCACCCCGATTTTCGCCGCCGATGGTTCGCGCCTGGGCATGTTGATCATCAATCTGGATGGGAGCCGCCTTCTTTCCAGAATCGAAGACGATGCGCGCGCGGCACGCGGGAGCGTGTGGCTGACTGATCGTGACGGCAACTGGTTGATCGGCCCGGATCGCGCGCGCGAATGGCGCTTCATGTCTCCGGACGCGCCGCCCGCCGGGCTGTCGACGGATTTCCCCGATGCGTGGGCGCAAGTCCGCGCCGAGAATTCGGGTCACGCGCGCGGCGCGTTCGGCGTCCTTTCGTTTGACGAGCTGACGCTGTCGTCAGCGCCGAATGCACCCATGTTGCGGGTCATCGCGCTGGCGCCGCCACTGACGATAGGCGGCATCCTGATCGATCGCGGCCATCTGCTCGGTTATGCGTTGTTGCTGCCGCTGCTGTTGATCCTCGCTGCCTGGCTTACGGAGCTGGGCGTCAGGCTGACGCTGTCGCAGGGCGAGATCGCGGCCAACAGCAGGCTGTTGCAGGATATCTTCGAACACTCGAATCTCTCGATGAAGGTGAAGAATCTCGACGGCCGCATTGTTCGGGCCAATGAAACGGCCGGTGTGCTGCTGGGAAGGCTCCCTGCCGAGCTGATCGGCCAGACCATTGACGTTGTGGCCACTCCGGGCACGGCCGCCATGGTGCGCGCGCACGATCGCGAAGTACTCGAAGGGGGTCATGTCACCACCTACGAAGAGCAGGCCGATTACCTCGGCGGATCATACACATTGCTGACCACCCGTTTCCCGGTCACCGAGCCGACCGGGCATATCGTCGGCATCGGGGCAATCTCGGTCGACATCACCCCGCGCATCCGCATGGAGCAGTGGCTGTGGTTGGCCAAGGAGCAGGCAGAGGCCGCGGCCGTGGCCAAGGCCACCTTTCTGGCCAATATGAGTCATGAGCTGCGCACGCCCTTGAACAGCATCATCGGCCTGGGCGAACTGCTGATGGAACAAGCGGAGGAGACCAACGCCGATCCGATGGCGACCGAGTCACTGCAGCGTGTAGTGGGGGCCGGACGCCATCTGCTTGCGCTCATCAACGATATTCTCAACCTCTCGCGCATCGAGGCGGGCCACGTCGAGCTTGCTCCGGAAACAGTGATTCCAGCGTTGCTGGTGGAAAACGTCGTCGATGGCCTGCGGCCGCTGGCCGCGGCAAACGGCAACGCCTTGCTGACCGAGTTGCCCACGGATCGATTTACCGCCTGGCTGGATCCCATGCGTTTTCGCCAGGTGCTCCTCAATCTGCTGGGTAACGCAATCAAGTTCACCCGCGATGGCCAGATCGTCGTGCGAGTTACCTGCAGTGATGACGTGCTGATGGTGTCCGTGGCAGACACCGGTATCGGCATGACGGAAGAGCACGTGGCACGGATCTTCAAACCATTCGAGCAGGCCGATCGTTCGATCGCCCGCCGATTCGGCGGCACCGGTCTGGGGCTGGCCATCAGCCACCAGTTGACCGAGCTGATGGGCGGGCGCATCGAGGTGGCCAGTGCCCCCGGCCAGGGCAGCATCTTCACCCTGGTGCTGCCGATGGGCCAGGCGGAAGCCGCCCTGGCGCCCCAGCGAGAGGAGCGCGCGATCCGCGACCACGACGGGCGGCACCATGTGGTGTTGGTGGTCGACGACGACGACAGCGCACGCCAGCTGCTGTGCCGAACGCTTGAAGGCGATGGTCTGCATACCATCAGCGCCTCCTCCGGCCTAGAGGCCCTGGCGATGGTCCGCAGCGAACGACCGGCGGTCATGCTGCTGGATATCCTGCTCGGCGACATGAGCGGTTGGGACGTTCTGACGGTGTTGCGTGCCGACCCCGCGCATGCCGACCTTCCGGTGATTCTGTGCACCGTCACCGATCCCGATCATCGCACCTCGACCCTGGGAGTGATCGAGCATCTGACCAAACCGATCGACCGCGACCACCTGCGCACGCTGGTGCGCCGCTTTGTCGGCACCGACGCGCCGATGACCGTCATGCTGGTCGATGATGACGACAATTATCGTGAACAGCTGGCGCTGGTATTGCGACGCGAAGGCCATCGTGTGCGTTTGGCCCCATCCGGCGAGATCGCGCTGTACCAGATGCGTCAGCAGGCGCCGGATCTGGTTCTGCTGGACCTGATCATGCCCGGCATGGATGGACTTTCCGTGATCGCGGCGATGCGCAGCGAAACGGCACTGGCCGGAATTCAGGTGGTTCTGTTGACCGCTGCCGAGGTTCCCCGGGCCGTGCTCGACCAGCTGAACGAGCGCGCGATTACGCTGGTACGCAAGGGCGAAAGCGACCTGGAGCAGATTGTGCTGAAGGCCCGCGACCTGATCGCGCGAGTGGAACGAACCGAGAGCCGTGGCAAGGATGCGCCGACATGACAACGATTCTGTATGTCGAAGACAACGACGATCATGTCTTCATGATGACCCAGCGCCTGCGTCGCCATGGCATCCAGTTGCGGCATGTCGAAACTGGCGAGAAGGCCTTGCTCTCGGCCATGTGGGATCCGCCAGCGGCGGTGCTGCTCGACATCAATCTGCCCGGCCTCGGTGGACTGAGCGTGTTGCGTCGCCTGCGCGCGGATCCTGCGACGCACGCACTGCCCGTCATCGTGGTATCCGCTTCGGTGCAGGAGCAGGCGAGAGCGTCGGCGATGGAAGCCGGTGCTGACGCCTTCGTCGCCAAGCCAGTGGATTTCGGGCAGCTGATGGACGTGCTGTCGTCCTGGTTGCCGGCACAGAAAGGAGGTGATCGCCCTTGAACAGCGACGCGCATATCCTGGTGGTGGACGACAACGAGAACAACCGGTTCATGCTTCTGCAGCATTTGCGCAAGCTGGGCTTTCGCAGGATCAGCGAGGCTGGCGACGGCTCGGTCGCGCTTCAGTTGATAGCTGACGCGGTGCCCGATCTGATCCTGCTCGACGTGGTGATGCCCAACATCGACGGCATCGCCGTGCTCGAGGCCATCCGCAGCGGCGGTCATCTTGCGGCTATCCCGGTGATCATGGTGTCGGCGCTCGACGACATCGACATCGCCGTGCGCTGCATCGAACTGGGCGCCGAGGACTATCTGACCAAGCCGATCCAGATGCAGGTGCTGCGGGCCCGTATCGCCACGGTTCTCGAAAAGCGCCGCCTGCGTGAACTGGAGCTGGAGTTCCTGACTCACCTCGATCCCGATACCCGCCTGCCCAACCGGCAGGCCCTGCTGGAACGGGTGACGCGTCTGCTGGTCGCGCGCCGTCATTTTGCCCTGGTGGTGCTGAGCTGTCGCAACCACGACAGCATTGCGCTTGGAGCAAGCGAGCGCGATGCCAGCCAGCGGCTGCGCGCGCTCAACGATCGCATCCAGAGCAGCCGGCTGACCACCGATATCGTCGCCTGCGTGGGTGATGGCACGTTGGCCTGGCTGCTGCCCGATGTGCAGGCCGACCACCTGCTGCTGCGCGAGGTGGAGCTGCTGTTGAACGAGGGCGCAGCGCAGGGTGCCGAGTCCAACGAGGCCATGCACGACTATACGGCAGCGATCGCGACCGGACCGCCGGCGGACCCGAGCGAAGGTGCTGCCGAGCTGCTGCGTCTGGCGACGAGCGAGGCGATGCGGATATCCCCCGATACCAACGAACGGGTGCTGATTGCCGATCCGGCCTGGCGCATTGGCGCACGGCGCGCGCTGCTATTGCTCAGGGAGGTGGAGCAGGCTCTGGCGGGTGACCAGTTGCGGCTTCACTTCCAGCCGATCATCAACATCGCCGACAACAGCGTGGTTGGCGCCGAGGCGCTCATCCGATGGCAGCATCCCGTGCAGGGTCTGCTCGCGCCGGGGGCGTTTCTCCCGGCCGTCGAACACTCGCCGTTGATGGACAGCATCGATGCCTGGGTGGTGGCGGCCGCTCTTCGCGCACTGCGGAGTTGGTCGGACCGCTTGCCGGACGAATTCCGGCTGCACGTCAACGTGACCGCCCACGGGCTGACCTCGGGCCGGATGATCGAGCTGATCGAGCAAGCCGCCTCCGGGGCGTTGCGCAAGCATCTGACCATTGAGCTTACCGAGCGCATCCATGTGGTGGACATGCCGTCGTGCGTGGGCGCGTTGCAACATCTTCGCGGTCTTGGCATCCAGGTGGCGCTGGACGATTTCGGCACCGGGTTCTCCTCGCTCAGCCACATCAGTCTGCTGCCGTGCGACCTGCTCAAGATCGATCGCAGTTTCGTGACCCTGGTGGACAGTGACCCCAAGCGGCGGCGACTGCTGGCGTCGCTGGTGGGCATGGCCCGCGCGCTGGACCTGGGCGTGGTCGTCGAAGGGGTCGAGCGAGAGGAAGAAATGGCGGTCCTGCGAGAGATGGTGCCGCTGCAGGTGCAGGGCTATCTGACGGGCCGGCCCATGCCTGAAGCAGGTCTGCTTGCCTTGCTGCGCTGAGCGGCCGTCCTGCTCAGTGAGTGGCGGGCGTCGACGGGCGTACCCGCCATGCCAGCACAGCAGCAATCACCAACCCCGCGCCGGCCAGCCGGATCACGTTCTCGGGATTGTCGCCAAGTACGCGGTGGTACATCAGCGGGATGGTGAGGATCTGCAGCAGCATCGGCAGCACGATGAAACCGTTGAAGATGCCCATGTAGACGCCGGCGCGTACGGCCGGAATGCTGCCGGCGAGCATCGCGTAGGGGTTGCCCATCATGCTGCCCCAGCTCAGGCCCAGGCCCAGCATCGGCAGGAACAGCAGCCACGGGTCGTGGATCAGCGGCAGGCTCAGCAAGCTGGCGCCGCCCAGCACCAGGCAGGCGGCATGCAGTCGCTGCGGGCCGATCCGGCGGGCCAGTGGCATCATCGCGATGGCAGCGACGAAGGCGATGAAGTTGTAGAAGCCGCCGATACGGCCGGTGATCAGCACCGCCTCACCGAAACCGGGCGTGGCTGCATCGGTGCTGCCGTACATGGTGTGCGCCAGCGACAGCGTGATGTATTCCCAGTAGCAGAACATCGCGTACCACTGGAACAGCATCATCACCGCCAGCTGGCGCATGGTGCCGGGCATCTCGCGCACGGCGGCATGGATCTCGCGCAGGGTGGCGGAGACCGAACGGGGGACAGCGCGCATCCGCGCTCGTTCGGCCTCCGACAAGGGCAACTCCGGTGTCGTCCAGACGGACCAGCCGATCGACATCAGCGAAAAGATCGCGCCGATCACGAAAGCCGTGACCACCGCGCAGGGAATGCCATGCGCATTGGTCGAGGCCATGCTCATGCCGCATACCACCAGCAGCGACGGGGTAAGGTAGGCCAGCGTCTGCGACAAGCCGGTGAAGGCGCTCTGGGTGAGAAAGCCGACCGCATGTTGCGAATGGTCGAGCCGGTCACTGACGAAGGCGCGGTACGGCTCCATCGTCACGTTGTTGGCGGCGTCAAGAATCCACAGCAGGCTGGCCGCCACCCACAGCGCCGGACTGAACGGCATCGCCAGCAGGCATACGCTGCAGATCAGCGCACCGATCAGGAAGTACGGCGTGCGCCGGCCCCAGCGACTGTCGGTGCGGTCGCTCATCGCGCCGATCAGCGGCTGTACCAGCAGGCCGGTGATCGGACCGGCCAGCCACAGATAGGGCAGGTTGGCGTCGTGCGCGCCCAGATACTTGTAGATCGGGCTCATGTTGCTTTGCTGCAGCCCGAAGCTGAACTGGATGCCGAAGAAGCCGACATTCATGTTGAGAATCTGCCAGAAATTCAGTCGTGGTTTGCGCGGTGTCATGCGGCAGCACTCGGGTCGGAGGAAGGCGGCCGCGCCGCCGGGTGCAACAGCCCATCGTAAACGCTGAGATCGTCGGGGACCGCGCCGCGCCAGCCCACGCTGGCACTGGCGAACGCCACCGCCGAAGCCAGCGCATGGTGGGCGCACTGGCCGCACACCAGGGCCGCCAGCATGCGCGCGCTGAACGCATCGCCCGCGCCCACCGTGTCGACCAGGTTCGCGGCGCGTGGTGCAGCCACGCTGGCACGGCACAACCCGTCCGCGCTCCACACCGCGGCGCCGTCGCCGCCATGGGTGACCAGGATCCAGCGCGCGCCGGTGCGTTCGGCCAGCGCGGCCAGCGCCGGGTGATGGCTGCCGACCTGCGGTCGTGCCTGCGATGGTGCGGGAACCTGCAGCCAGCCCAGCAGCAGGGTCAGTTCAGTCTCGCTCAACTTCAGTACGTCGATGTCGTGCAGCAAGGGCAGGATCTGCGCTGGCGTAGGGCCGGCCTCGCGCCAGTTGAGATCGACGAACACGCGGAAGGGGCGACTGCTGCGCACCGCCGCGAGGGCAGCGCGCGATGTTTCACTGCGCAGCGCCAGCGTGCCGTGATAGAGCCAGCCCGCATCCGGCGGCGGCAGGCGGGTAGCCACCGCCGCGAGTGCGGCGCCCGCATCGATGTGATCGAACGCCAGATCAGCGGGAATCTCGAAGACATGCCCATCGGGATATTCGTGCACCAGCACGCGTGCGGTGCCGAGCAGGGGTTGGTGCTGCACGCCATCCAGTCGCAGACCATGGCGCTTGGCCGCCGCCTGCAGCTGGGCACCGCCCGCATCGGCACCGATGCGGCTGAGCAGCAGTGGCTCCAGATCCAGCGCTGCCAGGTGGCAGGCGACATTGAACGGTGCGCCTCCGGGGATCAGCGCCTCCGGGAAGGCGTCGACCAGAGCCTCACCGAATACCAGCGGGGGAGCGCGGCCGGCCATCAGTCGCGCATCCGCCAGAGCGCGCCCCACGGCGCGAGGCGGCGGGTGCGGTCGCCCGCATCGGCAGCGGCACCACTGGCCCAGGCATCGCTCCAGCCCGCGCCCATACCCAGCGCGTCGAGGTCAAGGTCAAGCGGCGCGTCACCGAAATGAAACAGCGCCTGTGCGTCACCGCCGCGACGCAGCAGCAGCAAGGTCTTGCCCGGCTGCTCGACGACGCTGACGGCGTGCTCAACCGGCCAGCGTGGGTCGCGCCGCACATCGGTCAGCGCGCGCAGTGTGGCGAAGGTCGCCGCAGGCACGCCCTTGCCGGTAGCCAGCGCCTCGAGTGCCGCCGCCGACAGCGTCGGACGCTGCAACCAGCGACCGTCCCAGGCGATCAGGCGGGCATCTTCGCTCGCCTCATTGTTGGTCTGACCCAGTTCATCGCCCATATACAGCAAGGGCACGGCGCCGACCCAGAAGGCGAGCGCGTGCAGCAGCGCAAAGCGCCGCAAGGCGGCCGGCTCGGGGATGGCCAACGGGGTGCCGGGCAGGCCAACCAGCGATGCGGTCATGCCGTTGCTGCCATGCACGGCAGCACCCGGACCACCGCTCTGGAACGCCGCGCCACGGGCGAAGCTGCCCGGCGCGCGACCTTCGAGAAAGTCTGCGGCCACCCCGATGCGCTCGCGGAAATCGCCACCGCTCGCCTCGACCTGCTCGCGCAATACATTCCAGACGATGTCGTCGTGGCATCGCACGTAGGTGATCCAGCCGGTGCCCGGCGGGTTCGCCGACGTGTCGGCGATGACCTGCTGCGGCAACTGCGCGCTGCACTCGGCCAGCCCGGCCCAGGCCGCGGCCATCAGCCCGGTGTGATAGGCGAGATGGCATTCGCGACCGCTCAGCGCGCCGCGGCCGAAGTAACCGGTGACCTCGGTGGTGGGCATGATAGCCTCGGCTTTCAGCAACACCCCCGGCGCCACCAGCCGCGTGCAGGCACGCAGTGCCGCGAGCAGCAAGTGCACTTCCGGTTCGTTGACGCAGGCCGTGCCCAGGCGCTTCCACAGGAACGGGGCCGAGTCGAGTCGAAACACCTCCACACCGCGGTTGGCCAGGCCGAGCAGGGCCGTTGCCATCGCCGCGAACACCGGCGGGTGCGCGTAATTCAGGTCCCACTGATAGGGGTAGAACGTGGTCCAGGTCCAACCCATGCCGGGCACCCGGGTGAAGTTGCCGGGCGCGGTTTGCGGAAACACCTGGCCCACCGTGGTCTCGTAGGCGTCGGGTAGTTCGCGGTCGGGAAATGTGTGGAAAAACGCCCGCATCGCCGCGTCGCCGGCAATCGCCTGCTGTGCCCACGGATGCTGGTCGGCGACATGGTTCAGCACCAGATCCGAACACAGGCTGATGCCGGCGGCGCGCAGCTCGCTTGCCAGTGCCTGCAGGTCGTCCATGCTGCCGAGCGCGGGTTCCACTTCCTCGAAACTGGCGACCGCAAAGCCGCCATCGCTGTCGCCACTGCGCGCGCGCAGAAACGGCAACAGGTGCAGATAGTCGACACCCAGCGCGCGCAGGTGTGCGATGCGGCCGGCGACGCCGCGCAGGTTGCCGCCAAAGCGATCCACGTAGGTCGAATAGCCGAGCATGCGCTGGCGTACGAACCAGTCCGGCTGGTTCTCGCGTTCGAGATCCAGTGCCAGCAGTTCGGCCGGGCGCAGGGAGGCCTGCTGGCCAAGTTGTGCAAACAGGGTCGACAGCCATGAGGAAAAATCTTCCGCATGGCCATACAGGGCAGTCAACGCGTCGATCAGATCGTTGCCGGCCAGCGCCAGGCGCTGGTCGGCAAGAGCATGCTGGTCGGGCGGCAGCATCGAGAGAAAATGCTGCCGCGCCTCCATCAAATCGGCGTTGAGCGCGAGGGGGGCGCTCACGCCGTCACTCACAGCGAGTACTTCCAGCTGGCGTAGATGGTGCGGCCGAGAATCGAGCGTGCGGTGTTCAGGCCGGTCGGGGTGACGCTGGCCGAGCTCTGGTCGATCTCGGTCAGGCCGACCGCGTTGAACAGATTGTCCGCCTGCAGCGAGACCGACATGCGCTCGTTGATGTCGTAACGGGCAAAGGCATTGACCTGCGTATAGCCCGGCATGACCAGCCCATTCGGCTGGCTGGCGTATGACTTGGTGGTGCTGATGATGGTCGAACCCACCGTGACCGGTCCGAAGCGGTAGCTCGGGCTCAGCTGCGACACCCAGCGCGCCTGGCGCTGCGGCACGTTGCCGACATCGGCCGGGCTGATCTGGTCCTTGGTGATCTTCGCATCGGTGTAGGTGACGCCGCCGCGCAGGCTGAAGTCGCCGTAGTCAAGCGAACCTTCCACCTCGAGACCCTTGGACTTGTAATTCCGGTTGATCAGCGGGTTCGACGGCTGGGTCACGTCCTGGTTGGTTTCCTGCGTGGTGGCGTAGAAGCCGGTGACGAACAGGCTGGTGTGCCGCGTGCTCCACTTCACGCCGGTCTCGTACTGCTTCACCACGTTGATGGCCACGCCGGTCGGCACCGAGCCGTCGGCCAGCACGCCGCCGCCGAACAGCAGTCGGTCTGCATTGAAACGCGCGCCGCGGCTGACGCGGGCGAACAGCGCCACATCGGAGTTCACCAGGTAGTTGGCGCCGAACGAATACTCGAGGTGCTTCTTGCTGTAGTTCACCGGCGAGGCGTTGGCGAGGTTGATCACCTGCACCGCCTGTTCCGGCCCGGCAATGATGCCGTCGCCGTTGACATCCATCGGCACGGTCGAGGCACCGGCATAGCTGCCATTGGCCTTCATGAAGTCGTAGCGCAGGCCGCCGTCCAGCTGCCAGTTGCCCGGCTGGAAGCTCAGCGACACGTATGGCGCGTTCATCGCGTAGTCGACATTCTCGTAGCGGGTGCAGCAGTTGCCGAAGATCGGCTGGCCATAGGCCACCAGACCGTTCTGCGTCACCGCCTGGCCGGCGGCGTTGTAGACGTTCAGCAGTGCGGCATCGCTGCCCTGCACGGTCTCCAGATACTGGTTCCAGTGCCAGTCCTGCTCGATGGTCTGGTCGGAGTGGTAGTAGCCCAGCAGCACGTCCAGCGGGCCGCTGGCGGTATCGAACGAGCGCTTCAGGGTGAGGTTGTTGGTCGCGTTGTTCATGTTGGGCAGGGACACGTTGAACAGCAGCGTGTTCGAGACCAGACCATTGCCGCCGACGCTGGCGGCATCAACCGCCTGGCCGGCATGGCGGCCGGTGGCGTAAGCCAGGGTGGCGCCTGGGCCGCCGAGCGCCTGGGCCGCGGTGGCAGCCGACTCCACCGAGCCCGGATACGGACCGACGAAGTCGCCGGAGTTCTTGGCCAGGCGGAACTGCTCGTTCAAGGTCCAGCCATCGCCGAGGCTGAACTTGCCCAGGCCGCCAATCGCGGCCACCTTGGAATGGTAACCATCGGAAATATGGGTGTAGATCTTCTGCCCGTTCGCGCCGACCGAGAGGTCATGCAGGAAGTAGGGTGACTGCAGCACGCCGCTCTGCACGTTGAAACCGGGCAGCGAGTTCACGCTCGGGTTGCTGCTGCTGCCCGTGATCGACACTGGCACCGGCAGGTACACCGGCGACTTGTCGTCCAGCAACTGGAAGCTCAGGCGCAGGAAGCCGCCGTCGATGTCGTGGGTCAGGTTGCCCATCAGCTGGCCACCCTTCTGGGCGCTGTAGCCGACATCCTTCGGGCCGGTGCCGTCACGCAGGTAACCGCCAATGTGGAAGCGGGTCGTATCCGAAATCGGCCGGCCGTAGTCGAAATCCAGCCGCTGGCTGTCGTAGTTGAGGCCGGTGGTGATGCCGATGTCGCCGCCCTGCGTCTCGCCGGTCTTGGTGATGAAGTTGATCACCGCGCCGGGCGCGTTGCTGGCGAACACCGAGGACGAACCGCCACGCACCACTTCGAGGTGGTCCAGGTTGAAGTCGGGGCGCACAAAGGTATCGGGCGTGGCGAAGGCGATGTCGCCGAACTCGAGCACGGGCATGCCGTCGACCTGGAACTGCACGAACTTGCCACCGCCGGAAGCCACCGGCAGGCCGCGCACGGAAATGTTCGCGTTGCCATCACCACCGGACGACTCCGCGCGGAGTCCCGGCACATTGCGCAGGATATCGGCCGCGTTCTGCAAGCCGCTGTCCTGGATCTGCTCCGCTTCCAGCGAACTGACCGATACGCTGGAGCTCATCTTGCTCAGCGCCCCCGGCGAAGCGGTGACCACGGTGGCGCCCAGATTGACGGCCTTCGATGGTCCCTTCCTGGTGGCCGGTTGCTGAGCTGTCTGCGCGCTGCTGTCAGTCGATTGGCCACTGCCAGAAGTGGATTGTGCGGCGGCCGCGGCAGGCAACAACGCCAGCGCTACGGCAATCACCAGCGCGTGTTTGCGCATAGCGTGAATGTTCATGAAATCTCCCCAGACGGATGAATGACAAACCTGGCGCTTCGACTCTTGGGTCTCGACGGCGCCGGTGCCGGTCACCCGTTTGGGTGGCCTGGGTACATCATGAGAATCGATGCAATCGATTGCAATTTGCGTCGCAGCATGATCTTTTTGACATCAAGATTGCCAGAAAATAAAGGATGAAACGACTCGTGGCACCCAGAATGACAACGATTGCATCATTCTTGCATCAGTGGACCGACGGGCGGTCAGCAAGATGCCATCGGGAGATTTTTGTTGCGGTGCGTCAGGCCCTTTCGCCGGAGCGGCTGCTCTCGCGCACGACCAGCCGCGTTTCCAACTGGATCGAAGGCAATACTTCGCCGCGCTCGAGCATCTCCAGCAGGGTCTCGACCAAGGCAGTGCCGCCCTCGTGAATCGGCTGGCGCACGGTCGTCAGGTGCGGGCTGAAATGGGCGGCCAGTTCGACGTCGTCGTAACCGACCACCGCGACATCTTCGGGTACCCGGCGTCCGCTTTCGCGCAACGCGCCGATCGCCGCCATCGCCAGCAGGTCGCCGCTGGCGAACACCGCATCCAGATCCGGCTCGGCCTCCAGCAAGGCATGCATGGCCACGCGCCCGGCGTCAGCCAGGAATGGTGCGCTGGCATGTCGCCGGTCCGGCAGCGCCACCTTGTTGGTTTTCAGCACCTCGGCAAAGCCGCGATAGCGCTCGGCTACTTCGGGCAGGCCGATATCGCCGAGGAACCCGATGCGCCGCCGGCCCTCGGCCAGCAGGTGCTGCGCCACCAACTGGCCGCCGAGATGGTTGTCACTGCCCACCGTGCAGTAGCGCTGCCCGGGCAGTTGCGTGCCCCACACCACCAGCGGCAGGCCGCGTACGGCCATCGCGTTGAGCTGGTCGTGATGACGCCACTGGCCGATCAGGATCACGCCGGCGGTGCGGCCCGCATCGATCAATGCGCTGGCGGCATCGAGATTCTCGGCGTCGATGCGTACCAGCAGCATCTCGTAACCGCGCTGGGTCAGTGCGTCGGCAAGGCTGCCGATCATGCCGTGCAGGAAAGGGTCGGCAAAACTCTGCCGGCTTGCCCGCTCATAAGGCACCACCACACCGATCGTGCGATTGATGCCCGAGCGCAGGTTGGTGGCCGCGCGGTTGACTGTGTAGTTGAATTGCCGCGCCAGCGTCTGGATGCGCTCACGCGTCTGCTGGCTGACCAGCTCGCTGCCCGCCAGCGCGCGCGACACGGTGGACGGCGCCACCCCGGCCAGCTTGGCCAGGTCGGCCATCTGCATGCGTCGCCGCGACGTCCCTGCGCCGTCTGTCTTTGGCCGTTTGGTGTCGCTCACTGACAACCCCCACGGCCCGGACGGGTGCATGGTGCTTGGCGCAGCGCAAGCAAGTTCGAAAAGGCTGGCATGGAAAACACGCGTGCGTGGGACTTTGAGGAGTGTCGTCGTAGTTTCAGCTAAGGCGGTTCAGCCTAATGCAGCGCGCGCCCGTCACGCCAGCTTCAGTTGCGCCAGGCGCGGGAGCTGACTCCAGGCGCAGAACCACCACATGGTGGCCCCTCACGCCCGCCGGCAACAGGCCGCCGCCGTGGAGGGAGGCCGCACGCGAACCTGCGGTCCGAGGAGCGGGCGTCAGCGTTCCCGCGGAGGGGGCTGGAAATTCAGTCGAGCATCAGGCGCCCCTGACCGCTACCGCGATGGGAAATGCGGCCAAAGGTCTTTCCATCCGTGTTTCCCCCATAACTCCGTACACCGGGCAATCGGGGCTGCTTGACCGGTGCCCGCTGCCTGCGTAGCCTGTGCGTGTCGAGGTATTCATCCTTTCATGCGAATGAAGAGATGAAATGAAAAGGGAAGCCGGTGCGGTCCTTGCGGACCTATTCCGGCGCTGCCCCGCAGCGGTGTGTGGAAACGACCTTCGCCATAAGCACTGGCTCTTTCGAGTCGGGAAGCGGCGAACAGTAGGCGGGGTGCCTTGGCACCCCATGTCCACGAGCCCGAAGACCTGCCCCGATCAGGGAGCTGATCCCTGTCTGACCTGGAGCTTCCGCGGGGAGGTGACCGAGACGTGCGTCGGGGCGCTGGCCGCGACCGCTCCCCGTGCATGCCATCGCGGCAGTTCCGGTTCGCCCGCGGGGGCGAAGGTCGCTGGCGTGCTGGCGCTTCGCATGACCGCGGGTGCTGGCACGCGGTTCCTTCGTTCCTCATTCACTACGAATCGAGGAAATGCACACATGACTACTCTGGCCAATCTCGGCTTCCCGCGCATCGGCGCGAAGCGCGAACTCAAGCGGGCCCTGGAAGCCTTCTGGCGCGGTGAATCCACGGCGCAGGCGCTGCAGCAAACCGCCCGCTCGCTGCGACAACGACACTGGACCCTGCAACGCGAGGCCGGTATCGAGGTGGTGCCCTGCAACGACTTCTCGCTGTATGACCATGTGCTCGACACCGCCGTTCTGTTTGACGCCATCCCCGATCGCTGCCGCGAACTTGTCGACGCTGATCCCCTGGCAGGCTATTTCGCCCTGGCGCGGGGCATTCAGCGTGACGGCAACGTCCTGCACGCGCTCGAAATGACCAAATGGTTCGACACCAACTATCACTACCTCGTCCCCGAACTTCATGCGGCACAGACCTTTCAATTGCGCGGCGACAAACCCGTCGCCGAATTTCTCGAAGCGAAAGCTTCGGGTATCGAGGCGCGTCCCGTGTTGCTTGGTCCGGTCAGCTTCCTTTTGCTCTCGAAAACGGTGGATGGGAGCGATCGCCTCGCGCTGCTTGACCGGCTTGTTCCTGTCTACGTCGAACTGCTGGGCAAGCTGAAAGAAGCAGGCGCAGCGTGGGTGCAAATCGACGAACCCTATCTGGCGCTGGATCAGGATGGCGATGACTACGCTGCCTACCGCGAGGCATATGCGGCGTTCGCCGACATCCCTCGCCCTTCACTGATGCTCGCCACGTACTTCGGCGGCGTGGGCGACCATCTTGCGTTGATCAACACGTTGCCGGTTGACGGTGTGCACATCGACCTGGTGCGTGCTCCCGAACAGCTTGATGCAGTGCTGGAAACCTTGCCGCCTGGCCGTGTGCTGTCACTGGGCGTGGTGGACGGCCGAAACATCTGGCGAACCGATCCCGACCAGGTCCTGCCCCTGGCACAACGCGCACGGGAACGTGTCGGCAGCGAACACCTGCAGCTGGCCCCGTCGTGCTCGCTGTTGCACACGCCCATCGACCTCACCCTGGAAGCGGCACTGCCATCGGATCTTCGCCGTTGGCTTGCCTTTGCGCGGCAGAAGCTGGAAGAACTCCGGGCGCTGGCCGACGCCCTGGACGGGTCGAGCGCTGCCCTGGCCGTGCTGGATGAGACGCGCCATGGTCTGGCCGGGCGCAAGGCGTCGGCGCAGGTTCATCGCGCGGCCGTCGCAGCGCGTCTGGCCACCATCGATGCCAGCGTCATCGCGCGCCAATCATCGTATGCGGTACGCCAGCCGGCGCAACAGGCGCGTCTCGGTTTGCCATCGTTTCCGACGACCACCATCGGCTCGTTTCCGCAGACTCATGAGGTGCGCGACGCCCGTGCCAAATACAAGTCCGGCAAGCTGGCCGAAGTGGACTATGACGCGTTCCTCGAAGCGGAAACCCGGAAATGCATCCGTTTCCAGCAAGACATTGGCCTGGATGTGCTGGTGCACGGTGAGTTCGAGCGCAACGACATGGTCGAATATTTCGGCGAACAGCTGGACGGCTTTGCCTTCACCAGGAGCGGCTGGGTGCAAAGCTACGGCTCGCGCTGCGTCAAGCCGCCCATCATCTACGGTGACGTCCAGCGTCCGGCGCCGATGACGGTGCGCTGGTCGCGTTATGCGCAATCCCTGACGACGCGCCCGATGAAGGGCATGTTGACCGGACCGGTGACCATGCTGCAGTGGTCGTTTGTGCGCGATGACCAGCCCAGAGCCGTGACCTGTCGCCAGATTGCACTGGCACTGCGTGACGAGGTGCTGGACCTGGAAACTGCCGGTATTCGCGTCATCCAGATCGATGAGCCTGCATTGCGCGAAGGCCTGCCACTACGGCGTGCCGAGTGGCGCGCCTATCTGGACTGGGCGGTGGAGTGTTTCCGAATCACCGCCTCGGGCGTCGCGGATGCCACCCAGATCCACACCCATATGTGCTACTCGGAGTTCAACGACATCATCGATGCGGTAGCCGCGATGGATGCCGACGTGATCTCCATCGAAACCTCGCGCTCGCGGATGGAGTTGCTGGATGCGTTCGTGAAGTTCCAGTACCCGAACGAGATCGGACCAGGCGTCTACGACATCCACTCGCCCCGCGTGCCCGACGTTGGGGAAATGGTGGCGTTGCTGCAAAAGGCGCAATCCGTGCTGGCCGCTGAGCAACTCTGGGTCAATCCTGATTGCGGCTTGAAAACCCGCGGCTGGCCCGAAACGCGCGCCGCGCTCACCAGCTTGGTGCAGGCGGCACACATACTGCGCCGCGGGGCTGTTCCAGCGCCCTGACGCGGCAACCTGAGCATCAGCCAGCCTGGCTGATGCTCAGGCTCACGGAACACGTTTTGCCTGTCCCGCCTGTTCGCTGCGACACGCTGGTCGCAGCGAACAGGCGGCATTGGGTTACATGCCGATAAGGGTTTCCGCCTTGACGTACGGCAGCCCGAGCGCAAGGGCGACCGGCTCGCAGGTCACCTGGCCTTCGGACACGTTGAGACCGTTGCGCAGGTGCACGTCCTGCTGCAGCGCCTTCTTCCAGCCATGGTTGGCCAGCGCCAGGGTGAACGGCAGGGTCACGCTGTTGAGCGCGAAGGTGGAGGTACGCGCCACCGCGCCCGGCATGTTGGCGACGCAGTAATGCACCACCTCGTCGACGACGTAGGTCGGCTCGGAGTGGGTGGTGGCGTGCGAGGTTTCCACGCAGCCGCCCTGGTCGATCGCCACGTCAACAATCACCGAACCCGGCTTCATGCTGCGCACCATCTCGCGCGTCACCAGCTTCGGTGCCGCAGCGCCCGGTACCAGCACGGTGCCGATCAGCAGATCCGCGCGACGCACCAGCTCTTCAATCGCGGCGCGGGTGGAGAACACGGTGGAGATCGAGGTGCCGAACTGCGCGGCCAGCCGCTTGAGCACATCGGCCGAACGATCGACCACGGTCACCTTGGCGCCCATGCCCACGGCAATCGTCGCCGCATGCGTGCCGGACACGCCGCCACCCAGGATCACCACCTCCGCACCCGGCACACCGGGCACGCCGCCGAGCAACACGCCGCGACCGCCCTGCGCCTTTTCAAGGGCATGCGCGCCTACCTGCGGCGCCAGCCGGCCGGCAACCTCGGACATCGGGGTCAGCAGCGGCAGCGAACCATTGGCCGCCGTCACCGTTTCGTACGCGATACACACTGCGCCGGAGTCGATCAGGTCGCGGGTCTGCTCCGGATCGGGCGCCAGGTGCAGGTAGGTAAACAGGATCTGGCCCTTGCGGAGCATCTTGCGCTCCACCGCCAGCGGCTCCTTCACCTTCACGATCATCTCGGCGTCGGCAAAGATCTGGTCCGCATCGGCGGCGATCGTCGCGCCGGCAGCGGTGTAATCCGCGTCGGTGATCCCCGCGCCGATACCGGCACCGGTCTGCACCATCACCTGATGGCCGTTGTGCACCAGTTCCTGCACGGAGGAGGGGACGAGGCCCACGCGATATTCGTGGTTCTTGATTTCTTTCGGCACACCGATACGCATGGCTGGATCTCGCTCTAAGTCGGAGGAAGGCTGGGCCGGAAGCTGGACGCTGCCGTGGCAGCAGTATGATCGGTGCCTTGAGCAATTTCTCGCCCATTTAGTGGCATCTTCATTCAATGTGTAGAATGTTTCACCACATATGGCCAGGTTCATTGGAATTTTATGCTGCGCACTGATTCAGGTCTCGACGAACGCGATCGCGCCATCCTCAACTTGCTGCAGCAGGACGGCCGCCTGACCAATATCGACCTCGCCCAGCAGATCAACCTGTCGCCCTCGGCCTGCCTGCGCCGGGTGAAGTTGCTGGAAGAGCGCGGCCTGATCTCGCGCTACGTGATGCTGCTCGACGAGAAGGCTGCCGGCCTGGCCGGCACCGCCTTCGTGCTGGTCACCCTGGACCAGCAAGGTCGCGCCGCACTCGACGCCTTCGAAGCGGATATTCAGCGCCACCCGGAAGTCACCGAATGCTGCCTGCTCGCCGGTGCCGCCGACTACATGGTGCGCGTGGCCTACGCCAACTCCGCCGACTTCGAGCGCATCCACACCGACATCCTCACCCAGCTCCCCGGCGTGGTGCGCGTGCAATCCACCCTGGCGCTGCGCACGGTGAAGAAGACGACGGCGTTGCCGGTGTGAATGGAGTGCGCGGCTAAAGCAGGAAGCTTGAGGGGCGAGGCGGCGGCGATCCCGCCGGACCCATCGGCAAGCGAGATGGCAGCATGCCTCGATCGGAAAGCGCCGCACGCTACCGCCGATCAAGCCCGGCGCGCCAAAACGGCCCAACCCTGCACTACCCTGGTCGCACGCCCGCGCGACCTCAGCGTGGAATCCGGCGACCGCTTTGGCCAGGATGAAGCACAGGCCTGTTGGCGGTCGCGAAGGATTGATCAGGAAGGCGCTGACATTTTCGTTCGCGGCTGACAATCTGCATGATCAATACATCGGGGCTGGGCCTTGAGTGCCAGCACTCACGACTTGATCAGTCGAGAACGAGCAGCACTGGTCAACTTTGAACGAGCGGCAACAGACCTGATGGAAATGCAGGCGCGCTTTGACGCGGCCCAAGCAAGAAGTCGCGGCAATCCCGCCAACATTTCGGCTTACGTGCCCCCCTTCCTGCAGATCAAGGCCAACGACATCGAAGTCTGGGTAACGGACAATCTCCAAGCACGCGCTCGATTGGCCGTGCTACTTCGAACACTGGTGCATTCCACTGGAAGGGGCCTTTCGAAGGTCGATTTTCCGGGCAATGACGACTCCCAGCGGAAGGGCTGTGATGGTGAGGTGGAAGCGAATGAAGGTACCCCGTGGGTTCCGAGCGGACGGTCAGCCTGGGAATTCGGAACCGACGAGGATGTGAAGCGCAAGGCAAACAAGGACTTCGACAAGAGCGTCGATGGAATCGAGGCAAAGGAGCGCGCCGAGATGACCTTCGTGTTCGTTTCTCCACGCCGCTGGACGGCAAAGGATGCGTGGCGAAAGGAAAAGAAGCAGCTTGAGCGGTGGAAAGACGTTCTGGTCTACGACGCCAGCGATCTGGAGCAGTGGCTCGAACAGTCCCTACAAGGTCAAGCCTGGTTTGCAAACGAAACTAATCGTCCGTCGCGGGATGTCCGCACGCTCGACAGTTGCTGGGCCGATTGGGCTAATGCAGCGTCGCCGCCTTTGTCCGGAATGCTGTTCAAGTCCGCGATCGAGGCGAGCAAGCGAACAATCCTGGCGCGCCTCTCCAAGCCTAGCGAAGGTCTTATTTTGCTGGCGGCAGACTCGCACGAAGAGGCACTGGCATTCCTCGCACAGCTTCTGACCGGCAGCGAGGAACTTCAGGCCCTCCGTGACCGTGTCTTGGTCTTTGACAAGCCGGGAGTTTTTCCTGGTTTGGCCGCCGCCGCGCAGGCGTTCATTGCGGTCACTCACTCGCGTGATGTGGAGCGGGAGTTCGCTCCCCATGCCAAAAACCTGCACATAATCGCGATTTATCCTCGGAATGCTGCCCCGGGGAAGCCCGATGTGGTTCTCGAACCCGCAAGCCACGAGACCTTCGGCGCCGCATTGGAAGCAATGGGCAAGAGCCGCGACGAAATCGGTAGGCTCTCGTCAGACTCAGGTCGTTCGCTGACAGTGCTGCGACGTCGGCTGTCAACGATGCCTGCCGTTAGAGTGCCGCGGTGGGCGGGTGATCCTCAGTTGGCAGGAAAGCTGGTTCCCTTCCTGCTCGTCGGCGCGTGGGATAGCACCAATGAGTCGGACAAGAGTGCCCTGTCACTTGTCGCTGGCGGCAAGAGTTACGAGGAACTAGAAAAAGATTGCCAAGGTTTGGTCTTGCTGGACGATACGCCCGTTTGGTCCATAGGCACGTTCCGCGGTGTTGTCTCCAAGCTTGACCTGCTGCACGCGATCGCCGGTGTCGTAACCCAAGACGACCTGAAGGCCTTTTTCCAGGTGGCGCGGCGCGTCTTGGGCGAAGACGACCCATCCCTTGACCTCGAAGAGGGCGAGCGTTGGGCAGCTTCCATGTACGGTAAAACGCGCCAGTTCTCCGGCACCTTTCGCGAAAGCATCTCGGAGACGCTGGTCATGCTCGCAGTGCAAGGCCCTCAACTCTTCAAGCATCGTCTTGGGGCGGATCCTGAGCTGGAAGCGGCGATGGTAGTGCGCGAACTGCTCCCCGACCCGCTTACGACACGCGCCCTGGAAGCGAATGATCGCGACTTGCCACTTTACGCAGAAGCGGCGCCGGAGGAATTCCTGGGAATCATCGAACGCGATCTCCGGACCGGCTCGCCGGCGTCCCTCGGGTTGATGAGACCGGTAGGTGGCGACTTCTTCAGCAGCCCGGTCCGGACCGGGTTGCTGTGGGCCTTAGAAGGGTTGGCGTGGAATCCGGACCTGCTGCCGCGAACCGCCCTGGTGCTTGCACGGCTCGCTAGCGTTGAAATCAACGACAACTGGTCCAACAAGCCGATCAATTCCTTGGAGTCGATCTTTCGCGCGTGGATGCCGCAAACCGAGGCGGACCTCAGCACACGCGTCGCCGTGATGAAGATGTTGGCGCGGAAGTTCCCTCGTATTGGCTGGAAGATCTGCATGGATCAGTTCGGGGATCTCCAATCCGGACATTACAGTCACAAGCCCCGATGGCGCTCCGATGGTTATGGGTTTGGGGAGGCGCTCTCCACGTGGGAGCCTATTCATGCTTTTCAGCGCGAGATGGTGGAACTCGCACTTTCATGGAAGGAGCACTCACTCGAGACGCTTTCTGATCTTGTAGAACGCATGCACTTCTTGTCGCCGGAGCACCAAGTCCGGGCATGGGATTTGGTCGCAGCCTGGGGAGACGGTCCGGCGAGCGACTCGGACAAAGCCAGGATGCGCGAAAAAGTCCGCACGTCTGCGCTATCGAGGCGCGCAGCTCTGCGGGGCAAGAGAAAGGGAATTGACAAGGCGCTGATAACCGCGGCCAAAGCTGCTTTCCAGGCGCTTGAGCCTGCCGGAGTCGTGAACAAGCATCTATGGCTGTTCAAGGATCACTGGGTCGACGAGTCCGCCGATGAATTGGAGGACATCGAAATGGTCGACTATATGGAGCGCGAGAAGAGAATTGGCGCTCTGCGCGTGAACGCGCTGCGAGAGGTTTATGGGGGTGTGGGCGCTGCGGGTTTGCTGGAGCTTGCGAGTCGCGGCCGCGCGCCATGGATCGTCGGAGCGCTGGCTCCCGATGCGATAGAAATTGATTACTTGGAATCGCTCCTGACGGCAGCGTTCGATGCTGTGGTTCATGGTGCGCAGGAGACCGGGTCATATAGCAGCTTAATTGGCGGCACGCTGCATGCGATTACAGAAGACGGGAGGCGCGAGAAGGTGATGGAGGCTGTTTCCGCCGCCCGCCCCGAAAGTGAAAGGGCACGGCTGCTGACGCTGGCACCTTTTATCAGAAGCACATGGAAGCTGGTAGACGGTCTCGGCGAGGAAACCGCGAGGAAGTATTGGGAAGAAGTCCGGCCGGACCTTATGCGAGGTGAGGCAGATGAAAAACAAGAAGGGGTCGCCAGGCTGCTCGACGCTCGACGCCCGCGCGCGGGATTTTTCAGCGTCAAGTACGACCTGAAAATTCTCGATATGGAACTGCTCTTCAGCCTGATGTCGGCGATCGCCAAAGACGGAAACGATAAGCCGGGCGAGTATCAGCTCGATTCCTACCATATTGAAGAGGCCTTCAAGCGCCTTGATTCAAGCGGGCGATTCACTGTCGATCAGATGGCATCCCTGGAATTCACCTATATGGAAGTCCTCAGAAAGCTTGGGGGTGGAGACATGGGTTATGGCATCCCCAACCTGGAGCGGCATGTCGAGGCCAATCCGGAAATGTACGTGCACGCTCTTGTCTGGGCTTACCGGCGAGGAGACAAGCAAGCTGATCCCGAACCGTTCCGGGTCGCACCTGATCAAGTGAGAGAGATGGCGAAACGCGGCCATCATCTGCTGGAGGCAATCCATCGAATCCCTGGCCATGATGATCTGGGCAACCTGGATGCACGACGACTTGCGAAGTGGATCGCGGCGGTTCGAAAAATGGCTGCAGAACTCGATCGGACGGAAGTAGCCGATGTGTCCATAGGCGGGCTCTTGGCAAACGCTCCTATTGGAGCGGACGGAGTCTGGCCCTGCGAGCCTGTCCGCGATGTCATGGAGGAACTGCAACTTGAGGACGTGATGCGCGGCGCGCACACGGGCCTGTACAACTCACGAGGTGTTCACTGGCGAGCTAAAGGCGGTGACCAGGAGCGGGAATTGGCGGATAAGTATCGAGCGTGGAGCAAGGCGCTGCAGATCTCACATCCGTTTCTCTCCTCAAACCTACTCATGGGCATGGTTAGGACTTACGAACGCGAAGCCAGCCGCGAAGACACAGCGTCCGCCCTACATCACCGCTTGCGCTGAGGTTGAGATGCAGACTCAAGGAGACGCAATCGCCGTTGAACTCGACGCCCCCTGGAATCAGCCTGTCACGACCGGCCGCTAATGAGCCACCCAAAGCGGCCGGTCGTGACAGGCTGAAATGGGTCGGTTTGCGACGGTTGCGGCCGGCCCAGGGGAGCTTGGCTGTGGTCCGATTGTCGGCTGCTAGGTGAGGCTCGCGGCGGAATGCTGATTCCGGCACCCCCACTACGAGGTCAGGACGGCCCCGAGGTAACTCGATCGCGGTCCAAACTCCATAGTTTGTAGGCAGCCCGTTCTCCATAGTTTGTGTTTGTCCTACAAACTATGGAGTTCCGTCCACAACAGACTGGAAGCTTGCGTCGCACCGAGCGCACACCAATTGCACCATTTCGATGCATTGCCCATCATGGTGCAATGAATGCAATGGCTTGGCGGGTGTGGGCGGAGCAGATGGCGACCGGGCTGGCCCTGGTCGATGCCAACTTGTGCCTGCGCTGGATCAACCCGGCGCTGGCCGAGGCCTTGGCGCTGGGCCCGCGCAGTGCGATCGGGCTGCCGCTGGCGGGGCTGCTGGCCAAGCCTGAGGGCCTGGAGCAGGCGGCGCGGGTGCTGACCGAGCAGCGAGCCCTGCAATGGCGGGGCGTGTCGTTGCTCGCCGGCAACGGCCGCGAGGTACTCGCCGATATCGCGCTGCAGCCGTTCGAGGACGGCCTGCTGCTGGAGGTGCATCTGCTCACCGAGCCGGACGCGGCCAGCTCACCACTGTCGGCCACGCTGCGCGGCTTTGCGCACGAGGTGAAGAACCCGTTGGCTGGCCTGCGAGGCGCGGCGCAGCTGCTGCAGCGGCGGGTTGACAGCGAGGACCTGCGCGGCCTGGCCGGCCTGATCATCGACGAGGCCGACCGGCTCGGCACGCTGGCCAACCGGCTGCTGCATCACGATGGTGTCGCCAAGCTGGCGCCGCTGAATATCCATCACCTGCTGGAACGCCTGACCGACCTGTTGCAGGCGGAGCCCTCGCCGCCGCGGCTGCGGCATGATTACGACCCCAGCGTGCCCGATCTGATCGCCGACGCCGATCGCCTGCAACAGGTGTTGCTCAACCTGGCGCGCAATGCGCTGGAGGCGGGCGCGGCCACGTTGACTCTGCGCACCCGGGTCGAACACGGCCTGCGCGTGGGCGAGCGGGTGTTGCGCATGGCGTTGCGGGTGGATGTGCTGGATGACGGCCCCGGCGTGCCGGCCGAATTGCGCGACACGCTGTTCCAGCCGCTGGTATCCGGCCGCGCCAATGGCAGCGGCCTCGGCCTGGCGCTGTCGCGCGAGATCGCGCACGAACACGGTGGCGATCTGCGCTACGCGAGCCGCCCCGGAGAAACCGTGTTCTCGCTGTACCTGCCGCTGGAGCGGACACATGACTGAGTGCAAACCATGACCGGCGCAAACATGAGCAAGCAAATCTGGATCGTCGACGACGACCGCGGCGTCCGCCTGGTACTGAGCGAAGCGTTGCGCGATGCCGGCCTGGCGGTGCGCGAATTCGGCGACGTGGCCAGCGTGCGCCAGGCCTTGACGCAGGAGCATCCCGCCTTGCTGCTGACCGACGTGCGCATGCCCGGCGAGAGCGGCTTGAGCCTGCTCACCGAACTGCAGGCGCAAGGTATCGGGCCGGTGATCGTGATGAGCGCCTACACCGACGTGGCGACCACCGCCGCCGCGTATCGCGCCGGTGCGGTGGATTATCTGGCCAAGCCGTTCGACCTCGACCATGCGGTGGAGCTGGTGCAACGGGCGCTCGCCGCCGTGGCGGCACCGACCGTGGCCGCTGTCAGCACTTCTGCGCCGAGCCACGCTCTGCTCGGCGAGAGCGCGGCGATGCGCGAGGTATTCCGGCTGATTGGTCGGGTCGCGGCCAGCGACCTCAACGTGTTGATCACCGGCGAAACCGGCACCGGCAAGGAACTGGTTGCGCGCGCCCTGCACGAGGAAAGCGCGCGCCGCGAGCGTCCGTTCGTGGCGCTCAACACGGCCGCAATTCCGAGCGAGCTGCTGGAAAGCGAGCTGTTCGGGCACGAGGCCGGCGCTTTCACCGGCGCCACCCGCCGTGTGGCCGGACGCTTCGAGCAGGCCGAGGGCGGCACGCTGTTCCTGGACGAGATCGGCGACATGCCACTGGCGCTGCAGACGCGCCTGCTGCGGGTGCTGGCCGGAGGTGAGTACTACCGGGTCGGCGGGCGCGAGCTGATTCGCGGCAATGTGCGCATCGTCGCCGCCACCCATCAGGACCTCGCCGCACGCGCCGCTGCGGGTCAGTTCCGTGCCGACCTGATGCATCGCCTGGACGTGGTGCGCATCGAGCTGCCCTCGCTGCGCAGCCGGCGCAGCGATATCCCGCTGCTGGCCGAACATTTTCTGGCCGCCGCGGCGAAGGAGCTGAAGCTGCCGCCCAAACGCTACTCCAAAGCCGCGCTGAAACTGATCGCGCAACGCGACTACCCCGGCAACGTGCGCGAGCTGGAAAACCTGTGCCGCCGACTGGCCGTGATCGCGCCGGGCAATGAAATCCTGCCCGCCGATCTGGGTGATCAGCATGCCACCGCGGCCAGTGGCGAATGGACCGATGCGCTGCGCGAATGGGCGCTGGCGGCGCTGGCTGGTGGCGAGGCGGATATCCATGTGCGCGCCCGCGACGCGCTCGACCAGACCCTGTTGCAGGCTGCCCTGCAGGCCAACGACGGCCACCGCCAGCACGCTGCACAGGCACTCGGCGTCGGCCGCAATACCCTGGCCCGCAAACTCGGCGCCTCGCGCACCCGTCGCCCCTGAATTCGCCTCGTGGGAGCCCGCTGGCGGGCGATGTCTTTGCTTTTCGCCGTCCGCTGGGACAACAGAGCCAGAGCATCGCCCGCCAGCGGGCTCCTACCAGGCGGGTTCAGCCGAGTACGATTTTCAGGTAATGGGTATTGCCGTCGTCGAGCAGCGCGATCGCGGCGTGGGCATCCAGCGTTTGGCCGTCCATGTCGATGGCGGTGACGCCGCTGCAGACCTGGTCGGGGTTCTGCACCTCGATCTCGTAACAGGTCGTATGCTGCGCGCCGCGATGGCGGTAGCTGAGCTGGAAGCCCGGCCAGTCGCGCGGGATGCACGGCTCGATGCGCAGCTGCTGCCCTTGCAGCTGAAAGCCGAGCACCGCCTCGACGCCGCCGCGATACAGCCACGCGGCCGAGCCGGTATACCAGGTCCAGCCGCCGCGACCGACGTGCGGCGCCACCGAATAGACGTCCGCGCTGACCACGTAGGGTTCGACGTGGTAGCGCGCCACCGCCTCATTGCTGTCGCTGTGACGGATTGGATTGAGCAGGTCGAACAGGGCGCCCGCGCGGTCGCCGTCGCCGAGCCCGGCCCAGGCGAAGATCGACCAGGTGGCACCGTGCGTGTACTGGCCGCCGTTTTCGCGCACGCCCGGTGGGTAGCCCTTGATATAGCCAGGGTTTTCCGGCCCGTCCTGGTCGAATGGCGGGGTGAACAATCGCGCCAGTTGATGCTCGTGATCGACCAGCAGGCGGTCGACCGAGGCCATCGCGGTCGCCGCGTGCTCACGGTTGCCGGAGCCGGCCATCACGCTCCACGACTGCGCGATGGTGTCGATGCGGCACTGCGTGTTGTGGCGCGAGCCGAGCGTGGCGCCGTCGTCGTAGTAGCCGCGTCGATACCACGCGCCATCCCACGCCAGCTCCAGCGCCTCGCGCAGGGCCTCGGCGTAGTCGTGCCAGCGCTGCACGCGCGCGGAGTCGCCGCGTTGCGTGGCCAGCGGGGAAAACTGCTCGATCGCGCTGAGCAGCAACCAGCCCAGCCAGCTGCTTTCGCCATGGCCCAGCTCGCCGACAGCATTCATGCCGTCGTTCCAGTCACCGGTGCCGATCAGCGGCAGCCCGTGCGCGCCGCGGGTCAGGCTGGAGTCGAGCGCGCGCGCCGCATGCTCGTAGACCGACACGGTTTCGCCGGCCGCCTGCGGGGTGAAGAAGGCATCTGTCGCGCCATCCGGAATCGGCTGGCTCTCAAGAAAGGGCAGCATCACGTCGAGCACGGCCTGGTCGCCGCTGACCATGACGTAGTGCATGGCCACGTAGACCAGCCAGACGCGGTCATCGCGGATCCTGGTGCGCACGCCCTGGCCACTGGGCGGCAGCCACCAGTGCTGCACGTCGCCCTCGGCAAACTGGCGGCCGGCGGCGCGCAGCAGTTGCTCGCGGGCGAGATCGGACCGGGTCACGCAGAGTGCCATCACGTCCTGCAACTGGTCACGGAAACCCCACGCGCCGCTGGCCTGGTAGTACGCGGTGCGCGCCCACAAGCGGCAGGCGGTGACCTGGTAGAGCAGCCAGTCGTTGAGCAGCAGATCCATCGCGCGGTCGGGTGTGCGCACCTGCACGGTGTCGAGCAAGTCGTCCCATTGCGTGGTGACTTCGGCCAACACGTCGTCGAAGGGCGTGGCGCGGTAGCGCGCGATCAGCGCCTGCGCCTCGGCTTCACCGGCGCCATCGCCGAGCAGAAACAGCAACTCGATCTCGCTGTTGGGCGACAACTCGACGCGGGTCTGCAAGGCGCCGCACGGATTCAGCCCGATGCCCACGCGCCCGGACAGTGGCGTGCTTTGCTGCAGGGCTCGCGGGTGCACCACGCTGCCGAGTTCGCCGAGCAGCTCGTCACGATCACCGCTGAGCGAATGCTGCGCGCCCGCCATGTCGAAGAACGCCACGCGCTCGCCGAAGTCAGCACGCCAGCGATGGCGCGCGAACAGCGCGCCACTGGCTTCGTCGCGCGAGGTGATCACGAATGGGCCGGGTGTGCTGCCGTTGCCGTCAAGCGCCCATTGCAGGTAGCCGGTTATCGACAGCTGGCGCGTGCGCATGCTGCGATTGCTCAGGCGTAGCCGCGACAGCTTCAGCGTATCGGCAATCGGTACGCATTGGGTCAGCGCCAGCTCGATGCCATGCGCGTCATTGTCGAAGCGGCTCCAGCCCTTGCCGTGGGTGGTGGTGTAGCGCGCATCGTCCAGCTGGATCGGCGCGGCGGTGGCGCTCCATACGTCGCCGTTGTCCTCGTCGCGCAGGTAGATCACCTCGTGCGGCGTATCGCTGACCGGATCGTTCGGCCACGGTGTCAGCGGATTCTTCTGGCTGTTCTGCGACCAGGTGTAGCCGCCGCCCTCGGCGGAAACGATGAAGCCGAATTCGGGGTTGGCGATCACGTTGACCCATGGTGCCGGTGTCGGTCGCGCGCGGTCGAGTTCGATCCGGTACGCGCGGCCACCGTCGCAGAAACCACCGTAGTCATGGCCAAACTCCAGCCCGTCCACTCCAGGCCTCGCCTGCGGCGCGAAGCTGGCGCAGATCGCGGCGGGGCTGGGCGCCGCCGCCGATGTCGACGCCGCCACCGCATCCGGCGCGGCGGCATCCAGTACCAGCCGTGCCACGGTGAACAATCCGTCGCGCAGTCCGGCGTCGAGGCCGTTCTCGCGCAGACAGAAAAGCTCGGCCTTGGGCGCGGCCTCATCTGCCCTCAGCACATCTTCCTGTGCGCTGGCGCGGCCATCCAGTTGCTGCTGCAACGCGTCGCCGGTGGCGCCTTCCAGCCGATTGAGCAGCACCACATCGATCGCCAGCTGTTGATCGCGCCACCAGCGCTGCGCCAGCAGCAGTTCATCCACCTGGCTGAGCTCCGCCGCGTCATGCAGGCACAGCAGGGCGATCGGGCGATCACCGGAAATACCCGCGCTCCACAAGGTCGGGGCGCCGCCCGCACCGCGCAGACGCTGTGCGGGGGGCGCTTGCTGGCCCGGGTCGCTGCACAGCAGGGCGGCCATCCAGTGTTCGTAGCGCGCAAGGGTGGCTGCATCGATGTTGTAGTGATGAAGTTGTGCCGCGGCATGCTGCGCTGCTTCGGTGAAAAGTCGCTCGGCTGCGGCGGGATCATGTAGCTGCTCGCTGATCGCCGTGGCGCCGTCTTCTGATTCGGCCACGCGCGTCCACAACAGCAGCCGGATGCTGGCGCCGGGCGCCAGGTTGAATTCGTGGCGCAGGCTGAACACCGGATCGAGCACGCAGCCAACGCTGTTGGACAGCGCCGCCCCGGGCTGCATCGCCTGCGCATCGCGCAACGTACGACCGCGGCCGAGGAAGCGGGCGCGATCGGTTTCGTGAGTCTGCGTGGTGCCGGCGGTTTGCCCTTCGACCTGCAGCGCTTGCGTAGCCCAGATCTCGGCCTGGTTCTCGCTGCGCCGCCGCCGCGTCGCCAGCAACATGCCGTTGGGTGCATCCCATTCGGTCTGCACGAACATCTTCGAATAGGCCGGGTGCGCGTCATCATCGCTGGCCGGCCCCAGCACCAGTTCGGTATACGTGGTCAGTGACAGCGTGCGGGTGCGATCGCCGTGATTGCTCAACGTGAGCCGCCGCAATTCGATATCGGCACCCGCCGCTACGGCGATCTCAAGCACGCTGTGCAGGCTCAGGTGGCGGCCTTCGCAGCGGGCATGGCCGGGGCTGAAATGGGTGGCATCGTCCGGCCGTGCGAGACCGAAGGGCTGGGTGGTGGTCGACCAGACCTCGCCGCTGGCCTCGTCACGCAACAGCATGAAACTGCCCCAGGGGTCGCCCACCGGATCCTCGCGCCAGCGCGTCACCGCCAGCCCGCGCCAGCGGCTGAAGCCGGTGCCGCGGCCGCTCAGCATCACCGTGTATTCGCCGTTGGAAAGCAGGTGAATGGCCGCCGGGTGCGCGGATGAGGTGGTGGGCCGGGATGACATGCGCTGGCTGACTCCTGCAGGGTGCGGCGCCGGGCAGACGGGCGCGACACCAGCGCAAGCCTACGACTGCAAGGGGGCAATGCCGTGTGAATGCCGGTGGCGAGGGCGGCGGCCAGCACCCTACACAGGGTTTTTGCATCCATCCGTTCACACTACGCATCTGGCCATGGCAGCAACGGACGCACTCGTGCCGGCTGCCATGGCCTCCTGTTCCCTCTGGATGTAGCCGATGCCCGACCTCTGCACGCTGCCCGATGACGCCCTGCTGGACTGCCTGCAGCGCGGCGCCTTCGGCTACTTCGTCGAGACCATGAACCCGCTCAACGGGCTGATACCCGACACCTCGCGCGAGAACTCGCCGGTCAGCATCGCGGTGGTCGGGTTTGCCTTGTCGGCTTACCCGGTGGCGGTCGAACGTGGCTGGATGGCGCGCGCCGAGGCTGTGCGACGCAGCCTGCTGGCGCTGCGTTTCTTTCGCGACAGCGACCAGAGCGGCAGCCCGACGGCCACCGGCTACAAGGGCTTCTACTATCACTTTCTCGATATCCATTCCGGCGCGCGGGTGTGGCAGTCCGAGTTGTCGATGATCGACAGCGCCCTGCTGATTGCCGGCATGCTCACCGCCGCGACCTACTTCACCGGTGCTGGCACCGACGAAAGCGAGCTGCGCGAACTGGCCGACCTGTTGTACCGGCGCGTCGACTGGCGCTGGTCGCAGGATGGAGGCGGCACCATTCGGCAGGGCTGGAAGCCCGAATCCGGTTTCCTGCATTACGGCTGGGAGGGCTACAGCGAAGCGATCGTGCTGTATGCACTGGCGCTGGGCTCGCCGACGCATCCGATTTCGGACGACTGCTACCCCGCCTGGACCTCCACCTACCAATGGGAAAACCTGTACGACCAGGATTTTCTCTACGCCGGGCCGCTGTTCGTGCACCATTTTTCGCAGGCATGGGTCGACCTGCGCGGCATCCGCGATCACTTCATGCACGAGAAGCGCTCGGACTATTTCGAGAACAGTCGCCGCGCGGTCTTCGTGCAGCGCAAGTACACCCAGCTCAATCCCAACGAGTTCGTCGGCTACGACGAAAACTGCTGGGGCCTGTCGGCCTGCGACGGGCCCAGCGACGAACAGCTGCAAGTGGAAAACGAACGCCGTCGCCTGTTCGGCTACGCCGCGCGCGGTGTGCCCTACGGCCCGGACGATGGCACCTTGTCGCCGCCGTCCGTGCTCGCCTCGCTGCCATTCGCACCGGATCTGGCCCTGGCCGCGCTGCGCAACATGCTGCTGCGCTACCCGCAGTTGCTCAGCCACGATCGGTTGACCACCAGCTTCAACGCCACCCTCGTCGACAACGATGGCCAACCGTGGATGTCGCCGGGCCACTACGGGCTCGATCAAGGCATCGTGTTGATGATGATCGAGAACCATCGCAGCGAATCGATCTGGCAACTGCTGCACGGCTGCGGCTACCTTGCCGATGGCCTGCGCCGCGCCGGCTTCACCGGCGGCTGGCTGCAGGCGCCGACGCCGACGACGGGAGCAACACCGCGATGACCATCAGCTTCGACGCCACCCTCCGCACGCCGCTCGACGCCTACGAGCACAAGCGCCTGGCCGAGGTGCACCCCGAGGCATGGAACAATCCCGAGCCGTCCGGGCCGTACCAGCTGGTGATCATCGGCGCCGGTCCGGCCGGCCTGGTGGCCGCGAAGGAAGCGGCGGCGCTGGGCGCCAGGGTGGCGTTGATCGAACGTCACCTGATCGGCGGCACCTGTTTCAACACCGGCTGCATCCCGTCCAAGACCCTGATCCGCACCGCCAGCGTCTATGCGGAAATGCGTAGCGCTGGCCGCTATGGCGCGCAGGTGCCAGCCGACATCCGCGTCGACTTCGCCGCCACGATGGTGCGCCTGCGGCGCATCCGCAGCCATCTCACCGCCACCACCTCGGTGCGCCGGCTGGCGGCCAGCGGGGTGGATGTGTACTTCGGTCAAACCCGTTTCGAGGGTGTCGACAGCCTCAGCGTCAACGGCCAGCTGCTGCAGTTCGACAAGGCCCTGATCGCCACCGGCGCGCGGCCGCACATTCCTGACATCCCCGGCCTCAGGCAGGCCGGCTTCCTGACCAACGCCAGCGTGTTTGACCTCACCGAACTGCCGCCGCGGCTGTTGGTGATCGGTGGCGGCCCGCTCGGTTGCGAGCTGGCCCAGGCCTTCCAGCGGCTCGGTTCGCGGGTGACCATAGTGCAGGATCTGCCGCTGTTCCTGCAGCATGAGGAGCGCGACGCCGCGCAGACGCTGTCCGATGCGTTCGCCCGCGACGGCATCGAGGTGCGTCTGAACACCCGCGCCACCGAGGTGCGCGTGGAGGGCGGCGAAAAAGTGGTGGATCTGGTCAGTGACGACTACTGCAGCACGATCCGCGTCGATGCGATCCTGGCCGGCGTCGGCCGTCGTCCCAACGTACAGGGTCTGGCGCTGGAGGCGGCCGCGGTCGACTACGACGAAGCCGGTGGCATCGGCGTCGACGACCATTTGCGCAGCAGCAATCCACGCATCTTTGCCGCCGGCGACGTCTGCCTCGATGGCAAGTACACCGATATCGCCGAAGAGTCGGCCCGCATCGTGGTGCGCAACGCCTTGCTCGGCGGGCGCCAGCAGCTGAGCAAGCTGGTGGTGCCGTGGTGTACCTACACCGATCCCGAGATTGCCCACGTCGGCATGTACGTGCGCGAGGCCAACGCACTCGGCATTCCCGTAAAAACTTTCACCGTGCCGATGCACCAGAACGACCGCGCCGTGACCGACAGTGAGGAAACCGGCTTCGTGAAGATTCACATCCGCGATGGCAGCGACACCATCCTTGGCGCCACCATCGTCTCGCGCCATGCCGGCGACATGATCAACGAGATTACCCTCGCCATGGTGGCGGGCATCGGCCTGCGTACCCTGGCGAAGGTGATCCACGCCTACCCGACCAAGACCGAGGCGATCCGCGAGGCCGCGATGGCGTACAACCGCACGCGCATGACACCCCGCCTGCTGGCCCGCCTGCATCGCTGGCTGGCGCGCTGATTGCTGTCACGTTCGCTTATCGCCAGCGGGCCTACAATCCCCCGTTTCGACCCTCGTCACTCCCACCACATCACGCAAGGAAATCCTATGCAACTTGGCATGATCGGCCTCGGCAAAATGGGCGCCAACATGGCGCAGCGGCTGCTCAAGGGCGGCCACAAGGTCACTGGTTTCGACCCCGCCGCGGAAGCGCGCAAGCAGCTTGAAGACAACGGTGGTGGCTCGGCCGATTCGCTCAAGGCGCTGGTGCAGGCGTTGCCGGCGCCGCGCGTGCTGTGGTTGATGGTGCCCTCGGGCAAGGTCACCGACGACACCGTCAGCGCCTTGCTCGATTTGCTCGACGAGGGCGACACGATGATCGACGGCGGCAACTCCAACTACAAGGATTCGCTCGGCCACGCGGCCAGGTGCTCGGCCAAGGGTGTCAACTACGTCGACTGCGGCACCAGCGGCGGCGTGTGGGGCCTGGCCGAGGGCTACAGCATGATGATCGGCGGCGACGAGAAAGTCGTCGACGGCCTCAAGCCGATCTTCGAGACGCTGGCGCCGGGCAAGGATAAGGGCTGGGGTCGGGTCGGCCCGGTCGGCTCCGGCCACTACACCAAGATGGTGCACAACGGCATCGAATACGGCCTGATGCAGGCCTATGCCGAAGGCTTCTCGATCCTCAAGCACAAGCAAGAGTTCGCTCTCGACCTGGCCCAGGTCGGCGAGATCTGGCGCTACGGCAGCGTGGTGCGCTCGTGGTTGCTGGAGCTCACTACCGACGCGCTGAGCAAGAACCCGACGATGCAGGGCATCGCGCCGTACGTGGTCGACTCCGGCGAAGGTCGCTGGACCGTCGACGCGGCGATCGAACTCAGCGTGCCCGCCCCGGTGATCACCCTGTCCCTGATGGAACGCTTCCGCTCGCGCGACAAGGACTCCTTCACCGACAAGCTGCTCGCCTCGATGCGCAACGAATTCGGCGGCCACGCGATCACCAAGGAGTAGGCGCGCGCAGCCCCCTTCCGCAGCGAAGCCGGGCAAGATGGCTTAGGAACTCTGGCTGTTGTAGGAGCGCACCCTGTGCGCGCTGCTCCTGCTTTTGCTTTCCCACACCGTACGCAGGAGCGCGTGCACACATGGAACGTGGCTCGAAATGTGTCAGGAAGGATGCCCGGAGCAAGAGAGGATTGCCCAACAGAAAGCGACATTCCAACCCACCGCGCACAGCAGAGCGGCGGGCCATCAGGCGCGCGTGGATGGCGACCTTCACCGGTGTTGTCCGCTTGCAATGGACGCTGATGACGACCCGCATCAAGCAACCAGTCGCAGCCCCGCCCACGCACAGATGCCCAACGCGGTAAGCACGGCAAGCACGAGCAAACGGTGACGGCTGGCAGCGTGGGCGGTTCTCATGGCCTCAGCGTGCAAGGCGGAATCGCGCTCAGCCTTCACCATCAGTGCCGCCATTTCATTCTCGGCCTCGCTGGCGGAAATCGTGCCCGCTTCGAGTCGCTTGCCGACCGCCGCCACGCCGGCCAGCGCCGCGTCCTGTTGCCTGATGTATTCATCCTTGTTCATCGCCAGGGCTCCTGTTGCGCGGCGGTGATGGCGTGCCGCTTGAAAAAAATCTTATCCGCGGCAGGCCAAGCCATTGCGTTGCAAACCGCGAAGTACGGCCATCGCCGCATCCGCCTGATGCTCGGGCACAAAGATATGGTCGTGACATGCGCCCGCCACCACGTTGCAGCTGATGCCGGCCCGGCCCAGCGCGCTGGCGAATGCCGCTGTCAGCCCCACCGCCTGCAGGTCGGAGTGCACCGTGAGCGTGATCCAGGAGCGGACGAACAAGGGCGTCAGGCGTTCCTGCGTAGCCACGTCCAGTGCCACCACCACCGATACACCCTCAGGCTCGCGCATCGATGAAATGATGAGTGACGCGTCGAGAACCCTTCCCGCAGGCAGGGTAGCGAACGCATAGCGCCCCGCATTCAGTACGGGCTCCATGCAACGCAGCAGTTCATCGAGTTTGGCAATGGCTGGCATGGCGCTTTCTAGTCTTTGGCGAAGTGACACAAGGCAACAGGAATTGACCGGGACACCATGCGTCTCAGTCGTTGTCCGGCCACTCCCGAAAGATAACGCAGACCGTCGTCTTGTCCAGCATGGCAAATTCCCGCGACCCCCACGGCTTGAGCGAGATCGTGTTCGAGTTCGGGTGCAGCAGATGAGGTGCACGCAGGCACATCTCCGCATGGATCGCATCGATGCCGTCCGTGTCGACACCAAGCTCCGGCCGATCGAGCGCGGCGCACTCCGCGTTCTGCATCAGGTAAGCCTTCGCCCCGTCACGCTCGACCACCGCCATGCCGGCATCCTGATAGCGCACCTCGAACCCCAGGCCGCCAACGAAGAAATCCAGGCCATCCTGCAGTTGATCGTAGAAGATTTTGGGGATGAGGTTCTTGAACATTGGATGTGGCCGGGAAGTGAAAGGAGATGGCTGGTGCAGCGGTCGTCTGCTTGAGGGCTGGCCTGGTTGAGCCAGTCCGCAGCAACCGTGGTGACAGAATCTACAGCGAAGTATTCAGGATTCGGTATCCCCCTGAGCTACTCCATTCGGCGAGGCACTACTGATCAGTGAGCACCGCACGAGAGTCAGTATCACGGCAAGTATCGGCGCCACGTTGAATAGGCTGGCCGCCGGCATCACGATGGCCGCTGTGATGCCAATCGCGCATGAGGCAAGTAAAAGTTTGGGTAGCGTGTGGAATGGTCGTGAGGAAAAATGTGGAAGCGCTAAAAACGCCGACCATCCGACGGCCCCTCCAATAAAGACAAGATACTCTCGCGCTTTCATCAGAAGAATTTGCTGTGGGGAGATCTGTGCAGTGAGGCTGGTGGCAAATCGCATTCCGAGTTCAACCGCCGTATCGCCGATGACTATGTTGTAGACAAACACCAGCCACCAGATAAAGGAAATCAGGCTCAGAACAAAAAACATTGCCACCAGAATGGCCAACAAAAAACTCGTTACTGATCGCATCTTGGAAACCTGATGACTAATTCTACTGTGTTATGAAAGTTATGGCATGATGACGCCATCTTCGAGCAACACGCAAGGAGGTGGGTCATGGGCACGAGTCTGGAGGCACGCTTTGCACGGTATGGCGAGGCGATGGTGTCCGC
>JBAZRB010000025.1:0-66358 GCA_041663105.1 Rhodanobacter sp.
TGTAGTTGGCCAACAGGCTGCTGAGCAGCTCGTCGGGTACCTCGTGCTTGCGTGAGCTCATGGTGTCTCCGGGTCAAAGGGCAGTTTCCCGCCTGTGGCCCGTTTACACAAAATCTAGGACACCCTCAGCGCTTCCGCGTTGAGAGTCGCATCTACATTCAACGATGACGTGCAAGCCCCCCAAGCGAGTGACACCCAGAGGTCCAATTGATTAGATTCGCAGAACAATATTTTGCGTGACTATGTGCTGGTAAAATTGGCAGAGCTGACCTGAAGCAGCTCGATCGCCTCAAGAGCTGCTAGTTCACCCAACGATCTTCGTGCAGGCGATTCCAAGCGGCTTCCACGTGCTTCGCTGAGAAAATGGCTTTCTTCCTTGCATTCCACGCGTGGACTGCAGCAACAGCATCTTCAGCAGTTCGCGCATGTGGCTCGTTGCTAGCCACCCAATGCACCGTAGACAACAGTTCCATACCGTAAGGTGTTTGAAAACCCTCGATCAGCAAAGCAACTCTTTCAACTTGCTCATGGAGAAGCTGATCATCTGTCTCTTTAAGTACTTTATTTGCCTCAACTAAGGCGTCAGGTACAGGTTCAATTTCGGATTCCGTAGTGCCGTCGCCTAAGCCACGGATGAAGTGGCCGTCCATAGCACGTAGGACATGTCGAAGCTTGTCGCAGTAGGGACCGTACGTGCCTTTTTCAAAGTTGATCTGGGGAAGCGTCCGCCCAGCAGCACCCAAGAAATAGATCAGCTTCTGCACTTCAAGCCGGGTCAAGTTGTAGCCTAAGTCTTGGTAAACAGTGAGTAGACGAAGGATGGCAGCACGAACCGCCGTCATCCTCGGCTTCTCGGTACGCACCTCGATTGATGAAGGGCTTGGGGCGCCGGACGGCTCGTACAGATGCACCGTAACTTCTGGCAGAGACGTGAAGGTCTCACAGATCAGGTCACGAACGGCAGACCATTCCAAGCCGCCATTTCCCGCTCCAAGGGGAGGAATGGCGATCGAGCTGATTTCGAGATCTTTGATTTGCTCGATGAGGTCGACCAACCCAGCCCGGACATACTCTAGGGAAGACTTTCCACGCCAATGCTGTTTGGTCGGGAAATTAATGATGTAGCGCGGGGTAGCCAGTGCACCTAAGTTGCACACGTGCATCTTGCCAATCTTGACATCACCACGCTGGCAGGCCGCCTGATACTCGCGAAAATTTTGTGGCCATTTCAGCTTGAATTGAAGAGCGATGCCTTTGCCCATCACGCCGACGCAGTTCACCGTATTGACGAGCGCGTCTAGACGATCCGCCTTGAGTAGGTCTCCGCTTTGAAGCTGAACATTCATAGCAAGCTCCTCAGTAGTACCAAGCTGGCATGAGCTGGGTGGATATAGCTAACCCACTATTATGCAACATAACATTGACATCATTCAAGGCTTTCTGGTTCTGTACGCCTATCCTAGTCACTAGGCGTAGCGGGAACTGTTGGTGGACCAAGAATTCTGCCTGTCTCTTCTCTTTGCGACGAGCATATTTGGGCTTATTTATGTCGCTTTGCCAGTATTTGCAGTAGCCGTCCAGCTGCGGCTGCTCGCAAATAAGATCCCAAGACAATTGTCCAAGATGTGCAAGATCATCATAGTCTTGGGCGAGCGCCACTGCCGAATGCATATCGAAAAAAACGTAAGGAAGACCGGCTTGCGAGACCAGCTGCACCGCACTCTCTAGATGAACAATATGTTCTTGCCGGTGCGCGCAGCCCGGAACGGCTCCTGTGTTGATCGCCATCAACATAGGTGATCGCGGAGCGAAGTAAAACGGCACGTAATCATGAATGACACCGCACGGCCCCGTGGTGATCTGGCGAACAGCCCTCTTCTGTTGCAGACCAGAATAAGCGATGTTGGCGACTTGGATGCCGGCTTGGGTCACCGCGTTCTTGCTTCGCAGACACCCGGCCGCAAAGATCTGAGGTAGGTTCGGGATCGCTGTAATGTGGAAAATTCGGGTTGGTACTGGGACGACACCTGACACCGATACGCCTCACACGTCTATTTGCTAGCCAGCATCTCTGTTCTGTGTGATTTCTGCAACGTCCAGAGCCAAAATGCATGTCGCACAAGCTATACCTTCCGGAATCCTCGGAAAGGTCTATCAAAAGTCATCTCACAAGTGTATTATCCTAATCTCTAAGGAGATTTGATAATGAGCGAGGTCGTCGGGTACGCACGTGTGAGCAGCCAAGGTCAGTCTCTCGCTGTCCAAGATGAGAAGCTCAAGGCCTTCGGGTGCACTCGGATCTATGCTGAGAAGAAGTCTGGGCGGCAGCAGGACAATCGTCCCCAGTTTCAGGCCTGCCTAGAATTTCTCCGTGAAGGCGACACGCTGGTCATTTCCCGCCTCGACCGCATGGCGCGAAGCGTGCTGGATCTGGCCAAGATTGCCGACGTGCTCAAACGTAAGGGCGTCACCTTGAAGGTTCTGGATCAGTCGATAGACACTGGCACATCCGAAGGCAAGCTGATGTTCTCCCTGCTTGGAGCGTTCGCTGAATTTGAGTGCGACATTCGGGCAGAGCGTCAAAGTGACGGTATCGCCAAGGCCAAGGCTTCTGGGGTGAAGTTTGGCCGGAAGAAGGCTCTCACTGCAGAACAGGTCGAACGCATCCATGTCCTACGGGATGAGGAGAAGCTGTCAGTTCAGGACATCGCCAAGCGGTTCAACTGTGGCGTCGCTACTATCTATCGAAGTCTTTCTAGGGATCAGGCTGCAGAGCGCTAGGGCTAGCCCAGCCTTCGCCATCTTCGCAACTCATTCAAAGGACGAAACCATGCAGTCATCTCTTGACCTTACTCTGCTCCTGATCGTGATGAGCGCGATTGCGAGCGCAACGATCACTTTCATCATCAGCCGACGCTCAGTCGGCCGACAGGCTACTGACATTGCGAACTTGACTGCTGAAGTAGCAAGTTTTCGTCAATCATCAGGCCAGTCCGTTGCTGAGCTACGAGCCAAGGACGACACTATTTCCGACCTGAGGCGCGAGGCCTCCGAAACCTCAGACCAACTCAGAGACCTCCGGACTGAGCACTCGGACATGCGTGTTGCCTTGGCTGAGTCGAATGCAAATCTAGCCAGTGAGCGCGAGCAGGCCCAACAAAAAATTGCGCTGATCAATGAAGCAAAAGATCAACTTTCAAATCAGTTCAAGGCGCTGGCAAGCGAGATATTCGAAGACAAGAGCAAGCGGTTTACTGAGCAGAATCAGGTCAATCTCGATCAACTACTCAGCCCGCTGAAGCAGCAGCTCACCGACTTCAAGACCAAAGTCGAAGAGGTCTACGTCAACGAAGGCAAAGATCGTTCAGCACTTGGCGAGCAGGTACGTCAGCTGATCGCGTTGAACAATACCCTTAGCGAAGATGCCCAGAACCTCACCTCTGCGCTCAAAGGTGACCGTAAGGCACAAGGCAACTGGGGTGAGCTGATCTTGGACGATGTTCTTGAGAAGGCGGGCCTCATCGCTGGACACCACTATCGCCGTCAGGACGCGATCAAGGACGAGGAAGGTACCACTCACGTAATTCCTGACGTCATCATCGACCTTCCGGGTGACCGACATCTGGTCGTCGACTCAAAGCTTACGCTTCCAGACTATCGAGCTTTTGCAGCAGCCAGCAGCGATGAGGATCGTGGACAAGCACTTAAGCGGCACGTCATCTCCATCCGCAATCACATGAAGGGCTTGTCCGACAAAAATTATCAGTCCTTGTACGGCCTGAGCTCGCTGGACTTCGTCGTGATGTTTGTGCCGCTGGAGCCAGCCTTCATGTTGGCCGTGACGAATGATGCCGAACTTTTCCAGAACGCGTGGGAGAAAAACGTACTTCTGGTCAGTCCAAGCACTCTTCTGTTTGTTGTCCGGACGGTGGCTAACCTCTGGAGACAGGAAGGTCTGAGCCGCAATGCACAAACGATTTCGGCACGCGGTGCGGAGCTATACGACAAATTGGCAGGCTTCGTAGCAGATCTAGAAAAGGTTGGCGTAAGAATCCAGCAGGCTCAGGACAGCTACGGCGACGCCAAGCGCAAGCTGTCATCGGGCAAAGGCAATGTCCTTCGACAGGCTGAGATGCTTAGGGATCTAGGCGTGAAGCCTTCGAAGTCATTACCCGAGCACCTTCTTGACGAGCCTGACGATGAGCAGATGGCGCCCATAGTTGTTGGCGCGCGCCCAAAATTGATCAGGTAGGCGGGGATATTTTCGTTCAAAATTGACCAGGGTGTTCAACCTAACCTGCTGAGTCTTTGACCAGTAGGGAAACGAGGTGATCACCATGAGCATGTACGCCAAAGTCCGCCGGATGTATCTGCGGGAGAAGCGGCCGATCAGCGAGATTGCACGCCTGACGAGCCTGTCGCGCAACACCGTCAAGAAGTGGTTGAAGGAGCCTGAGCGTAGCGAGCTGAAGTATGCCAGGCCGCGCGGATCGACCAAGCTTGATGCTTATATGGACGAGCTTCGCCAGGCCCTGGCCACCGACGCGCACCGCCCCAAGAGGGATCGGCGCACGCTGCTGGTGCTGTTTCGCCAGCTTCAGAGCAAAGGGTACGAGGGTAGTTATTCCCGACTGACCGTCAACGTTCGGCGTTGGCGGCATGTGGACGGCACGGTCACGGCGCGATCGGCCTACGTGCCGTTGACGTTTGAGTGGGGCGAGGCGTACCAGTTCGACTGGAGTGAGGAAGGTATCGTGATCGGCGGGGTCTACCGCCGGATACGGCTGGCGCACATGAAGCTCTGTGCGAGTCGGGCGTTCTGGCTGGCGGCCTATCCAGGCGAAGGCCACGAGATGCTGTTCGATGCCCACACGCGCTGTCTGACCGGGCTGGGCGGCGTGGCTCAGCGCGGCATCTACGACAACATGAAGACGGCGGTGGACAAGGTCGGCAAGGGCAAGGAACGTATCGTCAACGCGCGCTTCGCGGCGATGTGTTCGCACTATCTGATTGATGCCCAGTTCTGCAACGTCGCCGCCGGCTGGGAGAAGGGGCGCGTCGAGAAGGACGTGCAGGACAACCGCCGTGGCCTTTGGCAAGAGGCGCTGACCGAGAGCTTTGCCTCCTTTGCCGAGCTCAATGCGTGGTTGGCCGTACGCTGCCCGCAGGCATGGGCCGCAGCATCCCACCCGGACTATCCGGGCATGAGCATCGCCGAGGCGCATGAGCACGAGCAGCCGCATCTGATGCCGATGCCGAGCTCCTTCGATGGTTATGTCGAGATCGTCGCGCGGGTCTCCAGTACCTGCCTGGTCACGGTCAAGCGCAACCGTTACTCCGTACCCTGTCATCTGGCCGGCCATCGCGTCAGCGTACGGCTGTATCCCGAGCGGGTCGTGATCTACGCCGAGCAGCAGGCGGTGGCCGAGCATCGCCGCTCACTGGATCGCGACCAGATCGTTTACGACTGGCTTCACTACGTCCCGTTGATCGAGCGCAAACCCGGCGCGCTGCGCAACGGCGCACCGTTCGGTAGCTTGCCGGACACGTTGCGCACGTTGCAACGGGCCTTGCTGCGCCGCCCTGGCGGTGATCGCGTCATGGCCGACGTCCTGGCCTGTGTACCGACCTTCGGACTGGAGGCGGTGCTGGTGGCCGTGGAGCTGGTCATCGTCTCCGGCGCGATCAGTGCCGACCATGTGCTCAACGTGCTGGCGCGGTTGCGCGAAACACCCAGCCTCACGGCAGATACCACACTGCGATTGCAGGAAGAGCCGCTGGCCGATCCGGACCGTTACGACCAGCTGCGTCACGTGGAGGTGAGCCATGACTGAGGTCATCACCGATCTGAAGGCGCTCAAGCTGCACGGCATGGCACAGGCCTATGCCGAGTTGCTGGAGCAAGGTGGTACCGCCGCCCTGCAGGCGTCGCACTGGCTGATCGAGCACCTGCTGCAGGCGGAGCACACCTATCAGGCTCTGCGCACCATCGCCTATCAGATGCATACCGCACGTTTCCCGATCCACCGGGATCTGGCCAGCTTCGACTTCGCCAGCGCCAAGGTCGACGAAGCGATCATCCAGCAGCTTGCCACGCTGGCCTTCACCGACACTGCCCACAACGTCGTGCTGGTCGGCGGTACCGGTACCGGCAAGACGCACCTGGCCACCGCCCTGGGTGTCACCGCCATCCAGCAGCACAGCAAGCGGGTGCGCTTCTACTCCACCGTCGAGCTGGTCAATGCACTGGAGCTGGAGAAGGCCACCGGCAAACAGGGGCGGCTGGCCTATACGCTGATGCGCATGGATCTGGTGATCCTGGATGAGCTTGGCTATCTGCCGTTCTCGCAAGCCGGCGGTGCCTTGCTCTTCCATCTCCTGTCCAAGCTCTACGAGCACACCAGCGTCATCATCACCACCAATCTGACCTTTGCCGAATGGGCTTCAGTCTTCGGCGATGCCAAGCTGACGACCGCCTTGCTCGACCGGCTGACCCATCACTGCCACATCGTGGAAACCGGCAACGCGTCCTATCGTTTCCGCCACAGCAGCGCCACCGCCAAGGCGAAAATCAGCTCACGCGAGCGGACACGCAAGCAGAGCGACATCAACGTCGACACCGCCGGAACCGATGAGACCATCGATCCGTTTTGAGTGTCAGCAACCTATACTTATCCACAGCCGAGGGACCTCCCCTCGGCCTTCTTGCCCTGGTCAATTTTCAACGAGCACGGCTGGTCAGTTTTGAACGAACGTCAACAGCTTGCCCATCGAAAGCCTGTACACGCCTTTCCAGAAGCGATCGAAAAGTAACCGGCAAAAAGACCAAACTTGGATTGGCGATACAGGAATTTCAGATTGCCGTCGCGACGGTTTGGTGAACAAGTTCTATCGGAGCATATGCCACTACTGACGGAGCCACCCGTCGATGCATTAAAATTGAACTTCGATGACTGAAGTTCCAGCCGCCAAATTCGTTACACCTGAGCTGATGGCTCACATCCGGGCGCAATTTCGACTCGATTGGCATGGCATTCATGGCGCATCTCACTGGGCTCGCGTGATGCATCACGGCTTGGCGCTTGCCGAACTCACCGGCGCTGATACACGAATTGTTCGATTGTTCGCTGCATGATTCACAGCGTCACGATGATTACGCTGACCCTGAGCATGGTGATCGTGCTGCGAGCTATGCATATGCATTGCACAGGGACGGACTGATCCACTTATCAAGCGATGGTCTAGACATCCTGATGGCTGCTTGTCGTCACCACAGCAATGGGCATGTGGATTCTGATGTCACCATCCAGACCTGCTGGGATTCAGACAGGCTTGATCTCGGGCGTGTTGGCATCCGCCCAGATCCACGGTATCTCTGTACTTCTGCAGCCAAGGACTCCGAACGCACCGAGCGCGCTTGGAGGTGGTCACGTGATGAGTATTCTTTTGAAGTACCAAGAAACCCCTTGCGGACTCACTGGTAGTTGGCTGTCCACGTGCCATGGTCCGTATCCACCGATACCTCAATCACATTGCATCCAGAGCTTGTGTAGATCTCCCAAGTCTGGCCGTACCCCATGATCGCGGGTAGCCGATTCTTGTAGTCTACGATCGAACAGTTGCCTCGATTGATGACCACGTTCTTGATCGTCACCCTGTCAATCTTCGCAACAATGTAGATGCGATTTGGGTGAGTGATCAGCGGCGGCAGCATGCCCGTATCGTCCATCTGGATGCTTTGTGTCTCAACTCTGGCTTGCACATCCACCGGAGACTCCGATGATGGCAGTTCAGAAGTCGAATTTGACGAAGCGTTTCCCGCATTCCCGATGGCCCTTGAGGAATCTGCTAGGGCTGTTGTCTGCAAAGTCGTCGACGGGTTTGACCCGTCTGCATCGTCACTCTGGGCCTTGATCCCGTTGTATACGATCAAGCCAACGAGTGCGGCCAAGATGCCCAGAATGATTTTGAAAGGTGTACTCACCTGCACGATCCCCTGATCGGTTTGAAGTTCGATGGCATAGAAGCAACGAGCCGGAGCAAGCAAAATTCGTCCGGCTTGGCGTGCCTAACCGTAAACGGTGATGGCCGTGTCGAATCCGCACCGATCACAACGAAATTGCCAACCCGAGACATTGGACCCTTGGGTCGGTGTAGCGATGTTGTGGATGGTTGGGCCGACGTTGCCGCAACGCTCGCACTTCGGACGAAATTGAATCTGACGTCCGTCGTCCCGCACGATCACTCCACCAGAAATGCCTGCCATGTGGACCCTCCAAGTTGTGTTCTAGATGCCGGTATCGGCCAACGAGCAGATGACAAGCAGCTCTACCAAGCGGTCTCGCGTGTCATCGTTGAAGAAGAAGTCCGGTTGTTCGCACAACTGCCTGCAGAACTCCCGCAGTGCCCGATATGCATCGAGCTGTCGCGACTGCATCAAAGTTAGCTCTCCTCCTCGAAGCAACGATCCGCCGGCTACCCGTATAGGATACCAAAATAGTCTATGTTGGACTATTCCGGAACGGACTTTAGCGTTGGTGTACCTCGGTGAGCAAGTCTCGTCTGTGTCTACCCATCATCCGCACTATCAGCTGCTGACGAAGCTTCTAAGGGAAGTCAGGGAGCAGCGTGGACTCTCGCAAGTTGAGCTAGCCGAGCGTCTTGGGAACACTCAGACCTTCGTGTCCAAGGTCGAGCGTGGTGAGCGACGACTCGATGTTGTGGAGCTCATCGAATTCTGCGAGGCGATGGAAGTTCCAGTCGATCAATGGCTCAAGGACTACTTGAAGCGGCGAGCGACAGAAGTGAAAAGGCATCCTGCGAAGCGCAAGACTGCACAGTAGGTCGATGCGTGCACGCCATGCTTGAAGGCCGCAAAATTCGCGCACCCAAGTAACCAGCAGCATTCGCTCTAGGCCTTGTAGTGCAAGGCTTCCGGGCCAAAATTATTTTCCCCGGATGTGTACTCCCAATTGCCTTGTAAACTCGCGCATGTAGTCATGGGCAGCACAGAAGATCTTCTATCGTGGGGTGCCATATTCCCATGCCCAAGCAGCGCTTACATCTTGCCATCCATGAAGGCCAATCTTCGCTTCGTTAGAAGGATTCCTCGGTCCGCACGTGAGGTCTACTAGCAGGTTGTGCATGCGCGCTATAGGCAAGAATTACTTAGAACTATAGAAGCAATCAATATCATTGTAAGTTATTGATAGTAGATATATTGTTCCTGTATCAGTCCCTATCCTTTAGACAATAATTTACTCAAGGGGGAGCTCTACCCCCTCAGCCAATTTCTGCATATCGACCCTCACCGCGAAGTAGATCTAGCCCTTAAATCACGTGCCTAACGGGTACAAATTTGCAGAGCAACGCTTCGGTGTCTTGGCCACAGGTTTTGAGCACATAGTTGGTCCTGATTCGTTTGCTCTCGTCTGTAGCTAGCTCTTGGAACCATGCGTCACTGTTAGGACAGTACACGTCAGGGTCCCCGCACACTCCGCTTGTTGCGATCCAGATTTGACGAACTATCTCCTTGTAGTCCATCGGGTTCCCGGGAAAGCGGATAAGACAATGAATGTGTGTGTGTTCACCGGGTGCGTCCAAAAGTGCAGTGCGCTGCTGCTCCTTGGCATAGCCCTCAATGATCGGCACCATGAAAATCCGCTTTGTCGACTTTTCCCCAAACAACTGGCACTTCAGTTCATGGGCAAAGGCTCCGTACTCCTTTTCCGCACGCCTGTAGCTCACCCCTCGTTCGGATCGGAAAGTTAAGGTGACGAAGGAATTGGGATCCCCGCGAAGGATCCAATCTCTCATTTCTGCCTGCAGTCTCGTCTGTCGTAGTTCATATTCCGTTGTATTCATTTCTTCTCACTAGCGGAGCGTTGCATGTCGATGCTCCTAGTGAGTATTTGTATAGTGGCCGGACATCCTGCTAATTCGAGACACCATGAGCGCTCCCCGAGGCAACCCAAGACTCGATCAGGTACGCAACAGCGACACGACTGCAGCCAGAAGCGCGCTGAAAGTGCGCACAGATGATCATGCGCGTGTACTTGTGCGCGCACTGCTACAGGCAAGCATGGAAGGAGTGCGGAAGCCATACAGCTGCTATGCCGATTGGCTCAACGACCATGGATACCGTTCCCGGAAGGGGAATTTGTTGACTAGTAGAGCGGTATCTCGACTCTTCAAGAAGCTCGCCGATCCTATCTTCGCCAGCACCCTATAACCATGATGGGTTAAATACTTCCCTTCAGCTTGCCATCAGGCATGCCGGGGATCGGCGAGGAGATCGATGGGGCGATACAGCAAGCGCCGCAACCGCTCCGGCAAGCCAGGGCCGCGGTCTCAGTGCCTATTGTCTTCATGCGGGTCCGATTCGGGTGCGAGAAAGCCCCGTCCACGCCGCAGGGGTTGCATGGTTATCCCCTGTACCACGACGGGAAAGGCCACTACCGCAAAGGCCGCGCTGACCAGCTGATCGCGGTGCGGCAACCAGGCCGGCAAACCCAATGCCAGCGCCAGTGCGCCGCGCAAGCCACCCCAGCACAGCAGGTGCTGTTCTTCGGGTGGCACGCGCAGGTTTGATGAACGGGGGAACAGTGCCGCCAGCGGATGGATTGCCAGCGCACGCCCCGCGGTAACCAGCAGCACGGCTGCCAGCGAAGCGCCGAGCACCCCCATGAAATCCTGGTGCGCCTCGCTCAGGCCGATCGGGAACGCGACGAAGATCAGTTCCTTGGTCAGGGTCAACTGGCTCGGTATCGGCAGGAACGCGATGCCGACACCGGCAAGCATCAGGCCCACGGTGAACGGCAGGCGCAGGCGCTGCGCGATCATCGCCACCACGGCGGCAATCAGCAGCGACAGTTCGAAGCCGACAATGCTTGTTCTGGTCGATGCTTGTTCCGGTCATCGGATCATCTCTCGCAGGTGGTAACCGGAATGCGGCGATGCGAGACCGCCCGCGCTTGAAGGTTGGCACCGACCAGGAGCAACCACTCCGGATTTCCCTGCCAGCCATCGCACGTCATGGAGGACATCTGGTTCGACCTGATTCAGCACGCGATCAAGCGTCTCGCCTGCGCAGCTGGGCGTAGACCGGGTCGGTATCGGGTCGTTTGCCGTGCCACAACTCGAAAGCATCGGCAGCGGTTTCCACCAGCATGCCCAGGCCGTCGCAGGCGTAGCGCGCGCCGGCCGTTTTTGCCCAGACCAGAAAACTTCCGGCGGCCGGACCATAGGAGAGGTCATAACAAAGCGCGCGGGCACCGACCAGCGAGAATGGCAGGTGCAAATCGGCACCGAGCACACCGGCGGACGTCGCGTTGACGATGAGGTCATAGCTGCCGATATTGTCCAGGTCTTCCCAGTAGCGGGTATGGGCGCGCGCCGGCTCGCCGATCGCGTCGGCGAGGGCGTCGGCGAGGGCGTCGGCGCTGGCCGGCGAGCGGTTGACGATGGTCAGCGTATCGACACCCGCATCAAGCAGGTTCCAGGCGACGCCGCGAGCAGCACCACCGGCACCAAGCAGCAGGGCGGTGTGCCCGCGCAGATCGACGCTGTGACGCTCGGTGATGTCACGCAGCAGACCGTCGCCATCGGTATTGTGCGCCGCCAGCCGGCCATCGCTCAGACGGGTAAGGACATTGGCGGTACCGACGCGGCTGGCGGCAACGCTGCGCTCGTCCGCCAGCGCGAATGCAGCCGCCTTGTGCGGCAAGGTCACGTTCGCGCCGTCGCCGCCCTCGGCAAAAAAATTCCGCACGGCGGCGCGGAACTCGTCCGCGGTCGCGTCCAGCGCGCGGTAGTCGAGCATGATGCCGAACTGCTGCGCGAACGCCTGATGGATCTGCGGCGAAAGGCTGTGCCTGATCGGATGGCCAAACACGGCGAACTGGGAAGCTTGCATGCGGAGTTCCAGGAGGTGACGGATCGGTGCGAAGTTGACGTGCGCCATCCATTCTAGCGGTGTGCCGTCGTGGACCGGCGGTCGCAGCCGCTGAGATCGGGAGCGGTCACGCTGCCGACTCGATCAACCGGAGGGCTGTCTCTCATGCGCACCAATCCGTTACCCGCAAACGCTTCGCACCTTCTGCTGGGCGCCACCGTACTGTGGCTGCTGGCGGGTAGCATGCTCCTGCTGACCACGATGCTGCCGCCACACACCGACCTGCTGGGCTGGACGCCGGCGTTCTGGCTGCTCGGCGCACCGCTGATCATGTTGCTGGCGCAGCAACCGGGCCTGCCGCGCCAGTTGCTGCTGCTGTGCCGGCCGCATCGTCGCGCGGTGCATGCCGTGGTCTGGCACGGCAGTTCCGTGCCCCGCTGAGCGTCAGCCCTTCACACCCTGGCGCTTGCGCTCCATCCGGCGCAGGAACTCCCGCATGATGCGCAGATAGAGTTCATCCCCAAGATACGCGTCCTCGATGCCGGCATCGATCGAGGGGTTGTCGTTGACCTCGATCACCACCGGCCGCTCGCCGACCTGCTTGAGATCCACGCCGTAGAGTCCATCGCCGATCGGCTGGGTTGCCTTCAACGCCAGCTTGACGACATCAGCCGGCGCCTCGCTTACGGCGATGGTCTCGAAGCCACCACTCTTGGCGGTGCCCTTGGCGCCGTGGTTGTAGATCTGCCAGTGGCCACGCGACATGTAGTACTTGCAGGCGTACAACGCCTCGCCATTGAGCACGCCGACGCGCCAGTCGAACTCGGTATAGAGGTATTCCTGCGCCAGCAGCAAGGCGCTGTGCTGGAACAGGCCGGTGGCCGCCTGCGCCAGCGCGGCCTCGTCTTCCACCTTGACCACGCCGCGCGAGAACGAGCCGTCAGGGATCTTCAGAACCAGCGGAAAGCCGAGCTTGGCAACGACCTCCTTCATGCCCTTGGCGTCATCGCGATAGAGGATCTCGGTGCGCGGCACGGCCAGCTTGCGCGCCACCATCACGTCGTTGAGGAAGATCTTGTTGGTACAACGCAGGATTGAGGTCGGATCGTCGATCACCACCATGCCTTCCTTTTCCGCGCGGTGCGCAAATCGGTAGGTGTGGTTGTCGCTGGCGGTGGTTTCACGAATGAACAGGCCATCGTATTCGGCCAGCCGCTGGTAGTCGTTCTTGCCGATCGGATCAACCTCGATACCAAGCGTCTTGCCCGCGGCGATAAACGCCTTCAACGCCTTCTTGTTCGACGGCGGCATCGCCTCCTTCGGGTCAACCAGCATCGCGATGTCGTAGCGAAACAGCTTGCGCGCACGCGGCTTGCGCCACAGCTTCTTGGAGAAGCGGTCAAGCTCCTCGGCAAACGCATCCTCCTGCGCATCGTCGAGCGTCTGCAGCCCCACCGGCTTGATCGAACTGACCTGCCACACGCGATCGCGCTCGAACTCGATCCGCAGCAGCGGGCAGGGGAACATTTCGAACACCTGGCGCGCCAGATCCTGCAGCGCCGGGTATGCCGTTTCGCCGAAGTAGACCAGGATGCCGAAGTCGGTGGTGTCACGCCCGCCGGCAGGCAGGAAGTGGGTCAGCTTCTGGTTCAGATCCTCGATGTCGAGGCCATACAGCGAACGCCGGCGCAGATCGTTGACCGTGCGCACCGACGGCATCACCCGATGCCCGCGTGCTTCGGCCAGCAGCGAGACGTAGTAGCCGGTGCCGAGATACTTGTAGCTGCGGCACAGGTTCAGCACATGGGTGCGTTCCTCGTCCGTGCCCACCGGCGTGCGCAGGTAATCCATCGCGCTCATCACGTCGACGGAAGGGTAATACGAGCCCCAATCCGAGGCCTTTTCGACAACGATGACCAGACGGGTCATGACACCTCTCGGGTTAAGCGATGATCGCCACACGCCGGGCCAGACAAGGCGCGGCGTGCAAAGCGCGCAGTTTGGCACAGGGCTGCGTGGTCACAACGGATGGCGCTGAAGCCCAACTAAACGTAACTGACTCCAAAGCACTTCCCGGGCAGCGCGGGTCGCCGCCTGCTACAGTCCGCGCGGCCGCTACCCGCGCACTGTCCGCCACGGAACCCCTGCAACACATGCACCCACCCCCAGCCACCGCCCAAGTGCGCGTTCGTCGCGCCGAAATTTCCGATCTCGACGACCTGGTCGCGCTCGAACTGCGCACCTTCGACAGCGACCGCATGAGTCGCGAGCAGTATCGCCGCCATCTCGACAGTGATAGCGCCCGCGTCCTGGTGGCCAGCGCCAACCATCGAAGATTTCTGGGTACCGCGGTGGTGTTCTTCCGCAAGCGCAGTCGGGTGGCGCGGTTGTACTCGCTGGCCAGCCAGCCCGAGGCGCGCGGCAAGGGCATCGGCACCGCCCTGGTGGAAGCCGCCGAAGCCGCTGCCCGCCAGCGCAAATGCCACGCGCTGCGGCTTGAAGTACGCGTCGACAATACGGTCGCCATCGCCCTCTACCAGCGCCTCGGCTACGAACGCATCCAGTTTCTCGAGAAGTTCTACGAGGACGGGGCGGATGGCTGGCGCTATGAGAAGCGGTTCGACTGAAGGCTGGCAGCAATCGCTTGCGTCATCACCCGATGCTCGCGAAACCCGGGACATGGCTACATGGTAGCCAACAGGTGGCTTGGCCCTTGCGGCCGCACCCGCTCACGAAAACCACGCCTTGGGTCACATCCAACACGCTACAAGACCTCATTCACCCAGCGGCTGACTGATCCTGCGCGCGGTCGCTTCATCCGGTCGTGCCACCAGGGCACCGGTGCGCATCAAGCTCACCGAGTAATGCCCCTGGTCGACCAGCGGCAGGAACGCGCCGCTGCCGTAGACAGTGTCGACTTCGGGCAGCCATTGCGGGTATGCCCTGCTGAGATGGAGCAGGTCGAACGAGCCGGCCTCGTCGAAACTGATCACGGTGCGCGGCGCAGTCATTTCCTGGGTGGCGTCGTCATAGCGACCGGACAGGCGGTCCAGTCGATACAGCGGCGGCACACCGGCCAGCAGGGCCGGCAGCTTCCACTTCAGCACGATCGCCTCGATGCGCCAGTCGTCACCCGCCAGCTGCACGTTGCGGGTGGTACCGTCGGGCCAGGTCAAGGTGAGTGCCCAGCGCTGCGGCGACAGGATATGCGCGTCGATATCGACCACGGACGCCTCTTCGCCGAGCAGACGATAACCGCGCAGGGCGGCGCCACCACCCGCCAGCAACAGGGTCAGGGCAAGGCACAACAGGCACAGTAGCGCACGCCAGCTGGCGGCGAAGTGATGCCGCTCATGCAGATGGCGGCGCAACAGGATCAGTTGCGCCAGGGTCAGCAACAGGAAGACGCCTGCCAGCACCAGCAGCACGGTCATCGGCATGCGCAGCAGTGCGCTCCAGTCCATCTTGATCATCCTCGCCGCGACAATACGCAGTTCACCCGCGCATCATACCGGCGCCGCCCCGCGACGCCGCGGTCGCGTCGCTATACTGCGGTGGTCCCGAGGAAACCCTGCCATGCGTCGATCCCTGTTGTTGCTGCCGTTCGTTTTCGTTGCCGCCCTGCTTGCCGGTTGCGGCAACAAGGGGCCGCTGGTGTTGCCACCGACCAAGCCGGTGCAGATCAAGCCTGTGGAAAGCGCGCCCGCGCCCACCTCGACGGTCGCACCCACCGGCAGCGCCCAGCCGGCGGCAGGCCAGCCCTGAGCTGCAGCCAATGGCGATGCGGCTGCGCTTTTCCAAGATGCATGGCATCGGCAACGACTTTGTCGTGCTGGATTGCCGGAAGCACGAATTCGCCCTGGATGCTGCGCAGATCCGCGCCCTGGCCGACCGTCACACCGGCGTGGGCTTCGACCAGTTGCTGAGCGTGGAGCCGCCGCGCGATCCGTCGTGTGCGTTTTATTACGGCATCTGGAATGGCGACGGCTCGCTCTCCGGCCAGTGTGGCAACGGCGTGCGCTGTGTCGCGGCGTGGCTGCATCGGGCCGGCGCGCTGGCGCTGGGCAAGAGCGTTCGCATCGAAAGCCCGTCCGGGCCGGTGACAGTGCGCTTGCTCGGTCCGCTGGAAGTCACCGTGGACATGGGCGAGCCCGTGTTTGATCCGGCCCGCATACCGTTCGACGCGCCGCAGGCAGCCGACATTTACGAGATCGAGATCGACCGGCAAGCCTTGCAGATCGGCGCGGTCTCGATGGGCAACCCGCATGCCGTGATGACGGTGGCCGACCTGGACGAGCCGTCGCTGCAGCGACTCGGCCCGGCGTTGACCACCCATGAGCGTTTCGCCGAACAGGCCAACGCCGGTTTCGTGCAGGTGCTGGACCGGACCCATCTGCGCTTGCGCGTGCACGAGCGCGGCGCCGGCTGGACCCTGGCCTGCGGCACTGGCGCCTGCGCGGCGATGGCGGTGCTGCACCAGCGCGGCGAGGTCGACGACCAGGTGCGGGTCGAACTGCCGGGCGGCACGCTGCGCATCGACTGGTCCGGCCCCGGCCATACGCTGTGGATGACCGGCCCCGCCGCCTTCGCCTTTGAAGGTGAATGGCCGGTTGCCGACGCGGACTTGCATCGCGACGGTTGAAGCGCGCGCGCGTCCATCGCACACTCCAGCGGGAAGGCCGGCCCACCCGCGGGCCTCGTCACCGTTCGAAGGATGTCCGCGCATGACCGCAACGCTGCTCGACGATGCCACCCAGGCCCGCGTGGTCGCGGCCTATCTGAAACGCCACCCGGAATTCCTCAGCGAGTATCCCGAACTGGCGGCGAAGCTGACGATGCCGCGGGAGCAGGGGCCGGTGTCCTCGCTGGCGATCTATCAGATGAAGAGCCTGCGCGACAAGAACACCGAGCTGGAGCGCCAGTTGGCCGAACTGGTCAGCATCGCAGCGGAGAACGAGCAGCTGATGGAACGCGTACATGGCCTCACGGTGGCCTTGCTGCGCGCGAACACGCTGGAGGTGACTGCACGCACGGTGATCGCCAAGCTCAGCGCCGACTTCCATACCGAGCAGGTACGCCTGCTGCTGTTCGGTGATGAGCCACAAATGCCGCGCGCGGACTGGCTGCAGCAGATTCCCGGCGGTGCCGCGGAGCTGCCGGAGTTTGCCGATTTCCTGAGCAAGGGCGAGCCCAGTTCCGGCCGCCTCTCGAGCGAGAAACTCACCCGCCTGTTCGCAGCCCAGGCGGACGGCATCCAATCGGTGGCGATGATGCGGCTGGGCAACGCCGGCATCCTGGCCATCGGCAGCGCCGATCCCAACCGCTTCCAGCCCGGCATGGGCACGCTGTTCCTGAAGATGATTTCGGCCACGATCACCGCCGCGCTGGCTCGCGCACGGGATGTCGCCTGAGCCGCTCATGACGGCGCAAGGCCAGGTTGACGTCTGGCTTGAGCGCCTCGCCAGCGAACGGCATGCCTCGGTGCACACCGTTGCCGGCTACCGCCGTGACCTGGCCAAGCTGCTGCGCTTCATGCACGAGCAGAAACTCGATTCGTTCGACGCGCTGGATGCCAACCTGATGCGCGGCTTTGTCGCCGGCGAACATCGTGCCGGGCTGGCGCCGAAGAGCCTGCAGCGGTTGCTGTCGTCGTGTCGCAGCCTGTTCCGGCAGCTCAACCGTGAAGGCCTGCTGGCCAACGACCCGATGCTCGGCGTACGCGGTCCCAAGGTACGGCGCAAGCTTCCGCAGGTTCTGGATGTCGACGAAGCCACCACCCTGGTCGAGACCGATAGCGGCGGCAAACTGGCGCTGCGCGACCGCGCGATGCTGGAGCTGTTCTATTCCAGTGGCCTGCGCCTGTCCGAGTTGGTGGGCCTGCGCTGGCTCGAGCTGAATCTCGACGAAGGCGAAGTGCGCGTGCTGGGCAAGGGCAACAAGATGCGCATCGTGCCGGTCGGGCGCCACGCCATCAACGCGCTGCGGGCGCTGGGTGCGGAACAGGGCATGGCGCCGGAGTCACCGGTATTCCGCGGCCGCGGCGGCGCGCCGATCAATCCCCGCACGATCCAGCTGCGCATGAACACGCTGGCGCTGCAGCAGGGCATCCCGAAACACATCCATCCACATCTGCTGCGACACACCTTCGCCAGCCACATGCTGGAATCCTCCGGCGACCTGCGCGCCGTGCAGGAGCTGCTCGGCCACGCCGACATCGCCACCACCCAGATCTATACCCATCTCGATTTCCAGCACCTGGCCAAGGTGTACGACAGCGCCCATCCCCGCGCCAAACGCAAACCGTAGGAGCCCGCTCGCGGGCGATGCTTCTCCCCGGGTCGAGACGCAGGCTGCGCCCATCGCCATTGAAGCCAAACCCCGGCGACCCCACTTGGGATGGCTCAAGCACAGTCATCAGCGGAGCGCTCATGGAATCGTTTCACGCCACCACCATCGTCTGCGTGCGTCGCGAAGGCCGCGTCGTGATTGGCAGCGATGGCCAGGTCACCTTGGGCAATACGGTGATGAAGGCCAACGCGCGCAAGGTGCGCCGACTCGGCAAGGGCGACGTGGTGGCTGGCTTTGCCGGCGCCACCGCCGATGCGTTCACCCTGTTCGAGCTGTTCGAGGAGAAGTTGACAAAGCACGGGCACAACCTCACCCGCGCCGCGGTGGAGATGGCCAAGGAATGGCGTACCGACCGACGCCTCGGCAAGCTCGAGGCAATGCTGGCGGTGGCCGACAAGGAGGCCTCCCTGCTGATCTCCGGCAACGGTGACGTACTCGAACCCGAACACGGCCTGATCGCGATTGGCTCCGGCGGGCCGTTTGCCCAGTCGGCCGCGTTGGCGCTGATGGAGAACACCGAACTGGACGCACGCACGATCGTTGAAAAGGCGCTGAAGATCGCCGCTGACATCTGCATCTACACCAACCACAACGTGTCGATCGAAGAGCTGTAGTGGTGAGGGACGAGTAGCGAGGGCGCGAGCCCGACGCCTGCTCACATCCTCGCCCCGACCTGCCTCCATGCGCTCTCGCTACTCGCCCCTCATCCCTGGCCTTTGACTCATGTCCGAACTCACTCCCCGCGAAATCGTCCACGAACTCGACCGCTACATCATCGGCCAGCACGACGCCAAGCGCGCCGTGGCAGTGGCCTTGCGCAGCCGCTGGCGCCGCATGCAGCTGGAGCCGGGCATGCGCGAGGAAGTGACGCCGAAGAATATCCTGATGATCGGCCCCACCGGCGTGGGCAAGACCGAGATCGCGCGGCGGCTGGCGACGCTGGCGAACGCGCCATTCGTGAAGGTCGAGGCGACCAAGTTCACCGAGGTCGGTTATGTCGGCAAGGATGTGGAGTCGATCATTCGCGACCTCGCCGACGTGGCCTACAAGCTGACCCGCGAGCAGGCGGTCAAACGCGTGCGCAGCCAGGCCGAAGATCGTGCCGAGGACCGCATACTCGACGCGCTGCTGCCGCGCCGACAGACGACTCCAACCGACTGGAGCCACGACCAGTCCTCACCAGTCATCGAGAGCGACACCCGCCAGAAGTTGCGCAAGCAGCTGCGCGAGGGTGCCCTTGATGAACGCGAGATCGAACTTGAGATTGCCGCCAACGTCGGCGTGGAAATCATGTCGCCGCCGGGCATGGAGGAAATGGGCGCGCAGTTGCGCCAGATGTTCCAGAACATCGGCGGCGGCAAGACGCAGAGCCGCAAGCTGGCGATCAAGCTGGCGCGGCCGATGCTGATCGACGAGGAGGCGGGCAAGCTGCTCAACGACGACGAGTTGCGCGCGCAGGCGATGGAGTCGGCCGAGCAGAACGGCATCGTGTTTCTCGACGAGATCGACAAGGTGGCGCAGCGCGGCGGCGACCACAGCCATGCCGGGGTGAGCCGCGAGGGCGTGCAGCGCGACCTGCTGCCGCTGGTCGAGGGCTCCACCGTGTCGACCAAGTACGGCCCGATCAAGACCGACCACATGCTTTTCATCGCCTCGGGAGCGTTTTCGCTGGCCAAGCCATCGGACCTGATCCCCGAGCTGCAGGGTCGGTTGCCGATTCGGGTCGAGCTTTCGGCGCTGAGCGTGGACGACTTCAAGCGCATCCTGCGCGAGCCACACAACGCACTGACCAAACAATACACGGCCCTGCTGGCCACCGAGGGCGTCGGCCTGGAGTTCACCGACAGCGGCATTGACCGGCTGGCCGAGGTGGCGTTTCAGGTGAACGAACGCACCGAAAACATCGGCGCACGCCGGCTGCACACGGTGATGGAGCGCCTGCTGGAGAAGATTTCATACGAGGCGGCGGACAAGTCCGGCGAAACGTATGTGATCGACGCCGAACAGGTGACCAACACCCTCAGCAGTCTGGTTCTGAACGAAGACCTGAGCCACTACATTCTGTGAACGAGCCCATCCCCGGATCTGCTAAAATCGCCGCCGTGAGCAACATTATTGAACTGAAGAACACCGGCCAGCGCGCCCAGCTGCGCGAAGCTCAGCAGAAGCAGAGCCTGGTCAGGTTGTGGCGCGAGGATCTCGAACACGGCAGTTTCTGTGGCTATGTCGGCGGCGTCGGGCGCGAGTTTTTCCTGCTTTGGGTCGTCGGCGATGGCATCACCTACGACGGCATGTACGTGATGCGTCATCGCGACATCTCGGAGCTGGAGTCACCGGACAAGCACCATGTGTTTTTCGAGAAGGCGCTGGCCCTGAAGCACATCCTGCCGCGGCCGCCGCGTGGTTTTCCGCTGGACAATATCCGCGAGGTGATCCAGGCCGCTGGCGCCCAGGCGCCCGTGATCGGTGTGCACGTGGACAGCGAGGACGAGTCCGAGGTCTGCTACATCGGCCGACTGGCCAGCATCGAGGAGGAAGGCTTCAACATGCAGGAGCTCAGCCCCGACGCGGAGTGGATGCGCGAGGTGTCGTTCTTCAGTTGGGATGAAGTCTCCACCGTGAGCATCGAGGACAGCTACGCCCAGTCCCTGCTCGCCGTGGCCGGTCCCGCACCGGCGTTGGAGCCGGGCGACGTTGGCCAGACCGCCGCGCCCGAATCACTCTGAGTTCATCGCCACGGTCGCTGCAAAACAGGCCCGCCGCTGGCGGGCCTTTTCGTTGCCTCACGCTGCATTGATGAGAGGCGCATCCCGGAATTTCGGTCGACGACCGAGTTTCCTGGTTTGTTGCGATCCATGCAGGTCCCGGCGCCAGGGCGGCTCTGCGGTTGTCAACGATGTCCCCATCCGGTGACGTTGCTGACTGGGTCACTCTCACATGGCATCTTCTCCTCGGCCTGCTCGGCTTTGCGTTGAGTGTCTGCGTCAGCGGCGCCGTCGCCAGATGCGTGCATCTGAAGCAGAGCGGCGACAGCAGTTGCAGGCCGTACTGGGCGACGGTCAGCGCCAGCATATGCATATCAGCATGCCGGGCAACGCTGTCATGCCGCACAGGCGGTAGACGGCGGCACTGCGGGTAGCCCGAACTGCTTTTGCGCTCATGGCTGTCGTGTCGATGGCGCGGGCCTGAAAGCCCCCGGGCAGATCGCGTATGCTCGCTCTCCCGGCCCAGCGCAAGGACAGCATCGATGACGCGCATCGTTGTCGTAGGAAGCATCAACATGGACCTGGTCACCCAGGCCCCGCGCTTCGTCGGCCCGGGCGAGACCATTCTGGGCGAGCGCTTTCTCACTATCCCGGGCGGCAAAGGTGCCAATCAGGCGGTTGCTGCCGCACGACTGGGTGCCGAAGTGGCCCTGGTTGGCGCTCTCGGCATCGATACATTTGGCCGTCAACTGCGCCAGGGGCTGGCCAGCGAAGGGATTGATCTCAGCCACACCGCCCATCTGGACGACTGCAGCAGCGGCACCGCTTCGATCACGATCGCCGGTGGCGAGAACCAGATCATCGTGGTGCCCGGGGCCAATTCACGGGTCAGTCCGGCGCAGGTGGAACAGGCGCGGGGACTGATCGAGCGTGCCGACGTGCTGCTGGTGCAGATGGAGATTCCGCTGGAAACCGTGGAAGCCACCCTGCGCCTGACCAAGCAACTGGGGGTGCCCGTAATCCTCAATCCCTCACCGGCGCAGCAGCTCCCGGCCGATTGGCTGCGAATGGCGCGCTACGTGACACCGAACCAGCATGAGCTGGCGGTCCTGCTGGGGGCCGATCCGGCCGAGGATTTCCGCGAATTGATGCGGCACGCCCCGTGCCCGGTCGTGCTGACCCGCGGGGCCGAGGGTGCGTGGTATCGCGAACAGGGCGAACCGCAACACCAGCCCGGCTTCCCGGTGGAGGTCGTCGACAGCACCGGCGCCGGCGACACCTTCAACGCCGCACTCGCGGTGTTCCTGCATGAGGGCTTGGCGAAGGCTGTACGCAAGGCTTGCGCCGCCGCCGCGCTGTCGGTGGGCAAGCTCGGCGCGCAACAAGGCATGCCGCGACTGGAGGAGTTGCAGGCCGCGTTGCTCTCGTTGCAGTCGGCCGATTGAGCACCGCGGCGTCTGCCCGGCACTCGCACGCCCGGCAGCTTTTTTTCGGGCAGGCAGGCTACCTTGTGTCGCGCGCTAAACTCGGCCCATGAATCTGCGCGATGCCGGCTTCGTACCGGCGCTTTCCACCGCACTGCTGCCGCGGGGCTCGCTCGCGCTCGCTGATTTTGGCGTGCCACTGGATCTGGCGTGCTGGCTTGCACCGTTCTTCATCTTTGGCGTCGTGCCGCTGCTTGATGAACTGTGCGGAACGGAGCGATACAACGCGCCTTCCGATGCCCAACTGGCGGCGCTGGAGAGCCGGCTTTACTTTCGCATGCTGACCATGCTGGTAGTGCCGGTATGGCTGGCCACCCTGGTCTGGTGCACCTGGCAATTCACCCAACTTCCGCTGGGTCTCGTCGGCAAGCTCGGCTGGCTGGTCTCCACCAGCCTGATCGGCGGTGTACTGGCGATCAATCCGGCGCATGAGCTGATCCACAAGCCGGGCCGCCTGGAGCCGCTGCTGGGCGGCATCCTGCCGACCAGCGCCGGCTACCAGGGCTTCAAGGTCGAGCACGTGCGCGGCCATCATGTCCACGTGGCAACCGCGCATGATTCTTCCTCGGCGCGACTGGGTGAATCGGTCTACGCCTTCGTGCCCCGCGCGCTCTGGCTCAACGTACGCAACGCGTGGCGGCTGGAGGCCGGGCGGCTGCGCGAACGTGGCCTGCCGGTATCGTCATGGCGCAACGAGATGATCCGCTGGAACGTGCTCTGATGCGCCTTGATGCTGGCCTTCGCCAGCCTGGGCGGCCCTGCGGCGCTGCTGTTCTTCCTGGCCCAGGGCGTGATTGCCGCCGGCACGCTCGAAGTGATCAATTACATCGAACACTACGGCCTCTCTCGCCGACAGCTCGCGCCCGGGCGTTACGAACGCGTCACTCACCTGCATTCCTGGAATTCACCGCACAGCGCTGTACCAACTGGCTGCTGTTCAACCTGCAGCGGCATTCGGACCACCATGAGGTGGCCCGCCGTCGCTACCAGGCCCTGGTGCATCACGAAGACAGCCCGCAACTCCCGGCCGGCTACGCCAGCATGTTCGTGCTGGCCTTGCTGCCACCGCTATCGCGCCGGGTGATGGATCACCGAGCGATGGCTGCAGGCCGCTGAGTGTGTCGCGCGCGTATGGCCGTCTATTTGCCGATGCAGAACGAGCCGAAAATGGCACCGAGCAGATCGTCGCTGCTGTAGCTTCCGGTAATTTCACCCAGCGACTGCTGCGCCTGTCGCAGTTCTTCGGCGACCAGTTCACCGGCGCGACTGCTGGCCAGGATGACTGCTGATTTTTGCAGGTGTTCGGCAACTTGCTGCAGCGCCAGCACATGACGGCGGCGCGCGCTGAAGGCGCCTTCGCCGCTGCCGGCACCGGCCAGTTGCTTGAGCGTGTGGCGCAGGGCATCCAGTCCCGCACCGGTCTTGGCGGAAGCCCACAGCCAGTAAACGTCCTGGCGTTGTTCGCTATGGGTGACGCCCTGGTCGAGATCGATCTTGTTGACCAGCAGCAGGCGTGCCACCTGGGCGGGCAGGTTGTCGAACAGGGCGAGGTCAGCCTGGGCATGCCCGGCGTCGGTCACCAGCAGGGCGACATCGGCACGTTGCAGTTCGCCGTGGGCACGACGCACGCCTTCGCGTTCGACTTCATCGTCGGTCTCGCGCAGGCCTGCGGTGTCGGCCAGCTCCAGTGCGATGCCGTCCAGGCTGAGCGACTCGCGCAGCACGTCACGGGTGGTGCCAGCGGAGGCATTGACGATGGCGCGGTCACTGCCGGCCAGCGCATTGAGCAGGCTCGATTTGCCGGCGTTGGGGCGGCCGATGATCGCCACGCGCAAGCCGTCATTCAGACGCAGGCCGCGCTGTGCCTCGCGCAGGAGTTGCTCGAGTTCGGCCGTGACTGCGGCGAGCTGCTGGCTGATGGCGGGATCGGCGAGAAAGTCGATCTCTTCTTCGGGAAAATCGATCGCCGCCTCGATATGCACGCGCAGCACGATCAGCGATTGCAGCAAGGCCTCGACGCGGCGCGAAAACACACCCTCCATCGACTGCAACGCGGCGCGGGCGCCAGCGTGGGAGCGGGCAGCGATCAGATCGGCGACGGCTTCGGCCTGGGCCAGGTCGAGCTTGCCGTTGAGGAAGGCGCGTTCAGTGAATTCACCCGGCCGCGCCAGCCGCGCACCGAGTTCGCAGACCCGTCGCAATAGCAGATCGAGCAGCACCGCGCTGCCGTGACCCTGCAGTTCGAGCACGTGTTCGCCGGTGTATGAGGCCGGGGCGGGGAAATGCAGCAGCAGGCCGCGGTCAATCAGCTCACCTGCCGCGTCACGAAAGGCGCTGAAGTGGGCGTACCGCGGTTGCGGCTCACGCCCGAGCAATCGCTGCGCAATGAGCGGTACCGCCGCGCCCGACACGCGCACCACGCCGACGCCCGCCGCACCGGGGGCGCTGGCAATGGCGGCAATCGTGTCGGCGAGTTGATCGGTCATCAACGAAGGACTCTAAACGAAATCAGCCGCGCCGTAGCTACGGCGCGGCTGATCATGGGCGGTGCTGTTGGCCAGCCGTTTCAGCTGGTGGTCAGCGGTGCCTCGCGCTCGACATGGTGGGTGACCCACCACTGCTGGGCAAGGCCGACGATACCGTTGACCGCGTAATAGAGACACAAGCCGGCGGGGAAGAAGGCGAACATCACCGTGAACAGCAACGGCATCACCTTCATCATTTTCGCCTGGGTCGGATCCATGCCGGCCGCGGCGGGGTTGAGCCACTGCGTGCCCAGCATCACGGCCGCATAGATGACCGGCAGGATATAGAACGGATCGGGCGCGCTGAGGTCAGGAATCCACAGAAAGGCGGCGTGGCGCAGTTCGAGGCTGTACTCGAGCACGAAGAACAGACCATAGAACACCGGCATGGTGATCAGCACCGGCAGGCAGCCGCCCATCGGGTTGACCTTCTCCTTCTTGTACAGCTCCATGGTGGCCTGCTGCATCTTGGCCTTGTCGTCGCCGTAACGCTCCTTCAACTGCGCGATACGCGGCGCCAGCTTGCGCATCTTGGCGCTGGAACGGTACTGCACGGCGGTGAGCTTCCAGGTGACGCCCTTGATCATCAGCACCAAAAGGATGATCGCCACGCCCCAGTTCTTGGAGATCGCGTGGAACTGCGACAGCACCCAGTGCATGGGTACCGCGATCACCTTGAACATGCCGTAGTCGATGGTCAGGTCCAGACCCGGTGCGATCGCGTCCAGGGTGCCCTGCACATTCGGCCCGACATACAAGCGCGCCTGGCTGGTGAGCGTCTGCCCCGGCGTCACGCGGAGCGCAGGGCCCACCGCGCGGATCAGATAGCGCGGGTTGGCGCTGTCGGGATTGATCGTCTCGGTGGTGTAGTGCTCGGTCTGATCGGCCGGCGGAATCCACGCAGCAAAGAAGTACAACCGCAGCATCGCCGCCCAGCCACCCTTGATATTGCTGTCGAGGGCGTCTTTCTTTTCGCTGAAATTCTTGAAGTCCAGTTTTTCGAACTTCTCACCGGTATACCAGGCAGCACCCTGGAAACTGCGTTGCTCGGGGTCGGTATAGTGACTGAACCAGCTCGCGGGCTTGGGCGGCGCGACCCGCTGCAGCTGCTGGTAGGCACTGCCTTGCCAGGTCTGCGCGGTGGCGTTGTCGATCCTCTGGCTGACGTCGATGACGTAGCTGCCGCGCGTGAAATGGTAGGTCTTGGTGACCTTGAGGCCAGCGGCATCCTGCCAGGTCAACGCCACGTCCAGACTGTTCTGGCCATCGGCCAGCATGTAGGAGGTCTTGTCGCTGTGGAACAGCGCCAGGTGATTGGGCTGGTCCTGGGCCGCGGTATCACTGCTGCTGACCAGACCACTCTGCGCGACAAAGTAATGATCCTCGTCGTTGTTGAGCAGAACAGTCGGCGGCGGGTTGGGGGTTTTGTGCGTGGGCGCGGACTTGGGGTAGGTCAGCAGATCGGCATGCACCAGACTGCCGCCGCGGGTATCCACGGTGAGCTTGAGCACATCCGTGTTGATCGTGATCAGCTGCGACGGCTGCTGGGCCCCGTGACTGGCGTCGGTTGCGATCGCCGGTGCCGCACCGGCGGGAACACCGGGGGCAGACGCGAGCGGTGTCGCTCCCGGCACACTCCCGTCCGAGGCCGCGGTAGCAGTGCTCGCCTGGGTGGTTGGCAGCGGTGGCGGCGCGTAATCCTTTTCCCAGGCCATGAACAGGAAGTAGGCCACTGCCAGCAGGGCGAACATGAGGAAGTTGCGCGTTTGATTCATCGCGTAGCAAATCCGGGTAACGCCACGACACGTATCACGCCGCGGAGGCAGGAAAGGAATGGGTCAACGCACGATTGTGCTGGTGTCGTCGGCCCGCTTCAATGGTTCGGAGGTTTCGGGCTGGCTTGCGAGGAGTTTTTTCCACAAGCCGTCGATCTCACTCAACAGGATGGAACCGGGCACGCCTGCGGCCTGTTCGCGCGCCATCACCATAAGATCCACCGCGGGCAGTTGGTGGCGAACGCGGCGGAACGATTCACGCAGCAGTCGCTTGATTCGGTTACGTTCGACCGCGCGTTTGGATACACGCTTGGAAATGGCCAGACCGAGCCGAGCATACCCCAGCTCGTTGACCCGATAACGCATATGAAAACAGCGGCCGCCTGCGCGTCCGCTGCTTGTCCGCAAGGCAGCAAAGTCACCCGGCCGACGTAGCCGCGCTTCGCGCGGCAGACCGGCGGTCGACATAAGCTCGACCCCGGTTTACGGGATCAGGCGCTTGCGGCCCTTGGCGCGACGGGCATTGAGAATCTTGCGACCATCGGCAGTGGCCATACGGGCACGGAAACCGTGGGTACGGGCGCGCTTGAGCTTGCTTGGCTGGTAGGTCCGCTTCATGGCTTACTCCGAAGGGAATGTGGATAAAAAGGTTGGAGATTATGTGGGGCATTCCTGCCCGCTGTCAAATCGCCACGGACTTGAACTTGTGGATAGCTTTGTGGATAGATCGGGGACAGAGCCGCGAAGGCTGCTGCTAGACTAGCCTATCCCCTGCGCGAAAGCGCCCTTAGTGTGGCTGATTTTATTCATGAGTGATCTGTGGCGGCGCTGCCTTGAGCGTCTTGAAGGCGACTTGAGCGCCGAAGACCTGCACACCTGGCTGATGCCGTTGCAGGCACGTGACGACGTTGACGGCCTGCAGCTGTTTGCGCCCAATCCTTACACGCTCGAAACCGTGCGTGAGCGTTACCTGACCCAGATTCAGCTGGTGCTGCAGCAACTGAGTGGCAAACCCTGGCCGGTGCGGCTGGAGGTCGGTTCGAGTTCATCGCGATCGACGCCCGCGCTCAAGGCACCGGTGACGGCGCCAGCACGAGCCGCGGCAGTTCCGGCGCAGCCGTTTCATCACAATCTGGACCCGCACTACACGTTCGAGACATTCGTCGAGGGCAAATCGAACCAGTTGGGCAAGGCCGCTGCCATGCAGGTGGCAACCAACCCTGGCCGCGCCTACAACCCGCTGCTGCTGTATGGCGGCACCGGACTGGGCAAGACTCACCTGATGCATGCCGCCGGCAACCTGATGCTGGAGCACAATCCCAACTTCAAGGTGATGTATCTGCGTTCGGAGCAGTTTGTCGGCTCGATGATTGAGGCACTTCGCGCCAAGAGCATGGACGAGTTCAAGCGTCGCTTCCGTTCGGTGGATGCATTGCTGATCGACGATATCCAGTTCTTTGCGGGCAAGGACACGACGCAGGAAGAGTTTTTCCACACGTTCAACGCGCTGTTCGAGTCCAAGCAGCAGATCATCCTGACCTGCGACCGCTATCCGAAGGAAGTGGACAAGCTTGAGCCACGGCTGAAGTCACGGCTCGGCTGGGGCCTCAGCGTGGCCATCGAGCCACCTGATTTCGAGACACGCGCAGCGATCCTGCTGGCCAAGGCGCATGAAAAGGGCGTCGCGGTCGACGAGAACGTGGCCATGTTGCTGGCCAAGCGAATCCGCTCCAACGTGCGCGACCTCGAAGGGGCATTGAACACGCTGGCTGCCCGCGCCAATTTCTACGGCAAGCCGATCACCACCGAGTTCGCCGAAGAGACCCTGCGCGACCTGCTGGCCACGCATGCGCAGGCCATCACGATCCCCAACATCCAGAAGATCACGGCAGAGTATTTCAACGTACGGCTACAGGACCTGCTGTCCAAGCGCCGCGTTCGATCACTGGCACGGCCGCGCCAGATTGCGATGACCTTGTCCAAGGAACTCACCGAGCACAGCCTGCCGGAGATTGGTGAAGCCTTCGGTGGCCGCGACCACACCACGGTCATGCATGCCTGCAAAACCATTCGAAAATTCGTGGAGACTGATCCCAGGATGCGGCAGGACTGGGAACAATTGGTGCGGACGCTCACCGGGTGACGGCTTGAACGGAGGCTCCGCGACAAAGTTATGGATAACCGGGTCTCCAAGCTGTGGATAATAGGTGGATGAATTGGCCTCAAAAGTTATCCACAAATGGTCCACCGCCAGCCAACTGCTTCGAACACAACCAAACAACCGAATAAGCAATTGTTTTTGAACGAAAAAAAACCAAATAGCAGTTGTCCACAACGCCTACAACTACTACTAACCTTCTTTTAAAGACAGAACAGCAGGTATAGGGGAAGCCAAGTCATGCAATTCAGCATCCAACGAGAAGCTCTGCTCAAGCCACTGCAACAAGTGGTCGGCGTGGTTGAACGGCGCCAGACGCTGCCCGTGCTGGCCAACCTTTTGGTCAAAGTCGCAGACGGCAAACTCTCGCTGACCGGAACCGATCTGGAAGTGGAGATGGTTGCCACGACCGATGCCGAAAAACTGACCGACGGCGAAATCACGATTCCGGCGCGGAAACTGTTCGATATCGTTCGTGCCTTGCCGGATGGTGCCCGTATCGAGCTCAAGCTCAACGGCGATCGGGTCGCGCTGAGCGCAGGCCGCAGCCGGTTCACGCTGACGACCCTGCCGGCAACCGAATTTCCCACGGTCGACGAGATCGAACTGGTCGAGAAAGTCACCTTGCCCGAAGAGGTCTTACGCGACCTGATGGAGCGCACCTCGTTCGCGATGGCCAACCAGGATGTCCGCTATTACCTCAACGGCATGTTGCTCGACTTGCAGGAGCACACTCTGCGCTGCGTCGCCACCGATGGGCATCGCCTGGCTATGAAGGAGACCAGGCTTGACAGCTTGATCACCACCCGCCGCCAGATCATCATTCCCCGCAAGGGCGTAAACGAACTGGTGGGCCTGCTCGAATCCGGGGATGGGCTAGTGGAGCTCGAATTTGGGCGCAACCATCTGCGCGTGCGACGCGGGGAAGTGACCTTCACCTCGAAGCTGATCGATGGTCGTTTTCCGGATTACGAAGCGGTGATTCCGCTCGGAGCTGACAAGACCGCGATATTGGATCGGGAAGTACTGCGCGGTGCCCTGCAGCGAGCAGCTATTTTGTCGAACGAGAAATACCGGGGCGTTCGTCTGGAGCTGTCACCGGGCAAGTTGCGCATCGTCGCGCACAACCCCGAGCAGGAAGAGGCCGTCGAAGAAGTCGAAGCGGAGACACATGTCTCTGATCTCGCCGTGGGCTTCAACGTGGGATATCTGCTGGATGCCTTGGCGGCACTGCGAGGAGAGAAGGCGCGATTGAGCCTGCGCGATGCGCAATCCAGCTGCCTGGTGCAAGAGCACGACAACGAACAGGCTCGCCACGTGATCATGCCTTTGCGTCTCTGACGCTTTCCGCATGGCTTGTTTGACGTTTTACGCTGATGCGCAACGCCGGGAATCCTGCAAGGGACCCCGGCGTTGCTTTTTGGGATGGTTGGCAAAATGAGGCTGGAAAGACTGCGTATCGACGGCTTGCGCTGTCTGACAGATGTCGAAATTGAGATGGGCCCCGCAATCAACGTCTTTCTTGGCGCCAATGGCGCTGGGAAGACCAGTGTTCTGGAGGCGCTGTTCTTGCTTTCCCACGCGCGCTCGTTTCGCGCTGGCGCGAAAGACGCGCTGACGCAACGGGGTGCTGCGCAGTTGTCGATCTTCGCCGAATTTCGATTGGAGGAGGCTTGTGCTCGCCGCTTGGGACTAGGGCGTTCTGCTGGGCGCTGGGATGCAAGGGTAGACGGTGCAAGCGTCGGTCTCGGTCAACTGGTGCAAGAGTGCGCCGTGGTTTGCTTCGAGCCGGGCTCGCATGCCCTGATTGCAGGCGCAGCCGAGGAGCGTCGTCGATATCTCGATTGGGGCGTGTTCCACGTGGAACATGAATTTCTTTCCCTATGGCGGCGCTACCAACGGGCGCTCAAACAGCGCAACAGTTTGCTTCGTTCGGGTTCATTGAGCACAGATGCGTTATTCGAGCCTTGGGAACAGGAGATGTCCCAGACCGCTCATCAAATCGACAACCTGCGCAGTGATTACCTCAGCTCTCTGCGACCCAAGCTTGAAGCAATTGCGCTGGGCTTGCTGCCCGAGTTAGGTGTGTTGGATCTCCGTTATCGGCGCGGCTGGTCGGACGAGCAGGGTCTGGCGCAGCAGTTGCGGGAGCAGCGCGGCAGGGACTTCGCCCGTGGGCATACCACGGTGGGTGCCCATCGAGCGGATTGGTCGCTGTCGTTCGAGCGCGCGCCGTTAAGGGAACACCTCTCTCGGGGCCAGGAGAAACTCACCGCGCTCGCTTGTGTGCTGGCCCAAGCCGAGCTTTATGCCGGCAACAGCGGACATTGGCCAATGGTCTGCCTGGACGACCTGGCCTCTGAACTCGACCAGGCACATCAGGTCGCTCTTGTGGCACAACTGACCCAGGCCAACGCTCAATTGCTATTGACCGGTACCGAGTTACCAGCCGCACTTCAGGGTCTGCCTGCCCGTGTGTTCCACGTGGAACAGGGCCTGATGTCCCGCCTGCTATAATCAAAAGGTTGCATCTCCCCCAAGACTGCATAACCCTTGCCCGGCCTTTTACGGCGCCGAGTCGGGCGGGTCGCTGGCGCCAGGAAACGGTCACCGCATGAACGAATCCATGAACGAATCGAATTACGACTCAAGCAACATCAAGGTCCTGAAAGGCCTTGAAGCGGTGCGCAAACGCCCAGGCATGTACATCGGCGATACCGATGACGGCACCGGTCTGCACCACATGGTTTTCGAGGTGGTCGATAATGCGATCGACGAGGCGTTGGCGGGTTATTGCGACAACGTGGTGGTCACCATCTTTGACGACGGCTCGGTAAGCGTGAGCGACAACGGCCGTGGCATTCCCGTGGACAACCATCCGGAGGAGGGTCGCTCCACCGCTGAAGTGGTGATGACGGTGCTGCATGCCGGCGGCAAGTTCGACGCGAATTCGTACAAGGTGTCCGGCGGTCTGCACGGCGTCGGCGTATCGGTGGTCAATGCCCTGAGCGACCACCTGTGGCTGACCATTTACCGCGAAGGCCATGAACATCTGCAGGAATACGCTCTTGGCGAGCCGCTGTATCCGTTGAAAGTGGTGGGCCCGTCGAGCAAGCGTGGAACCATGGTGCGCTTCCGGCCGAGCCCGGCCACGTTCACCACCAATATCGAGTTTCACTACGATATTCTGGCCAAGCGCCTGCGCGAACTCGCCTTCCTCAATTCGGGCGTCACCATCGAGTTGAAGGACGAGCGCGGTGAAGGCCGCCAGGACACATTCGCCTACGAGGGCGGCATTCGCTCGTTCGTTCAGCATCTGGCTCAGTTGAAGACGGCGCTGCATCCGAACGTGATCAGCCTCACCGCCGAGCAGGACGGTGTTCTGGTCGAGGTTGCCATGCAGTGGACCGACTCCTACCAGGAATCGATGTACTGCTTCACCAACAACATTCCGCAGCGCGACGGTGGCACGCACCTGACCGGGTTCCGTGCGGCGTTGACCCGCTCGCTGCAGAGTTATATCGAAAAGTCCGGACTGGCCAAGAACGCCAAGGTGGCGTTGTCGGGTGACGACATGCGTGAAGGCATGATTGCCGTGCTTTCGGTGAAGGTGCCCGACCCGAAGTTCTCTTCGCAGACCAAGGACAAGCTCGTTTCTTCCGAAGTGAAGACCGTGGTGGAGCAGGTCGTCAACGAGAAGCTTGGTGAATTCCTGCTCGAGCATCCGAACGAAGCCAAGGCGATCGCTTCCAAGGTCGTCGACGCCGCGCGTGCCCGCGAGGCGGCGCGCAAGGCGCGCGAAATGACCCGGCGCAAGGGCGCACTGGATATCGCCGGACTGCCGGGCAAGCTGGCTGACTGTCAGGAGAAGGATCCGGCCTTGTGCGAACTGTTCCTGGTCGAGGGTGACTCCGCTGGCGGCTCCGCCAAACAGGGTCGCAACCGCAAGACCCAGGCTGTGCTGCCGTTGAAGGGCAAGATCCTCAATGTCGAGAAGGCGCGCTTCGATCGCATGCTGGCGTCGGCCGAAGTCGGCACCCTGATCACCGCGCTCGGTACCGGTATCGGCAAGGACGAATACAACCCCGACAAGCTGCGCTACCACCGCATCATCCTGATGACCGATGCTGACGTCGACGGCTCGCACATCCGCACCCTGTTGTTGACCTTCTTCTATCGCCAGATGCCGGAGCTGATCGAGCGTGGTCACATCTACATCGGCCTGCCGCCGCTGTACAAGGTAAAGCAGGGCAGGCAGGAGCTGTACATCAAGGACGACACGGCGCTCAATGACTACCTGATCTCCAGTGCGGTCGACAATGCCACGCTGACCTACAGCCCGGATGCGCCGCCGATTACCGGCGAAGCTCTGGAAAAGCTGCTGCGCAGTTACCAGCACGCGCTGGATCAGATCGCCAAGCTCTCGCATCGTTTCGACGCGGCGGTGTTGAATGCCTTGCTTGAGCATCAGCCGATCGAACCAAGCTTGTGGAACGATCCCATCGCCATGCAGGCCTGGCTGGATGCCGCCGCGCTCCGGCTCGTCGCCAGAGGGTTGGGCAAGCCCAGCTACAAGATGGCTTTGCGTCAAGCCGTGGGTGAACAGCCCGCGGCCATCGAGGTCATTCGTGAACAGCATGGGCTCAGCCATACATGGTTGTTGCCACAACCGTTCTTCAGCAGCAATGAGTTTCGCCCGATCCTCGCGATCAGCCAGCAGATTGCCGGCATGATCCAGCCAGACGCGGTCGTGCGCCGCGGCAATGCATCGCGCGGGGTGCTCAATTTCGTCGAAGCCCGCAACTGGCTGCTGGATGAGGCCAAGAAGGGACGCAGCATCCAGCGCTTCAAGGGTCTGGGTGAAATGAATCCCGAGCAGTTGTGGGATACCACGGTCAATCCGGAGACCCGCCGCATGTTGCAGGTCGGCATCGAGGATGCGATTGCAGCCGACCAGATGTTCTCCATGCTAATGGGCGAGGCGGTTGAACCGCGACGGGAGTTCATCGAGGCCAACGCGCTCAAAGTGGCCAACCTGGACGTGTGATCAGCACATCAAACGGAGTCTGCTTTAAGCAGGCTCCGCTCCGAGGAATCGCCGAATCAGGCATTCGACCCCTTCTCGGTAGCATGCGCAGGATTATCGAACGACCGTTCTATTGTTGTTGTGTCAACTTATTGATTTTTAACAATCTTTCATGTGGCACTGCAGCTTGTTATCGATCCCATGATCGGGTTACCCTCTGCAGTCCCCCGCACGCTTGATGCGCGCAGACCCTAATGACGAGGATCACGATGAAGCATATTCCTGGGTTCACTTTGCTGGCGACCGCGATCCTGTCGCTGGGTTTCGCGTGCAGCCCGGTGCTGGCGCGCGACAACGCCAAACCAAAACAGGAATTGCAGTATCCGGATACAACACGGGTTGCGCCCAAGCTCGATCTCACCAGCGAAAAAGACCAGAAAAATCTTCAGGCCGCTTTGGAGGCGTTGAATGCCGGAGACTCGGCGAAGGCGCAGACTTTGCTGCAGGCTCTACACGATAGCAGCAAGAGCAAATATGCCCAGGCGATGGCTTTGCGAGGCCTCGCCGTGATCAAGTACAACGCGGCCGACTACAAGGCCGCAATCGGACTGCTGCAGCAGGCGCTTGCCAACGGTGTACTCCCGAACGACGACTACTTCGCGGTCGAGTACATTCTTGCAGCCGCACAACAAGCCGATGGGCAGTATCAGGCGTCGCTGGACACCATTGCCAAGTGGCGAGCCGAGGGCAAGAAGGTCACCGCCGACTCCTACGCACTGGAAGGCAACGATCAATATCGACTCGGCAAATTTCCCGACGCAATTGCTGCGGTGAAGAAGGCCCAGTCGCTGACCGACAAGCCAAACCCGCAGTGGAATCAGATCCTGATGGCCGCCTATTCGGAATCGGGCCAGACTGACCAGGTCGTGCAACTGGCCCAACAGGATCTGGCCGCTCACCCCGGAGATCCGACCCGGCTCAACAACGCTATTGTTGCTCTGACCCAAGCGCAGAAATACCCCGAAGCGATCAGCTTGATGGAGTCCGCGCGCAGCAAGGGCGAGCTCACCACGGAAGAGAACTACGTTCTGCTGACCAAGCTCTACTTCAACAAGGCACAGACCAGCGATAACCCGGTTCCCGACGCAACCAAGGCAATGGCGACGCTCAAGGAGGGGATGGACAAGGGCGTGGTAACGTCGTCAGCGGACAACTATGTCTTGCTCGGCAAGGCGGAGTATCTGGCCGGAAAAATCGACGACGCATCGAAGGACTACAACAAGGCGTTGCCCCTAGCCAAGGACGGGGAGCCTGCCTTGCAGATTGCCAACATCCTGTTGAGCGAGAGCAAGTATGGTCAGGCCAAGGCAATGATCCAGCAGAGCATCAGCAAGGGTGTTCAACACAAGGGCATCGCCTACCTGGTACTGGCCGAAAGCGAAAGAGGCCTGAAAAACAAGTCAGCGCAGATCGCCGCGTTGAAGCTTGCTGCACAGGAGCCGGAGACCGCTGAGCGGGCCAAAGCCAACCTGAAGAAACTGGGTGTAAAAAACTAGGTCTCGGGGTTGCGGCAACCTTCAGTTGGACGTCCATTTGTCTGCCTGGAGGGAGCTATACAAAAGTCATGTGCTGTTGTACTTTAGAAAACCTTTCCCTGCGCCTCCCCAGTGGTAAGTTTGTCCGGCATCGCCGCAGTCATTGAAGCGGTTCCGGGTTGCGCCCTGCGGCAGCGTAGTTTTCGATTGATCAGCTTCCAGATAGTGACAGATGGCCTCTAGTAACGAAGAAAACGGCTTCAGTTGGAAGCGCACCTGGGCACTGGCAGTTGCCATCGGGCTGCATGCTTTTGCGTTCCTGTTGATCGTGGCGCCGATGGCGCCACCGAATCAGAACCACAAGGAGAAGGAACGCATTGTCCAGGTAAACTTCATCGAGCCGCCGCCGCCGCCGCCACCACCACCGCCGCCGCCGCCGGAGCCGCCGAAGCAACCGCCGCCGAAGATCATTCAGCAGCTCAAGCCGCCACCGACACCGCCGCCACCGACACCGCCACCACCGGTGGAAGAGGTTTCAGCGAATGCGGTGCAGGCAGCGCCACCGGCTCCGCCCGCACCTCCGGCACCGCCTGTGGACATTGCAGCGGGTTCGGATCTCAGCTATGGCGACAGGCCGAGCCCACCCTATCCGCCGATGGCCGTGCGTCAGCACCACGAAGGTACGGTCACCTTGTTGATTTTGGTGGGTGTTGATGGTTCACCGAAGGACGTCAAGGTGGAAAAATCCAGCGGGTTTCGCGAGTTGGATCGCGCAGCCGTTGATCAGGTACTGCGGCGCTGGAAATTCAATCCAGAAGTGAAAAACGGAAAGAAGGTGGAGGGCTATGCTCGTGTACCCATCACCTTCAACCTGAGTGGCTAATTTAATTCGACTTTAACCAGCTGTAATTCGGATACAGTCGATTACAGTTACAGTTCACGCTTGATTTCCCTAGGGTAGCGTTATGTTCCTACAGACTCCTGCAACGACCGATGCCGCACAGGCCTTGGGTGGCAATACCAACGCCGAAGCCATGAAACAGATGGGCTTCAGCAACCTGCTTCAAAACCTCGACTGGCTTGGCTGGGTCGTCTTACTGACCCTGCTCGCGATGTCGTTCCTGTCTTGGTACTTCATTGTCTCCAACGGGGTTCGCAACGCCACCGTGAAGGGGCGTGCCGACAAGGTCATCGATGGTTTCTGGGCCCAGGGCTCAACCCAGGAAGCGATTCGTGAGCTGGAGGCCCAGCCCAAGAGCGAACCCTTTTCCAAGATTGCGCTGGATGCCGCCTCGGCGGTCGCCCACCACCAGCAGACGGCCAACGCCGCTGGTACCACGGGCCGCCTGGCTGAGACGCTGAGCCGTTCGGAGTTCATCGACCGTGCGCTGCGTCAGGCTGTGGCTCGTGAGAGCCTGCGTCTGGAAGGCGGCATGACCTTGCTCGCCACCGTCGGTTCCGCAGCCCCGTTCGTCGGTCTGCTTGGTACCGTCTGGGGCATCTACCACGCTCTTATCCGTATTGCGGCCAGCGGCAACGCCTCGATGAATGCGGTGGCCGGCCCGGTCGGTGAGGCGCTGATCATGACCGCGTTCGGTCTGTTCACCGCTATTCCGGCGCTATTCGCCTACAACTTCTTCAGCCGCTCCAACCGCGTGGTGTACGCCCGTTTCGACGAGTTCGCGCACGACCTGCACGACTTCTTTGCGACCGGTTCACGCGTCGACAGCCAGAAGTGAGGGATTGACCCATGGCCGTAAGTTTGGGTGGCAATTCCGGCGGTCCGATGTCGGAAATCAATGTCACGCCGCTGGTCGACGTGATGTTGGTGCTGCTGATCATCTTCATGATCACGGCACCGTTGATGTCGCACTCGATCACGATTGATCTGCCTACCGCCAACCCGAAGACCAAGGATGCGGAGGTGCTCACCCCACCTCTGGATCTGGCAGTCAAACAGGACGGCAGCATGTACCTCAACGATCATCAGGTCAGCGATGCGGAGTTGCGGGCCCAGTTCCTGGTTGAGGCGCAGAAAACGCCCCAGCCGGAGCTGCAGATTCGTGCGGACAAGGGCGCCCAGTTCAAGATCGTGAAAAAGATCATCGGTGACGCCAAGGAATCGGGCATGGTGCATGTCGGCTTCATGACCACTGACGCACCGAAGGGGTAAGCGGAGATGTCATTTTCAACCCAAACCAGTGGACCCATGTCGGAGATCAATGTCACGCCGCTGGTCGACGTGATGTTGGTGCTGCTGATCATATTCATGATCACGGCGCCGGTGCTGGCGCACAAGATCCAGGTCGATCTGCCGCAGCCGAATCCGAACGTGGTCAATCCGCCCAATCCGCTGGATCCGATTCATCTGAAGATCGACCAGGCGGGAGCGTTCTACTGGAACGACACGCCGGTCGATGAGCTTGGCCTGAAGGCGCAGTTGGCCCTGATCGGTCAGCAGGACTTGGGCAATCAGCCCGAGATTCAGATCGCCGCCGATGACAACGTCGCCTACGAATATGTAGCACGCGTTCTCGCTGATGCGAAAAGCTACAACCTGGTCAAGATCGGCTTTACCGAAAACTTCTGATAGCGATCGGTGACACCGCGATAGCGACACGAAAAGCAAAACCCCCCGCCTCGCGCGGGGGGTTTGTTTGTCCGGGCCGCCCGCAGCGCTTCGCCTGACTAGCGAAGAATCTGCAGGTAGTTGCGTACGGTCGTGGACAGACCTTGATAAAGCGCTTCGCCAATCAAGGCATGGCCAATGGATACCTCGGCAAGTCCGGGTATGGCTGCCTTGAACGTACCCAGGTTGGCCTGACTCAGATCGTGGCCCGCATTCACCGCCAGACCCGCTTGCTGGGCTCGCCGAGCGGTATCCGCACACGCCGCGAGCGCAGTGGTCGGCTCGCCACCGGCAAACGCATGTGCGTAGGGCCCGGTATAGATCTCGATGCGCTGCACGCCGATCGATGCCGCCAATTCGAAGTCCTGAAGCTGCGCATCGACGAATAAACTGACGCGGCAACCGATGGCGCAAAGCTCCGCCACGATGGGCCGAAGAACCTGCAAATCGCGTTGAAGATCGAAACCGTGATCGGAGGTGATCTGGCCGTCCCCATCCGGCACAAGGGTCACCTGGGTCGGACGAACTTCGCGCGCCAGCGCGATCAGTCCCGGGTACTCCGCGCGAGCAGGGGCGAATGGATTGCCCTCGATGTTGTACTCGACCCGCCCGCGCAACATGCCAGCCAAAGCTCTCACATCATCGGGCCGCACGTGTCGTTGATCTGGCCGCGGGTGCACGGTAATTCCCCCGCAGCCTGCCTCGATGCATGTCTGCGCCGCGCGCGTGATATCCGGTTCCGAACCGCCGCGCGAATTGCGCAGCACGGCTATCTTATTGAGGTTGACGCTAAGCAGGGTCATGATTGCTGACTGTCTCTTGCCTGGAGTATCGACGGCAATGCAGTGCGCTCACCATTGGCCGTGTCGGCCGGAAACAGTGCGCCGATCAGACGCCGCTGGCAAGCGCCCCGATAATGATTCGTCTTGCTTCACCACGCCACGCGATCGCTGCAGTCAGCTCCGGGACAATGGGCAGAGCATGGAGCTGCCAATCCGTGGCGTTCTCGCCCGACAATCGGAGCAGCGCCAATTGCTGGTCGACGCAACCGATACTGAGGCGATCGAGGCCGAATGCAAGGCCTCGCCCCAACGCCTTGACGACGGCTTCCTTGGCCGTCCAGATGCGAAGAAAGGCCTGCTCCCGAGCCTGATCAGACAAGCCGTGGAGGGCATCCACCTCCTCTGAGCTGAAAAAGCGTTGCGCGATCTGCATCGCGCGTGGTCGCGGCCGCAATCGTTCCACGTCAATGCCGGGCGACACATGACGTCCTATCGCCATCAGGGCGTGATGTCCGCTGTGCGACCAATTGAATCCCAAGGCCTGATCGTGCTGCCATGCGAGCCCGGGACGCCCATGTTCGCCGTCAACCAGATCGACGCTGCCCGGGCTGGCGCCAAGATAGGCGGCGAGCACGGCGCGCATCGGCGCTCTGCCGGTTGCCGCCTGATACGCCAGGTGCCACACATGAATCTCGTCATCCTGCAGTTGCTCTGCTAGCTTGGCGAGCGGATGGGTATGCGTGTTGATCATCATGGCATGGTGCCGTTGGTGCTCTGGTTCCACAAGCCGGTGGTAGCAATGGTTATTCATTCGACCACGGCTTGATGGATTGTTCTGGCAGGCGGGGTATCTCCGCCACAGCGTGGAGATGGGGCTTGATCCAGGGTTGGCTGCTGCTACTGGTAGCGTTGCTTTACGTAGGCCTGCTGTTTGTTGTGGCCTATGCCGGCGACAGACGGCCGCTGTACCCGCGGCAGCCGCGTCTGCGCCCGATCATCTACAGCCTGGCGCTTGCCGTGTACTGCTCGTCGTGGACGTTCTATGGTGCGGTTGGAACCGCTGCCCGCGACGGTCTGGCTTATCTGCCGATCTACCTCGGTCCGATCCTGCTCTTTCTCTTTGGCTTCGGCTTGCTGAGCAGGCTCCTGCAGGTGGTTCGGCAACGAAACATCACCTCGATAGCCGATTTCATCGCGGCACGTTTTGGCAAGTCGCATGGACTGGCGGCCCTTGTAGCGGTAATCGCGGTGATTGCCGTAGTGCCCTATATAGCGCTTCAGTTCAAGGCGGTGGCGATGTCATTCGGGGTGCTCGGTGGCTCGGCGCTGAGTGCCACCGGCGGGACTGATAGCGCCTTGTGGTGTGCCTTGTTGCTGGCTATTTTTGCGATTTTGTTCGGCACTCGCAGCATCGATGCCACCGAGCATCACCACGGCATGATGTTGGCGATCGCGCTCGAATCACTGATCAAGCTGTTCGCCTTTGTTGCCCTCGCCGGCTACGCGCTGTGGCGGGGTCCCGGCATCGCCACCACCGTGCATCTCCCGTTGAATCAATTGAGCCACGGCCTATCGCCTGGCTTTCTCGCACAGACGATGCTCGCCTTCTGCGCGATGTTCTGCCTGCCACGCCAATTCCAGATCGGTATGGTCGAATGCGAGGACGCCAGTGACCTCAAGCGCGCGCGCTGGCTTGTGCCGCTCTATCTGGTCGTGATCAGCCTGGCTGTATTGCCGATCGTGGCAGCGGGCGCACACTTGCCCCAGGTGCGTGACGGCGTAGCCGATACCTGGGTGCTGACTCTCCCGATGGCGTATGGCGACCGTGGTGTGGCGCTGTTGGCTTTTCTCGGTGGATTCTCCGCCGCTACCGGTATGGTCATCGTGGCATCGGTGGCATTGTCGATCATGATCAGCAACGATCTGGTGATGCCCATGCTCCTTCGCATCAGGCCCCTGCGGCTGGAGCACCGCAGCGATCTTTCGCAGTGGGTTCTCGGTGTACGCCGGGTGGCGATCCTGGCACTGGCGCTGATGGCCTATGCCTACTACCGCGTGGCTGCCGACGCAGAAAACCTGGCGGCAACCGGCCTGCTCGCCTTTGCTGCCGTCGCCCAGTTCGCCCCCGCCCTGATTGCTGCACTGTACTGGCGCGGGGCCAGTCGCCGCGGTGTAGTGGCGGGGCTGATCGGCGGCTCCGCGGTGTGGCTGTACACCCTGCTTTTGCCCGCGGTGATCCGTTCCGAAAAGTGGTTGCACGATGGCCCGTTTGGCTGGGACTGGCTGCGGCCGCAAGCCCTGTTTCACCTGACCGGCTGGGATCCGGTGATGCACGGTACCTTCTGGTCGTTGCTGGTCAACATCGGCTTGCTCATCTTCATTTCCCTGCGCCTCCGTCCCAGTCTCGAAGAACGTCTGCATGCGGCGATGTTCATGGATACCGACCCGACCCAGCGCGGTGGTGCCGGCGACTGGCGAGGTCGTGTGGTGGTGGCTGACCTGCGCACCATCGCCGAACGCATCGTGGGCGAGCGCGGCAGTTCGCGTGCTTTTGACGATTATGCCGAGCGCAAAGGCCGCCCGCTGGCTCCTGGCGAAGTGGCCGATCGGCCACTGATCCAGTACACCGAACGCCTGCTGGCCTCGGCGGTGGGTGCCGCCAACGCGCGCCGCATCCTGATCGGTGTCCTCTCGGGAAGTGGTCTGGATATCGCCGAATCCGTAGCGCTGATGGACGAGGCCTCACAGGAGTTGCGCTTTAACCGCGAATTGCTGGCGACCACCCTGGAAAACGTCTCCCAGGGCATCAGTGTGGTTGATGTCGACATGCGGCTGGTGGCATGGAATCGTCGCTATATGGAGCTGTTCGACTATCCCGAGGGTATGGTGCACGTAGGCGTGCCGGTGGCCGAGTTGATCCGTCGCAACGCCGAACTCGGCGAGTGTGGACCTGGCGAAGTGGATGAGCACGTGGCCAAGCGCATCGACTATATGCGCGCGGGCTCATCGCATATCTTCCAGCGTCTCAGGCCTGACGGCAGCGTGATCGAAATGCGCGGGCGTGCGTTGCCCGGCGGTGGCTATGTCACCACTTATACCGACGTCACGGCGTACAAGAACGCGGAACAGGCGCTGATCGAGGTCAACGAAACCCTTGAGCAACGGGTCGAGCAACGCACGGCCGAGTTGTCCGAGGCCCTGGTCGCCACGGCGCATGCGCGCCGCGCCGCGGAGACGGCCAATGTCTCCAAGACGCGCTTCCTTGCTGCCGCCAGCCACGATTTGTTGCAACCGCTGAATGCGGCGCGCCTGTTTACCTCAGCCCTGCGCCAGCATCCCGGGCTCGATGCCGAAGCGAGCAGTCTGGCCGAGCGCATTGATGCCTCGTTCCGCGCCGCCGAAGACCTGCTCGATGCCCTGCTTGATACGTCACGGCTGGACGCAGGCAGCTATCGCCCCGAGGCTGGTGGCTTCGCTCTTGGTGAGCTGTTTGAATCGCTGCAGGCCCAGTTTGCCGTGGTTGCCGAACAGCGCGGTCTGCGACTGCGCGTCGTGCCGACCACCCTGGCCGTGCGCAGTGACCCACAACTGTTGCGACGGATACTTCAGAACTTCGTTTCCAATGCCCTGCGCTATACCAGCAAGGGTGGCGTCCTGCTCGGCGCGCGACGGGTCGGCAAGGATGTACGCATTGAAGTGTGGGACTCCGGCCCCGGCATCGCCGCCGACCAGCGGGCGAGAATCTTCGACGAATTCCAGCGCTTGGCGCAGCCTTCGCCATGGGGTGAAAAGGGCCTGGGGCTGGGGCTCTCGATCTGCGATCGCCTGGCCGGCATTCTTGGACACCGGCTGGATCTGCACTCACGCATCGACCATGGCAGTTGCTTCGCGGTCACTGTGCCACGCAACGAGTCGGTCGTTCCGCGTCGCCAACGGGTCGAGCGCAGCGGGCCCGACAAGCAGCTGCCGTTGACCGTGCTGTGCCTGGACAACGATGCGACGATTCTCGAGGGCATGCGCGCCCTGCTCAGCCGCTGGGGTGTCGATTGTCGGCTGGCCCTGGATGTGCAGCAGGCCCGCCTCGAATTGCAGCACGGCCCGATCGATCTGATTCTGGCGGACTACCACCTCGCCGATGACGTCGACGGCATCGAGGCCCTGCAGCAATTGCAGCGGGTGCATGGCCTGTTGCCGCCGGTAGCGATGATCACCGCCGACGGCAGCAGCGAACTGAAACAGCGCGCCCGCGCGCTGGGCTACCCGGTGCTGCACAAGCCGCTTCGCCCTGCCGCCCTGCGCGCCCTGCTCACCGCATTGCTGCGCCGATAACGCCGGCAGCACTCTTTCTCAATCGGCCTCATCCGGGAACACCGGCAGGCTCTCCTGATCGACAGCCAGCTGGCTCGCGATCAGCGCGACCTGGGTGCGGTTGTTGACACCGAGCTTGCGCATGATCGCGGTCATGTGGGCTTTCACGGTTGCCTCGGAGACGCTGAGCTCGAACGCGATCTGCTTGTTGAGCAGACCTTCGGCGATCATGCTCATCACACGAAATTGCTGCGGCGTCAGCAGGGCGATCTGTGCGGCAGCGGCCGCTTCAGCAGGTTTCAGGTCGGTGGGCTCGCCGAGCAGGCCCTGCGGATGCCACACGTCACCATCGAGTACGGCGCGGATCGCGGTGACAATTTCCTCCGCCGAAGTCGACTTCGGAATATAGGCGGAGGCACCATGGGCCAACGCCCTGCGCGCGACCAGCGCTTCTTCATGACCGGAGACCACGATGGTCGGCAGGCCCGGGTACTGGCTGCGGATATGGACCAGTGCGGAGTAGCCGCGTGCACCGGGCATGTGCAGATCGAGCAACAGCAGCTCGGCATCGGGAAACTGCTCGATCAGGCCGAGCAAACCATGCACGCTGTCAGCGCCATGTACGCGAGCGTCTGGCAACGCACTCAGTACGGCGCGGCGCAGGGCGTCGCGAAACAACGGGTGATCGTCGGCAATCAGGATGTCGGGCATGGCTTCGTCGGTATTGCAGGAGCGCGCCCTGTGCGCGATGCTTTTGTGGTGGGGAGAACATCGCGCACAGGGTGCGCTCCTACGTTTCCTTACTTGATCAACCGTTCGTCGACCAGGCTCTTTACCACGTTGGGGTCGGCCAGGGTGGTGATGTCGCCGAGCTGGTCGGGCTGGTTCTCGCCAATCTTGCGCAGGATGCGCCGCATGATTTTTCCCGAACGGGTCTTCGGCAGGCCCGGTGCCCACTGCAGATAGTCTGGTGTGGCGATCGGGCCGATCTCCTTGCGCACCCAGGCGATCAACTCCTTGCGCAGTTCGTCGGTACCGGTTTCGCCGGCGATCAAGGTGACATAGGCGTAGATACCCTGGCCCTTGATGTCGTGCGGGCAACCCACTACCGCCGCTTCGGCCACCTTGGGGTGTGAGACCAGGGCGCTTTCCACTTCGGCGGTGCCGAGGCGGTGACCGCTGACATTGATGACGTCGTCGACGCGGCCGGTAATCCAGTAATACCCGTCTTCGTCACGGCGCACGCCATCGCCGGTGAAATAATTGCCGGGATAGGCGCTGAAATACGTCTCGATGAAGCGCTGGTGATCGCCGTAGATGGTGCGCATCTGGCCCGGCCAGGAATCGCTAATCAACAGGTTGCCTTCAGTCGCACCCTCCTTCACGTTGCCGTCGGCATCGACGATGGCCGGCTTGATGCCGAAGAACGGCAGCGTGGCCGAGCCTGGCTTGGTCGCAATTGCGCCGGGCAGCGGGGTGATCAGAATGCCGCCAGTCTCGGTCTGCCACCAGGTATCGACGATCGGGCAGCGCTCGTCGCCCACCACCCGATAATACCATTCCCAGGCCTCGGGGTTGATCGGTTCGCCGACCGAGCCGAGCAAACGCAGCGAGGCACGTGAGCAGGCCTTCACCGGTGCTTCACCGTCGCGCATCAGGGCGCGAATGGCAGTCGGCGCGGTATAGAACAGACTCACCTTGTGCTTGTCGATCACCTGCCAGAAGCGGCTGACATCCGGATAATTCGGTACACCCTCGAACATCACCGTGGTCGCGCCATTGGCCAGCGGGCCATACACAACATAGCTGTGCCCGGTGACCCAGCCAACGTCGGCGGTGCACCAGTAGACGTCGTCCTCGCGCAAGTCAAACACCAGCTCATGCGTATAACTGGCATACACCAGATAGCCGCCCGTGGTGTGCAGCACGCCCTTCGGCTTGCCGGTGGAGCCGGAGGTGTACAGGATGAACAGCGGGTGTTCGGCCTCGACCGGTGTCGGCGGGCAATCTGCCGACTGGCCTTCCATCAGCACGTGATACCAGCGGTCGCGCGGCGACTGCATCGGCACCACGCCACCGGTACGACGCACCACGATGACGGTCTCCACGCTGTTGGTGCCGGCGCGCTCGAGCGCCGCATCGACATTCACCTTCAACGGAATGTGCTTGCCCGCGCGCAGACCCTCGTCGGCGGTGATCACCACCTTGGCTGCGGAATCGGCGATGCGGCCAGCCAGCGAGTCCGGCGAGAAGCCGCCGAACACCACCGAGTGAATGGCGCCGAGACGGCTGCATGCCAGCATGGCGACGGCAGCCTCGGGAATCATCGGCAAATAGATCGCCACGCGGTCGCCCTTGACCACGCCAAGATGCTTGAGCGTATTGGCGAACTTGCATACCTCGGCGTGCAACTCGCGATAGCTGATCCGGCGCGAGTCGCTCGGGTCGTCGCCCTCGAAGATGATCGCGGTCTTGTCGCCACGGGCGGCCAACTGACGATCGAGGCAGTTGGCGCTGACGTTGAGTTGGCCGTCCTCGTACCAGCGGATATGCAGATTGGCGGGATCGAAGGAGACATCCTTGATCCGGGTAGGTGGACGAATCCAGTCCAGTCGCTCGCCGACGCGCTTCCAGAAGGTATCGGGAGCATTGATCGACTCCGCGTACAAGCGCAGGTAGTCGTCGTGGCTGACGCGCGCCGAAGCGGCAAATTCGGGCTTGACCGGAACGATCTTGGACATGGCTTCTTCCTGCTCGGGCGACCGGAACACCGCTGCAGGCCTCAATGCCCGGCGGTGTGCTGTGGCTATCGAGTGTAGCCCGATCACAGGCAAGCCGGCCGGAGAGGGCGGCACCGACTTTGGTCGAACTTCGACCAAAGGCGAATAGCAGCGCACGCTGCAGCATGGCCATGCTCAGCCCGTCATCGACCTGGGGAGACGCACGCATGACCAAGCGACACACCAACCGTTACGCCGTGCTCGCCCTGAGCATGGCTTGTGCGCTTTCACTACCGCTGGCCGCGCACGCGCAAAACGACACCCGCGAGCAGCAGCTGGAACAGCGCGTGGCACTGCTGGAGCAGCAGTTGAACGAACTCAAGGCCATGATCAAGGCGCAGAAGGCCGCGCCGGCACCGGCGGCATCTGCACAGAACGTGGCAGCAGCTCCGGCCACAGTAACGATGCCCGCCGCCTTCACCAGCGCGCCAGGCTTGTCGGTGGCGCTGCATGGTTTCATCAGTGCCAGCGCGTTCGGTCAGAACCGCAGCTTCACCTTCGGCAATGGTCAGAACGCGGAGTTTCCAGTGCCGGGCTCGCGCGGCACCCTCAGCGGCGTTGATGTGCGCAACACCCGATTCTGGCTCGATTTCAGCGGAGCCAAGTTCGCCGGCAACTGGACCGGCGGCGGCAGGATCGAGATGGACTTCTTCGGCGGCTTCAACGGCACCGGGGCCTATAGCCAGCAGCAACCGACGCCGCGACTGCGTCAGGCCTATATGGATCTGACCAACCCCAACAGCGGCACCACGGTGAGGATTGGTCAGCAATGGGATCTGATGTTCCCGCTGGACAACACACCATCGTCGCTTTCGCATATCGCGTTTCCGCTCGGCTTCGCCGCTGGCTTCGTGGGCTGGCGTTTCCCCGGTGTGGTGGTAATGCAGGATCTCAATCACGGTACATCGGGCGCCAAATGGCGACTGGATGTCGGCGCGTTCGAGGGGACCTGGAGCGGGCCGGGGAACAATCTTGATTACCTCACCGCCGGCAATGCCGGATTCCGTCCGCAAGTCGAGGCGAAACTGCGCGTGCAGGACAAGACCTGGGTGGCCTTTGCGGCGGCGCATTACAGCCAGATCGATCTGAGGGGTGTCAATGGGACGGCCCCCACGCCGGTGAAGCCCTCGGTCGACAGCGTGGGTTACGAGGTCGGTGGTCAATGGAAGCCGGGTCCCTGGATGTTCAAGGGTCTGGTGTACTCCGGCAAGGGAATGGGACAGATCTTCGGGGCGATGGCTCAGTTCGGGGACATCAAGGAAACCGGCGGCTTCGTCCAGGCGGGTTACAGTTTTACGCCGAACTGGAGCGCGAACGCGTTCTACGGCATAAGCAAGCCGAAGACCGGGGATGTCATTGCATGGCTGGGCAATGGCGCCAGTGGTCGCCTGCGCAACCGCCAGAGCGCATTGAGCCTGCAATACACCAGCGGCCCCTATGACCTCGGGGTGGAGTGGATCTACGACCAGCTCGATAGCACCACTACTGGCCTGGATCGCACTCGGACCAACGGCAATCAGCTGAGTCTGAACGCGCTCTATCACTTCTGAGTCTCTTCGACATGATGGCGTTGCCGCACGTGCGGCGCCGTTCGATACGCGCCCGGAATAACGGGTGGCAAGGCGAAATGCTCCGATCGACACGATCGTGTGCACCTTCTGATCTCCCTGGCTCATGGCAGGGAGTCAGCCCAACCTGCTGCGAGGGGGAACATCATGGCCACCACCGCGATTGACGCGAGCAAGGCGCTCGACGTCAGCCACAAACGAATCATCCTGGCGTCCAGCCTTGGTACCGTGTTCGAGTGGTACGACTTCTACCTCTACGGCTCCCTGGCCGTGATCATCGGCCAGCAATTCTTTTCCGGCCTGAATGAAGCCAGCCAGCTGGTGTTCGCCTTGCTGGCCTTCGCCGCCGGCTTTGCGGTGCGTCCGTTCGGAGCACTGGTGTTTGGTCGCGTCGGCGACATGGTCGGGCGCAAGTACACTTTCCTGATCACGATTGTGATTATGGGATTGTCGACTTTTCTGGTCGGTGTGCTGCCCAACTACCATTCGATCGGGGTGACCGCACCGGTGATCCTGATCGCCCTGCGCCTGCTGCAGGGCCTGGCACTGGGTGGTGAATACGGCGGTGCAGCCACCTATGTGGCCGAACATGCTCCGCCGGGCAAGCGAGGCCTCTATACCAGTTTCATCCAGATCACGGCCACCTTCGGCCTGTTCATCTCCTTGCTGGTAATCCTGGGCTGTAAATGGATGCTGGGCGACGCGTTCAATGACTGGGGCTGGCGCATCCCGTTCCTGCTCTCATCCGTGCTGCTGGGTGTGTCGGTGTACATCCGCATGCAGCTGGCCGAGTCGCCGGTGTTCCAGCAGATGAAGGAAGAGGGCAAGCATTCCAAGGCACCCCTGACCGAATCATTTGCTCGCTGGGGCAATCTCAAGCTGGTTCTCCTGGCCCTGTTCGGTGCCACCGCCGGTCAGGCCGTGGTGTGGTACTGCGGCCAGTTCTACGCGATGTACTTCCTCGGCACGACGCTGCGGCTCGATGGCACTACGGCGCAGTTGCTGATTGCGGCTGCTCTGCTCATCGGTACGCCGTTCTTCGTGGTTTTCGGTTGGCTGTCGGACAAGATCGGACGCAAGCCGGTGGTCATGGCCGGCTGCCTGCTGGCGGCATTGACCTACTTTCCGATTTTTCACGGGCTTACGCACTACGGTAACCCGGGCATTGAGGCGGCGCGCGCCAGTGCACCGGTTAGCGTGCTGGCCGACCCGGCGGACTGCCATCTGCAGATCAACCTTACCGGCACATCGGTCTTTACCAGCTCGTGCGATATCGCCAAGAGCACCCTGGCCAAGCGTGGTGTGCCTTATGACAACAAGGCGGCTCCGGCGGGTTCGGTGGCCAAGGTCATGGTGGGTAGCACCGGACTGGAATCGTTCAATGGCACGGGTCTGGACAAGGCCGCGTTCACAGAACAGGGCAAGGCTTTCGGCGCCAGCTTGGCAAGTTTGCTTGATCAGGCGGGTTACCCTTCCAAGGCGGATCCCGTACGCAGCAACTATCCGATGCTTATCGTCCTGCTGACCCTGCTGGTGCTCTATGTGACGATGGTCTACGGCCCGATCGCGGCATGGCTGGTGGAGATGTTCCCGACCAAGATCCGCTACACCTCGATGAGTCTGCCGTATCACATCGGCAATGGCTGGTTCGGTGGGTTCCTTCCCTCGGTGTCGTTCGCCATCGTGGCACTTACCGGCAATATCTATTCCGGCCTGTGGTACCCGGTGATCATTGCCGCGATGACCTTTGTGATCGGCGTGCTGTTCGTCGGCGAAACCAAGGACGTTGATCTCAGCGACTGAAAGGGTTCGGGTCGATCAAGCAAAAGCGCAACGGCCTTGGCCGTTGCGCTTTTGCTTCCGGGGCCGCTGCGGCCGAGGGCTTCAGGCGCGACGAACAAGGCCGATCAGCACCAGCAGCACAATGGCGCCGATCATCGCGTAGACAATGCTGGTGACAATGGCATTGCCCAGATTGAAGCCGACGCCGAGTGTCGGCAGCAGCCAGCCGGCGATCATCGCGCCGACGATGCCGACCACGATGTTGCCGAGCAGGCCGAAGCCGAAGCCGCGCACGATCAGCCCGGCCACCCAGCCGGCAATCGCGCCGATCAGCAGAAAAATAATCAGGGAAGTGGCAGTCATAGGGATCTCCCAGCGGGCCACGGCGTGATGCCACGGCGCCTTCGCCGGAGCAGCCTGTGCCAGTGCGCGTGCAGTGATCGTGATGCCCGTGGCGCAACCGCTATGCTGGCCGCTGGCTTGCAAGATCGATGGCGGGAGTGTGTCGATGACGATGGAGGCGAGTTATGTGCATGGCGCCAGCGCCCAGCCGCTGCTGGGCGACACCGTCGGTTCGCTGATTGATCGCATCGCGGCCGCCCATGCCGATCGACCCGCCCTGGTGGTGCGATCGCAGAACGTGCGCATGAGCTACCGCCAGTTCCACGCCGAGGTCGAAAGGGCAGCCGCGGGCTTGCTCGCGCTGGGCCTGCAGCGCGGAGACCGGGTCGGTATCTGGGCGCCGAATCGGGCCGAATGGGTGGTGCTGCAGTTCGCCGCGCCCAAGGCCGGCCTGATCCTGGTGAATATCAATCCGGCGTATCGCGGGCATGAGCTGGAGTACTCGCTCAACAAGGTCGGTTGCCGTGTGCTGGTATTGCCGCGCCGCTTCAAGACCTCGCATTACCTGGACATGCTCGGCGAGCTGCTGCCCGAGCTGGCGACCAGCACGCCGGGCACCTTGAACGCGGCGCGACTGCCGGCCTTGCGCGAAGTGATTCTGCTCGATGAAGTGGCATCAGCCGGCACGCGCAGCTGGCCGCAATTGCTGCAACTCGGCGATGCGGCAGGGCTGCAACGGCTGCGTGCGGCGGAAGCGGAACCTGGCTTCGACGACGCGGTGAATATCCAGTTCACCTCCGGCACCACCGGTGCGCCCAAAGGCGCCACGCTGACCCACCACAACATCATCAACAACGGCTATTTCGTCGGCCAGGCGATGCGCCTTACCGAACAGGACCGGTTGTGCATCCCGGTGCCGTTCTATCACTGCTTCGGCATGGTGCTGGGCAACCTCGCCTGCGTCACCCATGGCGCCTGCATGGTGATACCGGGCGAGGGCTTCGATGCGCTGGCGACGCTGCAAACCGTGGCGGAGGAACGTTGCACCGGCCTGCACGGCGTACCGACCATGTTCATTGCCGAGCTGGAGCACGCGGACTTCCACCGCTTCGATCTGAGCAGCCTGCGCACCGGCATCATGGCCGGCTCGCCGTGCCCGATCGAAGTGATGCGGCGGGTGGTCAGCGAGATGCACATGCAACAGATCACCATCGCCTACGGCATGACCGAGACCAGTCCGGTGAGTTTCCAGACCGTGCCGGAGGACCCGCTGGAGCGGCGTGTCGACAGCGTCGGGCGCGTGCATCCGCAGCTGGAGGTGAAGCTGGTCGACGAGCAGGGCCGGGTGGTGCCGCGTGGCACGCCGGGCGAACTGTGCACGCGCGGCTATTCGGTGATGCTCGGCTACTGGGACGATGACGAGCGCACCCGCGAGGTGATCGACGCCGCGCGCTGGATGCATACCGGCGACCTGGCCGTGCTCGACGAAGCCGGCTACTGCCGCATCGTCGGTCGGCTCAAGGACATGATCATCCGTGGCGGCGAGAACGTGTATCCGCGTGAGGTAGAGGAGTTTCTGTACACCCATCCCAAGGTGCAGGACGTGCAGGTGTTCGGCGTGCCCGATGCGCGGCTGGGCGAGCAGATCTGCGCGTGGGTGCGCCTGCGCGAGGGCAGCGGGTCAAGCGAGGCGGAGATCCAGCACTATTGCCGCGAACATCTGGCCTATTTCAAGGTGCCGCACTACGTCCGCTTCGTGGACGCGTTTCCGATGACGGTGACCGGCAAGGTGCAGAAATACCTGATGCGTGAAGCCATGCTCGGCGAGCTTGCTGCGGCGCGGGTTGCGCCCGATTGAGCCTGCGCTTCAGGGGGTGCGCTGTTCCTGCTCCTGCTTCGCCGCGGCATGCGCATCACGCAACCGGTTCAGTTCGTACTCGGACAGGCTGTCACCGCGAGCACTGACCGCGATGCGCGCCTGCGCAAAGGCCAGCGCGGTGGCGATGGTGCCGATGATGGCTGACAACAGCCACCAACCCATGGCGCCAGCGGAGTGGCGGGTGAAACACAGCAGGTAGGCGAAAGCCGAACATACCAGCAACAACCAGCGCATGACGGGCCTCGAATGCACGGGGGACAGGTCGGCCCGGGTGGCCGCTGACGAGTATGATAACGCCAGTATCGAGACGTACGGCAGGAGCCTGGTCACGGTCCAGAATCGACTCGTGAACGCTGAGCCGCGCTGCGAGCAGCCCGGATAGTCGACGTTGGGCGCGGTCATGACGACCGTCGCTGCGGGGCGCTGTTCTGATTGGTCCGCCTATCGCGGACTTCACGCGCCACTGATGGCGATACCGGTCCAATCGACCACGGCACACGGCAATCTTGCCAGGTGCGCCGGCACGCTTCCCGTGCTGGTCGACCGACCGGGAGACCACCATGTCCTCATTCTCGCTTTATCTGATCGGCATGATCATCGTCATCGCAGGTCTTGCCTACGCTGCCTACATGCTGCACGTGTCCGCGCCATGGATCGCTGTCGGCGCGGTGGTGTTGCTGGGCGGCGGCATCGTGGGCGCCGTCAACCATACGCGTCGGCGCGATCCGCCCGAGTCGTGAGGCTCGGTCCACTCCGCGGCGCTGCCGGAGTGGGCCATCTACCCATGCCCGTCAGTCGCTGGCCGGCAGGTATTTTGCGAACCAGCCCAGCGCCCGCTGCAGCACATCGCGCTGATGTGCGGGGTCGACGAAGTGGTGGCCCTCGTTGGGGTACACCACCAGCGAAGTGGGCACGCCCTGCGCACGCAGCGCATGCCACATCTCGAACGATTGCGGTGCGGGACACTCGGCGTCGCGGTCGCCGACCACGATCAGCATCGGCGTCTTCACCTGCTTGATGAAGTTGATCGCCGAGCTCTTCGCATACACCGCCGGATCGTCGTAGACGGTGGCGCCGAAGAACGGCGGCATCCACTGGTCGATCAGGTTTTCACCGTAGTAACTCTGCCAGTTGGAGATGCCCGCGCCGGCGACCACCGCGTGGAAGCGCTGGGTCTGGGTGGGTGCAAACATGCTCATGAAGCCGCCGTAGCTCCAGCCGGTGAGGCCGAGCCGGTGGTCGTCCACCAGCGCCATCTTCTCCACCGCATCGATGCCGGCGAGGATGTCGTGCAGGTCGCCGTAGCCGAAGTCCTTGCGGTTCGCCTGTACGTATTTCTCGCCCTGGCCGAAGCTGCCGCGCGGGTTCGGCATGAACACGAAATAGCCCAGTGCCGAGAACGGCACGCTGCCGTAGCCCACGCCGGGCCAGCGCGGAATCACCGCACTCGACGGCCCGCCGTGCACGCTGACAATCATCGGGTAGGTTTTCTTGGCGTCGTAGCCGGCCGGGTACATCAGCCAGCCCTGCACATGGAAACCCTGGTGGTTCCACTCGACCGACACGGCCTTGCCCCATGCCGGCTTGAGCCCGGTGTTGATCGCGGTGACGGCGGCTGGCGCGCTGTCGCTCAGGGCGCCGGCGTGCACTTCGGGTGCGGCGGTGTAAGAGCTTTGCACGAAGGCGAGTTGCCGCTGGTCGCTGGACAGCGACATGGCCAGCGCTGCGCTGCCGTCGCCGATGCTGGCCGGCACGGTGAAATACACTTTTTCCTGCTGCGCCGTGTGGGCCGTCACGGTGTAGCGGGCCAGCTGGCTCTGGCCGTTGCTGATCTGGCCGACCAGCAGGCTGTTCGCGCTGGTCCAGCTCAGCCACGACGGCGTGACGCGGATATCGGGCGTGAGGTTCACAGCCGCGCCGCCGCGGGCGGACACCGTGTAGATATCGCCGCCGGTGGCGCCCTGGTCGCTCATCAGGCCGCCGATGAAGGCGATCCGCGAGCCATCGGGTGACCAGCGCGGCAGGGCGATCTGCAAGCCATGCAGGGAGCCGCTGCCCTGGCTGGCGGGATCGACCAGCACGCGGGCGCGCGCATCCACCCGCGCCGGCTGCGAGTAAAGCTTGGCTACCCACCAGTTGTTGTCGCCCGGCGGCAGCGCGGCGGTGTAGGCGATTCGCGATCCGTCCGGCGCCCAGTTGAATTCGTAGACGTAGAGGTTCGCCGGGGTGAGTTCGTGCACCGCATGGCTGGCCAGGTCGAGGCTGGCTACGCGCTGCACTTCCACACCGGCCACGCCGATTTCGCCGGCGGCCGGTTTCGCGGCGGCCAAGGCGCTGGCGCGGCGGGTGGCGCCGGCCACGTACAGGAAACCCAGCGACTTGCCGTCGGCAGTCCATTGCAGCGCGCGCACATAGCCTTGCAGTTCCGCCAGCTGCGCCGGTGCCGCGTTGCCGTGGGTATCGGCCAGGTAGATCGCGTTGTGCATCACCTGCGTGCTGGTCAGGTCGACTTTGCAGTTCGCCACGAAGGCGAGGTGGCTGGAATCGGGTGCCCAGGCGACGCCCGACTGCGCGCAATCGCCTGCCGGGTTCGCCTCGGTCAAACCATGCGGATGGCTGCCATCGGCGTTGGCCAGCACGATCGTCGACTTGCCCTTGCGCTCGACCACCCAGGCCAGCTGCCTGCCATCGGGCGAAATCGCCGTCGCCTCGATCAGCTGCACCTTGCCCAGTTCACCGAGCAATTGCCCGATGCGCGGGTCCACCGCGGGCGCGGCGGCAAAAGCACGCGGCAGCAAAGCCGTGGCCAGCAATAGCGACACGGGCAGCAGGGATCGTTTCAACATGGGCAGCGTCCGGCAAGGGGAGCAGGCACGCTACCGCCACCATCGAGCGGCGCCAAGTGCGGAAGGTCAGGGCCCGGTCCGTGCCGGCTTCAGCGCGAGTGCGGCGGCCTGTCGTGTCGCCTCCATCGCAACGAGCCTGGCGCGAATCTGCGGGATCGCCGCCAACGTGGCTTTTTCGCCCTGCAGGATGGCCTCGTTCTTCTGCTCGAAATCGGTGGAGCCGATGCCTTTGAGATCGGGCCGGATCACCACGTCCGCACGCGCGATCTCGCGCGCGCCCAGTTGCTGGCCCATGATCGTGATCGACTGGCCAACGATGTTCATCATGCCCTGCGGATTGCTGCCGTTGGTGCGTGCGGAGATGTCCACCGCGATGACGAAGTCGGCGCCAAGTTGGCGCGCGGCATCCACCGGAATCGGGCTGACCACGCCGCCATCGACATAGTGCCGGCCGCGGATATCGACCGGCTCGAATACGCCCGGCACGCTAGAGGAGGCACGCACCGCCTGGCCGGTGTTGCCACGCACGAATACCGTGCGTGCACCGGTTTCCAGCTCGGTGGAGACGGATGCGAACGGCATCTTCAGCTGCTCGATCGATTGGTTGTGCACCAACTGATTGACGTAGTCCTGCAGTGCCCGGCCCTGCACCAGCCCGCCGGAGAACAGCCGCACGTCGCGGATCTTCGCCTCGTCAAGGCCGAATGCGATCTGCTGCATTTCAAACGGGTCCATGCCGCTGGCGTACAGCGCGCCGACCACGCTGCCGGCGCTGGTGCCGGCGACCACGTCGATGTGGATGCCGCTGGCCTCGAGCATCTTGATCACGCCGATATGCGCAAAGCCCTTGGCCGCACCGCCGCCGAGCGCGAGGCCGATCTTCAGCTTCACCGGCAACGGTGCGGGCGTCGCCACGGGCGGTAGTGGCGTCGGCTTGCTGGCGCTGAAGCAGGCACTCAGGGTAAGCGTGGCGAGCAGGGGCAACAGGTAGCGCAATGCCATGGCGGGGCGGCTCGAAGAAAGAGGTGGGTGCGAGTCTATGGCCGGTTCATGGCGCGTCGCGGGCAGGCCTGGGACAAGCCGCTTGCGCGGCGGCGGTCCCGGGTCAGCGGGCCGCCGTCAGCCGCCGGGTCAGGCCTGGGCGCCGTCGGCTTCGAGGTGGTAGTGGGTGGCCACCTCGACTTCCTTCTTTGAACCGAGGAACACCGGCACGCGCTGGTGCAGCCCGGTCGGCTGCAATGCCATGATGCGCTCGCGCCCCGTGGTCGCCGCGCCGCCGGCCTGTTCGATGATGAAGGCCATCGGGTTGGCCTCGTACATCAGCCGCAGCTTGCCGCCCTGCTTGAGGATCTTGGCGTCTAGCGGGTAATAGAACACGCCGCCACGGGTCACGATACGGTGCACGTCGGCCACCATCGAGGCGACCCAGCGCATGTTGAAATCCTTGCCGCGCGGCCCGCTGGTGCCGGCCAGCAGCTCGCCGACGTAGCGCTGCATCGGTGCCTGCCAGTGGCGCTGGTTGGACATGTTGATGGCGAACTCGGTGGCCTCCTCGGGGATGCGGATGGCGCGCCGGCTCAGGGTGAAGCTGCCGACCTCGCGATCGAGGGTGAACTCGTGCGTGCCGTGGCCGAAGGTCAGCACCAGCACGGTGGCCGGGCCGTAAACCACATAGCCGGCTGCGAGCTGGCGGGTGCCCGGCTGCAGGAAATGCTCGGCCCTGGGCTCAGTCACGTCGTCCGGGCAGCGCAGCACCGAGAAGATGGTGCCGACCGAGATGTTGACGTCGATGTTGGACGAGCCGTCCAGCGGATCGAACAGCAGCAGGTGGTTGCCCTTGGGATAACCATCGGGAATCTGCTGCGGGTCTTCCATCTCCTCCGAAGCGCAGGCGGCCAGGTGGCCACCCCAGGCGTTGGCTTCGAGCAGAATCTCGTTGGAGATCACGTCGAGCTTCTTCTGCGCCTCGCCCTGGATATTGATGCTGGCCGCATCGCCGACGCCGGCGGCCATGCCCAGCACGTCGCCGAGCGCGCCCTTGTTGGTGGCCACGGCGATGCGCTTGCAGGCGCGTGCCACCACCTCGATCAGCAGGGAAAGCTCGGCGTTGATGTGGCCGGCGCGGCGTTCCTCGATCAGGAACTGGATCAGCGAGATGGGCTTCATGGTGGGTCCGTGGCTTGCGTGAAGTGCCTATTGTCGCATCCGTCAGCCCGCAGGAGCCCACTCGTGGGCGATGCCTTTGCCGCCCACGGGAAGCATCGCCCGCGAGTGGGCTCCTACGCAAAAGGAGGCCATGGCCCACGCCTGCTGACAGCACGTTGGCAGCAGGGGGCTGCCACGCTGACCGTCCATGAGGGAGGGACATGACATGCGCGATACGGTGTATTTCCTGGTGTTCGATGGTTTCGCCGACTGGCAGGCCGCGCTGGCACTGTGCGAGATTCGCCGGCCCGGCGACTGGCTCGTGCAGACGGTGGGCTTCTCGGCGGCAGCGGTGACCTCGATGGGCGGCCTGTGCGTGCAGCCCGACGTGGTGCTGGATCAGCTCGACCCGGCGCGCGCGGCGCTGCTGGTCGTGCCCGGCGGCCACCTGTGGCAACGCGGCGAAGGTGATCAGGCGGTGGCCACGATCGGCCAGTTGTACGCGGGCGGCGCGCCGGTAGCCGGCATCGACAGCGGCGTGCTGGCGCTGGCGCGGGCCGGGTTGCTCGACCATCGCCGGCATACCGGCAACTGGTCGGGACAGCTTGCCAGTCAGGTGCAGGCTTACGCTGGCGCAGATCAATACGACGCCGGGGTGCTGGCCGTCAGCGATGGCGGCGTGATCACGGCCAGCCACCTGGGCAGCGTGGAATTCGCGCGCGAGGTGATCCGCACCTTGGATCTGTACAGCCCGGCGGATCGCGAAGACTGGTATCGCCTGTTCAAGCACGCCCAGCTGCCGCCGTGGTGTGTCGGCGAAGCAGTGGCGGCATGAGATGGCGGCCATGAAACCCATCCTGAGACGCATACTGCAAGCGTACGAGCCGATGCATCTGCGCGGCCTGATGCTGGACGGGCCGTGCATGTGGCCAAAAGCGAGCCGACGCGAGCCGCCGGGGTCGACGCTATCTTCCGGCCAGCGCATGCTGCCGGCGCTCACCGACACGCGTCGCCACGCACTCACCGCCTGGAGAAAATCATGAGCAACGTCACGCCACCTCGCGTCACCTTTTTCCATGCGCCGCAGACCCGCTCCGCGGGCACGCGCGCCCTGTTCGAGGAGTTGAGCGTGGGCTACGACCTGCACGTGCTCGACTTCAAGGCCGGCGAGCAGCGCCAGCCGGCGTACCTGGCGATCAACCCGATGGGCAAGGTACCGGCCATTGTCCACGACGGTGCGCTGATCACCGAACAACCGGCCGTGTTCATCTACCTTGCCGATCTCTATCCCGAGGCCGGGCTGGCGCCGCCGATCGGCGATCCGTTGCGTGGGCCGTATCTGCGCTGGCTGGTGTTCTATGGCTCGTCTTTCGAGCCCGCCGTGGTCGACAAGTCGATGCAGCGTGAGGCCGCGGCAGCCGCCATGTGCCCGTATGGCGACTACGACACCATGTTGAACGCGCTTGTCGGTCAACTGGAGCAAGGCCCTTACCTGCTCGGCGAAACCTTCAGCGCCGCCGACGTGCTGTGGGCCACGGCCCTGAACTGGACGACCATGTTCAAGCTGGTGCCCGAGCTGCCGGTGATTCGAGCCTATGTCGATCGCGTGTTGGCGCGGCCGGCGATGCAGCGTGCCGCGGCGAAGGATGCCGAGCTGGTGGCCTGCCCGTCGAGCTGATGCAGTGCACGATGACGCGCGTGACGTTCGGCGCTGTTCGCGCTCCGCCGCCTCGGCGATGATGCACGGATGCGCCGTGCCGATCGCCTGTTTCTCATCATCCACGCCCTGCGCGGTCGGCGTACCGCGCTGCAGGCGCGTGCGCTGGCGCAGACCCTGGGTGTGTCGCTGCGCACGGTCTATCGCGACGTGGCCGACCTGCAGCTGTCCGGCGTGCCGATCGAGGGCGAGGCCGGCGTCGGCTACGTGCTGCGCAAGGGCGCGGACATCCCGCCGCTGATGTTCAGTGCCGGCGAGCTCGAAGCCCTGGTCGTAGGCACGCGCTTCGTGCGCGCCTTTGCCGGTGAAAAGCTGGCGCAGGGGGCGCAGACGGCGCTGATGAAAATCGAGGCGGTGCTGCCGCCGGCCCTGCGCGAACGCTCCGAGCGCACGCGCATCTATGCGCCGGTATGGCGCGACGAACACCAGGCCGCGTTTGCCGCACGGCTCGACCAGCTGCATGCGGCGATCGAGGCGCACCAGGTGCTGCAACTGGCCTATCGCGACGAGGGTGGCGCGCTCAGCACGCGCCAGGTCGAACCGTTGTGCCTGGCGTTCTGGGGCGGCAAGTGGACCCTGGGCAGCTGGTGCCGTCTGCGCCGTGATTTCCGCAACTTCCGCCCCGACCGGATCGAATCAGTGGACGACACCACCGAGCGCTTCGAGGAGCGTCCGGGCTGCGACATGGCGGCGTACCTCAAGGCGATGCGCGGCTATTACGCCGGCATGGACTGATCAGCAGCCGCGCTGCTCAGGTACGCTGCGCGGCAGGGTTGGTCCGCCGGGAGTCATGCGATGTCATCAGCTGTGCATCATCCGTTGTTGTCGGTTGCGCCGGGCGCGTTGCGGCCGACCCAGCTCACCGTGGGCAAGGCAGAAGTGGCGGCCAAGCGTGCCGAGTGGGAGACGCTGGGCAAGAAGAAACGCAAGCAGCTGCTGGAAGCACACTGTTTCCCCGGCGTGCTGGGGCCGAAGCAGCAGGTCTACATCGTCGACCATCACCATCTGGGTCTGGCCTTGCTGGAAGAAGGCGTGAAGAAAGTCGCGGTGCTGATCCAGCGCGATTTCTCGTGGCTGGCGCCGGCCGTGTTCTGGCGCACGATGGAGTTCAATCGCTGGGCTCATCCCTACGATGGAAAGGGCCGGCGCAGTGACTACGACGCCTTTCCCGCCGGCCTTTCCGCGCTGCTCGATGACCCCTACCGCAGCCTCGCTGCGCGGGTACGCGAGGCCGGCGGATGCGCCAAGGATGCGACCCCCTACGCCGAATTCCTGTGGGCCGATTTCTACCGTACGCGAATCAGATTGCGCGATGGCAGGATCACCGACAAGGGTTTGCAGCAGGCCTTGTTGCTGGCGCATACCCATGAGGCCGGCTACCTGCCGGGCTGGAGCGGGGCGATCGGATGATCGTTGCGTCCAAGTCGGTCAGCCGCCACCCCGACCGGTTGATGGATGTGGTTGCCGGTCTGTCGATCGCCGGCTTGTTGTTGCCCGAGGCGGTGGCCTACTCCGGCATTGCCGGCCTGCCGCCGCAGGCGGGTGTGATCGCCTTGTTTGTCGGCCTGACCTGTTACGGCCTGCTCGGTCGCAGCCGCTACGCGATTGTCTCGGCCACCTCGTCCTCGGCGGCGGTGCTGGCGGCTGGCACGCTGGCACTGGCCGGGCCGGAAGGGGCCGCACGTGCGGCCGTGGCTGCCACCATGGTGCTGCTCACCGGCGGCTGCTTCCTGATCGCCGGCATGGCGCGGCTGGGCGGTTTGTCGCACATGATCGCGCGGCCGGTGCTGCGCGGTTTCACCTTCGGTCTCGCCGCGGTGATCGCGCTCAAGCAACTGCCAAACCTGACCGGCCTGCCGCCCCTGCAGGGCGACTTCGTGCCCTTGCTACTGGCCAGCGTGCTCAAGGCGCTGGCGCAGATTCAGCCCTATACGGCGGGCACCGGCGCGGTCGCCTTGTTGTTGCTGTTCCTCGGTGAGCGCTGGCGCCGCGTGCCGGGCAGCCTGCTGGTGATCGTGCTGGGCATTGCCGCCGCCGGCTGGCTGGCGCCGCATGGGGTGACACTGACCGGTGCGATCGATCTGGTGCCCGTCTGGGCGATGCCGCTGTGGCCGAGCAGCGGTCAGTGGTTGCCCAGCATCGAGCTGGCGGCAGCCGTGTTGCTGGTGCTGTACGCGGAGTCGTATGGCTCGATTCGCGCGTTTGCGCTGAAGCATGGCGATCGCGTCCAGATGAATCGCGACCTGCTGGTGCTGGGCCTCGCCAATGCGCTGTCGGGCCTGCTGCACGGCATGCCGCTTGGTGCCGGCTATTCGGGCACCTCCGCCAACGAGGCTGCCGGGGCACGTTCGCGGCTGGCCGGCCTGGTCGCGGCCGGCGTGCTGTTGCTGATGGTTGCACTGCTGCTGCGCTGGATCGAACGCATTCCGGAGCCGGTACTGGCGGCCATCGTGATCCATGCCGTGAGCAAGTCGTGGCGGCTCGAGGTATTCCGGCCCTATTTCCGCTGGAAGCGCGACCGGCTGGTGGCGGTCGCGGCGGTGGTGGCGGTGCTTACCCTGGGCATCCTCAACGGCCTGCTGGTGGCGATCGCCTTCAGCCTGGTGATGCTGCTGCGCCAGCTGGCGACCCCGCGCATCAGTGTGCTGGGTCGATTGGGCGACAGCCATGACTATGTCGATGTCCAGGCGCATCCGCAGGCGGTCGAGCCGGGTGAGGTGCTGATCCTGCGACCGGAGCAGCCGCTGTTCTTCGCCAACGCGGAGGCTGTCATGGCGCTGGCGCGGCAGTGCGTGGAGGCGCACGCGGGCCGGCGCACGGTCGTGCTCAGTCTGGAGGAATCGCCTGATCTGGACGGCACCACGCTGGAGTCGCTGACCGATTTTTCCCGCTGGCTCGCCGCTCGTGACATCAGCCTGCGTGTGGCACGATTGAAAGACCTCGTGCGCGCCGTGCTCGAGCGCGCGGAGTTGCCCCAGTTGCCGGCCGCGGCACTGGATTACTGGAGCGTCGAGGACGCCGCGACGGCGTCACCCGCTGACACGACCGAACAAGAGGCTGCATCGTGATGATCGCAACAAGATGGACATGGCTGGGTCTGGCGGCGGCGTTGCTGGTGGGCGTGGCGCACGCGGATCAGAATACCGATGCGCGCTTCCATGGCATCTACACCAGCGAATGGGCCTGGCGCACCGGTCAGTCCGGCATCAGCGCCTCGGGTGAAGCGCAAGCCGGCAAGGCAAGCCTCGATCAGGTCGATGCCGCGAGCCAGCAGGCGCGGCTGCAGTACTGGCAGGGCGTCATGAAGCAGCTCGATGGCATCGACGTCGCGCAGCTGTCGCCGGCCAACCAGGTCAACTACGCGGTCTATCGCGAGCAGATCGGCAACTTCATCGCCGACCAGAAATTCAAGAACTGGCAGATGCCGTTCAACAGCGACTCGGCGTTCTGGTCGGACATCGGCTACGAGCTCGGCGGCGACAAGCTGCACAGTGCCGACGACTACCGTCGATACCTCGAGCGGTTGAGCCAGATTCCGGCCTATTTCGACCAGCAGATCGCCAACATGCGACTGGGCCTGAAGCGCGGCTTCAGCGTGCCGCGCGAGGTGCTGAAGGGGCGCGATGTATCGATCGCGGCGGTGGCCAACCTGAAGGATCCACTGCAGAGCAGCTTCTACGCGCCGTTCAGGCAGTTGCCGGACGCGATCCCCGTCGATCAGGCGCAGGCGCTGCAGGGCCAGGCCCTCGCGGAAATTCGCGACGAGGTGATTCCTGCCTACGCCAAGCTGCTGAAGTTCTTCGATGACGAGTACGTGCCGCACGCACGCACCACGCTCGCCGCCGAGGCGCTGCCCGATGGCAAGGCGTTCTATCGCCAGCAGATCCATGAATACACCACGCTCGACCTCAGCCCGGACCAGATCCACCAGATCGGGCTGGAGCAGGTGGCGAAGATCCACGCGCAGATGCTCACGGTGATGCAGGCAAGTGGTTTCAAGGGCAGCTTCCCCGCGTTCCTGCAGTTCCTGCGCAGCGACCCGCAGTTCTACGCCAGGACGCCGCAGGAACTGCTTGACCGCACCGCGTGGGTGGCCAAGGAGGTCGATGGCCAGCTCTCGAAATTCTTCGATCACCTGCCGCGCGAGCGCTTCACCATCAAACCGGTGCCGGCCGATATCGCGCCGTACTACACCTCCGGCCGCGGCGGTCCGGACGTCTATCTGGTCAACACCTACGACTTGAAGTCGCGGCCTCTGTTCAACATGCCGGCACTGACCCTGCACGAGTCGTATCCGGGCCACGCGCTGCAGCTGGAACTGGCCGACGAAAGCCACGGCCAACCCGAGTTCCGCCGCGATGGTTACATCTCCGCCTATGGCGAGGGTTGGGGGCTGTATTCGGAATATCTCGGCAACGAAATGGGGATCTACCAGACGCCTTACCAGCAGTTCGGCTTTCTTACCTACCAGATGTGGCGTGCCTGCCGGCTGGTCGTCGACACCGGCATCCATCACCTCGGCTGGACCCGCCAGCAGGCGATCGACTACCTCACCGTCAACACCGCGCTGTCCGACCGCGAGATCGCCAACGAAGTCGATCGCTACATCAGCTGGCCCGGCCAGGCGTTGTCCTACGAACTGGGTTATCTGAAAATCCTCGAGCTGCGTGCCCGCGCGGAAAAGGCACTGGGCCCGAAGTTTGATATCCGTCACTTCAACGACACCGTGCTCTCCACGGGCTCGGTACCGCTGCCGCTGCTGGAGCAACGCATCGACCGCTTTATCTCCGATGGCGGCCCGGAGCCGGATTACGGCTGCGATTGCGCCGACAAGAAGGCAGCGGTGAAACCCTGAGCGCCGCCAAGCGTCTGGTCAAAAATTGACCACACATTTTACGTGGAGTAAATTTGCACCAAGCTTCACATGGAGAGTTTGCATGCTGGCTCAGTTGCTCCCCGAAACCCTGCCTTCCGGCGATCTCGGTGGCCCGGCGCTGCGCGCATTCTTCCGCATGGCCGAGCAATGGAAGCTGCGCATTGCCGACCAGCGCAAGTTGCTTGGCGACCCACCGGAATCGACTTTCTACAAATGGAAGCGCCAGCGCGACGCCGTGCTGGGTCGCGACACGCTGGAGCGGATCAGTTACCTGCTGGGCATCTGGCAGTCGCTGCAGATCCTGTTTCCCGACCCGGGCCAGGCCGACGACTGGCTGCACAAGCCCAACCAGTCGCCGTTGTTCGGCGGCCACTCCGCGCTTGAGCGCATGTTGTCCGGCAACGTGGCTGACCTCTATGTGGTGCGCCAATACCTGGATGCGCAACGCGGCTGATGACGCCAGCGTCGCGCCCTGCAATACGGACCGCGGCAATGCTGCCCGTTCGGCCACGGCGCCATGCGCGTGGGCCACTTGCAACCATGACGCGCAGGAGGCCCGATGCCGACTGACCTGCCCCCGATCAAACGCGTGCGCTGGAGCCATGCGTACCGCATCGTGCCCAGCCGGTTTCCGACCATCGGCGTCTACGATCGCATCGCCGACCCGGCCGATATCGACGCGCTGTTCGCGATCGAGGCCTTGACCAATCCGCGCCTGCGCGAAGAAGCAGGTGCGCTGAAGCTGGTGCCAACAGAACGCCGCATCAGCGGCCCCGGCTCCACCCCGGTAATGGCCGCGTTCACCCACCTCAACCCCGAAGGCAGTCGTTTCTCCGACGGCAGCTGGGGCGTGTTCTACGCCGCGCACAGCGTCGCCACCGCGGTGGAGGAAACCGTATATCACCGCGAACGCTTCCTCGCCGCCACCACTGAACCCGCCTGCGATATCGAGATGCGCTGCTACCGCACCAGTCTCGACAGCAAACTGCACGACATCCGCAGCCGCTGGCCGGCCGCGCATGATCCGCACAGCTACGCCGCCAGCGTCGCGCTGGCCCGCGCGCTACGCGATGCCGGCTCCAACGGCCTCGTCTTCGACAGCGCCCGCCACGCCGGCGGCGAATGCCTCGCCGCGTTCTACCCGGACGTGGTCGCACCGTGCGTACAGGCGCAACACCTGATCTATCGCTGGGATGGGGGGCGGATCGCGCAGGTGCTGGAGGTAAGCGAACTCAAGCGCTCGAAGCCGGATAAGTCACTCTAGATCCGGGTTCTTGAAGATCAACAGCCCGTCCAAGCTGACCTCAAGCTTTCCGTTTGGCTTCCTCCGTCGCGCTCTTTTCCGGCGTGGTGCTCGCGCTGTGGGTATGCACCAACAGCGCAGAACAAGAGCGTTTCGTCCTCCTGCGGAGGGCGAGTTACTCTCTCTCGCTTGCCCGAGAGAGAGTAACCAGAGAGAAGGGCACCCTCCTCGGCGCTTGCCGGGCTGCGCCCGACAAGTCCGTGAGCCGCGGCCGGGCTTTTCGACAGGACTCCTGTCCTGGCGAAAAGGCGCCGGCATCCCTGCCGCCGCCCCTGCGGGCCTGTCGTCCGCGACTCACCGCTTCACAAGGGGGTGTAGTCAAGATCAAGATCAAGATCAAGATCAAGATCAAGATCAAGATCAAGATCAAGATCAAGATCAAGATCAAGATCAAGATCAAGATCAAGATCAAGATCAAGATCAAGATCAAGATCAAGATCAAGATCCGCCGCCCGCTCACGCCAACCTCGTACGGATCACATACGATTCTGAGGCATGGCAATTTCCGCTATCGACCCTTTTCAGTCGGTCGCGAACGGCTGCTTTGGGAAAGCCCATTTTCCGATAACGTACGGTGAAGGTGATAGATACCTGCGGTCGGCCTACAAATTGGAAGGGCGATAAAGATGATATTTGCGTTCACTATGACGATGGCCGTAGCACTTGCTGTCGTCACACCCAAGCCGAGTGCAGCACGAGCTTCACGCACGATCCCAACGGTCTACGAGGCCGGCCACTTCTACGCCGTGCCCGAAGCAGTGAACGGGCAGAAGCTTCGCTTGCTGGTAGACACAGGTGGCGGTGGCGGCGGTGGCATGTACTGGATAACCGCCGAAGCTACCAAGCGGTTGGGCCTGAACACACGCAGCTGCAAGCTGGGGGACTCCGTGCTTACGGTCGCCGACTTACCTAACTTCAAGGTGGGCCGCGGGCTTCCACCCCCTCTGAGCAGTTCTTGCGGCAAGGCGCTGATGATTCAGTCTGTGCCTTATGGAAGCAGCGATGGCCAACTTGGCGCTGGATATCTGCCTGGGCACGTGTGGACTTTTGACTACCCAGCTCATCGACTTCTGTTGCAGTCGGCATCGTGGCAGCCCGATGCTGGTGTCCATGCTGCGAAGCTCGGATTGGCCAGCGGCTTCGCGCGGATAACCATTCAGGTTGCCGGAGAGCCGATCCAGATGCTGCTTGATACTGGCGCAACTGCGCATCCAACGCCTGCAGGCGAGACAGCTAGCCACACGCCCACGGTAGGCGGTTATGGGGTCACGAGCTATATTGACCAAAGTGTTTTTGCTCGGTGGCATAAAGCACATCCGACATGGCGAGTGGTACCTAATGGCGACGATCTTTACGGTCCCAAACTTATAGAAGTCCCACAGGTGGTGGTTGCCGGTTGGGCAGTCGGTCCTGTTTGGTTCACCGTGCAATCCCACATCGCGGCTTATATGTCCAAGTACACCGACGTGCCTATTAAAGGTGCACTCGGAGGTAACGTCTTCCGCCACTTTGTGATGACCGTGGACTATCCTGGCAGCGCCGCTTACTTTCAATGCGCGGCCGGTTGCAAGCCAGCTACACACCAGCGTTTGAGCAACGCTACGGCGAAGTAAGTATTGCCGTCCGACAATTCATTCTAGGCGGACGCGCGAAAAGGCTAGCGCCGCTTAACTCCAGGGCTGAAATCAACTGTGAACTGCAACCTTTCAGTGGTAGTCAGTGATTTTGAATGACTGCTTTGTGGCTTGCCGTTGCAGCATCCGACCGCCTGTTATTGGCCGGTCAGCGACTGTCCCGCGGTAGCAGTTGATTGGACCGCTGCTGACGGTTGCCCGATGGTCGCTGTACGACCTGAGCTACCATGGCGGCGGCGCCAAACGACCAAACTCAATCATGTAGGCATGGGTGGATGTGGCCGGTGCTTTCTGATCGCGCTGCGGTTTCTGAAAACG
>JBAZRB010000026.1:0-58849 GCA_041663105.1 Rhodanobacter sp.
TAGTTGGCCAACAGGCTGCTGAGCAGCTCGTCGGGTACCTCGTGCTTGCGTGAGCTCATGGTGTCTCCGGGTCAAAGGGCAGTTTCCCGCCTGTGGCCCGTTTACACAAAATCTAGGACACCCTCGACAACTTTCCCGTTGACCATCAGGTCCTTTGGGCCAGCTGGTATTTTCGCCATCTCCGGAGCCTGTTGATTGGGTCAAAGTCTGGATTCTAGGTCTATTTGTTTCATCATTCGGCCACCCGCAACACCAACTTCCCCCGATGACTCCCATCAAACAACCGATTGAGCACCACCGGCGCATTCTCCAACCCCTCGGCCACCGTCTCCTCCGTCCTCAACTTCCCCTCCCGAATCCACCCCACGATCGCCCCCACCGCCTCCTTCGTCTTCGTGTAATCAAGCACAAGGAACCCGCGCATGCTGAGCCGCTTCATGATGAAAGGCCCAAAGTCGTCGCTGGGCTTCTCGCCACTGTTGTATCCGGAAATCAACCCACACAACGCCACACGCCCGCCGATCACCATGCGTGACAGCACCGCGCGCATCACCTCGCCCCCGACATTCTCGAAATTCACATGCACGCCATCGGGCGTGGCCGCCTTGAGCTGCTGCTTGAAGTCGGCTGCCTTGTAGTCAACCGCGGCATCGAAGCCCAACTCGTCGACCAGGTAACGGCACTTGTCCGCGCCCCCGGCGATGCCGACCACGCGGGCGCCCTGAATCTTCGCGATCTGGCCGGCGATCGAGCCCACCGAGCCGGCGGCGGCCGAGACCACCACCGTCTCGCCGGGCTGGGCCGGGGTGATATCGGTCATGCCGTAATAAGCGGTGACGCCACTCATGCCGGCGGCGCCGAGCAGGGTCGGCAGCGGGATGCCGGGGTCGGCCGGCAGGCGCACGTAGCCCTTGGCGTCCTCCTGCAGCAGCAAATAGTCCTGCCAGCCGGTGACGCCCTGCACCAGGTCGCCTTCGCTGTACTTCGACGAGCGCGAGGCCACCACGCGACCCAGGCCCAGCGCGCGCATCACCTCGCCGATCGCCACCGGCGGCAGGTATTGCGGGACATCACGCATCCACACGCGCTGGGTCGGATCCATCGACAGGTACAGCACCTTCACCAGTACCTCGCCATCCTTCAGCTCGGGCACGGCCTGCTCGACCAGGTCGAAGTTGTCGCGCCGGACCAGGCCGTCGGGACGGGTCTTGAGGCGGAGCTGGCGGTTGATCAGGGACATGGCGGTTACCTGCAGTAGAGGGGGAAAGGAATCAGATGGCCGAGGCGCCGCCGTCGACACGCAGCTCGGCAGCGGTGATGTAGCGGCTTTCGTCGGAGGCGAGGTAGAGCGCGGCGTAGGCCACGTCGTCGACTTCGCCCAGGCGCTTCATCGGAATGCCGCGGGTGAGCTTGCGCAGCGCCTCCTCTTCACCGAGCTGCTCGAAGAACGGCTCGATAATGCCAGTGCGGATGAAGGCAGGGTGGATCGAGTTGCAGCGCACGTCGACGTGCTGACTGGCGCAGTCGACCGCGACCGACTTGGTGAGGGATGCCACCGCGGCCTTGGAGGCGTTGTAGACCGTGTAGTCGGGAAAGACCTTGAATGCAGCCAGCGAGGAGATGTTGATGATCGACGCGGGCTGGTTGCGCTTCAACAGCGGCAACGCGTACTTGCAACCGAGGTAGACGGCGTCGACATTGACGCCCATCACCCGCGCCCATTCCTTCGGCGTAAGGCTCTCGACGCCGCCGATCGCGCCGATGCCGGCGTTGTTGACCAGCACCGACAGGCCATCCATCGAGCCCTCCGCCTCGGCCAGCGCGCTCTTCCAGCGCTCCTCGTCGCGTACGTTCTGCGCCGCCGACCATGCCACTGTTTGGCCGTGCTCGAGGTTGATCGCGGCAGCCACGGCATAGACGGCCTCTTCGTTGATGTCGGTGAGGAATACCAGGGCGCCGTGGCGCGCCAGCATGCGCGCGATGGCAGCACCGAGGCCACCGGCGGCGCCGGTGATGAAGGCCTTCTTGCCGGCGACGCGATGGGCGGAAACTCGGGTCATGGGAGAACTCCTGGCCTGTGTGGCGGATGGAAAGAATCAGACGGACAAGTAGCCACCGTCCACATTGAGCACGGCGCCGGTGGTGTACGACGAAGCGGGAGAGGCAAGATACAGGGCGGCGCCCGCCATCTCCGAGGGTTGTGCCACGCGACGCATAGGCACATGCGCCAGCGCCTGCTTGAGGATGGCCGGGTTGTTGACCAGCACCGAGGCGAACTTGGTGTCGGTCAGGCCCGGCAGCAGCGCGTTGCAGCGCACGCCGGATTCGGCGCATTCGACCGCAAAAGCCTTGGTCATCGAGATCACCGCCGCCTTGGTGATCGAGTAGATGCCCTGCTGGAAGCCGGGCACCACGCCGTTGACCGAGGCCACGTTGACGATGGCGCCGCCGCCGTTTTTGGCCATCAACTTCGCGCCATGACTGGACATGTAGAAGTAACCGCGAATGTTGACGTCGACCGTTTTCTGGAAGATCGCGGGGTCGGTCTCGGTGATCGGGCCGAAATACGGGTTGGTGGCGGCATTGTTGACCAGCACGTCCAGACGGCCATGTGTCTGTTCGACCTCGGCGAACAGAGCCTCGATCTGTGCCATCTCGCCGATGTGGCAGGCAACCGCTTCGGCCGTACCGCCAGCAGCAATGATTTCGTCGACCACCAGCTGGCAGTCGGCCTGCTTGCGGCTGGAAACAATGGTGTGTGCGCCATGCGCCGCCAGCAGTTTGGCGATCTCGGCGCCGATGCCGCGGCTGGCGCCGGTGATGAGGGCGACTTTGCCGCTGAGATCGAACAGGTCGGGTGCGCTCATGAGGGTTCCTTCTGCGATGCGTCGAACAGGTTCAGCGATGGGTGACCAGGCGCGGATTGCCGGCCAGTTCGAGATGCGGCCAGCTGTTGTAGCTGATCAGGCTGTGGTGGTTGCCGCTGAGCGCCACGCGGGTCAGCGAGGTGTTGACCAGTGGCCAGCTCAGCGCCAGCGAATGCTCGATGGAGGCACCGATCAAGGCATGGGCGATCACTCCGATCGGGCCACCGGAGGTGAATACCCAGATCGTGCGCGCCTCATGCGCGGCCAGCGTCTGCAGCCCGTGCAGCACGCGCTCGCGGAACGCTGACCAGCTGAGTGTGTACTCGCCGTCGTGCGCGCCGCTGGTCCAGCGCGCGACAGCTGCGGCGAACAGTTGCTGGAACGCGCGCTGCGGATCGGCGCTACCCGTCAGCTCGGCGCGCATGGCATCGAACGAGCTGAAATCGGGGCGGTAGCGCGCCACGATCTCGACGTGATCGAGTTCGTCCATCTGCTCCAGCGTCAGCTGCGGCGCCGTCACGCCAGCGGCTTCGATGCACAGCTCGGCGGTGCGGATGTGTCGTTGCATGGAGCCGACCACGATCAGATCCGGCTGCTGGCCAGTCTGTTGCAACCACCGGCCCAGCTCGCGCGATTGCTGCTCGCCGAGCGCGGACAACTTGTCGTAATCCTCGGCGCCGAAACTGGCCTGGCCATGGCGTATCAATAACGCGCTGCGCATGCTCAGAGCTCCGAGCGGGCGATCAGCCGCCGGCAGCGCTGGCCCATGTACGTCGCCGCCTGGCCGAAGCCGGCGAACTGCGGGTTATGGGTCTGACCCAGCACGAAGCGGCGGTAGATCTGCTGGATGATCACCATCAGCCGGAACAGGCCGAAGATCTCGTAGAAATCGAACTGATCCACATGCCAGCCGCTGCGCTCGCCGTAATAGTCAATCACCTCGCGCCGGCTCAGCATGCCGGGTACGTGGGTGGGCTGGCGGCGAAACGACTGGAATACCGCGTCGTCGTCGGCCTGCACCCAGTAGGCCAGCGAACTGCCGAGGTCCATCAGCGGATCGCCGAGGGTGGCGAGCTCCCAGTCGAGCACGCCGATGATGTCCAGCGGGTTGGCCGGGTCGAGCACCACGTTGTCGAAACGGTAGTCGTTGTGGAGCACGCAGATCGCCGTTTCGCGCGCGGGCTGCTGCTGCGCCAGCCACGCGAGCACGTCTTCGCAGGGGTCGGAGTCGTCGGTGAGCGCCTTGCGCCAGCGCTCGCTCCAGCCACCGACCTGGCGCGCGATATAGCCCTCGCCCTTGCCCAGCGCGGCCAGCGCCGGCGCCGTGGCATCGACCTGGTGCAACTCGACCAGGCGATCGATGAAGCCGTGGCAAAGCTGGCGCACGCCGGCTTCATCGAGGCCGAGGCCGGGCGGCAGCTCGCGGCGCAGGATGATGCCGCGCAGCCGTTCCATCACATAGAAATCGCTGCCCAGCACGCTGGGGTCATCGCAGCGGGCGAGAATCTGCGGCACGTGCGGATAGGCGGTTTTCAGCGCCGTCATCACCTGCGCCTCGCGCAACATGTCGTGGGCAGACTTCGCCTTGACCCCTGCAGGCGGGCGGCGCAGCACCAGCTCGCGTTCACCGTAGCGGATCAGGTAAGTGAGGTTCGACGCGCCGCCGGGAAACTGGCGGATGGTCGGGGTGCCGTGCAGGTCGGCGATGTGCTGCTTGAGGAAGGCATCGACGGCGGCGAGGTCGAGACTGTCCTCCTCGCGCATCTCGCGGGTCTCGTCGATCAATGCACTCATGCAGATGCCTCCATGGCTTTCTGCTGCGCGCGCAGTTCGAGTTTGGCGATCAGGCCGCGATGCACTTCGTCCGGGCCATCGGCCAGCCGCAGCACCCGGGCATAGGCATACAACGACGCCAGCGGGAAGTCATCCGACATGCCTGCGCCGCCGTGGATCTGCATCGCCGCGTCGGCGGCGCGCTGCGCCACCATCGGCGCGATCACCTTGATCTGCGAGATCTCGCTCATCGCCGCCTTCACGCCCTGGGTGTCGATCAGCCAGGCCGCCTTGAGGGTGAGCAAACGCGCCTGCTCGATCGCCATGCGCAGGTCGGCGACGATGTCGACGTTGCCGCCGAGCTTGATCAACGGCTGGCCGAACGCAGTGCGCGTGGTGGCGCGCGCGCACAACAGCGACAGCGCGCGCTCGGCCGCACCGATCGCGCGCATGCAGTGATGGATGCGGCCGGGGCCGAGCCGGCCCTGGGCGATCTCGAAGCCGCGGCCAGGGCCGAGAATGATGTGGTCCGCCGGCAGCCGCACCTCGGTGAAGCTCACCTCGCCATGCCCGGCCGGTTCGTCCAGATCATGGAATACCGGAAGCATCCGCTCGACCTTTACCCCGGGCGCATCCAGCGGACAGAGCACCATCGCGTGACGCTGGTGCGGCGGCGCGTCGGGGTTGCTGACGCCCATGAAGATCACGACGCGGCAATGCGGATGACCAATGCCGGTGGACCACCACTTGCGCCCGTTGAGCACCACCTCGTCGCCCTCGATGGTGGCGGTGGCCTGCATGTTGGTGGCGTCGGACGAAGCCACGCCGGGCTCGGTCATGCAGAACGCCGAGCGGATCTCGCCGGCCAGCAACGGCGCCAGCCAGCGCGCCTTTTGGTCGGCGGAGCCGTAGCGCACCAGCACCTCCATGTCGCCGCTGTCCGGTGCGTTGCAGTTGAACACCTCCGGCGCGATGAAGGAGTGGCCCATGATCTCGGCCAGCGGTGCGTAATCGACATTGCTCAGGCCGGCGCCATGTTCGGGCTCGGGCAGGAACAGGTTCCACAAACCAGCCGCACGCGCCTTCGCCTTCAGCGTTTCCATCACTGGCGGCTGGCGCCATTGTCGCCAGTCAGGGCTGCCGCTGAGCTGGCTGGCGTAGACCGCCTCGGCCGGCACGACCTCTTCGCGCATGAAGCGTTGCAGCTGCCCGATCAGTTCCTGGCTGCGTGCGGAGTGGGCGAAATCCATGATGGGGTTTCCGTGACAGGCGCACTGGCGAAGCAGCCAGCCTACGCCCATCGCCAGTCATCGGCGTAATGCATAGGTTTTATGTCCATCTATCAGTGTGGCTAATATGTAGGCAACGCCGCCCACCCCGAGTCCCACCCCGATGAATCGTCCCGACCTGCGCATGGATCTGAACCTGTTCCGCGTACTGGAGGCGATCTACAGCCAGGGCGGGATCAGCGCGGCAGCGCGTTCGCTGCACCTGACCCAGCCGGCGATTACCCACTCGTTGAACCGGCTGCGCGATCTGTTCGGCGACCCGCTGTTCGTGCGCCAGGGCAACCGGGTGATCCCCACCGACACCACGCGCACGGTGATGGCCGAGGTGCAGCTGCACCTGAAAGGGCTGCAGGCGACTACGCGAATGCAGCCGGCGTTCCGCGCCGAAGCACTGGAGCAGCAGTTCAGTCTGGGTGTGCGCGATGTGCTGGAGTCGATCGCCTTTCCGCCGCTGCTTTCTCGGCTGGCCCAACTGGCGCCCGGCGTGCGTCTGGTCAGCCGACGTATCGCCGCCAGTGAGGTCGAGCGCGAACTGACCGCCGGCAGCATCGACCTGGTGATCGATCGCCGCCTCGGTAGTGGCCAGCGTCTGTCCAGCGAACACCTGCTGGACGAGTCGCTGGTGGTGGTGATGCGGCGCAAGCATCCACTGGCCGCCAGCATGCTGCGCAAGGCCGACTACCTGGCTGCGCGCCATGTCGCCGTATCGCAGTTGGGTGAAGCCGTGCCGCTGGATGTGCTGCTGACCCAGGATGGACGGCCGCGCCAGATCCAACTGGTCTGCCAGCACTATTTCTCGGCCTGCCAGGTGGTCGCCGGCAGCGACCTGCTGCTGACCATGCCCAGCTCCTACGCCGCCAGCTTTTCGCGCCTGTTGCCGCTGGCCACGCAGGTGTTGCCGATCAAGCTGAGGCCCATTCCGATCCTCGCCTACTGGCACCCGTCACGCGACCACGATCGCGCCCACGAATGGTTTCGTCAGTTGCTGATCGAGACCATCCGCCGCGCGCCGGAGTTCGATGCGCGCTGAGCGATCCTCATGATGCGGTCGCACATGCCTTGTGCCGATAGCAGCCCACCAGATGGTCGTTGACCATGCCGGTGGCCTGCAGCAGCGAGTAGCAGATGGTGCTGCCGACGAAGCGGAAGCCGCGCTTTTTCAGCGCCTTGCTCATGCGGTCGGACAGCTCGGTGCTGGCCGGCACCTCGCCCATGCCGCGCCAGCGATTGCGCAGCGGCTTGCCGTCGACGAAGGACCACAGGTACGCATCGAGGCTGCCGAACTCCTCGATCACCGCCAGCGCCGCGATTGCGTTGTCGCGGGTGGATGACACCTTGAGGCGATTGCGGATGATGCCGGGATCGAGCAGCGCTTTCTCCAGCGCGCGGTCGCTCATCGCGGCCACGCGAGCGATCTCGAACCGATGGAACACCTCGCGGTAGTGATCACGCTTGGCCAGCACGGTGCGCCACGACAACCCGGCCTGCGCGCCCTCCAATACCAGGAATTCGAACAGCAGGTTGTCCTCATGCAGCGGCACGCCCCATTCGGTGTCGTGGTAGTGGCGCAGCAGTTCGTCGCTGGCCCAGTGGCAACGTGTCGGCTCGGCGGTCTGGATCATGGCGGCTGGATCATGACGGAGTGGTGCAAACCGTAACCCAGCACGGCGCGCTTGTCGCCCCGCTGGCGCACCGGGCTGCGGTCGGCTTGACCGCTATTCAGCCCGCAGGATTTCATGCGGCGATATGATGCTCACTTCACGCACACTGAAAGACGCACCGATGTTTGACCTGCCCGCCCTGTGGAACTACCTCGTCAACTGGCTCAGCGCGCACGCAGTGGTGCCTTTTCTGGACACGCTGCACCTGAGCGGCCTGTCCGGTGACCCCAGGGACATCGCCGCCTCGTTGCTGATTGCCGCCTTGCAGGTTGGCATCATCGGTTTCATCTTCCGTCCGCTGGAAACCTGGTTTCCGGCCGAAAAATGGAGTGATCGCAAGCTCACCCTGGTCGACCGCAACTACACCTTGCTGATGCTGCTGGGCATCTTTCCGCTGTTCAGCTACCTGGTGCTGATGCCGTTCAGCCACCTGTTCGGTGGCGCCGACACGGCCGCTTCCAGCACCGGCTCGCCGCTGGCGCTGACCTCATGGATGCCATGGTTCAACCAGCATCCGTACCTGCTGTTCGCCACATATTACGTAGCCTACGACTTCGTCTATTACTGGATGCACCGTACCCAGCACGCCCTGCCCTGGTGGTGGGCGCTGCACAGCATGCATCACAGCCAGCGCCAGATGAGCTGCTGGACCAACGACCGCGGCAGTCTGGTCGATGGCTTCATCCAGTCGATGATCCTGGCGGTGGTGGGGCTGGTGATGGGCGTCGATCCGGACCAGTTCGCATGGCTGATGTTGCTGGGCGAGCTGGCGCAGAACTTCTCGCATACCAACGCACGGATCGGCTTTGGCCGCATGTTCGAGCGCATCTTCGTCGACCCGAAGTTCCACCGGCTGCACCACATGCTGGTCGACCCGGATCGACCAGCGCTGCACAACTGCAATTACGGCCAGGTGTTTTCGATCTGGGACGTGATCTTCGGCACCTCGCTGTATGGCATCGCGCCGCGGCCGACCGGCGTGGGCGACCCTGTCGTCGACGCTGACAACAATTACGGCCTGGTCGGGCTGCACTGGGTTGCGCTGAAGCGGTTCTGGGGCGCGGTGCGCCGGCCGGCAGGCTGGAAGCTGGGTGAAGTGGCTTTCGGCGAGGACTACCGGCCGATCCCGGTGAGCCAGCTCGACCTGCATACGTTCAACCATGCCTCTCCGGCAACGGACAGCGCGCCGCCGGTCCCGAGCAGCAACTACCCTGCGACGGAGGCTGCCGGCGGCTGAGGTTCGCGCCTGGCTACCAGGGCAAAGCCTGCAGGTCGACGTTGCCGCCGCTGATCACCAGACCCACGCGACGCCCGGCGAAACGCTCGGGCTGCTTGAGTATGGCTGCCAGCACGGTGGCGCTGGACACTTCCACCACCTGCTTGAGCTCGGTCCAGATCAGCTGCATCGCGGCGATGATCTCCGCGTCGCTGACCGTGATCAGCTGCACCCGATGCTGACGCAAGGCGTCGATGTTGGTTGCACCGATCAAGGCGCGCAGGCCATCGCACACGGTATCGGGCACGACACTGGTGACACGCTGTCCGCTGGCCAGTGATTGTGCCGCATCGTCGGCACCCTCTGGCTCGGCACCAAACAGGCTGAGGCCGGGATCGATCGCATGCGCGGCAATCGCCACGCCGCTGGCCAGGCCGCCACCGCCGACCGGCGTGATCAACGTGTCCAGCCCCGATACCTGCTGCAACAGCTCCAGCGCCAGCGTGCCCTGCCCTGCCATCACCTGCGTATCGGCATACGGGTGCACCAGCACCGCGCCGGTCGCCTGCTGCACTTCGGCGGCCCTGGCCTCGCGAGCCGCCTGATTCGGGGCGCAGCGATGCAGAATGGCGCCCGCGCGTTCGATCGCCTCGACCTTGGCGCGCACCGCACCGTCGGGCACCACCACGTGGGCGGCAATGCCGCGGGTGGCGGCGGCCAATGCCAGCGCGTTGCCGTGGTTGCCGGACGAGTGGGTGACCACGCCGTGTGCGGCCTGCGCATCACTGAGCGCCCAGACCGCATTGCAGGCACCGCGAAACTTGAACGCGCCACCGCGCTGCAGGTGCTCGCATTTGAAGTGCAGTTCGGCACCGCTGAGCGCATCCAGCACCGGGCTGCGCATCACCGGCGTCAGCCGCGCATGCGGCGCGATACGCGTGGCCGCGGCACGAATCTGCTCGATGCCGGGCAAGGCATCCATCACCTCAGTCATGTGAACTCGACCTCCACGCCACAACGGAAACGGCGTTCCTGACCCGGCTCAAGCCGGATCGCCCCGGCGCATTCGGGCCGGTTGAACGCGTCGGCCATGCATTCCATCGGCTCCAGCGCCATCGACCAGCGCGCATCGCGGCTGATGGTGTCGCCGGTGAACGCGTGCATCACGCCGCGCTCCTGCCAGACGGCAATGCCGAGTCCGCTGGACGGGTCGCGCAGGCGGGTGCGAATGCGGCCATCGGGCTCGACGTCCAGGTCGGTATAGCCCTGGTCGATGATGCTGTCACCGATCATCCGCGATTCGCGAAAATCCAGCGCCGGGGCATCGTCCAGCGACACGTAGGCGGCCGCGCCGGGCAGCGCGATCAGGTCGGCGCCGGTGCGGATCAGGGTTTGCGCGGGAATCTGCAACTGCCAGCCGTCGACCACGGTGTGCTCGGCGAGGCGGAAATACGGGTGCCAGCCGAAGAAGCACGGCGCCGCTTGTTCGCCGACATTGCGCATGCGCGCTTCGAGAGTGAGGCCGCCGGCGTCGAGCGTGAACACTACCGCCAGATCGATTGCGTGCGGATAACCCGGCTGCGGGCGAATCGCCTGCGTGCTCAGTACCACCTGCGCGCGTGCCTCGTCGGCGACCAGCGTATCGAGCGAAAACTCCACACCACGCACGAAACCGTGCCTCGCACCGCGTTCGGCACCGCTCACGCCCGGCTGCAAATCCTCCAGCTGGCCGTCAAACCGATAGTGCGCATCGGCCACGCGACCGGCAAACGGCGCCATGATCGCGAAACGCGAACCGGGCCGTGCCGCGATTTCGGCCCCATCGCGGTAACCGTCGGCCAGATCGTGCACCCGACCGCCAAAAGGCAGCTCGAAACCGAGCAGCGCAGCGCCATGCAGGGCGATGCGCAGGCACCGGCCGTCGTGGCGATCAGTCAGAACCACGATCGGCTGATTCCCGGATTGCGCCCGTTCCGCGCTGTAACGCGCCGTATTTTGTCCAGTCACCGGGTTCTCCTGCCATTAAAGCGCCCCATGTTAGCCTGATATGTCCCCTATCCCATGTTGTTTCCATGCACACATCCGCACCGCAAACCCCTTCACTTGTTCGCCTCGCCGACTACCGTCCACCGGCGTGGTCGGTCGACACCGTCGAGCTGGATTTCGACCTCGGCATCGAGGCCAGCGAACTCTGCGCGCGCCTGTTGCTGCGCCGCGACCCCGCACAGGACGCGCCACTGCGACTGGATGGCGAGAATCTGCAGCTGCTGTCGATCTCGCTCGATGGCGAGGCGTTGCCCGCGTCGGCCTATCGCTATGAAAACAGCGTGCTTGAGGTAGACGGTGCACGCGACGGCAGCGTGCTGGAGACCCGTGTGCGGCTGCGCCCGGCGGCGAATACCGCGCTGGAAGGGCTGTACCTTTCCGGCAGCCACGAGGCCGGTTTCCTGCTGACCCAGTGCGAGGCCGAGGGCTTTCGCCACATCACGTTCTTCCCCGACCGCCCCGACGTGCAGTCGCGCTACCGGGTCACCCTGCGTGCCGACCGCGCGCGCTTTCCGGTGCTGCTCGCCGGCGGCAACCCCGACGGCAGTGGTGAACTGGAGGGCGGTCGCCACTGGGCCAGTTTCGTCGATCCGCACCCGAAACCGAGCTACCTGTTCGCGCTGGTCGCCGGTCGGCTGGACAAGCTCGAGCGCGATTACGTCACCGCCGACGATCGCCCGGTGCAGCTGAAGATCTGGGCCGAGTCGGACGTCATCGACCGCTGCCACTACGCGATGGACGCGATGGAACGCTCGATGCGCTGGGACGAGCAGACCTACGGCCGCAACTACGACCTCGACGTGTTCCACGTCGTCGCCACCCATGACTTCAACATGGGGGCAATGGAGAACAAGGGTCTCAACATCTTCAATGCGAAGTACCTGCTGGCCGACCCGGACTCCAGCACCGACGACGAATACCGTCACGTCGAGGCGGTGGTCGCGCACGAGTACTTCCACAACTGGAGCGGCAACCGGGTGACCTGCCGCGACTGGTTCCAGTTGTCGCTGAAGGAAGGCCTGACCGTGTTCCGCGAGCAGAGCTTCTCGGCCGACATGAACTCCGCGCCGCTGAAACGCATCGAGGATGTATCCCTGCTGCGCCGCGCGCAGTTCCCCGAGGACGCCGGCCCGCTGGCGCATCCGGTGCGCCCTGCGCATTACAGCGAGATCAACAACTTCTATACCGCGACGGTGTACGAGAAGGGCTCCGAGCTGGTGCGCATGCTTGCTGGCAGCCTCGGTCCGGACGGCTTTCGTCGCGGCATGGACCGTTACTTCGAACGCAATGACGGCCGCGCCGCCACGCTGGAAGATTTTCTCGGCGCACTGGGCGAGGCCAACGACACCGACCTGATGCCGTACCTTGCCTGGTATCGCCACGCTGGCACGCCGCGGCTCAAGGCGCACGGTCACTACGACGCTGAGCGCTGCGAATACACGCTGACGCTGAGCCAGCATGCGCCCAGCGCGGCCGGCGACGAAGTGCGTCCGCCGCTGCCGATTCCGGTCAAACTGGCGCTTTTTTCACACACCGGGGAGATGCTGCCGCTGCATTTGATTGGCGAGCACGCCGAAGCCGTGATGGAAAAAGTGGTGGTGCTGAGCCGGGCCGAGCAGAAGCTGGTGTTTGGTGATATTGCCAGTGCCCCGGTGCCGTCCCTGCTGCGCGGGTTCTCTGCGCCGGTCATTCTGGAATGCGACTACACGCCTACCGAACTGGCCTTGCTGCTGCGCCACGATGTCGACGGCTTCAATCGCTGGGAAGCCGGTCAGCAGCTCGCCGCGCGCGCTTACGAAAACCTGCGCGATGGCCACTCTCTGCAAGCGCTGGATGCCTGGCTGGAGGCGTTGGCATCGCTGTTCCACAACAACCGCATCGACAATGCCTTGCTGGCCGACCTGCTGACGCCGCCGGGCGAAATCGAACTGGCCGAGCGTGAAAGCGCAATCGATCCGCAGTACATCCATGACTTGCGGCAGGAACTTCAGAAGCAGCTGGCCGCGCGACTGGGCAGCGATACGCTGGCGCAACGTTATCAAGCTCTGGCCGCGCACACCACGATCCAGCTTGATGCAGCCAGCCAGGCGCGTCGCCGACTGAAGCGCCGCGTGCTCGAACTGCTGAGCCTGTCCGATCCCGCTGCCGCCGCCACGCTGGCCGCCGACCAGTACCGGCAGGCGCCAGGCATGACCGATCGGCTCGCCGCCCTGGCCACGATGCTGCGCATCGAGAGTCCTGCGGCAGAAGACTCCCTCGCCGACTATCGCCAGCGTTATGCCGACAACGCACTGGCGCTGGACAAGTGGTTTGCACTGCAAGCACAGACAACGCCCGGTGCAGCAGCGCTGGAGTGCGTGCTGCTGCTGGAGCGAGATGACGCGTTCACGCTGAAGAACCCGAACCGGGTGCAATCACTATTGGGCGCTTTCGTTCGTGGCAATCCCAGCGGCTTCCATCGGCCCGATGGCGCCGGTTACCGATTGCTGGTGGAGCGGTTGGTAACGCTTGATGCGCTGAACCCGCAGGTTGCTGCCCGCCTGGCAACCGCGTTCAATGGCTGGCAGCGACTGGAGCCGGTGCGTCGTGAGGCGGCGCGGCTGGCGATTGCCGAACTGGCGCAGCGCGAAGGGCTTTCCCGCAATCTGGCCGAAATCATCGGCAACGTGCTCAATCACTGATCAGCAGCGATCCACTGCCAATCCTCCTGCTACCGCTCCGGTGTGCGTGGATAAATCACCACGCACACGTGCGGAATGCCTCATTCAGATGGCCAGATGATCGAGTGCTTCGATCAGGCTCTCCATGCGTGCCTGCAGGTCAGGCTCGGCCGATGCATCATAGATATCACTCAAGTCGTCGATGGCCATCTCGACTTCGCCAATTTCGACCATCAGGTCATGGCGCGGATAGACCGGTTGGAAATCGAAGCTCATGTCCATGACTGTCTCCCCCAGCGTTGGTTGATGGTGTAGACAAAGCAATGGCCGTGCCATAACGAGACCCGTGTCACAGTTGATTTGCGGTCAATGCCTGGAGACTGACGCCGTACGTCAGCTGTTGCCGCGGCCGGGCACAAATTCCCGTTTCAGTCACCTTTTGTTCACGCGCAGGCGGTGAAGATCGAGCCTCAAACTCGCCGCAGCAGTGCACTGCTCGACACTAAAGAATTCCCAGTTTCTGGCGCCCGGCAATACGGTCATCCTGGATTCCCCCTGTTCCTGAGACCGCCTGGCGCCAGATCTAACAACACAAGGCCCCGCCGCCACCGAGCCGCGGGGCCTTGTCGTATCTTGGTTTGCGCGGGTTTCTGATGGCACAAAAGGCGACGGCACCCCGAGGGGTGCCGTCTTGCTTCCTTTCCCGGTACGCGATCGAACCCCTGTCCGTCCGATCTCGGCGCGCGTAGTCGCGCAGCGTCTGCCCGTGAAAGTGCTGTGGGGTCATTAGCACGGAACATGCCAGAATCTCCGGTCCACGCGGAAGATCACCGTAGCGGTACCATATCGACCTGTTTTGTCACTTTTTGCACCGTCAGGGCACTCATGCACCACCCGACCCACTACGACGTCATCGTGATCGGCGGAGGCCATGCCGGCACGGAGGCCGCGCTTGCCGCGGCGCGTGCCGGTGCGCGCACGCTGTTGCTCAGCCACAACATCGAGACGATCGGCCAGATGAGCTGCAACCCGGCGATCGGCGGCATCGGCAAGGGTCACCTGGTCAAGGAGATCGACGCGCTCGGTGGCGCCATGGCACATGCCGCCGATCTTGCCGGCATCCAGTGGCGCACACTGAATGCGTCCAAAGGCCCTGCCGTACGCGCCACCCGCTGCCAGGCAGATCGTGGGCTGTACAAGGCGGCTATCCGCCGCATCGTGGAGAGCGAACCAAACCTGCAGCTGTTCCAGCAGGCGGTCGATGACCTGATCATCGAGCACGGCCGCGTTTGCGGCGTGGTTACCCAGATGGGGCTGAGCTTTTCGGCGCGTACGGTAGTGCTCACCGCGGGCACGTTTCTCGCCGGCAAGATCCATATCGGCCAGGCCCAGTATGCGGGCGGGCGCGCGGGCGATCCCCCGGCCACCACACTGGCCGCGAAGCTGCGCGAGCTGCCGATTGCCAGCGATCGCCTGAAAACCGGCACGCCGCCGCGAATCGACCTGCGCAGCATCGATTTCAGCGAACTGGAAGAGCAGCCCGGCGACAACCCGGCGCCGACGTTCTCCTATCTCGGCTCACGTGATGAGCACCCGCCCCAGGTCAGCTGCTGGATCACGCATACCAGCGAGCGCACGCATGAGCTGATCCGCGGCGCGTTGCACCGTTCGCCGCTGTACACCGGCCAGATCGAAGGCGTGGGCCCGCGCTACTGCCCCTCGATCGAGGACAAGGTGGTGCGCTTCGCGGAGAAGTCGTCACACCAGATATTCATCGAGCCGGAGGGGCTGGATACCTTCGAGATCTACCCCAACGGCATCTCCACCTCGCTGCCATACGACGTGCAGCTGGCGCTGGTGCGCTCGATCAAGGGTTTCGAACACGCCCACATCACCCGGCCGGGTTACGCGATCGAGTACGACTATTTTGATCCGCGCGGACTACAGCCGTGGCTGGAAACCAAGGCGATCGCCGGCCTGTACTTTGCCGGCCAGATCAATGGCACCACCGGCTATGAAGAGGCCGCAGCGCAGGGCGTTGTCGCCGGACTCAATGCAGCACTGGCGGTGCAAGGCAAGGCGCCATGGTATCCGCGGCGCGATGAGGCCTATATCGGCGTGCTGATCGACGACCTCACCAGCAACGGCACCATCGAGCCGTACCGGATGTTCACCTCGCGTGCCGAATATCGACTGCACCTGCGCGAAGACAATGCCGACCTGCGACTCAGCGAAACGGGGCACGCCCTTGGCGTGGTGCCGCAGGCACGTTTCGATGCGCTGCGCGCCAAACGCGAGGCGGTCGAGCAGGAATTGCAACGCCTGCGCAGCGTATGGGCCACGCCAGCCAATGCGCTGGGCGCTACCGTGGAGCGCGAACTCAGCGTCACCCTCAGCCGTGAATGCACCGCGGAGGATCTGCTGCGTCGCCCCGAACTCGATTACGCGCGGCTCACCGGCGTCACCGGAATCGGCCCTGCCGTGACGCGCGAGGACGTGGCCGCGCAGGTCGAGGTGCAGGTCAAGTACGCCGGTTACCTGGAGCGCCAGCGCGCCGAAATCGCCAGGCAGCAGCGGAACGAGCACACCGCGATTCCGGCCAGCTTCGACTATGACAAGGTGCGCGGCCTGTCTGCCGAAGTGCTGCTGAAGCTCAAGCGCACACAGCCGGCCACGCTGGGTCAGGCGGCGCGGATCAGCGGCGTGACGCCAGCGGCCATCTCGCTGCTGCTGGTTCACCTGAAGCGCCGCGACGCCGCCTGATCAAAGCAGTCGCGAGGCAGGACGATGCCGAGTCGTGGCATTATCGGCTTTTCACCTGCAAGGGGAGTGCGCGATGGAAATCTGGATCGGCCGCGATGGCGAACGGCATGGCCCGTATAAGGAAGAGGACGTGCGCCAATGGCTGCGCAGCGGACAGGTAAGTCCGAAGGACCTCGCCTGGTACGAAGGCCTCGCTGACTGGCAGCCGTTGTCGGTGCTGTTTCCGGCTGACCAGCCCAGCGACACGCCATCTGCCGCCACCGCCACTGACAGCGCCGCCAGTGAACCGCTGCAGCCGCTGCCACAGACCACCACGGCCGCACTGGAGGACTACGCCGGATTCTGGAAGCGCGTGGCTGCCTTGATCCTGGACACGATCGTTCTCTACATCCCGAACATCATCATCATGAAGTCGATGGGCAGCGATGCGGCCGAAGCCGTCATGAAGCAGGCTGTGCTCGCCGCGCCCGGCGACCCCAACGCCATGCTTGCTGCCTATGGGCAGTTCTACTCGACCATGGGAACGGCGATCATGATCACCACCATCATGACCTGGCTCTATTTCGCACTGTGCGAAAGCTCGGCATGGCAAGCCACCGTGGGCAAACTGGCGCTCGGTATCCGTGTTACCGACCTGCAAGGAAACCGGATCAGCATCCCACGCGCGCTGGGTCGCTATCCCGCCAAATTGCTCAGCTACCTGATCCTTTGTATCGGCTTCCTGATGGTGGCCTGGACGCGACGCAAGCAGGGCCTACACGACATCATCGCTGGCACCCTGGTACTGAACGGTCGCGCCAGCGAATTCAATCAGGGTACGACGCGTACCGACAGCAAAAGCAGCGGTGGCTCGTTCACTGCCTGACGATTGACTCTGCCGAGTCTGGCGGCTTCTGCCGCCAGACTCGGCAACACACGATGTGCAAGGCCCGACTCGGGCCGAGAATGCGTCTTGCGCGAGCCTTCGCAACCGACCCGCTGGCGTGTCCGCTCCAACGCCTGCCATGGGCAAAGCACCAAGCCAGCTGGAATCGACAAACTTGAGCACCGCGACGCTCATCCGTTTCATGGCGGTGCCGCGGCCTGTCGTTCTGCGCTGGAGCCGACAGGTTGGCGGCTGTGCGCACCGGTCTTGATATGATCAATGGTTCCACCAGGCGATCAGCCTGCCTAAAGGAATCGTGACTTATCCATGCTTAGCATCGAACAACGCATTGCCCATGACATCGCCGCCCGCACCGAACAGGTACAGGCCGCCGTGGATCTGATTGATGGCGGCGCCACCGTGCCCTTCATCGCCCGTTATCGCAAGGAGGTCACCGGTGGCCTCGATGACATCCAGCTGCGCCTGCTGGAGGAACGCCTGCGCTATCTGCGCGAGCTCGAAGATCGCCGCGCCGCGATTCTTGCCAGCGTCGAGGAACAGGGCAAGCTCAGCGATGCATTGAAAGCCGACCTGCTGGCCGCCGACACCAAGGCGCGGCTGGAGGACTTGTACCTGCCATTCAAACCCAAGCGCCGCACCAAGGCGCAGATTGCGCGTGAAGCCGGGCTGGAACCGCTGGCCCTCGGCCTGCGCGAGGACCCCAGCCAATCGCCTGAAGTGTTCGCCGAAGCCTTCGTCGATGTGGAGAAGGGCGTCACCGACGTACGCGCCGCGCTGGACGGCGCACGAGCGATCCTGATGGAGTCGATCGCCGAAGACGCCCACCTGGTGGGCGAGCTGCGCGACTGGTTGTGGGCGCAGGGTCAGATCCGCGCCAAGGTGGTCGAGGGCAAGCAGGCGGAGGGCGCGAAGTTCCGTGACTACTTCGACCACGTGGAACCGATAGCCAAGATTCCCTCGCACCGCCTGCTCGCACTGATGCGCGCGCGCAACGAGGGCGTGATCGAACTTGAGCTGGCACCTGCCGCCGACAGCGAGCAGGGCCACACTGAAGGTGAAGGCCGGGTCGCCGCGCACGCCAACATCCATAATCAGGGTCGCGCCGCCGACGCCTGGTTGCGCGAGACCGTACGTCTGACCTGGCGGGTGAAAATGCATCTGCACCTCACCCTCGATCTGTTCGGCCGCGTGCGTGAAGGTGCCGAGGACGAGGCGATCCGCGTATTCGGCGACAACCTGAAAGACCTGATGCTGGCCGCACCGGCGGGCGCCAGGACCGTGATGGGGCTGGACCCGGGCATCCGCACCGGCTGCAAGGTGGCGGTGGTCGACGCCACCGGCAAAGTGCTGGCCACCGACACCATCTACCCGCTGCAACCGCGGATGCAGTGGAACGAGTCGCTGGTATCGCTGGCCAGGCTGTGCAAACAGTACGGCGTCAACCTGATCTCGATCGGCAACGGCACTGGCTCGCGTGAGACCGACAAGCTCGCCGCCGAGCTGATCAAGAAACTGGCCGATCCCAAGCTGTCCAAGGTGGTCGTGAGCGAGGCCGGCGCCTCGGTCTATTCGGCGTCCGAACTCGCCTCGAAGGAATTCCCCGATCTCGACGTGAGCCTGCGTGGTGCCGTCTCGATCGCCCGCCGGCTGCAGGATCCGCTGGCCGAGCTGGTGAAGATCGAGCCCAAGGCGATTGGCGTGGGTCAGTACCAGCACGACGTGAACCAGATCAAGCTGGCGCGCGCGCTGGACGCCCGCGTGGAGGACTGCGTCAATGCCGTCGGCGTGGATGTGAACACCGCTTCCGCCGCCCTGCTTTCGCGCGTGGCCGGCCTGACCGCCAGCGTGGCCGAGAACGTGGTGAAGCATCGCGACACTAACGGCCCGTTTGCCAATCGCAAGGCGCTGCTGAAGGTACCGCGACTGGGCGACAAGGCATTCGAGCAGTGCGCCGGCTTTCTGCGCGTGCCCAATGGCGACAACCCGCTGGATGCCAGCTCGGTGCACCCGGAGGCCTACCCGGTGGTCGAACGGATCATCGCGCAGTGCGGCCGCGAGGTACGCAACATCATCGGCGACGCGAGCTTCCTGCGCAGCCTCAAGCCCGAGCAATTCACCGACGAGAAGTTCGGCGTACCCACTGTACGCGACATCCTCAAAGAGCTTGAGAAACCCGGCCGTGACCCGCGTCCGGAGTTCGTCGCGCCGACCTTTGCCGAAGGCGTCGAGGACGTGAAGGATCTCAAGCCCGGCATGATCCTGGAGGGACGAGTCACCAACGTCGCCGCGTTTGGCGCTTTCGTCGACATCGGCGTGCATCAGGACGGCCTGGTTCACGTATCGGCGCTGTCGCACGGCTTCGTCAAGGACCCGCGCGATGCAGTCAAGGCCGGCGACATCGTCAAGGTCAAGGTGATGGAGATCGACCTGGCGCGGCAGCGCATCGGCCTGTCGATGCGGCTTGACGACGAACCTGGCCAGAGCCGTTCTCGGGCCGGTGCGGATGGCAGTGAATCGCGCCGTGGCGGCGGCTCCCGGCAGCCGGCGGCACCGCCCAAGGCGGCCCCTGCGCCGGCCAACAACGCCTTTGCCGAGGCTTTGCTGCGGGCCAAAAAGCGCTGAGCCGTCTGCCTCGCTGCGGGCCGCCGAACCGCGCCGCAGCGCAGCATGCGCAAAGGTATGGAGTAAGTTAACGTAGCGTAAAACCGCCGCGTCCCACCCAACTTTGGAGTTCGACCACATGCACCGCACACGTGTTCTCGCTGGCGCGATCGCCGCCACATTGTTGTTCAGCACTGCCGCCAGCGCCGCCCAGTTCAGCAAGGTCGTCATCATTGGCGACAGCCTCAGCGACGCCGGCAATCTTTCGTTGGCTCTGGGCTCGCCTACACCCTCGCGATTCACCACGAACCCTGGCTTCACAGCGCCGGAAATGGTCGCCAGCGGCCTCGGCCTGCCCGTTACCGCGTCGCTGCTTGGCGGTACCGACTACGCCTTTGGCGGCGCCGGTCTGGTGAACAACTCCTCGGCTGGCCCGATCCCGACCCTGCCGCAGCAGCTGCAGATGTATCTGGCCGCCAACGGTGGCGCTGCAGATTCCCATGCGCTCTATCAAGTGTGGGGCGGTGCCAACGACATCTTCTACCTGACCGCCACCTCGACCAATCCCAACGTGCTCGCTGCAGGCACCCTGACCGCTGCGCAGACGGAACTGGGTCTGATTGGATCGCTGCAAACAGCAGGCGCCAAATATGCGGTGGTCTACAACCTGCCTGATATCGGCAAAACCCCAAGCGGGATGGCCGGTGGTGCGGCGGCATCCGCTGGCGCCACCCAGTTGTCGGCACTGTACAACGGCGAGTTGAATATCGGCCTCAACCAGCTCAGCGCCAAGGGCATGAACATCATCCCGGTCAACGCCTTCGCGCTGGTCAACGAGGTGATTGCCAATCCTTCGACCTATGGCTTCACCAACGTCACCGTGCCAGCCTGTACTGGCGGCAGCGGCAGCTCGCTCCAGTGCGGACCGCAGGGTTCGGGGGCGCCGGTCACATACGTTGCAGGCACACAGAATACCTACCTGTTCGCCGATGGCGTCCACCCCACCCAGGCTGCGGACCGCCTGCTTTCGCAGGCCGTACTCTCCGAAATCGCCGCGCCGGGGCAAACCTCCCTGCTCAGCCAGGCGCCGCTGACCGCGATCACCTCGCAGACGCAGACCATTCGTGGCGAAATGCTCAGCGATGGTTCGGGCAGCGGCACGCGCATGTTTGCCCACGCCAATTACAGCCAGCAGAGCTTCGATCTCTCCGGCACGTCGCCCAAGGCCAACAGCAACAACTTCAACCTGACCCTCGGCGCGGACATGAGCTACAACGAAAACCTGTCCATCGGTGCCGCGCTGGCCGTGGGCCACACCAACAGCGGCGTGGTCGGCGGTACCGGCGGCTACAAGATGCAGGACATCACGGCGCTGGCCTACATCACCTACCACTCCGGCGGCGCCTACCTGGGCGCCTACGGCGAGGCGGGTCATTCCAGCTTCACCGATGTCAATCGCATCCTCCAGCTCGGCCCGATGACGCGTACCGAAAGCGGCAACACCGGCGGTTCGCACGGCGGCCTGGGCTTCACCGGCGGCTGGTGGTTCGGCGAGAAAGCGCTGCAATACGGACCCTATGCCAACGTCGAGTGGCATGACATCGGCGTAAGCGGCTATTCGGAAAGCAGCAAAGACAGCACGGCGATGTGGTTCGCCAACCAGGAGCGCAAGGCACTCATCAGCACACTCGGCTGGCGCGTGCAGGGTCAGTTCCAGATTTCGAATGCCACCCTGAAGCCCTATGCCGAACTGTCCTGGAACCACGACAGCAAGGCTGACCCGAGCAACGTGACAGCGGGCCTGACCAGCATGTCCGGCTCATTCACCCTCACCGGCTACGTCCCGGACAAGACCTGGGGCGCGGCCAGCCTGGGTGTGACGACCCAGCTCACCCCGACGGTATCCAGCTGGGTTGGTTATACCGGCCGCTTCAGCGACAACAGCCAGCGTTACAACAACATCAACATGGGCTTCAAGATTCTGCTCTGAAGCCAGGTGTCACCGCCCTGGAGCGATCCAGGGCGGGACATGGACAACAAAAAGGCCGCCCGGTGAATTCGGGCGGCCTTTTTGTTGTCGCTGATCGCAGCTGGCGCTTACTTGTTCTTGCCGCCGGTCGCCAGAGTCAGGATATCCATGGCCTGCCGCTTGAGCTTGCCCGCAGCATCGTCGCCGAGCGGCTGCACATCACCACCCACCTGATGCTGCTTAAGTACCAGGCTGCCGTCCTCGCCCCAGCCCGCACGGTCGATCGAGCTCGGCTTGGCATCACGGCTGGGTTTGGTTTCCTGCACGATCGCCCATGGCTTGCCGTCCTTGTAGGCGTAATCGGTGCTGGTGAAACCCTTGTCACCGTAATCGACCAGTTCGCGAATGAACTCGATCTGGCCTGCCTGTCGGAACAGCTGCCAGCCGCGCGATGTGTCTTTCTCCAACTTTGTGCCATTGCTGACCTTCATGCCGCCAAGCTGCTTACGCTCGGCATCGAAAGCGGCGAGGATCTTTTCCGCCGGCGTCTGTTCGGCCACCAGCTCGATCGCCACGCCACTGTTCTTGCTGTCCTGAGCCAGTACCGGCGCCTGGATGGGCATGGTGTAGTGACGCTCGCCATCGGTCAGCACGGCCTGGATCTTGTACAGATTGTTCGGTTTCACTTCTGCCGGGTTGAAAGTGAGCTTGAACGGCTGCGGGAAGGTGCCCGCCGGCGACGTCGAGCTCGCCAGCGGCGGGGAGCCCGCCGCACTGGCCGACACGTCGACCAGGTTCAGCACCAGGGTTGCCGTCGCCGACGGCAAGGGTGAACCCGCACGCAATGAAATGGTGCCGCTGACCTGGTTGACCACCTGATTGGCGCCAGCCGAGGTGCCGGACGTCGCCGCCCCATCCTGACCGGGCTGCTGTGGCGAATTGGAAGAATTACAACCAGCCAGAGCCAGCGTCGCGACCGACATCAGCGACAAAACCGTCTTGCGCATGGGAAAACCTCATCAAACGTGAAAACAAGCACGTGGCCGTTCGGGCGTCTAGGCGCCAGGACTCTACGCGGGGGAAGCTCCAAGCATAGCCCAAAAATCGGGACACGGAAAAGTCAATCTATCCAATGGCCTACCATGCGCCGGCGTACGCTCTGACGAGCGCACCGGGCACCGGCGAAACATCGAACAGCCGACGCGGCGACAGTTTGTCGGCTCCGCAGGCGGGTCCATTCGTGGCCTGTCAGTGGCGGTGCAACGCCCGATGGGCGATGTCGCGACGACAGAATGCCCCGTTGTAGCGAACCCGCGCCACGGCCGCATAGGCATGTTCGCGCGCCGCAGCGATGTCCTTGCCCAAGGCACACACCGTCAGCACGCGCCCCCCGGCGGTCACCGCACGGCCCTGCTCGTCGAGCTTTGTGCCTGCGTGAAATATCTTCACATCGGAATTGGCGTCCGCCGCCACTGCAGCAAGACCCTCGATCACGTCGCCACTGCGAACCTTCCCCGGATAACCGCCGGCGGCCATCACCACGCCGATGGCGGGACGTGCATCCCAGCGCGCCCGCACCTGACCCAGCCGACCATCCAGCGCGGCATCAATCAGATCGACCAGATCGGATTTCAGCCGCAGCATGATCGGCTGGGTCTCCGGGTCGCCAAACCTCACATTGAATTCGATCACCTTGGGCGCGCCAGTCTTGTCGATCATCAACCCCGCATACAGAAAACCGATGAAGGGAGCGCCCTCGGCGGCCATGCCGCGCAGGGTCGGCTCGATCACCTCGCGCAGAACCCGCTGCTCGACCTCGGGCGTGACCACCGGCGCCGGCGAGTACGCACCCATGCCACCGGTATTGGGACCGAGATCCCCCTCGTCGCGACGCTTGTGGTCCTGGCTGCTGGCCATCGGCAAGGCGTGACTGCCATCGCTCATCACGATGTAGCTGGCCTCTTCACCTTCAAGAAATTCCTCGATCACCACCCGCGCGGAGGCATCACCAAAGCTGTGCGCGCCAAGCATATCGTGCAGGGCCAGCTCTGCATCGGCGAGCGTCAGCGCCACCACCACGCCCTTGCCAGCAGCGAGGCCATCGGCCTTGATCACGATGGGTGCACCATGCTCACTGACGTAGGCAAGCGCAGCATTCAAATCCGTGAATACGGCGTAGTGGGAGGTGGGAATGTTGTGCCGCTGCAGGAAATCCTTGGCGAAAGCCTTGGAGCCTTCCAGCTGCGCCGCGATCGCGCGCGGACCAAAAATGCGCTGGCCGGCCGCACGAAACCGGTCGACCACGCCAGCCACCAGCGGCACTTCGGGCCCGACCACGGTCAAACCGATCTTCTCGCGCCTGGCCAACCCCAGCAGGCCATCCAGATCGCTGACGGCCACGTCGACATTGCGCACGCCAGGCTCAAGCGCGGTACCCGCATTGCCGGGAGCCACGATCACTTCGTCGACCTGCGGGGACTGCATCAACTTCCACGCCATCGCGTGCTCGCGACCGCCACTACCGATGACGAGAACCTTCATGTCGAACTCCAGCAAACAGGGCGCAGGCTGCGCAAACGCGCATTGTAGCTTTGCCGCGGGTTGGTCAGCGCGCCCAGCCGTGGTCGTGCACGAGTTCCAGCAACGCCGCGCGTGGCAGCTTGCCGGTCTCGTTGCGCGGCAGCGCACTGACCAGATGCAGCGGGCGCGGCAGGAATAGCGGATCGATGGCTCCGCGCAGAGCATCAAGGATCTGATGCTCGTCCAGCCCGGGGGCCACGGCCAACGCCGCGATGCGATGCACGCCCAGCGCGTCGCCATCATCGAGCTGGAATACCACGCCATCGCGCACACCAGGCACTGCCAGCAGCCGACGGGTGAGGTCACCCAGCGACGCGCGCTTGCCGGCTATCTCCAGCAGGTCCGCGTGGCGACCCCGCAGACGGAAGCGGCGACCACCGTCGGACAGGCTGACGATGTCGGCAAGAGTGATCGGCGCGCACAGTTGCGGTGCATCCACCGCAGTGCCATCCGGCTGCGGATGCAGGGTGGCACCCTCGTACAGGGTCCAGTCCTCTTCCAGGCTCGGGCGTCGACTGGCGAACACGCAGGTCTCGGTAGAACCGAATACTTCGAACACGGGCGCGCCAAATCGCTGCTCGGCACGGCGCGTCAACTCGATCGATAGCGGCGCGGTGGCCGAGATCATGGCCGCGATCGGCGGCAGGGTGATGCCGGATTCAACCAGCGCCCGCAGGTGCACCGGTGTGGTGACCAGCAAGCGCGGAGCGGGTACGTCGGCGAGCACCGCGGCCACGTCAGCCGGAAAAAATGGTCGACCCATGTGCACACTGTGGTTGCCCAGCAACGGCAACAACACCGACATCTCCATCCCGTACATGTGCTGCGGCGGCACCGTGGCCACGATCGCCAACTGGCTGCCCACGTTCGCGCCCAGCATCGCCATGTTGCCGGCGTTGCTGGCGTGAAAGCTGCCCCAGGTCTTGGCATTTGCACTCGGCGCACCGGTGGAACCGGAGGTGTAGCCGATAGCCACGACCTGATCGGCCGGGATCTGCGGCCAGATCGCGTCGACATCATGTGGCGGCGCAACGTCCAGTGCGGGCAACTCGCGGTAGCCCGGCGGTGCTGGATCGAGCGCCGACTCACCCAGCGCATAACAGCCCGGGTGCGCCGCCATGACCTCATCAACCGCCTGCGGTGCACGCGACGAGGGCAGCAGGTTGATCTGGCCACGCAACACGATCGCGCAAAACGCCACCAGGAACGCGTAGCGATCCTCGCACAAGTTCACCACAGCCGAAGCGGCGGGCAGCTCAGCCGCGACTGCCCGCACCTGGGCAAGGAACTGGGCAGCGCTTATCGACAGGCCATCGCGCCGGGCCAGCACCCGGGCAGGATCAGCAGCGTGCAGCAACGGCAGCCGCCTGGGCTCTTCTTGCTGATAGATGTCGTAAACAATCGCCAAACTACTGTCTCCCTTTCAGTTCTATTCATCGACACGCCCAGCGCAGCATCATCCTGATGGCTTCACATCGACGTGAATGGCGCGACGAGACGCAGCGTGCCCTTTCGCTGTATTCCCATGGAAACCTGGGGCACCCCTCAAGCGCGGATGATAGCGCCGGTCAATGCATCGCGAATGGGGGTGGGACGCGCCGCGTTGCCCACGGGGGCATCAAGCACGGCGTCCAGGGCGTCGCCAAAATAGTCGACCACGGTCTGCGTGTCGCGCGCCGGCAGCTCGCCGTGCGGGTTGGCACTGGTCGAGACCAGCGCACCACCAAACGCTCGACACAGAGCGGCGGCGGGAGCATGCGCGGTCACCCGCAAGGCGATACCAGCATGCCCACCGGCAACCCAGGCGGGTACCTCGGGCGTGCGCGGGAAGATCCAGGTTTGCGGGCCCGGCCAGCTCGCCCGAACCTCGCGCCAAACACCCTCAGGCACCGCGGCCAGATCGATATAGCGCGTGACCTGCTCGAAATTATCAGCAATCAGCAGGACGCCCTGTGCCGGCGGACGCTGTTTGAGCGCGAATACCCGCTCGAACGCTTGCGGGTCGTGGGGGTCGCAGCCCAGCCCGAACACCGCCTCGGTCGGATACGCAAGCACGCCGCCATCACGCAGCAGCGCGGCGGCGGCATCGAGTTCAGCGCTGCTGAAGCAGCGCGGCACTCAGCCCTCGGCCTCGCCAGCGGTAGCGGCCCTGTTGTTGGCAGACTTCGCCACCTTCTTGGTAGCGGTCTTTTTTACTGCAGCCTTGTTCGTCGCCGTCTTCCTGGCAGCCGCCTTCTTCGCGGCGGGTTTCTTGGTCGCGGCCTTCTTTACCGCCGCTTTCTTGGCGGGAGCAGCTTTCTTCGCCGCAGCCTTCTTGGTTGCACCCTTCTTGCCGAAACGCCCCTTGCGCACCGGTGCTGCCGCCAGCAGCTCCAGACACTGCGCCTCGGTCAGCTCCTTCGGCTCCTGCTCCTTGGGAATGCGCGCGTTCTTTTCGCCATCGGTGATGTAGGCGCCGTAGCGGCCATTGAGTACCTGCACGCCATTGCCGAAGTCGAGGATCAGCCGGTTCGCCAGCATCTCCAGCTTCTCGGCCACGATCTGCAGTGCGCGCGGCAGTTCGATCGTGTACGGATCATCCTCGGGCTTGAGCGAGGCATAGGTGCTGCCCTGCTTCACGAAGGGGCCGAAGCGGCCGACGCCCACGCTCACGTCGTCACCCGTCGCTGACTGGCCAAGCTGGCGCGGCAGCTTGAACAGCTCCAGCGCTTCCGCCAGGGTAATGGTGTGCATGCTCTGGCCGGTGCGCAGGCTGGCAAAGGTGGGCTTTTCCTCGTCTTCCTTGGTGCCAATGGCGACATAGGGCCCGAAGCGCCCCAGCCGCACCGAGACCGGCTTGCCGGTCTTGGGGTCGATGCCGAGCTCACGTGCGCCAGTGGCCTCGTTGCGATCGACCGACTCGGTCTTCTCATCGACCTGCTGCTTGAACGGCAGCCAGAACCGCTCCATCAACGGCACCCATGCCTCCTCGCCACGGCTGACGGCGTCGAGCTCGTCCTCGAGCTTGGCGGTGAAGTCGTAGTCGACGTAGCGGGTGAAGTGCGCCGTGAGGAACCGGCTGACCGCGCGGCCGACATCGCTGGGCTTGAAACGGCGACTGTCGAGGAAGACGTACTCGCGGTTCTGCAGCACCTGGATGATGCTGGCGTAGGTCGAAGGCCGGCCGATGCCGTGCTCTTCCAGCGCCTTGACCAGGCTGGCTTCGGAGTAGCGCGGCGGTGGCTCGGTGAAATGCTGGTCGGCGGCAATTTCGTGCAACGGAACGGGTTCGCCCACGACCATCCGCGGCAGTCGACGCCCTTCGTCATCGTCCTCGGCCGTTTTCTGATCGCGACCTTCCTCGTACACGGCGAGAAAGCCCGGATCGATCACCGTGGTACCGCTGGAACGGAACGACGCATCGCCGCCGGCAACGTCCTTCAATGCGAACTCGACCGAAACGGTGTTGAGGGTGGCGTGAATCATCTGGCAGGCGACGGTGCGCTTCCAGATCAACTCGTACAGCTTGCGCTGGTCATCATTGAGGTACGACGCGATCGACTTGGGCGTGTACATCGCCGAGGTAGGACGGATCGCCTCATGCGCCTCCTGCGCGTTCTTCGACTTGGTCTTGTACACCTGAGGGCCATCCGGCAGCGCGTGGCCACCGAAGTCACGCGCAATCAACTGACGCAACTCGGCCACCGCGTCGTCGCCAAGCATGGTGGAGTCGGTACGCATATAGGTGATCAGACCGACATTACCCTCGTCACCGAGCGCCACGCCCTCGTACAGGCCCTGCGCCACCTTCATCGTGCGGCTGGTGGTGAAACCGAGCTTGCGCGCGGCCTCCTGCTGCAGGGTCGAGGTGGTGAACGGTGCGGCCGGACGACGCTTGCGCTCTTTCGAGCCGACATCGCTGACCGTGAGATGTCCACCCGCCGCCTGCTTGAGCGCATGTCGCGCCGCCTGTGCATCGGCTTCGTTGGTCAGGTCGAATTGCTCGAATCGCTTGCCATTGAGCCGACTCAGGCGCGCGCTGAAATCACCATCGACATGCTTGAGTTGAGCTTCAATCGACCAGTATTCGCGCGCGATGAAGGCTTCGATTTCCTCCTCGCGTTCGACAATCATGCGCAGCGCTGGCGACTGCACGCGGCCGGCAGAAAGGCCGCGTTGCACTTTGCGCCACAGCACCGGCGACAGGTTGAAACCGACCAGGTAATCCAGCGCGCGACGGGCCTGCTGCGCATCGACCAGGTCCAGCGACAGCCCGCGCGGCGAGGCCACCGCGGCCTTGATCGCCTTCGGCGTGATCTCGGAGAACACCACCCGGTGCAGGCGCTTTCCTTCGACGAGGCCACGCTCCTTCAGAATTTCGCTGATGTGCCAGCTGATCGCCTCGCCTTCGCGATCCAAGTCGGTCGCGAGATAGATGTCGTCAGCCAGCCTGGCTGCCTTGGCGATCGCGTCGACGTGTTTCTCGTTACGCTCGATCACCTCGTAGGCCATGGTGAAACCATGCTCGGTGTCGACCGCACCCTCTTTCGGTTTCAGGTCGCGCACATGGCCATAGGAAGCCAGAACCTGAAAGTCCTTGCCGAGGTATTTGTTGATCGTCTTGGCCTTGGCCGGTGATTCGACGATGAGCAGGTTTTTCGCCATGAAGCTGGATTTCCGCAAGTGAACCACCGACGCCCACGCGCCGGACATATATATAGTTGAAACCACGCAGGGCCAGCGGCTGTCAACCCCCGCAGCGGCCAGCGAGCGCCGCAAACGCTGAAACGGCCAGCTCAGCCGCCCGCGTTGCCGACCGGCACTTGCTGATAGCGATTGCCGGGCAAACTCTCCACCCGTGCCTCCAGCTCCAGCATCAGCAGCATCGAGGAAAGCACCGCCGCCGACAGCCCGCTACGCCGCACAAGTTCGTCCATTGTCGCGGGTTCATGGCCAAGTTCATCCAAAAGCCGTTGATAGCCAGCATCTTGATGACCCGCCGCATGATCGGACGAACCTTGCTCCGCAGGCTTGTCAGGGGCCGATTCAACCTTCTCCCGCACCGGATCACGTTGCAGTCGGCCAGCCAGCTCGGCGCCAAGCATGCACGCTGCTGGTGTCAATGTCTCGATAATTTCTGTCGCAGTCTCCACCAGGCGCGCTCCGTCACGGATCAGGCGGTGGCAACCATGGGCGAGCGGATTGTGGATCGAGCCAGGCAAGGCGAACACCTCGCGGCCTTGCTCGGCGGCGAGTCGAGCGGTGATCAGCGAGCCCGAGCGCAGGCCCGCCTCGATGACCAGGGTACCCAGGCTGAGGCCGGAGATGATCCGGTTGCGACGTGGAAAATGATCGGCACGAGCCGGAGTGCCGGGAGGGAACTCGCTGATCAGGGCACCTTGTGCGGCGATGCGCCTGGCCAGCGAGTGATGCTTGCGCGGATAGACACGGTCCGGTCCGGTACCGACCACGGCCAGCGTCGGCATGGCGGCATCCATGGCGGCCTGATGCGCCGCACCGTCGATGCCGTCGGCCATGCCGCTGGTAATCACAAACCCGGCCTCGGCCAGGCTGCGGGCGAAGGCGCGCGCATGAGCCAGGCCGGCCGCGCTGGCGCCACGCGCCCCCACGATCGCCACCTGTGGATGCAGCAGCAGGCCGGCGTCACCAACCACGAACAACACCGCTGGCGGCTGCGGGATGTTCTCCAGCTGCGGTGGGAAGTCCGCCTCGGTGCAGCGCAGCAGTCGGTGCTCTGGCTGAGCCAGCCAGGCCAGGTCACGGGCCAGCAGCTCCTCGTCAGGACACGACAGCCACGCCTGCGCGGGGCCGCCAAGCAACGCACTGTGATGGTGCAACCAGGCCAGTACGCCTTCGATCTCGCCATCGAGCGCATCCAGGCGCTCGCGCAGCCCACCCGGGCCCAGTCCCGGCGTACGCAAGGCAGTCAGCCATGCGCGCAACCCATCCATGTCGTCGATTTGCATGGACCCATTTTATGGAGATTGCACATACGGAAACGGCGCGGTGGTGACCGCGCCGTTCTGTAGGCAGATACCGCTGGAGGCTGCGGTCAGTCTGGTGCGCGCAGTCGTCCGCCGATATGCACCGGCCGCAGGCTGTCCATGATCAGGCCATAGCTGACCCGGTCGAAGGTGCGGAACACCATCACGTGACCGACGTATTCGTCTGGCAGGGTAACTTTTTTGCCCGTGCCGCGATCCCAGCTGTCGCTGGCAACGTCGTCGTTGATCGTTTCGCCCGGCTCGAAGATCGCGAATGTCGTGCCGTTGTCGACTCCGTCTTTGGCGCCGACGGACAGCATCACGACCTGCTTCGAGCCAGCGGCATCCAGCGCGTCGGCAAAGCCGATCACCTTTGCGTCCTTGGGCACTGCCTTGGGCGGATGCGGGTAGTAATAGGCGTCATAGGGCTTGTCATCGATCGGCAGGATGCGATCACCGCTGCGAATCTCCATCGTGGAGTCCAACAGCAGCAAGGTCGCCGGGTCGCCCATGCGCAGTGTTTCGGCCGTACCGATCACGCTCACTTCGACACCCAGATCATCGCCTCGACCATGATGGCCATCACCGCGGAAATTCTCCTCCCATGGACCCTTGACCATCGCCACGTTGCTATTGAGGTCGTGCTCAACCAGGTCAGCACTGGCGGGATCGTCCTGATCGAAACCGCGGAATACGTGCGTGGGGCGCACGATGGCCCAGCGCTGGCCCGGCTCGCCCTGCAGGCCGCGAACATAGATGTTCTGGCCGACCGCACCGCGCAAGCGGGCTTCTTCCAGACCAACCACATACGGCGTGGCGTTCAATGCATTGGAGTCGACGATCCGCATGTCCTTGAGGAACATCCTCAACTGGTCAAGCGGAATCGCAGCAATGGCATCGCCTTCCGGATGAACCCGCGGCTGCAGCTGCAGGCTCGGCCCACCACCATTGATAAAGGACAGGTTGAGCACGTCGCCCGGGTAGATCAGGTGCGGATTGCGCACCTGCGGATTGGCCTGCCAGATTTCCGGCCAGAGCCAGGGCTTGGACAGGAACTTGGCAGAGATATCCCAGAGGGTGTCGCCCCGACGCACGGTGTAGTTGTCTGGATGCCCGGCGCGTAGTTGCGCTCCGGCAGCATAGACAGCCACGGTGACCAGCATGCCGGCCAGCAACACGATAATTTTTCTGATCATTTGTGGGAATCCCCCTTCCCCAGGTGCTCGGCCGAGTGTAACCGAATGATTAAGACGCGCAACAAGCGCGAGTTGGCAAAAATCGTCTGCGCTCGTGAGCTTGGCGACGTACAATGATGCACATTCTAGATCGCGTCGGGGTGGGTTTTTACCAAATCGCCCGCAGTTCCGGCGCCGAGGTGATTCCATGTCCATCCTTTCCATAATCGAGTTTCCCGACCCCCGCCTGCGCACGCGCGCCGAGCCAGTGCGCGTGTTTGACGCCGCGCTCAAGCAGTTTGTCGCCGACATGTTGGAAACCATGTACGCCGCCAATGGCGTGGGACTGGCGGCAAGCCAGGTAAATGTGCATCAGCGCGTGCTGGTGGCCGACATGAGTGACGACCGCAAACATCCCCTGGCCTTGATCAATGCCCAGATCCTTGAAAAGGAAGGATCACAGGTTTACCAGGAAGGTTGCCTGTCGTTTCCGGGCCTGTACGCCGACGTCACCCGCGCGCTCAAGGTGAAAGTCAAGGCGCAGGATGTTGACGGCAAGGAGATCTTCGTCGAAGCGGAAGGTCCGCTGGCGGTATGCATCCAGCATGAGTTGGATCATCTCGATGGCAAGGTTTTCGTCGATTATCTGTCGTCACTCAAGCGCGCACTGCTGCTGAAGCGGTTCGACAAGCAACGCAAGCAGGCGGCGAGCGCTTGAATAGCGGCGGGTTTCGTCTTGTTTTCGCCGGCACCCCCGAGTTTGCGGTGCCCTGTCTCGAAGCCTGTCGCGCCAGCGGCGCCGATGTGGTGGCGGTCTTTACCCAGCCTGATCGACCTGCCGGCCGCGGGCGCAAACTGACGCCCAGCCCGGTGAAGCAGGCGGCGCTCGATGCCGGCATCTCGGTGGAGCAGCCTGAATCGCTCAAATCCGCTGAAGCACAGCAGACCCTGGCCTCGTATCGACCCGATCTCCTGGTGGTCGTCGCCTATGGACTGATCCTGCCACGCAAGGTGCTGGCGCTGCCCCGGCTCGGTTGCTGGAACGTGCATGCCAGTCTGCTGCCGCGCTGGCGTGGTGCCGCGCCGATCCAACGCGCGATTCTCGCCGGAGATGCGCAGAGCGGAGTCGATCTGATGCAGATGGAAGCCGGCCTCGATACCGGCCCGGTGCTGCTGCAACGACGCACGCCGATCACCGCCACCGACACCGGTGGCTCCCTGCACGACCGCCTTGCGACCCTCGGCGCCGAGGTGCTGGCCGAGGGTCTGCGCCACCAGTTCGCCGGCGAGCCTCTCGTCGCCACCCCGCAGTCGGACGAGGGCATTACCTACGCCCACAAGCTGGACAAGGCCGAGGCGAAGCTCGATTTCAGCCGCCCCGCCATCGAGCTGGAACGGCAAGTGCGGGCTTTCAATCCCTGGCCGGTGGCTGAAGGTGAGATCGCTGGCGAGTCCGTCCGCATCTGGGCCGCCCATGCGATCAAGCTTCAGCAACCCGCCACTGCTGGCCAGCTGGTGGCCGCGGGTCGCGACGGTATCGAGCTGGCCTGTGGCGAGGGCGCGCTGCGCATCACCGCCTTGCAACGCAGTGGCGGCAGGCGCATCAGCGCGATCGACTACCTCAACACCCGGCCCGAATTGCGGCAGTTGCGATGAAAGCCGATAGCCGAGCACTCGCCGCCAGGGGCCTGGCCGACATTGCCCTGCGCGGTGCCTCGCTGCGCGATGTGATGGAACGTTCGGCACCCAGACTGGCTGATCCCCGTGATCGCGCCCTGCTGATGGCCCTGCTCAGCGAGGGTGCCCGCTGGTGGCTGCGTTTCGATGCCGCCATCGACGGATTGCTGGAGAAGTCGCTGCGGCACAAGGATCCGGCTGTCCACGCCCTGCTGGTGCTTGGCCTGGTGCAGCTGGAAATTCTCCAACTGCAGGACTACGCCGCGGTTGCCGCCACCGTGGAAGCAGTACGCGCCCTGAAACGACCGCAACTGGCCGGTCTGGTCAACGCCGTACTGCGCCGCTGGCAGCGTGAACGGGAGTCACTGCTCGTCAAACTGGATGCCAAGCCGCAAACTCGCCACGCGCACCCGGCGTGGCTAGCGGCGGCGTTGCAACGCGACTGGCCGGCGCAGGCTGACGCGGTGATGGCGGCGGACAACCGCGAGCCGCCACTGATGCTGCGGGTCAATCGCCAGCGCTGCGAGCGTCAAGCCCTGATCGACCAATTGCTGGCAGCCGGCTACGAGGCTTCGGCCCACCCCTGGCTGAGCGACGCCCTGCTGCTGCCGCACAGCAGCGATGTGACCCGCATGCCCGGCTTCGAGGATGGCTGGTTTGCGGTGCAGGATGGCTCGGCGCAGGTGGCCGCCGACCTGGCCGACCTGCATGACGGTCAGCGCGTGCTTGATGCCTGTGCTGCACCGGGTGGCAAGGCCTGTCATCTGCTGGAGCGTGCGCAGATCGATCTCACCGCACTGGAGTTTGACGCCAGCCGCGCCGAACGCATCCGGCAGAACCTGATGCGGCTGCGGCTGGACGCGAAGCTGGTGGTAGGTGATGCAGGTTCACCCAAGAGCTGGTGGAAAGGGCCGGCGTTCGACCGCATCCTGATCGATGCGCCCTGCTCCGCTACCGGCGTGCTGCGGCGGCGACCCGATGTCCGGCTGCACCGTCGCGAGAGCGACATTGCCGCCATGCAACTGCAGCAGCGGCGCATCCTGTCCGCGCTATGGCCGCTGCTGGCGCCCGGCGGTCGGCTGGTCTACATCACCTGCTCGGTGCTGCGCGCCGAGAACGAGGCGATTGTTGCCGAATTTCTGGCCGGCCAGCCGGATGCCGATCTTGTGGCATTCACCCTGCCCGTCGGCCAGGCGGCGGTGGTGGGCTGGCAGATCCTGCCCGGCGACGGCGACCTCGATGGCATGTATTACGCGGTCCTGCAAAAACGGGTGCCGTCAACGTCTTGATTCATTGAGGCGTTCGGCCACCCTTGGGTATGCGTGGGCAGATTATGGAGCTTGGCCCGGCTATGCTTGCGCTCTGGAAACATCGCTGATGGAACCGCGCTTGCCGTGAAAACTCGCCTGCCCCTGTCCCGAGCTCGCCCGTTGTGGCTGCGCGACGCCCGCTGGGAGCTGGTGTTGTTCGCCCTTTTTGCGCTGCTGCTGCTTGGCATCGGCATCGGCCTGCGCGATCCATGGCCATCGGACGAGCCGCGATTTGCCCTGGTCGCGCGACTGATGGTCGAGCACGGCCAGTGGTTGTTCCCGCATCGCGGTCACGAGCTGTATCCAGACAAGCCACCGGTGTTCATGTGGCTGCAAGCACTGGCCTACTGCATCACCGGCAGCTGGCGAGTGGCTTTCCTGCTGCCGTCGCTGGCGGCCGGGCTGGGCGCGCTGGCGCTGATCTACGACTTGGCGCGTCGGCTGTGGAACCACCGCAGCGCGTTGCTGGCCGCAGCCACCCTGCTGCTGACGATCCATTTCACCTACCAGATGCGCAACGCGCAGATCGACCCGCTGCTGCTGGGCTGGATCACCCTGGCCAACTACGGCCTGCTGCGCCACCTGCTGCTGGGCCCGTCCTGGCGCTGGTTTGCCGTGGGCTGTTTCTTCGCCGGCGTCGGCGTGGCGACCAAGGGTGTCGGCGTGCTCGCCCTGCTGATGCTGATTCCTTACCTGATGGCGCGCCGAGGACACTGGCGGATGCTTGCGCTGCCGCACGGCGGCTGGCGCTGGGCCGGCGGCCTGATGCTTTTTTTTGTACCGATTCTGGGCTGGCTGCTGCCGATGCTGCTGACCGCCCGCGCCGACGGCGACCCGCAGCATGCCGCCTATGTGCAGAACATCCTGTTCGGACAAACCGTACATCGTTATGCGTCGCCGACCGGGCACATCCATTCACCGTTCTACTTCCTCGGCATCATGGCCGTGGACTGGCTGCCCTTGTCCCTGCTGCTGCCGTGGGCCGTACCCGCGTGGTGGCGCCGACTGAAGCGTCGCGATGCCCGCTTCCTCTTGCCGCTGGGCTGGGTCGTGCTGATCCTGTTGTTCTTCTCGTTCAGCCCGGGCAAGCGCGACGTCTACATCCTGCCCGCGCTGCCGATGATGGCACTGGCGCTGGCGCCCCTGCTGCCAGGCCTGCTGCGCCGGCGCGACGTCCGGCTGGCCATCGTTGCGCTGACCGTCCTGCTCGCCGGTGCCATGACAGTCGTCGCCACGCTGGCGATGACTCGCCACCCCGCCTGGGCGGGCAAGATTGAACAAAGCCTCGATCCGCGGATCTGGTGGCTGTTGCTCGGCATCGGCCTGGCTGGCCTGATCGCCGTCGGGTTGACCCGGATACGTCGTGCACCCCTGGGCTGGCTGCTGTTCGCCAGCGCGCTGTGGTGCGCCTACGGGGTGTGGGGCTACCCGATGCTCAACGGCGACCGTTCGGCGCATGACGTCATGGTCAAGGCGCGTGCCATCGCCGGGCCGGACGCCACCATCGGTCTGCTCGCATGGAAGGAGCAGAACCTGCTGATGGCGCAGGGGCCGGTCACCGAATTCGGCTTCATGAAGCCGTGGCCGCAGCAGTATGCGCAGGCGATCGGTTGGTTGCAGCAAGCACCCGCACAACGCTGGATCTTCAGTCTCGACGACGCGATGGGCAACTGCGTGGATCGGAAGCACGCCATTCATGTCGGTCATGCCAATCGCAGGGAATGGTGGATGTTCAAGGCCGATGCCGTGGTTGCTGGTTGCGTTCCAAACTCGGCAGGGAATGCCGCTGATGACAATGATTATTGACACCTGGATTTTTGCAAACCACCAGGCAGACGCGATCCAGTCGTTCGATCCCGTGAAACCCCGCCTGGGCTCGGCATGGACCAGCGCACCGGGCATCGCATGTTGAATTCAGGCCATGTCATCGCACCCATGAGTAGCCGTCCCCCACTCGTCGTCAGGATGCGTGATGCCGCGTATATCGCGGGTTGCTGGTGTGCTGTTGTCTGTCTTTTTGTGGTTCCGATCAACAAGCCGGCAACCAATGTTGCCATTGGCTTGATGCTGATTTTCTCGCTACTGGGACGTGATTTACGCCAACGCTGGCTGACCGCCTTGCGCCACCCAGTAGTGCGCGGGGCACTGGTGTGGTGGGCCGTGCTGGTGCTCAGTGCGGTGCATACCTGGTTTGAAACTTCCGTCCTGCCGCTATCCGGGTCATTCGTGTGGGCGTGCTGGTATCCACTGCTGCTTGGTTCACTGTTGCAGACACCACAGTGGCGCCGCCGGGCCTTGACCGCCTTTGCCTTGGCCGTGGCCATCGTGCTGCTGATTTCCTGCGGCATGTATATCGGCTGGATTTCGCAGCGCTCGGTCGAACTGCTCCAGCCGAACTTGCGCAATACGGTATTCAAGGAATACACCCAGCAAGGCGTTGCCATGCTCGTGTTCGCCGCCATGGGTGTGGCCGCTGCGACGACAACAACACAGAGCAAACCCAGAAGGATTTTTTTCGCCGCGGCGGCCCTGCTCGCGCTGGCCAACGTCATATTCATGCTCGAGAGCCGCACCAGCTACCTGACCCTGGTTCCGCTGCTGGCGTATTGGGCCTGGCGCGGGGTCCTGAAGAATCTCTCCGGGTGGAGAGTGGCCGCTATCGCCTGCGCCATGGCAACGGCGACCCTGGCGCTGATCTGGTTTACGCCGCCAATCCGGGAGCGGCTGGTAATGTCGGTTGCCCATGAAGCGGAGGTCTATGTCACTCAAAGGACACCCACGTCAACTGGCATCCGCCTGGAGTTGTGGCGACGCACGTTGCCGATCATCGCCTCCGCCCCGGTATTCGGTCACGGCCTGCGCCAGTGGGCGCCTCTGTACCGGCAGTCGATCGAGGGTCTCCCGCATTTCGATGCTTTCCTGATGGGTCATCCGCATCAGGAAATGCTGCTGATTGTGGCCGAGCAAGGTTTCGCAGGGCTGCTGGTTTATCTCTTGTTACTTGTCGCGCTGGCACGCTACATCGGTCGACTGGATCAGCCTGAGCGTGATATCTACTCCTGTCTTTGGATGATTTACGTGACGGCAGGCTTGGCCAATTGCCTGTGGGACGACTTTTCGCACCGCCTTTTGTTCATTCTTTTGCTGGCTTGCATTCCTCTGGTCGGAAAGCACTCATCGCCCGAGAGGCTTAAATGAAATTTCCAGGGATGCCCATCGGCGCGATTGATCAAGTGACCATTGTCTGCGTCACTTATCAAAGCCGAAGTGTGGTCGAGTCGCTGGCCGACACCGTGCGGTCTTTTCCGCATGTGCTGATCATCGACAACAGCAGCAGCGATGGCACGGTTGCCGCCGCACGTGAAGCCATCCCCCATGCCCGTGTGATCCAGCGCGACGACAACGGCGGCTTCGGCAAGGCCAACAACGAAGCCATGGCGCAGGTGAAGACGCCGTTCGCGCTGATGCTCAACCCCGATTGCGACATCAAGACCGATTCTTTGCAAATTCTGATGGATGTGCTCGAGCGCTACCCTTCCGCGGGCATGGTGGCGCCACAGAGCTGGCGTGCCAATCACAAGCCACAGAAGTGTTATCGCCCCGCCTTTTACAAGCCACCACTGAAAACGCCTTACCGGGTGGCCGACGGCACCTGCAGTGCGCAATGGCTCAATGGCTGCTGCCTGCTGACACGTACCCAGGTATTTCGCGACATCGGCGGGTTCGACGAAAACTTCTTCCTGTTCTATGAAGACGATGACCTCTGCCTGCGCATGCTCAAGGCGGGATTCGAGTGTCTGCTGGAGCCAAGCGCCAACGCCTGGCATACCGGGGGAGGCTCATCAGCACCCAGTCTCCGGGTCAGCTTCATCAAACCCTTTCACTACGTGCGCTCGCGCCATCTGGCCATTTGCAAATACCAGGGCCGTGGGGCGGGCTGGCGTTACCTGATCAAGCTGATGCTGGCAGCCGCGCCCGTGGCCTTGATCTACGCCCTGTTGCTGCGGCGCAGGCACTTCATCAAATGGGTCGCCTGGGGCAGCTCGGCGGTGTCCTCGGCGCTGACACTGGATTCAACCACCCAGCATCAGCCGGCGCCCGAGGCCTTGAAGCCGCACTCCTGAACCGACGGCCCGGCCGCCACTCACTCAGCAACAGCAACGGCAGGGGCGCCCACTTCGTCGCGAAGCCCTCGGATATCTGTGGGTTCCGAATCGAATTCCGCCAGATGCTGATCGAGTCCAAGCTCACAGCGAACCAGATTCCCGGCCTTGGTCGCCTCCAGGATCCGGTCATTGGGGTTGTCGACGAGCTGTTTGCGCGTGTGGTGATGCAAGTGGGTGGCCAGCGCGCTGAAACGCAGGTCACGCCGCAACAGGCCCAGATGGAAGGCGCGTACCGCCAGCTCGGTATCTTCGCGCCCCCAGCCGGTCATGGCCTCGTTGAAACCATTGAGCGCAAGCAGGTCGTCGCGCCAGAACGCCATGTTGCAGCTTTTGATGCCGCGCCGCTTGTGCCCGGGCTTGGCATACCAGGCGGCCAGCGCAGGCAGATGCAGGGTATGCCGGCGACGCTCGACACCACGACTGAAGAATCCCGGCATCACCTGCCTCTGTTGCAGCAGGCGACGGGAAAGCTCGGCATTGGTGAGTACACGTGATCCCTGCACAAAGCAACCGCGACGGGCAAACGCGCGGTGATCAGCAATGAAGTGTCGCTCGGTCAGCATGTCGCCATCGAGCAGGATCACGTAATCACCCTGGGCGGCGGCGATCGCGCGATTGCGCGCCCGGCTCATGCGCGCACCGTCGTCCGGTTGCCACAGATGCACCAGTCGCACCGGATAGTCCGCCGCCATCCGCTCCAGCAGGGCGCGCGTGGCCGGTTGCGAACCATCGTCGGTGACGATGACCTCGTGTGGCAGCTCGCTCTGCGCCGCCAACGCTCGGAGTACCAGTTCCAGCGCTTCGGGCCAGTTATAGGTAATCACTGCGACGCTGATCCGCATCCGTGAACGCTCCGTGGCAAGGACTTGCGACATTACCCGCGCAACCTCCAGCCACGTACAAGGATGCTAAGCGCGCGTTCCCATTTTCGCCATGGCGGCCACACCCGACGCATCATTACCAGGCGGAAATAGCGCTTAGTCTCGAACCAGGGTGGATTGGGTTTTGTCTTGTATTCGAGTTTGCACAGCTCGATACCAGCGCAGGAGTCATCGATTCCTGCAATCCGAGCGTAGTACGCGATAAGAACACGCGAGTGCAGCAGGTTGCGATAGGCCTGCCTGGGACTGCGGTTTGACAACCAGGCGTTCTTGCCGTGAATCCTGTAGTCGACGCATCCGGTGGGAAGATAATACTTGCGCGCACCAAGCACGCTGGTGCCATAGACAAGACAATTGTCGGGCGACGTACGCCATGTTTCGCGGAAGGAATCCGGAAGATCAGTCACCCGTCGCGCCCAGACAGAGCGCATGGAGACTGCTGACGTGGGCACGCCATACCAGAGTGTCAGCACATAGGTACTGATCGCTGTGTACCCGAGATCCACGGCCTGCGGATGGAAGCTCACCAGCCGATCCTCATGGCCAAAATGGCGCATGTCGGTGAACACGAAGTCTATGTCGTCACGCGTGTCATAGACGGCCCCCAATCTTGAAAGATAATCCGGCGCCCAGCGATCATCGGAATCGAGGAAGCAGATAACATCCGCCTCGGCTGCGTTGACTCCCCTCTGAAAGGCCGCCAGCTGGCCCTCGTTGGTGGTGCAAATCAGCGTGACGCGATCATCTTGCGCATAGCGCTCACGCAACAAGACGTCCGAGCCATCGGTGGACCCGTCATCCACCACGATGACCTGTGCCGGCCGCCGCGTCTGCGCGAGCGCGCTCTCGATGGCCTCGATGACGAAGTCGCGATAGTTGTAACTGGTGATGACCACCGCGAAGCGGGTTGCAGTTGGCGTACCACCGCCATCTTGTGCGTCCACGGCCCGCACCTGCCGGTCTGCCGATGGCAAGGATTCTTCGTTGACGATCATGCAATTCGTGCTGTCACTTGTTTGCACGATCATCCCCCTGAGGACGGCTGGCGTGCATGAAGATGTGTCCGTAACCATGATCGACGCCAATCCTTCACGCCGCTTCCACATCATACCCAACTACGGCGCCATGCCCAGCAATGTCGACAAATATTGCGGCGAAGCATTTGCCGGAAGGCAGATACGGATCGGCTAGAATTCCCGCATGCCAGCCAGCCAGCCCCTGACCCTCGCCGTCATCACCCACAACGAGGCCGACAACATTGCCCGTTGTCTGGACAGCGTTCCGTTCGCGGCTGAGAAGCTGGTCATCGATTCGGGCAGCGACGATGACACCATATCTGTCGCGCAAGCCCACGGCGCCCGCGTGGTGCATCAGGACTGGCTGGGTTTCGGTGCGCAGCGGAACTTTGCCAGCAACCAATGCCGGCACGACTGGATCCTGGTGCTCGATGCGGACGAATACCTCTCGCCCGAGCTCGCCGACGAGTTGCAGCTGCGGCTGCCCGCGCTGATGTCCAGCGACACGCCAGCAGCGTATCTGCGGCGCAGCACGATCTACATGGGCGCACCGATGCGCTGGTACCGCCCGGCCATGGGTGAGCGTATGGCTCGACTCTATCACCGCGGCCGGGCGCACTGGAGCGATGCACGCGTGCACGAATCCCTGCGTTTCGAGGGCACTGCGCCGACCTTGCGCGCCGTGTTCTATCACACCAACAACCCGACCCTGGTACACAAGCAACTGAAGGTGCTGCGCTATACCGAACTGAAGTGCCGCGACTGGCTGGACAAGGGCAAGTCGGTACGGATGTGGCAGACGCCGTTCGTGTTCCTGCTGGCCTTCGTCAAGGACTATTTCTTTCGGCTTGCCTTCCTGGATGGTTGGCGTGGCTTCATGATCGCGCATACCGCCGCCACCTACGCGATCTACAAACGCATGCGCTACTACGAAATGGTCAACAACCCGGAATCGGTCGGCCGGGCTGAAAAAGTGTTGCAACACCATGCCATCGATCGCTGATCGCGCACCGTCGCGAGTGGCCGATGCCAGTGGCCAGGGCCAGATCCAACTCCATCTGACAACACTATCGGCATAGGCCACGCATGCCCCATCGTACGTCAAAAAAGCACTTCCTCCTGTATGGCTCCGAGCGCTACGCACTGGCCATCCTGCGCCCACTGCAGGAAGCGATCCGTGCGCGTGGCGACGAGGCCGCCTGGTTCTTCGATGGCCCGGGCGCCGAGGACCTGATCGAAGGCGAGCACCTGCTGACCGTGCAGCAAGTGCGCGCATGGAAACCCGTCGCCGTGATGACACCGGGCAATCATCTGCCGCATTTCTTCCCCGGCGTGAAGGTTGAAGTGTTCCACGGTTTCGACGCGGGCAAGCCACGCCATGTCTATATCCGCGGTTTCTTCGACCTCTACTGCACCACCGGTCCGCGCGACACGCAGCAGTTCCGCGCACTGGCCGCCAAGCTCGGGCATTTCGCGGTGACCGAAACCGGTTGGCCCAAGCTCGACCCGTTCATGCGCGAGATCGCCGGCAGCGTGCCCGCCGTGCGCCAACCACCCGTCATTCTGTACCACTCGACATTCTCGCCTTCGTGGAGCGCTGCTGACGTTTTGTATGAGGAAGTGAAGCGACTCTCCCGCGACGGTCGCTGGCGCTGGATTGTCACCTTTCACCCGAAGATGAGCGCCGAGACGCGGACGCGTTACATAGCCTTGCAGAACGACTACCTGCGTTTCGCCGAGAACGACAACATCCTCGAGTTGTTCCCGCAGGTCGACCTGATGTGTTCGGATACCTCGTCCGCGCTGAACGAATTCCTGCTGACCGGCAAGCCGGTGGTGACGTTCAAGAATCGCCGCCCCGGGCCGCAGTTGATCGACATCGACGACCCGGCCCAGTTCGAGCCCGCGATCGAGCGTGCCCTGGCCCGGCCACCGGAGTTGATGGCCGCGATCCACGACTACGCCAACGCGATCCACCCCTGGCGCGATGGTCGCTCCAGTGAACGGGTACTGCAGGCGATCGACGCGTTCGTCGCCGCAGGCGCACGCAACCGGCGGCGCAAGCCCCTCAACCTTTGGCGCAAGCTGAAGCTGCGCCGGCGCATTGGCTATTGGGGCCCGGCGTGAGGTGGGGCTCGCTGCGTTGCCGGCATGGGGTGCAGGCTAGAATCACCCCGAATCCGCCAAGAGTCTGCCTGTGTCTTTGAGCCCATATAGCCGTTCCGAACACCTGCGTGCCGTCTGGCCATGGCTGCCGCTGTGGATGCTGGTGGCCTTGCTGGCGATTTTCTCGCACGGTCCGATGCCGCTGTATTCCACGCGTACCCTCGCCGTCGCGTGGGACATGTGGAGCCACGGCCACTGGCTGGTGCCACACATCAATGGCCAGCCTTACAGCGAGAAGGCGCCGCTGCTGTTCTGGCTGATCCAGGCTGGCTGGTTCGCGTTCGGCGTCAGCGATATCTGGCCACGGGTGCTGGAAGTGTTGATTGGCGGCACGCAACTGGTGCTGGTTTCGATCCTGGCGCGGCGGCTGTTTCCGAACCGGCCGTGGATGGCCAAGGCGGCGCCGTGGATACTGCTGGCGTTCGGTTATGCCTTCCTGTTCGGCCTGCAGATCATGTACGACGTGTTGCTGGCGGTATGGGTGCTCGCCGCGTTGCTGTGCCTCACGCCAAAGCCCCATAGGGCCGAGCCGCGCTGGCTGCTGTTCGGGCTCTGCGTCGGCCTGGGCCTGCTGACCAAGGGGCCTGTGATGCTGCTGCACGTGATCTTCCCGTGGCTGCTCGGCCCGCTGTGGAACGACTGGGCAAACCAGCACCGCGCCAGATGGTATGGCCGCGGCGTGCTGTCGCTGTTGCTCGGCGCAGCGATGCTGCTGGCGTGGGCCTTGCCGGCTGGGTTCGCCGGTGGCGAGGCGTATCGCGAGCGCCTGTTCTTCACCCAGACCGCCGGCCGCGTGGTCGACAAGCTGGCCAAGGGCAAGGATCTGCAGAACCATGCCGAGCCGTTCTGGTTCTACCTGTTGTGGCTACCGGTGCTGCTGTTTCCCTTCAGCGGCTGGCCACGGATATGGGTGGCGGTCGCCAGCCTGCGCCGCCCGTTCGAGTCCGGCCTGCGTTTCGCCCTGTGCTGGCTGGTCCCGGCCTTCATCGTGTTTTCGCTGATCAGTGGCAAACAGCTCTATTACCCGCTGCCCGAACTGGGCGGCATCGCTCTGCTGATGGCCGGCGCGATCGCCCGGCTGCGCGAGCGGCAGCCGGCACTGGCCCGCAACCCCTGGTTTGGTACCTGGCCGCTGGGTGTCGGCGGCCTCGTGTTTTCTGTGCTGCTGTTCGTGCTGCCGATGCTGGTGGTCAGCGGTCAGTGGCAGGCCGACTGGGCCATCGCCGCCGCCCCATACAGCCGCTATTTCAGCGTGATCTACCTGTTGCTCGGTGTGCTGTTGCTGTTGCGCGGCCGCGGCGAACTGCGCCGGCTGGCCGTGGCCGGCCTGATTGGCGTGCTCTGCCTGAATGTGCTTTTCACCCTCACCTTGTGGCCGCACTGGGACCTGCGCCCGGCAGCGCAGCTGCTGGGCCGTGCCGAGCAGGCGAACCAGCCGATCGCCTACCTGGGCAGCTACGAGGGCGAGTTTCACTTCGAAGGCCGGCTGATCCGCCCGATCACCGAACTGTTCGGGCCACAGGCGCTGCAGGACTATGCGCATGCCCACCCGGACGGCCTGATCGTGACCCACCCCACGGACCTGGCGCCAGCTGATCTGCGCTATGCGTTGCTGGTGCAGCCGTTCCGTTCGTCGTGGCTGGTGATCTGGCCCGCCGCGTCGCTGGCGGACCTGCGCGAGGGGCATACGCCAGCGGAACCGGCACAGCCCACCCTGATCTACCCGGCCGACGACGGCCTCCGCCGCGCCAGGCCCGAGTAGAGGCAATCCGTTCATGACCACGCCGCTGATCGCCAGCCTGCGCCAGCAATGCAACGGTCCGCGTGACGGTGCGCTACTGCGCTTCTCGCTGGGCAATGCCTTGCTGGCCGATGGAGATGCGCTCGCGGCGATCGACGAATTGCGCCGCGCACTCGAGTTCGATCCCGGCTATTCGGCGGCCTGGAAAGTGCTGGGCAAAGCCTGCCTCGAGGCCGCTCAACCCGAAGCAGCCGCGGCAGCATGGCGCAGCGGCATGGCGGCAGCCAGCCAGCGTGGCGACCAGCAGGCCGGCAAGGAAATGGGGGTCTTTCTGCGCCGCCTGGAGCAAGCCCGGGCGACGAGCGACGCTAGCCCTGCTCGCGATCGTAAGGACTGATCAGGCCGGCTGCCGAATAACGCTTGTACTGCCACTGGTACTGAGCGAATGCCAGCTCGACGCAATCCTGCACCCCCCGATTCAGCGCCGCGCAGGCGATGCCGGGGTCGGCATCGGCCAGACCGTCGGGCGCGGCCAGCAGGTGGATGCGGTAGCCGGCACCCTCGGGCAGACGCTCGGCAAACGCGAACAACACCGTCGCGCCGGTGCGTGCGGCCAGCCGCGGCAGCAACACCATGGTCAACGCATCGCGGCCGAAAAATGGCGCAACGCGCCCCTCGCCGGCGCGCGGCTTTTGATCCGGCAGGATGCCTACCGTGCCGCCCGCGGCAAGGCGCTTGTAGAGGCTGCGCACACCGGTGCCATCGGCGCGTATCTGCTCCGGCGCCAAGGCGCCGCGCACCTTGCGCAACAACCCCTCGACCGCGGCAATCCGCGGCGGCCGATACAGGATCGCCATCGGCGTCTTGCGGCACAGCCAGTAGTTGAGCAGTTCCCAGCAGCCAAGATGCGGCGCGGCGATGATCACCCCCTTGCCCGCCGCCAGCGCAGCGTCGAGCAGCGCCTCGCCACGCACCTCGCGCACCAGCGTCAGCGCGCGCTCGGCACCCGCGCCCCAGACCTTGACGATCTCGCTGATCGACTTGCCGCTTTCTTCCATCACCTGCCGCAGCAACACGGCCTGATCCGCCTGATCCAGCTGGGGCCGGGCGATGCCGAGATTCACCTCGGTGTTGTGCGCCGTGCGCCCGTGCCGCCAGAGCACCAGGCGGCCCAGCGCCGCGCCCATGCCCTGCAGCACCCGCAACGGCAGTTTGGCCAGCAGGCACAGGAGCAGATAGATCAGATAGATATCGACACGCATCCGTGAAAGTGTAGACGACTTGCTGATCCTGGTTGGCGTACCCGGCTCTCTCGCCAAACGACGCGCAAGCTCCAGCCGGAACAACGGCGCGCTGGAGTTGGGTATGCTCACGCCGTCCTTCCCGATTGCCCTGGCGAGTGACCGATGATTGCCCTGATCCAGCGTGTCCTTTCCGCCAGCGTCAGCGTGGCTGATAAAACCGTCGGCTCGATTGGCCCCGGCCTGCTCGCCTTGGTGGCGGTGCAACCCGACGACGGTGAGGCGCAAGCCCGCCGCATGCTGGAGCGTCTGCTTGGCTATCGAGTATTCGCCGACGACGAGGACAAGATGAATCGTTCGCTGAGCGATACCGGCGGCGGCCTGCTGCTGGTCAGCCAGTTCACGCTGGCCGCTGACACCCGTGCCGGCATGCGCCCAAGCTTCAGCCGGGCCGCCACGCCGGAACAGGGCCGGCGCTGGTTCGACCACTTGGTCGAGCTGGCCCGTGATCGGCATGCGGGGGTGGAAACCGGTCGGTTTGGTGCCCATATGGTGGTGCAGCTGGTGAATGACGGGCCAGTGACTTTCTGGCTCGATACTGGCTGAATGGCAGCAGCCGTTCCCTGGATCGGGATAAGGCCGGCGATGAACGCCAACCTGCCGATCTGGCGCGATTTTTGCGTCCCTCCGTGCAAGCTTTTCCACTTGAAAACTGGTTAAAAAAGCAGCACATCGTTATAATGTCCGGTTCTTGCACCCCCTCGGCGGTCGGTTAATTAATGAACATCAAAGCTCCCCACGAGCAACAGTCGGAAATCAAGGCACTCATCACGAAGGGTCTGGAGCAGGGCTACCTGACCTATGCCGAGATCAACGATCACCTGCCCGACGACATCGTCGATCCAGAGCAGATCGAAGACATCATGGCCGTGCTCAAGGGCGTCGGCATCGAAGTGCATGACGCCGCACCTGACACCGACACCATCGCCGATGGCGCGGCGCCCGGCAGCTCTTCCGGCGACGATGATTCCGCTGCCGAGGAAGCGGTGGCGCTGCTGTCCGCCGTCGATGCCGAGGTAGGCCGCACCACCGACCCGGTACGCATGTACATGCGTGAGATGGGCACGGTTGAGCTGCTCACCCGCGAGGGCGAAATCGCCATCGCCAAGCGCATCGAAGAGGGTCTTGGTCAGGTGCAGACTGCGCTGGCCAGCTTTCCGCTGACCATCGAGCTGCTGCTCGAGGAATACGACCAGCACCTGGACGGCAAGCGCCGCCTCAGCGAGATCCTGGCCGGGTTCCTCGACCTGGAAGAAGCCGCCGACCTGGCGCGCAAGGAGAAGGAAGCCGCTGCCCTGCTGGCGCCGGAAGTCGAAGAAGGCGCCGAAAGCGACGAGGACGACGACGACACCACTGAAGAGGAAGAAGCCGGCCCGACCGGTCCCGACCCGGAAGAGGTCAAGCGTCGCATGGAGCTCCTGCGCGACTACTACGGCAAGTTCCAGAAGGCCGCGCCGAAGGCCGACAGCATCCTCGACAAGAAGATCGTCAAGCTGCGCGACCAGATGGCCGAGGAGTTCCTCAAGCTCAAGCTGCCGTCCGCGCTGATCGACGGCTTCGTGCGCAAGCTGCGCGAAGTAGTGGGCGACATCCGCCACCACGAACGCGTGCTGCTGGATATCTTCGTCAAGCAGGTGAAGATGCCGAAGACCGAGTTCATCAAGACCTTCCCCAGCAACGAAGGCAACCTGGAGTGGGCGGCCGAGCTTGGCCGCAAGCGCCAGAAGTGGTCGCCGAACATCAAGACCCACCGCGAGGCGATCGACGCCGAACAGGAGAAGCTGGCCACCATCGAGCGCAAGCTGTTCCTGCCGCTGATCGACATCAAGGACATCAACCGCGCCATGGCCAGCGGTGAGGCAAAAGCCCGTCGCGCCAAGAAGGAAATGGTCGAGGCCAACCTGCGCCTGGTGATCTCGATCGCCAAGAAGTACACCAACCGCGGCCTGCAGTTCCTCGACCTGATCCAGGAAGGCAACATCGGCCTGATGAAGGCGGTGGACAAGTTCGAGTACCGCCGCGGCTACAAGTTCTCGACCTACGCCACCTGGTGGATCCGCCAGGCGATTACCCGCTCGATCGCCGACCAGGCACGCACCATCCGCATCCCGGTGCACATGATCGAGACGATCAACAAGCTCAACCGCATTTCCCGCCAGATGCTGCAGCAGTTCGGCCGCGAGGCCACGCCGGAAGAACTGGCCAAGGAAATGGAGATGCCCGAGGACAAGATCCGCAAGGTCTTGAAGATCGCGAAGGAACCGATCTCGATGGAAACCCCGATCGGCGACGACGAGGATTCCCATCTGGGCGACTTCATCGAGGACGGCAATGCCAGCTCGCCGATCGATTCGGCGACCGAGACTGGCCTGATGGAAACCGTGCGCGACGTGCTCGCCGGCCTCACCCCGCGCGAGGCCAAGGTGCTGCGCATGCGCTTCGGCATCGACATGAACACCGATCACACGCTGGAGGAAGTCGGCAAGCAGTTCGACGTCACCCGCGAGCGGATCCGTCAGATCGAGGCCAAGGCATTGCGCAAGCTGCGTCACCCCAGCCGCTCCGAACAGCTGCGTTCCTTCCTCGACGTCGAGTAAGCGCGCCGCTGATCCATCAACGACGACGCCCGCCGCAAGCGGGCGTCGTTGTTTCCGGGCACTGAAGTGAACTCTCGCCATCCACCGCAACACGCCGACGTGTCCGGCTCCGGCCTGCTGTTCGGCATCACCTGCTACACGCTGTGGGGCGTCTTTCCGCTGTACTTCGCCCTGCTCGATTTCGCGCCGTCGCTGGAAATCGTCGCCCATCGTGTGGTGTGGTCGCTGCTATTCTGCTTCGGCCTGCTGCTGGTGACCCGGCGCATGGAAGAATTCATGTCGGTGCTGCGTGATCCGCGCCAGCTCGCCGCGCTGACCGTCGCCGCCGTGCTGATAGGCTGCAACTGGCTGGTCTACGTCTACGCCGCCAACAACGGCCACGTGGTGCAGGCGTCACTGGGCTACTTCATCAATCCGCTGCTGACGATCATGCTCGGCGTGCTGGTGCTGCATGAGCGGCTGCGCCGCGTGCAATGGGTGGCCGTGCTGATCGGCCTGCTCGCGATCGTGGTGATCGCGGTCGGCGAAGGGCATCCGCCATGGCTGGCGCTGGTGCTGGCCTTCACCTTCGGTTTTTACGGCCTCAGCAAGAAACTGGCCGGTCGCACTGTCGGGCCGATTGCCAGCCTCAGCGTGGAGACCCTGGTGTGGGCGCCGCTCGCACTGGGCGTGCTGGCGTGGCTGTCAGCGCATGGCCAATCGCACTTCACCAGCCACGGCACGCGCTCGGCGCTGCTGCTGGCCTCGACCGGCATCGCCACCATCATCCCGTTACTCACCTTCGCCGCCGCCACCCGGCGACTGGCGCTGAGCACGATGGGCCTGCTGCAGTACATCGGGCCCAGCCTGCAATTCGTGATCGGTGTGGTAATTGGTCACAAACCGATGTCGCCAGCGCGCTGGACCGGCTTTGCGATGGTCTGGACCGCGCTGGCGATCGTCGCCGTCGACGCGGTGCGCGCGAGGCGGCAGCGCCGCCGCGTCGCTGGAGGCGGCCGCCTGAGCACCCTCTCCGGCGCGGGCTCGGTTACCATAGCCGCTCGGGCCTGTAGCTCAATGGTTAGAGCAGGGGACTCATCGAAAGGTGCCGCCACGCAGGAATGCGTGGACGGGAACGGGATGAATTCAGGGAAACCTCAGCGGCGCGCGATGCGCGGACGGTGGCAACCCTGAGCCAAGCCGGCGGTACACCGCCGGAAGGTGCAGAGACTACCTGAGGACTTCAGCGTCCTTGATCACAGGCTCGAGCGTCCCGCACCCCACCCGTACGAAGCTTCATAGGCTTCGCGCGAAGGGTGAAGAGATAGTCCGCTCCGGAAGGAAACCTCCGGCAACAGCGAATCCCTTGGTTCCAGGTTCGAGTCCTGGCGGGCCCACCACATTGCAGTTCGACAGCATCCGTTTGTTCTGGAAACCATAGTTTGGCCTAAATGGCCAACTTATCATTTCCAGAAAGCATAGTCGGACCGGGGTCTGCGCAGACGGCTATCTAATGGTTCAACTGCAGATTGCAAGCTTGTTGACCAATCATTGTCAGCACAGCTGACCAGGCTCGCCACGTAAATTGACCGGCATCGCCAGCCAGTTGACCATCCGACTGAAGGTCGCTTGTCGACACGAAGCAGACCGTCAGATTCGATCGCGCAGCCTGCATCCCGGCCGCTACTTTCAGGCGGTCTCTAGGCCTAGACAATTCACTTTCCTGCAAGCAGCGAGCATCAACGATGAGTACACTCAAATCGATCAGGGAAATTGCGATTGAACGTGCCGAGGAATGCTGCAAGATCGTAAGCGCGCGATTCTTGCCGTCCGTTAGGATCATCTACGGCTCGGAAAAAGGCCTCAAACCGGTCTCCATCGGAACCTGTTTCTTCTTGCAGATTTCCAATTGCTCCCTGCTGGTGACTGCCGCCCATGTCCTCGATGAGAACAAATACACAGCCCTGTACGTCGGCGACGTCAACGGTCTCATTCCGATCGAGGGGGACTTCTGGGTTACGGAGGCGCCTGAAGGGAACAGAGATCTCGACCACTACGACTTTGCGTTCTGGCGCATATCCGACGCAATGTTGAATCGCCTCACGGATGCGAAGTTCATCGCCGAACGGGAAATTTCCCGCAACAGAGGCGAGATGGATAGCCGCCAGTTCCTCGCAATGGGCTATCCCGTCTCGTTGAACCAATACGTCGACGAAGAACGCCTCAAGGTTGCCGCACAAGCCTGGACCTACCAGGGCAGCCATCGCGCGAACGAGTCGTTGGCGACCACATTGAAGGTTTCCGGGCACGATCATTTCTTTATCAAATTTGACGAGTACTCAGGCAACTACAAGGGCGACGTCTACTCTTCAATGGACCCTACCGGCATCAGTGGCGGAGTGCTGCTCGATCTTGGGTTACCAGGGCCTGACCAGCTCGCGACCGGTACGTCTTGCGTCGGTCTGTTGGCCGGCATTGGGATAGAACATCACGCAATCCACAAGGCGTTGGTATATGTAAAGATCGGAATGGTGGTGGACAAGATCCTGGAGCGCTTTGCGCTGGTCCCCGCTCATTGAAAGCGGTTTGGTGTGAGTCAGCGCATTGCCGTAACCGCGCTCACACTTGGGTCGCTTAAGGGTTCGGTGATCCAGACTGCAACGGTGGAGCGTTCGCTGCACTGGTCGGCACAGCTGAATCCTAGCCTGGACCAGGTTGACTCAGCGGATTGCGGCGCTGGGCGCTATTCTTGATGTCAGGTCCCCGCCGGTCGGCAACACAAGGACCACGACGAGGTCCAGATCCCGTGCATGAACCGCCAGACAGCGACGCTGAGAGTACCGATTCGAGTGCGAACTCAACAGGCTCGAGCGAAGGGACGGGGCGGCGACGTCGTGCCCCTCGGCAGCGACGGGTAAACGACCCGCTACATGCCACAAGCCCGGCTGCTTCCGGGCCCGCGGGCGCAAATCTGGAGGGTCACGTCGGAGCACAATATCTGTTGCCGCTCCTAACCGGCGGCGAGGCGCGCGGGCTTCCAGGAGTGGTAGTAACACGCGTCGCGTTTCAACGCGGCGGATCAGGCCATCCGATGGACGATGTTGTCGTCACCGGAGTGGATGCGCAGGGTCGCACCGCGATCCTTGAACTGCAGGCGAAGCGAACGATTGTCTTCACGCCGAGTGACAGCGTCTTTGGCGACGTCGTTGCCCTGGCTTGTCAGGCCACAGCCGCACCGGGCTTTTTCGATTCTCAGCACGAGCTGGCTGTTGCCATCGCGCGTACGTCCACGAAGATCGAACAGTACGTGCAAGTCGTGCTTAGTTGGGCTCGTGACTATCAGGACGCGACCTCTTTCTTTGCGCGACTGAATCAAGCTGGTGCGGCCAATCAGGAAATGCGCGACTTTGTGAGCGCCTTCCGTGGAAAGATGCAGGGCGCGGGTGCAGCGCACGACGAAGAAGCGGTTTGGCGGCTCCTCTCCCGATTTCAGGTTCTCGCCTTCGACCTGGAAAATCCCGGGTCGATTTGCATGACGTGGGCACGAGAGCGCTGCGCAACCGCGCTCGCACCCTCCGATGCCGCGCGTGCGGGGGCTTTGTGGGATTCACTCGCTCAAATTGCGCTGGATGTCGATGCAGCCGGCGGCGATCTTGATGCCCCCGCATTGCACGCGCGACTGGGCGAGCGAGAATATCGATTGGCGGGTGATCGACGCCTTTATCAGGCAAGAGAGCGGCTCGCCGAGAAGGCGCGCCATGTATTGGATGACATCAGGTCCACAGTTCATGGCGCACATCTGGATTCAACCAATACGGTCGAGTCTGCCCTTCGGGCCTTGGAGCACGGCAGATATCTAGAAATCCGAGGCCCCGGTGGTGTCGGCAAATCTGCCGTTTTGAAGGAACTGGCAAACCGGTTGATGGTGGAATCTCGTGTCATTGCGCTCGCCCCGAATCGGGTGCCGGCAGGTGGCTGGGACGCACTCAGGTCGCAGCTCGGCTGCGATGCCACCGCCAGGCAGTTGCTGTCCGACATCGCCGGCGATGGTGGCGGCGTTCTTCTGATTGACGGCATTGACCGGTTCGACGAACCCGGTCAGCGCAATACCGTTGCAGATCTGCTTAGGGAAGCTGCGCAGGTTCCTGGCTTTCGGGTGGTGGCCACGTCGCGAACTGACTTCGATTCGGATGATCGGGCGTGGCTGCCAGCAGATGCAGTTCAGTTGTTGGGAGAGGTGCCACCACTGCAGATCGGCGAGCTGACCGACGAACAGGTCGCGCAACTTCGGGGGTCCGATCCGACGCTGTCTGCACTGTTGCGCTCTGGACATCCTGCGGAAAAACTCGTCCGAAATCTGTATCGGCTCGATCGCCTCTCACGCACCGCTGATTCCAACACCTCGGTGCTGACTGAGGCCCAGATGGCCAAGCAGTGGTGGGACACCGGAGACGGAGCTGCGGCATCCGGCAGAATCGAACGTCAACGCGTGTTGCGCGCCTTGGCCATCCACCTACTGGAGTCCTCCGAACCCATGGATTCCGGTGGGCTGTCCGCCGCTGCGATCGCCGGCCTGGTAGAGAGCGGTTCGCTGAGGCAGCACACAGCGGTCCGAACCATGGCGACGCATGATGTGTTGGGGGATTGGGCCATTGGGTGCCTTCTCTACAGCGAGCCCGAACTTGTCGCAACCCTTCCGTTGTCCACCGCGGCGCCGACGCGCTTGGCGCGGGGATTGGAAATCGCTGCACGGCTGCATGCGGAACTGGGGACAGATGCACGTGGTTGGCGAGACCTGCTGACACAGGTGAGTGCCGCCGGCGCGCACGGGTCTTGGCGTCGGTCCGTTCTGCTCGCGCCGGTTCGCTCCGAGCGATCTGCGGAGGTGCTCGGTAAATGCCTGCCGGACATTGAAGGCGAGGAAGATGCTCGACTGCTAGGCGAAATCGTTCGCACAACGGTCGTCATTGATTCGCAGCCCGCCGCGCCGCTTTGGGCAGCGGCCGGCATTGACCCGGCCCGATTCTCCGACGACTTCGCGTTTCCACGTGGCCCGGGATGGCTCAACCTGATCAGGTGGTCGCTGGAAAATGCAGATCGACTTTCGGCGATCACGATCCCGGAGTGGGTCGACCTCTACGGAAGGTGGTGCAATGCCCACTTGGGTCAGGATGCGCTTTCACCGTTGCTGGTGAGGCGAATCTACGACTGGCTGGTTGCCGCTGACGCATCGGTTGATTTCCGCAGTACCGGTACCGCCGTGCGCACGGATCAATCAACTCGTCTTTCCCTGCCACGTGCGCGCCGCGACGATCTTCGTCGAACCTTCTTGGCTTGGTGCCAGTTGTGTCCAGCAGAAGCGGCGGCCTATTTGTCGCAGATTGCTAGGGATCCGCATCGGGACGAGGCATTTGAAGGATTGCTAACCTTTGTCGGTACTGCGCCGAATGCGGCACCGGAGGCCTTGGCCTGTTGGCGCTCGCGCAGGATTGACCAGAAAGGCGCTGACATTTCGTTCGCGGCTGACCATCTGCATGATCAATAAATCGGGGCCGGGCCTTGGGTGCCAGCGCTCACGACTTGGTCAGTCGAGAACGAGCAGCACTGGTCAACTTTGAACGAGCTGCAACAGGACAAGGACGTCACCCGTGTCCTGCAGCCACTGCTCATGGCGCTCCATGTACCGGTGCCGACGGTTGCCGATGCGATCAGCGATCCGTCCTACCAGGCGAGTGCCCATGATCCGCTGGGTAACCTGTTCGCGATCGCACGCTTCGATGTGCACCAGGGCAAGATTACTGTCGGCAGCGACGCTGATCGCAGCGTCGTCTCGATTCCTGCCAGCGGCCCGCTGCCGCCGCCTATTTCGAGCAAGGCCGTGGCGTCGGCCGCGACGCTGGCCGCAGGCCCGACGACAACACCTATCCAGCACGTGATCGTCATCATCGGCGAGAACCAGACCTTCGACGGCCTGTTCGGCGCCTACGTGCCAACGCCTGACCAGACCGTCAGGAATCTGCTGTCCGAAGGCATGATCCAGGTCGACGGCACACCGGGCCCCCGGTTCAGTCTGGCGGCACAGAACAAGGGCGTGCTGAAAGGCGAGTACACCATCGATCCCGCGCGTGCTGGCGTCTACTCCACGTTGCCGCAACCTGAGACGATCGGCGAGCTTGACCCGGTGACGTTCCAAACGGCGGGCGGGCTCCCTGACAAGCGCTTTCCGGCCACCTTGCCCAATGGCCCGTTTCAGATCACCCGCTACGTGCCGTACGCCACGACCGCAGCGACCGTGGTCACCGGCGATCCGGCGCACCGCTTCTTTCAGATGTGGCAGCAGACTGGTGGCGACAACCACCGGCACGACATGTTCACCTGGGTGGCCACCACGACAGGAACCGGCGGCGACACCAAGGGCATCACACCGGCCAACCCGTCGCAAGGCGGCGAGTTGATGGGTTTCATGAACATGTCGACCGGCGACGCGCCACTGTTCCATACGCTGGCGCAGAACTTCGCCCTGAGCGACAACTACCATCAGTCGGTGATGGGCGGCACCGGCGCCAATTTCTTCGCGATAGCCACAGCAGACGTGCCGTACTTCAACAGGGACGGGGTCATTGCCGCACCGCCGGCGAACCAGATCGAGAATCCCAACCCGATGCCGGGAACGGAAAACTTCTATACCCAGGATGGTTATTCGGGCGGCTCGTACGTCAACTGTTCCGACCCCGGTCAGCCGGGCGTGGCCAGCATCCTTGCCTTCCTTCGTAGCAAAAATATCGACAGCAAATGCGCACCCGGTGCGTATTACCTGGTGAACAACTACGACCCGGGCTATGACATGGAAGGCAAGCTGCAGCCGATCGGTCCGAACAATTACAACTATCCGCCGCAGACCGTACCTACCATTGCGGAAGACCTGGCGCGCAAGGGCGTGACCTGGAAGTGGTATACCGGCGGCCGTGATCCGGCCGACGTCACCGGCGATGCTGCAGCGATGCATGTGTCGGTGGCAAAGGCACAGATGGGGCAATACAACAACATCGGCGATCCGCTGGCGGCATCGGCCAAGGTGATGGGGGATCCGGCGCTGAAGGCCGGGCTCGCCGGTCTGAGCACGTTCTTTGGCGACATCGCCCATCACACGCTGCCGTCGGTTTCCTTCGTCGTGCCGAAGAATCTCGACAGCGGACACCCAGGCTATTCGGCACCGGCAAGCTACGAGGCCTTCCTGCGGACGGTGCTGGCCAGGGTACAGGCGGACCCCGCGCTCTGGGCGCATACGGCGATCGTGGTGACCACCGATGAGGGCGGCGGCCACTTCGATACCGGCTACATCCAGAGTCTGGATTTCTTTGGCGACGGCCCGCGCATTCCGATGCTGGTGGTGTCGCCATATGCCCGCAAGGGCTTGGTCGACCATACCTACTACGATCACGCCTCGATACTCAAATTCATCGAGCGCAACTGGCGCCTCCCGCCGTTGTCAACGCGCAGCCGGGACAATTTGCCGGACCCGGTAAGCCTGAAGGGAAATCCCTATCAACCAATCAATACGCCGGCCGTGGGTGACCTGATGTCGATGTTCAACTTCTGAAGGCATCCAAGGCTGGCTGTGACGTGCAGCCATGGTGCCCTGACTTGCCGAACAACGTGACGCGTTTTCGCTGGACAACATGGAACGGTTTCAGGCCGAATGCGTGTGCCGTGCTTGTGCTGGCAGCGGTGATCGGCCTGTGCGCCGGACCGCCCACCTTGGCGCGGCCGTTTACTACCCTGCATCCCGAGATCGATACGGCACAGCGACTGCCTGGGAGGCTCACGCAGAACACGGCGAAGCGCGCATCGCTGCAAATGTGGGTGCGCTATCCGCCCGTGCCGGCGCAACTGGGTGCGCGCGCCGCATTGGGCAAACAGATTTTCTTCGACGCCTCCCTGTCGGCCTCGGGGCGCCAGTCCTGCGCCAGCTGCCACAGCCCGCAGCATGCCTACGGACCGCCGAATGGCCTTGCCGTGCAGCTCGGCGGTGCCGACTTGCGCCTGGCGGGAACGCGCGCGGTGCCGTCGCTGCGTTACCTCAGCTTTACCCCGCTGTTCAGTCGGCACTTCTACACACCCGCGTCTGAGGACAGCGAGGATGAAGGCCCGACCGGCGGTTTCACCCGCGATGGCGCCGCCGCTTCGCTGCAGCAGCAGGCGGCCATACCCTTGCTGCATGCGAACGAGATGGCCAACCCGGATGCAGCGGCCGTGGTCGCGAAGCTGCGGCATGGCGCCTACGCGGAAGCATTCCAGCGCGTCTTCGGGGCCGGCATCTTCAGCGACCCCGGGCAGGCCTTCAAGGACATCGGCCTGGCACTCGAGGCGTTCCAGACCGAGGACGCCAGCTTTCATCCCTACACCAGCAAGTTCGATGCGGTGATGTCCGGCCACGCCCGGCTCACGCTGCAGGAGATGCGTGGCTATGCGCTGTTCAACAATCCGCGCAAGGGCAATTGCGCAAAATGCCATGTCGACACGCCCGGCCCGGGCGGGCGACCGGCGGCGTTTACTGACTATTCGTTCGCCGCGCTCGGCGTGCCGCGCAACCCGGAAATACCGGCCAATCGTGATCCCGGCTATTTCGATCTCGGCCTGTGCGGGCCGTATCGCCACGATCTGGAGCGCGAGACCGAGTATTGCGGCATGTTCAAGACCCCGACCTTGCGCAATGTGGCGACACGAACGGTGTTCTTCCACAACGGCCGGTTTCATCGCCTGGAAGATGTGCTGCGTTTCTACGTGGAGCGCGACACCAAGCCACAGGCGTGGTACCCGACCGTGGCGGGCAAGCTCGCCGTATTCGACGACCTGCCGCCCGCCTACCGTCGCAACATCGACCACAGCGATGCGCCGATGGATCGCTCCCTCGGCGACAAGCCGGCGCTGGATGCCGCCGAAATCCGCGACTTGATCGCCTTTCTGAAAACGTTGAACGATGGCTATTCCACGGTCGCTGGCGGCGCCAAGTCCGGCGGCTCATAGCGCAGCGTGGTGTCGTTGTGTTTTACGTAAGTTCGGCGCTTTGCGGTGGGAGAGGGCCGCAGTATTCTGGCTTTCCGACGTCCCCATCCGATCCCGCGATTTGGTCAAAGTCAATATTAGGGGCGGCTCGTGGCACGGAGTGAAAGACAAAAAAGTATGGTGGCCACGCTGAGAAATACCCAGTAGTCGCTGGGTGCCGGCCCCCACCAGTGAACGTGCCAGGGGATAAACTGCGGCTGGAAGCGGGCGAGGCCGTAAGCAGGATTCATGATGAACCAGAGAAAGTCCTCGCTGATCCAGAACAACATGATGCAGGCAACAACCCGGGCTTCGCGGCGCCAACTCCAGGTTCCAGAGAAAACCAGGGGAAAATGGAAGAATAGAGCCATACAGGGAAACAGCCATGCGTGATATCCCGTCATCGCCCGCCCACCCCAGAAAGCGTCAAGCCACCAGCGATGTTCGATCCGCCACGTCGGCAGACTGGCTGCCCAACCCGCTGCGCCCTCAACCTGGATTTCGACATGGGCGAAAAAAAACGCCAGTAGCTCAGTCCATCCTAGCGTGAGAAAAAGCAACAGCGGATGATTGAAATCAAGCCCGTATCCCCCGCCAGCCGGCCCAGATTCGCGCCCATTAAACCGGATCATCGAAACTCAGCACCAGTGCAGGTTTGATCAGAGCAAGCTGCGCCAGAACGATGTCGAGCACATCCCGTGCGGCGTTGGGCCGGCCGATGTCCCTCGCACAATCGCGCATGCGCTCCAGACGCGCGGTATCCGCAAGCAGCTCGCGCAGCCGATATTCCAGCGACACCATGTCGATGGCCTTCAATGCGGCACCTCGCTCAAGGAGGTAGTCCGCGTTGCGTTCCTCCTGACCCGCAATGGGTGCATAAACAATCATGGGAACGCCGACCGCAAGCGACTCGGATGTCGTCAGGCCGCCAGGCTTGGTGATCAACAGATCGGCGCAGGCCATCAGAGGCGCCACGTCGTTGGTGAACCCGAATGGAAATAAACGTCCCGGATGTTTCACCGCGAGAGTCTGCAGTCGGGCCAGAGCCTGCTCGTTGCGACCTGCCAGCACAATCAATTGAAAATCATGCTCCAGCTCCATGAGCATGCTTGCCACCTCGTCGAGCTTGCCCACGCCGGCCCCGCCGCCCATCAGCATGATCGTCTTTCGCGCGGGTTCGAGTGCAAACCGCTGGCAGCATGTCTGGCGATCATGCGATTCGCCGAACGCGGGCATCACCGCAATGCCGGTGACATGAATCCGCTGCGACTCAATCTGATTGGCTCGCATGCGAAAGGCAATTTCCTCGCTCGCTGCGAAGAAGCCCGTCATTCCTGGAATCACCCACATGGCGTGCAGGTCGAAATCGGTAACTGTCAGGTCCCATGTGATCCTATCAAGCTGCGTCTCTGGCGTTTTGCCGCTGCCCGTGATGCGATGAGGCAACTGATCACCGAACTGAGAACCGAACGATGGCCCTGACGCTCCACCCTTTGGCCC
>JBAZRB010000027.1:0-47748 GCA_041663105.1 Rhodanobacter sp.
GACCAGTCGCACCGCCTCTTGTTTGAATTCCAGTGTGTAGCGTGCCCGTGTCGCTTTCGTCATGTCGTTCTCCTTGCGTGGATTGAATCACACGTCAAGGGATACGTTTTTCGTGGGCAAGGTCAGACCTCGAGGCCTGGGCCGATGCGCGCAGTTTCGAGTCGACCTACGATCCCGACTACGCCGCGCGTCGTGCCGGTCTTGTTGCCCGTGGACGCTGAGCATTCTGTCGATGGTCGCTTGCGCCGGCGAGCGCGTCCAGCTCGACCTGTTCCGTGCACTGCCGGGCGACATGGCGCCGCGCGATGCCCAGGACCTGATGGCGTATCCGTTCTTTTCGCTGGCCAAGAGCCGGCGCACCACGCCGATCGACTTCCGTGCGGGTGGGGTGACGGTGCGGGTAGAGGGCACCGCCGAGCATGGCATCGCCACCATCTGGGATGCGGACATCCTGATCTGGGCGGCCAGCCAGATCGTGGAGGCGCGCGATACCGGCATCCGTACCTCGCGACGGATGCGGGCCACGCCCTACGAGATCCTGCGCTTCATCGGTCGCGGCACGTCGGTGCGCGACTACCGGCGCCTCAAGGCTGCTTTGGATCGGTTGCAGTCCACCAGTGTCGCGACCTCGATCCGCGAGACCACCGGGCGACGCCTCCACCGTTTCTCGTGGATCAACGAGTGGAAGGATCGTGCAGGACCGGACGGCCAACCGCTGGGCATCGAGCTGATCCTGCCGGACTGGTTCTACGCCGGCGTGATCGAGCAGGCGCTGGTGCTGACCATCGACCCGGCATATTTCCGACTGACTGGCGGCATCGAGCGGTGGTTGTACCGCCTGGTGCGCAAGCATGGCGGGCGGCAGTACTGGGGTTGGCGCTTCGACCTGCGGCACCTGTACCTGAAGTCCGGCAGCCTGGCGCGTTACGCGGACTTCGCCCTGGACATCCGTCGCCTGGCTGCACGGCAGGCGCTGCCGGGCTACGTGCTCAGCGTGCAGCGCGATGTTCGCGGTATCGAATCCCTCGGGTTCCGGCCGGTGCCGTTCGGAATACGCGCGCTGGTGCGTACCGGTGGGTAACGCCGGGACAAGCGGTGGGTGGCGTCGTGCCATCGGGCGTGCGGTTTGACGTGCTATCGGGCGCAGGGAGTTCGTGCCATCAGGCGCAAGTAAGCGTCGCAAACGCTGGTGTGCGGCGGGTTTCGGGCGGCCCTAACGCTTCTAACGTTAAAAGCCTAACGGTAGTAGCAGCGTCACGCTCCGGTGGACAACCCTCGAGGGCTGCTCGCCAACGGTTGAGAGCACGGCCATCACCCTTCGCCTTGCTCACGCAGGGCCTCACGGTGGCGGTTCCGCCCGTGCTGCCGGAGCGCTACCTACCGGAGGACATCCCATGACCGCCTCGCTTCCGATGGCATCGGCCGTGCAGCCGACAGACTTTCCGTTGCCACTTCATGCACCCGCTGGATTGCCGGCCTTCACGCGGCTGACGCGCGTGTCGCTGGCTTTCATCGAGCGGCGTCTCAACCTCTACTTGCGCTTCGGCCATTCCGTGCAAAGACTGCGGCGGGATCGCTGGCGGGGCTGTGCCTTCTTCCTGCCGGGTGCACGCCTTGCGCGTGTCCGCTGCGAAACCACCGACGGCGGCGCAGTGCGTTCGCAAATCCTGGTGTTGCAGGCCTGCGGGCGGACCGAGAACATGCAGCGCATTCCTGGCGTCGAGCCGGGAGCGGCGCTGCTCCTGCAGGCCGAGGGTCAGCCGCAGGTGTGCGCCGTGCTCTCCCTGGTCGATGCGATCGAGACGCTGAATATCGACCCGGCGGACGTGTCGCCCGCATACTGGCGCACGGTGCATCACCGGCTCGACGCAGGCATGCCGCTGCCGGCTTATACCGCCGAGCGACATGCAGCCTGGCTCGCCGGCCGGGTGCTTCCGTGATGTCGCTGGGGCGCTCGCGTGCCGCGCTGTCACTGCTGGCGATGGCGGGCTTCGCGTCGCTGGCATGGGCCTCGTTCGTGCGACCGATGCCGCGCGTAATCTACAACGCCTCCGCCAGCATCCCGGTCGGCTGGTATCGCATTGAACCGGCGCACGCATTGCACGTCGGTGACATCGTGCTGGTGCATCTTCCCGCAGCGCCGTCGGCGCTGGCGGCACGACGCGGCTACCTGCCGTTGGATGTTCCGCTACTCAAGCGCATTGCCGCCACGTCGTCGCAGAGGGTATGCATCCGCGACGGCATCGTGCGCATCGACGGCATGCCGGTCGCCAGCACGTTGTCGATCGATGGGGCAGGGCGACGGCTGCAGGCATGGCGGTCGTGCCAGCGACTGCGGCGGGGCGAACTGTTTCTGCTCAGCACGGACAGCCCGGCGTCCTTCGACAGCCGCTATTTCGGGCCGGTGTCGGTGCACGCTGTGATCGGGCAGGCGCAACCGTTACGCATCGAGGGTGCGCAATGAACCGACGTCGGCCTGTCATGTCATTGGTCGTCGGTGGGTCGTTTCCCTTGCCGAAGATTTGCCCCGGTTGCGACCCGTTATCGACAGTGCCACGGTCTGCTGGCGGGCAGACGCCACGTCGTGACGCGTCCCCTGGTCGACCAAGACCTGAGCGAGAGGCAAAAGCGCAGGGCAAGATAAAAGGACGCGGCACGGGTGCGCGTCGAAAGCCTTGTCTGCACGTGGGGAAGGGCGGCACGCATGCGGAGCGACGACGTGCCGCGCATGGTGCGAGACCCGCACTGGCCTTGAGTCTGGCGCGTTCTTTGTACGCTGGGATTCGCCGTGCCTTGCCGGACGACGAGCCATGAGCCGGGAGGATGATGACGGCTTCCGCGTGCGCCCCGGCGCGCCGAAGCACCGTTCGCAGCGGTTCGTCTCGCAGGTACTGCGGGAGGGCAGCAAGGCCGGTGGCAAGTCGCTGCGACGGACGGCTGCGCGCCCTGGTGCGCGGCTGGGGCGCGGGCATGTCGCGGCACGCTTCACCGGCCGCACGTTGTCGCCTCATGCGCGTCGCGTGATCATCAAGACCCGGCTGGTGAATCTCAAGCAGGCGGGGGTACGCTCGACGAAGACACACCTGCGCTACATCGAGCGTGAGGGCGTGGGGCGCGAAGGGGAACCGGGTCAGGCTTACGGCTCGGCGACCGATCACGTCGACCTGGGTGCCTTCGAGGCACGTGGCCGAGGGGATCGTCACCAGTTCCGCTTCATCGTCTCGCCCGAGAATGCCGAGCAGCTCGACGACCTGCGTCGCTATACCCGCACGCTGATGCAGCGAATGGAAGCCGATCTCGGCACGCAGCTGGACTGGGTGGCGGTCGATCACTGGAATACCGACAACCCGCACACGCACATCGTCCTGCGCGGTAGGGACGACACCGGCAGGGACCTCATTATCTCGCGCGACTACATCGCCCACGGCATGCGTGAGCGCGCGTCCGGGCTGACCACCGAATGGCTGGGGCCGCGCACCGAGCGGGAGATTCAGCAGGGCCTGCAGCATGAAGTGACACAGGAACGCTGGACGAGCCTGGATCGCACGCTGCAACGCGAGGCGCAGGCCGGAGCCATTCGTCTCGAACACCTGTCGATGGATAGCCGCCGCACGCTGTTGATCGGCCGCCTGCAGCAGCTCCAGCGCTTCGGGCTGGCCAACTTGCAAGCTGCTGGCGAGTGGACATTGCGTTCCGATGTCGAGCCGGTGTTGCGCGCGTTGGGTGAGCGCAGCGATATCGTGCGCACGATGCAGCGAGCCATGCGCGGCGTGTCGCGCGAGCTGGCGATGTCCGGACCCGACGACGATGCTCCGCCGGTCATCGGGCGGGTGGCAGGCAAGGGGTTGGTCGGTGAGTGGCACGATCGCGGCTATCTGGTCGTGGACGGCATCGATGGCAAGGCGCACTACATCACGTTGCCCGCGAAGGCGGAACTCGGGCATTACCCGCTCGATGGCGTGGTCGAGGCACGGGCTTCGGCCGGGCCCCGCGCGATGGACCGGAACATTGTCGCGCTGGCGGCCGATGGCATCTACCGCACCGATCATTCCCTGGCTATCGCCGGTGCACAGGCCAAACCGGGGCATGAGCCGGACGAAGTCGTCCAGGCCCACGTTCGTCGACTGGAAGCCTTGCGCCGCGCCGGTCTCGTGGAGCGAAAGGCAGAGGGCGTTTGGCAGGTGCCTGCGGACTTGTCGGAGCAGGGCAGGAAATACGACGCCCAGCGGCTGGGTGGGCTGTCGGTAACGTTGCACTCGCACCTCTCGATCACTCGGCAGGTGCGCGCGATCGGCGCGACGTGGCTGGATCGGCAGCTGGTCGGTGGCGCCATCGACACCGGCGACCGCGGCTTCGGCGCCGAGGTGCGCGAGGCGCTGCAAAAAAGGACGGATTTCCTGGTGGAGCAGGGACTGGCCGAACGACGCGGGCAACGGGTGATCCTGATTCGCAACCTGTTGGCGACGTTGCGCGAACGGGACATCACGACAACAGCGGCGGACATCGCCAAGGTGACCGGGCTCGTACATCGTCCGTGCGTTGATGGGGAGCGAATCAGCGGTGTCTATCGGCGTAGCGTGCTGCTAGCAAGCGGCCACTTCGCCATGCTGGATGACGGTGTCGGCTTCAGCTTGGTGCCATGGAAACCGGTGATCGAGAAGCGACTGGGCCAGGAGACAGTGGCTACTGTTCGGGGCGGCGATGTTCGGTGGGACTTGGGCAAAAATATGGGTCGTTCCTTGGGTTGAAGAGAAGTATCCAATGAACCTCACCTCATTTGAACGGTGAAGCACCTTTTTACTTCCCATGGATCAACGTGCTAAGCACTGCTACTGCGGGACTATTGCAGGTGGCCGCGATGTTGAAGCGCATGCAGGAGCGTGCAGGATCGGCATAGCTGAAGAAGGAGCCGGGAGCTACGAGATAGTCCTGAGCTGTCATGGCGTCGGCGATCACTGAGGCATTCGTCTCGTCGCCCAGCGAACCCCAGAGATACATTCCCGCGGTCGCAGGCGTAGGAAATGAACACCCTGCAGCAGCGAGTTGCGCCATCGTTTTCTCTCGGATTTCAAGCAGGCGGGACCGTAGCGACTCGCAATGGTGGCGATATTTGCCCTGCGAAAGAAACTGATAGACCACCCGCTCACCCAGTGTGGAACCGCTGATCAAGCCGGCTGCCTTGAATAACAAGATTCTCTCCACGTGCTGGGGGCTGGCGGCGATGAATCCGACACGTAGGCCAGGAGCCAGGGTCTTGGAAAAGCTGCCGATGTGAATTACGCGCTTCAGTTGATCCAAGGTCGCCAGTCGGGTCACATGGTTGGCATCGGCGGGTGGCAACAGGTCACCATACGTATCGTCGTCGATGATGGAGAGGTCGAATTCGTCGGCGAGTTTCAGTATTTGAAATGCCTTGTGCGGGGACAAGCTGGTCGAGGTGGGATTCTGCAGTATCGAACTGCAGAAGAAGACACGTGGCTTGTATTTTTCGCACATTGCGCGCAGGACATCGATGTCCGGGCCATCACTGTCACGCGGGACGCGAGCGATCTCCAGTCCACAGGCCAATGCGCGCTGGATATGCATGGCTGGCGCTGGATCCTCCATCAATACATAGGAGCCGGGATAGTTGACGTGCGACCAGAGCACCAGGTGGACGGCTTCGGTCGCGCCGGCAGCCGTGACAATCTGGTCGGGCTGGGCGCCAATCCCCTGTTCCGCCAGTTTGATCTGCAATTGTTGCCGCAGCGGCAGATAGCCTCTGACCGTTTCGTATTCAGCCAGGGCGCGCGGGTTAACGCGCCCCATGCTGCGCAGCGCGTTAGACAAGGCGGCCTGATCCATCCACGCATCGGGAAGCGAGCCGCAACCGGGCCTTCGTTCATAGGGCAATTCGGATCGAAGCAGGTTTCGCCAGTCATGCGCCGTATCCGCGTCCTTCGCCCAGCGCAAGGATCTAGAGTCGCAAACCGATGGCGCTACCGCTTTCACATAGAAGCCGGAGCCTCTTCGTGGCTCAACGTATCCACGGGCGACCAGCTTGTCGTAGGCGCGGTGGGCCGTTTCGTTGCTGACCTGATGATCGACGGCTAATTGCCGTACCGAAGGGAGTCGACCTCCCGGTGGTAATACACCGGTCAGAATTTGTTGTGAAATCACCGAGAAAATTCGGTCGATCAAGGAGGAGGGCACGGCCCCTTGGTCCAACGACCTGGTGTTGCTGTGCACTGCATGCCGGACTTCTTTTTTCATGGGTATTCAGCTTTTTATTGAGGAAGCACCCTCTTGAGGGCGGCAGCCCGAAGCGCCACCGCATGTTCGGCGCGCTTGATGAGCAGGGTAAAGTGTCATGCTGCGTTCACCATGACAGTTTTGTTACATTTCTGTCAAAGTGTACTGCTTGGAGCAAGACAAGCGCGCTAACTTGGACTCGGCACTGGCATGCATTCGCAGTACATCTCAAAAGATGAAACTGTCGTGTGGCACTTGACGAATTCCTCGTCGCCAGGATCCGAATCGGGCGTCCCCGATCACAATCATATTAAAGCCTGGCCCTGGGGAGGGAGATATGTCGAACCAAGATCGCGTATACCGGCAAAGGCATGCCCGAAATTCAACGATGACGCTGTGCGGGGTTGCATTGCTGACTATGGCAGGAACTGCGCTCGCGCAGACGCCCGTAACCACGTCCACAAATACATCTGCGTCAATGCACCGCGATGCGGTTCAACAATATGCTGTGCCAGCCGGGCCGCTCGCTGAGACGCTACGTGCCATCAGTCGAATCAGTGGAAGGCCGATTCACTTCAGTTCGAGGGATGTCGGCGACCGCCGCGCGCCAGCGATCGAAGGGCAATATACGGCCGTTGCCGCGTTACAGGAGGCGGTAGCGGGCAGCGGCCTGACCATGAAATCCAACGCCGATGGTTCCTTGGCCGTATTCGTGTTCAATCTGCCAACCATAGTGGTCAGGGCGAAAGTCGACGAGGCCGAGACGGGATTTATGGCTTCCCGTTCGGATACCGCAACCCGCAGCGGAAATGATCTATTGGACGTGCCGGCGTCGATCACGATCATCACAAGTAAGGTGATGGAGAGTCAGCAGGCACTATCGGTACAAGATGTCTTGCAGAACGTCAGTGGGGTCATAGAACATGTGACTGCGCAAGGTACGCCCACCTACAATATCAATGGCTTCGCACAGACCGCGGCGCTTTCCAATGGCATCACTAATCCGTATGCGGCCAGTACCAATATTGCCGGTGTCGAGCGTATCGAGGTACTGAAGGGGCCGCAGGCGATCCTTTCGGGCGGCGACTCGCTTGGTGGTGGAGTCAATATCGTCACCAAGAAACCCTCGGCAGATCCAATCTTCGACGTAACGTTGCAGGACGGGACGTACGGCGACAAGACCGGGACGGTGGACTTCTCGCATGCCTTGACCGACGACAAGAAGCTGAGTTTTCGGGTGATCGGCTCTGCAACCGATGCCAGCACCAGTCAAGGCGGGTTTGATGGGCGCAACGAAAAGTACCTACTGCCCGAGATCCGCTGGAAGGACAGGAGCACCGACTTCATTCTCGGTGCTTCCTATGACAATTCATTTGGGCCGCAGCCTCTTTACACCGTTGCGCTGACAGGATCCATTGAGCCGACTCCCCATATGCGGCTTGGCAACGCAGGCAACGGCATCAAGGTCAAAAGCACAGCAGAGTTCTACAGCCTCGAGCACAAATTTGCGCCGTGGCTGACGCTGGTCAGCCGTCTGCAGAATTCACTGACCACGCTTGATCTGAACCTCTATGGGCCGCTATTTCCGGCAGACATTGCCAGTACGACACTAGGGATCACGCCAACCAACAATGTGTCTGGCTTTCACACTCTCAGCGGCGACCATTATCTTCGAATGTCCTTTCCCACGGGTCCTCTACACCACGATCTGTCGGTAGGTATCAACCACACCGACATGAAAACAAACATTACAAACTATGAAGGCCCGACTTACATTGTCCCGGTGTACGCGAATCAGCAGTTCGATTTTCCGACGTTTCAGCGCAATGCATCTACTCTGTTCGCCCTTTCTAACTTTAAAAGCAAGCAAGAGGGGTTATATGCACAGGACTTGATAACCTACAACGACTGGCATGCATTGCTGAGTTTGCGAAGGACCTGGTACCAGAGCGGTCCTGGTGACACCAATTACGTTGCTTTTAAGTTTCTCGGTCACACTCCCAGATACTCAATGGACAAGACCACGCCCAGTGCCGGATTGGTTTACAACATAACTCCGAATATATCTGCGTACGCCAGCTACACAGAAGGCTTCTTGCCGCAATTCGTGACCACGCCGAATTGTGCGGGCGGGGGCAATTCGTTTCCCCCCCAGGAAACAAGGAACAGGGAAGTCGGTTTGAAGTTTGACACGCCAGACAACCGCTTCTCGGTGACAACAAGTATCTACCAGTTGAACCAGGCTAATCGGTTGCAGTACAACGGGGCGGGACGCTGCTACGACGTGCGCGCGGCGGAACGTATCCGTGGTGCGAATGTGGATGCTCAAGGTCAGCTGCTGCCCGGATGGAACCTCATCTTCAACTACACCTATACCAACGCTACGGACACGGGTGATGTCAAGGATCTCGCTGCCGCACAGCCGCGACATCAGGCCAGTTTGTGGACCACCTACGACATTCAATCCGGTGTGTTGCGGGGCTGGGGTGCTGGCGCTGGTATCACCGCCTACAGCAGCAGTCTCATCGGCAATTCGACCGGCTCGGCGGTGTTGCCAGGTGCATCCAAGGTGGATACCAGTCTTTACTACAAGCATGAAAAGTGGTCGTTCACGTTGGGCGTGAGAAACCTGTTTAACAGGGATCTATACGGGTACAGCAGTTCCGAATTGTTTGTGCCGGTATTGCCCAAGCGCACAATCATGTTCACCGTTCGTCGTAGCCTCCTCTGATTGACGAGCTCACCGTCTGTTTTCAGGCGGCCGGGAATGAGCCGGCCGCCCTATCATTATCAGGAAATTCATTGATCGATGGATAGTTTCGATTCATTTGGTGCCCGCCCCAATGTGTTTCAGCTGATCATCCCGTTCTGGCTGTCTGAGGAGAAGTGGAAGGCGTTCTCATTGCTATTGGTCAATTTGGCTATCTCGTTTGGTGGCGTGTATCTGGCTGTCTGGGCCAATCGGCTCACTGGTGAGGTCGTCGATGCCATGGTGGCTCGGCAATGGGCTGGTTTATGGCCGATTTTGCTTCTGACCTTGGGCGTCAGCCTTGGTGTCGTCCTCATGGGAATAACCAATTACGCCGTGATACAGATGCTGCAACTGCGTTGGCGTACCTGGATGACGAATCAATACTTGTCAAGTTGGACAAGAGACGGAGCCTTTTACGAGGTAGAGCGCGATAGCTTGCTAAGCAATGCTGATCAGCGTATCTCGCAGGACATCAATACATTCGTTCAGGATACGCTGACCCTTTCATTGGAACTGATTCAGGTTCTGGTGACGCTCGTGTCTTTTACAGTGGTGTTGTGGAACCTTTCCGGCGCATTGGAGTTCACGCTGGGCGGAATACACCTGTCCATCGTCGGTTACATGGTCTATGTGGTCTATCTCTATTCCATTGGATCGTTGTTGATCACCAACTACTTCGGCCGTCCCCTGATTGGCTTGATCATGCATCGTCAAACCGTGGAGGCTGATTTTCGTTATCTGGCGATGCAACTGCGTGAGAACGCCGAGCAAGTTGCTTTCTATCGTGGCGGAGAGCGCGAGCGTCAACACTTGTCGATGCGGTTTGGGCAGATCCTCAATAACTGGATGAGCATCATCCTGCGCACCAGCAAGATGATGTTCAGTCGCGATTCCTATAACACGCTGAATATTATATTGCCCACGCTGGTAGCGTTGCCACGCTATCTTGCTGGCGCGATCTCGCTCGGTGACGTGACTCGTGTCACTGGCGCGTTCAATGCAGTAGAAAGAGCGCTGTCGTTCTTCACGCAAGCCTATACGACCTTCAGCGAGTGGCTGGCGGTAGGGCACCGCTTGCGTGATCTGTCGTGGGCGCTGTCCCGGGCGGAAGAGCTACCACGGAACATCGCTGTCGAGAGACATCTCGGAAAAGACATCGAAACCAGTCGAATCACCTTAATGCGTCCCTCCGGGGCGATGATGACGGAAGTTGCCCCGTTGCGCGTCGCACCGGGCGAGCGGTGGTTGATTCGTGGACGGTCGGGGGTCGGCAAGAGCACCTTCCTGCGCGCATTAGCTGGGATGTGGCCGTATGGCCAAGGCAGTGTGAAGTTGCCTGGAGCAGCATCACTGATGTTCCTGCCGCAACGCAGCTATATCCCCTATGGAAAATTGAAGGCTGCCCTGTGCTATCCCGCGGAGGAGACGCAATTCAGCGACGAGCAGTGCTGCGGCGTCTTGAGGGAATGTCATCTAGGTGCCTGCACCGCCCTGCTGGATGTCGAAGATCGTTGGCAGCAGAAGCTATCTGGCGGCGAGCAACAGCGGTTTGCGATGGCCCGCGTGTTGCTGCATCGTCCGGCCTTCGTCTTCATGGACGAGGCTACCAGCGCACTGGATGGCGATACCGAAGCGGCATTGTATGCGGCCCTCCTGGCGAACCTTCCTGACAGCGCCCTTATCAGTGTGGCGCATCGGGAATCGCTGGCGGCACTGCATGACCACGTGCTTGAAATACAACCATCCGCGCCGCCGGACCCGCCTGTCACGGCTTGACGTATCAACGTTCAGCAGTCCGAGCTGTCGCCTGTCAAACCATCTAAAAATGAATGAAGGAAACATTGCCATGTCCAAACACATTGACGCCATCACTGATGCCACCCTTGACAGCGAGGTGATCGAAGCAGGCGGGGCCGTTCTGGTGGATTTCTGGGCAGAGTGGTGTGGTCCATGCAAGGCGCTCGGCCCTGTACTGGACGATATCGCAGACGACTATCTCGGCACAGTGCGCATCTGCAAGATCAACGCGGACGAAAACAAGGTCAGCGCGGAGCGTTTCAGTGTGCGCGGCCTGCCGACCATGATCCTGTTCGTGGATGGCGTGGAGCGCGAGCGAATCACCGGGTTGGTGTCCAAAACACGACTTGCCGCCGCTCTCGATGCACACACGGAGGTCTGAGATGAACCTGCGGGCTTACCAGGGCGATACGACGAAGAAACAAGCACTGTTGGCACGACTGCGCGTGCTTGCTGAGCAGGAGAGTCTTGCGACGCGTCCCCTCTTCTGGGACGGCACCGGTGGAAGCATTGTGTGCAGTGCGCTGCACGGCGATGAACTGGATCGCTGGGAATCGGAGCTTGGATTACCCAAATGGCTGGCGCTGTGCGTCGATGGCATTGCGAACTGGATGCTGGACCCTCGGGCGGGTTTGGCTGCAGGCATCGGTTTGCTGGAGGCTGTGCCTGTTGGCGAAGATGTGTCGCTTGTAGGTAACCACTTCCTCATTCATCTGCTGGATGATCCGACCGACGGCCTGTCCTCGGTCTGCTCTCACGCGGAACAGGTTCAATTGATCAAGCGCATTGTGTCCTTGCACCGACGGTGTGCTGAGGGTGGGAAGGTAACCCGAACTGATTGGGTTGATGTTCGCAAAGCGGCCACTGCCCTGAGGGACCAGGCTGCTCCCGATAGCGTGGACGATGCCGTCAATGGCGCCATCGAGGCGGCAACCTGGGATCCTTTGATATCGCGAACTGCTGTATCTGACACTGAATATCAGTGGGTCTTGGCGATGAGCGAGGCGGCTTATCGGAACTCCCAGTCCAAGAAGGATGATCCCGTGAGGTTGGTGCTCGGCCAGCTGTATGCGAAAGCGAAGGCGGAGGGATGCGAGAAGCCTATCGATGTCCTTGCGCTTCTTGCGCAGCAACGCCCTGATCTATCGAAGGTAGTGAAGGCAAGTACCGCCTTCATACGAGAGCAACCGGGAATCGCCTGGCGGCGCCTTGAGCAGTTGCTGTTGCAGCAGTTGAGGGGGCGGTCATGGAATTGACCATGCAGGCCTTCGGCAACGACCCGGCATGCAAAGACGCCGTGATGGAAAATTTGCGCCGTCTCGAAGCAGCCGGCGCGTGGACTTATCGACCGGTTTTCTGGGATGCGGATAGCCAATCCGGAAGCGTGGTGGGCAGTCTGCTTCGCGGTGACGATCTCAATCAATGGCAAGACCAAATGGGCTTGCCCAAGTGGCTGGCATTGTTGATCGACGGTGTGTGGTCTGGGGCACCCAGCCGGAAGGAAGGCGTAACGGCGGCGATCGCGATCATCCAAGGTGTTGAAACCGGCATCGACGTTACCCGCGTCGGCAGCCGTTTTGTGATGTGTTTGCTGAATGAGGCGATTGAAAAGGTGTCGGGCTTCGGTCCGCGCGGCGATATGGGCAAGCTGGCGGCCGATATTGCGCAGCTCCATCGGCGTTGTGTGGAAGCCGGTGACGTCAGTGCCGGGGAATGGCGCGACGTGCGCCGGGCTGCCACGACCGTCGTGAAGGACCTTGCACCCGACAGCGTGGATGCTGCGCTGGGTGCCTGTGTGGAGGCGACCGCATGGGATCCGCGACGGTCACGCACGGTCGTGTCCGACACGTTGTATTACTGGTTGCGCGCGAGAGTGGCACTGACCTTGCGCGACTATGGTTGGACATCTGCCGACGACAGTCGCATCAAGAAACTGCTTGATGCCTTGAATGCGCAGGCCGTGGCCAGTGCACCCGATGAGCAGACCAACGTCTTCACGCTGCTCGAACAGCATCACCCTGAAGAAGCAACACGACTGAAGGCGCGCTACGCCTACGAAAGGCAGCAGTACGCTGCCTACTGGCGGCACGCACTACAGGTACTGATGGAAGAGCTGAAATGAGGTCGATCGCATGACGCAGGTGCCGTTGATTCCGCGCGCGCACTTGTTCGCCAACCCCGAACGCGCCGGCATGCAGATCAGTCCGGACGGGCTGTGGCTGGCATGGCTGGCCAATGGCGAAGGCGTGATGAATCTGTGGGCGGCGCCGCGTGCGCAACCCGCCGAGCAACGCCAGGTGACCTTCGATCGCCATCGTGGAGTGCAAGGTTTCAGCTGGACTTATGAGCCAGGTCTTCTGCTGTACTCGCAGGATCACGACGGTGATGAGAACTGGCGTGTCCACGCCACCGATGTGGCTACGGGACAACAGCGCATCCTGACGCCGGTGGAGAAGGGCGTGCGGGCTGGCATCAGTGCGATCAGCCGCAAGCGGCGTAATCACGTGTTGATTACGCTGAACAAGCGTGACCCGCGTTACCCGGACCTGTATTGCCTTGATCTGCACACCGGGCAGTTGGATCTACTGGAAGAAAATCCGGGGTTCGCCGGGTTTCTGACAGACGATGACTATCGCGTGCGCATGGCGATGCGCAGTACCTCACTTGGGGGCGTGCAGCTACTGACGCGCGGTGACGATGGTGAATGGAAGACTTGGTTGGAGATATCGCCGGAGGATGCGCGCACCACTGGTCCCAGCCATTTCAGCGCCGATGGTCGCATGCTTTACTTCCACGACAGTCGGGGGCGAGACACGGCAGCCTTGACCGCGATCGAACTGGCCAGCGGCAAGCTCACCATGCTGGCAGAAGACCCTCGCGCTGATATCGGCGGCACGCTCAACGACCCTGTCAGCTATCGGCCATTGGCGTATGGCGTGACCTACGAGCGCTATCGCCTGCATGTGCTGGATGAATCCATCCGTGCCGATGTCGATTTTCTCGACGCTCAGGATATCGGCGAATGGGGCCTGTCCAGTCGTACCGAAGACGACCAACTATGGCTGGTGGGTGCGTCTTCGGATATTCGGCCCAGCGCTGCATGGCTGTATGACCGACAGGAACGCAAGCTGAGCAAGCTCTATGACGTGCGGCCGGAACTGGCCGATACACCGCTGGCACGGATGCAGCCAGTTACGCTGAGTGCGCGCGACGGGCTGAAGCTGGTTTCCTATCTGACCCTGCCACGCCACGCAGAAACCTGTGCCCAGCCGCTGCCGCTGGTGATGTACGTGCACGGTGGCCCATGGTCGCGCGACGTCTTCGGCTACAACGCGGGCCATCAATGGCTGGCCAATCGTGGCTACGCGGTGCTGTCGGTCAATTTTCGTTCTTCCACGGGCTTCGGAAAGTCCTTCATTCGTGCAGGTGAAGGCGAATGGGGCCGAAAGATGGACGAGGATCTCGAGGATGCCGTGCAGTGGGCTATTGATCAGGGCATAGCGGATCCCGCGCGGCTGGCGATCTTTGGTGCGAGCTATGGTGGCTATGCCGTGCTCTCGGCATTGAGCCGCTACCCCCATCGTTATGCGTGTGGCATTGATGTCGTCGGGCCTTCCAACCTGGAAACGCTGCTTGCCTCGATTCCGCCCTATTGGGAGTCGGCGCGCGCCCAGCAGTACAAGGCCATCGGCAACCCGGAAACGCCTGACGGACAGACATTGCTGCGCGAGCGCTCACCGCTGCATCGTGCGAAGTTCATCCGTGCACCGTTGCTGATTGCCCAAGGATCCAACGATCCGCGTGTAAAACAGGCCGAGTCCGAGCAGATGGTCACAGCGCTCAAGGCCAACGGCATCCCGGTGACCTATGCCCTGTATCCAGACGAAGGGCATGGTTTTGTGCGTGAGCCGAACCGCATGTCGTTCAACGCGCTGGTCGAGCGTTTTCTGGCGTGTCACCTGGGTGGTCGTGACGAAGGTTGGAGCGGCGGAGATTATCCCGGTAACACACTGCAAATCGTCGAAAGTGGCGAACACCAGGAGGCATGATGAATACCTGCCTTGGCCACGGAAGCAAGCGTGAATGGGTAGCTTCGGCCATCCATAGAATCGAGGCTGATTTCAATCGCTGCGCAGACACGCACCTGGTTCCGCTGACGTTGTCGGGTTATCCCGGCATCGACGTCTATTTCAAGGACGAATCCAGTCACCCCACCGGCAGCCTGAAGCACCGTCTGGCACGTTCGCTGTTCCTGTATGCCCTGGCGAATGGCTGGTTGCACGAAGGCAGCACGGTGATCGAAGCGTCCAGTGGGTCCACCGCAGTTTCCGAAGCGTACTTCGCCCGACTGCTGGATGTGCCGTTCGTGGCTGTGATGCCCGTATCGACCTCGCCCGAGAAGGTTGCAGCTATCGAGTTCCAGGGCGGCCGTTGTCATCTGATCGAGAGCGCCAGCGATCTCAACGTCGAATCCGAGCGATTGGCGCGTGAGACGGGCGGCCACTTCATGGATCAGTTTACCTATGCCGAGCGTGCCACCGATTGGCGTGCCAACAATAATATCGCCGAGTCCATCTTCAAGCAGATGGCCGAAGAGACCCATCCGATTCCGGAGTGGCTCGTATGCAGCCCCGGCACCGGTGGCACCAGCGCCACGCTGGGGCGCTATGTGCGCTATCGCCGTCATCCGACGCGTGTTCTCTGTGCCGATCCCGAAAGGTCGGTGTTCTACGACTACTATTGCGGCACTTGCCAGGGTGAACCGCGGCCTGGAATGTCCATAAGCCATGGCTCCCGCATTGAGGGGATTGGACGGCCCCGGGTGGAAAGCAGTTTCATCGCTGGCTGTATTGACGCGATGGTGAAAGTGCCCGACGGCTTGAGCCTGGCGGCGATGCGCCATGTCAGTGCGCGGTTGGGCAGGCGTGTCGGCGGATCAACCGGAACCAACTTCGTCGGAGTGCTGCTGGCCGCACAAGGCATGCGTGCGGCAGGGAAGCACGGTTCCATCGTCAGCATCCTCTGTGACAGCGGCGAACGTTATGCGCACAGCTACTACAATCCGGCTTGGTACGCTGAGCACGGCATCGACATGGAGCAAGCCGATACGTTGCTGGCGGCCGCACTGGATGGCGGGGAACTGCCCAGGCTCGCGTATACCGCGCAGGCTTCGTAGCGGCCGTGGAGACCATTCTACTGACCGGGTTCGAACCTTTTGCAGGTGAAGCCCTGAATGCTTCTTGGGAACTTGCGCGTCGGATGGACGGCGCTCTGCTGGACGATGGCAGTCGAGTGATCGCCGTACAGCTGCCATGCGAGTTTGGGCGTGCGTCCTGCGTTCTCGGCAGACACCTGGATTCGTTGCAGCCACACATGGCGATTGCTCTGGGTCAGGCCGGCGACAGCTCCGATGTGCGACTGGAGCGGGTCGCGATTAATCTTGACGATGCCCCCATCGCAGACAACGCGGGGCAGCAACCCATCGATGTTCCCATCATCGTTGGCGGCGCCACAGCCTACTTCAGCAGCCTGCCAATCAAGGCGATGGTTGCTGCGTTGCGTGCGACGGGTATTCCGGCTTCGATATCGCACAGCAAGGGTACCTATGTATGCAATCACGTCTTCTATGGATTGATGCAGGAAGCTGGCAAGAGACCGTATATGGCTCGTGCCGGGTTTGTCCATGTTCCTTATCTTCCCTTGCAGGCCGCACGTCACCCCGCGGCGCCGAGCATGTCACTGGAGACGTTGGAATCTGCGTTGCGCCTGATGCTGGTTGTTGCCCAGGCAATCCAGGGCGACATCCCGAGTGCTGAAGGCACATTGGCATGACCGTACCCAGCGGAAGCCCTTTCACGATCGTTCTTGTACTTAGGAATATCCCATCATGACCAATCCGCTGCTTGATTTTTCTGGTTTGCCGCACTTCGATCGAATCCAGCCCGATCACGTGAGCCCTGCGATCGACCAGTTGTTAGCCGAGGCACGCGCAGTTGTCGCCTTGGCAGAAACGCGAGCGCCGGTAACTTGGGAGTCGTTCGTTGCACCCATGACGGAGGCCTGCGAGAGGCTCTGGCGCGCCTGGGGTCAAGTCACTCACCTGCAGTCGGTGGTCAACACGCCGGAACTGCGGGCCGCGTACAACGCCAACCTTCCCAAGCTGACCCGGTTCGGCTCGGAGATGGGACAGAACGCGGTGTTGTTTGCTCAATACCGTCGCCTGGCGATGACCCCCGAGCATGCCCAGGCAAGCGTGGCGCGACGCAAGATCGTCGACAACGCGTTGCGCGATTTCCGTCTGAATGGTGCCGAGCTGTCCCAGGCACAGAAAGAGCGCTACAGCGAGCTGCGCACGGAGCTGTCCGCTTTGTCGGCCCGGTTCGCCGAAAATGTGCTCGATGCGACCGATGGCTATGCGCTGTACGTGGAGGATGCCAAGCAACTTTCCGGCGTGCCGGAGGATGTGGTGGCGGCTTGTCGGACAGCGGCAGAAAAGGACGGCAAGTCTGGTTACAAGCTGGGATTGCAGATGCCCTGCTATCTGCCTGTATTGAGTTACGCGCACGACAGGGAATTGCGGCAGACGCTCTATCGCGCCAATACGACACGCGCCACCGAATTTGGCCCTGAAGCACAGGACAACAGCGCCACCATTGATCGCATAGTGGCGCTCCGGCAGGAACTGGCCCAGCTGCTTGGCTTCGCCAATTTTGGTGACTATTCACTGGCGACCAAGATGGCCGACACACCGCAGCAGGTGTTGGAGTTTCTGCGGGATCTGGCGGCGCGGTCCCTCTCGTATGCGCGTATGGATCGCTCCGAAGTCGAAGCCTTCGCTCGTGAGCGATTGCAGCTGGAGCAGGTGGAAGCGTGGGATCTTGACTACGTCAGCGGGAAACTGAAGGAGGCGAATTACAGCTTTTCGCAGCAGGAAGTGAAGTGCTACTTCACCGAGCCTAAAGTTTTATCTGGGCTGTTCGGCGTGATCAAGTCGCTGTACGGGGTCACCATGCAACTTGACAGCGCGCCAAGCTGGCATCCAGACGTGCGCTTCTATCGGCTGATGGACGATCAGGGGCGCTTGCTGGGACAGCTCTACATGGATCTGTACGCGCGTGAAGGCAAGCGTGGTGGCGCATGGATGGATGTCTGCCGCAACCGCCAGCGTCAAGCGGATGGGGTGCAGGTACCGCTGGTGTACCTGGTGTGCAACTTCGGCCGCGGTGCCGAGGGCAAATCAGCGACCTTCAGCCATCAGGAAGTGATCACTCTGTTCCACGAGATGGGCCATAGCCTGCACCAGCTGCTGACCGAAGTCGACGAGCTGGCAGTTGCGGGAATCAGCGGTGTGGAGTGGGATGCGGTGGAATTGCCAAGCCAGTTCATGGAGAACTTCTGCTGGAAGTGGCAGAACATCCAGCAACTGACCGCGCATGCGGACACCGGCGATTCGATGCCCCGGCCGCTATTCGACAAGTTACTGGCGGCCCGGAACTTCCAGAGCGGCATGGCGATGGTGCGACAGATCGAACTGGCGCTTTTCGACATGGAGCTGCATAGCTCCCATGACCCGGCGCAGAACGGTGTCCTGGAACTGCTCGAACGCGTACGTGATGAAGTTGCGGTGAATCGCCCGCCCGCATGGAGCCGCTTCCCTCATCAGTTCAGCCACATCTTTGCAGGTGGCTATGCCGCTGGCTATTACAGCTACAAATGGGCCGAAGTACTCAGTGCCGATGCGTATGGCGCTTTCGAGGAGACGCCCGAGGTAGCCGAGGTCGGCGCGCGCTTTCGTCACGAAGTGCTGGCTCGTGGTGGAAGTCGGTCGATGGCCGACAACTTCGTGGCCTTCCGCGGTCGTAGCGCTCGCATCGATGCATTGCTACGCCACAGCGGCATGGCGGCTTGACTCTTCTTGTTGGAATCGATCTGTGAAAATTCTTGAAGCTCCACGGCCGGCATCGGCTGATAGCAGCGACTGGTCGCCTGGTACCTGGCGGAGTCGACCGATTTCCCAAGTGCCTAACTACCCAGATCCTGTTGCGTTGGAGGCGGCGTTGGCCGAATTGCGCCGGTTGCCGCCGCTGGTGACCTCGTGGGAGATCCTGGCTCTGAAGCGACAGTTGGCCGAGGCGCAGGAAGGCCGGCGCTTTTTGCTGCAGGGCGGAGATTGCGCGGAGAGCTTTGGCGATTGCGAGTCACAGCATATTTCGAACCGTCTGAAGGTACTGCTCCAGATGAGCCTGGTGCTGGCACATGGTTTGCGGCAGCCGGTGATCCGGGTTGGGCGCTTCGCTGGCCAGTATGCCAAGCCGCGTTCTGCGGACGTCGAAACGCATGATGGGTTGAGTCTTCCGACCTATCGAGGTGATGTGGTCAACGGTCCCGGCTTCACCCAGGTTGAACGTACCCCGGACCCGCAGAGGATGATCAAGGCGCATTCCTGTTCGGCGATGACGATGAATTTCGTGCGTGCGCTGATCGAGGGTGGCTTCACCGACATGCACCATCTTGAGTACTGGAACATTGCCTGGGTAGAGCGCTCACCGCTGGCCGCGGAATATCAGCAACGGGTTGCCTCCATCGGCGATGCAATACGCTTCATGGAAACCTGGTCCGAGAACAGGTTGCAGAACGATGGTGGCATCAAGTTCTATACGTCACACGAAGCGCTGTTGCTGCCTTATGAGGAAGCGCTGACGCGGCAGGTTCCGCGGCGGAGAGGATGGTTCAATCTCGGCACGCACTTCCCATGGATCGGCATGCGTACCGCGTCACTCGATGGCGCCCATGTGGAATACCTGCGGGGTATCGAGAACCCGGTTGCGGTGAAGATAGGGCCCGGAACGACGCCGCAGCAATTGTTGCGCCTTATTGATGTGCTCAATCCGGAAGATGAACCGGGGCGGCTGACATTTATCCACCGCATGGGCGCCAATTTTATCGCGGACAAGCTGACTCCGCTGCTGAACGCGGTCAAGTGCGATGGTCGTCGTGTGCTATGGATTTGCGATGCAATGCACGGCAACACTGAAACTATATCCAGCGGCCTCAAGACGCGCCGTTTCGACAATGTGCGCAGCGAAGTGGAGCAATCGTTCGATCTGCATGCCGCTGCGGGTACGCGCCTGGGTGGCGTGCATCTGGAGTTGACGGGAGAAGATGTCACGGAATGCACCGGGGGAGCGCGTCAGCTGACGGACGCCGACCTGGCGCGTGCATATCGATCAACGGTCGACCCTCGCCTAAATTACGAACAGTCACTGGAGATTGCCTTGTTGGTTGTACGCAAGTGCCAGCAACTGGATGCAGCTTTGCTGCCATGAAGAACCCCGATTTATTTCTCAGGAAGACTTGTTGATGAAGATTGCCTTATACGACGGAGTGGGTAACCCCGAAGACCTATCGCAGATCGAAACCGATTGCCTGGTCATCGGTCTGTGGACGGATGTCGCGGAGTCGGCATTGGTTGGTGCCATTGACAAGGCTAGTGGCGGACTGTTGACGCGGCTCAAAAGCGCCAACGAGCTGCCTGCCAAATCCGGAGTCACCGTGATATTGCATCAGGTTTCCGGGTTGCGCGCACAGCGGTTGTTGCTGGTCGGACTGGGCGTGTCGAAGCAGTGTGATGCGCGATGTTTCCTGAAAGCGGCCCGGGCGGCGGCAAAGGCAGTAACGGACAGCAAGTCGACCGAGGTCTTGTGGGCATTGCCCGCTGTTGCGTTGCCCGCTTGTTCGAGCACGGCATGTCTGCAGCTGTCAGTCAGAGCCTTGCGCGAGGCCTGCTATCGCTTTGATCGCTACCGGCAGGCCGACGCCAACAGGGTGCCCACGGTCAAGCGCGTTCAACTGGTGACGGCTTCGCCCGACAGCACGGATGAACTGCGCAGCCTTGCCGAGGCCGTGGCCATGGCCAACGGCATGGGCCTGACACGCGATCTGGGAAATACGCCACCCAACATCTGTACGCCCACCTTCCTGGCGGAGACAGCGCAGGAGCTCGGCCGGCAATGGCCGCTGGCTGTTGACGTGCTGGATCGCGCGGAGCTGGACGCACTGGGCATGCAGGCTTTCCTGTCAGTGGCAAAGGGCTCGGTCGAGCCGCCCAAGTTGATCGTCGTCCGTCATGATGGCGGTGCTGCGGGGCAGTCACCCGTGGTGCTGGTTGGCAAAGGCGTGACATTTGATGCCGGCGGCATCTCGATCAAGCCGGCAGCGGCCATGGATGAGATGAAGTTTGATATGTGTGGCGCGGCAACAGTTCTTGGAACGATGCGCGCCTGTGCGGAACTGGCACTTCCCCTGAATGTGATTGGCATCATTCCGGCGTGCGAAAACATGCCATCGGGCAGCGCAGTCAAACCAGGCGACGTCGTCAAGAGCCTGTCCGGAAAGCATATCGAGGTGCTCAACACCGATGCGGAAGGGCGGTTGATCCTGTGTGATGCGCTGACGTATGCCGATCACTTCAAGCCTGCGGCGGTCATTGACGTCGCCACGCTGACCGGCGCGTGCGTCGTTGCTTTGGGCTACGTCAACAGCGGGCTGTTTGCGAATCAGGACAGCCTGGCTGACGGCTTGCTGGAAGCGGCCAAAACGGCTTGTGACCCCGCCTGGAGATTGCCGTTGGACGAGGCTTACCAGGAGACTCTCGATTCCAATTTTGCAGACATGGCCAACATTGGCAGTGGGCGTGACGCTGGCAGCGTGGTCGCCGCGTGCTTCCTGTCCCGATTCGTCAACTATCCATGGGCACATCTGGATATCGCCGGTACGGCCTGGAAGAGCGGTGCGGCCAAGGGCGCAACCGGTCGGCCCGTACCCTTGCTGGTTCAGTTCCTGATCGATCAAGCGGCGCGACCGACCGTGTTTGGAGACAAAGGCGAGTCAGCCGTCGGTCCTTCACGGCACCAATAACCTAAAGATAGTTGGAGTGATTCATGGATGTCTCGAAACACAGCCGCCTGCTGATCCTCGGCTCCGGCCCGGCCGGCTACACCGCAGCGGTGTACGCGGCCCGCGCCAACCTCAAGCCGACCATGATCACCGGCCTGCAGCAGGGCGGTCAGCTGATGACCACCACCGAGGTGGACAACTGGCCCGGCGATGTCGAGGGGCTGCAGGGGCCGGATCTGATGAAGCGCATGGCCGAACACGCCGAGCGCTTCCACACCGAGATGATCTTCGACCACATCCACACCGCCGATCTCAGGCAGCGGCCGTTCCGGCTCAAGGGCGACTCCGGCGAATACACCTGCGACGCGCTGATCGTCACCACCGGCGCTACCGCCAGGTACCTGGGCATCGCCAGCGAGGAGAAGTTCAAGGGCAAGGGCGTGTCGGCCTGCGCCACCTGCGATGGCTTCTTCTTCCGCGACCAAGACGTGGTGGTGATCGGCGGTGGCAATACCGCCGTCGAGGAAGCGCTGTACCTGTCCAACATCGGCCGCAAGGTCTACCTAGTGCATCGCCGCGACAAGCTGCGCGCCGAAAAGATCATGCAGGACAAGCTGTTCGAGAAGGCCGCCGCGGGCAAGATCGAGCTGGTCTGGAACCACAGCATCGACGAAGTGCTGGGCGACGACAGCGGCGTCACCGGCGTGCGGGTGAAGGACGTCAACTCCGGCATCACCCGCGACATCGAGGCCAGCGGCTTCTTCGTGGCGATCGGGCATACGCCGAACACCGGCATCTTCGAGGGCCAGCTCGACATGCACGACGGCTACATCAAGATCAGGAGCGGCCTGGCCGGCATGGCCACGATGACCTCGGTGCCGGGCGTGTTCGCCGCTGGCGACGTCGCCGACCATGTCTATCGCCAGGCCGTCACCTCGGCCGGCTTCGGCTGCATGGCCGCACTGGATGCCGAGCGCTGGCTGGACCAGCAAACCCCGGCCACGGCGTGATTCTGAAGCCACCGCGACCACCACTATCGCTCGACCTCCATACATTCCCCCCTCACATTTCATCAAGGATCGCTCCAATGCCTCGTTCCATCATTGCCTCTGACAAAGCTCCCGCCGCCATCGGGCCTTATTCCCAGGCTGTATGCGTAAATAAAACGGTGTACTTCTCCGGCCAGATACCACTGGATCCAGTTGACGGCTCCCTGGTTGATGGTGATATCGCCATCCAGACTCGTCGCGTGTTCGACAATCTTGCCGCGGTGGCGATCAGCGCTGGCGGCTCGCTTGCGCAAGTCGTGCGTATCTGCGTTTACGTCACTGATCTGGCGAACTTTCCCGTTATCAACTCAGTGATGGCCGAATATTTCCAGGAGCCCTATCCGGCGCGTTCAACCATCGAGATCTCTGGGCTACCCAAGGGAGCGCAAGTCGAAGTGGATGCAGTGATGGTGTTGGATTGATCACTGCCGCATCAATCCAAATTATCCGGATTGTTACCCTAGTCGACTTCGGAATCATTGCGCCACGTCATGGCGCGCGCATTGCTTCCGCCCTGGTGGTTTGCATCGTTGTTACGCACTTTTGAACTTAGATGTCCGAAGGCGTCCAGGTCGATCCACTACCGTCCAGTGAAAACAAAATGCAACAGCCGGTGTTGTCAGCCAATCAAATTAACGTGGCGGAAGCCCGGCGCAAGCGGGCTATTGTTAGGGCGTTCATGGATGAGAGAAGGCTTACGCAAGGTGCACTGGCGAAACTCGTCGGAGTGTCCGAGCCGACCATCAGCCGGGCGCTTCATTTGGAGCCCGCCACCAATACGCCAGCATTGCGCAAGTTGCACAAGTTCGTCGTGAACATGCCGATGGGTGAGCTTGGAGAGGCCCTGTGCGCCATCAACCGGTTCGCTAGTGGTCCGACCAGATCTAACTCCACGACCGTCGCACTGTTGCTTCGGGCTGTCGCCAACTTGCTAGATCCTGAAGGCGCAAACGGATAGAGCGTTATCGCGAATCCTCGTATGAAAGAGAACCCCATGACGAGACTAACCATGGTGTGGATGGTTCTGTCATTGGTCGCCTGTGGGAATACGATGCGGGTGGGTTCGGTAGACACTGGTGGCTCGCCCCGGTTTGGTCCTGCGCTAGGCGGCAACCGGCAACGGCTCCAGCCGATTGCCGCCTCGGGGCTGGTCAGTTCGCCAATGGGGCCGAATGGGAGAACGGGTTCAAGTCAGGAAATGTCCGGATTTGCCCATTGATACGTCTCTAGAGTGGGGCGCGCAACAAAAATCGAGGCGACAGAATGGGGTAAACAGCCTTTCAGCCATGCTTCACAAGGTGCGCGCGGTGGTTCTACGTAGTGGGGTAGCATCCAAGATGCGGAGGATGTGGTGGACGAGGCCTTCGTGTGCCTTGAATCCTACGCGCGCAAACATGAAATACGATCGGCGGCTGAGGCCTTTCTGGTGACCACCGCGGTAAATCTTGGCCGGGATCAGGCCAAGGATCGTGAAGGTACTCCGGTCGACAACACGGAGTTCGACATCCTCAGGCTTGCTGACACGGCGCCGTTGCCGGAGGAGCAGTTGCTCTCGAAGGAGCGCCTTCGCCGCATCGGTTCGGGTCTGCGGCGACTCGATCCGACAACGCGAAGGATCCTGCTGGCCAAGCGACTCGATGTCCCAACTGCGGCTCAACTCGCCGAGCGTGAAGATATGAGCGTGGCCGCTGTGGAAAGGCGCGCGACGCGGTGCTTTCTGGAATTACAGTGCATGTCCCTGTGATATGGCTAGCGCTTGTTCACTGCACGGATTACCGCATGACTTCCGTCAACGCCTGAATATTGACCTTCGGTGAACGCTCGATAGCGAGAAATTCGGAATGACTGCATGGGTTAGCTCTATCAAAGGGCTGCCATTGTGCGGGATCGTTGAGTCATCCCACGAAGACACAGTGGGCGCCAAACCTCCATGATCTCTACACAAATTCATGTTTTTCTGTAGACGCAAAGCGTGCCACATCTTTCTTATGCAGGATCGCGGTCGAGAGCGTCTTACGGCTAGCTTGTAGCTCGAGCAAATCATTATCGCCATAGATTGGCGACGCTCGCTGCGCGAAGGAATCAAGCTGGTTCCACCAAGTTTTCGTTGGGCGGATCGCCTGCGAATTCAACAGTAGAAGAAACATGGATAGATCGACCTCTTATAACCATCGGCGATGGAGCGGGGACGTAACGCAGGCGGCATCCGGCAGTCAACATCGTCTGCCTATCCTGATGTACCACAATGTTGCGCGTGTGCCGCGCAATCTGCGCGTTTATCGCAGCTTGTACGTTACCCCGAAGGCATTCACTCATCAGATGTGGCTATTGCATCGACTCGGCTATACCGGGTTGTCGATGTCTGCGGCCATGCCTTACCTACGCGGTGAATGCAGCGGACGGATTGCAGTGATCACGCTGGACGATGGTTACACCGACAACCTTGAGTCCGTGCTCCCCGTCCTGTCCCGGTTCGGCTTCAGCGCAACGACCTATGTGGTCAACGGATGCATTGGTCGTTTCAACATGTGGGACGCGGAGCGCCTCGGTATCTGCAAACGTCTTATGACGGTCGATGAGTTGCAAGCCTGGCGCAGCGGCGGCATGGAGGTCGGGGCGCACTCCCAGACGCATCCCCGTTTGACCCATTGCGACAACCGTCAGTTGCGCAACGAAATCCACGGTTGCAAAGCCGATCTGGAGGATCGTCTTGGCGCGGCGGTCACGCAGTTTTGTTACCCCTATGGCGATGTGGATGATCGCGTGGCTGAAGCTACGCGAGACGCTGGTTACGAAGCCGCCACGACCACCCGTCGTGGGCGTGCCGTTGCTGGTGAAGACCCGTGGCGGCTACCACGCATACAGGTGGCGAGACACCTGTTTTTGCCGCAGTTCGCGATGCGGACGTTGACCGGATACGAGGATCAGCGCGCATGAAGTTTCTTTTCGTTGGCACCAACCCGGAGAATACCGGAGCCGCAACGCACTTCGTCGCGCTCGCACTAGCCCTAGTGGAAGCGGGGCACACGGTCAATATGGTGGCTTATCCAGACGGTCTGATCGCTCAGGAGTTAGCTCACTCAGAGGTCCACTTGTATAGCGCGGTGTTTCGTAATGCGTTCGACCTGTGTGCATATACCAAGGTGGTGGCGGTCGTTAGGCAACTGCAGCCCGAATGGCTGGTGGGCAACTTTGGCAAGGAGTATTGGCCGCTGATCATTATTGGGCGGCTGCTGGGGGTCCGGGTGGCGCTCTTTCGCCATCGCACGCCGGCAATGAAGCGGTTTTCGGGGTACCTGATCCCGCGTCTGGCGCATTGTTTTTTCGCGGTATCGAACTACGCCCGCCAAGCCTATCTGGACGCTGGAGTGCCGGCCGAATCGGTGCGTGTGCTTTATAACCCGGTAAATTTGGCGCGTTGCCGGCCGGATGCATGGCAGCGTCTTGCGATCCTGCATGCGCTCGGCGTCGACGATGACGCCATCGTGCTGGGTTACTCCGGCCGCATGCATGGTGGCAAGGGGATCTTCACTTTGCTGGAAGCGGCGAACGCGGCCATGGCAGACGAGCCGCGGCTATGCTGTCTCTGGGTAGGCGATGGTCCAGGAGCAACGGATTTACGCGCCCGCGCTGCCGCCGGACCGATGGCGCGCCGACATCACTTTCTCGGTTGGATGCACGACGCCAGCCCCTACTACAGTGCAATGTCGATGCTGGCGTTTCCATCGCTTTCCCCGGAGACGTTCGGCCGTGTTTCGATCGAAGCGCAGGCAGCGGGCGTTCCGGTACTAGCCAGCAATGTGGGTGGCGTGCCCGAGACATTGAACCCGGGCATCACCGGGGTACTCCTGGCGCCGGGCGACAACGACGCATGGCGCAGCGGCATTCTCAACATGTGCGACCCCTCGGTTCGCCTGCCGATGGCGGACGCGGCGCGCCGATACGTGCAGGAACATTTCAGCACGACCGTCATCGCGAATGAATTCATAGGCGTCTTATGTGATGCGGCTATTCGGATGCCGATCCGCTGATGCTTGCGAACAGCAGGGGGAGTGCCATGCACAAGCTGCGCTTAGCAATCACCAGATGGCTTGGCTTGGGTCGCCTCGACGCGACGGCCAATCTGCTCCGATCGTTGAGTGGACGACTCGACTGGCGTGGCGGTCCGGCCAGGCGCAGCGGGATGGCCCTCAAATACATCGTTCGTGCGCTCTCTATGCCACGGCGGCATGGTCAGTACCTGGCTTTCGTTTATGGCCACTCACACATGTACGCCTACCAGCGAAGGGATCCGCGTGTGCTGGAGCGCCATTTTCACCGCTATGTCCACCTGCAATGGAGTCGCGATGAGCGCCTGCAAGGCCTCCGCCAGCACTATCGCTTCGCCATGACCCGCTTGCCTGCGGTGCTGTTTGAGGCGATCTACATCCACGGCAACGCGACGTTGGGCAGCCTGACCCTCAAGGGCGGACGCCAGCTGAGGCTGTGTCTGTGCCCGCCGATCTTCATGGGCTGCGAGGGCGAGCTTTGCATCCAGCTCAGCGATGCCGATGACCATCCGGTTTACCGCATCGTGCTAAGCGTGATCGACGAACGACAGCCGGCGATCGTGATCGGCTGTATCCAGGGGCCGGGTGGACAGGAGGGCAGGGACATGGTTCGCGAGCTGACGCGGAGCATGCACGGCATGCGGCCTAAGCAGTTGATGCTTGCTCTGGTTTATGCGTTCGCGCAGCACTTTGGCATCGAGCGCTTGCTCGCCGTGAGCAATGCAGCCCATCCGCTGCGCCAGCGCCGGAAAAGTTTCCGCGCCGACTACGACGCGTTCTGGCTGGAACAGAAGGGCAGGGATGTCGGGCAAGGCTGGTTCTTGCTGCCCGAAACCCCGTGCAGGAAATCGGAGTTCGAGATTCCAAGCCACCACCGCTCGGCGTTCCGCCGGCGCGAAGCCCTGCGCATCGCCGCCGAGCGGGTGCTGACCGATGCACTGGATGCCTATCCAACATGACGGATCGTGATATCCCCGGGGCGAGGCACTCGTATCGGCCAGCTCGTTTCAGCGAAACCGCCGGGAAGCCTTGTGGACAGTTTGAAGAAGACCGTTGCAGTCGGCGTCGACCGACATGGCTCTCAACTCTGCGGCTGTCGACCCCACGAGATTGTCCACGCATGCCGCGTGGCGGCTGGCGGAACCTGCTCCGCCAGAACGATCATGTCCTGACTGCCATTCTGTAGCGATGGCCCAATTCGCTTTCCGATGCAGAGGACGTGGCGCAGGAAGCCCACCTTCCGCTGCTGACGTTGGAGCATCCAGAACAGATTGATTGTCAGGGGCGGTGTGATTCTCTTGAGCATCGGGTCTGGCGATTGAGCGGGGCCCGTGCTGCGATGAGCTTACTCTATCGGCGCCTTGGAACCTGAGATGCCGTTGACCTCAATTAGCAAGATTTCGGTTGAGTAAGCGGAAGAGAGATCGTGAAAACCGCGCCCGAGGTGGGCGAGTTGCGAATCTCCAAGCGTCCGCCATGTTGCTGCACCAGGCTACGAACGATGGCTAGCCCCAGTCCTGTACCGTCAGCTTGGTGATCGATTTTCGACGCGAGCGTCGCCCGCTCGCTGTTTGCGGATGCGGTCATCTGAGTCTGAAGGCGTGCCGGTAGCCCCGGACCGGCATCACAGACTTGCAGAACCGCCCACTCAGCGTCTTTCGTGACCACGACGCGTAAAAGGCCGCCCGACGCGGCATAGCGCAAAACATTGTCGAAGAGATTCGACAGGATTTGCCGGATTCGATCAGGATCGGCCGTCACCATCGCGAGTTCGGCTCGCAACTCGGTCTGGATGCCATGTCGCTGAGTCAAGGCGGCGTAGGCCAGCAACTGATCTTCGGCCAAAGTCGCTAAATCGAAGGATGTGCATTGCAGCGAAAGACGTCCCGCTTCGGATAGGGACAGGACGCGTAGATCCTCAACTAGTCGTCCCAGATGGACTACTTGGCCAAGTAGCTTCTGGTACTCCGAAGGAGTGCCTTTGATGACTTGGTCACATAATGCATGCAAGCGCCCTTGGAGGATGGTCAATGGTGTGCGTAATTCATGCGCGATCGCGTTGGCGGTTTCTCTGCGTTCGTTCTCCAAAGCCTGGAGCGATGTGGCCATTTGATTGAAATGGATCACCAGCTGGACGAGTTCCCCCGTGCCCGGTGTGCTCCCGGCTCGAGCCGTCATGTCGCCGTCAGCGATACGCAGCGCGGCCTCGGCCATGGACGACATCGGGCGCGTCACAACGCGCGCCAACCAAAAGGACACGACACTGGCTAGGGTTGTGCAAATGATGAGGGTGAGCGAAACGGCGCTGTAGTTGCCGTACCATGGATCATCAATCCAATATTTATCATAAATCTTATCGGCGCGTGCGCTGTATTCCTGGTTCGAACTCTCAAGTGTACGCATTTCGATCTGCAGTCTCTCTGGCAGACGTCGCATGAATTCTCGATATTGCAAAGTTTGCAATACCCAGAAACTGCTCATGAGCACTGTCACTGTCAGTATGATGACTAGCGTGACATAGATGCCCAACCGCACCCAGATGGGTTTCAGGATTCGGGCCATAGCCGATATCCGACGCCACGCACGCTTTCAATCAATGATCCGCCTCCGGCTCGCTGCAGCTTTTGACGCAGCTTGCTTAGATGTGAGTCGATTACACGCTCCGATGCATCGCTATCGGGTAAGCACGCGTGAATCATGTCCTGACGTGCAAAGCACCGTTTTGGATTACGACCCATGTAGGCCAAGAGCCGGAATTCGGTGAGAGTCAGTGCCAAAGGATGTTCCTCGCCTTCTTCGTCAATGACATTTGCGAGATGTGCATCATGATCAATGGTAATACGTCCGACCTGGGTGGGTCGAGTCTGCCGTGTTGATGCATGGAGGCGTCGTAAGACGGCCTTCACTCGCGCCACCACCTCGGCAGGATTGAACGGCTTGACGACGTAGTCGTCCGCGCCGACATGCAGCGCGACCAATTTATCCATGTCGTCGGCCAGGGCAGTGACCATGATGATAGGTGTTTCGCCTTGTTTACGGATTTCTCGCAAGACCTCCATGCCATTGGGGCCCGGCAGCCGGATATCCAATAGCACCAGGTCGGGTTTTAGCTGCTGATGCAACAGAAGGGCTCGCTCGCCACCGCTGGCACGTTGGGTCCGAAAGTTATCGCGCCGTAGATAGCTTTCGAGCACGTCAGCTATATCGGGCTCGTCTTCGACAATGAGAATGAGAGGGGAGTGTGCCACTACGATACGTTGAAATGGATGGCCAAAACTTGGTCGTTGTCAATCATCGTGCCCTATTGCTGTCGGTTCCGCCAGCAATAGATCGCCTTTAAAGCAAGATGACGAATCTTCATCAAACCTCCATGAAGCGTCCATACCCGATCCACATCCGCGCGTAAGTTACTTTCCCGTTACAGCACTACACGTAGATTGTGAATCATCGCGGGACTCTTCACGTTTTTTGCAATGTGCTGTGGACGAAAAAAGGGGCAGGGTCATTCACCGGCCCTGTAAGAACTAACACGACCTATCGAATCGCTACATCTAGAGATGCTCTGGTTTTGCTCGTTATTCCTGAATCGCGCAGCACTATCCGGGATCCAGCGCCTTTGCGCATCAACGCGTTACGCGAAAGTCGCAGAGTTCCTGCGCCGCCCACCTTTTTGGGACGTGCGTGAAGGGCGGGAACAGAGGTTGATTAGAGTATCGCTAGCACGCTGACTGATGGCTTTTTTGGAGTTCCAACAATGCAAAAGACACTACTGGTTACCGCCATTGCCGCAGCTCTCATACTGCAGACGTGGTCGGTGGCCGCACAGGATGCTGACTCGCCCAAGTCGACCAGTCCATCGGTCAAGATGCTCCAAACCGTCATAGTTACCGGTTCGCGCATCCGTAGCGTGGACGTGGAAACTTCTCAGCCAGTCTTCACCATGGATCGCGCCGCGATCAAGGCTACCGGGCTGACCAACGTCAACGACATTCTGGCCCGCATGCCGTCGGCTGGCACTCCGGACATCACCCCGCAGGACACGCTATCCTCCGGTGCTGACGTCGGCGGCCGCTACGTCAACATCCGCAACCTCGGGTCGCAGCGCACCCTGGTGCTGGTCAACGGCCGTCGTTGGAGCACCAGCCTCAGCGGCCTGACAGACCTGTCCACCATTCCGGTCTCGATGATCGATCGTATCGACATTCTGAAGGACGGCGCGTCCTCGATCTACGGCTCCGACGCCATCGGCGGTGTGGTAAACATCATCACCAAGCAGAAATTCGAAGGTTCCGAAACCAACGTCTACTTCGGCCAGAACGGCAGGGGCGACGGCAATACCGAGAACTACGACTTCACCTGGGGCCACAGCACCGAGAAGAACTCCATTATCATCGGCGCGTCGTATCAGAACACCGACCCGATGTGGAACCGCGACCGTAGCGAAACCAGCTATGCCCTGGGTCCGCGTCACCCGAATGCCGGTCTGGGTTTGGGTCCGTGGGGTCGCGTGGTCGATCCGACCACCAGTGACCAGTACGTGATCAATCACGGCTCGACGGATACCGGCAACCTCGCCAACTACCATCTGTACAACTCCTCCAGCACGGCCGACAAATACAATCCGCAGAGGGACATGACCTTCCGCGCCGGTTCCAAGTTGAAGACCCTGTTCTTGCAGGATCGCTACAATCTGACCGACAACATCACCCTGCACGGTGCGGCCACCTACAGCACCCGCAATACCTCCAACCAGCTGGCCGGCTATCCGTTCCAGTCCGGTGCTGGCAACCCGGCGATCCTGATCAGCGGCCAGAACGCCTACAACCCGTTCCCGGGCCAGGACGTGGAGTTCTTTCGCCGCACGGTGGAAATGCCGCGCATCACCCACTCCAAGTCCAAGCTGGCGCACATCGATCTCGGGGTGGAGGGCTACTTCCAGTTCCTCGGCCATGACTGGAGCTGGGACGCAAACTACACCTACTCGCAGAACAAGATCCGCCAGGTCACCAGCGGCAACCTCTACCTGCCGAATGCCCGTGCGGCCCTGGGGCCGACTACGACCATCGGTGGCCAGCTCGCCTGCGCCAGCGCAGCCGACCGTGCCGCCGGCTGTGTGCCGTGGAACATCCTGGCCGGCCCGGGCGGCACGCCGGCATCGGTGTGGAAGTACGTGAACTACATCGGCACCGATCGTCAGACCAGCTCGACCGACTCCTACACCGCCAACGTGTCCGGCGGCTTGTTCGACCTGCCGGCAGGTACGGTCAGCATGGCCGTGGGCGTGGAACACCGCGGCGAGAAAGGCCACTTCCGCCCAGATTCCGCCGATGCGGCCGGCCTGACGACCAACCTCGCCAGCGCCTCAACCTCCGGTGCGTACAACATCAATGAGGCCTACGCCGAACTCGACGTGCCGCTGCTGCGCGATCTGCCGGGAATACAGGAACTGGGCGTCAACATCGCCAGCCGCTACTCGCATTACAGCAACTTCGGCAGCACCACCAACAACAAGTACAGCTTTCGCTGGCGTCCGTTCACGGACCTGCTGGTGCGTGGCACCTGGGCCCAGGGCTTCCGTGCACCAACCATCAGCAACCTGTACGGTGGCATCGGCCAAAGCTTCGAGACGTTCCTGGATCCGTGCGACTCCAAGTTCGGTGCGGCTGCCAGCAACTCCGCCGTCGCCCAGCGCTGTGCCGCCGCTGGCGTACCGGCCAACTATCGCCAAGTGGACCAGACCGGCGCGCAGATTGCCAACGCCAACGGTGGCCAGACCCCGGTTCCGTTCCTGTCCGGTTCCAACCCGAATCTCAAACCGGAAACTTCGATCACCCGCACGCTGGGCCTTGTGTACAGCCCGCATCAGGTGGAGGGCCTGGACCTCACCGTCGACTATTATGACGTCTACGTGAAGAACATCATCTCGTCGGTGTTGGCACAGGACATCGTCAACTTCTGCTATGTGCAGAACGATCCATCCTTCTGCAACAACTTCCACCGCACCAGCACCGCCACTTCCAATCTGGCAGCTGGCTCGATCCAGACCCTCAATGAGGGGCTGTCAAACCTCGGTACGCTGAAGACCGAAGGCTACGATGTCGGAATCCATTACCGTCTACCGGAAACGTCGATTGGTCGCTTTCGCATCGCTTCGGACAGCACATACCTCACCAAGTACGAGACCGTCAGCGGTCCTGGCGCGATCGCCAAGGCTCCAGTCGGGTTCATGTCCGGTGAGGATGGTCTGTACCGTCTTCGTTCAAACCTTCAGGTGGACTGGGCTTACAAGCAGTTCGGCGCCACCTGGACGATTCGCTACTATTCGGGCCTGAAGGACAACTGCTACACCACCACCATCGAGTGCAGTTCGCCGACGTACACGAATCCCTGGTGGGGCACCTATGGCATGAGCCAGAAGGGTTCGGTGGCTTTCAACGACGCGCAGTTCCGCTACACGGCTCCGTGGAAGGGCGTGTTCACCGTCGGCGTGAACAATATCTTCAAAAAGAAGGGGCCGTTCTACTACTCGGTGACCACCTCGGGTACCGGAAGCTCGCCGTATAACCCGGCGTTCGATATCGACCGCTACTTCTACGTCTCGTACAACCAGAAGTTCTAAGTTCGCAAGAATCGGAACAACTAGTGAGGAGGGGCTTTCTGGCCCACCCTTTTTTGATGCGCATCGGAGGGCGCACCTGCTTGGAGGTAACAGTCCTCTTTGCCGTGGATTTATCAGCTCGACTTGGGAGTGTCGGATCGTCCCGCGTTCGCGGATCACAAGCTGGCGCTCGTCCTGAACGTGTTTAATGTGCCAAGACGCAACGCATAAGCACGATCAATAAAAGCTCGATTGATCAGGCGGGCGTCCCGAACACGATCTACGGGTTCACCTTAGGGTACATGACACCACGACACGTTCGGCAGGCAGCCAAGTACGACTTTTCCTAATAGCACCCATCAGAGCAGTAACGAAGTCGAGGCATTTGATACGAGCACCCCCAGTTTGGCCGCCTGCCCCGGCGGCCTTTTTTTTCTGACGCCAGCATCGAACTTTACTGGAGTACGGCATAGCCCGCTGTGGAAGCATGGGGGAATCGACCACGGCCGATAGGGTGTCGAGCGCACCTTCGTCATCGACAGCGGTTTAAAGGGAGCGAACGAGGACCAAGGATCATGGATATACGCCACTTGCGTTATTTCGTGGCCGTTGCCGAGGAACTGCATTTCGCCCGCGCCGCGGAGCGCCTGCACATCGAGCAGTCCCCATTGTCTCGAGCCATCAAGGATCTGGAATATGACCTAGATGTGCAGCTGTTGAAGCGCACCACACGAAGCACTGAACTGACGTGGGCTGGCCAAGCGTTTCTGGATCAGGCACGGCGTGTTTTGTCCATGGTGGCGCATGCCAAGACCATAGCGAAGTCGGCTGCGCAGGGGTACCACGGACACCTGCGGATTGCGGTGTCCGACGGACTTGCACAACCGCATCTTTCCAGCTTGCTTGCACGCTGCCGGGAAGAAGAGCCTGATGTCGAAATCCGTCTTTTCGAGATGCCCTTTGCCCAGCAGCTCAGCGGTCTTCGTCATGACCTGCTCGACGCGGGCTTTGCCTTGGCGTCGGATGTGGGTGCCCATCTTGTTGCCAAGCCCGTGTGGACGGATCCCGTCGCCGTCGTCGTGCCCGCGCGGCATCCGCTGGTGGCGCACAAGCGCATACCACTTGCTGAAGCTCTCAAATACCCCCTGGTGATGTGTCATCCGGAAGCCGGTTCGGGGTGCCACCGGCAGATTGAAGCGATGTTGCGTTCCCATCCGGTCGATCCGACCATCGCCGACTACGCCACCAGTCTGGAGCTCATGCTGACCCTGGTGGGAGCGGGCTACGGCATCGGTTTCGCCATTGCGTCGCAGGTTGCCCTGTTCCAGCGGGATGACGTTGTCGTGCGTCCCGTGGCTGGTCGCGCGCCCATGCTGATCACCTATCTGATTTATGCCGACCGCGAGCCCTCCGAGCCGCTGCGGCAATTCATTGCACGCGCATCGCCGCCCGCATAGCCGTTCGCCTCGATTTCGTGAACCTTCGCATGAGAGGGAATCCCGTGAAAAGACTTATCCTGGTGTGGGTCGTTTTGACCTTGGCGGCGTGTGCGCGGTCGATGTCGTCAGACTCCGTGGATGCACTGGTGAGCCATCCCGAAAGGCTCAAGGCAGTCATGCATCAATGTCAGGAAGATCCTGCGACGATGGGCGACGTGGAATGCGCGCACGCCAGCGAAGCGTTTCGTCGTCGTTTCATGGGCGATGGCAGAGGCAAGTACACGCCACGAAACTGATCACGACGATCCCTTGCGGGATTTCCGGTGAGTGCGCTGTGGTGTGCCCTCGTTGCCGGCGATGCGCTCGACCTGGCTCTTGCAGGCACTATCGTTCTCGCAGTCGTCGGCTTTCCAATATCGGTCTTTGACCCTTCCTGATCCAGCCCCGAATCTCCCCGTTGCGGTGCGTCATCACCGCATAACGCAGCTGAGATTCGGAGACGAGGATGCAGGGAACCAGTGTGCTGTACGGGCAGGTGCTGATCGTGATCGGCATCGTGATCGTGGGAATCTGGGCGGCCACCCAATGGACTGCCGCCCACCTGGGCTATCAGCCTCGTCTCGGTACGCCCTGGTTCGCGCTGGACGGCATGCCTGTGTATCGCCCCTGGCAGCTGTTTGTGTGGTGGTACTGGTTCGATGCGTATGCGCCTCGACTGTTCCTGAAGGGTGGCGCGATGGCCGCGTCCAGTGGGCTGGGCGCTGCGTTCGTCGCCATCGGCATGTCGGTGTGGCGCGCACGGCAAGCCAAGCGCGTCACCACGTACGGTTCGGCGCGCTGGGCTGACATCGCGGATATCCGCAAGGCGGGACTGACCGGAGCGGCAGGCGTGTTTCTGGGAGGCAAGGGCAGGGACTACCTGCGCCACGATGGCCCCGAACATGTCATGGCATTTGCACCGACGCGTTCGGGCAAGGGCGTGGGCCTGGTGGTGCCGACCTTGCTCAGCTGGCCCGGCTCGGCGGTGATCCACGACATCAAGGGCGAGAACTGGCAGCTCACCGCCGGCTGGCGCGCGCGCTTCTCGCACTGCCTGCTGTTCAATCCCACCGACTCACGCTCGGCCGCCTACAACCCGCTGCTGGAAGTGCGGCGCGGCACGCACGAGGTGCGCGACGTGCAGAACATCGCCGACATCCTGGTCGATCCGGAAGGGGCGCTGGAACGTCGCAACCACTGGGAGAAGACCAGCCACGCGCTGCTGGTCGGGGCGATCCTTCACGTCCTCTACGCCGGCGACGACAAGACGCTGCGCGGCGTGGCGAACTTCCTGTCCGATCCGGCGTGCCCGTTCGAGCTCACGTTGCACCGGATGATGTCGACGAAGCACTTGGACGATGCGCCGCATCCGGTGGTGGCATCGGCCGCGCGCGAGGTACTCAACAAGAGCGAGAACGAGCGATCCGGCGTGCTCTCCACCGCCATGAGCTTCCTCGGCCTGTACCGCGATCCGACGGTAGCGGCGGTGACGTCACGCTGCGACTGGCGCATTGCCGACCTGATTGCGGCCGAGCATCCGGTGTCGCTGTACCTGGTCGTGCCACCCTCGGACATCAGTCGCACCAAGCCGCTGATCCGGCTGATCCTCAACCAGATCGGCCGGCGCCTGACCGAGTCGCTGGACGGGGCCGACGGCATCGGGCGCCGACACCGGCTGCTGCTGATGCTGGACGAATTCCCGGCCCTGGGCCGGCTCGACTTCTTCGAAAGCGCGCTGGCCTTCATGGCCGGCTACGGCCTGCGGGCGTTCCTGATCGCGCAGTCCCTCAACCAGATCGACAAGGCTTATGGGCCGAACCATTCGATCCTGGACAACTGCCATGTGCGCGTCACCTTCGCCACCAATGACGAGCGAACTGCAAAGCGCATCTCCGAGATGCTGGGCATGGCGACTGAGCTGCGCGCGCAGCGCAACTACGCGGGGCACCGGTTGGCGCCGTGGCTGGGTCACCTGATGGTGTCTCGGCAGGAGACGGCGCGGGCGCTGCTGACGCCCGGCGAGGTGATGCAGTTGCCGCCGGACGAGGCGGTGGTGATGGTGTCCGGTCATCCGCCGATCCGCGCCAGGAAGCTGCGCTATTTCCGCGACGGGAATTTCCGGCGGCGCGTGCTCGCGCCACCGGTGCTGGCGAACGACGGTTACACCGACGCGCCGGCAGGTCGGCCCGACGACTGGAGCACGTTGCCGATCCCACTGGTGCCGATGGACCAAGGTTCTGCGGCGATGACCGCGGATGCCCTGGCCGATGACGGGGGGTTGCGCCAGCAACCGGAACTTGCGGGCGAGGCGATCTATATTCCCGTGCACGACGCGGCGATCGACGATGCGGCACTGCATGATGACGACGATACCCCGCCCTTGCCGGCGAGCATCGATCCGCGTCTGCAGCGCAGTGCCCGCATGGCAGCGCTCGATCCGGCGGACGGGATTGCGCTGTGAGTCGCGCGCGTCTCAATCTCTTCATCGAGCCGGAACATGCGCGGCGCCTCGACCAGCTTGCGGCGAGGAAGGGCGTCTCCAAGTCCTCGATCGTGGCGGTGGCGCTGGCGTCGTGGCTGTCGCCGGAGGCCAGTGACACGCGCGGCGTGGCACTGACCAAGCGGCTGGATCGGCTGTCGCGCCAGTTCGAGAAGCTGGAACGCGACCAGCTGATCCTGATCGAGGCACTGGCGCTCTACGTGCGCTACTTCCTCACCGTCAGCACGCCGGTGCCGGAAGCACACCAGGAGGCCGCGCGGGCGCAGGGCAGGGCGCGTTACACGCAGTTCGTCGAGCAGCTGGGCCGGCACCTGATGCGCGGCCACAGCCTGGTCAGGGCCGTGGGTGACGAGCTGCAGCCCGAGCCCGCGGCGCCGGTGCCCGCGGGCGATGAGGTGGCAGCCATGGCCGACCTGGCACCGGACACGGCGGAGGCATCGGCATGAGATCCGTCCCCTCCGACGTGCGCTCGCCGCAGGCCACGTCGCTGGACAGGCGCGTCCTCATGCTGCGCACGGCGATGGGGCCGGTGATCGCGCAGGCACTGGCCGATCCGGATGTGGTGGAAATCCTGCTCAACCCGGACGGGTCGCTGTGGCTCGACCGGCTGTCCACGGGCCGCGCGCCCACCGGGGCGACGCTCACGGTCGCCGAGGGCGAGCGCATCATTCGGCTGGTGGCCGCGCACGTCGGTGCGGAAGTGCATCGCGGCAAGCCCCTGCTGACCGCGGAGCTGCCGGAAACCGGCGAGCGCTTCGAGGGCGCACTGCCGCCGGTGACGCCGGCACCGGCGTTCGCGCTGCGCAAGCGCGCCGTCGGTGTGCTCCGACTCGACGACTACGTGAATGACGGCATCCTGACCCTGGCGCAGGCCGACTTCCTGCGCCGGGCGGTGCACGAGCGGCTGAATCTTCTCATCGCCGGCGGCACCAGTACCGGCAAGACCACGCTCGCCAATGCGCTGCTGGCGGAGATCGCCACCACCGGTGATCGCGTGATCGTGATCGAGGACACCGTCGAACTGCAATGTGTGGCGCGCGATCACGTGCCACTGCGGACGCGCGCCGGCGTGGTCAGCATGGCCGAGCTCGTGCGCTCGACGCTGCGCCTGCGGCCGGACCGCGTGGTCGTCGGCGAGGTACGCGGCAGCGAGGCGCTGGACCTGCTCAAGGCCTGGGGCACCGGGCATCCCGGCGGCATCGCCACGGTGCACGCCGGATCTGCCGCCGGCGCGCTGCTGCGCCTGGAACAACTGATCCTCGAGGTGGCGGTGACGCCGCCGCGCGCGCTGATCGCCGAGGCGGTGAACGTGGTCATCTACCTCGCCGGGCGCGGTCGCGCCCGGCGCGTGCAGGACATCGCCCGCGTCGTCGGCGTCGACGCGCACGGCTACCAGCTCGAACCCGCGCTGCTTTCCTCGTCTTCCATCCCCGTCCTTCCCGGAGCCTCGTCATGACTCGAACGCGCTTTTCCGTGAATCCGATGTTGCGCGTCGCCGCGCCGTTGCTCGTGCTGCTGGGCATGCTGACGACTGCGGCGCAGGCGGCCGGCTCGAACATGCCGTGGGAAGCACCGCTGCAATCGATCCTCGACTCGATCCAGGGACCGGTGGCCAAGATCATCGCGGTGATCATCATCATCGTGACCGGGCTGACGCTGGCCTTCGGGGATTCGTCGGGCGGCTTCCGGCGGCTGATCCAGATCGTGTTCGGGCTGTCGATCGCGTTCGCGGCGTCCAGCTTCTTCCTGTCGTTCTTCTCGTTTGCCGGTGGAGCGCTGGTCGCATGAGCACGCCGGGATTCGAGGTGCCGCTGCACCGGTCGCTGACCGAACCGATCCTGCTGGGCGGCGCGCCACGCACGGTGGCGATCGCCAACGGCACGCTGGCCGCCGCGGTGGGGCTGGGCCTGCAGCTGTGGCTGGTCGGCCTCGCGCTGTGGCTGGTCGGCCATGCGCTGGCGGTCTGGGGTGCGCGACTCGACGCGCAGTTCATGCCCGTCTTCGTGCGGCATCTGAAGCATCGCGCGCTGCTGGACGTGTAGCGGCCATGATGCATCTCGCCGAATACCGTCGCCGTCCCGCGCTGCTCGCCGACTGGTTGCCGTGGGCCGGTCTGGTCGCGCCGGGTGTCGTGCTCAACAAGGACGGGGCGTTCCAGCGCAGCGCACGTTTTCGCGGACCGGACCTGGACAGTGCGACCGAGAGCGAGCTGGTCGCCACGTCGGCGCGGCTCAACAACGCCCTGCGCCGGCTCGGTGCAGGCTGGGCGGTGTTCGTCGAGGCCGAGCGCCGGTCGGCGGCGGATTATCCGCACGCGGACTTTCCCGAGCCGCTGTCCTGGCTGGTGGACGAGGAGCGGCGTGCGGCGTTCGAGGAAGCGGGTAGTCACTACGAGAGCGACTATCACCTCACGCTGGTGTTCCTGCCGCCGGAGGAGTCGCGGGCACGGGCGGCGAAGCTGCTCTACGAGCACACGCCGACCCGCGGCGTCGACTGGCGAGAGCGGCTGGCCGCTTTCATCGCCGAGACCGATCGGGTGTTCGACCTGCTCGACGGCGTGATGCCCCAGATCGCCTGGCTCGACGACGGCCAGACGCTGACCTACCTGCATGCGACCATCGCCACGCGGCGTCATCCGGTGGCCGTGCCCGCCGTGCCGTTCCACCTGGATGCGCTGCTGGCCGATACCCCACTGATCGGCGGTTTGGCGCCGCGGCTGGGTGACCAGCACCTGCGGGTGGTGACGGTACGGGGTTTTCCGACGGCGACCTGGCCGGGCATCCTCGATGACCTCAATCGCCTGGGCTTCGCCTATCGCTGGTCCACGCGCTTCCTGTGCATGGACAAGGCCGAGGCCGAGAAGGAACTGGGTCGGCTTCGTCGCCAGTGGTTTGCCAAGCGCAAGAACGTGGTGGCGCTGCTGCGCGAAACCATCTTCCAGCAGGAATCGCCGCTGGTCGATACCGATGCGTCCAACCAGGCGACTGACGCCGATGCCGCCATGCAGGAGCTGGGTAGCGACCAGGTCGCCTACGGCTACGTCACCGCCACCGTCACGGTGATGGACACCGAGGCGGACGTGGCCGACGAGAAACGGCGCCGGGTGGAGCGCGTGATCCAGGGCAGGGGGTTTGTCACCATCCCGGAATTCCTCAATGCGGTGGAGGCGTGGCTGTCCTCGCTGCCGGGCCACGTCTACGCCAACGTGCGCCAGCCGATCATCTCCACCCTCAACCTCGCGCACCTGATGCCGCTGTCGGCGGTATGGGCCGGGCCCGCGCGCAATGCGCACCTGGACGGACCGCCGCTGATCGTGACGCGCACCGAGGGCGCGACGCCGTTCCGGCTGGTGACGCATATCGGCGATGTCGGTCACACGCTGGTCGTCGGCCCGACCGGTATGGGCAAGTCGGTGCTGCTGGCCATGCTGGCGATGCAATTTCGTCGCTATCCCGGCGCGCAGATCTTCGTCTTCGACATGGGACGCTCGATGCGCGCCACGATCCTGGGGCTGGGCGGCGAGCACTACGATCTGGGCGCCGAGGGTGCGATCGCGTTCCAGCCGCTGGCGCGCATCGACCAGGAGATTTATCGCAGTTGGGCCGCTGACTGGGTCGAAGGGCGATTGCTCCATGAAGGCGTGACGGTGGGGCCGGAGGAGAAGGCGGCCATCTGGTCGGCGCTGGGAAGCCTCGCCGGTGCGCCGGTGGAGCAGCGTACGCTCACCGGCCTGTCGGTGCTGCTGCAGTCGAACGCGCTGCGCCAGGCACTGGCGCCCTACGTGCTGGGTGGCGCGCACGGCAGGCTGCTCGATGCCGACCATGACCGGCTCGGTACCGGCGCCGTGCAGTGCTTCGAGATGGAGGAGCTGATGCCCAGCAAGGCGGCGGTGCTGGCCGTGCTGAGTTATCTGTTCGCCCGTTTCGACGAACGCTTCGACGGCGCGCCGACGTTGCTGATCCTCGACGAGTCGTGGCTGTTCCTGGATGACCCGGTGTTCGCCGCGCGCATCCGCCAATGGTTGAAAACGCTGCGCAAGAAGAACGTCAGCGTCGTCTTCGCCACGCAATCGCTGGCCGACATCCAGGCCTCGAGCATCGCGCCGGCGATCGTCGAGAGCTGTGCCAGCCGCCTCTTCCTGCCGAACCCGCAGGCGACCGAGCCGCAGATCCGCACGATCTACGAGGGTTTTGGCCTGAACCATCGGCAGATCGAGATCGTCGCCACCGCCGAGCCCCGGCGCCACTACTACTACCAGTCGCGCCTCGGCAATCGCCTGTTCGATCTGGATCTCGGACCGGTGGCGCTGGCCTTCGCCGCTGCCTCGACACCCGAGGACCAGCGCGCAATCGACGCGGTGGCGTCCACCGCTCCCGCGGACGGTTTTGCAGGTGCGTGGTTGCGTCATCGCGGCCTCGACTGGGCCGCCGACCTGATCCCTTCGTTTCCCCCCTCCCCGGAGCCCCGATCATGAAGAAGACCTTGCTGGTGGCCGCGTTACTGGCCGCCTCGTTCGCGAGCGCCGCGCAGTGGGCGGTGTTCGACGTGGCGAATTTCTCGCAGAACCTGCTCACCGCTGCGCGCGAGTTGCAGCAGATCGACAACCAGATCCAGCAGCTGCAGAACCAGGCGCAGATGCTGACCAACCAGGGCCGCAACCTGAAGCGCCTGGACGTCAACACGCTGTCGAAGTTGCTGACCACGCTGGCGAGCACCAACCGGTTGATCGCCCGGGCGCAGGGACTGACCTTCAACGTGGCGCAGTCGCAGGCGACGTTCGCGCGGCTCTATCCCTCGTCCTATGGGGCAAGCGTGAGCAACCACCAGATGCTGCAGGATGCACAGGCGCGCTGGCAGACCTCGGTGGCGGCCTTGCAGACCGCCACGCAGGTGCAGTCGCAATCTGCCCAGAACCTGCTCGCCGACCAAGGCACGATCGGCACGCTGGTGACGCAGAGCCAGGGCGCGGCCGGGGCCTTGCAGGCGACGCAGGCCACCAACCAGTTGCTGGCGCTGCTGGCGCGGCAGGCGATCCAGGCGCAGCAACTGCAGATCACGCAGGATCGCGCCAACGCGCTGGAGCAGGCGCGACAGACCGCGACGCAGGCGCAGTCCGCGCAGATTCGTGCGCGCTTCCTCGGCCACGGCCCCAAGTACACGCCGCCGGCCGTGCACTTCGACGGGAACTGAGCCATGGCCATGACCCGTGCATGTCTGCTTGTTCCTGCTCTTCTGCTGGCATCGTGCCACCGCGCTTCGCCGGTGTTGAGCGTGGACGGGCTGGCCCACGATCCGCAGCGTCTGTACGCGTTGCGCCGGCGCTGCGCGGTGGCGCGGGCGCAGGTGGGACGGGCGCGGTGCCGGACGGTGGATGCCGCGTATCGTCGACGCTTCTTCCTCGGTCTCGGCGGTGCCCACGAATTCCAGACGCTGTCCGAGCTGCCACCGATTCCGGCGACCTTCGACGGTCCGGATGACGGGGAGGGAAAGTGATGGACGACCTGTCGATCATCGACCAGTTCCTCAATGTCTTCTCCCGCTACATCGATTCGGGCTTTGGGCTGCTGCACGGCGAGGTGATGTACCTCAGTGCGACCCTGATCGTGATCGACATGACGCTGGCGGGGCTGTTCTGGGCGATGGGCGGCGAGGAGGTGCTGGCCAGGCTTATCCGCAAGACGCTGTATGTCGGTGCCTTCGCCTACATCATCGGCAACTTCCCTACGCTTGCCAGCATCATCTTCCGCTCCCTGGCGGGTCTGGGGCTGGTGGCCTCCGGTTCGTCGGTCAGCATGGATCACTTCCTGCAGCCGGGGCGGCTGGCCTATGTCGGTGTCAGCGCCGGCCAGCCGATCCTGCAGCAGATCGGCACGATGACCGGCTTCACCGCGGTATTCAGCAATCTCGACGTGATCGTGGTGCTGCTGCTGGCCTGGATCGTGGTGGTCATCAGTTTCTTCATCCTGGCGGTGCAGCTGTTCGTGACGCTGATCGAGTTCAAGCTGACCACACTGGCCGGCTTCGTGCTGGTGCCTTTCGCCTTGTGGAACAAGACCTCGTTCCTGGCCGAGAAGGTGCTGGGCAACGTGGTGGCGTCGGGCATCAAGGTGCTGGTGCTGGCGGTGATCGTTGGCGTGGGCTCGACGGTATTCGGGCAGTTCCAGACCCCGCCGCCGGCGGACCCGTCGCTCAACCATGCACTGGCCCTGATGCTGGGCGCGCTCACCCTGCTGGGGCTGGGCATCTTCGGGCCGGGTATTGCCACCGGCCTGGTGTCCGGTGCACCGCAACTGGGTGCCGGCGCGGTCGCCGGAACCGCGTTGGGCGCGGCGGGTCTGGCCGCAGCCGGCGGAGCCGCGGTCGCTACCGGCGGTGCCGCCGTCGCCGCCGGCACCCGACTCGCGGCACGCGGTGGCGTCGGCGCGGTGCAGGCGTCGCGCGGTGCCGCCGCGGCCTATCGCGGGGGCGTGGCGGCCTCCGGCAATCACGGTGTGCGCGCGGTCGGCGCGGGGATGTCCAGCGTGGCGCGCCACGGTGCGCAAGCCGCCGCGCAACGCATCGCGCAGGGAGCCCGTGCCGTCAAGGATCGCGTGGTGTCGAGCGGGACGACCGCCCATGCATCGTCCGCCGCGACCGACGCGCCGACGAAAGCTCCGGACTGGGCACAACGGCTGCAGCGTCGGCAGCGGGTGGCGCAGGGCGCTTCCACGGCGGCGCACGTCATACGCGCGGCCGATCACGGCGGCAGCGGGGCCGGTCCCCACCTGCACGATGCCTCCAGCGAATAAGGGAGATCAACGATGCGCTTCAAACGACCGTGGGTGCGCTACAGCGAATCGCCGTCGCCGGCCACGCCGTACCAGGCCGCGGCCCAGGTATGGGATGAGCGCCTGGGCAGTGCGCGCGTGCAGGCGAGCAACTGGCGACTGATGGCCTTCGGCTGTCTCGGGCTCGCGCTGCTGATGGCCGCGGGACTTGTGTGGCAATCCGGCCAGTCGCGCGTGACGCCGTACGTGGTCGAAGTCGATCACGCCGGGCAGGTGCGTGCGGTCGGCGCCGCGACGACACCATACACGCCGACCGATGCGCAGATCGCCTACCACCTGGCACACTTCATCGGCGACGTGCGCTCGCTGTCGATCGACCCGGTGGTGGTGCGGCAGGACTGGCTCGAGGCCTATGGCTATACCACCGACCAGGGCGCAGCGGTCCTGAACGACTACGCCCGCGCCCACGATCCGTTCGCGCACATCGGCCAGGACTCCGTCACGGTGGACGTGACCAGCGTGGTGCGCGTCAGCGCTGCGTCGTTCCAGGTGCGCTGGACCGAGCAGCACTACCACCAGGGCACGCCCACCGGTATCGAGCACTGGACCGCGATGCTGACGCTGGTTGTGCAGACGCCGCGCACCGAACGGCAACTGCGTCGCAATCCCCTGGGTATCTATGTCAACGGCCTGTCCTGGTCCCGGGATCTGGACGGGAATGATGGAGCGAAGAAATCATGAGAACGATCCGCGTACCCCTGGTATCTGTCCTGGTACTGATGGCGCTGGCCGGCTGTGCCACGCCGGGCAAGCCGCCGCCGACCATCGCGCTGGATGAATCCGTCAAGGCACAGCCGCTGCCCGAGCTGCCCAGGCCGGTCACCGTGGTGGCGGTTCCCAGGCCCTTGCCGCTGCCGGGCCAGCTGAAGCCGTTGCCCACGGCGGCCGATACGGTGCCGGTACCGAAATCCTCCGATGCGGCAGCGCGCGTCGAGCAGGCCAACACCGAAGCGCGTGTGGCGCCCACCCGTGCGGGCTACATCAACGCGATCCAGGTCTGGCCCTTCTCCGACGGCGCGCTGTATCAGGTCTATACCCGTCCCGGCCGGGTCACGGTGATCGCCCTGCAGCCGGGCGAGTCGCTGGTGACGGTGGCCGCCGGCGACACCGTGCAGTGGATCGTCGGCGATACCGCCAGCGGCAGCGGCGCAAGCCGTCGCGTGGACGTGATGGTGAAGCCGGTACGCACCGGCCTGAAAACCAATCTCGTCATCACCACCAACAAGCGCACCTACCTGCTCGAACTCACCTCCACGCCGAAGGCATGGATGGCCTCGGTGTCGTGGCAGTACCCGAACGACCAGTTGCTGGCACTGCAGGCCCAGGCGCAGATGGCCGATGCGGCGGCCCCTGCAGCCTCGGGCTTGTCGCTGGATCGGTTGCACTTCCGCTATGCCATCACGGGCGACCACCCGTCGTGGAAGCCCGTGCGCGCGTTCGACGACGGGCAGCATGTCTATATCCAGTTCCCGGCGGGCATCGCGCAGGGCGAGCTGCCACCGCTATTCGTGGTCGGGGCGGACGGCAAGGGCGAGCTGGTGAACTACCGGTTCCACGCGCCCTACGACATCGTCGATCGTCTGTTCGGTGCGGCCGAGCTGCGGCTCGGCGGCAGGAAGGCGGTCGTGGTGCGCATCGAGCGCGTCGACGGGTTGGCTGCGGGAGCCGGTCATGAGCACGACTGAGCACAAGCCACCGGTGGCGCCGAAGGTTGCTCCCGAGGATGTCGCGCTGCGCGCGTCACCATGCCCGGTGATGCGATTGAATCGGCGCCTGCTGGCGGTCGCGACGACGGTTCTGGCGGTGGTCATCGCCGGCGCGTCGATGTGGGCACTGCGATCGACGAGCCAGCGTGCGCCGTCGAACCGGACCGAGCTCTACCACGTCGATCGGATCGCCAAGGCTGACGCTTTGAATCGATTGCCGGCTGACTACGCGACGCTGCCCCCGAAACCGGCGCCTGCCACCCGCGTGCCTCAGCTCGGGCCACCGCTGCCGGGCGACTGGGGCGCGGCGTCCGTTGCGCCGCTGGCGATGGCGAGTGACACCGACAGCGGACCGTCGGCCGAAAGCGTCGACCGGCAGCGTCAGGTCGAGGAAGTCGCCCGCTCGGCGGTGTTTTTCCGCACCAGCCATGCCGCAGGCAAATCGGATGCGTCGGCGATAACTCAGGCGCCGACCATGCCGACCACGGCGACCGGGCCATTCAATCCGGTGGCAATCGCCCCGGCATCGGCGGCAGCGAAGCCCAACGATCCCACGGCACTCCAGAACCGTCAGGATCAGAAGGAGGCGTTCCTGGCGAAGGGTGGGGAAGCGCCCACCCGCGATACGGCGGAATTGCAGCCTGCCTCGCCGTACACCGTGATGGCCGGTACGGTGATTCCGGCGGCGCTGGTGACGGGCATCCATTCGGATCTACCGGGCGAAGTGATGGCCGAAGTCACGCAGCCGGTGTACGACACGGCGACGGGGCGGTATCTGCTTATTCCGCAGGGCTCGCGCCTGATCGGGCGTTACGACAGCCAGGTCGCCTTCGGGCAACGCCGCGTGTTGCTGGTGTGGCTGCGTCTGATCCTGCCCGATGCATCGTCGATTGCACTCGACAAGCTGCCCGGTATCGACGCCGCTGGGTCCGCCGGGCTGGAGGACACGGTGGACGAGCACTGGGGACGTCTCCTGGCAGGCGCGGTGTTGTCCACGCTGCTTGGCGTCAACGAGGAACTGGCCACATCGAACCAGAGCCGTGCCAGCGGCAACGTGGTGGTGGCCCTGCGCGACAGCGCGCAGGGCGCCACCAACCAGATCGGGCAGCAGATCACCCGGCGCAATCTGGACATCCAGCCCACGCTGACCGTGCGGCCGGGTTTCCTGATGGACGTGATGGTGAACCAGGATCTGGTGCTGCGGCCGTATCAGCCACTCTTTATCCAGCGAGGTCCGATGCCATGAGCGCGCCGACGAGAAAGTTGCGGCTGGGGCCGTTGCCTCACATGGAAAGCGTCAAGCTGACTTTCGCGTGCCCGGCACGCCTCAAGGCCGACCTCGAGCGGTATGCGGCGTTGCACGCGCAGACCTACGGCGAGGCGGCCGATGCGGTGACGCTGATTCCGCTCATGCTGAAGGCATTCATGGCAGGGGATAGAGGGTTTAGGAAAGGCACGGCGGCCGGATTTCCTCGGTAGCCGGTAAAGTGCGACGCGAATCCATCATAGGCGACCGCGAAGAGGCGACTGCGAATTCCGGCAGCCCCGAAGATTTCAGCCCAAGTAATCGGGAGAAGGCTGCTCATGAAGGAAGGTGTTGTTCTTAAAATGAGTGTCATACGGAATCACTGCGTGAAAAAGACCGTCGCTGAACTCGTCGGATCGGTCGATCAGTACCCGTAGAAGATTCAGGTTTTTCTTCTGTTGTTCGGAAAAACCGACTTTTCTCTCGCGAAGTTCGAGGGTGTCCTAGATTTTGTGTAAACGGGCCACAGGCGGGAAACTGCCCTTTGACCCGGAGACACCATGAGCTCACGCAAGCACGAGGTACCCGACGAGCTGCTCAGCAGCCTGTTGGCCAACTA
>JBAZRB010000028.1:0-43548 GCA_041663105.1 Rhodanobacter sp.
AGCAAGAAATGGACGATGCCGATCCGCGACTGGAAGGCTGCCTTGAACCGCTTTACGATCCAGTTCGAGGGGCGCCTTCCTCAGCGGTAACTCAAACTCCGTTTACACAAAATTCTGTACACCCTCAGGACACGGAGTAATCGAGCGACGACCTGTACTCCTGTTCCGGCATCTGCATCAACACCGGCACCTTCACCCGACCGGTGTCGTAGGAGGGAGAAATACGCCGCCAACGCTCCGGTGAATCCGTGGGAGAACCAAGCTGCCAGTATCGCTTCAATCGCGAAGAGTACGTATTGCCCCACAAGCTGAACAACAACCGGGCCATCGGAGACAGCATCGGCGTGCTTACCGATATTGCCCGAGGTACCCGCGAATTCATGGCCGTCCACATGGTGACCTCCGCACCGAAACTCAGTCCACCCAGACCTACTCGTCCCGCATCGATGTCGCCACGCGAAGCCAGGTAATCGACCGCGCTTTCGATACCGGCACGGCCCTGCTCGTAGCGCTCAACGGCATCATGCTTCAACGGCACGGCATTGATGCACAGTGCCGCAATCCCCTTCTCGGCCAGCGTGGCCAGTGGCCATTCGTCTCCCATGCCGCCACGCAGAAATCCTGAGCATCGGTAATAGCTGATGAAAAGCGGGGGCGGCTTCTGGCCTTTTGTCTTTGCAGGGTAAAACTGCCCGGTGAACTGTGTTCCGTTGGCATCGGTCCAGCTGACCGGCTGCACGGGATGGGACGCTGCCAGCTCATGTGCCAAGGTCACGTTGGGATCGAACAAGACACTGCGCTTCCCCGATTCGACATCGATCCCCTCCAATCGTGGCGGGCGGTCCGCATCTGCAGCGGCACACACCAGGGTGTCGTAAGACACACCGCACGGTCCCGGCGCCCAGCGCCCTCCTCCTCCGAGCTGTCCACGTGAGTGAACCACGGGTTTCACCACGCCACTGACGATGTTCCAGCGGAAAATCGCCTGCCCATTGTCCGCAGCCGTCACAGTGAAGATGACCTCGTCGCTCTTTGGTCGCCATTCGATGTCAGTAATCGGCTGGTTGACGCACAGTTCCGGCGTGCACTTCACGGACCGCTGATCGTTCCGATCCAGCAGCACGGCCAGATCAACCATGGCATGTGCTGTGAGGCCGTTCCGTTGGGTTGATCGAACGAGTATGGCAACGCGCCCGCTACCGGGATCTTCGGCAAGCTGTGAAACCTTCCCGATCCTCGACGAAAGATCGGCAGCATCGATTGGCTTCGCCGGTACGTTCTGCGATGGAAGATCTTTCATGACGCCGGTCGAAATATCGACGGCCTTCCATTGCTTGGGCATCTGAGACAGCAGCGAGAAGCGCTCCAGCTCATTGTCGACGAGCCGCTCCGTCGCAAGGCGGCCCTCGTAGTATCCCGAACGGAACAGACTGTCTCCCAATGGAACCGTTCGATCGATGTGTATGCCACGATCGTATTCAGCCAGCTCCGCATTGCTGACAGCTTCACGCGTCGCACCGACTTCGTACCTCAGTAACGAACCGTTGGGGCTCAGGGAAAACGTGCGGACATTTGCCGGATCGTGCGTAACCTGCTCGGTACGAGATCCATCGACCGCTGCGCGCCAGACCTCGACCCGACCATCGAAAACAGCTCGATAGAAAATCCATTGCCCATCAGGCGACCATACGGCAGCCTCGGGGATGGATAGGCCACCGGTATCGCGTAACGGCGCTCCTCCCTCGCCCAGACGTCGCGGAGGCGATGCTCCATCGACCGGCTGCACATACCACACCGTTTCATAGGTGTTCCGCTCGATGGACGCACGCTCGGTGCGAAATGCCACCAGCCGCCCATTCGGAGAAACCGACAATCTCCCGAAGTCCGCCACTTCAACGAGTTGGCGAACGGATACCGACGACGTGCGCGGTGCAGCCTCCGCACGCGACACATGGACAGCCAGGCTCGCCAATAGCGTCCATTGAACGGCCCGCACGAACCTCACGACAATCGATCTATACATGACTACCCCCTTTCGTTCGCAAAGCGGCATCACCTTTGCCCGGTGATGGCGGATTCCATCTGCGTTCGGTTTGATGCAATGAAACCGTTGCCTCGGCGCAACAGATGTCCTGCACCCTCGATCCGGTGCGGTGCTATCTGCTGAGTGTCAACCTGCTTGCGCACTCGTTACCGACCCAGCCCGACCCCGGGCGGTCGACCGCATCACCAATGCTTGGATACCGAAAAACTCAAAAACCGTCCGATCGCCGAATAATTGGTGGAGTCGTAGGGCGGCGCATCGAGTGAGGCCGCCGCATACAGGGGCGGGCTGCGATTGAACAGGTTCTGCACGGACAAGGCGAAGTCCAACCCCGACAGTGCGCCGCCATGTGAGCCCGTGGCGTAGTGCAGCGTGGTATCGACGGTCGTGAACGAGGCGGTTTTCCGCTTGTTTACGGTATCCGTGACACCACTGGTGTAGTTGACGAAGGCAGAGGCAACAAATCGTCCCTGGCCCCAGACCGCGCCGAGACGACCTTTGACCTTTGCCGGGTTGAAGATGGTTCCCGCTATGTCGTACGCGCTCTGCGCCACGCCGTTCTGTTGCGAGCTATCCAGCCAGGTGGCCGACCCTCGTATCGTCAAACGCCCGGATTGGAGATCGAATCGATACGACGGTGACAGATCGACGCCCTTGATGCGTTGACGGGCAACGTTGACATACTGCCCATACACGATCGCAGCGACATCGCCGGGGTCGTACGGCTTGCCGGTGAAGTTGTAGAAGGCATCGGCGGAATCAAGAACGCCCCCTATGCCTTGCGCCGTGGGCGAGTAATCGATGAATTGCGCGTACCTGGGGTTGCCTAGTGCGTGAGCATAATCGGTAATCGGTTGCACCACGCGATCGGTGTAATCGATATCGAACCACGTAAGCTCCGCCTCGAGACCTGGCAGGGCTTCGGGGTGGAACGCCGACGATACGGTCCAGGTGGTCGCGCGCTCCGCGTCAAGGTTTGGATTGCCACCGCTCACGGACAGAATCGCGGCATCGGGTCCATAACCCACCCCGCCGTAATAGCTTGCCGAATCCAAAGCGGCGTTCTGGGTTTGATAGAGCTGAAACAAGGTGGGCGCCTTGAACGATTTGCCCCAGGACGCTTTCAACGTGAAGTCGTCGGTGGGACCGTAAACAAGGCCGAGCTTGGGCGTTGTGACCCGCCCGAAACTGTCATGGTCTTCGCCACGCACCGCTGCGGTCAGCTCCAGCCGACGAACACCCGCAAAGCCACTACCCTGCCCGACCAGCGGAAGGCTGAATTCGGCATAGGCGAATCGACTACTTTCGTCGCCATCGGCGTAATTTGTACCGGTAAGGTCGTTGCTCTGGACAAACGCGTTCCTCCTGGCACCAGCACCGACGGCGAGCCGCGCATCTCCGCCAGGCAACGAGAACAACGGGCCTTCGGCACCGATCGCATAGGAGAAAGCGTGGTTGCAGGAGCACGAGTGAAACACCGTCGCCCGAGTTCCCGTCGCAATGTCCACCTGGGACTGGTCCTGGGTGCCTTCGTCTCTGCTCCAACTACCGTCTATCGAAAGCGTCCAGTCCCCGGCCAGATAGATCTGTACGCTCGGCGAGATCAGGGACGTCGCACTCTCCGCCGCAATACGGTAGTAGGAACGCGAAAGGCGCGTGTTGTGCGGGTAGGTGTCCTGCCGTCGACGGGTTCTGAAGGCATCCAGTTGAAACTCGACAGAATCGCCGATCGATTGATGCAAGCTGACCAGACCGCTATGCAGATCGCTGCCCGGATAGAGCGTCGTGGGATCGAACATGTCATCCGCATAGTCCCGCTGGCGCGCATAGACGGGATCGGCCGACGTGTTCTTGTACGTCGCGATAAGCCCGCCGCTGGACCACACGGTACCTGCGGTCACGTTGTACTCGCGCGTACCCAAGCCGCCTTCTGTCGCACCGCCGTAGCGCGCGCCTACCGTCACTCCCTCGTAGTCGCGCTTAAGGATCACATTGCCCACGCCTCCCACTGCATCCGAGCCGTAGATCGCCGACGCGCCGTCCGGAACGATTTCGATGCGGTCGACCGCTTCGACAGGTATCGCACTGATATCGACGGCTTGTGCAAAGCCGCCATAGCTCAGTCGTCGACCGTTGAGGAGCGTGAGCGTGGCGTCCGGACCCAGGCCGCGCAAATTCAAGGCCGACCCACCGGCAAAATTCTGGTTTGCGATGCCTCCCGAGCCCAAAGTCGCTCCGACGACTACGCCCGGGTTTTGACCACCGGAAAAATTCTGCGGCACGCTGCGGATCACTTCGCCGAGGTCGGTGAAGCCTTCCTGCTTGATCTGCTCGCTGCCGATCGTGATGACTGGCGATGGCGTGCTGCCGCCGCGGATGCGGGTGCCGGTGACGGTCACGGTCGGCAGGCTGGTTGCCGCTGGCACCGCGGATTTGTGGGTCGATTTCTTCGGTTGCGCCTTGGCCGGCGCCTTGATTACCGGCGCCCTGCCCTGCGTGACCATCTCTGCCGTGGTGTCCTGGGCCATGGCCCACTCGCTGGTGCCGGTGATGGCTACGAGCAGAGCGATGGAAATGGCGTTGCGTAGCGTGCTTGTCTTCATGCTGCGTCCCTCCCCTTGGTTGGCCCTCCTCGCCTGCCGTTCCGGTCGTCCGTGGAGCTGGCAATGTCGTCGGGCTAGATCTGTCTTACGTTTGGCTTGCGTAGTTGGCGGTACATCGCTGACGGAGACGCGCGCCGCCGCTCCGCCTTTTCTTCTTTCCCCCTATCCCGTCGCACCATGCCCTCCTCGGTTGGCCGGGATCTGTATGGGAATATCCATTCGCTACATTTACTGTAGCTTTTGCAGCGAAGCTACACCCCCTTTCCTAGGCTGAGCGTTACTCGAATTCCGGTTTCAGCATGGCGAGCGCCTCAGCATTGCTTCCCAAGGTCGTCACGCGCGAAACGCTACATATAATGTAGCATACGATCGAGGCTAAGCAAGCCATCCTGTAGAGAAATACAGGAATGGCTGCTTCGGCTCATGTCACCTCCCAATTCCCGCAGCATGTTCACCAAGCGCCTGAAGGAAGCTCGCTTGGCTTTGGGTATCTCCCAGCGTGAGCTTGGCAGGAGAATTGGACTCTCGGAGGACGTCGTGTCCAGCAGGGTTACAAGGTACGAACGCGGTACTTCTGAGCCAGACTTCGTGACTGCCAGCAAGCTGGCCAAGGAACTTGGTGTCCCGCTGGCCTACCTGTTGGCAGACAGCGATGCACTGGCGGACATCATTCTGGCGGTAGCAGGTATGTCGCCGGCTGAGCAACGAAAGATGGCTGCCGAGTTGAAATCGAAGTCGAAAGCAAAGCGCTGAGCTGTTCGCGTGATGTGGCTGGGCATCGCACTCATATCCGCAGAAGATCGAGTGTCGCGCAGTAATCGCGTCGTAGAACCAAGATACCGTGCTCATCGGAACAGATCCGTAAGATCTCAACGGCCGACCTCTTCATGTGCCGCCAGCCTGATCGTACTGATCGAGAGCCACCTGGTATCCTCCCAATGCCATGGAGCAGCCCCAGCTTTCCGCCAATCTCCCCTATAGCGTCGGCGCTCTATACAACCGCCGGCAGGAGATCCACGGCCGATTGGGTGGGCAGATGCAAGGAGGGATTTCTACTCCTGCCAACAGCCCATTCGTGATCCTGTTCACTGGCGAACCCGGAAAGCAGCATGGGTATCACGATTTCTGGGACGACAACGGAGTGCTCCACTATTACGGCGAAGGCCAAAGCGGAGACATGCAAGACAAAGGCGGTAACCGCGCAATCCGTGAGCACCAGCAGCACGGAAAGCGCTTGCTGCTTTTCCAGATGATGGGGCGTGCACAGCCCTATCGCTTTCTGGGCGAATTCCGCTTTCGCCATGCCTACAGTAAAGACGGGGTTCCGGACACGAGCGGAGGGGCAAGAACCGCCATCGTATTTATGCTGAAACCGGTCGAGACGGATTTCAATCCCTTCCAAAATGTGATCGCCGACCGTGCACAACCTCAGCTCGACCTATCTGCGACCGCTTCTCTGCAATTGGTAGAAATCCGTTCAAAACAATCGCTTTTCAAGCGACGGCTGCTGACCGTCGAAAAGAAGTGCAGGCTCACGGGAATCGCGGACCTTCGCTTTCTCCGAGCGAGCCACATCAAACCATGGGCGAAATGTGCCGACGGCACCGAACGTGTTGATGGGAGCAACGGCTTACTACTCAGCCCGCATGCCGATTTTCTATTTGACCGCGGCTGGATCACGTTCGAAGACAATGGGTCGCTCGTAAGATCCGGTCAGCTCCCTAAGGAAGTCATAGAACGCATCGGCCTTGATCTCACCCAAGGTAAGCGATGCGGCGAATTCTTCAAAGAGCAACGATCCTATCTTGAGTATCACCGTAATGCGGTATTTGAGCACCATTTCAAGAAGACCGAAGACCCACTGTCAGAACTTCTCGCCACGACAATCGTGTAATTCGTTTCGAAGAACAGGGCCTGAAGAACAAGGCCAGATTCACGCTCCTTGCGGAATTAAGTGAACATGACCCCGTTCTTGCTCCTCTTCGTCTCCTCACCTCTGTCGCATCAGCCGAAAATTGTCCCTGACACCTTTTTTTCAACAGAAAAAAGTGTCAGGGACTAATCGATACAGTCAGTGGAACAGCCATCGAAGCGCCGAAATCGTTCCTGACACCGTTCTGGGGTCCCCGGATTCAGGGGCTAAGTATTAGCGATATTAACTACGATATACCCGATATCGTCGACGCGAGATAACAACTTCTCTGTCTTTCCAGACTTCACGAGCTGAGCAAACACCAGAACATATGCACCCGCAAGCTGCTCAAGAGAGGTAATTGAATAGCGCTTCATAAATGCATCAACGGCAACCTGAGTCTCGATCATGATACTGAAGCCCTTGTAGCCGGCAGTATTCAGCCAGACGACACCCTTACTCACCGTGGCATCGCTAATCATTCCCCAAAAGCCGTGGAACTTCGCCCTCAGGCTTGCGTCAACGCGATCAAAGGGCACAAAAAGTTGGTGGGCTGGCAAAGTTATACGTCCCGGAAGCTCAATCACCTGGGCGGATTGCCTGAAGTTTTCAGAGTTAACCAACCAACGCAGCAAGGTGCTAAGCCGCTTCTGGCTACGCGACTGCCTCGGCATTCCAGACCCCGTAAAAGTTCTGCCTTTGCCTGCATGGCGATGCTCGCCGCCGGCGGCCCCCGTAGGACCATCTGTAGCCGTGCCATAGTTCAAATCGACAACGATATGGTCGCCTGCGTTATGCCGCTCTTCCTCGACGTCGCCACCATCTACACCCCAATCACCGGCCTCTGAACCAGAGAAACTGCAGTTATCTGCATGAGGGCGGGCACCGAAGCAGGCCGCACGACCGTCCGAGGACTCCCGACGAAAGAAAGCGACACCCTTACATTCGGGACATATCAGCAGCCTACGTTTTCGTTCTAAAATCGTTCTACTTAATTGAGAGAAACTATGGGCATCGTATTCCTTGGAATCTTCTGTGCAAAAAGCGACATCCATTCCTTCCTCCCAAAGCCGCAACTCTCTATATACCCAGTCGCTTTGCCGATATTTGCGAAATTAAATCACGTTAATGACCAAATATGTTGCCGTAAATCTCATGGAGCGGAGATCGGTGACGCAATCACAAAGAGCAAGTTTCGCAAAAAAAGGAAGACTCTCTTTCTTGCAACCTCGTATCACAGCTAAGACCACCTCAGCTTCATTCGGATACTTGCAAACATAGTCCCAAATGTCGACAAAATTAGTATCAATCTTCGCGATATAGTCCCGTACCTTCGGCACAAATTCGTAGTCTTTATTAATTAATGTTATTGCGTTCTTTGCCTGAAAAAAAAGATGGCTCAACGAACCAGACGCGCCTCCCCAAGGCTTGACGCAAATGAGCTGACCATCCTGCGAAAACAAGTCACAAAGCTCGAATCTACTGTAACCTCCGCCATGCCAAATTAGCCTCTTATCTAATAACAGCAATGCCCCAGCGGAATCGAGCGCTGCACGAGCGTTATAATCCCCCTCTTTCTCAGTAATCGTCGTCGATGGCAGGACAACCTTCGAGATCGGAATTTCACCCACTCTCTTTTCAATCTCTGCCACAAAACTTTTGCTCAGTTCGAACCAAAATCCCGCATGAGCAAGAAACAGTCGATCATCCAATGACACAACCGCATGTATACATTGGATAAGTGGCCAGCACTCGAAAGACTGCTCGCCTTGCCGAAATGCATATATTTTCTCCTTCAGCAAGGCGTCTGAATTTATCGTGATTCCCTTCAGAGCTGCATGCTCAACCCACTGACCGATATCTAGATAGTTTGCGCATGGACTTTGACCATTTTTCTTCTTCTCGAATGAGAAATAGTCATGATCATCCCAAGAAAGAAGTGCCGGCGCCGACATTGCAATCGTCAGGCTCTTGCTACCGACCAACTCAGCAAGTTTATACTCTAGCTTTTCGATGAGACCGGAGTCTCGAAGTGGCACAATGTTATCCACCCATTCGAATCGACTCTTGTAGGTCTGCGCGCTATAAAGGTCCAAACACCTCGCAAGAAAACCAACGAATGTTTCCTTAGATAGGTCCAGGGACGTCTTGAAAGAATCCCCGCCCGCTACCCATCGACCGTACCCTAGAGCTGGATCAACTTTAGCCTTGACGCCGCGTAGCAGATCCTTTTCCAGATCCATACCAAATCGAGAGATGTCATCGCTGTCTGGGATTTGCTCAATTGCTTGAAGGGTGTCTTCGGCAATTCGATCACGCCTAATTCCCCTGAGTGAATTTGTTTCGGCCAAGTTCAGAACACACCTGATTCCAAAATTTGGCTCGATCAGCTTCGGTTTTATTTTCTGCCACGCGTGACCAAAGGTCAGAATAAAATGTCGACCATTAACTGGAATAGGTAGTACTCCAGATATCGACGCACCTTTCGGCAATTCGGGAGAGCCATGGCTCATCTGAAAAAGGCGGACCAACCAGTCAGGAGGACCCGAGGTTCGGCCATAGTAGAGTTGTGCAACGGTGTTATCGGGGCCTATGAGCACTGATATCGAGTCGTTTAGGCCCGAAAAGTCTAAGACGCTAGTTGGCGCACCTATGCCATCCCTTAGCAAATAGACATTGACCGCAAATCTAGCCTCTTGGGCTTCTGATGACATTGCCGGCTCTCCCTAGCCACGCGCTAATTGCGCTGACTATTTACCTCGTGGGGTCACCATCCCCTCACCCGCACTTCGAATACCCACAATTCAAACACGTCTGACACCCATCCATCAGCACCAACGCCTGCGTATTGCACTTCTGGCACAGCGTCGCGCCCGGCGGGAAGCCCGAGGATTCGGTGTCGCTGGAGGCTGCCGCGCCGGAAGCCGACTTGCTCACCTCAGTGTTTTTTTTTGCCCCGGCCTGCTCGTAGGCAGCCCGTTTCTCGGCAATCAGCTTGCGCGTCGCCTCGTCCATCTCCGGGTCATGGATCAGCCCGATGTTCTTCATGTGCTGCTCGATCACCGCGCCGATCTCGGCGACGATGCTGGGCATGTAGATGCCGCCGGACTTGAAGTAGCCGCCGCGCGGGTCGAACACGGCCTTCAGCTCTTCCACGATGAAGGTGACGTCGCCGCCCTTGCGGAACACGGCGGACAGGATGCGGGTGAGCGCCACGATCCACTGGAAGTGGTCCATGTTCTTGGAGTTGATGAACACCTCGAACGGGCGGCGCAGTTCGTGCGGGGTGCCGGCGTTGAGCACGATGTCGTTGATGGTGACGTACAGCGCGTGCTCGAACAGCGGTGACTTGACCTTGAATGTGGAGCCGACCAGGGTCTCGGGGCGTTCCACGCTTTCGTGCATCTGGATCACTTCGGCCTGGCGCGGCTCTTTGGGCGCGGCGGCGGTGACCGGGGTGGCGGCAACCTTGTCTTCGGGTTTGACCACGTTGTAGCCGGTGATCTTCTTGTCGATCTTGATTGCCATGGGTTTCACTTCTTCAGGGGCGGGCCGGGGTGGACACGGCGTGTGGCGGGAAAAAACATCCGGCCCGGCGCGAGGCCGGACCGGACGCGGTGTGGCTTACTTCTTTTTTGCGGCAGTCTTCTTCTTGGCCGGGCCAGCTTTTTTCGCGACTGACTTGACCGCCTTGGCGACTACCTTCTTGCTGGCAGTGGACCTCTTGGCCGTCTTGGCGACGACCTTTTTGCTTGCACCTTTTTTGGTGCTGGCGGATTTCTTGACGGCCGCCTTCTTCGGTGCGGCCTTGGCGCTGGCCGTCTTTTTGCTGCTGACCTTCTTTACCGGCCTGGCGGCGGCTTTCTTGACCGCCGGCCTGGCCACTTTCTTTGCGACTTTCCTGGCGGCGACTTTCTTCACTGCTTTCCTGGCAACCTTCTTGGCGGCGGCCTTCTTCGGCGCTGCCTTCTTGGCCGCGACCTTCTTCGGCGCGGCTTTCTTCACCGCTTTCTTGACTGCCTTCTTGGGGGCGGCTTTTTTCACCGCGGCCTTCTTGGGCGCCGCCTTTTTCACGGCCGCTTTCTTCGGCGCGGCTTTCTTGGCCGCCGCCTTCTTCGGCGCAGCCTTCTTCACGGCAGCCTTCTTCGGCGCCGCTTTCTTCGGCGCGGCCTTTTCAGCGGCGACCGGCGCCGGCAGGGTGGCCACCGGGGTCGGCGCCGCCTTCTTGACCGCCGGCGGGCGCTTCTTCTTGACCGGCGGGGCGGCCACCGGTGCGACGGCCGCCACCTCGGGCAGTACCGGCAGCACCACGGCGGGCGCTTCGATGATGGCTGGCGTGATGTCGTTGTTCATTTCAATTTCGTTGTCGATGGACATGCTGGTGTTCCCCTCCGAGAGTGACCGAGTTGCCACACGCTGGTGACGTGCAGCGGTTCAGGACGTGCCGCAAGCCTTGCTTCAAAGCATCTGACGAGGGCTCACGTCATGCCGTGAGCCGCTCTTCCAGGGCACCAAAGAGGGCTCAAAACTTGCCGTAGTAGCCTTCCTTCAAGGCATCGAAGAGGTTGGCGGCGGAGTGCATTTCGCCGTCGTATTCCACTTGCTCGTTGCCTTTCAGTTCGACAACGCTACCGTCTTCCAGCTCGAAGCGGTAGAGGGTGTTTTCAAGATCGGATTCCTTGACCAGCACGCCCTGGAAAGCGGCGGGGTTGAAGCGGAACGTGGTGCACCCTTTCAGACCCTGTTTGTAGGCGTAGAAGTAGATGTCCTTGAAGTCTTCGTAGGGGTAATCGGTGGGTACGTTGGCGGTCTTGGAGATCGACGAATCGATCCACTTCTGTGACGCCGCCTGGATGTCGACGTGCTCTTTCGGGCTGATGTCGTCGGCGGCCACGAAGTAGTCGGGCAGCTTGTTCTCGACCTCGTCGGTGAACGCCTTGGCGTTGGCATTGATCAGGGCGCGATAGGCGAGCAGCTCGAAGCTGAGCACCTCGACCTTTTCCTTGGACTTCTTGCCTTCGCGGATCACGTTGCGCGAGTAGCTGTGCGCAAAGCTGGGCTCGATGCCGTTGCTGGCGTTGTTGGCCAGGCTCAGGCTGATGGTGCCGGTGGGCGCGATCGAGCTGTGGTGGGTGAAGCGCGCGCCGGTTTCGGCCAGCTCGGCGACCAGGTTGGGTGCCACGCTGGCGATGCGCTGCATGTAGCGGCTGTATTTGGCGTGCAGCACGCGGCCGGGGATGCTGTCGCCGACCTGGTAGCCGTCCTTGATCATTTCCGGGCGCTTGCGCAGCATGTCGCCGGTGACGGTGTAGTCACGCAGCAGCACCGGCGCGGCGCCCTTCTCCTTGGCCAGCTCCAGTGCCACTTCCCAGCCCGCCACCGCCATCTCGCGCGAGACCTCCTCGGTGAACGCGACGGCCTCGGGCCCGCCATAGCGGTGCTTGAGCATGGTGACGGTGGAGCCCAGGCCGAGAAAGCCCATGCCGTGCCGGCGCTTGCCGACGATCTCGTTGCGCTGCTGCTCCAGCGGCAGGCCGTTGATCTCGACCACGTTGTCGAGCATGCGGGTGAACACCTTGACCACGTCGCGGTACTCGTCCCAGTCGAAGCGCGCCTTGGGGCCGAACGGGTCGCGCACGAACATGGTGAGGTTGACCGAGCCGAGCAGGCACGAGCCGTACGGCGGCAGGGGTTGCTCGCCACAGTTGTGTGCGTGCAGGCCATTGCCGTCGAAGGTGTTGATGCCGGGCACCTGCACGTCGTAGACGTCCTCGATGCCATCGGCCTGCAGCGACGCCACGGTGGCGACGAAGCGCGCGCGATTGAGCGTGCGCTTGTAGCCGGCCAGGGCGGACTTGAGGCGGGCAGCCTTGTCGCTGTCGGCGAAGCCGATCAGCTCGGCAAAGCGGGCCAGCGATTCACCGGCGATGACCAGCTCGTGCTGCGCCTGGGTGACATAGGCACGCATGCCGCCGTGACCATCCGGCAACTGGCTTTCGCCAGCGACGCGACGCTCGCGATAGATGCGCGAGGGCATGCCCAGCCGCAGCAGCATGCGCTGCACCGCTTCCAGCCGCGGCAGATCCGATTGCGCCAGGCGCACGGAAACACCCTTAGCCTGACTGCCCTGCACCGAACCGTCGGCGTCGAAGAAGCCGCGCAGAAAGCCGCGATACGCCTCGCTCGATGCCTGCTCCAGTGCGGGCGTGATGGCCTTGTCGCCGGCGCTCATGCCCAGTTCGAAGGCCAGGTCGCGCAAGGCGGCGGACTTCAGGCGGAATTCGCCGCGACCCGCCACTTCGGACCAGCCGGTGAAGTCGGTGCGATGCGGCAGTGTCTCGGCGCAACGCAGGGTTTCGTTCATCAACGCGGTGGCGACGCCATCGACCGACCCGTTGACGACGGCGGCCTGCGGCCATACCGAGAGCACGGCGGCTTCGTTCTTCAGGGTGCCGTCGCCGACCAGCATGCCGAGCAGGTAACCCTGCTCGCTGGTCAGCGCGCCGGACCACGTTGCGTTGTCGCGATGGTCGTTGAGCAGCACCTTGTCACCCGGCTGCAGCGCGCCGGCGGCGCACCATTCGGTATCGACGCTCCAGCGGGTCAGCCGCGAGACGCGGCGCACGCGATGATCCTCGGTCAGCCGCAGGCGGTGGCCTTCCTCGGTCTGCAGCGCCAGCACCGGCTTGGTCGCGGTGCGGAAGAAGCCTTCGGCCCCGCTGGGGTGATCCTTGCCGTCGACGCGCGCCATGAACCCCTGACCGAGCAGGTCGCTGACCTGGCGCGGACCTTCGGCGGTCTGCACCCAGGTGTCGGCCGTGACGCACGGGTTGGTGGCGCGGATGTGCTCGCACCACCAGTTGTTGTTCATCTCGTTGACCTTGTCGATCAGGATGAAGCCCGGCTCGGCATAGTCGTAGGTGGACACCATGATCATGTCCCACAGGTGCCGCGCGCGGATGCTGCTGTAGATCTTGCAGGCGACCAGGCCGTCCTCGCGGTCGACGTAGTTCTCATGCGTGGGCCATTCGCGCCAGATCACCTTGGTCGGATCGTTGAGGTCGATCTCGTGCGCTTCCTTGACGTGCACCGGGAACACCAGCGGCCAGTCCTGGTCGTGCTCGACCGCGTCCATGAAGCCGTCGGTGATCAGCAGGCTGAGGTTGAACTGGCGCAGGCGGCCGTCTTCGCGCTTGGCGCGAATGAACTCCTTGGCGTCCGGGTGGCTGATGTCGAAGGTGCCCATCTGCGCGCCGCGACGGCCACCGGCGGAGGACACGGTGAAGCACATCTTGTCGTAGATATCCATGAACGACAGCGGGCCGGAGGTATGCGCGCCGGCACCGGAGACGTAGGCACCGCGCGGGCGCAAGGTGGAGAACTCGTAGCCGATGCCGCAGCCCGCCTTCAGCGTGAGGCCGGCCTCGTGCACCTTCTCCAGGATGTCATCCATCGAATCGCGGATGGTGCCCGAGACGGTGCAGTTGATGGTGGAGGTGGCCGGTTTGTGCGCGAGCGCGCCGGCGTTGGAGGTGATGCGACCAGCGGGGATCGCACCGCGGCGCAGCGCCCACAGAAAGCGCTCGTACCAGTGGCCGCGCAGCTCGTCGGTGGCTTCCACCTCGGACAGCGCGCGCGCCACGCGCTGGTAGGTGTCGTCGATGGTGACATCGACCGGCTCGCCGTTCTTCGCCTTCAGGCGGTATTTCTTGTCCCAGATGTCCTGCGATGCAGGTTGCAGTGGAATCTCCACGATGGCATCACGACCTGTGGTGGATTTGCTGGCGGGTGCACGCAGTGTGCTCATCGGCTTCCTGACCTCTCGGTGTGGCCTTGCGGCCCCCGTTGTTTTTGTTTGATTTTGATAACGACGCCGTGGTTGATGCCGCGACTACGGCCATCAACAGACTGCAGATTAGGGTCTGCAGCCCGTGCGTCACTGCTTTCCGACGACAACGACTCCCCCTCAAGAGTACGGCGGTCGACACCAGCTCTAGTTTCGAGGGCGTCTTTGAAGCACAAGATGTTGTGGTTGTTATCGGGTAAACAAGTTAACCCCGGCGACGCTGGAAGTAAAGTACTTACGCCCGCATTTCGCGTCGATGGAACCGCTGCCGGCCCGCCCGGTCGAAGCAGCGCTGCCTTTCATGTCGAGGAGGAAACCCATGTCGTCACGTCCATCCCGCCTGCTGCACTGGTGCAGCGGCTTGTTTGCCGCGCTGGTGATCGCCACCGGCCTGGCTCCGCTCGGCACACAGGCCGCCACCCTGCCCGCCGCGGTCGATGGCCAGCCGATGCCGTCGCTGGCGCCGATGCTGACGCGGGTCACGCCGGCGGTGGTGAACATTTCCAGCACCACGCGGGTGCCGGTGCGCGACCCGTATTTCGACGACCCGATGGTGCGCCAGTTTTTCGGCCTGCCCGCCACCCCGCGCGAACGGGTGGAGCAGAGCCTGGGCTCGGGCGTGATCGTGGACGCAGCCAAGGGCTACGTGCTGACCAACAACCATGTGGTCGGCGGCGCCGACGAGATCAGCGTGACGCTGCAGGACGGGCGCACGTTCAAAGGCAAGCTGATCGGCAGCGACCCGCAGACCGACGTGGCGGTGGTGCAGATTCCGGCCGAACACCTGCAGGCGTTGCCGCTGGCCGACTCCGCCCAGTTGCGCGTGGGCGACTATGTGGTGGCGGTGGGCGACCCGTTCGGACTGGGCCAGACGGTCACCGCCGGCATTGTCTCGGCGCTGGGCCGCTCGGGCCTGGGCCAGGGCACTTCGGGCAGCAGTGGCTATCAGAACTTCATCCAGACCGACGCCTCCATCAACCCGGGCAACTCCGGCGGCGCGCTGGTCAACCTGCGCGGCGAGCTGGTCGGCATCAACACGATGATTTTCTCGCCCTCGGGCGGCAACGTGGGTATCGGCTTTGCCATCCCCACCGACCTCACCAGCGAGGTGATGAAGCAGCTGATCACCACCGGCAAGGTGCAGCGCGGCAACCTGGGCGTGCAGGTGCAGGCGATCACCCCGCGCATCGCCCAGTTGCTGAAACTCACGGACAGCAGCGGCGTGGTGGTGACCGGGGTCAGCGACGGCTCGGCCGCCGAACACGCCGGCCTGCAGCCGGGCGACGTGCTGACCACACTCGACGGCAAGCCACTGCGCAGCGTGCAGGAACTGCGCAATGCCGAGGGTCTGCTGCCGCTGGGCTGCACCGTGCGACTGGGTGTGCAGCGCGACGGCCAGGCCCGCCAGGTCAGCGCCACCCTCAGCGCCGAGAAACTGGCCAGCGCCGACGGCGGCCAGCTCGATCCACGACTGGCCGGGGTGCGCTTCAGCGAGTTGAGCGAGGCCCGGCGCAGCCAGGGCTGGTATGGCGCCGCGATCACTGCGGTGAAACCTGGCAGCCCCGCGGCGCAGGCTGGGCTCAGCGCCGGCGACGTGGTGATCGGCGTGGGCAACCAGCGGATCACCAGCTTGCGCATGCTGCGTGGCCTGGCCAGCGTGCATCTGCGCCAGCTGGTGCTGGTGGTGGCCGACACCGATGGCAGCCATTACGTGGTGCTCAACTAGGCCGGCACCGATGGTGCAAGTGCCTGCCATAGGGGGCGGCGCGGCCTGACGCGCGCCGCCCGGCCGCGGCGCTGGCGCGCCAAAGTTGCCCACGCCGTCACGCAAATGCATGAAAGTACTTGATGTTTCGCGCCCGGACCGATGCAATACAGCGGTTCGTTTCACAGCGAGTCTGCCGGCCAGAGGGCATACTTGCGCTCCAGCACACCCAATACTACCGACCAGGGTTCCCCACCATCATGTCTGCTCGTCTTACTCGTCTGCTTGCCATCGCGCTGATCGGCGCCTGCCTCAGCACCACCGCGTTTGCCCGCACCGCCCACAAGGCCAAGAGCCACAAGCCGGCCAAGAACACCAGCAGCCTGATCTGGCGCGGTGACGTAGCCACCGCCAACGGCGTGGTCAACGAGGTCGCGCTGGCGTGGGAGCGGACCGGTCACGGCCATATCGAGCTGCAGCCGTTCAACACGGCGTCGGGTATCGATGCCGTCTCAATGGGCAGCGCCGACCTGGCCGGTAGCGCGCGTGAAAGTGATGGCAGCGCGGAGAACAGCAACCTCACCTTCACGCCGGTAGCGTGGGACGGCCTGGTGATCGTCGTGCAGGCCTCCAACCCGGTGCGCAGCCTGACCCTGAAGCAGGTGCACGACATCTACTACGGCAGGATCCACAACTGGAGCGAAGTGGGCGGCAACAACGCGCCGATCGACGTATACGCGGTGGCCAGCCCCGGCGACGGCGTGGAATACAGCTTGCGCACGCTGTTGTTCGGCCGCGGCAACCAGCCGGTGGCCGCGCCGCGGCTGTACGTCAACACGACCAAGCTCGAGGAAGGCATTGCGCTGAACCCCAATGGCATGGGCGCCGCCACGCTGACCAGCATCGCCGGCAACTCCAAGCTCAAGGCGCTCGCGATCGATGGCAAGTCGGCAACGGTGGCGAATGTCGCCGATGGCAGCTACCCGCTGTACACCCCGCTCTACCTGGTGACCAACCCGCGCAACCCGAAGGAGGCCCAGGTGCAGGCCTTCATCAATTTCATGCAGAGCGAACCGGCCAAGGCGGCGCTGCGCAAGCATGCAGTGTTGCCCTATCAGGACGGGATCGCCCTGGCCTCGATGGACAGCGCCCGTCGCAGTGCGATTTACGCCGAAGTGGGCGTACTGGCCCGCAACGTCGCACCGATCGCCGCGCCGGGCGCCACCTATGCAGCCCGCGCTGCCATTGCGCCAACCTCGCCCGACACCCTGGCCGCCCGTATCGCGGTGGAGAATCGCCGGACGCAGCAGAAGAATGACGCGCGCCTTGAGAAAGTCAGCGGCAGCAGTGCCATGCCCGGCAAGGCGACGAAAACCTACAAGGTCAGCAAGGGCGACACGCTGTCGTTGATTGCAAAGCATCACTCGGTCGAGGTGTCGCAGTTGCGCCAGTGGAATCACCTGCGCAGCGATGAGATCAAGCTGGGTCAGGTACTGGTGGTCAGCGAAAACTGATCGCCGCTGCCGGGTATGCCGATACGTGCGCTGACGCTGGATCTGGATAACACCTTGTGGCCGGTGCTGCCGGCCCTGCAACGGGCCGATCACGCCGTCGATGCCTGGCTGCAGCAGCACCACCCCGAGGTCGCCCGCGCCTGGCCGGTCGACGCCATGCGCGAACTGCGCGCCCGGGTCGCCGCCGAACGGCTCGACCTGGCGCATGATTTCACCAGCCAGCGCCAGCTCACCCTCCAGCATGCGTTTGCCTCGTGCGGCATCGCCGAGGCGCCGATCGATACGCTGTGGGAGATCTATTTCGCGCAACGCAACAGCGTGGAGCTTTATCCGGACAGCCTGCCGGCGCTGCAGCGGATCCGGGCGCGCTGGCCACTGGCCAGCCTCACCAATGGCAATGCCGACCTTGGCCGCATCGGTATCGACTCGCTTTTTTCCCATCACGTCTGCGCCCGTGACCACGGCATGGCCAAGCCCGACGCGAGCATCTTCAAGGCCGCCGTCGAACTGCTGGGCGTGGCCGCCGAACACGTGCTGCATGTGGGCGACGACCCGCTGATGGACATGGTCGGTGCGCGCGATGCCGGCCTGCGCACCGCCTGGATCAATCGCGACGCCCAGCCGTGGCCAACCGAACTGGGGCCGCCACCGGAGCTCGACTTCCCGCATATGACCGCGTTGGCGGACTGGCTGGAATCGAACGCATCCCACGACTGAAGCGGTTTCGCAAACTGCCTTGAGCTGGTGCCGAAAGATGACTTTCTCCCTGCTGCCAGATGATCGATCCTGACAACCTGAGACACCCCGACTGGACGGCCAAATGGCACCACCGACGCGACGCGTCGCAGCCCGTCGCTAGCCAATCGCGGGCAAAGACGCGCATGATGATCGATTGCCAAGCCACGCGCTGCTGCATCGAGCACCAACGCCAGCCATGAGGAATCCGCATGTCCATCCTGCTCGCACGCCGCTCCGACGAACGTCACGGCATTGCCATCGAAACCACCGATATCGCCCATTTCGCCGCCTGTCGCCGCCGACTGAGCGCACCGCAGCGACGGACCCTGGCTGACACCGGCTTTGCCGCGGCGCCGGGCACGTTCGCCCTGCTGTCGGATCCGCACGGCAAGCTGGTGCGCGTGCTGGTCGGCGTCGACGCGTGCGACCCGCTGGCGGCGCTCGCCGCGCTGCCGTGCAGCCTGCCCGAGGGTGACTACCACCTGGCCGCCGAGAGCGTGCTCGATGATTCGCTGTTGCCTGCGCTGGGCTGGGCTTTGGGCGGCTATCAGTTCACCCGCTATCGCAAGCCGAAGCGCGCGCCCGCGCGGCTGGCCGTGCCCGCCGACCAGCTGAAACAGCTGGCGCCACTGGTGCAGGCGACCCGCCAGGTGCGTGACCTGGTCAACACGCCCACCGAGGACATGGGACCGCAGCAACTGGCAGCAGCAATCAAGCAACTCGGCAAGACGTACAAGGCAAAGCTGCGCGAATGGGTGGGCGATGAGCTGCTCAAGGCCAACTTTCCGACCATCCATGCAGTGGGCCGCGCCAGTCACCGCGCACCGCGGCTGGTCGAACTGAGCTGGGGCAAAGCCGGCGACCCGCGTCTGGTGGTGGTCGGCAAAGGCGTGTGTTTCGACACCGGCGGCCTCAACCTCAAGGGTGGCGACGGCATGCGCAACATGAAAAAGGACATGGGTGGCGCCGCCCATGCGCTCGCCCTGGCCGGCCTGATCATGCAGGCGAAGCTGCCTGTACGACTGACCCTCCTGGTGCCGGCGGTGGAAAACGCCGTAGCCGGCAACGCCCTGCGCCCGGGCGACGTGGTGATCACCCGCGCCGGCCACAGCGTGGAGATCGACAACACCGACGCCGAAGGGCGGCTGGTGCTGTGCGATGCGCTGGCCTACGCCGCGGAGCAGAAGCCCGACCTGATCATCGATTTCGCCACGCTCACCGGTGCCGCGCGCGTGGCGCTGGGGCCGGACCTGCCCGCGCTGTTTGCCAACCAGCAAGGCATGGCCAACGCGCTGCTGGCCGCCAGCGAGGCGGTGAATGATCCACTGTGGCAGTTGCCGCTGTGGCGGCCCTATCGACGGATGCTGGATTCCTCGATCGCCGATTTCGCCAATGGCAGCGCCTCGCGGCATGCCGGCGCGATCACCGCGGCGCTCTACATGGAGCGCTTCGTACCCGACGGCATGCCGTGGCTGCATCTCGATACCTATGCATGGAACGACAGCGATCGTCCCGGCCGCCCGCGCGGCGGCGAGGCGATGGGGTTGCGTGCGGTGTTCGCTTTCCTGGGGCAGCGCTACCTGCCCTGACCGGCCCTGCACCGGACGGATGGTGAAAAACAGCGCCTGGGCGCTGTTTTTTTTGGCGATGCCGAAGGCGGATACGGCGTAGCACAAACATGTTACGGAATTGTTGTCATTGAGCCCGTCGCCGTGTGATGCTAGGTCCGCTGCGTGCTGGTCGTGACGCGCCGGGGCCATCGTTTTGTTGGAGCGCCCGCGGTGTCGTCAACGAGTCGTTCCACGGCCACAGCAAAACATGAGGGTGTTAAATCAAGAAGGGACGAACGGGAGGGGCAACGGCTGGCTTGCCATGCCAACACCGGATGCCATCGATTCCAAAACGTGACGACTGGATCTTCCAACAAGCTGGGAAAACAACGAAAGCCTCGTTCATCACATCACCTAGAGACCACACTCGACCTATCACCTGAACGCGTTGATCGTCACCGGGCGCCACCAGCACCCACCCAGGAAGAACGCACGAACAAGCTGCCGACGGTCGCAGATGCCAGTCGGGTTCGATGCACGACGATCGCGCTTGAGAGTAGCTGAATGCCGAGATCTCCCCTGCGCGGGATGGATCCGGCGCCATGGCGGGATTGCCGGGCAAGACTCGCCACAGGGGACAGCGAATGAATTCCATCATCGGGGACAACATATGAAGTACAACCAGAATCATCTGTCATTGGCTGTTCGTCTGGCTTTGAGTGTGGGCTTCATGGCCACGGCCGGCCTGGTCCAGGCACAGCAGTCAACCAGCGGCGACTCGTCGACAGCAGCGCAGACCAAGCCGGAAGCACCGGATGCAAGCAAGGCCAAGAAACTCCAGGCGGTCGTGGTTACCGGCTCGCTGATCCGCCGTGTCGACGTCGAGACAGCCAGCCCTGTGGTGACGGTGGATCGCGCCGCGATTGCCAATGCCGGCAACCCGACGATGGGCAATGTGCTGCAGCAGCTGCCCGCCATTTCCGGCAACGCGACCAACACCCAGAACAACACCAACGGCGGCGGTGTCGCCAGCCCGTCACTGGAAGGCGGCGACGGCGCCGCGCGCATCTCGCTGCGCGGCCTGGGCGTCAACCGCACCCTGGTGCTGATCGACGGCCAGCGCATGGCCAACGCCGACGTCAACATGATCCCGCAGAGCATGATCGAACGGGTTGACGTGCTGGCCGAGGGCGCCTCGACCGTGTATGGCTCGGACGCGATCGGCGGCGTGGTCAATTTCATCCTGCGCAAGGACTACAAAGGCGTCGAAGCCAGCGTCAACGGCGGCGTTTCCAGCCATGGCGACGGCCAGCGCCACGGCCTCAGCCTGATCGGCGGCATGACCGGCGACAACTACAACATCGTCGGCGGCCTGGACTACAACAAGTACGACGCCGTGCTGGCCAGCCAGCGCAAGTTCTCCGCGCACCCGCTGTACCTGTCCAGCGGCGCGCTCACCGCCTCCGGTTCCAGCACCATCCCGACCGGCAAGATCCAGCTGCCCGCATCGTTTGCCGGCCAGTACGGCTGCACAGTCAAGAACAACAGCATCCTGGTCACCAAGGCACAGAGCGACGGATCGAGCCAGGGCGATTACCGCTGTGACCATTACCCCGCCGATTCGTACAACTACAACACCTACAACTACATCCAGACCGCGCAGCAACGCACCGACGGTTTCCTGCTCGGCAGCTACAACCTGACGCCCAACCTGACCTTCTTCGCCAATGCGTTCTTCAACCACACCCAGTCGAGCGGGCAGGACGCGCCCGCGCCGACGTCGGCCAACGACGACGGCTGGTACGTGGCGGCAAGCAACCCGATCAATCCGTTCGGCGTCACCTTCGGCACCGACCCCGCCAACCCGAACGACCCCAACGGCGGCTACGGCTTCAACACCCGCCTGACCGGCGCCGGCAACCGCCTGCACACCTTTGACACCAAGAACGTGCAGATCAACACCGGATTGCGTGGTGCGTTCGGCCAGAGCACCTGGAACTGGGATGCCTCGATCGACTACGGCCATGCCAATCGCGTGCAGCGCGATTACAACGAGCTGAACATCGCCGCCTTCCAGGCAGCAATCAACAGCGGCGTGAACATTTTCGACCAGGCCAACCAGCCCTCGTTGCTGTCGTCCGCCGTGGATACCCCGGAGTACGTCTACACCAATGCCACCAAGCAGGTGCAGTTCGACGCCAATGGCGAGCTGTGGGATCTGCCGGGCGGCACCATGCAGCTGGCTGTCGGCGCCCTGTACCGCCAGCAGTCGATGAACTACACGGTCACCCCCGACGCGCTGCTCAACCTGGCCACCGGCAAGTGCCAGATCCTGCAGGAGGGTTGCGGTTCGCCGGGTCGCGGCAGCGAGAACGTCAAGGAGCTCTATGCCGAGTCGCTGATCCCGCTGCTGGCCGACCAGCCCTGGGCAAAGTCGTTGAACCTGGACCTCGGCGTGCGCTCGTCCAAATACAGCACCAGCGGCACGACCACCAACGGCAAGATCGCCGTCGAGTGGAAGCCGATCGCCGACCTGCTGGTTCGTGGCACGGTCTCGCAGGTGTTCCGCGCACCCAATCTGGATGAGCTCTACGACGGCGTCACGCTGATCCAGCCGAACTTGAACGATCCCTGTGTCGGCCTCACCGCAGCCGAGCTCGCACAGCATGCCGCCGCTTGCCAGTCCGTTCCCGTCGGCTGGGTGAACACCAATCAACAGGTCAACACGCATTACTCGGGCGCCAGCACGGTTGGCCAGTCGCTGAAGCCGGAGAAGGGCAAATCGATCGATTTCGGCCTGGTCTACAACCCCGAATGGGCGCAGGGCCTGTCCACCAGCGTCGATTTCTGGCACATCTACCTCACCGACCTGCTGACGCCGATTACCGCCCAGACGATCGTTGACGGCTGCTTTGCCAACTCCAGCAGCCCGTATTGCTCGCTGATCAGCCGCTACGGCAGCAACACCCAGCTGGCAGGCCAGGTCAATGTGATCAACACGCCGGTGGTCAATCTGGGCAACCTCAGCACCAGCGGCGTCGACTTCACGCTGGACTACAAGATCCCGCATTTCGACCTCGGCAGCGTGAATCCGGGTGACTTCAAGGCAGGCTTCGCCAGCACCTATCTCTCCACCTACAAGAACGACGCCACGCCCGGCCAGCCGGGTGCGCACACGGTCAACTACGCCGGCACCTACACCCAGCAGTTCGGCAACATGACCCGCTGGCGCGGCACGCTGACGCTCAACTGGGATCTGGGCAACTGGAACGCCCAGTGGCAGACGCGCTACATCAACCACCTGACCAACATCAATGCGGACGCCGCCATCCGTGGCGTCAACCTGCCGATGGCCTCGGTGCTGTATCACTCGATCAAGATCGGCTACAAGGTGCCGTCGATCCACACCACGTTCGACGTCGGCGTGGACAACCTCAGCAACAAGATCCCACCGCTGGTCTATCAGAACGGTTCAAACTACAACACCGATGCCGCCACCTACGACACGCTCGGCCGCTACTACTGGGCCCGTGCCACGGTGAAATTCTGATCGGCTGAGCCGACCGTAAAGCTCCACGGCAACACGGAGGGGCCGCGAGATCTTCTCGCGGCCCCTCTTGCATAATGAAGGTCAGCAAACACCCGACTGGAATGGCATGCCCGCACCTCCCCACAACCTCGTCGAAGCGATGAGCAACGCCTACGACGCCGGCGACATGGAGCGGGTCATCGCCCTGGGCGAAGGTGCCGCTGAAACGAACGAACCGGCCCTGTTGTGGCTCGGGCTCGCCGAGTACGCCAGCAAGCGCTACCGAGAGGCGGCAGGCGCGTTCGCATCGCTGACCCGCATCCAGCCGCAGGTGTCCGCGTACTGGAACAACCTGGGGCTCGCCTGCCGCCAAGGCGGCGACATGGCGCGATCCGAGCAGGCGTTCCTGCAGGCGCTCGCGCTGGCACCGAACGATGCCGAGCTGCACTACAACCTCGGCCTGCTGCATCTGCAGCAACGGCGTTGGGTGCTGGCCAAGCAGGCCCTGCTGCGCGCGGTCGAGCTGTCGCCGCAGTTCATCGAGGCACGCCTGCAGGCCGCGCACGCCTGTTACGTCGGCGGTGACAACGAAGGTCAGCAGGCCATGCTGGCCGGTGCCGCCAGCTGGCCGGCGCAGTCGGCGGAACAGGCGCTGATCCTTGCCGCGATGCTGTCCGCGCAGGGCGAGCTCGACATCGCGCTGGAGACGCTCAACCGGGCGCGGCTACCCGCTGGCGCGGCAGCCGGGATCATGCAGCTGCGCATCGCCGCCCAGCGGTCGGCGTTGTACGAACGCGGCAACCAGCTCGATCGCGCGCGCCAGGCGTTGCAGCCGTTGCCACTGGAGATCCTCGAGCAGCTGGCGGACGACGACGCCCGTGCCGAAGGCTGGAGCGCCCATGCCGCGCTGGCCATGCGCGATGGCGACCACGTCGCCGCCGCGGCACTCTATCGCCGGATGCTCGCGTTGACGCTCGATGACCAGCACCACGCCCGCGCCGCCTTTGGCCTGGCCGCCGCCAGCAGCCGGATGAATCAGCATGACGAGGTATGGCCGGCGTTGCAGACCGCTCACGCTGCACAGCTCAACATCGCGCAAGGCATCGTGCCGGAGCTGATGCAGCCGGACAGCGTGCCGCTGCAGATGGCCAATCGCCTGGTTGACCACGCGGCGTACCGGATCTGGAAGCCGCTGCCCTCACCGCCAGCCGGTAGCCAACCGGTTTTCGTGGTGGGCTTTCCACGCTCGGGCACGACCTTGCTGGAGCAGATGCTGGACGCGCATCCGGATTTCCGCTCGATGGACGAGCGCGCCTTCCTGCATGACCTGACCGAGGCCATGGAGATGACCGGCCAGCACTATCCGGGCGACCTGGCCCACCTCACCGCGGGCGAAGCGGAGCAACTGCGGGCCGTCTACTTCCGCCGGGTCGCACAGGTCGTGCCCGATCTCGGAGCGCGCCGGCTGGTGGACAAGAATCCGCTCAACATGCTGTGCCTGCCGATGATCATGCGATTGTTTCCGCAGGCACGCATCATCCTGTGCCTGCGCCACCCCTGCGACGTGCTGCTGAGCTGTTACATGCAGTCGTTTCGCTCGCCTGCCTTCATGGTGCTGTGCTCGTCGCTGCAGCGTCTGGCGAACGGCTATGTGTACGCCTTCGACCACTGGCAAAAGCATGTCGAGGTGTTCGCCCCGCAGGTGCTGGAGTGGCGTTACGAAGCGGTGGTCGAGGACATCGACGCGAACCTGGCCAGGCTCGGCCGCTTCCTCGACCTTTCCGACCCTTCGCCCATGGGCCGGTTTGCGGAACATGCCAGTGGCAAGGGTTTCATCAGCACGCCAAGTTACGCCCAGGTGACCCAGGGCATCAACCGCAAGGCGGTCAACCGCTGGCATGCCTACCGCGAGATGTTCGAACCCGTGCTGCCGATATTGCGCCCGGTGATGCAGCGACTCGGTTATACCGACTGATGCGCGAGCTGGCCCGGAGCGATGAAGCATGCGCCGGTATCGCTGGCCTGACGGACGTGATGGCGCGCGTATGATCACGCTGCGTGGTGGCATCCGTGGGCCACGGCGGCCACCGCTTTTCCCTGACAACACGACCAGGCACCGATGAGCAGCCCGACCGACGCGCCCTTGGAAACCCTCCGCGGCATCGCGCGGCAAGAGATTGCCCGGGGTGAGCTGGACGCTGCCGAGAGATCCTTCCTCGGTCTTCTCGAGCGGCAGCCGCAGGATGTCGAGGCGCTGCGCTTCGTGGCCAACCGCCAGTCCGCGCGCGGGGAGCATGCGGTGGCGATGCAGCAGCTGCAGGTCGCGGCCAAGCTGGCGCGGGATGATCCGTCCACATGGGTACAGCTGGCCAACGTGCAGATGGCGGCGGGGGACTTCAACGGCGCGGTCGGCAGCTTCCGCAGCGGGCTTTCGCTGGCGCCGCGCATCTTCGTGGCACGCCTGCAACTGGGCGTGGCGCTGGAGCAACTGGGACAGTCACACGAGGCGCTGAAGGCCTACTTCATGGCCATCGAGGGTGCGCGCGCGATGGGTCGCTGGCAGGACGACGCGACGACGGCCCCGACGCTGCGTGAAGCGGTGAAGCACGCCGTGAAATACGTCAACAAGGGGCGACGCCAACTGTTTCGCGGCGTGCTTGAGCCGCTGCGCGAACGCTATGGCAGCACCGAACTGGTTCGGGTAGAGCGCAGCCTGGCAATCTATTTTTGCGATCAGCCGGCAAATATTCCCGACCCGCGGCAGAAGCCGAAATTCCTGTTTTTCCCGGGTATCGCCAGCCAGCCGTACTATCCGCGCACGCATTTTCCCTGGCTGGAAGCGCTCGAGGCCGGCACCGATGTGGTGCGCGACGAACTGCGTGCCGTGCTGGCGCAAGGGCAGCAGCTGGAGGCCTTCCTTGGCCAGGCTCCCGCACCTGCCGGGCAAGGCATGCTGCGCTCCACCGGCGCCAGGGACGCGGCGTGGGATGCGTATTTCTTCTATCGCCATGGCGTGCGCTACGACGACCATTGCGCGCGTTGCCCACAGACGACAGCGCTGCTCGATGCATTGCCACTGGTGCGCATCCGCGACCATGCACCGGAAACGCTATTCTCCATCCTCACGCCCGGCAGCCACATCCTGCCGCATACCGGCGTCACCAATACGCGCCTGGTGACCCATTTGCCGCTGATCGTTCCACCGGATTGCGCGATTCGCGTAGGCGGCGAAGAGCATGTCTGGCAGGAAGGCCGCTGCGTCACCTTCGACGACACCTGGGAGCATGAGGCCTGGAATCGCAGCGAACAGACGCGGGTGGTGCTGATCCTGGACAGCTGGCACCCCGACCTGAGCGAGGCGGAACGCGCGGCGGTGACCGACCTGGTCGAGGCGATCGGCGATTTCAACCAGTCCTGCGAGTTACCCGCGATACCGGCCTGAAGTGCGTCGTCGCGGCGCGCCCACCGATGATCGGCTGGTGCTGGATTGCCCATGAAAAAGGGCAGTGCGAAAGCACTGCCCTTTTTCCTGCCGTCATCCGATCAATGGGTGGCGACAGGTACCGGCGTTGCCGGTGACGTTGCCGGTTTCGCCGGTACAGCCGCTACAGCCAGCTTTGCCGGTGCCGCGAGCAACGCCAGGTAGTTGCCGCTGAACTTGCCACCGTAAGGCAGCACTTCGCTGGCCAGCTTCGGATCGGACTTGATCATGCCTACCGCGTCGAACAGGATGTGTGCGGTCTCGTTGAGCTCGACGTCCTTGGCTTTCTTGGCGTCCTGCTCCTGCTTGAGCTCGCTCTTGAGGCTGCGCTCGTTGGCATTGAGGCCGTCATCCAGCGAATTGTCCTCGTCAGCGAGCAAGGCATCGGTGCCATCGATGGTCTTGTGGCGGGCGCGGAAGTCAGCCTGGATCTTCTCCTGCTGCTTGCGCTCGTCTTCGCGGGTGGCGAAGTTCAGCGAGATCGTGGTCTTGGCGCGCATCGTCTTGTACTGCGCCAACTCGTCGAGCATCAACTTCCATGCCGGCGATTTCGCCACGCGCTCCTCATGCAGCACCTGCAACTGCGGCAGGTAGGCCTTGAGGTCAGCCACCGGCTTGTAGCCGGCCGGGGCAATCTGGGTCCACGGCAGCGCGTTGTCGTAGGTCGACTCGCCGAAGTCCTTCTCATCGCCATTCTTCGGGAATTCGATATCCGGGGTGACACCCTTGAGCTGGGTGGAACCGCCGTTGATACGGAAGAACTCCTGGATGGTCATCTTCAGCTCGCCCAGCTGCGGCTTCTCGCCGGCACTCTGCGCGAAACGGTCCAGATCCACCAGATTCTGCACGGTGCCCTTGCCGAAGGTCGGCTCGCCGATCACCAGGCCACGGTGGTAATCCTGAATCGCCGCAGTGAAAATTTCCGAGGCCGAAGCCGAGCCGCGATTGACCATCACGGCCAGCGGGCCACTCCAGGCCATGCCGGGGTCGTCGTCGCCCTGCACCTGTACTTCGCCACGGGCGTCGCGCACCTGCACCACCGGCCCCTTGTCGATGAACAGGCCGGTCATCGAGTTCGCCTCGGCCAGCGAACCGCCACCGTTGTTGCGCAGATCCACCACGATGCCCTGCACACCTTCCTGCTTGAGCTCGCCGATCAGCTTGGCCACGTCGCGCGTGGTGCTGCGGTAGTCCTTGTCGCCTTCGCTGCGGGCACCGAAGTCGGAGTAGAACGAGGGCAGATCGATCACACCGATCTTGCGGGTGACGTCTCCGTCCTTGATCTCGATGACTTTCTTGCTGGCAGCGGCGTCTTCAAGATTGATCTTGTCGCGCACCAGGGTGACCAGCTCATGCTTGCCATCCAGCCCGACGTCCGCCGGCAGGATCTCCATGCGTACCACAGTGCCCTTGTTGCCGCGGATCAGCGCGGTGACATCGTCGATGCGCCAGCCCACCACATCCACCAGCGGACCCGTCTTGCCCTGGCCCACTGCGAGGATGCGGTCACCGGGCTTGAATTTGTGCGACTTCATCGCCGGGCCACCGGGGATGAGCTTGACGATCACGGTGTTGTCGTCGCGCGACTGCAGCTGGGCGCCAATGCCTTCCAGCGACAGCTTCATCGCGATGTCGAAGTTCTCCGCCACCCGTGGACCGAGGTAGTCGGTATGCGGGTCGGTGGTTTCCGCGTAGGCGGTCATGAAGGTCTGGAAGGCGTCTTCGCTGTCCAGCTGCTTGACCCGCTCGATATAGCCGGCATAGCGCTTGTCCAGCGTCTTGCGGATGTCGGCATCGTCCTTGCCGGCCAGCTTCAGGCGCAGCCAGTCGTTCATGGTGCGCTTGCGCCACAAATCGTCCAGTTCGGCCTGGTCCCTGGGCCAGTCGGCGTGCTCGCGATCGAAGGTGTAGCTCTGATCGGCGGAAAAATCGAAACCCTTCTTGAGCAGGCCGCGCGCGTAGGTCATGCGCTCGACCGCGCGCTGCACGTAGACGTTGAAGATGGAAAACGGAGCGGAAAGATCCTGGTTCCAGATCGCATCGTCCAGCTTGGTTTTCAGGGGCGCGAACTTGGCCAGGTCGGCCTGGGTGAAAAACACCTTCTCGCCGTCGATCAGTTTGAAGTACGCCTTGTAGATCCGCTCCGACATGGCATCGTCGAGCGGCTGGGCGTCGTAATGGAAGCGGGTCAGGAAGCGCGCGGACAGCTGCGCTGCCTGGGCCTCTTCGGTGGTGGGTGCCAGCGGCCAGGTGGCCGCCTTGCGGTGCGTGCCGCCACCAAGGTCTTGCGCCGACTGAGCGAACACGCCGGTAGCAGTGAGGGCAAACAGCAGGACCAGCGCGGGACGAAATTTCATGAATACTCTCAGGCGGACTCGGTAACACCGGCTGCATGGGCCTGCAGGTCGGCGTGGTAGGACGAACGGACCAGCGGGCCGGAGGCGACGTGATGGAAGCCCATCTCCTCTCCAGCCACGCGCAGGGCCTCGAATTCTTCGGGGGTCCAGTAACGCACAACCGGATGATGGTGCGGCGTGGGCTGCAAATATTGTCCGATAGTGATCATCTCGACGTCATGAGCGCGTAAATCGCGCATCGTCTCGATCACCTGCTCATGCGTCTCACCCAGGCCCAGCATGATGCCGGACTTGGTCGGCACCTCCGGGTGCTGCGCCTTGAAGCGCTTGAGCAGGTCCAGCGACCACTGGTAGTCGGCGCCGGGGCGCACCTCGCGGTACAGGTGCGGCACGGTTTCCAGATTGTGGTTGAACACATCCGGCGGATATTCCTTGAGCACCTCCAGCGCCCGCTCCATGCGGCCCTTGCCACGGAAATCCGGGGTGAGGATCTCGATGCGAATGCTTGGGCTGGCATGGCGCACGGCGCGGATGCAGCTGGCGAAGTGTGCTGCCCCGCCGTCACGCAGGTCGTCGCGATCGACCGAGGTGATCACCACGTATTTCAGCCGCATGTCGGCGATGGTCTGCGCCAGCCGCGCCGGCTCCAGCTCGTCAGGCGGCTGCGGGCGACCATGCGCCACGTCGCAGAACGAGCAGCGGCGGGTACATACCTCGCCAAGAATCATGAAGGTGGCGGTGCCCTTGCTGAAACATTCGTGGATGTTCGGGCAGGAGGCTTCCTCGCACACGGTGACCAGCGCGTTCTCGCGCAGGCGCGCCTTGAGCTGCTGCACGGCATTGCCCTGCGGCAGCCGCACGCGAATCCAGCTGGGCTTGCGCAGGGTCGGCACGTCGGTATCGAAACCCGCGCGATTCAAGGCGATCTTGTCATTGCCCAGTTGCTTCTCCCCTGCAGGGGAACCGGCAACGACGCTGATCGGAATGGTACGCGGGGAGGTCGGGGAAATTTCGCTCATCTGGGGTGCTCAGACCGCTACGCGAGCGGGGAGTTCGGGAATCTGGGGCTCGGCTGGCTCGGCATCGAAACCGAACTGACGGCAAAATTCGCCGATCAGCACATCTTCGACCTCCGCCAGTCGCGAAGGGCCGCCCAAGTCTAGCAGTTGTGTGACTGCCAAACCCTTGTAACCGCAAGGATTGATCCGATGAAATGGCTCCAGATCCATTGCCACATTGAAGGCCAGCCCGTGAAAACTGCAGCCGCGGCGCACGCGCAGACCCAGCGCAGCGACCTTGGCCTCGCCCACGTAAACACCGGGCGCGCCCTCGCGCCGCAGCGCCACTACATCCCAATGAGCCAGCGTATCGATCAGCGCCTGCTCGATGCGATGCACCAGCTCACGTACGCCCACGCCCACCCGGCGCAGGTCGATCAGGGGGTAGCCCACGATCTGGCCCGGACCGTGATAAGTGACCTGCCCGCCGCGATCGACCGACACCACCGGAATATCTCCGGCGGCCAGCACATGCTCCATCTTGCCGGCCTGACCCAGGGTGAAGACCGGGTCGTGCTCGAGCAGCCACAGCTCATCGGGCGTATCCGCCGTGCGGTTGTCGGTGAACGCGCTCATCGCCTTCCAGGTCGCCTCGTAGGGCTGGCGACCGAGTCGACGGATTTTCAGCGGCAGCGACATGACAGGTGACCTTGAACGGGGAACGGGGAACGGGGAACGGGGAACGGGGAACGGGGAACGGGGAACGGGGAATCATGCGGCCAGTTGAGCCTGATGCAAGTGCCAATTGACGCGAGGGGAGCGGCCGGTTGTCCAAGTGGCTTGTGGCGGGATATCCGATGTTTCCCGCGCCCTGCCCTGACCTTCACATCGTGTAACGGATATCCGGGCTGTCGCGCAGGGCCGCGTGAGCCGCCTCGTACTGGTCGCGGTTCTCGCAGCGAAAACTGACCGTGACCGAGACGAAGTTGCCGGCGCCGGAGTGCCGGTGCTTCACGGTTTCGTGCAGCACCTGCAGGCCGGCACGCTCGAGCAGTTGCGGCACGTGGACCGGCAGGTTGGCGCTGGCACTGCCCACCGCAGTGATCTCGAACTCACCGGGGAACTGAAAGCCCTTGCCTTCCTGCTTGGCCTTGCTGAAATCAATCGGCTGTATCACGGTCGGCTCACTGCTTGGCGGGGGCCTGGTCGGCGGTGGCCTTGTCGTGATGGAACCACAACAGGATGCTGTCCCACAGGCGCGAGAAGAAGCCGCCCTGCGGCGCATCATTCAACGCGATCAGCGGTACCGTCTGCACCGGCTGGCCATCCAGCGTGACCCGCAGCGTACCCACCTGCTGCCCCTTCTTGAACGGCGCGATCAGAGTGGCGGGGATGTCCATGGTCGCTTTCAGCTGGTCGTACTGGCCGGTCTTGACCGTGACCATGACGTCTGCGGCCACACCGATCGGCAACTGGTTCGACGCGCCTTTCCACAGCCGCGGCGTGGCCAGTGGCTTGCTGGCGTCATACAGCTTGTGCGTCTCGTAGAAACGGAAACCGTAGCTGAGCAGGGCCATCGCCGAATCGGCGCGGGCCTTGTCGGTACTGGCGCCCATCACTACGGCAATCATGCGCTGGTCGCCGTGCTTGGCCGACGCATCCAGGCAGTAACCGGCCGCCGCGGTATGACCGGTCTTGATGCCGTCCACCGCCGGATCACGCCACAGCAGGGCATTGCGGTTCTGCTGCTTGATGCCGTTCCACTCGTACTCCTTGATCGCCGAAATCGCGTAGTCGGTCGGGAAATCGTGGATCAGCGCCCGCGACAGGATGGCAATGTCGCGCGCCGAACTGTAGTGGTCGTCGACCGGATAACCGGACGCATTCGAGTAGTGCGTGTTGGTCATGCCCAGCTGCTTGGCGTAGGCATTCATCAGGTTGGCGAAGGCGTCTTCGGAGCCGGCCGTATGCTCGGCCAGCGCGATCGCTGCGTCATTGCCGGACTGCACGATCATGCCCTTGAGCAGATCCTCCAGCGGCACCTGGCTGTTGAGCTTCAGGAAGCTGGTGGAGCCGTCGGTACCGGCGCCACCGCCACGCCAGGCGTGTTCGCTGATATTGACCATGTCCGTCGGATGGACGCGACCGTTGGCGATCTCGGCCGAGACCACGTAGTCGGTCATCACCTTGGTCAACGACGCTGGCGCGCGGCGGGCATCGGGGTTCTTCGAGGCCAGCACCTGCCCGGTCGCGTAATCCATCAGCACCCAGCTTTGCCCATCCACGTCAGGTGGCGGCGGCACGGGTGCAGCGGGCACCACCGGACGCGGCACCGCCGACGGACGCGGTGGGGTCTGGGCAACGGCAACGCCGGCCAGGAAAACGGCGGCGGCGAACGGGATCAGGGTGCGGCGAAAGAAATTCATCGTGAGTTTCAGTCCAGTTTCTGGATGCCGGCGTGGTCGGTACCGGCGTGAATGAAAAGGGGTGAGCAAATTCCGCTCAGTCTACAGCGACCTGAGGCGACGGCAGACCCATGGCTTCAATTCGGGCGCTGACCTGATCGGCCTGCTCGACATCCGCCAGCGGCCCGACGCGTACGCGATGCACGTGGCGACCGTTGACCTGGGCGTCCAGAATCTGCACCTCGCCGAGTTTTGCCTGACGCAAGCGCTGCGCCAGCCGCTCGGCGTTGTCTGCGTCGGAAAACGCACCAACCTGCAGGTAAATGCCCGGGTGTCCGGCTCTGACCACGCGGGGCGACGGCAGTTCCTGCGCCGGGCTGCCCGGATCGATGCCGCGCACCTCGACCAGCCCGGTGCCCTTGGGCCAGATGCCAATCTTGACGGCGGCGGCGTAGGACAGGTCGATCAGGCGGTTTTCGTGGAACGGGCCACGATCGTTGACCCGCACGATCACGCTCTTACCATTTTCCAGGTTGGTGACCTGCGCATAACTGGGCAAGGGCAAGGTCGTGCTGGCGGCACTGAACGCATACATGTCGTAGGTTTCCAGGCTGGACGTCCTGTAGCCGTGGAACTTGTTGCCGTAGAACGAGGCAATACCGCGCTCGTCGTAGCCGCGCGCGCTCGGCAACACCCGATAAGTCTTGCCGAGTACGGTATAGGGCGATTTGTTGCCATACAGCGAGCGCGGCTCGACCTTGGGCACCGGCTCGACCAGCTTGCTCACATCGGGCACGGTGCCGGGCACGCTGTCGCTGTTGTCGCGATAACGGCTGCTTTGCGGCCGGTTGATGTCGTCGTTGAAGCTGTCGGCGGTATCCCTGCCGCTGGTACTGCCATGGCTGACGGCGCTGCGCCCGTGGCTGACTGCCGCGCCGACGACATGCGGCGGACGCGTCTTCGCTCCACTGCAACCGGCCAGCAGCAGGATCGCCAGCAACGCCGTTGCTGCCGCACCCCTCATCGCGGCGCATCCTCCGGACCGACGCCGGCGGCAATCGCCTGCGCCAGCTGGTTGACGGCCATCGCGTACATCGGGCTGCGGTTGTAACGGGTGATCACGTAGAAATTCTGGAAGGTAAACCAGTATTCCGGCCCGTTGGCGCCATCGAGCTCGAGCAAGGTCGTGGGCTGGGCCGGCGAGATGCGCTGCAGTGGCGCGTAACCCCATGCCTCGAATTGCTCCAGCGGCCACAGCGGCTTGCTGTCCTTGACCGTGACGGGTTCGGCGGACGCATCCGCCAACGCCCGCACCGCCACCGGCTCACCGCTGACCCAGCCGTGCTTGGCGAAATAGTTGGCCACGCTGGCAAAGATGTCCGGCAGCGAACGCTGCAGGTCGATATGCCCGTCGTGGTCCTCATCCACCGCGAAATCGCGGATGCTGGTGGGCATGAACTGGCCCCAGCCCTGCGCACCCGCATAGGAGCCGGTGAGCTGATCAAGCGGACCGGCCAGGTGGCTGGCCGGCATTTCCAGCAGCTCTTTCAGCTGTTCGCGAAAAAATTTCGCTCGCGGCGGGTAGTAGAGGCCCAGCGTGACCAGCGCATCGAGCACCTTGTAGTTGCCGGTATTGCGGCCGTAGCTGGTCTCCACCCCGATGATCGCCACGATGTATTCCGGCGCGACGCCATACTGCTTGCCGATGCGTTCCAGCAGCTCACGATGCTCGCGGTAGAACGCGATGCCGTCGTCGATGCGCTTGTCGGTGACGAAGATCGGGCGATAGTCCTTCCACGGTTTGCTTTCGGCGGGCCGACTGATCGCATCGAGGATGCTTTGCTGCCTCTGCGCACCATCCAGCAAGGCATTCAATGCCTTTGGATCCTTGCCGGTGTCGCGGGCCACTTCCTGCACCAGCCCGGCCTGACCGGGGTGTGTCGCCGCCCTTGCCGGTATCGTCGCGCCGATGGCCAGAAAACCTACAAAGGCGAGGCATCGAACCGGGTGCAGCGCGGAAATCACGATCATTCAAGGCCTTCGTTGGCGGAAAATCCAAGGGTGCCGAAAGCCTAACATGCGCGCTGCAACAACTTCGGGCGGTTCACGGGCACGACGCAGCCGGCACTCAGATATGGGTCTTTCGATTGGCGTGAATCGACATCAGCACACCAAACCCGACCAGCAGCGAGACGGCTGATGTGCCACCGTAACTGATCATCGGCATCGGCACGCCGACCACCGGCAGCATGCCGGCGACCATGCCACCGTTGACGAAGACATAGACGAAGAAACTCATGCCGATCGCTCCGGCCAGCAGGCGCGAATAGGTATCGCGAGCCTCCATCGCGATCCACAGGCAGCGACCGATGATGAAGGCATACAGAACGATCAGCACGCACACGCCGACCAGGCCGAATTCTTCGGAAAACACGGCAAAAATGAAGTCGGTGGTGTGTTCGGGCAAAAAATCCAGGCGCGACTGCGTGCTGTGCAGCCAGCCCTTGCCGAAGATACCGCCTGAGCCCACCGCGATCTGCGACTGGATGATGTGCCAGCCGTTGCCGAGTGGATCGGATTCCGGGTTCAGCAGGGTCAGCACGCGATCGCGCTGGTACTGGTGCAGGAAATGCCAGGCGACCGGAATCATGCCGCCGAGCCCAGCCAGCAGCACGCCAATGCGCCACCACGCCATGCCGGACAGGAACAGCGCGAACGCTCCCGCGGCGGTCACCAGCACGGCCGTACCCAGATCCGGCTGCTCTGCAATCAGGCCGGTAGGGATGGCAATCAGCAGACCCACCACGGCCATGTCCTTCCAGCCCGGCGGCAGCTGGCGTGGATGCAGGTACCAGGCCACCATCATCGGCATGGTCAGCTTGAGCAGTTCGGAGGGCTGAAAGCGCATCACGCCCAGATCCAGCCAGCGTACCGAACCGCGGCCCTCGCCCAGGATTGCCACCACCACCAGCAAGGCGGTACTGACGGCATACAGCCACGGCGTCCAGCTGCGCAGCACCGCTGGCGGAATGCGCGAGACCACCAGCAGCAGGACCCCGCCCAGCACGAAGCGCGCGGCCTGTCCGCCGACCAGACCCAGATCGCCGCCACCGGCGCTGTACAGAGTCACCAATCCGATCGCTGCCAGCAGGAACAGGCCAAACACCAACGGAAGGTCGATCCGCGGGCGGCTCAGGATGCGGCGCAGGAAGCGGCGTGCGCGGACGTGGATCGTGCCGATCATGGGTTGCCTCCAACCGTCGCCGCGGCTGCCGGGAGATTGTCGCCGCTGTCGTCAGGACTGCTGGTGTCTTCAGGCACGACCGGTGATGGCGGCGGCAACACCGCCACTGGCGCCGGGGCGCCACCGGGGATGACGCCACCATGCGAGGCCAGCCAGGCATCGAGTATCTTGCGCACGATCGGGCCGGCATCCTGGGCGCCCCAGGCGCCGGATTCCAGCATCGCCACCACCGCAATCTCTGGCTCATTGGCCGGTGCGTAGGCGACAAACCAGGCGCGATGGCGACTGGCCAGATAGGCGTTGCTCTTGTTGGTGTTGTAGGCGTCGGAGGTCCGCGAGAAGCGCTCGGCGGTGCCACTCTTGCCGGCCATCAGGTAGGGAAAGCCGTTGGCCAGACTGCGCCCGGTGCCGGTCGGGCCGTAGATCACCATCTGCATGCCCTGGTTCACGGCATCCCAATCCGCCGGGTTCTTGATCAGCGAGGGCCCGCTGGGCGGGTTGGGCAACAGCTGGCGCGGACTGTCGAGCGGCCCCTGCGTCGCCATGACCAGCCGCGGCGCGTACGGAACCCCGTGACCGGCGAACGTGGCGATCGCATGAGCCAGCTGGATCGGCGTGACCGTCCAGTAACCCTGGCCAATGCCCGCGATCACCGTTTCGCCGGGATACCAGGGCTGCTTGAAGTGGGCCCGCTTCCACTCACGCGATGGCAGCACGCCAGCGGACTCGCCCACGAGGTCGATGCCGGTAGGCCGCCCGAAGCCGAACTTGCCCATCCAGGCACTGAACCGGTCGATACCCATGTCGAGGGTCAACTTGTAAAAGTAGGTGTTGACCGACATCTCGATCGCCTGCATCAAGTTGACTCTGCCGACACCTCCGCGCTGGTCATCGCGATAGCCACGCTTCTGCCCAGGAATATAGAACACGCCAGTGGAAACCACCGTGTCCTGCGGCGTACGCAGACCGTACTCGAGTCCGCCCAGACCGATCAGCGGCTTTATTGTCGAACCGGGCGGGTAGGTGCCACGCAAGGCCCGGTTGTAAAGCGGTGTTTCCGGGTCGTTCGTCAGCGCGGCGTAGTCTGCCTGGCTGATGCCATTGACGAACAGGTTGGGATCGAAGGTCGGCTCGCTGGCCATGGCCAGTACCTGGCCGTTACGCGGATCGATCGCCACCGCCGCGCCCGGCCGTCCGGCCAGCGCCGTCTCGGCAGCCTTCTGCAGGCGCACGTCGATACTCAGGTAAAGGTTGCGCCCCGGCGTGGGTGGGTGGGTTTCCAGCACGCGCTGGGTGCGCCCGTCCGCGTTAACTTCCAGCAGTTCGTAACCCGGCGTGCCGTGCAGCACGTTCTCGTAGGAGCGCTCGATGCCGCTGCGTCCGACATGGCTGGTGCCCTGGTAGCGCTGCGGATCGAGCCGCTGCAGATCGTCCGCGTCGATGCGCCCGACATAGCCCACCACGTGCGCGAACAAACCGCCAAACGGATAGCGGCGGGTCAGATACGGCACCACGTCCACACCAGGGAAGCGCCAGCGATTCACGGCAAATCGATCGATTTCATCTTCCGTGAGGTGCATCTTCAGCGGCACGCTCTGGAAGCGACGACTCTGTGCGAGCTGTTTGTTGAACGCGTTCAGATCATCCTGGCCGAGCGGCACCACCTTGCCCAACTGCGCCAGCAAGGCAGGCATGTTCTGCACCTGCTCGGGCACCACTTCCAGCCGGAACGCGGGCACGTTGTCAGCAAGCAGCACGCCGTTGCGGTCGTAGATCAAGCCACGTGCCGGCGGGATCGCCCGCGGCTTGACCCGGTTGTTGGTCGAGCGCGTGGCGAACTCGTCATGCCGCGACACCTGCAGATACACATAACGCCCGATCAGCAGCGCCAGCCCCAGCAGGATCAGCACGAAGCCCGCCAGCGCGCGGCGGCGGAACAACTCACCCTCGCCGCGCGCATCCTTGATTGATCGCCGACTCTTCATCTCACTGGACGCGCAGCCGCGCACGCAAGTCATCCAGCAGCAGGAACAGGAACGGCCACATCATGGCACCGACGAAAGGCGCCACCCACCAACTGACCGGAGGCAACGAAGATCCCGCCAGCATGCGCACGACCAGCAGCAGGAAACGGTCGTTCAACAACAACGCCAGCACGGCGAGCGACTGTTGCCACATCGGGAAAAAGCGCAGCCGCGAGCGAAAACGCAGCGCGATGAACACCAGCGCGCACAGGCGCAGCGCCTGCTCGCCGAGCACCACGCCGTTGAGCAAGTCCGCCCCCAGCCCGATACTGAAAGCCAGCCCCAGACTGACCTGATCCTCCGCTTCCAGCGTCCAGTACAGCAGCACCAAAGCGGGCCAGTACGGCTTGAACGGCGCCAGCACGCCAGGCAGGGGTACCAGCATCAACAACAACGCAACGACCAGCGTGCTGGAGAACAGCCAGCGACCCAGACTTTGCTTGTTCATGGCTGGATCCCGCCGTTGCCGCTGGGTGCGGGGCGTCTGGCCGGCGATGTCGCCGGTGCGGGCGCCACACCAGGTGCCAGGTCGCCGGGCGGTCCCATCGGAGTTATTGGCGGCGGCGGGCCGTCGGGCTCGGCCTGGTCACGCAACAGCAGCACATCGGCGCTGCGGTCAATATCGGCTGCCACGCTCGCGTGCGCGACCAGAAACATACCGGTATCCGCAGGTGCCACCTCGCGGACCTCGCCCACCGGAAAACCCGGCGGAAAGCGCCCGCCCAGACCGGAAGTAAGCAGCTTGTCGCCTGGACGCACGTCGGCCGCCAGCGGAATATTGGGCAAGCTCAACCGATCGCCTTCCCGCGAGCCATAGGCCACGGTGCGCAGGCCGGTCCGCTCGATCACCACCGGTATGGCATGCTCCGGGTCGGTAATCAGCATCACGATCGACGTCGTCGGCAACACCTCTTTCACCTGCCCCATCACGCCGTGCGCGTCGATCACCGGCTGGCCGGGCTTTACCCCGTCGCGCGCGCCCATGTTAAGCGTCAGCTGGTAGCGATACGCGCCCATGTCCACGCCGACCACACGCGCCAGCTGCACGTTGAGCTTCAGGCTGTGCTGGGTGTCGAGCAACTGCTTCAGCCGCTGGTTCTGTTCGGCGACCGCGGACATCCGGTTCAACTTGGCGTTGGCCAGCAGCAGATCCTCGCGCAAGCGCTGGTTCTGCTCGGTCAGTTTCTGCCGGTCGGCAAAGGCCACGCTCACCGTGCGGATGCCTGCCGCAGGCAACCCGGCCAGCCGATAAATCGGCTCGACCACGGCCGATGCGGTATAGCGCAGGCGCCACAACCAGCCATTGCGCTGGTCCAGCACCATCAGCGCCATGGCCAGGGCAAGATAGATGATCAGGCGCAGCGTGCCAGCCGCATTACCGGCAAACAGGGGCGAGGATTCGTCGCGCGCGCGCGCCATGGCGAGCCTGGAATTCGCGCGTTATTCGGGCGCGAAAAAGTCGCTGCCGTGCTGATCGATCAGCTCCAGCGCCTTGCCGCCACCGCGGGCCACACAGGTCAGCGGATCGTCCGCCACCTGCACGTGCAAGCCGGTTTCCTCGGAGATCAGGCGGTCCAGGTCGCGCAACAGCGCGCCACCACCGGTGAGCACGATGCCGCGCTCGGCCACGTCCGAACACAGTTCCGGCGGGGTCTGCTCCAGCGCGGACTTGACCGCCGCCACGATGCCGGCCAGCGGCTCGTGCAGGGCTTCGAGAATCTCGTTGGAGTTGATCGTGAACATGCGCGGCACGCCCTCGGCGAGGTTGCGGCCGGAGATCTCGATCTCCTTCACGTCGGTCTGCGGGAACGCGCAGCCGATCTGCAGCTTGATCCGCTCGGCGGTGGACTCGCCGATCAGGGTGCCGTGGTTGCGCCGGACGTAGTTGATGATCGCCTCGTCGAAACGGTCGCCACCCACGCGCACCGACTGCGAGTAAACGATGCCGTTGAGCGAGATCACCGCCACTTCGGAGGTACCGCCGCCGATGTCCAGCACCATCGCGCCACGCGCCTCGTGCACCGGGATGCCGGCGCCGATCGCCGCCGCCATCGGCTCCTCGATCAGGAACACGTCACGCGCGCCGGCACCTTCGGCCGACTCCTTGATCGCGCGACGCTCGACCTGGGTCGAGCCGCAGGGCACGCAGACCAGCACGCGCGGGCTGGGCCGCAGGAAGCGGGACTTGTGCACCTGCTTGATGAAGTGCTGCAGCATCGCCTCGGTCATGGTGAAGTCGGCGATCACGCCATCCTTCATCGGACGCACGGTGGCGATATTGCCCGGCGTGCGCCCCAGCATGCGCTTGGCTTCGCCGCCCACGGCCGCGATCGTGCGCGGGCCACCGGGACCGCGATCCTGGCGAATCGCCACCACCGACGGCTCGTTCAGGACAATGCCCTGTCCCCGCACATAAATGAGCGTATTGGCCGTGCCAAGGTCGATCGAGATGTCGTTGGAGAAGATGCCGCGAAACTTCTTGAACATGGGTCCGCCGTGGCTCGGCTTGGCTAAAAAGTAAGCTCGCCAGTCTAGTCAGCGAACACCGTCTGCGCAAGGACAATAGCGTTAAGAAATCCTTTCACAACATCGTCGTAAGGTGATTTTCTGCACGAAAAAGTGAAGTCGGCAAGTGCTCAAGAAGTCGCCAATCGGGTCCGATGACGTTACGATTGCACCCTTTGACCGGAACCTTCCGGTTCAGCTTCAGGTCGAGCACATCCGTCCCGACCCTTTCACCTTGCCCGGGGGTTCCCGCACATCATGTCTGCCGTCATCTGCGGATCACTGGCCTATGACACCATCATGGTGTTCCAGGACCAGTTCAAGAATCACATCCTGCCTGACCAGATGCACATCCTGAATGTGTCATTCCTGGTGCCGCGGATGCGCCGCGAATTCGGCGGTTGCGCGGGAAACATCGCCTACAACCTCAAGCTGCTCGGTGGCGATCCGCTGCCCGTGGCTGCCGTGGGCCAGGACTTCGGCCCTTATCGCCAGCATATGGAAGAGTGCGGCATTCGACTGGAATGCGTGCGCGTGTTCGATGACCAGTTCACCCCGCAGTGCTTCATCACCACCGACCTGGACAACAACCAGATCACCGCCTTCCATCCCGGCGCGATGTCCAGCGCCCAGGAAAACCACGTCCGCGACATCCCGCAGATCGATTTTGCGATCGTGGCACCGGATGGCCGTGATGCGATGCTGCAACACGTGGATGAATTCGCCGCACGCGGTATACCGTTCATCTTCGATCCGGGCCAGGCGATGCCGCTGTTCAATGGCGACGAGTTCCGCGCGATGATCGAAAAGGCGACCTACGTGATCGTCAACGATTACGAGTCGCAGCTGCTGCAGACCCGCACCGGCTGGAGCGCCGAGGAGATTGCCGGCCACGTCACGGCCTATATCGTGACCCAGGGACCGCGCGGCTCGATCATCCACGTCGATGGCGAAACCCATCACATTCCGCCGGCACGCGAGCGCCGCGTGGTCGATCCGACCGGTTGCGGCGATGCTTATCGCGCCGGCCTGATCTTCGGCATCATGAAGGGCAAGGACTGGCCAACCACCGGCCGCATTGCCTCGCTGATGGGCGCGCTCAAGGTCGAGCATCCCGGCACCCAGAACCAGCGTTTCAGCTACGCCGAGTTCGCCGCGGAATTCCTCGATCAGTTTGGTTACGCGCTGGACTGAGCACGCTGCCGCAGGCTGGTGATTGCGAGGCCCTCGTTCGAGGGCCTCGTTGCGTTCAGCCCACCCGAAAACCAATCGTTGCGCCTACCGCCGCCTGCCAGCCGCGATAGAGGCGCTCACGCTCCAGTTCGTCCATCGTCGGCTGGAAGCAGCGATCCTCCTGCCACAGCGCCGCCAGTTGCGCGCGACTCTCCCAGAAACCCACTGCCAGCCCGGCCAGATAGGCCGCACCCAGCGCCGTCGTCTCGGTAATCCGCGGGCGCATCACCGCCACGCCCAACATGTCAGCCTGAAACTGCGCCATGAAATCGTTGGCGATCGCGCCGCCATCGGCGCGCAACTGCTTCAGCGGAATGCCCGCGTCGGCTTCCATCGCCGCCAGCACATCGCGCGACTGGTAGGCCATCGACTCCAGCGCGGCGCGGATGACGTGCTCCTTGCGTGTACCGCGCGACAAACCGAAGATCGCACCACGCACGTCACTGCGCCAATAGGGCGCACCCAGCCCGACAAACGCCGGCACCAGATACACACCTTCGCTGGAGTTCACGCTCTCGGCATACAACTGCGACTCGCTGGCGCTCTCCAGCATCAGCAGCCCGTCGCGCAACCACTGCACCACCGAACCGGCAACGAAGATGCTGCCCTCCAGCGCGTATTCGATCTGGCCGTCCAGCTCCCACGCGATCGTGGTCAGCAAGCCATGCCGTGACGGCACCGCCACGGCGCCCGTGTTCATCAGCATGAAGCAACCCGTGCCGTAGGTATTCTTGGCCATGCCGGGCTCAAAGCAGGCCTGCCCAAACAGGGCCGCCTGCTGATCACCGGCGATACCGCTGATCGGCACCTCATGACCGAAGAAGGCCGACGCATCGGTGCATCCATACACCTCGCTCGAGCCGCACACCCGCGGCAACAGGCGCCGTGGAATATCCAGCATGCGCAGCAGCTCGTTGTCCCAGCATCGCGCATGGATATCGAACAGCAAGGTGCGCGACGCATTGGTGACATCGGTGATGTGCAACGCCCCACCGCTGAGGTTCCACACCAGCCAGCTGTCGATGGTACCGAACAGCAGCTCGCCGCGTTCCGCGCGTGCCTGGGCACCGTCCACATGGTCCAGAATCCAGCGGATCTTGCTGCCGGAAAAATACGCATCGATCAGCAAGCCGGTCTTGCCGCGCACCAGCTCGTCGTAACTCTCAGCCTGCAGCCGCTCGCAAATCGCAAGACTCTGCCGCGACTGCCACACGATCGCGTTGTACACCGGCTGACCCGTCAGGCGATCCCACACCACCGTCGTCTCGCGCTGGTTGGTGATGCCGATACCGGCCAGCTCACCCGGATCGAGCCCGGCCACACTCAGCGCCTGCGCGATGGTGGCCTTCACGCTGGCGAGAATCTCCAGCGGATCGTGCTCCACCCAGCCCGGCTGCGGAAATATCTGCGCAAACTCCTGCTGCGCCCTGGCCACCACACAGCCCCGGCGATCAAACACCATCGCCCGCGAGCTGGTCGTGCCCTGGTCAATGGCCAGGATGTAGTTCTTCGCCAATCGTGTCATCGGCGAAGATTAGCAAGTTGCATCGTCGCCAGCTGGAATGAAATGACAAACTCTGCGATGGCCGCACTGCTCCGGTGAATGGTCAGCACCCACAGCGGAAGCTTCCCAACTCGCTGCACAACGTCGCCTAGGAGTCGCCTAGTTACGGCTTAGATTCTGCCCGCCGATTAGGCTCGACAGGAACGCTGACCAAGTGAGTGAACCGGCCGAGTGAACCGCCCCGGGATTTGAGGAGGCTCCAACTCTTGAGAGAATGGAGCCATGAACAAGTCCACGAAGTTTTCCCCTGAAGTCCGCGAGCGCGCGGTGCGCATGGTGCAGGAACACCGCGGAGA
>JBAZRB010000029.1:0-39534 GCA_041663105.1 Rhodanobacter sp.
CAGCTACGGTCGGGGCAGTCGCAATCTGCCACTTGTGAGGGCGGTTGGCTCGGCCGCAAGTTCAGCTTCAGGGCAAGCTTCCAGCGGCCGCAATTGGGCGACATGAATGAAGCGACGACCGTCTTTTCCTGGCCGAACTGAGACAACCGCAATCTTCAAGAATCCCGTGCAAAGCGACATCTTTCGCTCTTGATGCTCAGGTTTCGCTACTGCGCAGCAGTAGCGCACCGAGTGTGGCCCAAGATGGCCCGCTGCTTTGCCCGGGGCCCCTGTGCGGCGGTGAGGTGGGGACGACAGGCCCGCAGGGGAGTCGACAGGGATGTCGATTCCTTTTCGCCAGGACAGGAGTCCTGTCGAAAAGCCCGGCCCCAGCTCACGGACTTGCCGCCCATGAATGGGCGGCAAGCGCCAAGTGGGGTGTCGTTTTCTCTTGGGTACTTCTCTTTTGGACAAGCAAAAGAGAAGTACCTCGGGCCGCGAAGCGGCTCGAAACGCTCTTGATTTATGCATCATCAAACAACCAGAGCCAAGAGCATCGCGCACAGGGTGTGCTCCTACAGGTCGCATCCAGGTTGGCTTTTCGCAGAGTCTGATATTCCGCGAACTTGCACCCAGCCCTCCCTCACCCCGTCGTCTGCACCTTCCCGATCGCCTTCAACCGCTTCTTCTCCGCCTTCGCCGCCTTGCGCGCCGCACGACGATCAGCGCGACCCGCCTTGCGGATCTTGCGGTCGTAATTCCACAGGTAGATCGCGGGGGTGCTGAGCAGGGTCAGCATCTGCGACACCAGCAGGCCGCCGACGATGGCGATGCCGAGCGGCTGGCGCATTTCCGAGCCGATGCCGAAACCGATCGCCAGCGGCAGCGCCGCGCCCATTGCCACCAATGTCGTCATGGTGATCGGACGGAAGCGCACCAGCGCCGCCTCGCGGATCGCCTCGGGCGCGGACATGCCGTATTCGCGCTCCCTGACGAGGGCGAAGTCGACCATCAGGATCGCGTTTTTCTTGACGATGCCGATCAGCATCAGGATCGCGATGATCGCCATCAGCGACAGCTGGGTCTGGGTGACCAGCATGGCGAGGAAGGCGCCGGCGCCGGCGGCCGGCAGCGTGGACAGGATGGTCAGCGGGTGGCCGAGGCTTTCGTAGAGAATGCCGAGCACGATGTACATCGCCAGCACCGAGCCGAGCAGCAGCACCATGCCGTTGGACTGGGCCTGTTGCAGGCGCTGGTTGGCGCCGGTGTAGTCGACCCTGACGCCGGCCGGCAGGCCCACCGCGTAGGCGGCCTGATTGACCAGCGCGATGCCGCGATCCTGGGTGACGTCCTTGGCCAGGTTGTAGCTGATGGTGACCGCTTCCAGCTGGTTGTGATGGCGGATGCGCAGCGGGCTGATGCTGGGCTCCATCTTTGCCAGCGCAGACAGCGGAATCATCTGGCCGGTGTCGCTGCGCACGCGAACGCTGAGCAATGACTGCGGGCTGAGATTCTCGCTGGCGCTGCTGCTCAGCACCACCCAGTACTGGTTGATGTCCGAGTAGATTTGCGAGACCTGGCGTTGGCCGAACGAGCTGAACAGTGCGGTATCGATCGAGCCCATGCTGACGTGCAGCCGCGCGGCGGCTGCACGGTCGACAGTCAACTGTTGCTGCTTGCCGACCTGGTCGAAGGGACTGCTGACATCCTGGAATTCCTTGATGCTGCGCATCTGCCGCACCATCTTCAGCGCCCATGGTTGCAGATCGCCGCCGTCGCTGCCGGTGAGCTGGAATTCGTACTGGCCACCGTTGTCGCCGCTACCGCCGCCACCGAGGAACTGCGAGGCGCTGACCGAGACCCTCACATCGGGCAACCGGTCGTATTTCTTCGACAACCGCTCGATGATCACCTTGATGTTTTCCGGACGCTCGCCGGCGCCGTGACCATGCGGCTTGAGATCGACGAACATGCGCGCCGAGTTGCCGACCGCACCGCCACTGCCATTGCCGCCGAGCAGGGTGAGCTGATCGAGTACGGCCGGGTCGGCAGCCATGATCTTTCCGACCTGCTGCGCGCGCTCGGCCATCACGGTGGGCGAGACATTGGCGTCGGCGTCGATGTCGACCTGCAGTTGGCCGGTGTCCTCGTCCGGCATGAAGGTGCCGCCGGCGGTTTTCACCACCGCGGCGCCCAACGCAAAGGTCAGCAACAACAGCAGCAGCGGCTGCCAGCGCATGATGCGGCGATGATGCATGGCCCAGTCCAGCGCGCGCTCGTACATGCGCAGCAGGCCGCGGTCGAAGCGCTCCACCGCTTGCTCGATCCGCCCCGGCGGTGGTGGCGGCACTGGCTCGTGCTTGAGCAGATAGCCGCACAGCGCCGGGGTGAGCGTGAGCGAGACGATCGCCGAGATCACCACCGCGGCGGTGAGGGTTACCGAGAACTCGCGCAGCAGCATGATCAGCATGTTGTTGCCGAACAGCAGCGGCGCGAACACCGCCACCAGCGACAGCGTGATCGAGACCACGGTGAAGCCGATCTCGCGCACGCCGGTCAATGCCGCCTCCAGCGGCGCCATGCCTTTTTCCATGTGGCGCACGATGTTCTCGATTACCACGATCGCGTCGTCGACCACGAAGCCGATGCACAACACCAGCGCCACCAGCGACAAGGTGTTGAGCGTGTAGTCGAGCATCCACATCACCACGAAGGCACCGGCCAGCGACAGCGGCACGCTGAGCATGGCGATCAGGGTCGGCCGCAGCCGGCGCAGGAACACCAGCATCACCAGCGCCACCATCGCGATCGAGATCAGCAAGGCGACCTTGACCTCGTGCAGGGCCGACTTGGTGGTCTGGGTGAGGTCGAACACCGGGCTGATGGTGATGTTCGAGGGCATCGACGCCGCCAGTTGCGGCAGTCGCGCGCGGATCGCCTCGACCGTGGCTACCGCGTTCGCCTCCGGCCGCTTGGTGATCTGCAGGCCGACGGTGCGGGCGCCATCGAACCAGGCGGCCTGGTACTGATCCTGCTGGCCACTGTACACGGTGGCCACGTCGGACAGGCGCACCGGCGCGCCGTTCTTTTCCGCGATCAGCAGGTGCGCGAATTCGGCCGGCTCATGCAGGCCATCGTTGGCGGTCACCGTCATCTGCGTGCGGCCGTTGCTGAGGATGCCCAGCGGCGAGGTGACGTTGGCTGCACGCAGCGCGTTGGCCACGTCGTTCGCGGTGAGACCCTTGGCGGCCAGTGCGCGGTTGTCCAGATCGATGCGCACCGCATGCGGCGTACCACCGAACACATCGACCTGGGCGACGCCGTCGATCTGCGCCACGGCGGGCTTCAGAATCGTGTCGGCCAGATCGAACAGCTTGTCCTGCGGCATGCCGTCGGAGGTCAGCGCGATAAACAGGATCGGGATCTGCGAGGTATCGAACTTGAAGTACTGCGGCGGCGAGGGCATGCCCGAGGGCAGGTCGACCGCGGCCGCATTGATCGCCGCCTGCACGTCGCGCGCGGCGCTGTCGGCGGTGCGGCTGAAATTGAAACGCACGCTCACCGAGGCCGATCCCTCGCGCGCATTGCCGTACATGTCGTCGATGCCAGGGATCTGGCCCAGATGGCGCTCCAGCGGTGCCAGCACCGTATTGGCCATGGTCTGCGCGCTGGCGCCGGGCATGTTCGCCACGACATAGACGCCGGGGAAATCCAGCGACGGCAATGCGGCAACGCCCAGCAGCAGGTAGGCCCAGATGCCCGCCAGCACCAGCCCGATGGCCAGCAGCGAGGTGCCAGCGGGGCGGCGAATCATCGGCGCGAAGATGTTCATGACGCAGCCCTTGGGCAGGCACTGCCACGGGAGAATGCGGCCTTGCACTGGCTCGACGATGATGATGCGGGGAGGTGAGATCCTTTCATGGCGATGTTATGCCACTGCGCGATGTCCGTTGTATGTGCCTTTAGTCCTCACCGTGTCAAAAGGCGGGGGTCCAGCCGCCTCTCGCAGGAGCGCGCTGGCGCGAGATGCTTTTTGCATGATGAAGAGCATCGCGCGCCAGCGCGCTCCTGCGACGGAGACCTTGGCATCGGGCGCCAGCGCGCTGCTACATGGGCGGGGGGCTGCCGGGCAGGGCCGGCATCTGTGCCTGCAGCTCGCGCTGCCGCTTGATCTCGGCGCGCAACTGGCGGCGGGCGGCCTTGCGCTCGCGGCGGTCGTGCTGCCACAGGTAGATCGCCGGCGTGCTGAGCAGGGTCAGCAGCTGCGATACCAGCAGGCCGCCGAGGATGGCGATGCCGAGCGGCTGGCGCAGCTCCGAGCCGTAGCCGAAACCGATCGCCAGCGGCAGCGCCGCGCCCATCGCCACCAGGGTGGTCATGGTGATCGGGCGAAACCGCACCAGCGCTGCCTCGCGGATCGCCTCCGGGGGCGACAGCCCGCGCTCGCGTTCGGCGACCAGGGCGAAGTCGACCATCAGGATCGCATTCTTCTTGACGATGCCGATCAGCATCAGCACGGCAATGATCGACATCAGGGTCAACTGGGTCTGCGTGACCAGCATGGCCAGGAAGGCGCCCATGCCGGCGGCCGGCAGGGTGGAGAGGATGGTCAGCGGATGGATCAGGCTCTCGTAAAGCACGCCGAGCACCACATACATCACCAGGATCACCGCCAGCAGCATCAGCAGCGCGTTGTTCAACGCGTCGAGCAGGTCCTTGTTCTCGCCGGTGTACTTCTTTTGCACGCCGGCCGGCAGATGGGCGGCCAGGATCGCCTCGTCGACCAGCTTCAACCCTTCCGCCTGAGTGATGCCCTTGGCCAGGTTGTAGTTGAGCGAAGCCGACTCCAGTTGGTTGAAGTGGCTGACCGTGGCGGGTGCCAGGTGCGGCCGGATCCTGGCCAGTGCGGAGAGCGGGATCATCACACCCTGGCTGTTGCGCACATAGGTGCCGAGCAGGCTCTGCGGATTGAGCGAGCCGGCGTTGTCGGCGGTCAGCACCACCCGGTACTGGTTGATGTCCGAGTAGATGGTGGAGACCTGGCTTTGTCCGAACGAGGTGTACAGGGCCGAGTCGATCTGGCCCATGCTCACGTGCAGTCGCGCGGCGACGGCACGATCGACCTGCACCATCTGCTGCATGCCGATACCGTCGAAGCTGCTGGTGATGTCGGTGAACTGTTTCGTCCCGCGCATCACATGTTCCAGCCGCAGCGTGGGGTCCTGCAGCGGCGTGCCGTCGAGGCTGTTGAGCTGGAAGGAATAGCGACCGACGCCGCCGGCACTGCCACCGCTGCCGCCGCCACCGCCGAAGAACTGAACCGCTGAAACCGAGACATCGAGGTCGCTGACGTTCTTGAAATGGGCGGCCAGGCGGTCGACCACATGCTGCACATCGACATGCCGGTCGCCCGGCTTGTCGCCCTCCGGCTTGAGGTCGATGAACAGGTGGGCGCCGTCATTGCCGCCGTTGTTGCCGCCGACGATGGTGGAGACATCGAGCACCGCCGGATCGGCCTGGAATACCGCCGCCACCTCACGCGCGCGCGCGGTCATCAGCGTGGGCGAAATATTCGAGCCTGCGGTGATCTGCACCCGGATCAGCCCGGTGTCCTGCTTCGGCATCAGGCCACCGCCCGCGGTCATGCCGACCAGCACCGCCAGCGCAACCGTCAGCCCCAGCAGGATCACCGGCTGCCAGCGCATCACCCGCCGGTGGTACATGGCCCAGTCGAGCGAGCGCTCATACAGACCGAGCAGCCTGCGGTCGAAGCGCTCGGCCCACCGCTCCAACCGACCCGGCGTGCGCGTACCCGCCGGCTCGTGCTTCAGGCTGCGCCCGCACAGTGCGGGAGTCAGGGTCAGCGAGACCACCGCGGATATCACGATGGTGGCGACCAGGGTCACCGCGAACTCGCGCATCAGCATGGTAAACATGTTGTCGCCGAACACCATCGGACCGAACACGGCGATCAGCGACAGCGTGATCGAGATGACGGTGAAGTCGATTTCGCGCACGCCAGTCATCGCCGCCTGCAGCGGTGCCATGCCCTGCTCGATATGGCGCACGATGTTCTCGATCACCACGATCGCATCGTCCACCACGAAACCCACGCACAGCACCAGCGCCACCAGCGAAAAGATGTTCAGGGTGAAGCCGAGCACCCACATCAGGACCAGCGCACCAGCCAGCGAAAGCGGCACACTGAGCATCGCGATCAGGGTGGGCCGCAACCGACGCAGGAACAGCAGCATCACCAGCGCCACCATCACCACGCTCATCATGAGCGCCACTTCGACCTCGTGCAGCGCCGATTCGGTGGTCGGGGTCAGATCGAAGATCGGGGTGATCTGCACATCGGCGGGCAACACTTTGCTCAGCGCGGGCAACGCCGCACGAATGGCCTTCACGGTGGCCACGGCGTTGGCGTCGGGGCGCTTGCTGATCTGCATGGTCACGGCGCGCTTGCCGTTGAACCAGGCCGCCGCGTACTTGTCCTGCTGGCCACTGCTGATCGTGGCGACATCGGCCAGCCGCACCGGCACGCCGTTGTGGCTGGCGATCACCAGCGAGGCGAAATCCGCCGGGGTGTGCAGCGAATCGTTGGCGGTCACCGTCATCTGGCTGACGCCGTCGCTCAAGGTGCCCTGCGGCGAGGAGACATTGGCCGCGCGCAAGGCATTGGCCACTTCGTTGGTGGTGATGCCCTTGATCGCCAGCGCGCCAGTATTCAGCGCAATCCGCACCGCATGCGGGGTGCCGCCGCCGACATTGACCTGCGCCACGCCATCGATCTGCGCCACGGCGGGCTTCAGCAAGGTGTCGGTGAGGTCGTAGAGCTTGTCCGGCGGCAGGCTGCTGGAGGTCAGAGTCACCAGCAACACCGGCACCTTCGAGGTATCGAACTTGAAGTACTGCGGCGGCGACGGCATCCCCGTCGGCAGGTCGCTGGCAGCGGCGTTGATCGCCGCCTGCACGTCACGCGCAGCGTCATCGGTCGAACGCCCGTAGTCGAACAGCACCTGGATCTGCGCGGCGCCCTCGCTGGCATTGGAGAACATCATCTTGACGCCAGGAATGCGCCCGAGATGGCGCTCCAGCGGCGCCATCACCGTGGTGGCCATGGTCTGCGCACTGGCACCAGGCATCTGCGCCACCACCGCCACGCCAGGGAATTCGATCGACGGAAACGCCGCTACGCCGATCAGCAGATAGGCCCACACGCCGGCGATCATCAGTCCGATGGCGAGCAACGAGGTGCCGACGGGGCGACGGATTATCGGGGCGAATAGATTCATGTGCACCTCCCTGTCGCCCAAGCATAACGGCAGAACCGTTGCATTGGACAAGAGGTAGCCAGGTGCCGGCGGCGCGAACATCCCTGCTCGCACCGCCATGCAATCGCGGCGCGGGCCCGCGCGCCGGCTCAGTGCGCCGACGGGCTGTAGCGCAGGGTCAGGTACCAGCTGCGACCGGCCTGGTTGTAGTAGTAGACGGTTTCGTAGCGGTGATCGAAGGCGTTGGCCAGCCTGGCCTCGACCTGCCAGTCCGGCGTAAAGTGCCAGCTGGCCCGCAGCGCCAGCGTGCTGTAGCCACCGAGACGATGGGTGTTGGCCACATCGTCGTAGCTCTTGCCGGCGGCATACCAGGTGGTGCCGACGCCGAACGCGCCGATGCGCCGATCAAGGTCGATGCGGGCGGTATGCTCGGGCCGGCGCGGCAGCAGGTTGCCGTTGTTGGCGCCGCCGTCGACGTTCTTCGGCTGCTGCAAAGTGAGGTAACCCTGCACCTGCCAACCGCCGAGATTGACCCCAAGCTGGCCTTCCACCCCGCGAATACGCGCCTTGCTGACATTGAACGGCACATAGTTCTGGTTCGGATCGAGCACGATCAGGTCGTCGATGCGGGTCTGGTAGGCATTCACGGCCCAGTTCCAGTTGCCCAGCTTCTGGTTCAGACCCAGCTCGCCGCTGCGCGACTGCTCCGGTTTCAGGTCCGGGTTGGCCGAGGGGATACCGTAGAACGGCGGGTAATACAGATCGTTGAAGGTTGGCGCGTGGAACGCCGTGCCGTAACTGGCCAGCAGGCGCAGGTCGTGGTCGAAGCGGTAGCCCCAGGCCAACGCACCGGTGCTGTGGCCACCGTATTGCGAGCTGTTGTCATGGCGCACCGATGCCTGCAGCTCGTTGCGGTCGAACGTGGCCTGATACTGCAGGTAGCCGCCGGTGTCGTGGCGGTTGTCGGCGAGGTAGCCGGTGCTGCTGTCGACATGCTCCTGCTGGTAATCCACGCCAGCGGTCAGCAACTGGTTCGCGGTCAGCGCGATGTCGTTCTGCCACGACGCCTGGTTGCGCCGCGAGTTGGAGTAGCCGGTCTGCACAAACGGGTAATACGTGCCGTAGTAGGTGCCCTGATAGTACGTGGTGGCGAGGTCCCTGCTCTGCCCGGCATTGAGCGTGACCTTCCACGCCTCCAGCGGCGAGAAGCTCAACTTCGCACCGGCGACGCGCTGCTCGTTGACCGCGTCATTGCCGCCGTAGGGGCTGCCGGCGTATTCCACGTCGTTCTTGCTGCGCAGCCAGTTGAATGACAGCTCGGTGCCGTTGTCCCAGCGATAGCCAGCGCTGACCGCGCCATTCCAGTTGCGGTAGGCGTCATCGCGCGGATCATCGACGAAGCAGCCGGCCATCGCCTCGGCCGCGCCCATCTTGCAGCCCGGGAAGCCGCTGGTGTATTCGCCGCCGAGGCTGAGGTTGACCCAGGCATGCTGGTCGCCCGCTGACAAACCGAGCTCGCTGCCGAACAGGCCGTGGCTGCCCGCGGTCATGCTCAATGACGGCGCGATGCCGCCGCCGGCCTGGCCATGGCGGGTGAAGATCTGGACCACGCCACCGATCGCATCGGCGCCATACAGGCTCGAACGCGGACCGCGCACGATCTCGATGCGCTCGATCTGCTCCGGCGGAATCTGCTCCAGCGAGGCCAGCCCGGCGGTGACCGAACCGATCCGCACACCGTCGATCAGCACCAGGGTATGGGTGGAATTGGTGCCGCGCAGGAACAACGAGCTCTGCTGACCGAGACCGCCGCTCTGCGTGAACGTGACGCCGGGCAGGCCGGTAAGCAGGTCGATCACCGATGCCGGCTGCAGCCGCTCGATGTCGGCGCGTGTGATCACGGTCACCGATGACAGCGCGTCATCGACGGTGATCGCGGTGCGCGTGGCGGTGACGATCACCGGGTTCAGCGCGGCGGCGGCGTTCTGGTCAGCCGCATGGGCGGCCAGCGTGGCACTGAGCAGCGCCGCTGCCAGCAAGGTCTTCTTCATGTTGCGTCCTCGGCCGCGCACCCGCGCACGGCTCATGTGATCGATGAGCTGGCAGCACGCAGAGGGGAGACGAAACGACGGGCAGGCGAACACGCCACACACGTGGTTCGGCCTCGCCCACCGCGAGCCACCAGGAATCGTTCGGGCCGGTCTCCGGGCTTGCGAGTGGCCGGCGGTGATCCGCCTGCCGCGATCGGCGCCTTCCCGTGCTCAAGCACAGTGGCGTTTGCCGATCATTGACTTCGCTTACCGTTGCGGGGGCAGCGCCGGCCTTGCAGTGATGAACACCGCGCACCGGCTTCCCGTTTCATCCCGTCGACAACATGCCGGCGGGACACCTGAACCGCGCCACTTTAGCGACGGACGGCTATTTGGGCAATCTTTCTGGCCGTGGTGGCCACGCCGATACTGTAGGAGCACCCTGTGCGCGATGGCTCTTTCGTGACGTGACGGAAAAGCATCGCGCACAGGGTGCCGCTCCTACAGATGTCACCCGTGCTTGCCTGCGCTCCTACATGCGCGTCAGACGGTTTCGGTGACCTTGTTGAGGTGCGGCGGCACGTCGGGATTGAAACCACGCCGCAGTGCCAGCTCGCTGGTGGCGCGATAGAAGCTCTGGATCATCAGCAGCGGCGTGCATATCGGTGGCAGGCCCGCCGGCACCAGCAACGTGCCCGGACCCTGGCTTCCGGAGGCGGCGACCCATACCTGCGCGCCACGTCGACGAAACTCGTCGGCCACCGCAAGCGTGCCCTCCAGCGTGTCGTCGTCCTGGGCGAAGCACAGCACCGGAAAGTCGGCACCGACCAGCGCCATCGGGCCGTGCTTGACCTCGGCCGCACTGAAAGCCTCGGCGTGCAGACCGCAGGTTTCCTTGAACTTCAATGCGGCTTCCAGCGCGATGCCGAGGCCGAAGCCGCGGCCGACCACGAACAGGTTGTGCGCGCCGACCAAGCCATCGCTCAGCGCCGACCAGTCCGCATCCCAGCCCTGGCGCAGCGCGGCGGGCAGGCGCAGCAAGGCGTCTCCCAACTCACGGTCACCATGCCAGCGTGCGCACAGGTGCAGCACGGCGGCGAGCGCGGCGATATAGCTCTTGGTCGCCGCCACGCTGCGCTCGGGCCCGGCGTGCAGCGGGATCACCGTGTCGGCCAGTTCGGCCAGCGGCGAGGTCTCGACGTTGACCAGCGCAATCACCCGCGCACCAGCCAGCTTGGCCGCCTGCGCATTGCGCAGCAGATCCGGACTCTTGCCCGACTGCGATATGGCGATGAACAGTGCACCCTGCCACTGCTGCTCCGCCGCGTACACCGAGGTGACCGAGGGTGATGCCGACGCGGTGACGATGCCGAGCTGGGTTTCGAAGACGTATTTTGCATACGCCGCGGCGTGATCGGAGCTGCCGCGCGCGCAGGTGACGATGAAGCGCGGCGGATCCGCCCGCAGCTGTTGCGCCAATGCGGAAATCACTGCCTCGTTGGCGGCAAACTGGCGCGCCACCACCTCGGCGGCCTCGTGCGCTTCGCGGTACATCAGGGTGTCACTGGCAATCATGTGCGGCCTCTCGGGAAGATTCTGGTGAAGTCCGGCGCACGCCGGATGTCTCTCACAATTTCAGGTAGCAGCGGGAGCGATCCATCGCCAGCACGATCAGCCACCACAGCGCGACGAACAGCAGCGCCCAGGTCAGCGATGGCAGCCAGGGGCCGGTCCACGGCGTCATCCAGTCCGCCAGCCCGTGCTGGTACAGCGGCTCCTGCCAGCCGGACGCCGGCAGCAGGATCTGCATCAGCTCCGAACCGGCATAGGCGGCAATCGCATTGACGCCGAAGCGTCGCCCGAGCGCCGGCCAGCCGCGCCGATCGACCAACCAGTGGAATGCGAGCAGGGCCAGCATCGCCCAGCCACCCGTCCACAGCACGAACGAGGGCGTCCACAAGTTCTTGTTCCACGGCAGCCATGCCGACCACAGCGCACCGAGCAGCAACGCCAGCAGACCTGCCAGCAACAGCGGTTCGAGCTGGCCACGGCGCAACCAGCAGCCCGCACGCAGACCGAGCAAGGTGGTGGCGATCGACGGCAATGTGCTGAGCAGGCCTTCCGGATCGTGGCCGCGGCCACTGGGCGGATCGATCAGGTAGACGAAGCGGCCGAACACCGCCGTGTCGATGCGGCTGGCGAGATTGCTCCAGGGCTGCAGCGAACCACCGAGCAATAGCAGGCCCCAGTAGCCGAGCAGCAGGATCACGATCAGCGCCCATTGGGTGCGTGGGCGGGTATGAATCGCCAGCCACGCCACCGCGGCGAAGCACACGCCGATCCGCTGCAGCACGCCGGGAAAACGCAGATGCGCCTGCGGCATCAGCAGCGCCGCCAGCACGTTGATCGCCACGCCCAGCGCGACGATGCGCATGGCCCGCCACAGCGCCGCACGGCCCAGTGCGGCGGCAGAGCCAGCCTGCTCCAGCCGAGGCAGGATCGCCAGCGCCACCGACACGCCGACCACGAACAGAAAGAACGGAAACACCAGATCCGTCGGCGTGCAGCCGTTCCACGCCGAGTGATCCAGCGGCCAGTAGACATGACCCCAGTCACCCGGGTCGTTGACCAGCAGCATCGCCGCCACCGTGCAGCCGCGCATGGCGTCGAGCGAGGCCAGCCGGCGTGACGACGAGGTCATGGCGCGGTGGCCGCGGGAATCAGGCTGACCCGGGCCAGTGCATACAGCGGACCGTCGTTCGGCGCGGTGTAGACCAGGCACAGCGCGTGCTCGCCATGCAGCGCCGGCAGCGCGGCGTCCAGCGTGAATCGACGGGCGCCATGCGCCGGATCGGGCAGCGGCAGGCTGGCCAGCACGGCGCCGTCGCATTGATCCTGATGCACCACCAGCTCGCCGAACGGCGTGCTGTGGGGGTGCGCTACGACCAGCTTCTGTTCGTGCGCCAGCGCATAGTTGCGCTCCAGCCGCACTGCGTCGACGTGAATCGCGGTCACACCGTCCATCGGCGTGGCCGGATACAACTGGCAGCTATTGAACACGTTGATGCTGTAGACCGGTGCCAGCGAGGTGGCGTCCGGCATCGGCTGCACGCGCAAGCGGAAATTGCTGCCCGGGCAGTTGGGCAACTCGTTGCCGCTGAGGCTGAGCAGGGTGGCCCGATCAAGTATCCGCTCGCGCGGCGCGGCCAGCGCGGTGCCGTCGGCGGCGAGGCTCACCGCACGCACCGTGATCGGCAACGTTACCGCCAGCGGCGCCTGGTACAGCGGCGACTGCAACCCGGGCACGCTGCCATCCAGGGTGTAATGCAGCGTGCCGAAACCGGCCTGATCGGACAGTGTCACCTGCGCGCTGCCGCTGGTCAGTGCAGCGTTGCGATCGAGCGCAATGATCGGCGCGAATGCATTGTCGGCGTAGCCGATGTGCTGCGCGCGATAGCGTGCGAACTGGGCCGGCAGGCGGCTGACGAAGTCGCTCCAGTTGCGCCCGGCTGCGGGCGACCAGTCCACCTCGCTGAGCGCGTCCAGACGCGGAAAAGCGGCGTGCTGTACGTGCTTCATGCTCGGCATGTGCTCGGTCCAGACATTGGCCTGGGCGCCGAGCACATGCTGCGCCTGCGCCGCATCGAGTTCCTTCGGCACCGGCTCGAACGCATAGACGCTGGCCAGGCTCTCCACCGGCATGCGGCCGGCGGTTTCATCGTCGTGGTCGCTTTGCAGTTGATCGAAATACAGATCGGGTGCGGGTGACAAGACCACGTCATGGCCAAGCTGCGTCGCCTTGATCGCGCCCTTGCTGCCACGCCATGACATCACCGTGGCATCGGCCGGCACGCCACCGTCGAGGATCTCGTCCCAGCCGACCAGGCGCCGGCCATGCGCATCGAGGTAACGCCCGACACGGTTGATGAACCAGCCCTGCAACGCGTCCTCGTCCTTCAGGCCAAGGGCGTGCATCCTGGCCTGCACGGAGGGCGAGGCCTGCCATTGATCCTTGATCGCCTCATCGCCACCGAGGTGGATGTACCTGGAGGGGAACAGCGCCATCACCTCATCGAGCACGTGGTCGATGAAGGTGAAGGTGGCATCGTCGACGTTGTACAGATACGGGTTGACGCCCCAGTCCACCGACACCTTCGGCCGTGTGCCGGTGACGCCAAGCTGCGGATACGCCGCCACCGCCGCCTGCGCGTGGCCGGGCATGTCGATCTCCGGTACCACCGTGATGTAGCGCGCGGCAGCATAGGCGACGACGCGGCGAATCTGCGCCTGCGTGTAGAAGCCGCCATAGCGCGCCGGCTCGCCGTCGTGTCCCGCATCCGGCGGTGTGCGCCACGCACCGATGCGGGTCAGTTCAGGGTAGCGCTTGATCTGGATGCGCCAGCCCTGGTCATCAGTGAGATGCCAATGGAACATGTTGAGCTTGTGCTGCGCCATCTGGTCGAGCAGTTGCTCGATCTCGGCCACGCTTTGCATATGCCGCGCCGAATCCAGCATCAGCCCGCGCCAGGCGAAGCGTGGCTGGTCGCGGATGCGCAGTGTCGGTACGCGCACCGGGCCGGTGCCAGCGTCCGGGGTCAGCAACTGCCACAAGGTGATGGCACCGTAAAAAAGGCCGGCATCGTCACGCGCCCTGATCACAATGCCTGCTGGCGTTACGTCAACTGCATAGCCGTCACGATGACTGACCGGCGCCTGCGTATCACGCTGCAACACGATGCCATGAGCCGCGCCCACGGAATGCCTTGTGCGCAACGACAGGTGACGCGTTCGGCCGACGAGGGCCGACAAATAGTGGGCCGTTTGTCGGCTGGCGTGACTGCCATCGGTGAGGATGATCGGTGTGCGCGCGTCGACGACAAAGACGCCGCTGTCGAGGCGAAGTTGCGCCGGCTGCGGGATCAAGGATGGCGACACCGTGGTGCCGTCCGTTGCCAGCGCAAGCGACGGCCAGAGGACCACGGCCGCGCATGCCAGCAGACCCGCTCGGAACACTTCGGACAAACAGCGCGCCATCGGCAGTCTCCGTTGCAATCAATCACTGCAGCTTACGACGGCGGCGCCGCCTGAAAAAAAGGGCAGGCCCGAAAAGTGCTGACCGGACCTGCCTGGGGAGAGGTGAGGCCGTCCCTGGCCTGCTTCATTTCACACGGCGTGGCTCAGAACTTGAAGCGCAGGTTGACGTAGTACTGGCGTCCATTGGTATAGAAGTAATACGGCTGCTTGCCGAAGATATCGTTCTTTGTGTAGTACTTCAGCATCGGGTTGTTGAGGTTCATCGCGTCAAGGCTGACCGACATCCAGTCGTTGATGGTGTACCCCAGCGACGCCGCCAGACTGCCGGTACCGGCCTGGTAGAAGTTGTCCGCGCGCGCCACGCCGGCATAGAACGACGAACGGTAGGTGTAGCTGATGCGGGCGTTGAACTTGGCGTTCTCGAAATAGGCCGACACGTTGGCGGTGGTCTTTGAGGTGCCTTGCAGCGGCTTGTTCTGATCCGCATGCCCGCTGGCGTACGTGTAATTGGCAGCAACGCCGAAGTTCTCGCCAATCGGCTGAATGTAGTTCAGCTCCAGGCCCTTGACGCTGCCGTTGACGTTGCTGGGCACGCTGACCGTATAGGTGTTGAAGACATCCTGCCCGGCCAGCGTGCTGGCCTGGATGTTCTTGAAGGTCTCATCGACGTTGCTGAAGTTCACATAGTCTTTCAGCTGCATCGCATAGACGCTGGCGGACAGCAAACCGCGAGGGGCGAAATACCACTCCAGTGCCGTGTCGAAGTTGGTCGAGATCAGCGGATTGAGCTTCGGGTTGCCACCACTGCCGGCGAGGGTCAGGTCATTGAGCGAGACGGTGCCGGCCAGGGCCGAGTAGTCCGGTCGTGTCATCGTCTGCGATACGGCCATGCGGGCGATGACGTCGTCGGTCAGGCTGAACTTCAGGTTCGCACTCGGCAACAGCTTGCCGTAGGTGTGGTTGTAGTTGTTCCAGTAGTAGTTGCCGAAGGCCGAGCCGGTGATCGGACCGACCGATGTGGTTGCCGTCGGGTCCTGGTTGGTGCTGGTGTAGCCGATGTTTTCCTTGGTGCTGACATAGCGCAGGCCAATGTTGCCACTCCAGCGATCGCCGGAGAAGTTGGCTTGCAGATAAGCGGCGCTGTCTTTCTCGTTGACCTTGTAGATGTCGTTGAAATAGAACCGGGTGACCGGATTGCGGTTGGTGTAAAGCGCATTGAACGCGGCCAGCTGTGCCGGCGTGTAATACCAGATGCTGCCCGGCACGGTGGCGCCCAGGTCGCTGCCAAAACTGCTTGGGTAGTTCGAATAGCCGGTCGGGTAATTGGCCAGATTGGTCCAGTCGCCGGCCGGTCCCTGGGCTACTTCGAACAGGTTCTCGCGGGTGTGATCGGAGTAGCGCACGCCAAACTGGAGCGAGGACAACGCACCCTGGTCGAAGTCGAACTCACCATCACCCTGGAACCAGTTCTCCTTGTCCTTGGTATTGATGCCCTGGCCGCCGAAGATCCAGCCGGCGCTGGGAATGATGCCCGATGGCGAACTGTTGTCACCGCCGACCGACCAGTTGGTGGGCTGGCCGGCACCTCGGATATCCCAGCTGGCCGCCGCGCCGGCGCCGGCGCCGAGTTCAAGCACGTTCTGCGTCGGGCTGCTGCCCTTGCCACTGGTGGTGCCGATCTGACCCTTGAAATTCAGGTCGCTGGTCGCCTGCCAGTCGGCGTCCAGCGTCACGTAGCTGGAACTGGACGACGCGCCGGGGCGCGAGATCTGGTCATACACGATGGAGGGATTGGTGTTGCCGGGCACCTGGGCGAACGAGGCGTTGGTGAGCACGCCGTTTCTCACCGTGTAGCCCGGCTGCAGCGCACCCGCCACATTGATGAACTGACTGGTCCACAACATGTAGTTGCGGTTGTAGTTGTCGGCTTTGAGCTTGGTGTAGAAGCCATTGAGGTTCAGGGTCAGGTTGTCGGTCGGCTTGAACTCGATATCCACCGCGCCGCCCTTGCGGGTGCGGGTCTGGGTGAACAGCGTGTTGCCCAGTTCCTGCGGGTAGTAGACGCCGGCCAGATCGGGATGGGCGACAGCGACCGCATCGGTCGCCGCGATCTGGTTGTAGCCGCCAACCAGCTCCTGCCCGTCGCGCTGCAGGCTGCGCTTCTCGTAGAACAACTGGCCCATCACGCCGAACGTATTGCTGTCGTTCTTCCAGTTGAACAGGCCGCTGAACTGCGGCTGTGTCGAGCTGGGCAGATCCGAATAGACGCCACCGATGGATGCCTCGCCGGTGACCTGCTTGGAGAATTCCAGCGGCTTGCGCGTGATGATATCGACTGAACCGGCCGCGCCACCTTCCTGCAGCCTGGCCTCCGAAGTCTTGTGCACCACCACCTCGCTGACGATTTCCGAAGGCAGCAGGCTGTAGCTGACGCTGCGCCCCACCGTCGCCACCTGACTCAGCACAAACCAGTCGCCGGTACCGATGGTATGGCCGTTGACCAGGGTCTGGGTCATGCTGGGATTGGTGCCGCGCAGGCTGACACGATCGCTCTCGTCGAAGCCACCTTCGCTGGCACTGGCCGAGCTGATGTTCACGCCCGGCAGGCGCTGCAAGGTGTCCGCCACGTTCTTGGCGGGCAGCTTGCCGATGTCCTCGGCGGTAACGATCTCGACATGCGAGCTGGCGTCCTTTTTCAGCGCCAGCGACTCCGCCTCGCTGTCGCGGATACCAGTGACGGTTACCGTCGACAGCGTCTTGGCCTTGGCCTTTTCCGGCTGGCTCGACTGGCTGCTGTCCTGGGCATACAGCGCACCGGATACACACAGGCTGGTGATGATGCTGGCGGCTAGCAATGACTTGCGGTAGTTCATGACGTTCCTCCCCTCAGAGGTTGGCTCGAATCAGGACCGACAGGGTGGCGGTCGTGGGCTGTGGATGGCTGAGTTATTGCTTTTGCGTATGTGACGTTTGGCTTGGCGCCGTGTCAGCGGAGCGGGCTCGGTTCAACCTCCCTGTCCGTGGTCGTGCCCTGGTCCAGAAACCAGCCTGCGGCGCCAATGACGCCAAGCTGGCCGTGCTCAATCAGACGAACCGGAATTTGCTGCAGCCAGGCGCGCATCACGCCCTTGTTGAAATAGCGCTCGGCAAACGTGCTGGCGAGCAGGAAGGGCTGGATCTGCGGCAGGATGCCGCCAGCCAGATAGACGCCGCCGCGGGCGCCGTAGATCAGGGCGAGATCGCCGACGAAGCTGCCGAGCAGGCCGCAGAACACGTGCAGGGTTTCGACCGCGGTCGCATCACTGCCCGCCATGGCCGCACCGGTGAGTTCGGCCGGGGTCAACAGACGCACGCTGCTGCCGCGCAGCTCACACAGCGCGCGATAGAGCTTGAGCAGTCCCGGCCCCGACAACGCGTCTTCGAACGATACGTGCGCACGCTCGCGCCGCAGCAGGCGCAGGATTTCGATCTCGCGCTCGTTGCCCGGTGCCAGCGAAATCTGTCCGGCTTCGGTCGCCAGTACCTGCGCCCTCGGCTTGCCTGGAAACAGCACGGCGGCACCCAGCCCGGTACCGGGTCCCAGCACCAGCACCGGGCCCGTCACGGGCGGCTGCAACGAGTCGATGATGGCGCGGGTCTCGTCGGCAGCAATGAACTGGCTGGCGTAGGCCACCGCCTCGAAGTCATTGATCACCGCCAGCCGCTCGATCCCCAGGCCGCTGCGAATATCGCGGATCGACACTGGCCATGGCAGATTTTCATTGACGATCGCGTCGTCGAGCACGTAGCCGGCACACGCCACTGCACAGTGTCGCAGTTGACCCTGCGCCGACGCGTGGGGGGTAGCGCCCAGTTCGGCGACGAAGTCCTGCAGCATGGCGGTGAGACCGGACCAGTCCGCGCAGCTGTAACGGTGGTAGTGGAGTACCTGCACTGGCTGGCTACCGCCAGTGGCGCGAACCACCAAGCCGATCCGCGCATGGGTGCCGCCGATATCGGCGGCCAGAAAGGGCTGATCCCGCGGCGAACCATCGACAGCCGCGGCGTCGGACGATCGAGCTCCTGCGAGCTCCCTGTCCGGCGGCACGGTTGCCTGTTGCCGATTACTCGCTTCGCCCACGCTTTGCTCCCCGTTTCGACTTGGGCCTCCCCGCGGCGCAGTCATCGCTGCCGGGCGGGTCCCCTCCTGTTCGGGGCTGAGTCTGGAATTAAAATGACAACGTTGTCAACCGGTCCGGCAAAAATTTCGCAAATGCCGCATCTCGCGGCGCAGCATGGCGCCTGCACGGCGCCGGGCTTTCAGTGGAACTTGTCCGTCATATGGCTTTATCCAAGCCATTTTTGTCATTATCGTGCAACGGAAATACCGATGACGCGGCGCCACATGAGCGAACTGAGGAGGACCTGTCCATCCTCCGCGACGGCCGTCAAGACGGCCATCGATTCGAGGCCGACATTTGACAACGTTGCACTTTTCGGAGAATAAAGAGACATTCCTGTCTGTCCCGGTCATTCGGCCGGTGCGACACGGCCGACTCCGGGGAGAACTGAAGATCATGGCGACCACACTGGCGGCAACGCCGTCCGAGCGCAGCTACATCGGACCGATGCTGATCATCGGTACGCTGTTCTTCATCTTCGGCTTCGTCACCTGGCTGAACGGTCCGCTGACGATCTTCGTCAAGCTGGCCTTTAACCTTGATGACGTCAGCGCCTTTCTGATCCCGGTCGCGTTCTATGTGTCGTACTTCGTCCTCGCGCTGCCGTCGTCGGCGGTGCTGCGGCGCACCGGCATGAAGAAGGGCATGGCGCTGGGATTGTTCGTGATGGCGATCGGCGCAGTGGTGTTCGGCGAATTCATCAACATCCGCATCTACCACGGCGCGCTGGTGGGGCTGTTCGTGATCGGTGCCGGCCTGTCGCTGCTGCAGACCGCGTCGAACCCGTACATCAGCATCCTCGGCCCCATCGACAGCGCAGCGCAGCGCATCGCCTTCATGGGCATCTGCAACAAGGTGGCCGGTGCGCTGGCGCCATTCGTTTTCGGTGCGCTGGTACTGAACGGCATCGACACGCTCGATCAGCAGGTGAAGGCCGCACCCACGATGGCAGCGCGCGAGGCCCTGCTCAACAGCTTCGCCGCCCGCGTGTACTGGCCGTACATGGTGATGGCCGCGCTGCTGGTGCTGCTGGCGGTCTGGGTGGTGCGTTCGTCGCTGCCGGAGATCAAGCCGGCCGGCGCCAACGACGAGCAGGCGATCGGCCACAGTGGTCGCAGCATCTTCAGCTTTCCGCACCTGTGGCTGGGCGTGCTGTGTCTGTTCCTGTACGTGGGCGTGGAGGTGATGGCGGGCGACGCCATCGGCATCTATGGCCAGGGCTTCGGCCTGCCGCTGGATGCGACCAAGCATTTCACCTCGTACACCATGCTGGGCATGCTGCTGGGTTACATCGTGGGCCTGCTGGTGATTCCGCGCTTCATATCGCAGCAGCGCTACCTGGCCGTTTCCGCCGTGCTCGGCGTGCTGTTCGCCATCGGCGCGTATGTGACACACGGTTACATGTCGGTGGCGTTTGTCGCTGCGCTGGGTTTCGCCAACGCGATGATGTGGCCGGCGATCTTCCCGCTGGCGATCAAGGGGCTGGGCCGCCACACCGAGGCGGCGTCGGCGCTGCTGATCATGGGCATTGTCGGTGGTGCGCTGATCCCGCAGGTGTTCGTGCACCTGAAGCAGCTGATCGACTTCCAGCTCGCGTTCCTGTGTGTGATGGTCCCGTGCTACCTGTACATCCTGTTCTACGGACTGGTCGGCCATCGGGTCGGCCAGCAGGCAGCAACGTGAAGCACCGTTCGCTGCCTTAACTGGCCATCGGTTAGGATGCGCACCGAGCTGCGCGATCCCGTGCAACCGGCTGGGCGCGTTGTCGCGCGAGGTTTTTTTTCACGATGGCTGAGGTTCGACGGGTGCGCAGCGCAACCATCAAGGACGTCGCGGCACGGGCCGGCGTCTCGCTGAAGACGGTTTCGCGCGTGATCAACAACGAGCCATCGGTGCATGCGCGTACCCGCGAAAAGGTACAACGCGAGATCGATGCCCTCGGTTACCAGCCGGACCCTTCCGCACGCAGCCTGCGCAGTACGCGTGCCTACGCGATCGGCCTGGTCTACGACAATCCGAACGCGCACTACGTCATCAACATGCAGCATGGCGTGTTGTCGGCATGCCGCAGCAGCGGCTTCGGCCTGCAGATCCATCCCTGCGATTCATCATCGCCTCGCCTGGCCGAGGAGTTGTGCGAACTGGCGCGCCGCTCGCGCCTGGCCGGGCTGGTGCTGGCGCCGCCGATGTCGGAACAGCCGGAGCTGATCCGCACCCTCGCCGAAGCGAACATCCCCTTCATGCGGATCATCTCCGCACGCAAGGACCCCGCGGATGGCTATCCCTGCGTCTACGTGGACGACCGCGATGCCGCCTACGCGATCACCGAGCACCTGATCCAGCTCGGTCACCAGCGCATCGGCTTCCTCTGGGGTGGGCGCGAGCACCGCTCCAGCCCCGAGCGTTACCAGGGTTACGAGGACGCGCTGAAGCACTACGGCATTGCCGTGGACCGCAAGCTGATCCTGGCCGGCGACTACACCTTCGATGACGGTTTTCGTGGCGCGCGCAAGCTGCTGGCGCTGAAGGAGCGCCCCACCGCAATCTTCGGCTCCAACGACGAGATTGCCGCCGGCGTGCTGGCAGCGGCGCATTCGGACGGCATCAACGTGCCCTACGACCTCTCCATTGCCGGCTTCGAGGACAGCCCGTTCTCCAAGCAGTCATGGCCCGCGCTGACCACCGCGCGACAGGCGACCGAGGAGATTGCCCGGCACGCAGCACAGCGACTGATCGGCGACCTGCAGCGCGCCGCCAATGGCGAGGCGATCAGCACGGTCAACGAAGGCTTCAGCCCGGAACTGGTGGTGCGTGGCTCCACCGCACCTCGGCACACGGCGCCGCCGCGACGCTGAACTGCGTCGTGAGCGCCGGCTCAAGGTGTTCGCGAAGCGGGCACCCTGCGCGCGCCGCTCACCCGCTGATGCCGCCGATCCAGCTCTGCTGCACGCGGCAGTCGTCGTCGATCAGCACCAGGTCGGCGCGACAGCCTTCGGCGATGCGGCCATGGCTGGCACCCAGGCCGAGGAATTCGGCCGGGTAGGTGCTGGCCATGCGCAGCGCCTCATCCAGCGGCAGTCCGAGCAGTTGCACCGCATTGCGCACCGCGCCGGCCATGTCCAGCGCGGAACCGGCCAGCACGCCTTGCGCGGTCTGGCAGATGCCGTCCTTCGCGGTGATGGTTTCGCCGTTGATCACGAAATCGGGGTAGTCCGAACCGACCGGCGGCATCGCATCGGTGACCAGCAGCATCTTGCCGCGCGGCTTGGCCGCAATCGCCACGCGCAGGCTGGCCGGATGCACGTGGTGACCATCGACGATCAGGCCGCACCAGCTGTTGGCGTCATCCAGCGCCGCACCGACCACGCCAGGCTCGCGACTGCCGAACGGGGTCATCGCATTGAACAGATGGGTGAAGCCGCGCACGCCGGCAACCAGTGCGGCCTTGGTGGTGGCGTAGTCGGCCGCGGTGTGGCCGGCACAGACGACGAGCCCGGCGGCAGCCAGCGCACGGATGCTTTGCAGCGGCACTTCTTCCGGCGCCAGCGTCAGCAGCCGCACGCCGTGGTGTGGCGCGCACAGGAGTTCGAGTTCCGCACTGCCCGGCGCATGGAAATACTTCGGGTCATGCACGCCCTTGCGCGCCGGCGCGAGGTACGGGCCTTCCAGATGAATGCCGAGCACGCCAGGCACGCCCTCGGCCAGCGCCTGTTCCACTGCCGCCAGCGCGGCGCGCATCATCGCCACTTCGTCGCTGATCAGGGTCGGCAGGAAACCAGTGGTGCCGAAGCGGCGATGACCGGCGCCGATCCGGCGAATCGTCTCCACCGTCGGCGCATCGTTGAACAACACCCCGCCACCACCGTTGACCTGCACATCGATGAAACCCGGCACCAGCATCGCGTCATCCAGATCCTGCTGCGGGAGGTCGCGCAGACGCGGGTCGGTCATCGGCAGCAGAGCGGCAATGTGCTCGCCGTCCAGCACGACCGCAATGTCTTCGCGCCAACCGGTGTCAGTGAGTACGCGGGCGTGGGTGAGGGCAGTGGTCATGACGAGCATCCGTGATGCATTGAGGTTGATGTTGATGCAGGAGCGCACCCTGTGCGCGATGCTCTTTATGTCCACAAGAACAAAAAGCATCGCGCACAGGGTGCGCTCCTGCAGATCAGTCGGCGTGCAGCTCGGCCACGAAATCGTAGATGTCGCCGCGATACCAGGAGGTGGTGAATTCGACGACGCGGCCATCGTCGAGAAAACTGCGTCGTTCGATATTCAGGCCTGCGCTGCCGACGTTGACGTGCAACAGGCGCGCCTGCGGCGCACTGAGCGACACCGCGCGCAGCCGTTGCAGTGCCCGGCGTGGCCGGCAGTTGAGCTTTTCGAGCGCTTCGTAAAGCGAGTCGTGCACCAGCATCGGGTCGGGCAACATGCTGGCCGGCACCACGCTGCGCTCGATCGCCAGGGGTTCGTCCTGGCCATAGCGCACACGATGCAGACGCACCACCAGCGAACCGGGCGAGAGGTTCATCGCCATCGATTCCTCCGGCGTCACCTCGCCGACGCCGCGCTCGAAAAACTCCGAGCGTGGGCGCAGGCCGCGGTCGCGCAGATCCTCGGTGAAGCTGGTCAGGCGCGACATCGGCTTGACGATGCGCTCGGCGATGAAGGTGCCCGCACCGTGGCGCTGGGTGAGCAAGCCTTCCTCGACCAGACCGGCGATCGCCTTGCGCACGGTTACCCGCGACAGCTTCAGCACCTGTGACAAATCACGCTCGCTGGGCAAGGCCTGGCCCGGCTCGATATCGCGGTGTTCGACGATATTGCGGATCGCCCGGCGCAGACGCAGATAGGCCAGCGGTTGGTGGGTCGCAGGATCCTGACAGATCCGACGGTATTCATTGGCCAGGGCGGTTTCCATGCCGCGGACAATACCAATAGCTATCCACCATCCGCAAGCCCGTTCTATGCAGCCATTTTCGAAACCCTTGCCGTGCATGCCACTTGAAGGGGTTCGCCGCGATCAAAGAATCAACATGAAAGACGGTAGTCGCTCTGGTATTTCACTGGTATGATCCGTGAAAACCCGGGCAATCTGCCATCCAGCCTGCCCGCCTTCCGGCATCGTGTCGAGGTGACTGCGTGACTGCTACCCCCCCATCGGTTGAAGCGTTCGACCTGGTCATTTTCGGCGGCACTGGCGATCTGGCCCTGCGCAAGCTGCTGCCCGCCATGTTCCACCGTTTCCTGGATGGCCAGATTCCTGCCAGCAGCCGCATCATCGGCGTGGCCCGCGAGGCGCTGGATGACGCCGGCTACCGCGCGCACCTGCGCACCGCACTGGTCAAGATTTGCGACGCGGCCAAACTCGACGTGTTCCTGCAGCAGGTGTTCTACCGGCCACTGGACGCACGCAAGGATGAAGGCTGGGACGATTTCGCCGCGCTGATCAGCAGCGAGGCCGAGCACGTGCGCGTGTTCTATCTGTCCACCTCGCCGGATTTGTTCGTCGACATCTGCAATCGGCTGGGCAGCTACGGACTCAACCAGGGCAAGTCCCGCGTCGTGCTTGAAAAGCCGATCGGCCGCGACCTCGAAAGCGCCAACCGGATCAACGATGCGGTCGGCAAGGTATTCAACGAGTCGCAGACGTTCCGCATCGACCACTACCTCGGCAAGGAAACGGTGCAGAACCTGCTGGTGCTGCGCTTCGGCAATGCGCTGTTCGAGCCGCTGTGGAATTCGGCGCATATCGACCACGTGCAGATCACCGTCGCGGAGACTGTCGGGGTGGGCCACCGTGCCGGTTACTACAACCATGCCGGTGCCATGCGCGACATGGTGCAAAACCACTTGCTGCAACTGTTGTGCATGGTGGCGATGGAGCCGCCCGCCTCGCTGGCACCCGATGCCGTGCGCGATGAAAAGCTGAAAGTGCTCAACGCGCTGCAGCCGATCGACGACGCCCATGTCGGCCAGTTCACCGTGCGCGGCCAGTACCGTGCCGGCGTGGCCGAAGGCGCCAGCGTGCCCGGCTATCCGGATGAGCTGGGCACCTCGTCCAACACCGAAACCTTCGTGGCGCTGAAGGCGGAAATCGCCAACTGGCGCTGGGCCGGCGTGCCGTTCTACCTGCGCACCGGCAAGCGGCTGCCGGACCGCGTCTCGGAAATCGTGGTGGCGTTCAAGCCGGTACCGCACTCCATCTTCGCCGCGGGTTCGGGCACCCTGACCCAGAATCGGCTGGTATTGCGCCTGCAGCCGGACGAAGGCGTGAAGCTGTGGCTGACCATCAAGCATCCCGGCCCCGGCGGCCTGCGCCTGCGCAACGTGCCACTGGACATGAGCTTTGCCGAAGCCTTCGGCGCGCAACAGCCGGATGCCTACGAGCGCCTGCTGCTGGATGTGGTGCGCGGCAACCCGACACTGTTCATGCGCCGCGACGAAGTGGAAGCGGCATGGCGCTGGGCCGACCCGATTCTCGCCGGCTGGGCCAACAGCAACGAGGCACCACGCCCTTACGCAGCCGGCAGCTGGGGGCCGAGCGCTGCCGTGGCGCTGATCGAGCGCGACGGTCGCACCTGGCATGACGACAGTGAATAAGGTGTTCTTTTTACCCGTGCTTCACCCGGCGCTCCCAGCCGGTGGGGCACACTGCCCAACCCTCTCCAACCATAGCTGGCAGGACGCCTGAGCGCCCTGCAGCCCCTTCCAGCATGCCCAATCTATTGAACGTCACCACCCACAGTTTCTCCGATTGCAAAGCCCAGGCGCTGGCGCTGGCCGAGCGCGTCGCCGATCAGCTGCGCACCTCACTGGCAGCCCGCGGCGAGGCGGCGTTGGCGGTTTCCGGCGGCAGCACGCCGAAGCAGTTTTTCAGCCAGCTGGCGAAACAGCAGCTGGACTGGTCGCGGGTTCACGTGACCCTGGTCGATGAACGATGGGTGCCGGAAAGCGACCCTCGCTCGAACGCCCAGCTGGTCAAGTCGCTGCTGCTGCAAGGCGACGCCGCTGCCGCCACGTTCGTGCCGCTGTACACCGGCGACGCCAGCCCGGAGGCGGGCCTGGCCATCGCGCAAGCACGCATCGATGCGCTGCCGCGGCCGTTCGATGTGGTGGTGCTGGGCATGGGTGATGATGGTCATACCGCGTCGTTCTTCCCCGGTGGCGACCATCTGGCCGAGGCGCTTGACCTGGACGGCACGGCCAGCGTGCTGCCCATGCAGGCGCCCGGTGCCGGCGAGCCGCGCATCACCCTGAGCCTGCCCACCCTGCTGCAGACCCACGCGTTGTACCTGCTGGTCAGCGGCAACTCCAAGCGCGACCTGCTCGCCGATGCACGCCTCGGCCTGGGTGAGGCGCAGCACTATCCGGTACGCGCCGTACTTGCCCAGACCCGGGTGCCGGTGGCGGTTTACTGGTGCCCGTAGCCACCGCCAATACCGTCGCCCCGGCAGGAGCGCACCGTGTGCGCGAAGAACCAACCCGGCGGCGACGCCGTCGCGCACAGGGTGCGCTCCTACAACATCGGAAGAAGTCATGAACACGTTGCATCCCGTCGTCGCCGAAGTCACCGAACGCCTGCGCGAGCGCAGCCGCGATACCCGCGCCGCCTACCTCAAGCGCATCGACGCGGTTGATCGCAGCGGCCCGCAGCGCGCGCATCTGTCCTGCGGCAACCTCGCCCACGGCTTCGCTGCCTGCGGCACTGACGACAAGGACGCGCTGCGCAACGGCCATCGTGCCAACCTCGCGATCGTCACCGCCTACAACGACATGCTCTCGGCGCACCAGCCGTACGAGCGCTACCCCACCCTGATCCGCCAGATCGCCCGCGACGGCGGCTTTACCGCCCAGGTCGCCGGCGGCGTGCCGGCGATGTGCGACGGCGTGACCCAGGGCCAGCCAGGCATGCAGCTGTCGCTGTTTTCGCGCGACCTGATCGCGATGGCCACGGCGGTGTCGCTGTCGCACGACATGTTCGACGGCGCGCTGTACCTGGGCATCTGCGACAAGATCGTGCCGGGCCTGCTGATCGGCGCGCTGAGCTTCGGCCATCTGCCGGGCGCCTTCGTGCCGTCCGGGCCGATGCCCAGCGGCATCCCCAACGAGGAAAAATCCAAGGTGCGCCAGGCCTGGGCCGAGGGCAAGGCGAGCAAGGTCGACCTGATGGAAGTGGAAGCCGCCTCGTATCACGCACCAGGCACCTGCACCTTCTACGGCACCGCCAACTCCAACCAGATGCTGATGGAGATCATGGGCATGCACCTGCCCGGCGCCAGTTTCGAGGCGCCGGACACGCCGCTGCGCGACGCGCTCACCGCCGAGGTGGTGCGCCGGGTCGCCAGCTACAGCGCGCTGGGCGAGCACTACCTGCCGGTCGGCCACATCATCGACGAGCGCGCCATCATCAACGGCGTGATCGGCCTGCATGCCACCGGCGGCTCGACCAACCACCTGCTGCATCTGGTGGCCATTGCGCACACCGCCGGGATCCAGCTGCGCTGGGATGATTTCGACGCGCTGTCCGGGGTGGTCCCGCTGCTGGCGCGGGTGTATCCGAACGGCTACGCCGACGTGAACCAGTTCCACCAGGCCGGCGGCATGGCGTTCCTGATCGACCAGCTGCTCGGCGCCGGCCTGCTGCACGGCGACGTCAAGACGATCTTCGGCACCGGCATGGAAGGCTACGCGCAACTGCCGCAGCTCGACGACTCCGGCGCACTGCACTGGATCCCCGTGCCGAAGCAGAGTGGCAACCGCGGCGTGCTGCGCGGCGCCGACGAGCCGTTCCGTGCCGATGGCGGCCTGCGCATGCTGACCGGCAACCTGGGCCGCGCGGTGATCAAGGTGTCCTCGGTGCCCGACGACCGGCTGCTGATCGAGGCGCCGGCGATCGTGTTCCACGATCAGGACGAACTGCCGGCGGCGTACAAGCGCGGCGAACTCAATCGCGATTTCGTCGCGGTGGTGCGCTTCCAGGGCCCGCAGGCGAACGGCATGCCCGAGCTGCACAAGCTCACCCCGACGCTGGCCCTGCTGCAGGATCGCGGTCACCGCATCGCCCTGCTCACCGACGGCCGCATGTCCGGCGCCTCCGGCCGCGTGCCGGCGGCGATCCACGTCACCCCGGAAGCCGTCGCCAGCGGGCCGATCGGCAAGATCCGCAACGGCGACATGATCCGGCTTGACGCAGTGAATGGACGTCTGGACGTCCTGATCGAAGCACACGAACTGGACGCGCGCCTGCCGGTCACCGCCGACCTGTCCGCCCAGCACAGCGGCATGGGCCGCGAACTGTTCGGTCTTTTCCGTCAGGCCGCCACCACTGCCGACCTCGGTGCCGGCGTTCTGTAAACCCCACCCCTGTGTTGTAGGAGCGCACCCTGTGCGCGATGCTCTGGATGGCCTTCGCGCACAGGGTGCGCTCCTACAAATCCCATCAAGCGAGTGAAGCCATGAGCAACATCGAAACCAAGCAACAGCAGATCGAAACCACCATGCGGCTGGCCGCGGTGATTCCGGTGGTGGTGATCCATGACGCCAAGCTCGCCGTAAAAATGGCGCGCGCGCTGGTGGCCGGCGGCACCCCGGCGATCGAGGTGACCCTGCGCACGCCGGCCGCGCTGGAGGCGGTGCGCGCGATCGCCGCCGAGGTCGAGGGCGCGATGATTGGTGTAGGCACCGTACTCGGCGAGCGTGACCTGAAGGCCGCGTTGCAGGCCGGTGCGAAGTTTGCGGTATCACCCGGTGTCTCACCGCGCCTGCTCGATGCGGCCGACGACAGCGAGCTGCCGTTGCTGCCCGGCGCCGCCACCGCCAGCGAGCTGATGACCCTGCTCGAACGCGGCTACAACCACCTGAAGTTTTTCCCGGCGGTACCCGCCGGCGGTGCCAAGCTGCTCGGCGCCTGGGCCGGCCCGCTGCCGCAGGTACGCTTCTGCCCCACTGGCGGCATCAGCCTCAGCAATGCGCCGGACTTCCTCGCCCTGCCGAACGTGGTCTGCGTGGGCGGTTCGTGGCTGACCCCGGCCGACAAGCTCGCCGCAGGCGACTGGGCCGGGATCGAGCTGCTCGCGCGCGAGGCGGCGGGCCTGCGCGCCGTCTGAGGCGAGCTACCACAGCCCACTGCGCTTACTTGCGCGCGCCGAGCTCCGACAGCAACTGCAGTTGCAGCTCCTGGATCTCCACCAGTCGATCCCACTGGTGCGAGAGCAGGTGATCGACCTTCTCGTGCAGGTGGCGAATCTCCAGCTCCGCCTTCAGGTTGATCTGGTAGTCGTGCTGGGAGCGCACGCGGTCCTTTGCCTCCTGCCGATTCTGGCTCATCATGATCACCGGCGCCTGGATGGCCGCGATGCACGACAGGATCAGGTTGAGGAAGATGAAGGGATACGGGTCCACGGGACGAAAGAACAGGGTCAGCGAATTCAGGCCGATCCAGCACAGCAGAAACACGCCGAACCAGATCAGGAACGTCCAGCTGCCGCCAAACGCGGCGATCCGGTCGGCCAGCCGTTCACCGAAAGACCACTGCTGCTCGAACTCGGATTCCACATCCGTGGACAGCAACTCGTGCTCCTTGAGGCTGCGCAGCACGTCCTGCTCCAGCGTCGACAATTCGCCCTTTTCCGACTCAAGCAACGCATGCACGTAACGACCGCGAAAATCGGTCAGGTCGGTGCGGCAGATGAATTTTTCGGCTGACCAGTCCGGTACCGCCTTCACGATTTCGGCGCTGATCTCCTTGCGCACCAATTCGCCGGGAATCAGGTTGTTCAGCGCGAATGACTTGCCGCAGACCGCACAGATTTTCTGCGGGAGTTTTTTCACGGACATGGAATGACATCTCTTGGTCGGCCGGCGATGCGGCAAGGTTCCGGCCAGAGACTACTCCGCCGACACGACCCGCAGAAGGACAGCCCACGGCACAGGCGCAGCCCCGCTACTCAGTCAACGCCGCCACGGCGTTGGCGCAAGGCCTGGATCATCAGCCACAGACCAGCAGGTTGAGCGCCAGCGCCACGAGCGCCATGGCCGCACCGTGCCTGATCCAGTCGCCGAGCTCGAAGGGCAGGTAGATGCCGGCACTGATCGCCGCCACCCATTCGGCCCAGCGCCGACCGTGCCACAAGCCGTAGGCCTAGACGCATCGCGCCATGGCATAGGCCAGCGCAATCATGGCGAGCAGGCGCAGCCGCGTATCAGTGACGTGCGTGGCAGCCTCGAGAAAGATACGCGGGTAGTGCCTGGCCGGATTGAGTTGCAGGTGCTCGATCAGCTGCTCGGCGATTCGCCGTACATCGTGATGAATCAGCGACAGCGCTCCCAGGCCACCCAGCAGGATGAGCGCGCCCTTGGCCAGCTCGAAGGCAGCCACGACGCGAATCGTGCCGAGCTTGCTCATGCTTGTCCTGCGGTTCGTGGGCGCCAGTCAGGCGGACCCGCCAGCCACATGCCGCCGGCGGGTCGCAAGCATCGCGAGGCCTTATTTCGCCGGCTTCACGTAGGTATTGAACAACTCGTCAATGCGCCGGTATTCGTCATACCACGAATCGGCGTGCTCGAAGCCGTGACGTTCCAGCGGATACAGCGAGATCCAGAAGTTGTTCTTGTGCAGCTCGATGAAGCGCTGGTACAGGCGGATCGAATCGCCGGTCATCACGTTGTTGTCGATCAGGCCATGCTCGATCAGCAACGGGTCGCGCAGGTTGGCGGCGTACTCGATCGGCGAGCTGATCTTGTAGGCCTCGGGGTCGAGCTGCGGATCGTTGAGGATGTTGGAGGTGTATTCGTCGTTGTAGCTGGTCCAGTCCGACGGCGCGCGCAGCGCGGCGCCAGCAGCGAATTCACCCGGCGCACGCAGCAGCGCCATCTCGGTCATGAAGCCGCCATAGCTGCCGCCGTAGATGCCGACGCGCTTCGGATCCACGGCGTGGTGCTTCACCAGCCAGGCCTTGCCGTCGAGCAGGTCTTCCAGCTCCGGATGACCCATCTGCTGGTAGATCGCGGTGCGCCAGGCGCGACCGTAGCCGGCCGAGGCGCGGTAGTCCATCTCCAGCACCACGTAGCCCTGCTGCACCAGCAGGTTGTTGAACATCTGCTCGCGGAAGTAATAGGTCGAGCCGAGCGTCACGTCCTGCAGGTAACCGGCGCCATGCACGAACAGCACGGCCGGTCGCTTGACCGCCTCGCTCTCATCGGCCGGCCCGTAGTATTTGGCGTAGATCACCCCCGCACCGTGCGAGGACGGCACCTCGACGATCTTCGGCGTGATCCAGTCACGATCGGCATATGCCGGCTTCATGGTGTGGGTAAGCTCTTTGACGCTGCCGCCGTCGGCCGACTGCACCGCCAGCTGGGGGAACATGTACGCCCCGGAGTGCAGCACGGCGAGCTGCCTGTCATCGGGTGACAGCATGAAATCGTCGATGCTCTGGAACTGGCTGACGCGACTCAGCGCGCCGCCAGCGACCGGCACGCGGTAGATGTCGTAGCTGTATGGCGCGACCTTGTTGGTCAGCACGTAGAACGTCTTGCCGTCGTCACTGAGCACCGGGTGGCTCACCTCGAACTTGCCGCTGGTCAGCGCCGTCGGCTTGCCGCCGAGCGATTGGGTGTACAGCTGCGAGTAGCCGCTTTGCTCGCTGAGATACCACAGCGTGCGGCTGTCTTTCAGCCATCCAAAATCGTTGAAGCTCCAGTTGATCCAGGCGTTGTCGTGCAGGCGATTCTGGCTGACCAGCGCGTGCCGGCTGAAGTCGACGCTGGCGATCCAGCGGTCCTTGTTGTCGATCGCGCGCAGCTGGATCGCCAGCTGGCTGCCATCGTCGCTCCACTCGATGCCGCCGCCACCGCCATCCTCGCCGCCCGCGACGATGCGCACCGGGCGCACGTCGGGCGCCTTCAGCGCCTTGGCTTCATCGGTCTTGCCGGCCTGCTCCAGCGCGGCGACGGCCTGCTTGCGCAGGGCGGCCAGCGGATCGTCCTTGATGCCGGGCAAGCTGTCGGTCTTCAGCGCATATTTCTGGTGATGGACCAGGTCCAGCAACCACAGCGCCTGCGGCGCCGGGTCATTGTGGCCGACATAGGTGCGCGCCTTTTCCGGCTCGGTGTAGCCACTGTCGGTCACGTAGTGGTTGATTACCGGTGCCTGGCCGGCGGCGTAGCCCTTCGACTTGGTCACCAGCAGCATCCAGCGGCCATCCGGCGACAGTTCGGTATCGACCGGCACGATCTTGTCGCCAAGCCAGAACGGCGCCGGCGCACGGCCGGGGTCGGCCGCTTCCAGCGCCTTGTTCTCGTCGCGCATGGCCTGCTTGTCGGCCTTGATCTCGCGCAGGGTCTTGAACAGTTTCAGTTGCAGATCGCCCAGCTCGTCCGGCTGCTTCGCCTGCGGATCGTCGGCGAATTTCAGCAGTGCCACCGGCGCGCTGACCGCGCTGGCCAGGTTGTAGCTGTACCAGTCGTTGCCGTCGCGGAATTGCAGCGAGCGACCGTCGACCGAGAACTGCGGCGAGGACTCCGGCTGCGGGGTCATCGTCACCTGGTGCCGCTGGCCGCTGGCCAGGTCGACCACAAACACGTCGCCATGCAGGATAAAGGCGGCATGCTGGTGCGCGTGATCGAACACCGCCGGGCCGTCGGCGCTGGCCATCGCGGCCGGGTCCAGTTTCACGCTGCTGCCACTGGCCGGGTCGGCCCGATACAGGTCGCGCACCGGCCTGCCATCGCGCTTGACCGAGTAATACAGGCTGCGCCCGTCCACGCTCCAATACGGCATCTCCACCGGCTGACCGACCCAGTCGGGGTTGGCCATGATGGTTTCCATGTCGAGCGGGGCGTTGGTGGCGGCGGCCGGCAGCGCGGCGAGGGCGACGAGGGTGGCAAGCAGCAGTCTGCGCATGGAGGATTCCCAGGCAAAAAAAGCAGCATAACCGAGCCCGCTGGACCTACGTGGCCTACCGTGCCAGAAGTCATCCGTAGCCATCGCCGCAGCCGATGCCGCATGGGGTTACCCTGCCGGCCTGTCCTGCTCGCGGAGATTCAGCATGCGCCTCACCCTCATTCTGGTCGCCAGCCTGTTCGGCAGCACCGCCATCGCCGCCCAGTTGCCGCCCGTGCCACCGGCACAGCGTGCGCCAGGCAGGATGGCGTTGATCGACCCCAGCCAGCAACTGCCGCCGGCCACACCGGCGCAGCCGGCGTCCAGTGTGTTCCATGGGGTAACCGTGGCCGATCCCTATCGATGGCTGGAAAACCCCGACGATCCCCGTGTGCAGCAGTGGATCGCAGCGCAAAATGCCTACACCGAGGTGCGCCTGGCGGCGACGCCGCAGGGGCGGGCGATCACCGCTCGGGTACAGCAGCTGGCGATTACCTCAACCACCCGCTCGGGCCCGGAGCTGGCCGGCAACACCTTGTTCTATCTGCAGCAGACACCACCGCAGCCGCAGCCCGTGTTGATCGCGCAGGCGTGGCCCGATGGCGCGGCGAAAACGCTGGTGGATCCGAACGCCGACCACGGCCGCACCGCGATCACGGATTACTGGCCTTCGCCCAGCGGCCGTTATCTGGCCTATGGCACTGCCGAGGGCGGCAGCGAGCTGACCACCATCCACGTGCTCGACGTGGGCACCGGCAAGACCCTGCCCGACACCCTGCCCTGGGCCGGCGGCGGCACCACCCCGCAAGGGCTGGTCTGGAACGCCGACGAAAAGGGCTTCAGCTACGTGCGCTTGGCGCCACCGGCAGCGGGCAAACCGGTGCAGCAGTTCAACGCCAGCCTGGTCCATCACCGGCTGGGCCAGCCGGTGAACACGGATACGCTGGTATTCGGCAAGGGCTACTCCCGAGTCGCCGAATACGTGCTGGTGAATTCACCCGGCACGGCACAGTCCGCCGTGCTCGCCTACATCGGCGACGGCGGCGCGGCCGAGGTTTTCCTGCGCCGGGGTGGACACTATGTGCGCGCGCTCGACCGTCGCGCCAACGTGCGCACAGCGGCGTGGGTCGGCGGGCGCCTGTATGTCGCCTCGTTCGAGAACGCGCCACGCGGCAAGATTGTTGCGCTGGACAAAAACGGTCACTCCGTGCCCGTGCTGGCGCAGCGTGATGGAGCGATCCAGCGCATCGCGCCGCTCGGCGACGGCTTTCTGGTGGTGCGCAGCCACGGCCCGGACTGGTGGGTGGAACAGTACGACCGCACCGCGCATTTCATGCGTCGGCTGCCGCTGCCGGCGCACGGCATTGGCGTGGGCGATATCGCCTCCGAATCCGGACAGGACCGCGCGCTGATCAGCTACAGCGGCTGGATCACGCCCGAACGCTGGGTCGAGTACGACGGCAAGCAGGGCACGCTGAAAACGGTGTTCGAAGTGAAGCCGGCAGCTGATTATTCGAACGTGGTGACGCAACAGGTCGACGGCACCTCGAAAGACGGCACGAAGATCCCGGTGACCGTGCTGTCGCTGCGCGGCGTCACGGCGGACGGCACGCGCCCCACCATCCTCTACAGCTACGGTGGCTTCGACATCCCGATCAAACCTGGCTTCATCGGTGCCAACCTGGCCTGGCTGGAGCGCGGCGGCGTGCTGGCCTATGCCAATATCCGCGGCGGCAACGAGAACGGCGAGGCGTGGCACGCGCAGGGCCAGAAGCTGCACAAGCAGAACGTGTTCGACGACTTCCACGCCGCGGCGCTGGCGCTGTTCGACAGCCAATGGACCGATCGTGAACACCTGGGCATCCTCGGCGGCAGCAACGGCGGCCTGCTGATGGGCGCGCAGATCGTGCAGCATCCCGGCGACTACCGCGCGGTGATGGCCAAGGTCGGCATCTACGACATGTTGCGCCACGAGACTGTGTTCGCCAACGGCGCGTACAACGTCAGCGAATACGGCAGCATCAGCGATCCGGTGCAGTTCAAGGCCACCCTGGCCTACTCGCCCTTGCAGAACGTGCAACCACACACCGCCTACCCAGCCGTATTGATGACCACCGGCGCCAACGATCCACGCGTGGCGCCGTGGCAATCACGCAAGTTCACCGCTGCCCTGCAGAACGCCAGCAGCTCGGCCCAGCCGATCATGTTGCTCACGCGCATGAACGCCGGGCACGGCATCGGTGCCCCCTTCAGCCAGCGCGTCGGCGACACCGCCATCGGCTTGACGTTTTTTGCCCACGAGCTGGGGTTGAAACCAGGGCCCTGACCCACCCGTAGGAGCCCGCTGGCGGGCGATGCTGTTGCTCCGATGCGCCATGGAAGAGCAAAAAGCATCGCCCGCCAGCGGCTCCTACGGCAGCGGCTCGTCAGGAGTCTCCAGCCACACGGCATTCCAGTAAGGGTAGGCAAGTACACCGTCAGCCAAGCCTGCGCGCACCGGATTGGCCACCAGGTAGCGCGCGACGCACGTGATGTCCTCATCCGCACGCAGCGGCGCGTGGTCATGGAAGCTGCGCTCCCACGGCGCCGTCCATCGCACAGGAATCGTGCAGCGCGCGCGACACGCCCGCCTTGAAGCGATTCATGACGCGCCCCAGCGGTTCATCACCCAGCCGCAGCAACCCATGCCAGTGATCGGGCATCAACACCCACGTCAGCAGGCGCGAATCCGCCCAGGTCGTCGGGGCGTGGATGACCCGGCAGGCGACCCACGCACGCACCGGGTCGGTAAACAGGCATTCGCGACGGCGGGTTACCGTTGTCAGCAGATACAGCTGCCCCAGAATGGAAACCCGTCCACGCCGAAGTGCTTGCCGGCCAACTTTGGGGAAAGCAGTCGTTCATGCAGCCTCCCGCAGACGGCGCCACAAAGGTATCGCTCGTGCCCCACAACCTCGGCCCGACAAAACCCCATCATCTCGCAGGAGCCCGCTGGCGGGTGGTCTGGCGTGGCGAAGTCGGTGAGAATCAGCGGCAACGCCATCGACATTTCGCTGCGAGCCCTCAACGACAACGGCTCCGTGGTCCCACCTTTTCCGAGCAGCCCATGAGCCTCCCCACCATCGAACGCGAAACCGCGCCAAACCCGACTTTCAGCATCATCTGGCTGCACGGCCTGGGTGCCGACGGCAACGACTTCGCGCCGATCGTGCCGGAGCTGGTGGCGCCATCATGGCCGGCGCTGCGTTTCGTGTTTCCGCATGCGCCGGTACGGCCGGTGACGATCAACAACGGTGCGCCGATGCGGGCGTGGTACGACATCGCCGGCTTCGACCTCAACGCGCGGCAGGATGAGGTCGGCATGCGCGCCTCGTTCGCCGAGGTGGAAGCCCTGATCGAGCGCGAGCACGAGCGCGGCGTGCCCAGCGAGCGGATCGTGCTGGCGGGCTTCTCGCAGGGTGGCGCGATGGCGCTGGCGGCAGGTTTGCGGCACGCTGAAAAGCTGGCCGGCATCGTCGTGCTGTCGGCCTATCTGCCGCTGTCCGCCGCGCTGGCTGCCGAGCGCAGCAGTGCGAATGACGTCACGCCGATCTTCTGGGGTCACGGCACCGCCGATCCGGTGGTGGTGCTGCAACGCGGTGTCGAATCGCACGCGCTGTTGCAGTCAATGGGCTACGCGGTGGACTGGCATACCTACCCGATGCCGCATTCGGTATGCGCCGAGGAAATTGCCGACCTGCGCAGCTGGCTTGGGCAGCGGTTCGCGTAAGCCGACCCGGGCCTGCGGCATACTGGCAGCATGCGCGCCTTCTCGCCCCCCCGACGCCTGCGCGGCGTGGTCGAACAAAGTCCGTTGCCGGACTTCTGCCAGCTGCCGGCGTTGTTCGCGCTGTTCATCGTCGGCGCGCTCACCGTGACCGTGATGTGGCTGGCCCACGATGACCAGCGCGACTGGCCGGCCTACAGCGTCAGCATGCTGTTCGTGACGTGGCTGGCGATGGTGATCGCGGTGACCCTGTGCAAGCTTCGGGGGCTGCTGCTGCGACTACCCGGGCGGATGCCGTATCTGGGGGTCTGGTTGATCATCGTGCTGACCGTATTCGCCGCCAGCAGCATGGCCAGCTGGCTCGACAGCGCGCTGCGCATGCAGATGATCGGCAGCAGCATGCTGGTGTTCGTTCGCGACAACACGGTCATCGCCGCCCTGCTCGGCGCGGCGATGCTGCGTTACTTCTACGTACTGACCCAGTGGCAGGCGCGTCTGGCGGCGGTCAGCCGGGCCCAGGTCGAGGCCTTGCAGGCACGCATCCGGCCACATTTCCTGTTCAACAGCATGAATACGGTAGCGGCACTGATCCGCGTCGACCCCGCCGCGGCCGAGCGCACCGTGGAAGATCTGTGCGAGCTGTTCCGCGCCGCGCTGGGCCAGCACGACATTGGCGACGGCACACTGGGCGAGGAGCTGGCCCTGGTCGAGCGCTACCTCGCCATCGAGCAACTGCGGCTGGGCCCGCGCCTGCGCATCCAGCGCGACATGGGCGAACTGCCCGTCGACTACTCGTTGCCGCGGCTGCTGCTGCAGCCGCTGGTGGAAAACGCCGTGCGGCATGGCATCCAGCCACTGCGCGGCGGCGGCGAAGTGATCCTGCGCGGACGGCGTGAGGGCAGCGGCGTGCGCATCGAGATCATCAACCCGCTGCCGGATACGCCGCCCACGCCGGGCAACGGGCACGGCCTGGAGAACGTGCGCAAGCGCGTCGCCTATCGCTACGGCCCGCAGGCCAGGGTCGAGGCCGGCGCGCAGGGCGATCGCTTCGTGGTACTGCTGCAACTGCCGGGGGTCACTGCCTGATGCGCCTGATGATCGTCGACGACGAACCGCTGGCACGGGCGCGGCTGACTGCGCTGGTTGGCGAATGCGAGGGTGTTGAAATCGTCGGCAGCGTCGACGATGGCGAAACCGCACTGGGGCTGCTCGATGAGCTGCAGCCGGACACCCTGCTGCTCGACATCAACATGCCCGGCATCGACGGCATCACCGTTGCCCGGCGACTGTCATCGCGCGGCAGGCCGCAAGTGATCTTCTGCACCGCCTACGAAAACCACGCGCTCAAGGCATTCGATCTGGGTGCGGTCGACTACCTGCTCAAACCGGTGCGGCTCGAACGCCTGCGCGAAGCACTGCAGCGTGCGCAGCGCCGGCTCGACGACAACCCGCGCGAATCCGCCGCCTACCTGCACGGCCGCCTCGGCGGCGAACAGGTGCGTATCGCACTGGACGAAGTGCTGTGCCTGATCGCCGACGAGAAATACGTCGTCGTGCAGCATCGCCGCGGCGAGCTGCTGATCGAGGAATCACTGCGTCAGCTCGAGGAAGCCTACCCCGAACAACTGATCCGCCTGCACCGTAACTGCCTGGTCCCACCGACGCGCCTGCTCGGCCTGAAAACGCTTGCCGATGGCCGCGTATTGGCCCGCCTCGACGGCACCGAAAGCAGCCCCGAAATCAGCCGGCGCAACCTGCCTGCCGTGCGCAAGCTGCTGCGGCTGAGTTGAGCGGGAAACGGGCTCGGCAAACACTCACACGCGTTTGTCGTTTATTGCACCAGATCGGCAGGGATAAGAGTTGGCCTAAAGTTTCAGCTGATGCAAAACCAACCCAGCGAAGGAGAGAAAGGCCTCAACCTCCGTTACCCCCATGTCACGCGGATGGCGCTTTTCATTGGCCAGAATAAAGCGCCTTATCCAGCCGATGTATGCCTGCTCCGTGCGGAGGCTATAGTGCTTGAACCGCAAACGCGCACGCACCTGATCCAGCAACCGCGGCGTTTTAGGCTCCGTTACACCCTCAGTTTTGCCTGCGTAACTCATACACCCTCAAAAGTGTCGAATAACACCGGAAGCTTGCTCGCCCGTCACACCTTCTGCTGCAGCGCAAGTCATTGAATTCTTGTAGGCTTGTTCTCTCCTGATTCCCCACCTGTCGCATCCCCTGATACAACGCGGGTAGACGCTGTAACCGTCTGAGCGGACGGAGGAAGTGTCGTGAAAAAGAACCCTGTGCAGTTTCAACCCGGCATGAGCCTGAGGACGTTCCTCGACCACTATGGCACCGAGGAGCAGTGCCGCGAAGCGCTGGCGAAGGCGCGCTGGCCCAGCGGATTTCGCTGCCCATCCTGCAGTCACACGGGCCATTGCCACCTCGTGCAGCGGAACGTGAAGCAGTGCAACCGCTGCAAGCGGCAGGTGTCGCTGACCGGCGGCACGCTGTTCGCCGACACCAAGTTGCCGCTGCGCACGTGGTTCCTGGCGATCTACCTGCTGACCCAGCACAAGAACGGCATCTCGGCGTTGGCGCTGCGCCGGCAGTTGGGCGTCTCGTACAACACGGCGTGGCTGCTCAAGCACAAGCTGATGCAGGCCATGATCGAGCGCGACAGTGACCAGGCGCTCGGCGGCATCGTGCAGATAGACGATGCCTACTGGGGCGGCGAACGCCACGGCGGCGGCACCGGACGGGGCAGCCCGGGCAAGACTCCCTTTGTCGCGGCGGTGCAATGCAACGGCGACGGTCATCCGATCGCCATGCGCATGGATGAGGTGCCCGGGTTTCGCAAGACGGTGTTGACGGCATGGCCCAAGCGCCACCTGGTCCCCGGCACGGCCGTGGTGTCCGATGGCCTGAACTTCTTCCCGGGTATCGTCGCTGCCGATTGCACCCACGTTCCGCTCGTCACTGGCGGCGGCCCGCCCAGCGAGGGCCATCCCATCTTCTGGTGGATCAATACGCTGTTGGGCAACGTCAAGAATGCGATGCATGGCACCTACCATGCGCTGCGTCCGAAGTATCTGCAGCGTTATCTGTCCGAGTTCTGCTACCGCTTCAACCGGCGCTTCGATCTGGCTGCGCTCGTACCGCGACCCATCGTTGCCGCGGCGCGCACGCCGCCCCTGAGCTATCGGCTCGCAACCTTGGATGCGTGATGTGGGGAATCAGGTGTAATTTTATCCACGCTCGCACTTTATTTTTTAACCGGAGTGATTAGTTCTACTGTGTTACTAAACACGCCTGATGCCTCGGTGCGCTCTGCCGCAGCACGGACAGCGTGACAGATGGCGCGCGATGACGCGGGCGAGGCGGAAGCGCAAGGTCGCGATCGACCACGGCA
>JBAZRB010000030.1:0-38793 GCA_041663105.1 Rhodanobacter sp.
ATTCGACCACGCCGTGGGTCTGCGGGAGAGAGGAAAAATCGCCCGACGTGCGGGACGGCACCGGCTGCGCCCATGCGCGACCTGAGGCATCATGATGCACCCGCACCGGTACAAAGCAGGTCAAGGCCGGATGCGTCATGGTCGCGGCGGCCAGGGCCACCCGCATGGGTTCCGACGGGGTCAGGCCGATGGCCTGCTCCAGCGCAGGCAGCATGTAGCGCACCGCGCAGACCAGGGCGGACACGGGGTTGCCGGGCAACGCAAAGATCACCTGCCCCTGCGGCCCGATACCAAACCACATGGGCTTGCCCGGTCGCTGGGCGATGCGGTGCAGTACCTGCTCAACGCCCAGCGACCGCAGCGCCTCGGGCACAAAGTCGCGCTGACCCACGGACACGCCGCCGGACAGCACCAGCACCTGTCGGGTCGCCAGCAGATCAGCAAGTTTTTCTCTGGTCGCTTCCAGATCGTCAGGCACCTGGGTCAGCAGCACGTCATCGAAGCCGCGCGCCGCCAGCGCCGTCGCCAGCGCGCGGTCGTTGGACCGCCGGATCTGCCCCTGCGCCAGTGGCTGGTCGACGTCGGCCAGTTCGTCGCCAGTGGCGATGATCGCCACCGAGGGCATCCTCGCCACCTCGACCTCGGCCACGCCATTGGCGGCCAGCACGGCCATCTCCGGCGCCCGGATGCGTACCCCCGGCGCCAGCAGCGCCTCGCCCTCGCGGCAATCGGAACCCTGCGCATGAATGAACTGGCGCAGCGTCGGCAGGTAACCTTCGAGCAGCACGAAGTGCTCGCCCTCACGCCGTGTCTGCTCGATCGGAATCACGCAATCGCAGCCACGGGGTAACATCGCACCGGTGGTCACCTCGATGCAGCCGCCGGGGTCGTCCAGAGCCTGCCCGCTCATACCGGCCAGTTGCAGCCCGTCGCGTCTGAATGCCCTCGTCGCGTCATCGCCGAGGGCGATGGCGATGCCATCCATCATCACTCGGTCAAAAGGCGGCTGATCGCGTTCGGCGTGCACAGGCCGTCGCAATACCCGGCCCATGACCGCATCCAGCGGCAAGCGCTCGCTGCCGAAGCACGGCATGCGTGCGCGAATGCGCTGATCCGCTTCGTCAACGCTGGGGAGGTCACTCATAGGGGAAAACCTTGTAGTGCGCGACAGCGACGCCAGCCGCGTCAGGTCTGAAATCATGGAGCCAGCGCCGGGCTTTGACAACCACGGCTATCGTCGACATACCAGTCCCGGCCAGCCGCTCGCTATGATGGTGACATGAGCGAGCAAGCCTCTATCGACGCCGTCGACCCATCCTCCGGCTACGTCACCCGCCCGATCGAGCGCTGGCGAGCGGGCCAGCTTGAGCGAGTCCAGGATCAGGTGGCTGAGGAACATCCCGTCGCCATGCTCTACAACGGTGTCTCATTCGCGGTGATGATGGCCACGCCGCATGACCTGATCGACTTCGCCCTCGGCTTCTCGCTCAGCGAAGGTCTGATCCGGACGCCGGCGCAATTGCTCGACATCCAGATCAACACCCTGCTGGAAGGTACCGAGCTGGCGATGACGGTTGCCGAACAGGCCCACGGAGCACATCTGGACCGTGTCGGTGAACGGCTGCTGCCCGGTCGCAGTGGCTGCGGCATTTGCGGTACACGCAACCTGGAACAAGCGATACGACAGCCCCCCGCTGTACTGGGCGATGTGGGGTTGAGCCACGCGGGACTGGAGCGCGCGCTGGCCAACCTCAAGACATGCCAGCCGATGAACGCCGCAACGGGCGCCGTACACGCCGCCGCCTGGTCGCATGCCTCGGGCGAGATCATGCTGGTGCGCGAGGATGTGGGTCGCCACAACGCGCTGGACAAGCTGATCGGTGCGCTGCACCACGCGGGCATCGAGCCTTCGGGCGGGTTCGCCCTGATCACCAGCCGCGCAAGCTACGAAATGGTGACCAAGGCAGCCAGTGCCGGCATCACGGTGCTGGCGGCCATCTCGGCGCCGACGGCACTGGCGATCGAACTGGCGCGCAGTGCCGGACTCACTCTGGTCGGCTTCGCCCGACCTGGCAGCCACAACGTTTATACACACGCGCAACGGCTCCCCGCGGACCCGTAATCGGAACGTCCGCCAACCAGTCAGCATGCCAGCGGGACCGGGCCTGGTTCACGGGGCACATCGGCGACAACTCATGATCAGGCATGCCAATCGTCAAGTGGAAGGCTGCGCGCAACGGGCCTGAAACCGCTTGATTTCGCGCAACCAGTCGTAGCCATCCTGTGACCTCAGAGCCGCCGAACCGGCAACGCCGACGGTGGTGCTGATGCGACGCATCGTGCTGGAACTATCAATGTCGACGCGCTTGCGCTGAAGCAATCGATGGGAACGGCGTTTCATCCAGGGGTTCTCCTGTCATCGAACAACACGACCCGTAAAGGGTACGACGCAGTCACGCCTGATGACGTGTGTGCGATCACAAGAATCGGGTGAGCAGGACGGTATTTAAATGGAGCTCCTGCGATCAGTCCGTTTCCCGGTAGAAACAACGCTTTGCCCGGTACTCGGGTTGACCTCGACTTCGGCAAATTGTTCATCCAGGGAAACGGGCTGATTCGCTGGCGACGACTTTTACCCGGGATCGCTGCGCCCCATGTTGTCGGCATGATGATTTCAGGCGCCTTTTCATGAAAATTCACTATCGGCTTCTGACCATGGTGCTATTGGGGTTGCTCGCCACCGCGCTGTCAAAAGGCGTTGACGCCGCCGCATTTCAGGACAATGACTACGTCAGGATCGATGTCCCGAACATGACTCAGGGCGTGAGGTTCTTCCGCGATGTGCTGGCTTGCCAGCCGATCAACCCCTCCGCCATCACGGGCCGAGGCGCAACGCCACATGCATCCAGCCTGATGTCTTGTGGATCCGATTCAATCGTCGAACTGGTTGCCTCCCCTGCCTCTGCCCATGCCTCGAATCACGGCACCAGGCCGGTACGTCTCATGGCGAACCATCTGGCCGGCGCGGACCGCTGGCTGCGACGCAAGGGTGTCCTGGTTATCGGGCCGCCGCGCACGCGCGCGGGCGAGACCGTAGTGAACTTCATCACGCCATGGGGACTGAGGATGCAACTGGTGAGTTGGCAGACCGACGTGACGACAGCAGGCCCGTGAGCACAACCTATTCAGCGGCGAGCGCGGAAGAACTCACGCAGCAAGTTGGCTGATTCTTCGCCGAGAAGACCACCGTCTACCACGATGCGGTGGTTGTGACGCGCATCGACGAGTGTGTCGAAAACGCTGCCAGCGGCACCGGTCTTGGGATCGGCAGCGGCATAGACGACCCGGCCCAACCGGGCATGAATCATCGCCATGGCGCACATCGAACAGGGTTCGAGGGTCACATAAAGCGTTGCGCCGGAGAGTCGGTGATTGGCCAGTCTCTCGCCGGCCGCGCGCATGGCCATGATTTCGGCATGAGCGGTGGGATCGTGCAGGGTGATGTTGCGATTCCAGCCCAGCCCCAGCACTTCGCCGTCCCTGACCAGCACCGCGCCAACAGGCACCTCGTTCTCGGCGTCGCGGGCGTGGGCCGCCAGTTGCAGCGCATGCCGCATGTAGCGGACGTCGTCCGGCGAGAACGTGTCGGCTGGCGGGGTAATTTCTTCGTTCATGTCAGTGCAAGCTGGCCAGCGCACGAGCGAGCCGACAGTGGCCGACTCGACTTGTCACTATTCCCACTCGATGGTCGCGGGCGGCTTGCCGCTTATGTCATAAACTACGCGAGATACACCTCGCAACTCATTGATAATTCTATTTGAAACGCGACCAAGAAACTCGTAGGGCAAGTGCGCCCAATGAGCCGTCATGAAATCGACGGTCTCAACCGCACGCAAGGCGATCACCCACTCGTAGGCGCGCGCGTCCCCGACCACGCCGACTGATTTCACCGGCAGGAACACCGCGAAGGCCTGGCTGGTCTTGTCATACAGGTCAGCCTTGCGCAGCTCCTCGATGAAGATCGCGTCGGCCTTGGCCAGCAACTCGGCATATTCCTGCTTCACCTCACCCAGGATGCGCACGCCCAGACCCGGACCGGGGAACGGGTGGCGGTACACCATCGCCCGCGGCAGACCGAGTTCCACACCGATGCGGCGAACCTCGTCCTTGAACAGCTCACGCAGCGGCTCGACCAGCTTCAGCTTCATGTGTGCCGGCAGGCCGCCCACGTTGTGGTGGCTCTTGATGACGTGGGCCTTGCCGGTCTTGCTGCCGGCCGACTCGATCACATCGGGGTAGATCGTGCCCTGGGCCAGCCACTTCACCTTGCCGCCGGCGGCAATCAGCTTCTCCGACTCCTCGTCGAATATCTCCACGAACAGCCTGCCGATGATCTTGCGCTTGGCTTCCGGATCAGCCACACCTTCCAGCGCGTCGAAGTAACGCTTCGCCGCATTGACCCGGATCACCTTGATTCCCATACCGCCGCTCTGCGCTTCAGCGGCGAACATCGCCATCACCTGGTCGCCCTCCTGCCAGCGCAGCAGGCCGGTGTCGACGAATACGCAGGTGAGCCGGTCGCCGATCGCGCGGTGCAGCAACGCCGCCACCACCGACGAATCGACACCGCCGGACAGGCCCAGCAGGATGTGGTCATCGCCGACCTGTTCACGCACACGGGCGATCTGATCCTCGATGATGTTCGCCGCGGTCCACAACGTGGCGCAGCCGCATATCTCGGTAATGAAGCGCTTCAACAGCGCGCCACCCTGCTTCGTGTGGGTGACTTCGGGGTGGAACTGCACGCCATACCAGCGCCGCGCCTCGTTCTCCATCACCGCCACCGGGATCCGATCGGTGCTGCCAGTGACTACAAACCCGTGCGGTACGCTGGCGACGTGGTCGCCATGGCTCATCCACACATCGAGCTTGTGGCTAGCGGCATGATCGGTGAGGCCATCGAACAACCGGCTCGGCGCAACGATATCGACCTCGGCATGACCGAACTCACGGGCATCGGCAGCCTCGGTGGCACCACCCAGCTGCGCGGCCAGGGTCTGCATGCCGTAGCAGATGCCCAGGATCGGCAAACCGGAGTCGAATACCTGCTGCGGTGCCTTCGGCGCGCCTTCCAGCGTGGTCGATTCCGGGCCACCGGACAATACGATGCCTTTTGCGCCAAACGCAGCGATTTCAGCGGGATCGTGATCCCACGCCCAGATCTCGCAGTACACGCCAAGTTCGCGAATACGGCGGGCGATCAGCTGGGTGTACTGCGCACCGAAGTCGAGTATCAGGATCTTGTCGGAGTGGATATTGGTCATGGTTTTTCAGAGCGGGGAACGGGGAACGGGGAACGTGAAGTAGCTTGGGAAACTGGTATGTCGTGTTCTGCCCGAAGCACGGACTCGTCGCGCACCTCGATCTGCATGTTCCCCGTTTCCTATTCCCTGTTCCCCGCTTCACTCAGGAATTCAGCCGGTAGTTCGGCGCTTCCTTGGTGATCTGGATATCGTGCGGATGCGCTTCAATGACGCCCGCGGAAGTGACCTTGACGAACTGCGCCTTGTCGCGCACATCGTCAATTGTTGCCGCGCCCAGATAGCCCATGGACGCACGCAATCCACCGATCAACTGGTGAATGATGTTGCGCAACGGGCCACGGTAGGGCACGCGACCTTCGATGCCTTCTGGTACCAGCTTGTCGGTATCCGACTCTTCCTGGAAATAGCGATCCTTCGAGCCGAGCTGCATGGCACCAATCGAGCCCATGCCGCGGTAGCTCTTGTAGGAGCGGCCCTGGAACAGCTCGACTTCGCCCGGTGACTCCTCGGTGCCGGCAAACATCGAGCCGAGCATCACGGTGGATGCGCCTGCGGCCAAGGCCTTGGGAATATCGCCGGAATAACGGATGCCGCCATCGGCAATCAGCGGAATTTCGTCTTTCAACGCGGTGGCGACCATGTCGATGGCCGTGATCTGCGGCACACCGACGCCAGCGACGACGCGCGTGGTGCAGATCGAACCCGGGCCTACACCCACCTTGACCGCGTCCACGCCGGCACCGAGCAACGCTCGCGCCGCTTCGCCAGTCACGATGTTGCCAGCGATCAGCTGCACCTGCGGGTAGTGCTTCTTGACCCAGGCGACGCGATCGATCACGCCTTGAGAATGACCATGCGCCGTGTCCACTACCAACACATCGACGCCGGCATCGACCAGGGCAGCCACGCGTTGCTCGGTGTCGCCACCTACGCCGACCGCGGCACCGACCAGCAAGGCTTCCTGCATGTCCTTGGCCGCATGCGGGTTGTCGCGAGCCTTCTGGATGTCCTTGACCGTGATCAGCCCGCGTAGCTGGAACTCGTCGTTGACCACTAGCACCTTCTCGATGCGATGCGTGTGCAGCAACTGCAACACGTCATCCTGACCGGCGCCTTCGCGAACCGTCACCAGTTTGTCCTGGCGGGTCATGATGTTGCGCACCGGATCATCCAGCTTGCGCTCGAAGCGCAGATCGCGACTGGTGACGATGCCGACCAGCTTCGCGCCATCAACCACCGGCACGCCGGAGATGTTGTGGGCGTGGGTCAATCGCAGCACCTCGCGGATCGAGGTGTCTGGCGTCACCGTGATCGGGCTGCGGATCACGCCGGCCTCGAATTTCTTGACCAGCCGAACCTCGGCGGCCTGTTGTTCGGCAGTCATGTTCTTGTGGATGATGCCGATGCCGCCGTTCTGCGCCATGGTGATGGCGAGGCGGGCTTCGGTCACCGTATCCATGGCGGCAGACACGATGGGAATGTTCAGGCGCAGATTGCGGGTAAACCGCGTGGAAGTATTCACATCGCGCGGCAGCACGATGGAATGGCCCGGAACAAGGTAGACGTCGTCGTAGGTCAAGGCCTCGGCGAGGATGCGCATGCGAAAAGTCCCGCTGCCAAAGAGGGAATTATACGCGCCTCGCATACGTACCCGCCAGACACTGGACGTACCCGTGGAGGCCCGCTGGCTGAACCGCCGAGAATTGATCAATTCAATACCATCGCCCGCCAGCGGGATCCTACGGGCTGCTGGCTTCGGCGGCTTCCAGGGTATTTTCCATCAGCGTGGCCACCGTCATCGGGCCGACACCGCCAGGCACTGGCGTGATCCAGCTGGCGCGCTCGGCCGCCGCATCAAATTCGACGTCGCCCACCAGGCGACCATCATCGAGCCGGTTGATACCCACGTCGATCACCACGGCGCCAGGTTTGATCCACTCGCCCTTGACCAGCCCAGGCTTGCCGACCGCCACGATCAGAATGTCGGCCTGGCGCACGAAGCTTTCCAGATCCTTGGTGAAACGGTGGCAGCAGGTGATGGTGCAGCCGGCAATCATCAGTTCCAGCACCAACGGTCGGCCGACGTGGTTCGATACGCCCACGACGACCGCATGCTGGCCGCGCACCGGGCGGTCGGTGTGCCCGAGCAGGGTCATCACCCCCTTGGGTGTGCATGGCCGCAGGCCAAACCGGCGCAACGCCAGCCGACCCACGTTGATCGCCTGAAAGCCGTCGACGTCCTTGGCCGGGTCAATCCGGTCGACCAGGGCATCTTCGTCGAAGTGCAAAGGCAGCGGCGATTGTACGAGGATGCCGTGCACGCTCGAGTCGGCATTGAGCTGGTCGATCAACGCAAACACCTCGGCCTGACTGGTTTGCGCAGGGAGGTCGTGATCAAACGAACGAAAGCCCACCTGCAAGCAGGCCTTGCGCTTGTTGCGCACGTAAACTGACGACGCCGCGTCACTGCCGACCAGCACCACCGCCAACCCCGGCGCGGGAAATCCTTGCGTCACGCGCGCGGCCACCCGCAGGGCTACTCGATCCAGCAATTCCTGTGCGATGCGTTTGCCGTCGAGGATGCGTGCGCTCATCTTGATGCCTGCCTGTAAAGTCCGCCATTATCGTGGCATTCGCCGAATGCGTACAAACACCATCCAAGCATGGCCATGGACAAGACATTTGCTGACACGCTGGAGCTTGTCGATGACCGGCTTCGATTGCGACCATGGCGCAGCGACGATGCACCATGGCTGGTTGAGGCAGTCCGCGAATCGATAGCCAGCGTAGGTCAATGGCTGCCCTGGTGCCACGCCAACTATGGGCCCGATGATGCCCGCGCCTGGATTGCCGACTGCCAGTCGGGGTGGCAGAGCGGGAAACTATTCGCCTTTCCGATTTTCGACGCGCACTCCGGCATGTTGCTCGGCAGTATCGGGCTCAACCAGCTCAATGCGAAGCATCGCAGCGCCAACCTGGGCTACTGGATCCGGCAGACATGCCAGGGACACGGATTCGCCCCGGCAGCAGTGAGACTGGTGGCAAAGTTCGGCTTCGAGCGACTCGGCCTGACCCGGATCGAGATCATCGTGTTGCCAGAGAACCTGCCGAGTCGACGAACCGCCGAGAAAAGCGGAGCCAGCTTCGAGGGCATGGCACGCAATCGACTATGGATTGGAGAGCAAGCCCATCAAGCGGCCGTCTACTCCCTGATCCAAGCTGACCTGTGCTGAAACCGAGATCGAATGAAGCAGGGTTTCAGCGGGTGCGCTTGATCAGGTCGGAAACACGGCGCCGTGCCTTCTGCTCCTGCTCCTTCGTCAACACCTTCTTGCGTCCCGCATACGGGTTCTCGCTTTCGCGGAAAGCAATGCGGATCGGCGTGCCTTCGAGCTTGTAGCGCTTGCGGAAGAAGTTTTCGAGGTAACGCTGATAGGACGGCGCAATGTGCTTGGTGCGCGTGCCATGAATGACAATGGTCGGTGGATTGTTGCCACCCGGATGCGCGAAGCGAAGCTTCGGCGCATGCCCGTGCACCAGCGGCGGCTGGTAGCCTTCGTAGGCTTTCTCAAGCGTCTTGGTGAGATCTGAAGAGGTGAGCACCTTGGTTGCCGAAGCGTGCGCGCGCACCACCGAGCTCATCAATTCACGCAAGCCGGAACCGTGAAGTGCCGAAATATGGACCTGCTTGGCCCACTCGACGAAGACCAACCGGCGATCGAGCGCGCGCATGCATTCGTCACGCTGGTATTGGTCCAGACCATCCCACTTGTTGATGGCGATCACCAAGGCCCTGCCCTCGTCCATCGCATAGCCGATCAGGGTGAGATCCTGGTCAGCCAGATTTTCGCGGGCATCGACCATGATCACTACCACCTGGGCGGCAGAAATCGACTGCAAGGTCTTGATGATGCTAAATTTCTCGACTGCTTCTTCAACGCGGGCCTTGCGCCGGATACCCGCGGTATCGATCAACGTATAACGCTTGCCGTCACGCTCCAGTGGTACCCGGATCGGGTCGCGGGTGGTACCGGCCACGTCGGAGACAATCAGCCGGTCCTCGCCCAGCAGACGGTTGATCAAGGTCGATTTGCCGGCATTGGGGCGACCGACGATGGCCACGCGAATGCTGCCGTCCTCGTTCGCGGACTCTTCAGAACCCTCTTCCTCCACCGGCAACAACGGCATGATCATGGCGAGCAGTTCGGCGGTACCCCGACTGTGCGCAGCCGACAGCGGCAGGATCTTGCCGACGCCGAAGGCGGAGAACTCCGCCAGCACGGCCTCTTCCTCAAGGCCGTCGGTCTTGTTCACCGCGGCGATGATGGCTTTTCCACTGCGCCGCAACTCATTGAGAATCACGTAGTCCTGCGGTAGCAAACCCTCACGGGCATCCACCACAAACACCAGGACGTTTGCTTCCTCGATCGCCAGTCGTACCTGTTTGGCGGTGAGTACATCCATTGCCTCTTCGACGCCGGACAAACCACCGGTATCGACGACAACGAAGGGACGATCCCCGCTGCGGCATACACCGTAGTGGCGATCGCGGGTGACGCCCGGCATATCCGCTACAAGAGCATCACGGCTGCGCGTCAGCACATTGAAAAGGGTCGATTTACCGACATTCGGACGACCAACAAGTGCGACGACGGGCAGCATGATTAAGGACTTCGTTTCGGCAATCAGTTCGACGAAAGACGATAGGCGGCAATATCGCCTTCGACGTCTTCCACATATACGGTGTTGCCCACGACGACGGGCTGAGCGCGGATCGCCTTCTTGGACAAACGCTCGCGCGCAGCCAGCGCACCATCACCGACCTGCAACCAGTGCACGTAGCCGTCCATGTCGCCGACAACGACATAGTCGCCCTGCACTTCCGGAGCGGTCAACCAGCGGTACTTCAACGCGTCGTTCTTCCACATGTCGGCGCCGCCCGTCTTGTCGAACGCCCACACCTGCGAATCATCGTTGACACCAAAGATGGCATTCTTGCCAAGCGCCAGCGATGTGTAGGTGGAGAACCGGCGCGACCACAGCGGGCGACCACTGGGGCCGTCCACCGAGACGAGGTTTCCGTGGTAAGCCGAGGCATAAAGCGTGCTGCCATCAAGCAGGATCGCGCCATCTGCGTCATCCAGACGCTCGATCTCGGTACGACCCTCACCGCTGGACAGGCGTTGTTCCCAAAGCTTGGCACCGTTGTCCAGTCGCAGGGCAACCAGCTTGCCGTCGTCGCTGCCAAAGAAGGCTACACCATTGGCCACCAGCAGCGGACCGTTGCCACGCAGGCTGAGCAGCGGCACCGTATCCTGGTCATAGACCCAGCGACGTTTGCCAGTGGCGGCATCGAGCGCATAGATCCGCCCATCACCGCCACGCGCCACTACGGTATCGCCAACGATCACCGGCGATACCAGAATCTCGGTGTTCAGCTCGGCCTCCCAGCGTGGGCTGCCGTCTTTCGCGTTCACGCCATAGACATGGCCATCGAGGGTCCCTACCGCAAGCAGATCACCATTCACTGCCGGGCCGCCAGCATAAGTGGCGTCCTTGCGCTTCTTGTCACCCCAGCCAAACCAGCCATGGGTTCGTGAACTCTTGGACCAAAGCGTCTTGCCCGTGGCCGCATCAAATGCAACCAGCTTGCCATTGGTGCTGTCGGCATAAAGCACGCCGTCGACCACGGTCGGACGCAGACGCGCACCGCTTCTACCGGCACCGTCGCCCACGCTGACGTGCCAGACACGGGCCACCTGGACGCTGGGCTTGAAATTCTTGACCAGCGGCGTCGGCGGCTGGATATTTTCCTTCTTGAACGAGTGGCAGCCCGCGAGGGTCACCAATGAAGCCAGTGTGATCAGTAGAAATCTTTTCATGCACCCTGCTTCCCGGCCGTAGCCAAATCATCGAGTTTCATCTGCAAGGCGCCGCGTTGCGGCGCATCCTCGCTCAAATTCGTCAAGGCCGCTTGATAGGCCTTGCGTGCATCGTCTGAACGTCCAAGCTTGACCAGCACATCACCGCGGAGTTCCTGGGTGAGTCCCTGATAACTGTCGGCAGGCATGCGATCCAGCGTTGCCAGTGCCGCGGTGCCGTTATCCCGGGCCAACTCGACTTGCGCGATGCGCAGCAAGGTCAGCGATTTCAACGCCGGCGGTACTGCGTGGCTTTCTGCCCAGTCCAGCGACGCCTCGGCCTTGTCCAGTTGCTTGGCCAACACCTGCTGCGTGGCTCGGTCACTGACCGCGAATACGGCGTACGGTGACTCGGCGTAATCCTTCATCAGCGCATCGGTCAACTGCGAAGCGGTATCCGGCTTGCCGGAGAGCTGCGCAATCCGCACCTGTTGATAGAGCTGCGAGGCTGCAGCCTCATGGCTGGCCTGATGGTTGCGCCACCGCTGCCAACCAAAGATCCCGATCAGACCAATCGCGATGCCCACCACGATCGAAACCCCGTTTTCGCGCAGCCATTTCTGCACCAATTCACTCTGTTCGTACTTGTCGTATTCTTCAAATGCCATGCAATCACCATTCAAAAGGCTGCGTGCCCGCAACGCATGCGCTGTCCTGCGCGTTTAACCAGAGGGGAAAGATCAACCGGTCCGACTCGTTACCGAGCAGACAATGGACAAGCATAACCGAAATGGGCCGCCCGAAGCGGCCCGCAGGGCTGATCAGAGGCTGGTCGCGGAGGCCTTGCCGTCCTGCACCTGCATGCGGAACCGCGCCACGTTTGCACGGCGAAAATCATCAAGGCTTACAGCCTTGCCGTCGACACTTATTTGCGCACTCATGGCATTGCCTATACGCACATCCAGCGGCCGATCGCTGTGATAGATCTTGTGAGTACCAGCCGGCAACAGACCGTATTCGAGCCGGCTGCCGTCGGCATCGACGACTTCGACCCAGCTGGCGGCCGACAGGCTGAGACCCAGGCTGTGAGTACCCTCGCCACTATCCACTGCTGCCGGACTGGACTGGGCTGGTGCCGTGGTGTCGCTGGAAAGATTCGGGAACGGCGCCATCGACGCCATCAAAGGCTGATCCTGTGTGGGCGATACAACAGGTGGCACCGTGGCGGGAAGCAGCGTGCTCGCCTGAGTATGCGCAAGCAAAGCCGTGCTGCCGCTGGGCGCAGGGGCGTCGGACTGGGCCACGGGTGCTGCGTCCAGCGGAGCCAGGTGGGTAATGTCACGATCCAGCGTGCTCCGCACACCGAACCAGATCGTTGGGACCGCGATCACGAGCGTCAGCACTACGTAAGTGGCCGCCGTGGCATATCGGTCCAGCAGAAAGCGGGAATGCGAAATACCACCGGTAGCAACCAGCGGCGATTCGATCTGCTGGATGCGATCAAGTTCCTGCTGGATCGCGACGTCGCTGATACCAAGGTGTCGGGCGTACTTGCCAATGTAACTGGCCAGATAGACTTTCGAGTCGATGCCGTCGTACTGGTCGCACTCAAGCTGGCGCAATACCCGCGCAGGCAGCTTCAATGTCTGCGCGCAGGTTTCCAGATTCACCTCACTCGCTTCACGCGCCGCATGCAGCTGGGCACCGAAACTCATGCCGTGAGGCTGTGTGGCATCTAGATCCATATGCGACAAATGAATGCCAAGCAGATCGGATTCACTTGAGCCGTGCTCAGACGCGGAATGCTGGATGGAAGTCATGGGCTGGCGGCAGATTGGATGGCGTGCGCCTGTTCCGAATCCGGGAACTGGCTGAGCAGTCGCTTGCTGTAGGTACGGGCACCCTCCGGGTTGCCCATGCTGGATTCAATATCGTAACCAAGCTTGAGCGAGTAAGCCGTCGGCTTGCCCAGAGCGTCAAATCGCTGCAGGAACGCCCTAGCCTTGAACGCCTGCTTCTCCAAGAAAAGCACATTGGCAAGTTGCAAGAGTGCATCTGGATTGTTTGGATTTCGCGCGATGGCGTCACGAAAATCCAACTCCGCCTTGGTCAGGTCGTTCGCCCGCATCTGGCAAACGCCAGCATTGGTCAGCGCCCAGTCCGGAGTCGAGTAAAAAGGATCGGTGATCGCCTTGCGGAAATAGCCTTCCGCCTCGGCATACTTGTTGATGGAGCAAAGGTACTGGCCGAGGTTGTTGTTCCAGTCACCCTTGTTGGGCTCAAGCTCAACCGCCTTGCGGTAATTGGCTTCAGCCTCGGCCTGATTACCGATCCTTTCGTAGATCAATGCTATGACCGTGTGCGCCGGCGCGTAATTCGGATCAAACTTCAACGCCAGCTTCAGTTTCTCAAGTGCTGTCTGCAGGTCACCACCGGCCAGATAGTGCTGACCGAGTTCGGTATGAATGCGCGCGGCATCCTTCGCCTGTTGTGCCTTGCTGGTTTGGGGCAAGGGCTTGCCCAGCGAGTTGCTGTCCGAATGCGTAGTCACGCAACCTGACAGCGGCAACAACAGGCAGAAGATCAATACCCGGTCAAATCGCATGCAATGCTTCCTCGTCCTGACGCTTGCGTATGTCCGCGCTGCGCCGTGTGCGGTCAGTCACCTGCCCTGCCAACTGGCCGCAGGCAGCATCGATATCGTCGCCGCGGGTGCGCCGCAGCATGGTCAAAACACCGGCATTGAGCAACTGGGTCTGGAAATCGCGAATGTCGTTCGCGTCGGAGCGCTCATAGCGGGTGCCGGGGAACGGGTTGAAAGGAATCAGGTTGACCTTGCAGGTTGGCAGCTTGCGCATCAGCTTGATCAGCTGACGGGCGTGCTCGGGCTGGTCATTGATGCCCTTCATCAAGGTGTATTCGAAGGTAATCGAGGTGCGCGGCTTGCGCGCCACCCAGCGTTGGCAGGCATCCAGCAGCTCGGCAATCGGATAACGTTTGTTGATCGGCACCAGCTCGGTACGCAGATCGTCATTGGCTGCGTGCAACGAGACGGCCAGCGACACGTCGATGGCATCGGACAACTGATCGATCAACGGCACCATGCCCGCCGTGGACAAGGTCACGCGCTTGGCGGCCAGGCCGAAGCCGAGGTCGTCACGCATCAACCTCATTGCACGAACCACGTTGTCGAAATTCGCCAGCGGCTCACCCATGCCCATCATCACCACATTGGTGATCCGGCGATTCTGGTGGGTGACATTGCCGAGGTATTTGGCCGCTACCCAGACCTGGCCAACGATCTCGGCTGTGGACAGATTGCGGTTGAAGCCCTGGGCACCCGTCGAGCAGAAGCTGCAATTCAACGCGCAACCGATCTGCGAAGAGACGCAGAGCGTGCCACGCGTGGGCTCCGGTATGTACACCGTCTCGACCGCATTGCCGCTGTCCATGCCCAGCAACCACTTGTGCGTGCCGTCGTTGGCCGCCTTGTCCAGCATGGTCTTTGGCGCGCCGATGTAGCAGACCTCGGTGAGCTTGGCGCGCAGCGCCTTGCCCACGTCGGTCATGTTTTCAAAGTTGTCCTGCAGATCGTGATAAATCCACTTCATTACCTGCTCGGCGCGATACGGCTTCTCGCCTATCTGCGTGAAAAAATCACGCAGACCCTGGCGATCGAAGTCGAGCAGATTGACCTTGGAGGGTGGATTTGAAACGACCTGATTCACAACTCGTGCCTCACAGCATCATGTCTCAGCGCGCGAGCACTTCCGTCGCGGCGAAGAAGTAGGCGATCTCGACCTTGGCGGTCTCGACGGCATCGGAGCCGTGCACCGCATTGGCGTCGATCGACTCGGCGAAGTCGGCGCGGATGGTACCGGGCGCCGCTTCCTTGGGATTGGTGGCACCCATCAGATCGCGATGGGCCAGCACGGCGTTTTCACCCTGCAGCGCGGTGATCATCACTGGGCCGGAGATCATGAACTCGACCAGCGCATTGAAGAACGGGCGCTCGCTATGCACGGCGTAGAAGCCCTCGGCCTCCTTGCGCGACAACTGTTTCATCTTCGCGGCAACGATCTTGAGACCGGCCTTTTCGAAGCGTGCGTAGATTTCACCGATGACGTTTTTGGCAACGGCGTCGGGCTTGATAATGGAAAGAGTGCGCTCCAGCGCCATGCGGATCTGCTCCGAAAATTCAAATTAGGGGGAAGTCACTTCGCCAACCATCGGTCGAGAAAACGACTAAAACTGACAGAGATTGAGGATTTAGCTCGCGAAAGTGTGACAGATTCTAGCCTATACGCAAAGATTCTGCAGTTTGCAACAAACGATCGTTTGACGGGCCATGAGCTGCCCGCGTATGCTCAAACGATCGTTTGAACTGGCCTGTCGGCCGAGGAAAGCTCCCCTCCCGTGAACAGCCCCGGCTCCACCAAGGAACGCATACTCAGTGCGGCTGAACTCCTGTTCGCCCAGCGCGGTTTCGATGGCGCCTCGTTGCGCCAGTTGACCACCACTGCCGGAGTGAACCTGGCCGCCGTCAACTACCACTTTGGTTCCAAGGAAAAGCTGGTCGAGCAGGTGTTTCGCCGGCGCCTGGATGCGCTCAATGCCCACCGCCTGGCCGAGCTGGCCAAGGTGACCGGCAACGAACAAGGCACGCTGGAAGAGGTGCTGTCGGCCTATATCCGGCCTGCCTTGGAGCTTTCCCACGAGGGTAATGGCGCGCTGTTCATGCGGGTGCTGGCGCGCGCCTTTGCCGAACACGACGACACCCTGCGCCAGTTCCTCTCGGAAAACTACGGTCACGTGATGCGGCAGTTCACTGCCGAGTTCGCCCGACTGCTGCCGCAGTTGAGCAAGGACGAGCTGTACTGGCGCATCGATCTGGTCACCGGCGCGCTGACCCACGCGATGTCCGGCTTCGGCATGATCCAGCGCAAGCGTGACGTCAGCGAAGAAGCCCATCGCGAGCAGACCGCGCAGCACCTGACTCGTTTCGCCGTCGCCGGCCTCAGTCATCCCTGATTTCCGTCACTGGCCGGTAACGGCCATCCCGTCTTAATCCATCGTTTTCGTCATCTCACCCTCGGAGAAGCCAATGACCAATGCATCCTCACCTACCCCAGCACTGCGCATCCGCAAGGCCGCCGTGCTGGGCGCCGGTGTCATGGGCGCGCAGATCGCCGCGCACCTGACCAACGCTGGCGTCGAGACCGTCCTGTTCGACCTGCCTGCCAAGGAAGGCCCGAAGAGCGGCATCGCGCTCAAGGCCATCGCCAACCTGGCCAAGCTGTCGCCTGCCCCGCTGGCCGACAAGAACTTCGCCACTGCGATCATCCCGGCCAACTACGATGATGACCTTGAGCAGCTCAGGGACGTCGACCTGGTGATCGAGGCGATCGCCGAGCGGATGGACTGGAAGCTGGATCTGTACAAGAAGATCGCCCCGTTCGTGTCGGCCACCGCCGTGCTGGCCTCGAACACCTCGGGCCTGTCGATCAACGGCCTCGCCGAAGCGCTGCCGGAGGAAATGCGCCACCGCTTCACTGGCGTGCATTTCTTCAACCCGCCGCGCTATATGCACCTGGTCGAAGTGATCCCTACCCGGCTCACCGAGCAGAGCGTGGTCGACGGTCTCGAAGCCTTCCTCACCACCACGGTCGGCAAGGGCGTGGTGATCGCCAAGGACACCCCGAACTTCATCGGCAACCGCATCGGCGTGTTTTCGATGCTGGCCGCGATGTACCACACCGATCAGTTCAAGCTCGGCTTCGACACCGTCGATGCGCTGACCGGTCCGGCACTGGGGCGGCCCAAGAGCGCCACCTATCGCACCGCTGACGTGGTCGGCCTGGACACCATGGCCCACGTCATCAAGACCATGGCCGACACCCTGCCCGACGACCCGTGGCACCAGTACTTCAAGGCGCCGGCATGGCTGGCTGGCCTGATCGAGAAAGGGGCGCTGGGTCAGAAGACCGGCGGCGGCTTTTACAAGAAGGTCGGCAAGGACATCGTGGTGCTGGACGTGGCCAAGGGTGATTTCCGCCCGTCCGAACAGAAACCGTCCGATGAGGTGGCCGCGATCCTGGCGATCCGCGACCCGTCCGAGAAGTTCGGCAAGCTGCGCGCGTCCAGCGACCCGCAGGCGCAGTTCCTCTGGTCCACCTTCCGCGACCTGTTTCACTACACCGCTTATCACCTGGCCGACATCGCCGACACCGCGCGCGACGTCGACTTCGCGATCCGCTGGGGTTACGGCTGGAAACTCGGCCCGTTCGAGACCTGGCAGGCCGCCGGCTGGCAGCAGGTCGCCGGCTGGATCAATGAAGACATCGCCAGCGGCAAGGCCATGAGCAAGGCCCCGCTGCCGGCATGGGTCACCGACGGCCGCACCGGCGTGCACGGCAAGGCCGGCTCGTACTCGGCCAGCGCCAACGCTGAGAAGCCGCGTTCGCAGCATCCGGTCTACAAGCGCCAGCTGTTTCCCGATCCGATCCTCGGCGAGAAATTCGATCAGGGCACCACGGTATGGGAGAACGAGGGCGTACGTCTGTGGACGCTGGGCGACGACGGCGTCGGCATCCTTTCGTTCAAGACCAAGATGAACACGGTCAATGATCAGGTGCTCGACGGCGTGCAGCACGCGATAAAGATCGCCGAAGAGAAACTCAAGGCCGTGGTGATCTGGCAGACCGGCGAGCCGTTCTCCGCTGGCGCCGATCTCAAGGGCGCGTTGGGTCTGTTGCAGGCCGGCAAGATCGCCGACTTCGAGAAGATGGTGGCGAACTTCCAGGCCACCAGCATGGCGATCAAGTACTCGCTGGTTCCGGTGGTTGCCGCCGTGCGCGGCATGGCCTTCGGTGGCGGCTGCGAATTCCAGATGCACTCGGCCCGCACCGTGGCCGCACTCGAAAGCTACATCGGCCTGGTCGAGGCCGGCGTCGGCCTGCTGCCCGCCGGTGGTGGCCTGCATGAACTGGCCGTGCGTGCCGCCAAGGCGAACCCGGGCGACCCGTTCGAGGAGCTGAAGAAGGTGTTCGAGACGATCGCCATGGCCAAGGTCTCCACCAGCGCGTTCGAGGCGAAAAACCTCGGCCTGCTGCGCGACAGCGACGTGATCGTGTTCAACAGCTACGAGCTGCTGTACATCGCCAAGAAAGTGGCCGGCGCGCTGGCCGAAAGCGGCTACCGCCCGCCGATGCCAGGCCGCAACGTGCCGGTCGCCGGCGACGTCGGCACCGCCACCTTCAAGGCCTCGCTGGCCAACCTGCAGGCCGGCTACTTCGCCTCGCCGCATGACATCGACATCGCCACCCGCATCGCCGACTGCCTCTGCGGCGGCGTGATCGAGCGCGGTTCGATGGTCGACGAGGAATGGCTGCTGGCACTGGAGCGCAAGCACTTCGTGGCGCTGGCGCAGACCGAGAAAACCCAGGCCCGCATCGCCCACACCATGACCACCGGCAAGCCGCTCAGGAACTGAGCGGCGGGGAACAGGGAACGGGGAACAGGGAACGCGGAGGTTGCAACGAACATGACCTTCACCCCCTGCCCCGAACCTGGTCCCAACCGCCTTTGATTGGAGGGTACGAGAACGACACGTCCAGGCCGGCAGCAATACACCAGCGCCATCTGCACGTTCCCCGTTCCCCGTTCCCCGTTCCCACTCCATAGAGAAACCAGCCATGACCAAGCAAATCCAGGACGCCTACATCGTCGCCGCCACCCGCATCCCGGTCGGCAAGGCGCCGCGCGGCGTATTCCGCAACACTCGCCCGGACGACATGCTCGCCCACGTGATCCGCGCCGTGATGGCGCAGTGCCCGGGCATCGATCCGCACCGCATCGGCGATGCCATCATCGGCTGCGCCATGCCCGAGGCCGAGCAAGGCATGAACGTGGCACGCATCGGCGTGCTGCTGGCCGGCCTGCCCGACACCGTGCCCGGCGTCACCGTCAACCGCTTCTGCTCCTCCGGCCTGCAAGCCGTGGCGATGGCCGCCGACCGCATCCGTCTCGGCGAGGACGACCTGATGCTCGCCGGCGGCACCGAGAGCATGAGCATGGTGCCGATGATGGGCCACAAGATCGCGATGAACCCCGCGATCTTCAGCGACGAGAACATCGGCATCGCCTACGGCATGGGTATCACCGCCGAGAACGTGGCCAAGCAGTGGAAGGTCAGCCGCGAGCAGCAGGACGCGTTCGCGGTCGAGAGCCACCGCCGCGCGCTGGCCGCCCAGGCCGCCGGCGAGTTCAACGACGAGATCAGCCCGTTCGCGCTGGACGACCATTACCCGAATCTCGTCACCCGCGGCATCATCACCGACAGCCGCAGCATCAACATGGATGAGGGCCCGCGCGCGGGCACCACGATGGAAGTGCTGGCCAAGCTGAAAACCGTGTTCCGCAACCAGCAGTTCGGCGGCAGCGTCACCGCCGGCAACTCCAGCCAGATGTCCGACGGTGCCGGCGCGATCATGCTGGCCAGCGAAAAGGCCATCAAGGAATACAACCTGACCCCGCTGGCCCGCTTCGTCGGCTTCTCCGTCGCCGGCGTGAAGCCCGAGGTGATGGGCATCGGCCCGAAGGAAGCGATTCCCAAGGCACTCAAGCAGACCGGCATCAGCCAGGATCAGCTGGACTGGATCGAGCTCAACGAAGCCTTCGCCGCGCAGGCACTGGCCGTGATGGGTGACCTCAAGCTCGACCCGGGCAAGGTCAACCCGCTTGGCGGCGCCATCGCGCTCGGCCATCCGCTCGGTGCCACCGGCGCGGTGCGCATCGCCACCCTGGTGCACGGCATGCGCCGTCGCAAGCAGAAGTACGGCATGGTCACCATGTGCATCGGTACCGGCATGGGCGCGGCGGGGATCTTCGAAGCACTGTAAGCGTCTGGGCAGTACCGGTGCATGCCCGCACCGGCCAGTGAAAAGGCGCCGCAGCATGCGGCGCCTTTTTCGTGCGTAAAGCCTGCCCCTTCAGGCGACTTCGCCGCTCACCCCTCGGCCACCTCGAATCGATAGCCTGCGCCATACACAGCATGGATATACGACTGCCCGGGCGCAAGATCCTCCAGCTTGCGGCGCAGGTTGCGGACATGGCTGTCGACGACTCGATCGGTCACGTCGCGCAAGTCACCGTGCATCAGGTCGAGTAATTGGTCGCGTGAATAGATACGCCCGGGATGCGTCACCAGAACGTACAGCAGACGGTATTCGCTGGTGGTGAGCGCGACCGGTCGACCGGAGAGAAAGATGCGCTGCGCTGCCTCGTCCAGGGTGAAGGGATTGCCGGGTGCATCGGGCGCCACCCGACGCAGCAGGGCGCGCACCCGCGCCACCACTTCGCGCGGGCTGAACGGTTTGCAGATGTAGTCATCCGCGCCCAGATCGAGCCCGAGCAGGCGGTCGATCTCGTCGGCGCGGGCGGTGAGCATGATGACCGGCAGCGCGCTGCGCTGGCGCAACTCGCGCAGGATCTGCAGGCCGTCCTTGCCGGGCAGCATCACGTCCAGCAACAGCAGGTCCGGTGCTTGCGCGTCGATCGCATCGAGTACGCGATCACCCTCGCCTACCGTCGAGGATTCATAACCGGCTTGCTGAAGATAGTCGGCGACCAGCGCGGCGATCTTCGGTTCGTCTTCGGCGATCAGGATATGCGCGGTGGTCATCTCAGATAGCCCGCTGCGGCAGGCGCAGCTCCAGTCGCAGGCCGCCGAGCGGCGAGAGCGACGCGCTCAAGTGACCGCCGTGCGCCAGCGCGATACGCTGCGCAATGGCCAGCCCCAGGCCGCTGCCACCATGTGCGCGATTGCGCGACAGCTCGCCCCGATACAGCGGTTCGAACAGCCGCTGCAGGTCCTGCTCGGGCACCCCTGGCGGCGTGTCGTCGACGCGCAGGAACGCCTCGCCATTTTCAGCGAACACGCTGACCTGCACGCGGCCGCCGCGGTCGCTGTAGCGCAGGCTGTTGCCGAGCAGGTTGTCCGCAAGCTGGCGCAAGCGGTCGGGGTCCGCATTGACCGGCGCGGCACTCAGGTCCTGCTCGATCTGCAAGCCCGCCTCGCAAGCGGTCGAAGCAAAGCGCGCGCAGGCATCGGCAACCAAGTTGGCCAGGTCCAGTGCTTGCGGCCGGTAGCTCAGCGAGCCCTGATCGGCCATCGACCACTGATGCAGGTCACTCACCAGACAATCCAGCCGCATTACCTCGTCGTGCAACGATTGCAGCCCCGCGGCATCGGCCGTGCGTACACCGTCGCGCATGCCTTCCAGCTCGCCGCGCACAATCGCCAGCGGTGTGCGCAACTCGTGCGAGATGTCCGCCATCCAGCGCTGGCGCGCCGACTCGTGTGCCTGCAGCGCGAGGCTGAGACGATTCACGTGATGCACCAGGTCGCCCAGTTCGTCCTGCCGACGGGTGTCCAGTTGCACCCCGTACTTGCCATTGGACAACTGCCGCACGGCCTGCTCCACCGTGCGCAGCGGTGCTAGCAGATGGCGGGCGAAAAACCAGGCCAACGCCATCGCCAGCAGCAGCAGCACCGACGTCAGCAGCGCGATGTTGCGCACCTGGGTCGCGAGGAACGCCCGGTCGCGGCGGTCCACCGGGTGAGTCAATGGGCGCAGTACCAGCCAGCCGATGGTCGCGCCATCGTGGCGCAGGGGGCGCTGCAGCGCACCGGCAGGAGGCAGGCGGCCAGCCACCAGCCGCTGATCGGCATCCAGCAGCGCCACGCGCGGTGGCAGCGGGGGCGGCAGGGGTGGAGCAGCGCCGCCATCCATCGATGGTTGTGGCGGCGGCGGTGGTGCCGGCGGCCGTGGCGGCTCGGGTGGTTGCGGAGGCGCGGGCGCGACAGGTTCAGCTGCCGGCTCGCCCTGCTCAAACGTGTCATGCAGCAAGGCGTCCCACTGCCCGCGCTGGCGCAGGCCGGCAAAACCCTGCGTCGCATCGGCGCGCTGGTTCAGTGCCTGCACCAATGGATCGAGCCGGGCAAGGTCGCTCGTATTCACGTAGTCGACAAAGCCGCTGCGCAGGTTGTAGACGGACAACGCACCCATGGCGAGCAGGGCCAGCCCGATCGCGGCGGCCAGCAGCAGAAAAAGCTTGTGCGTCAGGCGCAGGCGAAAGCGCCATGCAGGACGAGGGAGTAGCCGATTCATACGGCGGCAGCATAGCCGCCCTGCGCCCACCGTGCGTCCATAATTCCTGCATATTCTCTGCGAATTTGCAGGTCATCGTGAGCGCCGTCGGATCCCCCGGCAAGCCAAGGAGATCACCCCATGAAAACCCGCCTGATTGCCATCATGGTCGGCGTGGCTCTTGCCTGCAGTGCGAGCGCCCAACGCGCCATGCCAATGGAAGGCGCTGCGTCAATGGCACCACCCGGCGCGCTCAGCGATGGCGTTCCGCCGCTGCCGCCCGGCTGCCGCAGCAACCCGCCTCCGCCGCCACTGCAGCGCACCCTGCCCGACCTCAGCAACAACGCCGCGTGGCGCAGCGCGCTGGGCATCAGCGACACGCAGGCCGCGCAGGTACAGCAACTGCTCAAGCAGCAGACGAACAAACACGAAGCACTGCAGAAGCAGCAACAGGCCGAAGACGAGAGCACCTGCGCCAAACTGCGCAGCATCGTGGGCGACAAGGCCATGAGCCGCTGGTCGCAAGCCGGCATGCCACCACCGCGTCCGCCGATGCCACCGGAGCCGCCAGAGCCTCCGCAACCGCCGATGCCACCGGATGCGGGGCAATAAGAGCTGGCACGACATCACGCGGAGCGAAAGCGCCGCGTGATGTCGGCAACGGCGCTGTCACCTCTCCCGCACGGCTCAAGTCAACACGATTCAAATTGAACGGAAGAAGCACTCCGCAACGCCCCATCGAATCAGTCATCCCGTTCGCGGCCCGCGATTCGGGGCTTTTTGTCGCGATCTGATCGCGATCAGGGTGCCATTGTGCAAAGCTGAAAAAATGGTGCCTGATAGTTCAGACTGGCGTCAAACCAGCCCCTGCAGCACGTTCCCGGTGGCAGCCAGCTCGATCGGTAACCGACCTGCCGTTGTCCATGGTCCGGCCGTTTTTACCGCTCATGTATCCTTGGGTGACTGGCGTGAAAGCCCACGCATTGTCGCCTCCGGCAAGCAAGATACAAAGAGATAGCATGATGAACATCAACGGCATTTCGGGAAATATCTACCCGGCTTCGCCCATCCTGCCGGGCTACAACACCTCGATCAGCAGCACTGGCTACAGCCGCAGTCCGCTCGGAGGCAACAGCAACTCCGGTCAGGTCGGCACCTTCGTGTCCGCCATTTTCCAGGCGCTGTCCCAGTCCGGCATATCCGGGGCATCGTCAGCGACCTCAGCCAGCACCACGTCGACCAGCGTGTCCAGCTCGAACCCGCTGCAGGCGCTTGGCAGTTTCATGCAAACCCTGATTTCAGCGCTGCAAAACCAGTCCTCGCCAAGTGGGCGTGCCGTACCCACGCCGCCAGCCACTTCGGCTGCCGCCGCAGCGACCTCATCCACTGAGGCATCATCCAGCGCAGCCTCCGCGACGGTATCAGCGCCATCGATCAACGCCAGTGGCACGGTGGCCAGGACGTCCACGCCTTACCATCATGGGCGTCGCGGCGTGCATGGCGGTGGTGCTTCGCGGATCGAATCGAACCTGCAGGACCTGATCCAGCAGCTGTCCTCGGGCGCAAGCACATCCGGCGCGACGACATCGAGCGCGACCGCTGCCTCCGGCAGCACACTCGACTCCCTGCAGCAGAGCTTCCAGGCGCTGACCGGCTCGCTGGGCAACAGCTCGGGTTCGGCATCCACCAGCCTGGGCAACTTTCTGCAGGCATTCTCGCAGAACCTCGAAAGACTCGGCAGCACCGGCAATATCGTCAACACCCAGGCTTGAGCGTTGGGGCTCAGGCCCGAATGGCACTTACTGAAACTCGTCGTCCTCGCGGCTTTCAACCGCCGAATGACCGGTTCGAAGGGTCAGTGTCTTTGGCTACTCGGCAAAAGCTGAGTCACTGGATTCCTGCGTTCGCAGGAATGACGAAAAACACGGTCTCGCGTTTGGCACGTACCCTTCACATCGCGACGCCTGCCGCCGGCGGCTCAGCACGGTGTCATGGCGAGCGCGCATCCAGCACACGCTCGATACGCCGGTCCGGCACCAGCCACAGCAGCGCTGCGGCGGCATACAGCAACTGGGATACCCATGCCGCCCAGAACGAGGCGGCGATGCCGGCGGCGTATATCACCGGTGAAACCTTGCCTTTCCAGTCACCACCCACAGCAAGAGCCAGCGCGGAGTTCATGCCGTCGCTGCGAATGATCGCCCGCTGCAGTATCCAGTACGCCACTGCCGCCATCAGCAGCACCACGCCGTAAAGCGCGGACGGGCCTGAGGCGAAATGGTTCTCGCCCATCCAGCCAGTGGCGAACGGCAACACCGACAACCAGAACAGCAGGTGCAGGTTGGCCCATAGCACCGCCCCATTCACCTGCCCGGCCAGATGCAGCATGTGGTGATGGTTGTTCCAGTAAATGCCCACGTAGACGAAGCTCAGCACGTAGCTGAGGAACACCGGCGCCAGCGGCAGCAGTGCCGCCACCGTCTCGCCGTGCGGCACATTCATCTCCAGCACCATGATCGTGATGATGATGGCGAGCACCCCGTCACTGAAGGCTTCGAGTCGATTCTTGTTCATGGCGCTCTCTTGCGATGGAAACGGGTACAGGCCGCGCGGCTTCGATGTGGTACCGACTCAGGTCTCGTCCCGGCGTGGCGTGTTCTGCGCGATGCGCCACAACACGCCGCTGGGGTCGAACAGGATGAACTCGCGCATGCCCCAGGGCTGGTCTTCGGGCGCGCCCATGCTCACCGCAAACTGCTCGATGATGCCAGAGCCAAGCAGCTGCGCATGCCAGTCATCGACATTCTCGACCAGCAAGTGCATCTGGAAATTCGCGATGAAGAGCGGTTCGTTGAATGCCTGCAGCAGAAAGCTGGCCTGGCCATGGCGCACATAGGCCAGGCTGTCGTCCGACCAGGAAATCTCGAAACCCAACGCCTGATAAAACGAGCGTGTGCAAAATTTTGTGTAACCGGGTGTCGTAGGCGGTGCGGCCACGTAACCAAGAGGCGCCACGAGCCCGCACATGTCGGCTACGCGACCAGCAAGTAACGGTCGGAAGCGGCCCTCCCCTCTACCCACGATAACTTGACCTATAGATTAGGCCCATAAATAGTCGTAACCTTCGTGCGGAAATGTGGTCCGTGGTTTCATGAACACAGAAGACGCACGCCGGCTCAGCCCGGCCGAACAACACGAGCGCCGACGCCAAGTGATTCGGGCGTACCAGCGCAAGCTCAACAAACGGCAGATCGCGCGCGACGTGGGACTGAGTTATTCCGCGACGTGCAAGATCATCGACCGTTATAACGCCGGCGGCATGGCGGCGCTGGCACCGGGTAAACGTGGCCGCCGCGCTGGCGACAAACGCGCACTGACCGCCGAGCAGGAAGCCACTGTCCGTCAGACGATCTGCGACAAGCGTCCGGAGCAGTTGAAGATGGATTTCGCGTTGTGGAGCCGTGCGGCGGTGATGGAATGGATCGAGCGCGAGTGCGGGATTCGGCTTCATGTGCGCTCGGTTGGGAAGTATCTGGCCCGCTGGGGTTTCACCCCGCAGAAGCCGATCAAGCGCGCCTATGAACAGTCGCCCGAAGCGGTTCGTACCTGGCTTGATGACACCTACCCAACCATCGCCGAACGCGCCAAATCAGAGGGTGCGGAGATTCACTGGGGTGATGAGACGGCGCTGGTGAACACCGATGTGCGCGGCCGCAGTTTCGCTCCCAAAGGCAAGACACCGGTGGCCATGGCGGTGGGTGGCACGCGTCAGAAACTATCCATGCTGGCCAGCGTGACCAACCAAGGCAAGGCACGCTGGATGATCATCGACGGCAACTTCAATCACGAGAAGCTGATCGAATTTTTCGAGGCACTGGTCGCCGACACCGAGCGCAAGGTGTTTCTGATCCTGGACAACCTGGGCGTGCACCACTGCAAACCGGTGAAGCAGTGGCTGGTCGAGCACTCCGATCAGATGGAGGTGTTCCATCTGCCCAGCTACAGCCCCGAACTCAATCCCGAGGAACGTCTCAATGCCGACCTCAAACACGTCATCCGGCGCAAAGTGCCAGCGCGCACCAAAGCCAAACTTCGCGCCGCCACGGAGGAACACATGGCCGTGATCGGTAGCGAACCCGAGCGCGTCAAAGCCTACTTCCGCGATCCTCGCATCAAATACGCTGCTTAATACTGTTTAAGGGCCGAATCAATAGGTGACCATCGCCTTGCGGCAGAACTCTTTGCCGTTGTCGCTGCGAATTACCCGTGGCAAGCCACGGCTGAGTGTCAGGCGATCCATCACCCGTGTCACGCGCGCGGCGAGATCGTCGAGCAAGGGCGAGACTGGCGCGTCACCTGCGTCGAGCTGACCGGGATTCAGCGCAAGGCAGCAATCGCGCGATTCGCGGCGCCACGTCCTGGCGGATGCGCTGGCCTTCGGCCGTGAGCGACAACCGGCTGCTGCGTCGATCGTGCGGGTTGCGCTGAGGGCTCAACAAGCCGCGCTGGCTGAGCAGGTAGATCGCCCGCGACAGCGAACCTGCATCGCGATCCAGCTGGTGGGCAAAATGGGTCAGCGTATGCCCGTTGACTTCCGCCATGCCGGTGATGACCAGCCATTGCGAAACCGACAAATCGTGCGGCTGCAGCAGATCCTCAAGGGCTTGCTGTAAGCCCTTGTGCAGGCGCTCCACCGCCAGCAACAAGTCGCGCAGGCCCGCGTGCCCGGCGGCGTCTACGGACTCCTGGCCGTCGACGGTGGCGTTTCCCGCGCTCACCGGAACACACGCTGAAGCAGGGTCACCACGATACCCAAGGCGGCGAGTACGGCGATCACGCTGAAGTGATCGATGTTGGCCAGCAGGGCTGCCTGCTGGCTGAGCATCTGAGCCACGCGTGCCACCGCGATCTGACCGGCCTGCACCGGGCCGACGCTGGCGGTCAGCGCATCCTGCAGATGGTGGATGGTGGCTTGGTAGAGCGGATTGTCCGGTGTCACCTGCGCGTTGAGCACGTTGTAATGCACGGTGCTGCGCCACTGCTGACCCAGCGTGGCGACCGAGATGCCCAGCGCGATGCCGGCCTGGGCCAGCATGTTCTTCAGCTGCTGCGCATTGGAAAACAGCGTCTCGTCGTTTTCCATCTGGCGAAACGTCTGCATCGCGGCGATCGGCAGCACGGTCAGCAGGAACACGTTGTAGCAGGCCAGTGCGGGCAGCACATGCCACCAGGGATCGGCCGAGGGATCGAACCGCGCCAGCATGAGGCCGAACAGGCCCAGTGCGACGAAGCCGGTGATCCAGAACTTGCGCGGTGCCGGATGTTTCGGCAACAGCTTCATGACCACCCAGAAGGTTGCCATCGCGGCCAGCGCTCCAACCGCCTCGAAGTGCCCCACGGTGGCCCATGAATAGCCCAGCGTCCGCTGCAGCATCACCGGTATCACGTAGTTGTTCGAACCCAGCATCAGGTAGCCGAACAGGAACAGCCCGATGCCGGCGATGTAGCGCGTGTGCAGCATCGGGCCCAGATGCAGCAACGGCTGCCGATGCACGCGCTGGTGACGGGCGTAGAGGACCAGGGCCAGCACTGCCGCCACCAGTACGCCGACCACGAACAGCGCGTCACCGTAGAAGTCGTAGTAGAAGCGCTGCAGCGCATACAGCAAACCGAAGCTGCCTCCGACCAGAAGCAACTGCTGCCACGGGTTCCAGTCGCTGCGCCCTTCCTCGTAACCGCGCAGGTCGTTGTCCAGGCTGTAGCTGGCGAGCACAAAGCCGGCCACGTCGAGTACGCCCAGCAACCAGAAGATCGCCGACCAGGTGTCGCCGGACACCGCCTGCGCCGCCAGCCACGGACCGGCGGAGATCGAGAGCGCCAGGGCATAGCCCAGCGACTTGATGCCGAGGAATCGCCGTGGCCCCGCCAGCCGGTGGTGGATGATCATGCGCGCCGAGGTGAATAGCGCGCCGCCACCCAGCGCCATCACGAAGCGACCAAGCAGGAACGAGGCAAAGTCGTGGCTGGTCGCGCACAGCACCGCACCGAGCAGCGAAACGGCGGTGGCGCACTGGATGAACAGCCGCCCGCCGAGGTGGGTCACGAGCCAGCGCTGCATCGAGATCATCAGGATCGCCACGCTGGCATACATCGCCGTGATCAGGCTGAAGTCCTCCGGCGTGATGCTCACCTCGCCCATGATCGGGCCGGCGCCGAACGCGACCATGCTCAATTGCAGGAACTCGATCGCGGTCAGCACGAAAATCGTGGCGCATACCAGCCATTCCCGCGTGCGTGCATTCATGACGATGATCTCCGGGCGCGCCGATGGCTATTGATTGGCCGCGATGATCTTGTCGACCACCGCGTCGGCGCTGGCCAGCTCATGCGCGAACACCTCGGTGCGATAGCCGTGCTCCTGCGAGCCGGCCGTGACCAGCCGGCTGCCCTCGCGCTGGCGAGTCGCCACCGTGACCTTCATCGACAGGCCAAGCTGCAACGGATGCTGGGCCACCTGCTGTGGATCCAGCGCGATGCGGATCGGCACGCGCTGCACCACCTTGATCCAGTTGCCGGTGGCGTTCTGCGCCGGCAACAGCGAGAACGCGCTGCCGGTACCGGCGTCCTGGCCGACCACGGTGCCGTGATAGACCACATCGTCGCCGTACACGTCCGCCACCAGTTCAACCTTCTGGCCGATGCGGATGTGCCGCAGCTGGGATTCCTTGAAGTTCGCATTCACCCACAAGTGATCCAGCGGCACCACCGACATCAGCGACACGCCCGGATTGATCTTCTGGCCGAGCTGCACGTTGCGCTTGGTCACCATGCCGGTGACCGGCGCGGGCACCTCGGTGCGATAGACGGCGATCCATGCATCACGCACCTGCGAGGCGGCAGCCAGCACATCGGGGTTGGCGGCGACCGTGGTGCGGCCGATCAGCGCGCTGCTGCCGGCCACCTGCTGGGTAGCGACATCCAGTGCGGCGGTGGCGGCGCGCACCGCGTCTTCGGCGTGCTTCACTTCCTCGCCCGAAATCGCACCGCTGGCGAGCAGCTCGTGCCGACGGGCGAGGTCGGCCTTCGCCTTGGACAGCTCGACCTGGCGCAGCTGCAGGTTGGCGCGGGTCTGGCCCACGTTGGCGTACTGCGCGCGCACCATGCGCACGCTGCGCGCCAGCTGGGCTTCGGCGCGGGCCAGCGCCAGCCGGGCGTCGGTGTCGTCGAGACGTACCACGTTGCTGCCGGCCTTCACGTAATCGGTATTGTCCGCGCCGATCGCGGTGACCACGCCCGTGACCTGCGCCGTCACCGCCACCACGTTGCCGTCAACATAAGCGTCCTCGGTGGTCTCGCGGTACTGGCCGGCGACCAGCCACCAGATGAACGCGCCGATGACCGCAATCACCACCACGGCGATGCCGAGCCACTGGCCCAGGCGCGAGCGCGGCGGTGGCATTGGCGTGGCCACCGGCGCGGCGCTTGCTTGCGAGGAATTTGCATCGGTGTTCATGACTTGCTCCCGTGGGGTTGGGCATGGGCAATCGAGGTGGTGTCGGGTACGGCGGCCGGCTGGTAGCCGCCACCGAGCGCGCGGGTCAGGTTCAGCCGCAGCTCGCGCTGGCGCGACTGCGACTGGATCACCTGCTGCTTCTGCGCCAGCACCTGGCCTTCGGCCGACAGCACCTGCAGATAGTTCGCCAGCCCGCTGCGATAGCGCGCCTGGGCCAGTTCATAGGCGTGCTCGGTCAGCCGCAGGGCCTCGTCCTGTTCGTGCACCTGTTGTTGCAGCCAGTGCAAAGACACCAGTTGATCGACCACGTCGTGCACCGCGGCGATCACGGTGGCGTTGTAGTGCTCCACCGCGGCGTCGTAGCCGGCCTGGTGCACGCCGAGGTTGCCGCGCAAGCGGCCGCCGTCGAAGATCGGCAGCGAGATCGCCGGGCCGATGCCCAGCACGCGGCTGCCGGTGTCGAGGAAGTTGTCGAAGCCCCGACTCTGCAAGCCGACCAGGCCATTGAGGCTGATGTTGGGATAGAACTGCGCCTTGGCGACCTTGATGTCCTGGCTGGCCGCCTCGACCCGCCAACGATCGGCGACCACGTCGGGGCGACGGCCGATCAGCTCGGCTGGCAAGTTGCTCGGCAAGGCCATTTCGCCAACACTGGCCAATTGCGGCCGTGCGATGCGTGCACCGGCATCCGGCCCCTGCCCTTGCAACGCGGCGAGCTGGTTGTTGATCAGTGCGATGGTTTCACCGATCGCGCCGATGCGCTCACGCTCGGCCGGCAAGGCGGCCTCGGCCTGGGTCAGTTCCAGCTGCGAGTCGATCTGTGCGGCGACCCGCTTGCGGGTCAGCTCCAGCGTCTGTTCGTGCTGTTTCAGCGTGTCCTGTGCCAGGTCGCGTTGCGCATAGGCCAGGTCCAGCCGCAGGTAGGTATGTGCCAGCGCCGTCGTCAGCATCAGCCGCGCCGCCTGCAGATCCACTTCGGCCGCATGGGCGCGATCGAGGGCTGCGTCCATGGCTGCGCGATTCTTGCCCCAGAAGTCGAGTTCGTAGCCTACCCCGAGCGACAAGTCGTTGATGGTCTGCCAGCTGCCGGCAATCGGCGGCGGTACGGTGCCGTTCTCGCTGAAGCGCTGGCGGGTGCTGTGCAGGCTGGCGTTGGCTTGCGGATACAGCGAGGCACCGGCCACCTCGGCCACCGCCTGGGCCTGGCGCACGCGCGCTTCGGCAATGCGCAGGCCGGGCTGACCGCTCAATGCGTCGACCATCATGCGATCGAGCTGCGGATCGCCGAAGCTGATCCACCAGGTGTCCTGCGGCCAGGCGGCGGGCGAGAGCTTGCTGCTCGCCAGGCTCTGGCCAGCCTCCACCTGACTCGGATCGATCGCAGTCGCATGGGTATGCAGGCCGCGCATGCTGGCGCAACCGACCAGCGCGAGTGCCAGCAGCGACAACGCAAGCCGCGGCAGGGAGGCGAGTTTGAGGAGTATGTGCAACGACATGTGGGCAACCCTCGATATCTCGTCTGATAAAACAGCCTAGGCAGATATATGCCGATGCAAAAGCATCAGGCGGTGCGTGCCGCGTTTTCCAGGATCTTTTCCAGCGAAGCCTTCAACGCGACCGCCTCACGTTCTTCGAAGCCCTGCAGCAGTTCGCCAAAAACTGCCTGCACCAGGCGTCGCGCCTTCGGCACCAGCGCCGCGCTTTGCTCGGTCAACTCGATCAGATAGCTGCGCCGGTCGTCCGGGTTGGCCACGCGACGAACCAGGCCCTTCTTCTCGATCCGATCCAGCAGCCGGGTCATCGCGCCGGAGTCGTAACCGAGCACCCGGCACAAATCGCCTATGGTGCAGCCGCGGCCCTTGGTGATGCTGTTGAACACCACGAACTGGGCGGCGGTGATCCCCAGCGGTTGAAGCTCTCGTTCAATAGAACTCCAAATGGAGTTGCGCACGCCGGTGATCAGAAAGCCGAGCTCACCCGAACCGAGCTGCAATATGGCACTGGATGTCTTGCCTTTCATGATCGTCTCCTCGATGACGATCGCATTCTATCTGCCTAGGCATATTCTGTCAAGGCACACGGTTCCAGTCCATCCCAACAGCAGATGCCATCGGTGAGACATGCACGCAGGGCGGCTGGGCGACGGATCGGGTCGCTGCGCTGGCCACCCAGCTCAAGATCGGCCACTGGCATGCGCGCCAGCAGCCTGCCGACAAACTCGCCCTGCTGCAATCCATGCGTGCCAGCGGACACGTCGTGCTGGCGGTAGGCGACGGCAGCAATGATGCGCCGTTGCTCGCTGCCGCCGATGTCTCCGCCGCACTTGCCAGCGGCACCAACCTGGCCCAGGCCCAGGCCGACCTGCTGTTGCTGGATGGACACCTGGCCGGTCTGACTCGTGCGCATGCGATCGCCCACCAACTGCAGGCGGTAATGGGCCAGAGCCGGCGCTGGGCATTGCTGTACAATCTGGTCGCGGTGCCGTTCGCCGCGTTCGGACTGGTCCCGCCGTGGCTGGCTGCCATCGGCATGTCCTTGAGCTCGCTGGTCGTCGTCCTGAATGCAATGCGTGTTGGCGGTACAACTTCAGCGGATCAGTATCCTGCCCCATCGGCATGCATCGCATCGGCAGCGCCCGCGCGTGAATATCCTGCTGGTATTGATCCCGGTGACCCTGCTGGGGATCCTGATCGGAGTAGCGCGGCTTAAACCACCAGCTGTTCGACGATCTCCACAGCCCGGCCTTGCTTCCTTTACTTGATGATCTGGCACGGGATATCGAAGGGGATTCTGAATCCAAAACTCATGGGGAGAGCCCCCCTCGCCAACCCGCCATTCTTGCCAAGGTATCGAGCATTGACGGTGTTGCTTGAGTGAGGAGATTCGTGGGGAACCTTCAGGGGCGGGGCGACTTTTGGCAGCAGAATGGCGTGAGTGGCAGCAAGCTCTGCCTGCTGCCACTCACGCATGACGCAATCTGGTACTGCCGAAGATCATTCCTTGATGAAGGCCAGCAGATCCACGTTAAGTTGGTCCTGATGGGTGGTGGCCAGGCCATGGGGAGCACCCGGATAGATCTTCAAGGTGGCGTCCTTGACAATCTTCGCCGAGAGCATTGCCGACGCCTCGATTGGCACGATCTGGTCATCGTCGCCATGCACGATCAGGGTTGGCACGTTGATCTTCTTCAGGTCCTCGGTGTAGTCGACCTCAGAGAATTCCTTGATGCAATCGTACTGACCCTTCAGCCCCCCTTGCATGCCCTGCAGCCAGAACGAATCAATCATGCCCTGAGAGACCTTCGCGCCAGGCCGGTTCGACCCATAGAACGGGATAGCCAGATCCTTGTAGAACTGAGACCGATCAGCCATGACGCCTGCACGGATGCCGTCAAAAACGCTCATCGGAAGACCGCCGGGGTTCCCTGCGGTCTTCAGCATCAACGGTGGCACTGCGCCCACCAGCACGACCCGGGAAACACGGGATGTGCCATGACGGCCGATGTATCGGGCCACCTCGCCACCACCGGTGGAGTGGCCGACCATGGTCATGTCCTTCAGATCCAGCTTCCCGATCAGCTCGGCCAAATCGTCCGCATAAGTGTCCATATCGTTACCGCTCCAAGTCTGCTCCGAGCGTCCATGGCTTCGGCGATCATGTGCAATGACCCGATAGCCGTGGTTCCCCAGGAACAGCATTTGCGCGTCCCAGGCATCCGCGGTCAGCGGCCAGCCGTGTGAGAACACGACGGGTTTGCCCGTACCCCAGTCTTTGTAGGAGATCCGCGTGCCGTCTTTGGTAGTGATGTGATCCATGGTATGTCCTCAGTGGCGGGTGGAAGGATCGACTTTGGATGCAAGGTGGGCGCTGCGCGCGGAGCCGGCGGTAGTTGTATGCCACGCCAGCCGCCATGGACGCACCGCCGCCGATGGAACTTACGGCAACTCAGGCCAATACAACCGCAGCGGATTTTCAACCAGCAACTTGTGCTGAAGCTCTGCGGTTACCGCCACCCTTGGAATCAAGTCAACCAGATGGCCTTCATCTGGCATATGGGTGGTCATGTTCGGGTGCGGCCAGTCGGTTCCCCACAATACGCGATCGGGAAAACGTTCGACCAGGAGACGCGCAAATGGAACCACGTCGTCATAGCCGCTCGGTCCGGATTTGGAGAGCCGCTCCGGGCAAGTGACCTTGCTCCATACATTGTGATTTTCATCCATCAAGCGCACAAAGCGCTGAAATTCCGGGCCGTCAATCGGCTGGGTAACGTCAGGACGTCCCATGTGATCAACCACGACCGTGGTCGGAAGCGAGGTAAAGAAATCCCAACGTTCAGCCAGGTCCGCAGCCTCGAAATACAGCACCACCTGCCAGCCCAATGCCGCAATGCGTTCGATAATGCGATGGTAGTAGGCGTCCGACTTGGGATCGACCAGGCGGCGTACAAAGTTGAAACGCACACCACGCACTCCGGCGCCGTGCATTTCCTGAAGTTCAGCATCGCCGACGGTATCGCGCACTGTCACAACACCACGGGCGCGGCCATTGGCTGCTCGCAACGCATCGATCAGCGCACGGTTGTCGGCACCATGGCAGGTGGCTTGCACGATCACATTACGCTCGAATCCGAGAAAATCGCGCAGCTTGAACAATTTGTCCTTGCCCGCATCGCACGGTGTGTACTTGCGCTCCGATGCGTAAGGAAATAGGTCACCCGGACCGAACACGTGGCAGTGCGCATCCACTGCCCCAGGCGGCAACGCGAACGAAGGCTTGCTTGGAGACGGATTGAAGCAGAGCCAGTCGGCATCCATGGAGAAATCACTCATTACATCCCCCTCGCCTTCAGCTTCGCATCAAGACGTGGATATACGCGACGCGCATTGCCATCGAACACCTCTTGCTTGTCCTCGTGGGATATAGGCAGTGCATCGACGTAGCGACGCGTGTCATCAAAATAATGACCGGTGGTGGAATCGATACCACGTACTGCGCCAACCATTTCCGAGCCGAACAAGATGTTTTCGATATCAATCACTTTGAACAAAAGATCTATGCCAGGCTGATGGTAAACACACGTATCAAAGTACACATTCTTCATGATGTGCTGGGTCAATGGCGGCTTTCTCAGCATATCCGCCAGCCCGCGATAGCGACCCCAATGATAGGGTACGGCACCGCCGCCGTGAGGAATAACAAACCGCAGCGTCGGAAAATCCGTGAACAGGTTGCCTTCGAGGAATTGCATGAATGCGGTGGTATCTGCATTGATGTAATGCGCACCGGTAGCGTGGAAGTTGGCGTTGCAGCTTCCGGAAACATGGATCATCGCAGGCACGTCCAATTCGACCATTTTCTTGAAGAACGGATACCACGCGCGATCGGTCAGCGGCGGCCCGTTCCACAAACCGCCGGACGGATCCGGATTAAGATTGCAGCCGACGAAACCCAACTCGTTGATGCAACGATCCAGCTCGAAGATCGAATGCGCAATGGAAATTCCCGGCGACTGCGGCAGCTGGCATACGCCAACAAAGGTTTCGGGAAACAGACCGATCACCCGAGCGATCAGATCATTGCAGCGATTCGTCCACGCCTGGCTGACCGCTTCGTTGCCGATGTGATGAGCCATCTGGCTGGCGCGCGGCGAGAAAATTGTCATGTCCGCGCCACGCTCGCGCAGCAGGCGCAGTTGGTTGGCCTCGATGCTTTCGCGGATCTCTTCATCGGAGATCTCCGGATAGATCGGCACAGGTTGGGTGGAGTCCTCGAAGTGCTTGACCTGAGCACTACGAAAAGCGTCGTGTCCTGCTGGTGAGGTGGTGTAGTGCCCGTGGCAATCGATGATCATGCTTGCTCGCTTTCTCTTTCGGGGACTGGCGGGGATTTGCTTGTTCGAAAAACGGCATCTGCTGTCGAGGCAGTGCGCGGGATCTGATGGTTTGCGCCCGGCATTGAACGACGAACGTGCCGGTTTCGCGCAGCCGACTGCCCTCGTTCGCAGCCCGCTTTCTCCAGTTTATGAATGAGTCGCGGCAACATCGTTTCAGTCGAGGTGGTGGTTGCGACAGTAATATCGTCGCGGATGCAGAACATCAGCCACCCCAAGTTGACACCGCACCACCACCACCAAACCGATGAATCACGCGAAATTCGCGACGGCTCCGAATTTCTCCAGCGACTTTGGCGGGACCCGCCCTACGTTCCTCATGTCGTTCTTGTGGATCAGCTTGATGAAAGCATCGCCGTAGGGCTTCATCGTGGTACCCGCATGCGCTGCCAACGAGCCAAGACAAATCCAATCTGCGCGCCGCACAACCCTTGAAACCACATTGTCCCTGGACGCCGAAGCGCCTCTGTCGCTCTGCGGCGCCTGTCATCACCCGCATCTCGAAGGCACCCATAGTGGCAGCCTTCGTTCAAGCGAACAGTTGCCCGTCAAATAGTTTTCGGGCAGTGCGCAAAGTCGCTGCCCGCACTACCCTGCCGCTATCGTCCGTATCGATTACACAGACTGCCGCACCGCTGGGATGCTCAACTGCCATGATCTTGTGGTTGCCACTGGGTATGTTCGCCAGGGCGTGTGCGGGCGAGCCCTTTAGCAGGCAGGAGGTGGCGACACTCACCGCGCCCAGCACACCAATGGACGCATGGCAGCGGTGCGGAATGAAGGAGCGCACGTTAATCACACCGCCATTTTTGGGTGCCGACACCAGCATCATCTTCGGCACCGACTGCTCGCACACATCGCCCAGATGCATCAGCGGGCCGGCAGCCAGGCGAGTCCTCTCCAACGTGGCCTTCAACACATCGTTGGCATCCAGCGTCTCGCGATCCTCATCGCCTTGAATGCCGACATCGCTGGCCCGCATTACCACGCACGGCATACCGTTATCGATCAGGGTGACTTCGAAGCCACCTACCTCATCCACCGCATGGCCCGTAGGTAGCAAGGCACCACAGCTTGATCCTGCAATATCCTCGAAGGCCAGGAGCACCGGTGCTGCGGTACCCGGTACACCATCGATACGGGCATCACCGCTATAGGTCAGCACGCCATCGGGTGTACTGATCGTCGCCGTGGCAATCGTGCCGGTATTGCTCATATAGATGCGTATATCAGTCTCTCCATCGCCAGCTCGCATCAGACCACGTTCAATCGAGAAGGGGCCGACGGCGGCCAGCATGTTGCCGCAGTTCTGCGCATCGCTGACCACCGCCTGCTCGACATGAGCCTGAAGAAACAGATAATCGACATCAGCGTCCTCGCGTTGTGAGCGCGAAACCACCGCCACTTTGGATGTGAGCGGATCTGCCCCGCCCATGCCGTCTATCTGACGGGCATCGGGTGAGCCGAACGCCCGCAGCAAGAAGGCATCGCGCGCCGCGCTGTCGGCAGGCAGGTCATCGGCAAGAAAGAAGCCTCCCTTTGAGGTGCCGCCGCGCATCCACATGGCACGTACGCTCTCAGACATAGGTCAGACCCTTCTCAACCAGGCGCTGACGCATCATGTAGATGTCGAGACCGAGTTCACCGGCCGCCAGACGCCGGCGCTTTTGTTCCTCGTTGGCCTCGCGAGCCTTTGCCATGTCCAGCACGGCCACCGCCCGCGGACGCGGCACAATGCAGATACCGTCGTCATCGGCCACGACCACGTCGCCAGGATGAACCAGCGCACCGGCACACACCACCGGCACATTGACCGAACCAAGCGTCTCCTTCACGGTGCCCTGAGCGTGGATCGCCTTGCTCCACACCGGAAACTTCATGGTGGCTAGATCGCGCACGTCGCGCACACCGGCATCAATGACCAAGCCGCGGCAGCCACGTGCCATCGCCGAGGTGGCCAGCAGGTCACCGAAATAGCCGTCTTCGCAGGGGCTCGTGACGCTGGCAACCAGAATGTCACCTTCCCTCAGCTGCTCAATAGCAACATGCATCATCCAGTTATCGCCCGGCGGGAGCAGTGTCGTCACTGCCGAACCAGCGATGCGCGCACCGGAGTAAATCGGTCGCAGCCCTGAATGCAACAATCCGCTGCGCCCTTGCGCTTCGTGCACAGTGGCCACGCCAGCTCTGCAGAGACCGTCGATGACAGCGGCATCAGCCCGTTCAATCGTTGTCACCACCTTGCTCATGCATCACCCTCCAATTGATGGAAGACGAGTTTGGTCGCCACTGGCCGTTAGACCAAGTTCGTTTTTCGTAATGACCATTGTATTTGGTTATAGTTGAAAAATGACTGAGGTCCACGAGCTCAATTTGCGGCATTTACTTGCCGTGGCATCCATCGTGCAGCGGGAAGCATCGCCGCCGCGCTGCCTCTTGTCAGCCTGTCTCAACCAGCACTGACACAAGCTATTGGACGCCTGGAAAAACAACTCGACCACAGCCTTTTCGATCGCCATCCCGGTGGCATGAGCGCCACCGAAGCCACGCGGCTGCTGGTGCCGCGTATCGAATGCGCGCGCGCTTACATTTCTCGCGGTATCAAAGCGGCAAGACGAACTGTCCATCTTCCCGCCCGACCTGCTGTCGAGCGGCGCGTCACGCTAGGACAGTTGCGCGCGCTCACCGCCGTGGACGCCAATGGCAGCTACTCACTGGCAGCAGCACGGTCCGGCATTTCGCAACCCGCCGTATATCGCGCAGTCAGTCAGCTTTCCGAGCTGATTGAAGTACCGCTGATGGTTCACCGTGGCAAAGCGGTGCAACCGACCCTGGCTGCCTCGCGCATGTTGCGCTTTGTACGTCTGGCACGCGCTGAACTCGAGGCCGGTCTGGACGAACTGGCGGCGCTTCGTTCCAGGGGGTGGAGGGTGTCCTAGATTTTGTGTAAACGGGCCACAGGCGGGAAACTGCCCTTTGACCCGGAGACACCATGAGCTCACGCAAGCACGAGGTACCCGACGAGCTGCTCAGCAGCCTGTTGGCCAATTAC
>JBAZRB010000031.1:0-38117 GCA_041663105.1 Rhodanobacter sp.
AACCCCACGCCTGGCTCACCGACGTGCTCACCCGCCTGCCCACCACCAAAGATCGCGACATCGAGAGCCTGTTGCCGCTCGCATAGCCAACGGCGACCTTCAAGATGTGGCGGGCAAACGCTTACGGAAGAACTGCTGTCGGCCAGCAGCAGCGTGCTGCTGATTTACGGCGTCGGCTCGGCGATCGGGGCGATCGCTGCCGGCGCACTGATGTCAGGCCTCGGGCCCGGATCGCTGTTCGGCTGGTTTGCCCTGACCCAGGCCCTGCTCGCCATCTATGCGGCATACCGCTACTGGCACTTCCATCGCGCGCAGGCGACCGAGGCCAATTTCCGGATGATGCTGCGCACCACACCGGCCGCTTTTGACATGCTGCCGGAAACAGACACACCGACCGAGTCGACCTGAGTCGCCCGGTCGGTGTGGGTATCGCAGCCGCTCAGCGCTTGTTGAAACTCAGCTGGCCCTGCTCCAGTTCGACCGCGATGGTGTCGCCGGCACTGAATTCACCTGTCAGCAGCTGACGCGCCAGCGGGTTCTCGAGTTGCTGCTGAATCGCCCGCTTCAACGGTCGCGCACCGTAGACTGGGTCGAAACCGATATTGCCCAGCAAGGCCAGCGCTTCGTCGCTCACCGTGAGCTTGAGCTGGCGCTCGGCCAGACGCTTCTCCAGATAGGCCAGCTGGATCTTCGCGATCGCCCGGATCTGGGTCTTGTCCAACGGACGGAACACCACCAGCTCATCCAGCCGGTTGATGAACTCGGGCCGGAAATGGGCCTGCACCACGCCGAGCACCGAAGCCTTCATCTGCGTGTATTGCTCCTCCGCATCGCTGCCCTCGCTGTTCTCCGCTGCGTCCTGGATCATCTGCGAACCCAGGTTCGAGGTCATCGCGATGACGGTGTTGCGGAAGTCCACGGTACGACCCTGGCCGTCGGTGAGGCGGCCGTCGTCAAGCACTTGCAGCAGGATGTTGAACACGTCCGGATGCGCCTTCTCCACCTCGTCCAGCAGGATCACGCTGTACGGCCGGCGACGCACCGCCTCGGTCAGATAGCCGCCCTCTTCGTAGCCGACGTAGCCGGGAGGCGCGCCGACCAACCGGCTCACCGAGTGCTTCTCCATGAACTCGCTCATGTCGATGCGCACCATCGCATCGGTGGTGTCGAACATGAATTCGGCCAGCGCCTTGCACAGCTCGGTCTTGCCCACGCCGGTGGGGCCGAGAAACAGGAACGAGCCGTTCGGCCGGTTCGGATCGGAGAGACCTGCGCGCGAACGACGAATCGCGTCGGACACCGCGTGTACCGCCTCGTCCTGACCAACCACCCGCTTGTGCAGGTCGTCCTCCATGTGCAGCAGTTTCTCACGCTCGCCCTCGAGCATCTTGCTGACCGGAATACCGGTCCAGCGCGCCACCACCTCGGCGATTTCCTCGGCAGTGACCTTGTCCTGCAGCAACTTGAAATCCTGCTGCTCGGCGGCCTGCGCCGCGGCCAGCTGCTTTTCCAGTTCTGGCAGGCGGCCGTACTGGATCTCGCTCATCAGGGCGTAATCCTGCCCGCGCTGGGCGGTCTCCAACTCCAGCCGCGCCGCCTCGATCTGCTCCTTGACCTTGGTCGTGCCCTGCAGTGCCGCCTTCTCGGATTTCCAGATTTCGTTGAGGTCAGAGAACTCGCGCTCCAGCTTCTCGACATCGGTTTCCAGATCGGCCAGGCGTTGCTTCGACTCGCTGTCCTTCTCCTTCTTCAGCATCTCGCGCTGGATCTTGAGCTGGATCAGCCGACGCTCAAGCCGATCGAGCTCCTCCGGCTTGGAGTCGATCTCCATGCGGATACGCGAGGCGGCCTCGTCCATCAGGTCGATCGCCTTGTCGGGCAGCTGACGGTCGGGGATATAGCGATGCGAGAGGGTTGCTGCAGCGACGATCGCCGGATCGGTGATCTCGACGCCGTGATGCACCGCGTAGCGCTCCTTCAGCCCGCGCAGGATCGCGATGGTGTCCTCGACGCTGGGCTCACCCACGAAGATTTTCTGGAAGCGGCGCTCCAGCGCGGCGTCCTTCTCGATGTACTTGCGGTATTCGTCCAGCGTGGTGGCACCGATGCAGTGCAGCTCGCCGCGCGCCAGCGCCGGCTTGAGCATGTTGCCGGCATCCATCGCGCCTTCGCCCTTGCCGGCGCCGACCATGGTGTGCAGTTCGTCGATGAACAGGATCACCCGACCCTCCTGCTTGGACAGGTCGCTCAGCACCGCCTTCAAACGCTCCTCGAATTCGCCACGGAACTTCGCTCCGGCGATCAACGCGCCCATGTCCAGCGCCAACACGCGACGGTTTCGCAGGCCCTCGGGCACTTCGCCCTTGATGATGCGCTGGGCCAGACCCTCGACGATCGCCGTCTTGCCCACGCCGGGTTCGCCGATCAGTACCGGATTGTTCTTGGTACGCCGCTGCAGCACCTGGATCGTGCGGCGAATTTCTTCGTCGCGGCCGATCACCGGATCGAGCTTGCCCTTTTCCGCCCGCTCGGTCAGATCGATGCAGTATTTCTCCAGTGCCTGGCGCTGCTCCTCGGCATTCTCGCTCTGCACTTTCTCCCCACCGCGCAACTTCTCGATCGCCGCCTCAAGCGGCGCCTTGCTGGCACCGGCTGCCTTCAACGCCGCGCCCAGTTCGCCCTTGTCATCGAGCGCGGCCAGCACGAACAACTCACTGGCAATGAACTGATCACCGCGCTGCTGTGCCAGCTTGTCGGTCAGGTTGAGCAGGCGGGTGAGGTCATTGCCGACATTGATGTTGCCTTCCTGCCCGCTGACCTTGGGCAGCCGCTCGAGCATGTCATTCACACGCTGCTGCAGCGCCGGAACGTTGACCTGCGCCTGGGTCAGCAGCGGGCCGGTCGAGCCGCCCTGCTGGTTCAGCAGCGCCGCCATCACATGCGCCGGCTCGAGCATGTTGTTGTCGCGGCCAACCGCCAGCGACTGTGCGTCAGCCAGCGCCTGCTGGAAACGCGAGGTAAGTTTGTCCATGCGCATGAATCGGTCTCCGCCAAGGAAAAGATGGGGCCTAGGCCCGCTACTGTCCGCGAAATGCGGACGCGGACACATGATTCAAGTCAATGACCGAGGCTATGGCCGATGATGCCGCCGACGATCGGCCGCCATCCGGAGCTCTCGGGCTGGAAAATCGGCGCTCAGTGCCGATCGAAATGAACATCCCGCCTACCGGCTCATTAGGTTGTCAAGCAAGCGATGCCGTAACCACCGGCGCACATGGGAGGGCGATATCAGCAGCGCACCAGGCTCATCAACCCTGGGGATCAAGCCAGACCAGGCTGACGAACCGGCCGCTGCGCCCGGCGTCTCTGCGGTATGAATAAAACCGGTTGTCGGTGAAGGTGTCGAAGCCGCCACCGTAGATCCGCATTATTCCGACAGCCGACAACTGACGCCTGGCCAGGGCGGCGAGGTCACATTGCCAGTGGCGTGGGCGAGTCGGCGTGAAGCACTCGACCGCACCTGCATCGGCGATCAGGAAGCTGCTGCGCACTTCCTCGCCCACTTCGTAGGAAGCCGCACCGATACATGGACCCAGCCATGCCATGAGTCGATCCGGCGGGGACAGCAGCTGGGTTACCGTCGCCTGCAACACCCCGGCAGCGAGCCCGCGCCAGCCGGCATGCGCGGCGCCGATTTCGGTGCCGTCGTCGTTGCAGAACAGCACCGGCAGGCAATCCGCAGTGAGAATCGCCAGCACGGTACCCGCAAGATGCGATACCGCCGCGTCGGCCTGGGGCGGATCGGGACTGGGAAGCGGCCCCAATTCAGCCACATCGACGCCGTGTACCTGGCGCAACCAGCGCGGCGTCGCAGGCAGTGCCAGCGCCTGTACCAGCGCGCCCCGATTGGAGTGCACCGCTTCGATCGAGTCACCGCTGCTGAGGCCGAGATTGAAACGCTCGAATGGCGATGCCGAGATACCCGGCCCATGCCGGGTCGTGACCGCCGCATGCACGTGCGACGGAGCAGGCCAGTCGGGGAAAATCCACGGATCGATCATGCGGCAGGGAGGCAAGGGGGAAGAAGCCCAAGCATCGCATACCTGCTCGTGCAGGTCCGCCACGAACCGATCAATAGTGCTCCGAACCGTGTACGACGAGATCGGTGCGCAGGGCCTCGATCAGTTCGCGTTGATCGGCCGGACGTTCGGCACTGAAGGACAACGCCTCGCCGCTGACCGGGTGCACGAACGACAGCTTTTCGGCATGCAACGCCTGACGACGGAACCCCCGCAGCGTGGCGGTCAACTCCTCGCTGGCGCCCTTGGGCAACTTCAAGCCACCACCGTAAAGCGGATCGCCGATCAGCGGGTGACCGATATGCGCCATGTGCACGCGAATCTGGTGGGTGCGGCCGGTTTCCAGCTGGCATTGCAGCAGGCTGTGCGCCCGAAAACGCTCGCGCAGGCGATAGTGGGTTACCGCGCGCTTGCCGTCTTCCTCATCCCGCACTGCCTGGCGCAGACGGTCGCCCATGCTGCGTCCGATCGGCTCATCGACGGTGCCACCGGCGACCATGGTGCCCATCACCACCGCTTCGTACTGCCGCTCCACTTCGTGCCGCGAGAGCAGGTCGATCAGCGCAGTGCACGCAGGCAAGCTCCTGGCCACCACCATCAGGCCCGAAGTGTCCTTGTCCAGCCGGTGCACGATGCCGGCCCGCGGCAATTCGGCCAGCTGCGGGTCATGGTGCAACAGGCCGTTGAGCAGGGTGCCGGCTGAGTTGCCGGCGCCGGGGTGCACGACCAGCCCGGCCGGTTTGTTCAGCACCAGCAGGTGTTCGTCCTCGTATACGATATCGAGTGCAATCGCCTGCGGCGCGCTGGTCACCTCCAGCTCCAGCTCAACCTCGAGCCGCACGTGCTCGCCGCCTCGGAGCAATTGCCGCGATGCCACATGCTGCCCGTCCAGCGTGACCGCGCCGGTCTTGATCCAGCCACTGAGCCGCGAGCGCGAATAGTCGGGGAACATCTCGGCCAAAGCCTGGTCGAACCTGCGTCCCGCTGCGCTCAGCGGAACCTCTGCCTCGTGCCGGATCGTGGTCATGCCAGCCTCCACGGGTGGCGGCCGGTTTCGGCTATCATGCCTTTTCGTTCAAACATCTGAATTCATTCCTATGCGCCTATCAATGGGCTTGCCCACGTTGTCGATGTTCAAATTGCCCACCTTGAAAGTGCTTGTCATTGTCGCGCTAGCGGCCACCGTCAGCGCCTGCTCGATGTTTGGTCACCGACGGGAAACCATCGACTCGATGCCGCTGGTTCCGCTCTACAACAACGCACATACTTCGCTGGAAAACGCCGACTACGCCGCGGCTACCCGTGCCTTCCAGCGTTTGATTGCGCGCTTCCCGTCCGGTGACTACACCGAGCAGGCGCAGCTTGAGCTGGCCTATTCGCAGTACAAGGACAGCCAGCCGGATGATGCGCTGTCCACCGTGAACCGCTTCATCAAGACCTATCCGGCCAACAAACACGTTGATTATGCCTACTACCTGCGTGGTCTGATCAATTTCAATCGCAGCGGCAGCGTGATCGAGCGTATTTCCAAGAGCACGGGCGGGCAGTCCCGACGTGACCAGGGCTACAACCTGCAGGCGTTCGACGACTTTTCCGAACTGTCACGGCGCTTCCCCGACAGTGCGTACACCGCCGATGCCCGCCAGCGCATGATCTACCTGCGCAACGTGCTGGCCCAGTACGAAATCAACGTGGCCGAGTTCTACTTGCGCAACAAGGCGTATATCGGCGCTGCCGATCGTGCCCAGTATGTGGTCGAGCACTACCAGCAGGCACCGCAAACCGGCGATGCACTGGCCATCCTCACGCGCTGCTACCAGGCATTGGATCACAAGACCCTGGCTGCGCAGACCCGCCAGGTTCTGGCGATGAATTACCCGAACCACCCCTATCTGACCGATCCCAAGTGGCCGCGCGCTCCGTCACTCCTGCGCAAGATGATTCCATTCTCGGGCCACCACTGAGCCCTGTCGCGCAGGAGCCCGCTGAAGGGCTCCTGCGATCCAGTCAAAGCCACCCTGAAGTGATCGGATAACGCCGTTCACGACCGAACGCCCGGGTGGTTACACGCGGGCCCGGCGCCGACTGCCTGCGCTTGAACTCATTGGCCAGCACCAACCGCACCACCCTGCGCACAGTCTCCGCCGCGAAGCCTGCTGCCACGATTTCCGCCTGCGACTGCTCACCCTCGATGAAGCCGGCCAGGATGGCATCCAGCTCGTCATAGGCGGGCAGCGAGTCCTGGTCGGTCTGGTTGTCGCGCAGTTCGGCGGACGGCGGCCGCTCGATCACCGCGTGCGGAATGGCGTCGGGCTCGCCGAGCGTCGCCGCATGGACGTTGCGCCAGCGCGACAGTCGATATACCGCCGTCTTGTAGACATCCTTCAAGGGTGCGTAAGCGCCACACATGTCGCCATACAAGGTGGCATAACCCACCGCCATCTCACTCTTGTTGCCGGTGGCCAACAGCAGTCGGCCGTGCTTGTTCGACAGCGCCATCAGCATCACGCCGCGGGTGCGCGATTGCAGGTTTTCTTCGGTGGTGTCAGCTGGCTTGCCGGCGAACGCCGGGGTCAGCGCGTCGACGAACGACTGGTAGGTCGCCTCGATCGGGATCACGTGATACTCGACCCCCAGTTGCTCCGCCTGGGCACGGGCACCGTCCAGTGACAGCTGCGAGGTGTAACGCGTAGGCATCATCACCGCCGTCACCCGACTGGCCCCCAGCGCATCGACCGCCAGCGCCAGGGTCAGGGCGGAATCGATACCGCCAGACAGACCCAGCAAGACGCCGGCGAACCGATTCTTGTCGATGTAGTCGCGGGTGCCACGCACCAGGGCCGCATAGAGTGTGGCCTCGCTGGAGGAGTCCGCCGCCACCGGCCAATCCTGCGCGGAAAGACGCCGCGACAGCGAGTCGAACTCCGCCCACAGTAGGGCATCGACGAACGCCGGCGCACGCGCGGCGATGCTGCCATCGCCATTGACCAGCAACGAGGCGCCGTCATAGACCACTTCGTCCTGGCCGCCGACCAGGTTGAGATAGGCCAGGGCGCAGCCGGTCTCGCGTGCACGCGCCACCAGTACGGCTTCGCGCTCGGCCTGCTTCTTGCCATCCCAGGGCGAAGCGTTGATCACCAGCAGCAGTTCGGCGCCGGCCGCGGCGGCCTGCGCCGCAGGCTCCGGCTGCCACACGTCCTCGCAAATCAGCAACCCGACGCGCACCCCGTCGATCACGGCGACGACGCTCTCGTGACCGGGCCGGAAATAGCGCTTGTCGTCGAACACACCGTAATTGGGCAACGCCTGCTTGTGTGCGGTGAGCTCGATCGAACCCTCGCGCAGCAGGCTGGCCGCGTTGAAGACCTCGCCTTCGCTGTGCGGGTGGCCGACCACGGCCGCTATGCCTCGCGTACCGGCCACCAGCAGCTGCAACTGCTCATCGCAGGCGGCAAGAAAACTCGGGCGCAGCAGCAGGTCTTCCGGCGGATAACCGCTCAGGGTCAATTCCGGGAAAACCACCAGAGCGGCACCGCCAGCACGAGCCTGGGCGGTCAGCTCGGCCACTTTCACGGCATTCGCCGCCACCGCGCCCACCGCAAAGTCGAACTGGGCCAGCGCCAGACGCAGCCTTGCCATGCATGCACTCCTGAAAAGACAAAGGCCGCGACGAATCGCGGCCTTTGCATTTTAGAGCACAGTGGTGGCGACTTGCGTCATCACCAACCACTGCACGCCGATTACTTCACGCCGATTACTTCATGCCGATTGCTTCATCAGCTTGGCAAGTGCCTTGCCCAGATCGGCCGGGGACTTCACCGTGGTGACACCGGCCTTCTCCAGCGCCGCGAACTTCGCCGCCGCCGTGCCCTTGCCACCCGAGATGATCGCGCCAGCATGACCCATGCGCTTGCCGGCGGGTGCCGAAGCGCCCGCAATGAAGGACACCACCGGCTTGGTGACGTACTCGCCGATGAACTCGGCTGCGTCTTCCTCGGCTGAACCACCGATCTCGCCAACCATGATGATGCCTTCGGTCTGCGGGTCGTCCTGAAAGAGCTTGAGGCAGTCGATGAAGCTCAGGCCGTTGATCGGGTCGCCGCCGATGCCGATCACCGTGCTCTGGCCGAGGCCTTCATTGGTGGTCTGGAACACGGCCTCGTAGGTGAGCGTGCCGGAGCGCGAGACCACGCCGACCTTGCCCGGCATGTGGATATGGCCGGGCATGATGCCGATCTTGCACTCGCCGGGGGTGATGATGCCGGGGCAGTTCGGCCCGATCAGCACGATCTCCGGGTGCTGCTGCAGCACGTTCTTGACGCGCAGCATGTCCAGCACCGGGATGCCTTCGGTGATCGCCACGATGACCTTGATGCCGGCGTCGATCGCTTCCAGGATCGAATCGGCCGCGAACGGCGGCGGCACGAAGATGACCGACGCATCGGCGCCGGTCTCGAGCACCGCTTCATCGACCGAGTTGAAGACCGGCAGGCCGATATGCTCGGAACCGCCCTTGCCCGGGGTGACGCCGCCGACGACCTTGGTGCCGTAGTCGAGGCACTGCTGTGCATGGAAGGTGCCCTGCTGGCCGGTGAAGCCCTGCACGATCACCTTGGTGTTCTTGTTGACCAAAACGCTCATGGGAATGTCCTGTGTTCGTCGTGCGTATGCTTGTAGGAGCCCACTGGTGGGCGATGCTCTTTGCGTCGATGTGGATCAGAGCAGGAGCATCGCCCGCGAGCGGGCTCCTACAACAACAGCAACGTGATTATTGGGCCGCAGCCACGGCTTTCTGCGCCGCGTCGTTGAGATCATCGGCTGGCGTGATCGCCAGGCCGGAGTTGGCCAGCAGTTCGCGGCCCTTCTCGACATTGGTGCCCTGCAGGCGCACCACGACGGGGATCTTCAGGCCCACTTCCTTGACCGCGGCGATGATGCCCTCGGCGATCAGGTCGCAGCGCACGATGCCGCCGAAGATGTTGACCAGGATGCAGCGCACCTTGTCCGAGGACAGGATCAGCTTGAACGCCTCGGTCACGCGCTCCTTGGTGGCGCCGCCGCCGACGTCGAGGAAGTTGGCCGGCTCACCGCCCGCCAGCTTGATCACGTCCATCGTGGCCATCGCCAGGCCGGCGCCGTTGACCATGCAGCCAATCGTGCCGTCCATCGTCACGTAGTTGAGGTTGTACTGCACCGCGGCCGCTTCGGCGGCGTCTTCCTGGGTCAGGTCGCGCATAGCGGCCAGGTTCGGATGACGGAACTCGGCGTTGTCATCGGAGTCGACCTTGCCGTCGAGCGCGGCGAGGCTGCCGTCTTCCAGTACCGCGAGTGGATTGAGCTCGACCAGTGCCAGGTCCTGCTCGTTGAACAGCTTGTACAGGCCCAGCATGATCTTGGTCAGCTGGTTGACCTGCTTGCCGTTCAGATCCATCGCGAAACCGAGCTGACGGCACTGGTACGGCTGCAGCCCTTCGATGAAGTCGATCACGATGGTGTGGATGTCTTCGGGCGTGTCCTTGGCGACCTGCTCGATGTCCACGCCGCCGTGCTTGGAGGCGATGAACGACACCGACTTGCTGTCGCGGTCGACCAGGATCGACAGGTACAGCTCGCGCGCAATATCGGTGGCGTCGGTGACCAGCACCAGATTCACCGGCAACGCACGACCGGCCGTCTGGTAGGTGGACATGTTGGTGCCGAGCATGCCCTTGGCGGCGGCACGCACATCGTCGAAGCTGCGGCAGAACTTGACGCCGCCGGACTTGCCGCGACCGCCGGCATGGATCTGCGCCTTGACCATCCATTGCGTGCCACCGAGTGCCTTGGCGGCATCGACGGCGGCATCGGGGGAGTTGGCGATCTTGCCCGGCGGCACGGCGATGCCGTACTGCGCAAACAGTTCTTTGGCCTGGTATTCGTGGAAATTCATTCGATACCTCGAGCGAACGGAAAAAACATGGCGGCCGCACGCGAAAACACCTGCGTGGGTCATCGGGGGAAGTCGGACGGCGGAGTCACGCGCTGCCGGGGTGCAGTGCGCTGGCCAATGAACCGGCTGAACCGCGCAATACGGCCGCCTATTTTCGCGGAAGCGGGCGGCAATGGAAAGGGGAGCGTCCACACATCGCCGCACAGGCCGGTCTGATGCGGTTTGCGGCCCCGTACGGTAGCCGTCGGCCCGTCATATACTCGACGGCAACCGTCTAAGGAGTGGCCGCCACGTGTCCAGCACACCCAGTTTCGCCGACCAGCACACGGGCACGGCAACGATTCGCCACGAGCTGTCGTTCCTCAACGTGTTCCGGCTGGTGCAGTCGCTGGTGTATGTCGGCCTGGCCTTCAGTTCCGCCGGCATGGGCTGGCCGGACCTGGCCCGACCGGGGTTCGCACGCGGACTGGCGATTGGCTACCTGATCATTGCGCTGGTGGCACTGCTGCTCAACCGGCGCAGCATGGACCACGTCAAAATGGCCGTGGCGACGACACTGGTGATCGACATCGCCGCCGCCATCCTGGCGATTTCCGCCATGCACGACGCGCGTATCGGCATCGCGATGATGCTGGCGGTGAACCTCAGCGCCGGCGCCCTGATCCTGCCGCTGCGGCTGTCCAGTTTCTTCGCCGCACTGGCCACCCTGGGCATGCTTGGTCACACGTTTTTCGGTGCCGGTTCCAACAACCCCGGCGACCGCGACTTGCTGGAAGCGGCGCTGTTCGGCCTGGCCTATTTCGCTACTACCGCCCTGTGCAGCGTGCTCGGGCAGCAACTGCGCGCCACCGAGGCACTGGCGGAGCAGCGCAGCACCGATCTGGCCAACCTGTCGCAGATCAACGAGCTGATCATCCGCCGCATGAAGACCGGTGTGCTGCTGGTCGATGACGCCAACCGCATCCACCAGATCAACGAATCGGCCTGGATGCTGCTGGGCAACCCCGGTGCCGACCAGCGCGACCTCGGCCAGCTGGCGCCCGAACTGTCGCGCCGCCTGTATCACTGGATGACCTCGGGCAAGCTCGACGAAACGGCCACCCAGCTCGCCGATGGCGTACCCGAGGTAGTACCGCGATTCACCCGACTGGCACCCAACGACGATTCCCACGTACTGATCTTCCTTGACGATACCTCGCTGGTTTCGCGCCGCGCGGAAGAACTCACGCTGAGCTCGCTGGGCAGGCTATCCGCCTCGATCGCGCATGAGATCCGCAACCCGCTCGCCGCGATCCGCTACTCGGCGCAGTTGCTGGCCGAGTCCAAGAGCATGGACAGCACCGACCAGCGCATGGTCGAGATCATCAACAACCACTGCATCCGGCTCAACGAGATCATCGAGAATATCCTGCAGCTGTCGCGCCGCGAACGCTCGCGGCCGGAAACGCTGGACCTCGGCCACTGGGCCAAGGACTTCGTCGAGGAATACGCCCAGGGCAACGACCTCGGTGCCGATTCATTGCGGGTGATAGCCAACAGTACCGTGCCCGTGGCGGCGGTGGCCGACCCCCAGCAATTGCAGCAAGTGATGTGGAACCTGGTGCAGAACGCCCTGCGCTATGGCCGGCTCCCTGGTGAGCCAGCCCGCGTAATGGTGGTGGCGCGGCAGGGAGAACACGGCGTGCCGATTCTGGAAGTGATCGACCGCGGCCCCGGCATCGCGCCCAAGGTGGCCGCGCAGATTTTCGAGCCGTTCTACACAACGCACGAATACGGCACCGGGCTGGGTCTTTACCTGGCCCGGCAGATGAGCGAGGCGAATCAGGCCTCACTCGAATACGTGCGCGTGGCCGGTGGCGGCAGTTGCTTCCGGTTGACGCTGACCCCGGCCCAGATGAACCGTGCCACCGCTGAGGAGGAGCAACTCGGCTGACGCGCCGCCCTCGATTCACGGCTTGCGCCGCGCTGAGCCGAGGTCAGGTGGCGCGCTCGACCAGACTGACCGGCAGGGTTTCCGAACAAGCCGGCTCGCCACGAATCAGCGCAAGCACCTTGCGCGCCAGCAGGATGCCGCCGTCCTGCCAATCCTGGCGTACCGACGTCAGCGGCGGCATGAAGCTGGCGCCCAGCGGCATGTCGTCATAACCCACCACCGAGACATCGCCCGGCACCGAGCGACCCAGCTCCATCGTGGCCCGGATAGCGCCCATCGCCAGCAGATCGCTGCAGGCAAAAATGGCGTCAAAGCTGACTTTGCGCGCATGCAGCGAGTTCACCGCATCCACCCCCGAATCCGCCGTGAACTCGTCGCGTCGCATCAGCAAGGGTTTGATGCCGTGCTTGGCCAGCGCATCGACGAAACCGTTCAGACGCTCGAAGATTTCCGGGTGGCTGGGATTGCCGATGAACACCGGATGCCGCCGCCCCAGCGCCAGGAACCGCTCTGCCACCACCTGTCCGCCCAACCGGTTGTCGCTGCCGACCACTACATGTGAATCACCCTGGGTATCGGCGCCCCACACCACCATCGGCATGCTCAGCTTGTCGAAACGACGCACGGCATCCTGGTGTACGCCCTGCCCCAGCAGGATCAATCCATCAGCCGCCTGCACCGCGGCGGCGGCGGCACCCTGGCGAGTGGTGAGCAGCACGCTGTAGCCGGCCGCCGTCAGCTCCTGCAGGATGCCGCCGAGCAGGCTCAGCGGGTAGGGGTCGAGCATGGTGCGCTCGTGGGAGGGTTTCATCTCCACGATCACGGCCACGGTATGACTGCGTCGAAGGCGCAGGTTTCGCGCATTCAGATTCAACTTGTAGCCGTGCTCGCGGGCGAGCAACTGGATCCGTTCGCGGGTTTCGGCATTCACCAGCGGGCTGTCGCTCAATGCACGCGACACGGTGATCTTGGAGAGCCCCGCCAGTTCAGCGAGATCGGCCATCGTGAGAATCGCGCGATGACCTTCCGCTACGGCTCTTTTCTTGTACTTGCGGTTCAAGACCGACCTCGGGCGAGTGACGCTGACTGGAATTCGGACCAACCCCGGCAGAGTAGCGGCCATGCGCCACAAAAGCATGCATCTGGCGAAAGCATCTGCGCCGCCGTCGGCAGAAGCGACGGCGGAACGCCCGTCGCCTTGCCACAGCGCGGCCCGAGGAACTCGTTTCGCAAATTTTCACGAAAATGATATCGGTATCTTGATATCGATATCATTTGGTGTGATGCTCGCCTCATTCCGGCCGGGGCATACCCGGCAGCACCTGCTCGCCTATTCCGAAAGACGTTGGGGAAACGCGTGTCCGATCCTGATCCCATGCCCGCTGGCCACTCCATGGCCACCGCCACCGCCGCAGCCGGCACTGACCCATGGCGCCTGATCCGGCGTGGCTGCGGCAACGCCACGCAGGCACAGGAGGAGAGCCTGTTTGCGCTGGCCAATGGCAGCCTCGGCGTTCGCGGCGGACTGGAGGAAGGCCACAGCCAGACCCAGGGCAGCTTCCTGTCCGGGGCATGGGAGCGCACACCGATCGAATACCACGAGCGCTTTCCCGGTTTCGCCAGGAGTACCGACACCCGCGTACCGGTCGCCGACGGCACCCGCATCGGCTTGCGCCTGGGCGACACCGCCGTGCAATTGGGCGACGGTGAATGGCTGGACTTCTCACGCACGCTCGACCTGCGCCACGGCTGCCTGCAACGCTCGCTGCGCTGGCGGTCAGCCGACGGCGCCACGCTGGAGATCCACGCCGAACGTTTGGTAGCGCTTGATACACCGGGGCTGCTGGCGATTCGCTACAGCGTGCGATCGATCGATTACAGCGGCCCGATTACGTTGGAGTCGGCCATCGACACCGCGCGCGACGCGGTCAGCCAGGGCGAAGACCCGCGCATCGGCACGCGGGTGGACGGCGGGCTGCGTGACGCCGGCACCGGCGCCGACGCGGAGCGGGCCTGGGTCCACCAGCACACCAGTCACAGCGACATCCAGGTGCTGTGCGGACAGCACCACCTGCTGCGCGAGGGCGATCTGGCGTTTCACGCCGCCGCCAGCAGCCGGCGCGGGGTCACCCAGACCTTCGTCGGCCAGTTGCAGCCTGGCCAGCAGCTGCTGCTCGAAAAATACGTTGCCTACGCCTGGACGCTCCCCGCGGAACACACCGCACCCGAGCAGTTGTCCAGCCAGGTCGATCAGATCCTGCAACAGGCCATCACGACCGGTTATGCCACGCTGGCGCAACGGCAATCGCTCGAACTCGAGCGATTCTGGGCGGCCGCCGACCTGGCCATTCCCGGCGATGCCGAGACCGAGCTGGCGCTGCGCCTGAACCTGTTTCATGTCTACCAGTCCAGCCCACGCAACAGCAGCGGAAGCATCGCCGCCAAGGGACTCACCGGCGAGGGCTACGAAGGCCATTATTTCTGGGATGCCGAAGCATTCATGCTGCCGGCCATGGTCGGGCTGGCACCCAAGCTGGCGCACCACATGCTGGAATATCGCTACCGCACGCTCGACCGGGCGCGTCTGCATGCGCGGGAAATGAACCACGCCCGTGGCGCCCTGTTTCCGTGGCGCACGATCAGTGGCGACGAGTGCTCGGCGTACTTCCCCAGTGGCTCGGCGCAATACCACATCAATGCCGCGATCGCCTGGGCAATCCGGCTGTACGTCGATGCCAGTGGCGATGACGCCTTCCTGCAGGCACAGGGCGCCGAGATGCTGTTCGAGACCGCACGAATCTGGCTCGACGTGGGTCATTTCAACGCGCGCCGCGGCGGTGCCTTCTGCATCCATGAAGTGACCGGCCCGGACGAATATTCCGCCCTTGTCGACAACAACCACTACACCAACCGCATGGCCCAGCGGCACCTGCACGACGCCGCCGCGGTAGCCCGCCGGATGATCGCGCAGAACCCGGCGACCTTTGCCGAGCTCAGTTCACGCATCGGGTTGCACGCTGACGAATGCGCGCAGTGGCAGCGCGCTGCCGACGCGATGTACCTGCCGGTGGATGCGCAACTGGGCATCTTCCCGCAGGACGACGGCTTCCTCGACAAGCCCAGGTTGCCACCGCAAGACACCGAACATGGCAAGCAGCCGCTGCTGCTGCGCTTGCACCCGCTGACGATCTACCGGCACCAGGTCTGCAAGCAGGCCGACGCCCTGCTGGCCCTGGTCCTGGCCGGCGACAACGTGGACCGCGAGGCCAAGCGGCGCAACCTCGAGTACTACGAATCGGTCACCGTTCACGACTCGACCCTGTCGGCCTCGACCTTCGCCATCCTCGCTGCCGAAGTCGGCCAGCTGGACAAGGCCAGCAAGTATTTTCATGACACCTTGCGCGTCGATCTGGACGACCTGCACGGCAACGCCAGCCACGGCCTGCACATGGCAGCGATGGCCGGCAGCTGGCTCGCACTGACCTGGGGCTTTGGTGGCTTGCGTGTGATCGACGGAATGCCGGCGCTATCGCCAAGCCTGCCGCCAGGGTGGCCGGGCTACCGTTTCGGTCTGCGCTGGCGCGACAGCCAGCTGCGCGTGGAGGTCGACGCCGACGGCGTGCTGTACAGCCTCACCGTGGGCGGCACGCTGAGGTTCCTGCACGATGGCCTGCCGCAGCAACTGCAGGCCGGCCAGTCACTGCGCCTGCCACGCGCGGTTTCTGCAGCCACATGGCCCTCGCTGCCACATGCGTTCAAGGCCGTCATCTTCGACCTGGACGGGGTCATCGCTGATACCGCCGTCCTGCACCATGCGGCGTGGAAGCAACTGGCGGCTGAAATCGGCATTCCATTTGACGACGCGATCGGCGAACGGCTCAAGGGCGTCGACCGGCTGGCCTCGCTGGAGATCGTGCTCGAAAACGCCGATCGCACCTACACCACGTCCGAAAAGCTCGCCCTGGCCGAGCGCAAAAATGCGCTCTACCGCGAGCAGATCGAGCATTTCGGCCCGGCGGACATGCTGCCCGGCGCACGCCAGGCCATCGAGTCGGCCCGCCGCGCCGGACTCAAGGTAGGGCTGGCGTCGGCCAGCCGCAACGCCTCTCTGCTGCTGCAGCGCATGCAGATCGCCGAGCTGTTCGACCACGTCGTCGACGCCGGCACGATCAGTCAGGCAAAACCTCACCCCGAGATCTTCCTCGCCGCGGCGCGTGGTCTCGGTGTGCAACCGAGCGAATGCCTTGGGGTGGAGGATGCCGCCGCAGGCGTCACCAGCATTCATGCCGCGGGGATGGCGGCAATCGGGATCGGCCACGCGCATGCGCTGGTCGAGGCAGATGTGGTGCTGCCAAGTGTCGCTGAGCTGGACATGGGCAGGTTTCTTAAAAATTGAACGACGAGCCGACGTGCCCGGTCGTTCGACCGGTCCCGATCGAAAATAAAATTGTTGGGGAATCATCATGAATAACCGCAAGCAACTCACCCGATTGGCACTGTCCGCGGCGATTGCCGCCACCCTGATGTCCGGCGCCGTGATGGCCCAGGACAGCGGGCAATCGCAGGCACCCGCCGCAGCCACCACGAAGCCCACGTCGCAGAAGAACAAGAACGCCAGCACCACGTCACTGCAGCAAGTGGTGGTCACCGGTACCGCCACCTATGGCGGCGTGAAGAAGATCGATGCCAGCTATTCAATCACCAGCGCCGATGCGGAGCAGATCCGCGAAGCCAACCCGGTCAGCTCGGCCGATCTTCTGAAGATGTCGCCAGGTGTCTACCCCGAGTCATCTGGTGGCGAGACTGGCGCAAATATCGAGGTTGCCGGCTTCCCGGGTGGCGGCGATGCGCCCTACGCCACGTTCGAAATGAACGGTTCACCGCTCTATCCGATGTCGACGCTGTCGTTCATGGACAACTCCTCCATGTTCCGCCTGGATGACACCATCGATCGCGTGGAAATCGTGCAGGGCGGCCCGCAGGTGCTGTATGGCTCCGGGCAGCCGGGCGTAACCGCCAACTTCATGCTCAAGCAGGGTACCGAGGTACCCTCCGGCGACATCGGGCTGACCTACGGCTCTGAAGGCATGGAGCGGCTTGATGGCTTCCTCGGCTTCAAGGTTGCCGACGGCTGGTACGGCAGCGTCGGCGGCTTCTGGCGCAAGTCGGACGGCGTACGTTCCCCGCAGTTTCCGTCTGACAACGGCGGACAGCTGACTGCAACCTTGAGCCACGACCTTAATAACGGCAGCGTGATGTTCTATGCGCGCCGCCTGAAGGACAAGAACCAGTTCGTCACCGACACGCCCATCCTGAACCCGTCGTCAGGCCAGTTCTCCGCCTATCCGGGCTTCAGCGCGCTGACCGGCACCTTCGGCAGCAATGCCGATCGCAACTCCTTCCTCGCCACCACGCCATGCACCACGGCCGGATGCACTCCGGGCGGCATGCAGGTTGACCTAGCCAATGGCCGTGGCGCGGACATACACGTCGTCGGCGGCAACCTCGATCTCGATTTCGACTCCGGCTGGTCACTGTCAGACAAGTTCAACCTGACCGGCGGACAGATGGACACGACGTCGTTCTTCAGCACCGGCACCAATCCAACCACGCTGGCCACCTACATCGCCAACGCCGAAACGGCCAACAACCTGCCCGCCGGGCTGACCGCCACCGCCACCTATCGCAATGGTGGTCCGGCCAACATGAACGAAAACGTCAACGACCAGGGCCTGTGGTACGTCCACAAGGACATCAAGGCGTTCACCAACGAACTGCATCTGAGCACGCAACTGTTCGATGGCAACACACTGACGGTGGGCAACTACACCGCGGTGTATTCGGCCGAGGATCAGTGGTACCTGGGCAACAGCATGCTGTTGCAGGCGAAGAACAATCCCAACCCGATCGCGGTGTCCCTGAGCAACGGCACCAATACCTATGCGTTGACCGACCCGCAGGGTTTCTCTGGCAGTTCGTTCTATACCTTGCATGAGAAATGGAATGCGGTGAATACGGCATTCTTTGCCAGCGACTCCTGGAAACTCGACCAGTGGCTGTTCGATGCCGGCGTCCGCGTGGAGCACCAGCAGGCGAGCGGCTTCATCCAGAACAACACGTCGGGCGACCTCGATAACAACCCGAACACCCTGTACAACAACAACGCCTCCTACCTGACGCCCGGCGGGACCGACATCCCGTACTCGAAGACGGCACCGTCGTGGACGCTTGGCGCGAATTACCAGTTCAACGACAACATGAGCGCCTACCTGCGGCTGAATCACGGTATTCACTTCCCCGGCTTCGACGACTTGCGCGGGCTTCCCAGCACCCCGGTGCAGACCATCCACAACACCGAAGTCGGCTTCAAGTTCCAGAACGACTGGATCTACGCAGACATCAGCGCGTATGTGCGCCAGTTCAACGGTGTGCCGTACACGATCACCACCACCAACGGCCAGTTCTCGTTCGTCTACGGGTCGGACACCAAGGGGCTGAACTTCCATACGGTGATCAAGCCGTTCGACCACTTCTCGCTGGCCCTCACCGGCGACTACATGGACGGCCACTACACGCACAACGCCAGTCCCGTGCAGTACGTCGCCCAGGATGGCAGCACCCAGACCACCAGCATCAATGGCATGCAGTTGCAGCGGCAGCCGAAGTTCCAGGCGCGGGTGACACCGGCCTACGAACTACCGACCGATTGGGGCAACATGAAGTTCTGGTTCACCTACGAATACGTGGGCAACCGCTACGGTGACCTGATCCAGCAGCAGCCGCTGGGCAACTACTACGACCTCAGCATCGGCGCCACCGCCAATATCGGCCAGAGCTGGCAGCTGCGCCTGCAGGGCACCAACATGACCAACCAGATCGGCATCACGGAAGGCAATTCCCGCCTGTTCGGTTTCGCCAGCACCAACAACGTCATCCTGGCGCGTTCGATCCAGGGCCGCGAAGTCAACTTCCAGGTGAAGTACAAGTTCTGAGGAGAACGGGACGGATCCCGCTGACGCAGGGGATCTCCAACGCCCGCTGCGGCAAGAGCAAGCGCAAGGTACCGCGCACGCCTGACCGGCATGGAAGTCGCTCCCCGCGGCCATGCCGGTCAGTTCACCGGTTGCCGGCCTGCATCGCCCCCTCGGCGATGCAGGCCGCCCACCCCAGACACGTTCACCGGCAACCAGGTCACCATGAATCGATTCCGCATGATCCTCGCGCTGGCGCTGATCTACATGGTCTTCGCGATCCTGCTCAACAGCGTCGGCACGGTGATCCTGCAGGCCATCGCCACCTTCGGCGTCGACAAGCCGCAAGCGAGCCTGCTGGAACTGTTCAAGGACCTGACCATCGCAGCGACGTCGCTGCTGGTCGCCTCATTTCTGCCCCTGCTCGGCTATCGCCGCGCGATGATGCTGGCGCTGGCGATTGTCGGCGCGGCCTGCATCCTGATGCCGCTCTACCCCAGTTTCCATACCACCGAATTGCTGTTCACCTGCATCGGCCTCTCCTTCGCCCTGACCAAGGTGGCGGTGTATTCGTCGATCGGCCTGCTGACCAGTGACAAGGCCGAACACGGCCGGCTGACCAACACCATCGAAGGTCTTTTCATGGTCGGCGTACTGGCCGGCGGCTGGATTTTCAGCGCCTTCATCGACCACAACGCACCGGCCAACCCGTCCTGGTTGAATGTGTACTGGCTGCTCGCAGCGATCTGCGCCCTGGTCATCGTGCTGATGGCCACCTCGCAGCTCGACGAATCGGCCGCACACAACGAGAAGACCAACTCGATGCGCGGCTCGCTGCTGGAAATGCTGCAGCTGTTCCTGCGTCCGCTGGTCTATGTGTTCCTGATCTCGGCCTTCCTGTACGTGCTGATCGAGCAAAGTTTCGGCACCTGGCTGCCGACGTTCAACAACGAAGTACTGAAGCTGCCCAACGCGATGAGCATCCAGGTTGCCAGCATCCTGGCCGGCACCACTGCGATCGGCCGCCTGCTCGCCGGCCAGGTACTGCGGCGGGTGCCGTGGTATGTGCTGCTGAACATCTGTGTGGTCGGCATGGGCGTGTTGGTGGTGGTGACCCTGCCGCTGGCCGAGCACATCGTCGCCCGTGCCAACGTGGGCTGGTTCAACGCGCCGGTTGCCGCCTACCTGATTCCGCTGATCGGCCTGCTGATGGCGCCGATCTACCCGGTGATCAATTCAGTCGCCCTGAGCTCGCTACCCAAACCGTCCCATGCAGCGATGACCGGGCTGATCGTGATCTTTTCCGCACTCGGCGGCACGATTGGTTCTCGCATTACCGCGCTCGTGTTCTCGCGCTTCGATGGCATCCATGCGTTCTACTTTTCGCTGGTGCCGATGAGCCTGCTGCTGATCTCGCTGTTCCTGTTCAAACGCGAGACCGATCGCGACGGCCCGGTCAGCCCGGTCCTGGTCAGGCTCGCTGCCAAACAATGATCCTTCCCGCCCGGGAACCTGCACATCGCACCTCGAGGGGACCCTCATGATGTTTCGCCGCCACCATCTCGCCACCCTGTGGCTCACCGGGTTCGCCTTCGCCGCACCCGCGTTCGGCCAGACCGACCCGAGCTTCGAACTCACCGCGACTGCGAAAAATTTCGACAGCTATTTCCCCGGCTATCTGGCCAACGGCTATTTCTCCACGATGACCACACCGCGCGGCACCGAGCCCGCGATGGGTTACATGGTCGCGTTCATGGATTACGCCAAGGGCGATATCTCACGTCCCGCCGCCGTCCCCGGCTGGAGCGAGTTCGACTACAACCCCGGCGGCGGCTGGCTCAACGCGACCCGGCTGGACCCGACCATCTTCGCCGACTACGCGCAGACGCTGAACATGCACGACGGCACGCTGACCACGCGTTACCGTTTCGACTTCGCCGGCAAGTCGACCGCGGTGCAGGTCACCACCCTGGTCAGCCAGGCCGACGCGCACCTGGCCGCCAGCCGGTTTTCGATCACCCCGCAGTTCGACGGCAAGGTGCAGCTGACCTTCCCGATCCGGCTGTGGTCCGAGCACCAGCCGCGCTTCCCGATCGGCAGCATGAGCGGCGAGGCGATGATCGACGCGGTCATCGCCAGCGGCCAGAACCTGCAGAACAAGCCGCTGCCGACGCCGGACCGCGCGGCGGTGTGGTATCCCGGCCATACCCGCATCGTGGCCAGCGGCGGCGATGCGAAGCAGCTGACCCTGTGGCTGGACGGCCAGGCCGAGCAGGGCCTGACGATGGCCGAAGCGGCAGCGATCGGCCTGCCGGCAGGCCTGACCATCAACCAGGCGACGCTGGAGAAAAGCCCCACCAAGCTCTCGCTGAACCTCACCGTCAGCGTGCACAAGGGGCAGACCTATACCTTCACCAAGTACATCGCGTTGTCGCGCCAGGACTGGGGTGGTGACGCAACAGCCGACGTGGCGCTGGCCGAGGCGGCGCGCACGACCGGCTTCGATGCCCTGCTGGCCCGCCATGTCGCCGCCTGGGGCGATCTCTGGAAATCGGACATCGTGGTCAAGGGCGACCCGAAGGTGCAGCAGGCGATCCACTCGGATCTGTATTACCTGCTGTCCAACACCACGGTCGGCACTGCGTGGCCGATGGGCGCCTGCGCGCTGACCCCGGGCTATGCCGGGCACGCGTTCTGGGACAGCGATTCGTGGGTGTTCCCTGCCCTCTTGCTGCTGCACCCGGAGCGGGCCAAACCGATCGTGATGTTCCGCGACCGCACCATGCAGCCGGCACGCGAGCGGGCGAAGCGGTACGGCGCCAGAGGCACCATGTACCCATGGGAAGCGGACCCGCAGACCGGCGTCGACAACACGCCGCACTTCGCCTATGGCGTATTCCGCGAGATCCACGTCAATGCCGACATCGCGATCGCGCAGTGGCAGTACTACCTGGCCAGCGGCGACAAAGCCTGGCTGAAACAGCACGGCTGGCCGGTGATCCGCGAGATCGCGGAGTTCTGGACCAGCCGGGTGACCTGGAACCCTGCTGAACAGCGCTACGAGATCCTGCATGTCACCTCGCCTGACGAGGCCTACGACGACGTGCCGAACGACTCGTTCACCAATGCCGCCGCGCGCAAGGCGCTGCAGATCGCAAGCAAGGCGGCCCGGGTCGTGGGCGCCAAAGCCGACCCGAAGTGGGCCGAGATCGCGGCGAAGATGTACATCCCGTTCGACAGCACGAATCAGCGGCATCTCGATTTCGATGCCTCGGTGCCGCACGACAAGATCACCTGGATGGGCTCTTCGCTGGTCTGGCTGATGTACCCGAACCTGGACCTGCCGATGACGGCGCAGGTGCGCCGCAACGACTTCGACTTCCAGTTGCAGGCGCTGAAGACCCACGGCGACGACCCGAACGAGATGATGATGGTGATGCTCGCCGTCGGTGAAGCCGAACTGGGCGATGGCAAGGCCGCCGGCGACTGGATCCAGCGCAACCTGGTCGGTTTTCTCAAGCCGCCGTTCAACGTACGCACCGAAACCGTCGCCAACAACGCCGGCTACCTGCTGGCCAGCTCCGCCGGCTTCGTGCAGAGCTTTGTCTACGGCTTCACCGGGCTGCGCATCGAGGACCAGGGGCTGGTCGACGCCTATCCACCGGTATTGCCGCCGCAATGGCAATCACTGACGTTGCGGCACGTCCATTTTCGCGGCCGAACCTTCGACATACAGGTGCATCGCGATGACGCCGGCCGAGTGGTGCTCAGCCGCACCTCGCCGTGAGCCGATGCACGCTGCCGGAGATGACGGCGCACCGCGCTCAGCGTGGTGGGTAAATCGAGCGTGCAGGGACTGGAAAAGCGGGCCCCTCAGCCGCGGCGGCGGCCTGCGCAAGCTTTGCTCTTGCACGCGGCGACAGGTATTCTCAGGTCCCTTTACCCAGCCACGCGACGTGCCATGAGCCTGCAGACCGTCCTGGTCATTGACGACGAACGTGATATCCGTGAACTGCTGACCATCACGCTCGGGCGGATGGACCTTCAAGTTGACGCGGTCGGCACCGTCACCGAGGCCCGCCGCGCGCTGGTCGAACACAGCTACGACCTGTGCTTTACCGATATGCGGCTGCCAGATGGCAACGGCCAGGAGATCATCGAACTGATCGCCGAAACCTGCCCGGATACGCCGGTGGCGATGATCACCGCCTACGGCAATGTCGACGCCGCCGTGAACGCGCTGAAAGCCGGCGCCTTCGATTTCGTCTCCAAGCCGGTCGATATCCAGATGCTGCGCGGCCTCGTCCGCACCGCGCTGCGCCTGGCCGAAGAAAAGCGCGACGGCGGTGCCGCCAAGGCGAGCGGTTCCAGCTCGCGCCTGATCGGCGACTCGGCGGCGATGCAGCAGGTGCGAGCCACCATCGCCAAGCTGGCGCGCAACCAGGCACCGGTCTACATCGCCGGTGAATCCGGCGTGGGCAAGGAGCTGGTCGCCCGGCTGATCCACGAACAGGGTCCACGTGCCAGCGGCCCGTTCGTGCCGGTCAACTGCGGCGCGATCCCGTCCGAGCTGATGGAAAGCGAGTTCTTCGGCCATCGCAAGGGCAGCTTCACCGGCGCCGGCGCCGACAAGGAAGGCCTGTTCCAGAGCGCCCAGGGCGGCACCTTGTTCCTCGACGAAGTGGCCGAACTGCCGCTGCACATGCAGGTCAAATTGCTGCGCGCGATCCAGGAAAAGGCCGTACGCCCGATCGGCGGCCGCGACGAGATTCCGGTCGACGTACGCATCCTGTCGGCCACCCACAAGAACCTCGGGCAGCTGGTCGAACAGGGTCAGTTCCGCCAGGATCTGTTCTACCGCATCAACGTGATCGAACTGCGCGTGCCACCGCTGCGCGAACGCCGTGGTGACGTGGCGCAGCTGTCGGAATTCATCCTCAAGGCACTGGCCGGCAAGAGCGGCGAGGGCATCGGCCAACTGTCACCGGCAGCGCGCGACGCGCTGGAAGCCTATGAATTCCCCGGTAACGTGCGTGAGCTGGAAAACATCCTCGAACGCGCGATGGCGATGTGCGACGGCTCGAACATCGACGCCGACGATCTGATGCTGCCCCAGCGCGTCGTGCGCGCAGGGGTGGAGACAGCGCACCCCGGTGGCCAGGATTCCGTCGCAGCGGCTGCTGCACCACCCGCTGCGGCCGGCGATGGCGGTCTGGACGACTACATCAGCAACCTCGAGCGCACCGCCATCGTCAAGGCGCTGGAAGAATCGCGCTACAACAAGACCGCCGCCGCCCGCAAACTCGGCATCACCTTCCGCGCGCTGCGCTACAAGCTGAAGAAGCTCGGCATCGACTGACATCGGGATTTGTAGGAGCGCACCCTGTGCGCGATGCTCTTATCAGGTTGCCGATGAAAAGCATCGCGCACAGGGTGCGCTCCTACAACAACAGGTTTTCACACCGAGCGGGTCGCTTCCACCGGTGGCACCGCAGCCGCGCGCCGCGCCGGACCCAGCACCGCCAGCTGCCCGAGCAGCCACAGCAACACGGCGCCCACCGCGAGCAGCCACCACGGCATGCGCGCCAGCTCGTATTGCCGCATCAGGGCGACATTGGCGAGCACGCCCAGCACACTGCCCAGCACCACCCCGCCGCTGACGATCAGGAAATTCTCGGTCTGGAAGTAGCCCAGGATGTCACCGCGGGTAGCGCCGAGCGCGCGCCGCACGCCGATCTGCCGGCGCCGCTGGCTGACCCAGAAACTGCTCAGCCCGACCACGCCACCGGCGGTCGCCAGCAGCAGAAGCGCGCATACCGCCGCCATCATGATCGCCACGCCACGGTCGGTGGCGTAGCCTTGCTCGCGCAACTGGGTGAATGAAATCACATCCCGATCCGGGTCGATCAGGCGCTGCCGGCTCTGCGCGACCAGCGCCTGCGGCGCCGCCCGCATCAGCGCCGCCAACTGCCCCGTTTGCACGCGCACCAGATAGTTCGTGCCATTCGGGCTGGCCAGCCGCGCCGGCAGCAGGATGGTGTCCTCGTCGATCGAGCGCGTGGTGCTGCCGACGTAGGCACCCTCCAGTCGATTGACGATGCCGATGATCGTGGCTGGCGCATCGTCGTCGAGATAGATCGTGCGGCCCAGCGCCGAGCCTTGCGGGAAAAGCTTGCTGGCAAGGTCACGGGTGATGATGACTACCGCCGCCATCGACTTGTCGTAAGGACCGAGGCTGCCGATCTCGTCGGCGCGGAAGTTGCGGCCTGCCACCAGCTGGATGCCAAACGTATCGAGCGCGTGCTCGTCGGCGAAGTAGGAAATCGCGAACTGCGGGCGCGTGGCCTGATCCGGCCGAAGCTTGACGGGTACCAGCCCGCCCCAGCCACCAAACGGATAGGCCTCGCTGGCGAAGGCATCCCGCACCCCCGGCAGATGGCGCAAGGTGCTCAGATCGGCGCGCATCTGCGCATCGACATGCGGCACATCGGGCTGTCCCAGCCAGCCGTTCCTGATCACGAACAGGTGCGCCTCGTCGGTTCCGGTCGGCCGCGAAAGATGGACCACCCGCGTCATCACGATGAACAGGGCATTGCTGACCACCGCCAGGGTCAACGCGATCTGCAGAACGATCAGCGCGGTCGCCATCCGGTGCCGGCGCAGCGCGGCGAGGATCGGTCGAATCTGCAACACGTAGCGCCATCGTGGGGTCAAGGGCGCGCTCATCCGTTGGACTTCAGTTGCCACGCCGGCTGTACCTGTGCCGCGCGCCAGGTGGGGTAGAGCGCCGCGACCAGGGTAGTGACCAGCGCCACCATGACGGTGAGCAGCACCAGCGATCCGTCCAGTTGCGCCAGCCGCACAATCTGCGGCTCGAAGATCAGGTGAACGCCTGCCATGCCCAGCGCCGTCAGCAACAGGCCCAGAACGCCCCCGGCCAGACCGACCACTGCGGCCTCAGTCAGAAACTGTCCATAGATGGCCGCACGCGATGCGCCGAGCGCGCGCCGTACGCCGATCTCGGGTGCGCGTCGCATGAAGCGGGCCAGCATCAGGCCGACCACGTTGACCAGACAGATCAGCAGGAAGCTGCACGAGACGATCAGCGACAGCTTCGACGCCTGCGGCACCACGTGATTGAGGTACAACCCCAGCCACTGCCTGACATTGCTCAGGCGCACATTGGGTGGCCAGCCGAAACGCCCGATCCGCTGCTGCTCGGCTGCATAGTTGTGCAGGTACCGCAGATACTGCCCGGCAGCGTCCCGGGTCGGCAGTTCCACCCACACGCCGATCCACGCACACTCGCTGTGCAGCACGGCGTCCCAATTTGGAAGGTCCGGGTTGCTGGTATCCGTACTACAGGTGAAATCGCCGCTGCTGGCTTTTTGCAGGTCAATTGCACGACTGAAGGGCAGGTAGAACTGGCGGGGATGACTGAACGGAAAGCCGGCGCTGCTCACGTCGAAGAAGCGCGGCTGCGGATTCCAGTGGTCCAGTACGCCGACCACCCGGTAGTCGTGCCGGTCCAGGTGCATCCGCCGGCCGACGCTGTTGCCGCCGCCGAAAAATTTCTGGTTCAGCTCGCTGCTGATCACCACCACCGCGGCACGATGATCGTCATCGCCAACCGACCAGCCGCTGCCGAAACGAAACGGTACATCGAACATCGCGAAAAAGTCGCTGCTGACCGCGTCGCCTTCCTGCATGAAGGGTTGCCGCTGCACATCCTCGGGCACGACGTTGACCTTGACCGGATAGACCAGCGCCTGTCGGCGTGCCTGCGCGGCGTGCAGGATTGCCTGCGCATCGGTGTAGCTCAGCAGCATCGGCGGCTCGCCTCTCCAGTCGTGCACCGGCCCGAAGTTGTCGATCTGCGGCACAAACAGCTGCCCGGATTTCCACGGGATCGGATCCGCCGCGGTAGCGCGGAATACCGCGTACGTCACCATGCAGCTGGCCACGCCGCAGCCCATCAGCACGATCACCAGCGCGGTCAGTGCCTTGCTGCGCCGACAGCTGCGCAGCGCCATGTCGAGGTAGTAGCGAATCATCCGCAAGGGTTGGCGTGATGGGCTCGTGGCGCGCGCATCAAAGGTCGGCGCCGGTGGTAATGATGAGTGCCTTGCGTACCGTGCGTAACAGCACCAGGGTAGTGACCGGCTTGTCGATCAGGTGCAGTCGCTCCAGCGGAGGCAGCTCGTGCAAATCGGGTGGAGCATCGGGGCGCGCCAGCAGGATGACGGCGCCCTGATAACCCTGATCGATCAGCGCTGCCAGGGTACGCACACCGGTAAACAGGTTCATGTCCGCATCCATCACCACCAGATCCGGCAAGCCGCCCGCCTCGATCCACTGCAGCGCCGCGGTACCGCTCTGGCTGGCATGCGCCTGGTAGCCGTAGGCATTGAGGGTGTCGGCAAGCATCGACAACTGGCCAGCCTCTTCCACCACCACCAGCACGTGTTCGGCCGTCCCTTCCAGATCGTCGAGGCTGTCGAGCTCGAGGCTGTCGGCAATTACTTCTTCCAGCGGAATGTACAAGTCGAAGCGGGTACCACGGCCCGCTTCGCTGTCCACCCGCATCACGCCGCCGTGACTGGCCACGATTCGCTGGCATGAAACCAGGCCCAGCCCGGTGCCGGCCTCCTTGGTGGTGAAGAACGGCTCGAACAGCCGCTCGAGCACGGTCTGGTCGATACCCGGGCCATCGTCGATCACGCTGATGCACAGGTAGCGGCCCTGACGCGGCGATTCTTCCGCCAGGAAAAAATCTTCATCAAGCTGGATCTGCGCGGTCTGGATGCATAGTTTCCCGCCATCAGGCATGGCCTGGATTGCATTCAGGCACAGGTTGAGCAGGCACTGCTGCAACTCGGTGTGATTGCCCTCGAACGCCAACTCGGGGTCGTCGATGCGCAGCTCCATCGCCACCGAACGCGGTACGCTGCCCTGCATCAGCAGGTCGAACGCACTGATCAGCGCACCCACGCGCACCTGCTCCGCACGCCGCGCGCCGCGTGCGAAAGAGAGCATGGAGTGCACCATCTCCAGGCCGCGCTTGCCGCAATCGCGCACCAGCTTGCCCAGTCGCGCCAGGCGCGGATCGTCCTGATAGTCCTGCAGGCTGTCGCCGGCCAGCAGCAACGGTTGCAGCAGGTTGCGCAAGTCGTGGCTGAGGCCACCGGCCAGCATGGCCAGGCTTTCGAAACGCTGGGCGCGGATCAATTCCGTTTCGGCACGACGATTCGCGCGGCTGGCCTCGGCCTCGATCAGCGCGCGACGCACCGCGCTGGCCAGCCGGGCCGGGTTCTGTTTCAGGATGTAGTCGGTGGCGCCGTTGCGCAGCGCCTCGATCGCCGCCTCTTCGCCCAGCGTGGCGGAAACAAAGATGAAGGGCAGATGCTCGTCGCGTACACGCAGCAGCTCCAGCGCACGCTGTCCGGAAAAACCCGGCATGCTCAGGTCCGACAGCACGATGTGCGGCTCGAACGCATCCAGCGCGGCCACATAGCGCGCTTCGTCATCGACCAGACGTACCTCGCAGGTGATGCCATCGGCATCCAGCTCAGCCAGGATCAACTCGGCATCAAGCTCGCTGTCTTCCACCTGCAGCACACGAATGGTCGGCAATGGTCGTTGTTGTCGTTGTTGCCGATGTGGCATGTCGCTCCCCCAAAACTTCCTGGTCCTCAAACCGGCCTGCCGTGACGCATCATGTGCCGCGGAAACCACCAGACCCGTCAAATCAGGCCTGCTCCGGCGCCTCGTTGAGTACAGCCCAGAACTGCCCCAGTGTACGCACTGCATCGAAAAACTGATCCACATCGACCGGTTTGATCACGTAGGCGTTGGCGCCCAGATCCCAGCTTCGCGCCAGATCGACCTCCTCGCGCGAGGAGGAAAGGATCACCACCGGCACCCGTCGCATGTGCTCGTCCTGGCGCATCCGGGTCAGCACGTCGAGCCCGTTCATGCGTGGCATCTTGATATCCAGCAGCACCACCGCCGGATTGCCCGGAGTACGCGACGCCCAGGCACCGCGGGCATAAAGATAATCCAGGCACTCCACGCCGTCTTCCACATGCACCACCGGGTTGGCCAGATGGGCATCGGCCAGCGCATCCATGGCCATCTCGGCATCGGCGATGCTGTCTTCCACCAGCAGGATGGTGCGCAGCTCTTTCTTGTTCATGCTCGACTCTCAGCTACGTGCGCCGGCGGTATCGGTTGCCGGCAGCGAAAAATGGAAACGGGCACCCTTGCCCGGCTCGGCTTCGGCCCAGACGCGGCCGCCGTGACGGGCCACGATACGGCGTACATTGGCCAGGCCGATGCCGTTGCCGGGGAATTCCGAGGCGCGATGCAGACGCTGGAACACCCCAAACAACTTGTCCGCATACTGCATGTCGAAGCCGGCACCATTGTCGGCCACGGTGAATTCGTAATCACCCTGAACGCCCTGGCCCACACTCACCTCGATGCGTGCCACCTCGCATTGGCTGGTGTACTTGACCGCGTTGCCCAGCAGGTTCTGCCATACCGTGCGCAGCATGTTGGCATCGCCGATCACCATCGGCAGCGTGGCGATCGTCCACACGATGCGACGGCCCTCCTGGCCGGATTCCGCCAGTGCCTGGGCTTCCTCCACCACCGACTGCAAGTCCACCGCCTGCAGGCGCAGCGGGCCGCGACCCAGCCTCGAAAACACCAGCAAGTCATCAATCAGCAAGGCCATGCGCTGGGCCGAGCTGCCGATGATCTCGATGTAATGCGCGGACTTGCTGTCGATCCGGTCGCCCAGGTGCTGCTCCAGCTTGCGCACGAAGCCAGCGACGTGGCGCAACGGCGCGCGCAGGTCATGCGATACCGAATAGCTGAACGCCTCCAGCTCGCGGTTGATATCGGAAATCTGCGCCACCTTGCCTTCGAGCTGGCGATTGAGCGCCTTCACCTGCTGCTCGGCCAGCGCGCGCACGGTGACATCGCTGACGGTCAGCAACAGGGTCTGCTCGTCGGTGTCCTGCTGCTGCAGGCGCCGCGCATTGATCACCACGTGGCGCTCCAGCCCGTCGATCGTGCGCTGTACGGCATCGTGATCCCACAATTCGCGATCACGCAGCAATACGTCCCGCAGTCGCTGCAACAACAATTTGTCGCCCCAGGCGCCGTCGCCGATCTCGGCCAGCGGCAACGACTGCTCCTGCAGATCACCGCCATACAATTCGCTGAAAGCGTTGTTCACCAGCAAGCTGTTCAAGTTCGCATCGAACAGCGCGATCGGCTCGCGCACCGCCTGGAAGATCAGCCGCGAACGCTGCACCGCGCGATCCTCGCGGGTTTCGGCCAGCTCACGCTGGCCAATCTGCCGTTCGGAGGCCACCACGATGATCGCCAGCAGCAGCAGTTGCGCCAGTGCGGTTACCGTCAGCACCACACGACCGTTGAACACCTGGCGCTGGGCAGCCACCTGCCGCACTGACAGCAGGGCGTCCTCGTTCTCCACGATGCTGGTGATCTGGGGATTGATGGGAAACAGGTCATCCGCGTCACGCAACGACTGACGGGCACCCGCGGCATTGGCTTGCTGCACTCGTGACAGGGCCTGGTTCATCAGGATCAGGCGGCCGTTGACGCTGTTTTCCAGCGAGCCGATCAAGGTTTGCTGATCGGGATTGTCCCGGGTCATCAGGCGCAGTTGCTGCAACAGCGTCGGCACCACCTTGGCTGCACGCAACGAACGGGCGCGCGTCAGGTCGTCCTGGTCGCCGGCGAGCATCCGGTAACTGGCCGCTTCGCTGTCATGCACGATGTAGGCGATTCGATAGGTCATCGCCTTGATCACGCTGGAATGGTTCAGCCACGCGTTGGCCCGCTGTGAGTCAGCGGCCGTGGTGCGCGTGACCAGATAGGGCAAGCCCACGATGATCAGCATGGCCAGCAGCAGACCGGCCGTGCGCCAGCGCAGGATGCCCCTGGTTTTCCAGTAGTCCGTAGCCATCATCAAGCGCATTCAAAACACCTTGGCATCTGCTGTCTCGCCTCTGCTGATTCGGGCTTCTGCGGCACCGCTTCCGCGCCGCCAGCCTGCCGGTTAATGCACGCCCCAGGCCCGATCCGGCTGGGCCTGCATGGTGAAGTGCAGCTCGCCACCGGCGAGGATCTGGGCATGGTGCAGGAACGGCGCGGCCAGGGCCTTTCCATTGAGCGTCACCGCGCCGACGTAGGGGTGAGCATCGTCCATCGGTGATGCGCTGATTGTGAAGACGTGCCCGTTCGGCAGGTGGATCGCTGCCCGCGCCACGAACGGCCGGCCGATGGCGTACTCGTCGCTGGCCGGCGTCACCGGGTAGAAGCCCAGCGCGCTGAAGATGTACCAGGCCGACATCTGGCCCAGATCGTCATTGCCGCTGAGGCCATCTGGCCGCGGCGCGTACTGGCTGTCCATGATCTGCTTCAGCCGCTGCTGGGTTTTCCACGGCGCGCCGGCATAGTCGTAGAGGTAGGCGGTGTGATGGCTGGGCTCGTTGCCATGGGCATACCAGCCGATCAGGCCGGTGATGTCTTCGACGTTCTTGAAATGCGCCGGATCGACCTTGGCATCGAAGACCTGATCGAGCTTGGCGATGAACTTCGCGTTGCCGCCCATCGCGCGAATCAGCCCGGGCACATCCTGCGGCACGTACCAGGAATACTGCCACGCGTTGCCCTCGGTGTAGTCGCTGCCGTAGCCGGCGAAGGTCGGGTCGAATGGCTCGCGAAAGGCTCCGTTGCTGAGCTTTGCCCGCATGAAACCGGTTTTCGGATCCCACGCGTTGCGCCAGTTGCCGGCGCGCTGGTCGAAGGTGGCGGCAATGCCGGTTTTGCCCATCGCCCTGGCCATCTGCGCCAGCGACCAGTCGTCGTAGGCGTATTCCAGCGTCTTGGAGGCGGCCTCAGGCTCCTTGTCGATCGGCACGTAGCCGAGCTTCATGTAATCGGCCAGGTCGCCGTAGGGCCCATACGTGGCGCTGGCGACCATCAACTTCAGCGCCGCGTCGGCATCGAAGCCGCGCACTCCCTTGATGTAGGCATCGGCGATCACCGGCACCGCGTGGTAGCCGATCATGCACCACGTCTCCAGCCCCTGGTACGCCCACACCGGCAAAATGCCGAACGGGCTGGCCTGGCCCGCGGCGATCAACGACCGGATGAAATCCGTGCTGCGCTGGGGATCAAGCAGCACCATCAGCGGCTGCTGCGCGCGATAGACGTCCCACAGCGACCAGCTCGAATAGAAATCGAAGCCCCTGGCCTGATGCACGGCGTGATCCGGCCCGCGATACTCGCCATTCACATCCATGCTCAGGGTCGGCGCCAGCATCGCGTGATAAAGCGCGGTGTAGAACATGGTCGCCGCCGCTTTCGGCGCATCGATATCGATCACTGCCAGCGCCTTGTTCCACGCCGCCGCAGCCTCGGCACGGCGCGCATCGAAGTCCCAGCCCTGACCATCCTGCGCAAGATTGGCCAGCGCGTTCGCCTCGCTCACCGAGGAGATCGCCACCTTCACTTCCAGCGGCTTGCTCAGCTTGCCGAAGTCGAACACGCCGACCAGGGCGCGGCCGTTCTGCGCGTCAGAATCCTCGGCCCGGTTGCCCGGCCCGCTGAAACCCTTGTAGAGCAGATCGGTCTCGCGGTTGTAGAGCTCGCGCGAGGTCATCGGTTGCGAGAAGCGCATCGCGAAACAAAGCACGCGCCCCGGCGCCCAGCCGCGAGTCTCGCGGCAACCGGTCACCGCGCCATCGGGCCGCACGCGCAGGCTGGCCCACAGCACCTTGCCGGCGTAGTCGTAGATGCTGGGCCGCAGGTCAAGCAGCATATGGGCCGGCTGATTCGCCGGGAAGGTGTAGCGATGCCAGCCCACCCGACGCCCCGCTGTGAGTTCGGCGCGCACGCCGTAGTCGCTCAGCGTCACCGCGTAGTAGCCGGCCTGCACCACCTCGCTGTCATGCGAAAAGCGCGAGCGGTAGCCGCTGCCCGGTTTGCTCGCATCACCCGGGTCGAGCCGCACCGCCCCTGCGATCGGCATCACCAGCACGTCACCCAGATCCGAATGGCCGGAGCCGGAGAAGTGGGTATGCGAAAAACCCATGATCGTCGGGTCACCGTACTGGTAGCCGGCGGCCCACTTGTAGGCATGCTTGAAGTCGGGCATCGCCGTATCCGGCGACAGCTGGATCATGCCGAACGGCACCGTGGCACCGGGAAAGGTGTGGCCATCGCCACCGGTGCCGATGCGCGGATCCACCTCGTCCGCATGGCCAGCAACGGCGAGCGCCGGCGCACTGATCGCCAGCGCCAGCAGCAGAACCCCGATAGACCCGAATCGTTGCATCGACACTCTCCCCGGTAGGCATGGCAAGCCGAGACGGTAGCACTGCCGGCAGGCATGTTGCACCGCGCGATGGGCCAACGCATGAATACGGTTACATTTCAGCGTTCGCTGGCTGGCGGCCCCGTCGCCAGCCAGCCCTGCAAGCTCCCCCCATCCGGAAAATCACCATGGCTTTTGCTGTTGCGCCCACACCTGCGCCCGTACCGAATGACGGCACCGAGACTGCCCGCTACACCACCTTCCCCTTGGCGTTGGGTGTGCTGACCACGATCTTCTTCATGTGGGGCTTCCTGACCTGCCTCAACGACATCCTGATTCCGCATCTGAAATCCACGTTCCAGCTCAGCTACGCCCAGGTGATGCTGGTGCAGTTCACCTTCTTCGGCGCGTACTTCCTGATGGCGATGCCGGCCGGGCGGCTGGTCGCGGCATTGGGTTACAAGAAAGGCATCGTGGCGGGCCTGGCCATCGCCGGTGTCGGCGCGCTGGGCTTCTGGCCTGCCGCCGGCCTGCATCTGTACCCGGCCTTCCTCGGCGCTCTGTTCGTGCTGGCCACCGGCATCACCGTCTTGCAGGTCGCAGCCAATCCCTACGTCGCCTTGCTCGGCCCGGAGAAGACCAGTTCCAGCCGTCTGACCCTGGCGCAGGCGCTGAACTCGTTCGGCACCTTCCTGGCGCCGTGGTTCGGCGGGCTGCTGATTCTTTCCAATGTGGTGAAGAGCCCGACCGAGCTGGCCGCGCTGGCACCGGTCGACCAACTCGCCTACCAGACCCAGCAGGCACAGGCGGTGCAGGGTCCATATATCGGCCTGGCGGTGGTGCTGTTCCTGCTGGCGCTGTTCGTGTGGCTGTTCCGCCTGCCGGCGCTCACCGAAGCAACCGACAAGGCCGACCACGAACGCCACAGCCTTGCCGACGTATTGCGCCACCCGCACGTGCTGTTCGGCGTGCTCGGCATCTTTTTCTACGTGGGTGCCGAAGTCTCGATCGGCAGCTTCATGATCAATTACCTCTCGATGCCGGACATCGGCCATCTGACCGAACAGGAGGCCGCCAAGTACGTGTCCTGGTACTGGCTCGGCGCGATGATCGGCCGCTTCATCGGTTCGGCGCTGATGGCGAAAATTTCGCCGCGCAAGCTGCTGGCCAGTTTCGCCGCGGTCAACGCGTTGCTGGTGCTGACTACCATGCTGAGCCACGGCAACATGGCGATGGTCAGCATCATCGCCATCGGCCTGTTCAACTCGATCATGTTCCCGACCATTTTCGCGCTCGGCATCGAGCGACTGGGACCGATGACCAGCAAGGCCTCCAGCCTGCTGATCATGGCCATCGTCGGTGGCGCGATCGTGCCCTATCTGCAAGGCGTGCTGGCCGACAACATCGGGCTGCAGCACGCCTTCATCCTGCCGCTGCTGTGCTATTTGTATATCGTGTTCTATGGCCTCAGCGGCTCCCGCGTGCGCAGCATCGACTAGCCGACTGCCGCCTTACTCAAGCTCAACGGCAGGCACAAGCATGCGACCCATCCTTTGTTTCGGCGAGGCCCTGATCGACTTCCACGCCGAAGGCGATGATGGCCACGGCTTTGCACAGCACTTCGTCCCATTCGCCGGCGGTGCGCCGGCGAATGTCGCGGTGGCTGCGGCGCGACTGGGCGGCAGCGCGCGCTTCGCCGGCATGCTGGCGGAGGACCACTTCGGCGACTTCCTGCTGGACAGCCTGCAGCGCGCCGGCGTGGGCACCGACGACGTGGTGCGCACGGACCAGGCGAATACCGCGCTGGCTTTTGTCACGCTGGACGCGACGGGCGAGCGCAGCTTCAGCTTCTACCGCGGGCCATCGGCCGACCTGCTGTTCCGCGCCAGCCATTTCCGACCCGATACCTTTCATGGCCTGGCACTGTTTCACGTCTGCTCCAACAGCATGACCGAGCCGACGCTGGCGACCACCACACGCGAGGGCATGCAGCGCGCGCACGGCGCCGACGCGCTGGTCAGCTTCGACCTGAACCTGCGTCCGGCGCTGTGGCCGGCCGGGGTCGATCCGCTGCCGCTGGTGTGGCCTGCCCTGCATCTGGCCGACGTGGTGAAGCTCAGCGCCGAGGAGTTTGCGTGGCTGGCGGTGGATGGCGAACAGGCGGCGCTCGACCGTTTCTGGCTGGGTCGCACGCGCCTGCTGGTGGTGACCGACGGCGGCAAGCCGCTGCGCTGGTTCCACCCTGATGCCGACGGTGAATTGCCCGGCTACGCGGTCGACGTCGTCGATACCACCGCCGCCGGCGACGCCTTCGTCGGCGGCCTGCTGTGCTGCCTGGCCGAACTGGCTCCCGGCCCCGATCGACTCGACAGCCTGGTAACTGAATTGCCGCGCCTGCACGCCATGCTGCGTTTCGCCGCGGCCGCCGGTGCGCTCACCGTCACCCGCAAGGGTTCGTTTTCGGCCATGCCCAGCGGCGCCGAGGTACTCGCCTTCATGGAGCAGCAGCCATGAATGCGTCCTTCCCCGATTTTCACAGCGCCGCCTTCCTGCGCCAGCACATCGCGCAGACGATGGCGTTCTATCACCCGGGCGCGATCGATCCCGCTGGCGGCTTCTTCCACTACTTCAAGGACGACGGCACGATCTACGATCGCCGTCACCGGCACCTGGTCAGCAGCACGCGGTTCGTCTTCAACTATGCGATGGCGGCAATCGAGTTCGGCCAGGCCGGTACGCCGGAGCGGGAATACATCGAGGCCGCACGCCATGGTCTGCGCTACCTGCGCGACGTGCATCGTGACCCAAGCAGCGGCGGCTATGCCTGGACCGTCCTCGACGGCCAGCCCGACGACCGCACCAATCATGCCTACGGCGTCGCCTTCGTGCTGCTGGCCTACGCCACCGCGCGCAAAGCCGGCATCGGCGAGGCAGCGACGTGGATGGATGAAACCTGGCAGCTGCTGGAACAGCATTACTGGGACGCCGATGCCGGCCTGTACCGCGACGAGGCGGATGCGAATTGGCAGTTCAGCGACTACCGCGGACAGAACGCCAACATGCACCTGTGCGAGGCGATGCTGGCGGCCTATGAAGCCAGCGACGAACCACACTACCTGGAACGCGCGCTGACCCTTGCCGACCACATGACGCGCCGCCAGGCAGCCCAGGCCGACGGCCTGGTGTGGGAGCACTACGACAGCCACTGGACCATTGACTGGAACTACCACCGCGACGATCCAAAACATCTGTTCAAACCGTGGGGATTCCAGCCCGGCCACCAGACCGAATGGGCGAAATTGCTGCTGATCCTGGAGCCGCTGCTGCTCGAACGCGGCCGTGACGAAAAATGGCTGCTGCCCACCGCCATGCATCTGTTCGATACCGCGCTGGCACGTGCATGGGACAACGAATACGGCGGCATCTGCTACGGCTTCGCACCCGACGGCAGCGTGTGCGACGACGACAAGTATTTCTGGGTCCAGGCAGAGTCACTGGTAGCCGCCGCCCTGCTGCACGCGCGCACCGGACTGGCCGTGTACGACGACTGGTACCAAAAACTATGGGCCTACGCCTGGCAGCATTTCGTCGACCATCGCTACGGCGCCTGGTACCGCATCCTGAGCCGTGACAACCGCAAGCTCGATGATGAGAAAAGCCCCGCCGGCAAGACCGATTACCACACCATGGGCGCCTGCCATGAATTGTTGCGGGTGCTTTGAAACTGGCAGAAGGGACTCGCCTTCTGGGGCGCATACGAATGATGTCCGCCGACTGACCGGACGCATTCGCCTGCAAAATACCGGTCGGGTCCACAGAAGCTGACTGAAGGTCGCTGGTCGACCCGTTGCGGTCGGTGGTGACTGTCCGTTTTCAGGATGGCCAATCTTGGCATCCAACAGAAGACAATTACATTTATCTTCGACCCACATGCCACGACCTAGCGCCGAAGGTACTGGTGGCGATCAACACCTACTTGACGGACAAAGGCCTGTTGCTGCGCCAGGGCACGATTGTGGACGCGACCATCATCCATGCACCGTCTTCGACGAAGAATGCGGCGAAGGCGCGCGATCCGGAAGTGCACCAGACCCGCAAGGGCCAGCAATGGTATTTCGGCATGAAGGCACACATCGGCGTGGACGTGGAATCGGGCCTGACGCACACCGTTACGACCACAGCAGCGAACGTGGCTGACGTGGCTGACGTGGCGGAAGTGGCAGAGCTACTGCACGGTAAGGAAAAGACGGTATACGCCGACGCAGGCTATATCGGTGCCGAGAAGCGTGCACCAAAGCGTGGCCGCAAATGGTACGTCGCGGCCAAGCGCGGCAAGATCAAGGCGATGCCTGAAGGCGAACTCAAGGAGGCCACCAAGTACCTTGAATACATCAAGGCGGCCGTGCGTTCAAAGGTGGAGCACCCATTCCGTGTCATTAAACGTCAGTTCGGCTACCAGAAGGTTCGTTTCAAGGGGCTGGCCAAGAACACCGCGCAAATCCAAACTCTGTTCGCGCTCGGCAATCTATGGATGATGCGACGGACGTTGCTGACTCTCGCGGGGGAGGTGCGTCCATGATTCGGGGAATATCCCCGACAAGGCGCCAAGAGTGCCGGGGCGGAGCCATAAATCGTGTAATTCGACCCATTTCAGGGTGAAATCCCTGAACATTTTCACAGGCGTCTGGACGTCCAGTCGACAGCGGCTTGTTCAGACGATCCCTAGACAGTATGACTTTCGAGGCCAAGGCTGACCTCCGCGAGACCATAGTCGCGGGTTAGCCAGAAGCCAGAGCCGCATGAGTGTGCAAGAGCTACGCTCATCGTGGGTTTCCTACGCGGAGGTCAG
>JBAZRB010000032.1:0-33675 GCA_041663105.1 Rhodanobacter sp.
ACAACGACCATCTTCCGCAACGCGCACTCGGCCACAAGACACCGCTTCAAGCGATACGGACCTGGCAGACCGAGAAGCCGGAGCTATTCAACGGCAAATCAAAGAACCAGTCGGGACTGGACAGGTAACCTGCACCCATACAGGAATATTCAACCGACCACGCCGAAGCTCGTGCGTCAGCACTTCGGCTGGCAGGAAATGGGTACAAACGATGGCATCCGGCGCAAATTTGTTGACCGCCTTGCGCAGATCGCCAGTTCCGAGCCGTTCGACAGCACGTCGGAACTTGTGCACCGGACCATTGGGATCCGCCTCCGCGCTGCGCTGGTAGAGCATGCCCCATAAGGTCGGATAACTGTTGACAAGAAGAATGTAAAAGTCCGTATACAGTTTGCGCATGGCGGACGGGACGTACTCCATGACGTCCAGATGTTGCGTGACCATACCGGGCAGGCTGTTCTCGGCCGTCACGCGCAGGGCTTCTGCCGCACGCATGTGACCAGCACCGGCTGACACACTGAGGAAGAGGATTCTTGGCGGTGCCATCGTTCACCCATCAATCATCATGTGGACCAGCGGATACCTGATCACGGGGGTTGCCACGTACCTGACCCCTACGATCTCGTAGTGCTCGACGACATAGCGATATCGAGGCGGAAATCAAGCGTCATCTGATGCCCTCTCATCGCCAGATACACGCGCCCTGATTGGCAAGATCGAGGGTGACAGTTTTGCATTCACAGCCTCAACCTCGCGCCGACAATGGCCAAGAACACCCGCACCTAAACCAATGTCGCGTGCCACTTGACTGAGCTGCGCGCCCGGCCGACATTCGTGCTCACAGCCTCACGCTTGAACTCTTTGCTGAACGTTCTTCGCCTAGATATAGCACTCTCTTCTTGACCATCATCGGCCTTCGTGGAAGTGCACGCATTGAAGGGGTAGAACCCCCTGACCCTATCATCGCTTCAAATGAGGACAGGCCGCTTTGACGAATATGTTCGCTTGCCCGAGTCGTCCGCTGTGCTCAGTTGGAACTAGCGCTTTGGGCGGACAGCCGTTCCTGGATCAATCGAGCCTCCATCTCGTGCTTGTTCGTCAAAATGCGGCGTTGGGCATCAAGGTATGAACCCAAAAGCTCCAGCTTGTAATTGGCCTTGCTGCTATCACGGTTGACATCGAAATCCCGCAACAAGCGAAGTTCACGATCGGCCTCATCCAGATCGCCCCGGCTGACGGCGCTTTCCACCTCCGCACAGGCCGGCTCGAAGGCCCGCTTCGTTCTTTCTAGCGCTTCCCTGTTCTTGGGGTCGAGTTGCAGAACACTGAGGTAGAACTCGTACATGTTGCTGCCAATCGGCGCAACCAGATGGTTGTCATCAAACGCCTTGTCGGCCAGACCGAGGAGAATGGTGACGCCGTCAGAGTCATCCGCGGCCCGGCTCTCTGCCGCAGCCTTTGTCGATGCATGGGTATACCAGAGCGTACCGGCGACCAGCGCGACCATCAGACATACAGCAGACACAAAAGCGCCACGCCACTTTGGCGCGATCGATGGGAAACGAGACATGACACCTGCTTGACTGAGATGGCGCCGCAATCTGCTCGTTCCCGGGCACTGCAGCAATCCAGAGAGCCTAGTCAGGCTAGATTGCAATTTGATGGCCAAGGCGTGTGGACGGGGGAATTCGATGGTGTTCAGTTGCCAATACACACTTTTCACATTCATCAGTCACTTGTGCGCTCAGCGCTGTGCTGAGGTCGCTTCGTAAGGCGTTGCCATTTTGTTACCATTCGGGACCGGCTTTACTTGACCTAGCTCCATCATGACGGAAAATTCCTTGGGCCTTATTTTTGCCGCCCTGGCACACGAGCAGATGGACAAGGCTGTGCACTCGTTGGCGCAGCGAAGGAACTGGCACAACGGCATCCATGTTGCGCGCAAGGCGATGCGATCCGTCGGCTGCGCAGCATCTTGTCTCTATGCCACCAAGCGCTGGAGCCGGAGGTATCAGTTGTCGATCAGCGGCTCAAACAGCTCGCCAACAGCCTGTCGGGTCTGCGGGATGCACATGTCGTTTCAGTGTAAGCGTCCTGCCACGACACCTTGTACAACGTTCGCGGCTTAGCCTACGGGGCAATGCCAACTTGTTGGCAGCAGGCTGTCGAGGTGTTTGTCGAGGGTGTTCGGCAGGCGCGTGAGGACGTCGACGAGCCATGCATAGGGATCGAGACCGTTAGCCTTGGCGGTAGCGAGCAGACTCATGATCGCCGCGGCACGCTGACCGGCGGATTCGGAACCAGCGAAGAGCCAGTTCTTGCGGCCGATGGCAATGGGTCGGATGGCGTTTTCGGCCGGGTTGTTGTCTATCGGGCAACCGATCAGCGCCACACCGAAAATCCACGGGCGCACTCACCAGCCACCACGCGGATACCGACACCCCTACATCAAAACCCTCGATCTTCTTGCCCATCGCTTCGCTCCTGTGGTTTCAGGCGCGTAGTGCAACGGGTTGGTCGGGCTGTGGGAAGGTGTGGTGGCAGGACGCTTACGTTTCAGTAACAGCATCCCAGCTCGCTGAAGGAATGGAGCGCGATCTCTGGCTGGATGTGGCCGCGCGTCTTGAGTCCCGTCGGGATGGGCTTCTCGCCGAAGCGCTCTCAAAGGACCCGAAGTTCGCAAAACGATGCGCACGCCTGAGTGCGTTGGCCAAGGCGATCGGGGCTCTGCCGTGGCAGCGTCTTTCAAAGAGACACCTGAAGGAGGGCATGGAACGAAGTGTCCGTCGCGTCGCCAAAGCAGCCCGCGCCTTTAAGCTGGAACCCAGTCTAGCCAATCGCCACCGGCGGAGGCATCGACTTCGACGTCTGCGCATGCAGAATCAAACGATTCATACAGCCAGCAGGGCGGCACCGTCGTCGGTGGGTTCTCGCGGCGACTATCGCTGCGTTACCGTGCGAGCCTTGAATAGGTTATCGGATCGTCTGGGGAGAGCCCAGGATCTGTGCATGCTCCAGCGCCGTTTAAATAGGCTGGACAAGGCGCTGCCGCTACCGCAGCTGCGCCGCCGACTTCATCCAGAAATTCAATCCGCATTGCACTGACGCGCGCCTAAATGTAGGGAGGTTGTGGCATGGCGCAATTCAATGCACATATAGGTGAATTGTATCTGGAGGTTTTCTTCTCCGATCTCGACGGATCGCTAGCATGGAGTTGCGTTGCTCGGCGCGATGGGACGGTCGTTGGTTCGCTCAGCGGTGTACAGGAGCGGGACTGGCGTATCGATGATGAAACCTGGTCCAGTTGGCGGTCGAAGATGAGCTGAGGAAGCGATTGCCTGTCTCTCCGCTTGAGTTCGCCTGAGGTAGTCGTTACCAAGAAAGTGATTCCGCCAGGCATCTCAGGCGCTAGCTAGGCATCGTCATCATCGGATTTTGATCCAGATAACATGGCGGCGTCCCTGGTTGCGGCGCTCGCACAGTCTGCATCAAGCGGACGCTCACCTAACAAAGCGTGCGGCGTTAGAAGTTCGCAAACTCGAGCGTGGTGCCTTGGGTAGCATCTTCATTGGCAGGTGCCAGTTCGCTGAGGAGTGACACTGAGTCATTTGTTGCCATGGCATCACCTGGATGGCCAGATCCATCCATAAAGGCGCTGACGATGACGTGCAGTCCAAGTCGTTCGCGCTTGGCATGCTGCTTCGCGCGTGCCGCCAGTGTGGCAATGTGCTCCGGCCTTCTGGGGAAAGGCGGTTCCACCAACACTGCTCCGATCGCGATCCTAGTCAACGGGAAAAACTGCCGGAAGCCGCGGCGATCCTCACCCTCAATACCGCCGCGGGCAGCATCGACCGGATCGAAAAGGGCGCGTGCCCGTGCGTTGAACTCCTCAAGAACACGTGTACAGCGAACTTTCCAGTCATCGCTCTGAAAGAGCACCAGGAAGTCATCGCCGCCGATATGGCCCACGAAATCGAGGGAAGGATCCGCCTGCGTGGTCAGGATATCCGCCAGCAACCGGATCATGCCGTCACCACGGAAATAACCGTACCTGTCGTTGAACGGCTTGAAGTCGTTGAGGTCGGCATAGGCGGCGACAAAAGGATGTTTACCCCGCAGTAGCCGGGCAATATGTTCAGTCACCGGGATGTTTCCTGGCAGAAAGGTCAGCGGGTTGGCATGGCGCGCCGCCTCTATCCGTAATTCGGTCACTCGCCGCACGAGATCCTCACCGGTTCCCAGTCCGAGATAGTGGCCTGCCCGTGTGATGATGAAGCCATCCACGAGGTAGCGCTGATCCTCGCCGCGGAGAATGTCCGCCATACTCTCCACCGACTGCCTCTCGTCGCAGACGAGCGGTGCCGCGTGCATGGAAGTGGTGCATGCCTTGCGCCCGAAAAGCTCCCGCGTGAAGGGTTTGGCGAGATCCTCATTGAAACGATGACGGTTGATTAGGCCGATCGGCCGCTCCTCGTCAACGACCGCGATGGCATGCAGGTCCGGATGAGAGGAGAAGAGGGCCGCGATATCGTCGTTGGTCCGACGAGAGGTGGCCGATGGTGCGTGGATGACAAGATGTCCGGCATGCATCGACTGGTGGGAGATCGGACGGGCCGGCCGCGGGGGGACCGGCACGACATGTTTACGAATCGCCTCGCGGGCCTCCTCACTCACGTCCACGACGAGCGATGGTGATGGTCTTCCCAGCAAGAAACCCTGAGCGTACTTGAGGCCAAGATCCCTCAGCATGCGCATGTCAGCCGGATCTTCGACACCTTCACCGACTAGATCCGCACCAAGGGCTTCTGCTACCTGGCAAAGGGCCCGCACGATCGCCAGACGTTCCGCGCTGGTCGCCAGGCCATGAATCAGATAGCGGTCCAGCTTGACCACGTCAGGTCGGATCTCATTCCACATCTGGAAATTGGACTGCCCGTTGCCGAAGTCGTCCAGTGCGACACGCACACCACGCGCGCGCAGAAGTTTCATCGCCTCGACCAGTTCAGCCGGGTCGTCGACAATGTCCCGCTCAGTGATCTCGATCGTGACGCGGCCAAGGTCGAGCCCAGGCGCTGACAGGGCGGCGATGATCTGCTCGTGACGCAAGCCGCTTTGTACGATGGTGTGAGCGCTGAGGTTGATGAGCAGACGCCCTTGACCACATTTCGCCGAGAAAGCCTCGCAAATGGTCTGCGCCGCCTTAAGCTCGAATTCGCCGAGTCGCCCGTGGGTGCGCGCCAGATCCAACAGATCAAGGATGGTGAGTGGCGCTGGCCTCAAGGATGGTCTGGACAGGCCCTCGTAGGCCACGACATCCAGTGTGTCCAGTCGAAAAATAGGCTGAAATACCGCCCTGAGGCCTCCATGCCCGATGGCTTGGTCGAGAAGCTCGGCACCAAGGTTGTCGCGATGCTGGAAGGGCGTCATGGCAAGAAATTCTTCAAGAGGTCAGGCGTGTAACTGATCTGGCAACAGGTCGGGTGTACCTTCGAGGTGGATGCTCTCGATGATTCCTGATTGGCCTGCCATGGCCGCAGGCAAAGCGTTACCTTCATTTTGCACGGTGAAGAAGTCAACTTCGCGTAACAGGGCAGAGGCGCTCTCTTGCATAGCTCGACTGGCCATGGTGGCTTCATCGGCTAGGCTCGCGTTTTGTCCTGTCATCGATTCCATGTTGACCAAGGAATCATTCACGCCGCCAATATCCAAGGCGTGTCCCCGCTCGGTGGACGCCATCGCAGCGACCAACACCGAAAGCTTGCTCACACCGCTGGCAACTGCTTCAAGCACCACCCCTGTGCGATCCACCAGCACGCTACCTGCACGTGTGGCATCGTCGCTGACAAGGATCATCTGGCGAATGTCGCGCGCCGCCTGCCCGCATCGGTGCGCGAGTTGGCGCATTTCGGTCGCGATGACACCGAATCCACGCCCATGCACCCCTGCTTGCGCGGCCTCAACAGCTGCATTCAAGGCAAGCATATGGGTCTGGAAAGCCACCTGATCCACCAGATCGAGCACCTCTCCCATCCGCCTGCCGGTACGATTTATTTCATCCATCGCGGTGTTTGCCTCTATGACTGTGCGCTGCCCTTCCTTGGTCTGCGCCTCAACATCACTGACCGCCTCGTGGGCCTGATCGGCATGTCGCACACTTTGGCTGATGGCGGCAGACATCCGAGCCATGGAGGCTGCCGTGCCTTCCAGATGGGTCGCTTGTGTCTGCGTCCGCTGACTCAGCGCTTCATTGCCTTTAGCGATGGTTGCCGCATTGTGCTCAACCGTCGATGCGCGTTTGCGAACCTGTCCGACGACACTTTCCAGTTGGGCATCCATCTGGGAAAGAGCAGCAAGTAGCAGTCCAACCTCATCCTTGCGACCAATATCGATCGGTACTCCGAGCGCGCCGCGCGCAATTCGGATAGCCACGTCCGACGCGCTGCGCAATCGCAAACGCAGCGAGCGGATGATGGCCAAGTCAATCCAGATAGCGAGGCAAACGGCAAGACAGACGAGGGTGAGCAACGCGAATAGGTCGCGACGGTTGCTCACATGTTGGGCTGCAGCCACGGCTTGGCCTTGAGAGAGGGCCAAGCTGAAGAGATTTGAAAAATCACTTTTCAGCGGCACAAATGACGACTGCACATCATTGGAAAGCTTGAGTTGAGCCAAATCAAACTGGCCGGTATTCAGAATGGTCAGCTCATCCTTGATCGCCTGCTCGGTATCCTTGCGATGTTCGGCAGTAAGAGCAAAAAGCTGACGCTGCTGACGCGCCAAGCCACTGCGTCCGAGAGAAGCCCAGCGTCTGTCGATGTCGATACGGTCGCTCTTGATGGTCGTTTGTGCATCATCGACGGCGGAGGGCAATTGCGTGAGCGCCGCATGCACGAGGGCCTGCATGGTGTCGTTGTAGTCCCTCTCGATTTGGCCCACATCAGCGACTGGCGCAAGCGTATCGACCACAACCAGCTGAATGCGCTGATCCGCCCGAGTCAGCTGTCTCACACTGGCACCACAAACAATGACCAGCAGTAGCACCGATCCGATCAGTCGTAGGGTCAACCGTGTACTCACACTCAAGGTGAGTGGCGAAAGGATTCGACGGAACATGATTTGCTTCACAGGGAGGGCACCCTGAGCTTCGGCAACAAATTCGAAAACTTAAGCTTAAGTTGCCATATTTGTCTTATATTTCAGTAATATGACTGATTTTATTCAAAGATGTAACGCCGTTGCTTCAGGACCACGCAAGTCACCAGAAGTTGATGAATATCGGCACCCACCATCGATTTGGCGACCTCTGCGCATGAGCGCCGCTGCATTACATTATGAGCTTCGGCCGGATCCAACGGCGCGTTGCGCGAGTGCATCGTCGCGCGAGCACAGCGGTACAAGCGCTACGGCGTCGGCATGATCTAACTCAAGCTCCGTCAGTAAGCACAGGCCGTGAACTACGAGCGCGTCGAACGGCTAGCAGCAGCGCCTACCTCCAACCTATTGCCATGCTAAACGGTTTTCGAATGACTGCTTTGCGATGTACATTTGCAGCAACCGACCGGCTCTTTGTTGTTAAGGGTTGTCCGACGCCTGCCCACGCACTGACGTTCCACGTCTGCCGGAGCTGCATCGGGCAGGTGTTGGACAAGCCTCAAGGGAGGAAACCGCGGTAATTACGGCGCGAGCGTTGTCATGGCACGCTGCTGTTCTATGGAGATTTGAATAGTGCGGCAGCGGTCACGAGAGGAGATGGGAGCGTGACGGATCCGATGGTGGGTGCTCGTGTGGTCGGTTGAGGCATCGGCGAGGCGGTGAAGTGGATCGTGATGGCGGTTGAAAGTCAGCGGTGCGTGGCGCAGAAAAAAAGCGGCCCGCATCGGCAGGAACCGATGGCAGCAGGATGGGCCCGTGTCGGCACGGATCACGGAGGCGGTGGTCACGGGGGTGCACGTGGCAAGTGGTGGCGAGCCAGGATGGCGATGATGATCATCGGTGCGCCGCAGTGCGGGCAGAGGAAGGTGGCTGGGTGCGGACCGACAGTGGGTTGCGCCGTCGCCGACGGCGCTGGCGCGACGGGCGATGCGGGCGCGGGTTGAGTGAGCAGTGCACGTGCGGTGGCGAGTTTGTCTTTGCGCTCGGCATTGGCCATGAGTCCATAGGCGCGGATGCGATGAAAGCCGCGGGGCAATACGTGGAGCAGGAAGCGCCGCATGAACTCATCGGCATCCAGCGTCATGGTCTTGTGGCGCGTGCGTCCATTGGCGCGGTAATCCTTCCAGCGGAACGTGACATCGTGCTGGTCCATGGCGACCAGCCGCTGGTTGGAGATGGCGACGCGGTGGGTATACCGGGACAGGTAGGCCAGCACGGCGGCGGGACCGGCGAAGGGCCGTTTGGCGTAGACACGTGATCGGTCTTGTCGCTCTTGATCTCGTACTGTGGATCGTCCTTGCTGCAGTGACGCGTGTGACCCTTGTACGTGGTGTCGCTGGTATGCACCTTGGTAACGTGACCAGTGACATGACCAGCCTCCGAGATCCAGCGCACGTGGTCGCCAACCTTGAACTTGCTCATGCGGGTTTCCTGGGTAAATGCGAGAATGCTCGCGTTGTCAGGCCGTAGGCTCATCGGCCTTTGGGCAGATCACCTCGGCGTTGCGCACCCGCGCGCCACGGGTCAGGGTGGCGGTCATGATCTTGCCTGGTCCCATGATGTGGCACACCGTTGCGCCGTGCGCCAGCAGGTGATCGGTGATAATGCGCCGATGGCAGCGCCACCACACCGCTTCCGAACACATCAGCACGCAACGTTGCCGGCGCGCGCGTTGCAGCAGCTCATCCAGTCCCTGCGCGAACGTCGCGCTACGCGCATACGCCGCGTAGCGGGCGAAGCTGGCATTGGTCCAGAAGTCCTCCGGCGGCGCACCGTGCAACTCGCCTTTGCTGCGACGTCCGTACAGCGCTTTGAGATGCCAGTAGTCGATGCCGTGTTCGGTCAGCGACGCGGCCAGCGCATCGCCGTTGTACTGCGGAAAGCTGCGTGAGCCGGGGAGCCGCCGCACGTCCACGACGCATTGGAATGGTGAACACCGTTGTCGATACACCAGACATATGGCCAGCATAGTGCGCCATGCATCGCTCGCGGATGAACCCTCGCGCGGGCGCCGAACCCACATTTGAATCAAGTGAGCAGATGGCATTTCAGGTCCGCTGGGCGCCGTCCAATCAAGACCCCGCCCGTACCTCCGTAGACTCGGTACGCGATGTCGTGGGCCCTTGTATGACGCTACCGGGTCGTGCGCTGGTGCGATGTGTGGACGAGAAGAGCCAGATTCAGGCCCTGGATCACACCCGACAGGGATTACCGCTGACTTTCGGCAAGCCGGCTACCCGCACTCACGACTACAAGCGGCACGGCACCACATCGATGTTTGCGGCGCTGGATGTAGCTACCGACAAGGTCAGCGGGCAGCTCAAACGACGTCACCGCAGTACCGAATTCCTGCAGTCCCTGAAGGCGATTGATACCGCGGTTCTCGCCGATGAAGACATCAGGGCGACATTTACTGAGCGTTCTTCCACGCTCTGATGCGACGAGTCACACACTCGCCGCTCTTGCGGGCATGCTCGAACGGCCGCTGTTAAGCTGCACTTTCACACGCCAAAACGACTGCTTCGATGCCACCGAAAGCTGCCACCCTCCACCACCCCGCAGCCTTCTGGCTGGGCTGTGCGACTTTGATTGCCGGAGTGCTGGCGCACCTGCCAATGCTGGTGAAGGCCGCGCCGATGCATTTTCACCTCGCAGGCATGCCGATGAATGACATGATGCGGGTCGGGATGGTGCTCGTACCGTTCGGGATATTGCTTGCCGGTTATGGCCTGATGCCGCGGATGGGGCAGTTGCGGCGAATACGGCAGGCTGACCGCAGCCCGCTTGCGTTCCATGTGGCCGACAGTGTGCCGCTCAGTCGCGAACACTGGAAACTGATGATGGTACTGACCATCGCGCTGGCAGCGGGATGTCCTGCGGGTGAACACCGCTCGCGCGGACAGGCACGCCCCCGAGTACGGGATCAGTGCCTCGACCGCCGCATTACTGGCGTTGTCGGCGCTGACAGGCACCGTGGTCGGCTCGATCGTTTGGGGTCGGCTGGGTGACCTGTTCGGTCGCCGCTCTACCATCTTGCTGTCGGCCCTGATGTTCATGGGCACCTCAATCTGCGGGGCGATGCCCACGTTCAACTGGAACCTGGTCATGTGTTTCATGATGGGGGCGGCCGCCGGTGGCATGTTGCCGATCACATTCACCCTCTTGGCCGAAACCATCCCGGCCGGCCACCGCGGCTGGCTGTTGGTGGCGCTTGGCGGCATCGGTACCTCGGCAGGGTATCTACTGGCCGCGGGCGCAGCGACCCTGTTGGAACCGAGCTTCAGCTGGCGCGCGCTGTGGTTGCTGAACCTTCCCACTGGAGCACTGATCGTCTTTCTCAATGATTACATCCCCGAATCGCCGCGTTTTCTCGCCTCGGCAGGCATGGAAGATCAGGCGCGCGCCGTGCTGCAAAAATTCTCCGGCGGTGCCCTCCCCGTGATCGAAGTGCATCCCGCGTTTGAAGGGGCGCAGCCGGGGCAGCATGCGCCCGCGCGGATCGGTATGCGCCACCTGCTGCGCGGCCGGCATGCGCCGATCACCTGGGGATTGATGGTCTGCGCGGTGGCTTGGGGACTGGTGAATTTTGGTTTTTTACTCTGGCTCCCCGCCAACCTGGTCAAGCTGGGTATTGACGCTCAGAGTAGCGTCGCACTCCTGGCCCGTTCGGCCGTCCTTGCATTGCCCGGCATCGGCGTCGTGGTGTGGTTCTACCAGCGTTGGAGCAGCATCCGTACATTGGTGATCTTCATCGGGCTGACGACGCTGACCTTGCTGCTCTTCTTCGCTATCGACCGGGCCAATGTACGTTCGGTTGCGCTTACTACGTTCGGCACGGTGACCCTGCTCTTGAGCGTCAGTGGTGTCATCGCCACCCTGATTCCTTACGCCGCGGAAATCTACCCAGTTCACCTGCGCAGCAGCGGCGCTGGTCTGATCGCCGGAAGTTCAAAGTTCGGTGGCATCCTTGGCGCACTTCTTGGCTTGCTTGGTTTGTTTGACCATTTCATGCTGTCGACACTGCTGATCGCGTTGCCGATGGCGGGGGCTGGCTGGATGTTGGCGCGCAGCGGCATCGAGACCCGCGGTCTCGGACTTGAGGCAATCCAGCGCGTGTTGTCAGATAGCGCCCCCACCGCGCCTGTATCCGCGCCATGACTTTACTCAGCCCGGATCGTGGCATCGCCCCCGAGAGTGAGGTGCTGCACGGCTGTCAGGTAATGCGGGAGAGGAGTCGATCGGTCGGTCAGCTCAGAACCTGCTGATTTCTGGGGGAACTACGTGAATGGATGACGCTGCCGACTGATAACGCGTTGAATATGCGGCGGATGAAAACCATGCGAACCTGTTGCATTGTTTGTGTCGCGTATCGCAACGCGCCGCACCTCATCATGGTCATCGGCTTTCGCCACAAGGGATTGGAAACCCTCTAACGGACTGGCCCCGCTCGTGGCGTGCAGGCGGCGCACGCGCCCAAGCTCGGTCGCATTCTTGCCACTCGATGCCGCAGCGACGCCGGCCGAGCTGAATCAACCCGGCTACAAGCTGCATCCCCTGAAAGGGACTCTCAAGGGCCACTGGTCAGTGTGGGTGAGCGGCAACTGGCACGTCACGTTCCGGTTTGTCGGCGCGGACGTCGAGCTGGTTGATTACCAGGACCACCATTGAACGAGGTCACCGCCATGATGAAGAACCCTCCGCACCCCGGTGAGCTGTTGCGTGAAGACGTGCTGGTGCCACTCGGCATCGAGGTCACCGACGCCGCGCAACGGCTCGGCATGTCGCGTACGACGTTGTCGCGGGTCATCAACGGTCGGGCTGGCATCAGCCCGGATCTGGCGCTCCGACTGGAGCGGGCAGGCGTCAGCACGGCACGTTTCTGGATGACGCTGCAGTCCAACCATGAGCTAGCTCTGGCCACGCAGCGCAAGCAGCCGAAGGTGCAGCCGCTGCAGGACGCGGCGTAATGCGCCACTGGTTGCCGGTACGGCTCGAACGCGTCAAGGCGGGATAAACCAGCATTATCCCGCCTTGGAACCGACGACACGAAGCCGAACAGATGCCAATCACTCGATCAAAGCCCAGCGCAGCAAGATCCAGGTGGTCGACAAAGACGTCCACGATCCGCACGGGGTTTTCTTCCGTCACGTAGTTGCCGAGGCGCTCGGGCAGCAAGCTACTCTGCGAGCGATCTTCACCTTCCACAAAACGTCCGATCGGCAACTCCCGTCGGCGCGGTGGGACACGTTTATCGAATCAGGAAATTTTCACACAGCCTGGACCCATGGCCGCCGCTCGACACAGTTCTTGATGGATTGCAGCGAAGACGATCGCGAAAACGGGGAGGAACTCGTTTGACATGCTCAACGTCGACGCCTGCGCGCAATGACTCGTTCAGGCCATCCTGGATGGGGTGGTGCATCCGGCTGCTTCCAGCGACCTGCGATCGTCAGCCCCGATGTTCGATTGCACCACACGAAACCTGATATCTAGAACTTTCGTCTAACACTGACTGTCTGGGTGTCGGCGTTGAGCAGCACTATCATGGGGCAGTTCGGCAATCTGGAATCTCCCTTGATGGAAACGCGCATACAGAATCCGCAACTGGCCGGCCGGCTGATGCCTGCCGCGCAGGCGGTGGAGTTGATCCAGCCCGGCATGACCGTGGGCATGAGCGGCTTCACCGGCGCCGGCTACCCCAAGGCCTTGCCGCTGGCGCTGGCTGAACGCATCGGCGAAGCGCATGCGCGTGGCGAGAAGTTCGGCATCAAGATCCTCACCGGCGCTTCCACCGCGCCGGAGCTGGATGGCGTACTGGCGCGCACGGGCGGTATCGACTTCCGCCTGCCGTATCAGTCCGACCCGGAGCTGCGTGCGCGCATCAATCGCGGCGAGATCGAGTACATGGACATCCATCTGGGTCATGTCGCGCAGTACGCCTGGTTCGGCTTTTTCGGCAAGATCGACATGGCGGTGATCGAGGTGGCCGGCATCCTGCCAGATGGGCGGCTGATTCCTTCAACCTCGGTGGGCAACAACAAGACCTGGCTGGATCTGGCCGATCAGGTGATCGTCGAGGTCAACCACGACCAGCCGCAAGGGCTGGACGGCATGCACGACATCTACTACGGCACAGCGTTGCCGCCGAACCGCAAGCCGATTCCGCTGCTGGCGCCGGGCGACCGCATTGGTGAACCGTACCTGCGGGTGGACCCGGCCAAGGTGGTTGCGGTGGTGGAGACCCATGGCCGCGACCGCCTCGGCCGCTTCGCCGAGCCCGACGACAACTGTCAGCGCATCGCCGGCCATCTGGTGGAGTTCTTCCGCCACGAGATCGCCAAGGGGCGCCTTGGCGAGCACCTGCTGCCGTTGCAGTCGGGCGTGGGCAACATCGCCAACGCGGTATTGACCGGTCTGCGCGCCGGCGGATTCGAACAGCTCACCGGCTTCACCGAAGTGATCCAGGACGGCATGCTGGACCTGATCCGTACCGGCACCATCACGATGGCCTCGGCCACCGCGCTGTCGCTGAGTCCGGAGGCGGTGGACGAGTTCATCAGCCACATCGACTACTACCGCCGCCGCATCGTGCTGCGTCCGCAGGAGATCTCCAACCATGCCGAACTGGTGCGACGGCTCGGCTGCCTTGCACTCAACGGCATGGTCGAGGCCGACCTGTACGGCAACATCAACTCCACCCATGTTGCCGGCACCAGCATCATCAACGGCATCGGTGGCTCGGGCGATTTCGCCCGCAATGGTTTCCTGTCCTGCTTCCTCACGCCGAGCACAGCCAAGAACGGCGCGATCTCCAGCATCGTGCCGATGGTCAGCCATGTCGATCACACCGAGCACGATGTGGCGGTGGTGGTGACCGAACAAGGCCTGGCCGATCTGCGTGGCTTGTCGCCCAAGCAGCGCGCGCGCACGGTGATCCGCAACTGCGCGCACCCGGACTATCGACCCATGCTGGAGGATTATTTCGACCGCGCCTGCCACGACAGTCGTGGCAAGCACACTCCCCACCTGCTGACTGAAGCATTGTCCTGGCACCAGCGCTTCCTTGACACCGGCAGCATGCGGCCCTGATACACCGGCCTCGATCACGGCCGGCCAAGCTGCAGAGGGCAAGAGTCGGCCCATTGGGATCGAACCAGGCTGCCGAGAATGGAGTGACCAAGGCTGGCGCCAAGCAGACCACCTGTGAGCTCGGCGCGCGCCGATAGTGACGGTGGTCAGTTGAGAATGCGCGCGACGCCCGAATTGACACGAGCGCCAACCGTCACTTTTCAATCGGTAGCGACACTCGCATGGTGAGGAGTGAGCTTGCGCAACGTTTTGCCGAACCAGGCGTTTTCGTCCGCCATGCCCGCTACCGAGCCTATGATCAGCAGCGCCGGCGTGGATATTCGATGAGTGGCGGCGAGTGCCGGTAACTCATGCAGTTCACCTCTGAGTACGCGTTGTTGGGGCAGCGTACCGTTTTCAACCAGAGCGAAAGCGGTACGCGCAGCACGTCCGTGGGCCAACAGCCTTTCGGTCAAGGTCTCGAGCGTGGCCACGCCCATGTACACGGCCAAGGTCTGCTGGTCGCTGGCAAGCGCGGCCCAATCGAGAGTGTCCATCGAATCCTTGCAATGGGCGGTCAGTAGTCGTACTGATTGGGAGCGTTCGCGGTGCGTCAGTGAAATGCCGGCGTACGCGGCACAGGCGATCGCTGCGGTCACCCCGGGTACGATCTCGAAGGCGATGCCATGTTGCCGCAGAAACTCCATCTCTTCGCCACCGCGACCGAAGACGAACGGGTCGCCGCCCTTCAGCCGTACCACACGTCGCCCTGCTCTGACGTGCTTCAACAGCAGCTGATTGATCTCCGACTGCGACGTGTGGCGCCCCCCTCCCCGTTTGCCGACATCGACTCGTTGTGCATCGCGCCGGGACATCGCCAGCACATCGGCACTGACCAACTGATCGTGCAGAATCACGTCTGCTTCGTTGATTGCGCGCAGTGCGCGCAAGGTGAGCAGCCCGGGATCACCCGGACCCGCCCCCGCCAACACTACTGAGCCGGTAGTACGCGCGTCATCCGGTCGTTGCAAACCAGCGAGCAGGGTCTCTTCGGCCTGAGCCGTTTGTGCATCGCGCAGCAGTGCCAGCACAGGGCCGTCGTAAAGCCAATCATAGAATTTCCGGCGCGCCGAAAGATCGGGGAAGACGTTTGCGATGGCCTCGCGATGTCGCTGCGCAAGCGCAACGAGCGGGCCGATCGCGTGGTCCAGCAGCGACTCAAGCATTTCGCGCACACGCCGGGCAAACATTGGCGCCGCGCCTGCTGTGGATATACCAATCATCAATGGCGCGCGATCGACCATTGCTGGCACCTGAAAGCGTGACAGAGCCGGATCGTCAACGACATTTGCCAGAATATGGCGCGCACCGGCCTGGGCGGCGACCTCGGCGTTGAGCTGGCGGTCGTCGGTCGCGGCAATCACCAACCAGACATCGTCAAGCCAAGACGGCTCGAATACCCCGTCGATGTGCTGGATGCGCCCACTCTCGGCCCATTCGGCCAGCACCGGAAGCAGCCGTGGTGCACCGATACGCACGACTGCACCGGCATCAAGCAGGGCGGCTGCCTTGCGCTCCGCAACCTTGCCACCGCCCACGACCAGAACCGGCAAGCCGTTCAAGTCCGCAAACAACGGATACAAGCCCATGTCTCAATCTCCGGATATTCACAGTCAAGGGCTTCGAATGCTGTCATGGCGCCAATAGCCGCCGGATGTCTTCATCGTTTGGCCATCCATCCGTCCAAATTTCAATACCCGCCATGACGCCATGGAATGCTCATTCTCTCTTGCCTTATAGCAGATTCGGAAAACGGGTGTGCGTTCGCAGCATATCCAGTTGAACCCATTTTTTGCGTGCTCGCATCATGCGCCCGGACACGTCGGTACAACCCCACCCGCTACAGCGCGAGAACCTGTTCCGTGCGACCCAACACATGATCAGCGCCAGGAACTGGCTGGTACAAAGACACCTTTTTACAATGAATATAAATACTTAGATCGCATGATCGATCTCTCAGTTGACAGCTTCCAGGCGCGGGATGATCGCGTCATCTGGGGTGGATCATAGCCGTATAGACGGCTTTTCAGCCGTCTCTTTCCTGGTGGCTCCCCGTTCCCGGGTTGACGGACGATCGACACAAGGGCTAGCTTGATTGCTGCACCGCATGATTGCCTCGCTGGCTCGACACACTTTCACTGGCTTGATGGAACTTCGCCAACCAATGCCTCTGAAGATCCTGCTCATCGATACTGACGCCGATCGGGCGCAAGCGCTCGAGGAAGTGTTGTGCGGCTCGGACTACGCGCAGGTCCTGCGTGCACCTGAAGGTACAGGGCGTGCCGACGCAGTCGATCGCTTCAAGCCGGATCTGATCATCGTCGACATGGCGCTACCTGACCGCGATGCACTGGAAGACATACGTCTTGTATCCGCAGGCCATCCGATTGTCATGTTTGCCGGCAGCAACGACCCGGCCTTCGCCGAGGAAGCGATTGCCGCGGGTGTGTGCTCGTACAACCTGTCAGGTGTGCCGTTGCAGGACATCAAGCCGATCATGGCCTCGGCGATCGCGCTGTTTCGTCGTTATCGGCAGGTCGAGGATGATCTGATCGAGGCCCGTGCCAAGCTGGACGAGCGCCGTTTGATGGAGCGGGCCAAGGCGATCCTCATGCAGGGACGAAAAATGAGCGAGCCGGAAGCCTACCGTTGGCTGCAAAAGACCGCAATGAACCAGAATCGCAAACTCGCCGACGTGGTGGCCATGTTTGTCGAGCAACACGACCCGCCTGCAGACCCTGGCGGCGCAAAAAGGAAGCAGCCATGAGCGACTCGACATCACCGGCCTTCGTTCGAAAAAACGGGGCGGCCAAGCTGCGCGTCGGTCTATTGCGCCTGACCGACAGCGCTCCGATGGTTACTGCGCATGAATTCGGATTCTTTGCCGACGAAGGCGTGGAGGTTGAACTGACGGTGGAGCCTTCCTGGGCCAATATTGCCGACAAACTCGCCTTCGGTGCACTGGACGCGGCGGTCGTCGTGCCGCCACTGGTGTTTGCCGTACAACTGGGGCTGCGCGGATCAGCACAGCCCATGCTTGTTCCGTATGTCCTCAGCGCCGGGGGCAATGCCGTGACGCTGGGCAGCGAACTGGCCAGACAGGTTCGTCAACGGGCCGAGCACGCAGGCCTGAGCAAACTCGAGGGGCTGGCGGCGTGCCTGCGCGAGGGGCCTGCCACGCTGGGTGTGGTTCATGCTTTTTCCACTCACAACTTGCTTCTTCGTTATTGGCTTGCCACCGCCGGTATCGAAGCGGGCCGTGATGTGAAACTCGCCGTGGTACCGCCAGCAAGAGCTGTGGAGGCGCTTCGCGACAAGCAGATCGCCGGCTTCTGCGCCGGCGCCCCGTGGGGTGAAGTTGCGCGCCGCGCAGGCGTGGGAAGCACCATCGCGAGTTCCCATGAAATATGGAACAGCGCGCCGGAAAAGGCTTTTGCGGTGCGCGCGCGTTGGGCACAGCAGTACCCCGAAGCACTGGCTGGTGCGATGCGGGCGCTGCTGCGCTCATCGCGCTTCTGCGACGATCCGCAGAATGCTGCCTATATCGCGGCATTGCTGTCACGAAGGCAGTACTTGAATCTCGATCCGCATGCCATTCTGGCAACCTTGCCCAGCACCACGACAGCGCATACCAGCTGTGTTTTTTTTCGAGGTGCAACCACGTTTCCCTGGCGTTCCCAGGGCCTGTGGTTTCTAAGCCAGATGCGCCGCTGGGGCCTTATCGACGACAGTATCGATCTGCGCACGCTGGCTGAGCGCGTGTATCGCCCGGATCTCTACCGCGCAGCCATGGCGCCGCTGGAGGAGCCGACGCCGGTTGCCGACTGGAAGGTCGAGGGTAGGCATGATGCGCCATGGTCACTCAATACCGAGTCGAAACCTGTCGCGATGCCCAGTGATCGTTTCTGCGACGGAACGATTTTTGACCCCGCGGCCTTGCCATCGCTAGGGGAGAGCGCCATGCGTATTCTGGAGCGAGATGGCAGGCGCGATTCTTTCGACTGACTCGTTGCGGCTGCTGGTTTCAAGCGATCAAACCCGGGCGCGACGCCAAGCCCTCTCACGCCGAACAGTGGGTTGGCGGTGGCAGATGCTGCTGCGTAACACGTTTGAAAGGGGCTTGCCTTTGTTGAGTTGTTGCACTACAACATAAACCAAGCCGCGACCGCTCGTCGCCGCTGAGAAACAAGAAAGGCAGCCTAATGGCGGGTTGTCTTTGGCATGAAAACTCCGTGTCCTTCGCGAGCTAATGGCGGTTCGCACCCGGTAAAACCGGCAGCGCCTTGGCGCTGAAACCGCGAGCCATTGCCATGAAACAAGCTTTCCCCAAGGCAGGTCTTGTTCCGACCCTCGCAGCCTTTTTCCAGCATGCCGATTTCAGTCCATCGGTCCGGGTACTGCTCGATCGGCGCGCCTGCATTCGCGGTACCTCGCCTTCGCACGCTGGCGCCAGGCGGGGGCAATGGGACCGCGTCTCAAGGGGTGCCAAAGCGCGTCGGCTACGACGCCGGATTGATGGCCGGCCTGGTTTGCATGACGGCTGGTGTCGGCGACTTCGGTCTGGCGGCTGGCCTGGGTCACGCCACGCAAGGCATCGGCTCTCGGGTCCTCGGCTAAGCCGCAACTCTCGCATGGCTCGCCTCGGGCGAAATCGTTCGCCTGCCGTGCTCGCGCCCGAATACCGCGATGTCTCGCACTTGATTCGCCACGGCAACGTGGAAGGCCCGAGCGGATAGCCCTCAGGGTTTCTTTGGTTTGGCTCGGATGACGCGTCATGGCGTCGCCAATTCAAGAACGACTCGCGCGCCAACCGTACGCCAGCGGGGATCGTCAGCAAATTCTGCTCGTCGCCTGTGGGAGACAACTATGCAAGGCAAAGCCACGCGGATAGACCTATTCAGCCTCGCCACGCCGCAGATGCGTGCGTTCCATCTGAGTTGGCTGGCGTTTTTCGTCTGCTTCTTCGCCTGGTTTGCGGTAGCTCCGCTGATGCCGCTGATCAAGAGCGATTTCAGTCTCGACAACAATCAGATAGCCAACATCAACATCGCCGCCGTGTCGATCACGATCCTGGTACGCCTTCTGGTAGGACCGCTGTGCGACCGCTTCGGGCCGCGCCGCACCTACACGGGCTTGCTTCTGATGGGCGCGATCCCGGTGTTCGGGATCGCCTTCGCGCAGAGCTATCACGCCTTTCTGTTCTTTCGCCTGGCGATCGGCGCCATCGGTGCCAGCTTCGTGATTACCCAGTACCACACCTCGGTGATGTTCGCGCCCAACGTGGTGGGCACAGCCAATGCAGTCACCGCGGGCTGGGGCAATGCGGGTGCCGGGGTTGCCCAGTCGGTGATGCCATGGGTTCTGGTCGCGGTGCTGGCGATGGGAGTAGAGCATGGCTTCGGTTGGCGTGCGGCGATGTTCGTACCCGGGGTGCTGATGCTGATCGTCGGCGTGTTGTACTGGAGGTTCGCCCAGGATTGCCCACAGGGAAACTATTCCGAGCTGCGCGCAAGCGGCGACGGCAGCGCCATCGAGAATGGCAAACGCGGTGGCTGGGCGGTGTTCCTGGCGGCAGCCCGCAACTACCGTGTTTGGATGCTGTTCGTGACCTATGCCTGCTGCTTCGGCATCGAGCTGTTTGTGCACGGCGTAGCCGCGGTCTACTACGTTGACCACTTCGGACTGAACCTGCGCAGCGCGGGCATGGCGGCCGGCAGCTTCGGGCTGCTGGCACTGTTCGCGCGTGCGCTGGGCGGCATGACTTCCGACCGGCTGGCGCGTTGGCGCGGCCTGAGGGCACGTACGTGGCTGTTGTTCGCCCTGATGTTGGGCGAAGGATTGGGGCTGATGTGGTTCTCCAGCGTGCACAGCGTCACGATGGCCATCGTGACGATGCTCAGTTTTGGTTTGTTCACCCACATGGCATGCGGAGCAACGTACGCGTTGACGCCCTTCATCGATCGCCAGGCATTGGGTGGTGTGGCCGGCATCATCGGAGCGGGCGGCAATGTCGGCGCGGTTGCCGCAGGCTTCCTGCTCAAAGCCACGGGTTCGGTGCAGGAAACTTTCATGTTGCTCGGCGGTTTCGTGATCACCGGCTCGCTGTGCGCGTTGGCCGTACGTTTCAGCGTGGCGCACACGGCGCGCGAGGAAACGCTTTTCAGGGAAGCACTGCGGCAACGCCGTATGGTCGCGATCCCGACCGCTGCAGCACTGGCCGCGGACTGAGGCGGTCACAGATGAACATGAAACTCGTCGTGATAGGCAATGGCATGGTGGGCCACAAGCTGCTGGAAGAGCTGATGGCGGCGAACCATGCCGACCTCGAGATCACCGTGCTGTGCGAGGAGCCGCGGCCGGCGTACGACCGCGTGCATCTGTCGGAATTTTTCAGCGGCAAGAGCGCTGGCGATCTGTCGCTGGTGACGCCGGGCTTCTTCGATCAGGCGGGGCTCAATCTGCGGCTGGACACGTGCGCCGTGGGCATCGATCGTGCGCGCAAGCAGGTAGTCACCGACGACGGTGGCCTCATCCGCTACGACAAGCTTGTGCTGGCAACCGGCTCCAACCCGTTCGTGCCGACGATTCCGGGCAACGACCGCCCCGCCTGCCTCGTCTACCGAACCATCGAGGATCTGGAGGCAATGACCGACTGGGGCGCGCGCTCGAAGGTCGGTGTGGTGGTGGGCGGCGGTCTGCTGGGACTCGAATGCGCCAAGGCCCTGCGCGACATGGGGCTGAAGACGCACGTGGTCGAATTTGCCGCGCGCCTGATGGCGGTGCAGATGGACGAGGGCGGCGGCCGCATGCTGCAGCGAAAGATCGAGGAACTCGGCCTTACCGTGCACACCCAGAAGAGCACGCTGGCGATCGTCGATGGCGAGACCGCGCGGCATCGCATGCAGTTTGCCGACGGCAGTCATCTGGACACGGACATGATCGTGTTTTCCGCCGGCATCCGCCCACGCGACGATCTCGCGCGCCGGAGCGAGTTGGGCGTGGGAGAGCGCGGCGGCATCCGTATCGACAATTTCTGCCGCACCCGCGACCGGGACGTCTATGCGATCGGCGAGTGCGCGCTATGGGGCGGCAAGCTGTATGGCCTGGTGGCGCCGGGTTACGACATGGCGCGCATCGTCGCGGCGCATCTGGGCGCACTGATGCGGCGCACCCAGGCGGAACCGCTGCCTGAGTTCGCGGGTGCCGACATGTCCACCAAGTTGAAGCTGCTGGGCATGGACGTGGCCAGTATGGGAGACGCCCACGGCGCCACGCCCGGCAGTCGCACTTACCAGTTCAGCGACGAGCGCCGGCAGGTCTACAAGAAGCTGGTGGTCTCTGCCGATGGCAAGCAGCTGCTGGGCGGTGTGCTGGTCGGCGACGCGGCCGAATACGGCAGCTTGCTGCAGATGATGCTCAACGGCATCGTGCTGCCCGAGGCACCGGAGTTCCTGATCCTGCCTTCCGCCGATGGCCAGGCCAGGCCCGGGCTGGGTGTTGACGCGCTGCCGGGGTCCGCGCAGATCTGCTCATGCAACAACGTCTCAAAGGACCAGCTGTGTCAGGCCGTCGGTGCGGGCGCCATGTCGATCGGCGCAATGAAGACGGCAACCAAGGCCGGCACCAGCTGTGGCGGCTGCGTGCCGCTGGTCACGCAGATCATGAAGGCCGAGATGAAGCGCCAGGGTCTGGCGGTGAACAACCACCTGTGCGAGCACTTTGCCTACTCCCGGCAAGAGCTCTATCACCTGGTACGGGTGGAGCGCATTCACCGTTTTGACGAGCTGCTGGGTCGTCACGGCAGCGGCCTCGGCTGCGATATCTGCAAGCCCGTCGCGGCCAGCATCCTGGCCTCATGCTGGAACGAGTTCGTGCTGCAGCGTGAGCACGCCTCGCTGCAGGACACCAACGATTATTTTCTGGCCAATATACAGAAGGACGGCACCTACTCGGTGGTACCGCGCATGCCCGGTGGTGAGGTGACCCCGGACGGACTGATTGCGGTGGGACAGGTCGCGCGCAAATACGGGCTCTACACCAAGATCACCGGTGGCCAGCGCGTGGACATGTTCGGTGCGCGGCTGGAGCAGCTGCCGCTGATCTGGGAAGAACTCATTGCGGCCGGCTTCGAGTCCGGTCACGCCTACGGCAAGTCGCTGCGTACGGTGAAATCCTGCGTGGGCTCGACCTGGTGTCGCTACGGCGTACGCGACGCGGTCGGCACGGCAATTGATCTCGAAAACCGCTACAAGGGCCTGCGATCACCGCACAAGCTGAAGTTTGCGGTGTCCGGCTGCACGCGCGAATGCGCCGAGGCACAGAGCAAGGATGTCGGCGTGATCGCTACCGACAAGGGCTGGAATCTCTACGTCTGCGGCAACGGCGGGATGAAGCCCCGCCACGCCGAGCTGCTGGCCGGCGATCTCGATACGGCCACGCTGATCGCCTATGTCGACCGCTTCCTGATGTTCTACATCCGAACCGCCGACCGTCTCCAGCGCACCAGCGTGTGGCGCGACAACCTCGAAGGCGGCCTGGACTATCTCAAGGACGTGGTCGTGCACGATTCGCTCGGCCTGGCCGCCGAACTGGAGGCGGAGATGCAGCGGGTGGTGCAGACCTATGAGTGCGAGTGGAAGAAGGCGGTGAGCGATCCGCAGACGCGCCGCCGCTTCCAGCATTTCGTCAACAGCGAGGCGGCCGACGACAACGTGGCGTTCGCCGCCGAACGCGGGCAGATCCGCCCGGCCACAGCCGCAGAAAAGTCCGCGTGGTCGCGGCGTATTCCCGGCACGGTGGAAACCTCATGAGCTGCTCAATCGACACCCTTACGACGCAGGCATGGCTCGCGGTCTGCGCGCTGGAAGATATCGTGCCGGATACGGGCGTGTGCGCGCTGGTCGACGGCGAGCAGGTGGCCGTGTTCCGGGTCGGGCACGACGATCTCCATGCGATCGACAACTTCGACCCGAATGCGAATGCCGCGGTGCTCGCGCGCGGCCTGGTCGGCAGCCTGGGTGGACGCATGGTGGTGGCCTCGCCGATCTACAAACAGCACTTCGACCTGTGCACTGGCGAATGCCTGGAGGCGCCGCAGCATTCGGTGCGCGTATGGCCGGTACGCCTGCGCGATGACGGTCAGGTGTTGATCGGAGTGCCGACCCGATGAACGCACGGCGACCACGGCTGGTGGTGATCGGCAATGGCATGGCCGGCGTGCGCGCGCTGGAAGAGCTTCTGCAACTGGCGCCGGACCTCTACGACATCAGCGTGTTCGGCGCCGAGCCCTATGGCAACTACAACCGCATCCTGCTGTCGCTGCTGCTCAGCGGCGAAAAAAGCATGGACGAAATCATGCTCAACAGCCCCGAGTGGTACGTGCGCCACGGCATTGAATTGCACGCCGGTGATCCGGTGGTGGCGATTGATCGCCGACGCAAGCGGGTGCGTTCACACCAGGGCGTGGAGCTGGCGTACGACCGTTTGTTGATCGCCACCGGCTCGCAACCGATCATGCTGCCGGTGCCGGGGCGCGAACTGCCGGGCGTCATCGGTTTTCGCGGCATCGACGACGTCGAGCGCATGCTCGATGCCACTCGCACGCATCGGCACGCCGCCGTTATTGGCGGTGGTTTGCTCGGGATCGAGGCGGCCAACGGGCTGTCGCGGCGCGGCATGCAGGTCACGCTGATCCACCGCAGCGACGTGCTGCTGGAGCAACAGTTGAACGCCGCCGCCGCCGCGCTGCTGGGACGCAATCTGAAAGCGCGCGGGCTGACGTTGCGCCTCAACGCCGAAACAGTCTCGCTGGTTGGCAGCGAGCGGGTCGAAGGTGTGACACTGGCCGACGGTAGCCACATCGACGCCGATCTGGTGGTCATGGCAGTAGGCGTGCGACCGGAGATCGCGCTGGCCAAGCTTAGCGGGCTGCACTGCGAGCGTGGCATTGTGGTGGACGACACCTTGCAGACCTACGACCCCGCCATCTATGCGGTGGGCGAATGCGTGCAACACCGCAAGGCTACTTTCGGGCTGGTGGCGCCGGTGTGGGAACAGGCAAAGGTCTGCGCCGCGCACTTGGCGCGGCTCGGCCATCGCCGCTACCGCGCCAGCCAGACCGCCACCCGACTCAAGGTCACCGGCGTCGATGTGTATTCGGCCGGTGAGTTTCTCGGCGGCGCGGGTACCGAAGACATTGTGCTGCGCGACCCGCACCGCGGCATCTACAAGCGGCTGGTGTTGAAGGACAACCGGGTGATCGGCGCGGTGCTTTACGGCGACGTCAAGGATGGCGGCTGGTACTTCGAGCTGATCCGGGACAGCACCGACATCACCGCGTTCCGCAGCCGCGTGCTGTTCGGCAAAAGCTACTGCGAGCCTGCCGACGAAAGTCGCACGCGAGCTGTCGCATGAGCGCGGTCGCCACCACGTGTCCCTACTGCGGCGTGGGCTGCGGCGTGCGTGCGAGCGTCGACGCCGCCAGTGCGGTGAGCGTATCGGGCGACCCACAGCATCCTTCCAATGCCGGGCGCCTGTGCGTCAAGGGTGCCGCGCTGGGTGAGACCGTCGATTTGCACGGTCGCCTGCTGCATCCGCTGCTGCGCGCGCCGGGCATCGCCCCGCGGCAGGCCGGCTGGGGCGAAGCTCTGGATCAGGTGGCGTCGGGCTTTCGCCGCATCATCGATGAACATGGCCCCGACGCGGTCGCGTTCTATGTCTCCGGCCAGCTGCTGACCGAGGACTATTACGTGATCAACAAGCTGGCCAAGGGCTACATCGGCACCGCCAACATCGATACCAATTCACGCCTGTGCATGTCCTCGGCGGTGGCCGGCCATGTCCGCGCGTTCGGCGAAGACCTGGTGCCCGGCTGCTATGACGATCTGGAGCAGGCCGGGCTGGTGGTGCTGGTGGGCTCCAACGCCGCGTGGTGTCACCCGGTGGTGTTCCAGCGCATCGCACAGGCCCGGGAGAAGCAACCCTCGCTGCAGCTGGTGGTGATCGATCCGCGGCGCACACCCACCTCCGAGTCGGCCGACCTGCACCTGCCGATCAAGCCCGGCACGGACGTGTGGCTGTTCAATGGTCTGCTGGCGTTTCTGGCGCACCATGGCGCGACCGACAGCGCGTTTGTCGCTTCGCATACCAACGGCCTGGCCGACGCTCTCGCCACCGCCCGGGCCGATGCCGGTGATCCGGCCGAAGTCGCGCGTATCTGCGGCGTGCAGCTGCCCGATCTGCTGACGTTCTACCAGTGGTTTGCACGGCAGGAGCAAACCGTCAGCGTGTTTTCCCAGGGCGTGAACCAGTCTTCCAGCGGTACGGACAAGGTCAACAGCATCATCAATTGCCACCTGCTCACCGGCCGCATCGGCAGGCCTGGCATGGGGCCGTTCTCCATCACCGGCCAGCCCAACGCCATGGGCGGGCGCGAAGTGGGCGGGCTGGCCAATACGCTGGCGGCGCACATGGAGTTGGCCAACCCTGCCCACCGCGAGATCGTGCAGTCGTTCTGGCAAGCGCCACGCATCGCCGAGCGGCCCGGGCTGAAGGCGGTGGCGCTGTTCGAGGCGATCGAGCAGGGCACGGTGAAGGCGGTATGGATCATCGCCACCAATCCGGTGGTCAGCCTGCCTGATGCCGATCGGGTCAAGCGCGCGCTGGCGCGCTGCGAACTGGTGGTCAGTACGGACATCGTCGCGCGTACCGACACCAACGCATTCGCCCACGTGCTGCTGCCGGCGCTGGGCTGGGGCGAGAAGGACGGCACCGTGACCAACTCCGAACGACGCATCTCACGCCAGCGCGCTTTTTTGCCGGTGCCGGGCGAGGCGCGCGCCGACTGGCGCATCGTGTGCGAGGTGGCCAGACGCATGGGCTACGCGAAAGCTTTTGATTTTTCCGGTGCACATGAAATCTTTGATGAACACGTGCGGCTCACGGCGTTCCGCAATAATGCGGCGCTTGCTGACGGGCCGGCAGCCGCATGCCGCGCGCTCGACCTTGGCGGGCTGGCCGGCCTGGGTCAGGCCGGCTATGACGCGCTGACGCCGGTGCAGTGGCCGATCACAGCCAACGGGCAGAGCACGCCGCGACTATTCGTTGACGCCCGCTTCGCGCACGCCGACGGGCGCGCCCGCTTTATCGCCACCGCGGCGCGTGCACCGGCGCATGCGCCCGATCGTGAATACCCACTCATCCTCAACACGGGTCGCGTGCGCGACCAGTGGCACACCATGACGCGCACCGGCAAGTCGCCGCGGCTGGCCGGTCATACGCCGGAGCCGTTCATTGACATGCACCCGAGTGATGCTTTGCGCTGCGGCGTGCGCGAAGGTGAACTGGCGCGGGTGCGCTCGCGCTGGGGCGCGCTGGTGGCGCGCGTGCAGCACGGTGGCGGCGTGCTGGCCGGCAACGTGTTCGTGCCGATCCACTGGAGCGACCAGTTCGCCTCCGACGCGCGGGTGGGCAGCGTGGTCAACCCGGTGGTGGATGCGATCTCCGGTGAGCCGGAGTTCAAGCACACGCCGGTGCGGGTGGAGCCGTTCGCCGTGCGCTGGTACGGTTTTGCGCTCAGCCGACAACCGCTGGCCATCGCTGATCAAACGTACTGGACGTCCATTCAGGGCGATCAATTCCTGCGCTACGAGATAGCAGGCCACCAGCGACTGAACGATCACAGCGCGTGGGCGAGGGCGTGGCTCGGTGCCATGGACGAGGATGCCGACTGGCTGGAGTACGAGGATCACAGCAGTGGCGTCTATCGCGCCGCGCATGTGGTTGACGAGCGGATCGCCGCGTGCGTGTTTCTTTCCACACGGCCGCAACTGCCCGCGCGTAGTTGGCTGGCGGGCCTGTTTCTGCAGGAAAACCTGCAGGACACCGACCGCGAGGGCCTGCTGGTGGGTGAGTTGTCGGGGGCAGGCGTCGACACCGGGCCGATCGTGTGCTCGTGCTTCGGCGTGGGCCGGAACACCCTCTGCGATGCTATCCGCACGCACGGTTTCGATCATCCCGCGCAGATCACCGCCAGCCTGCGCGCGGGCGGCAACTGCGGCTCATGCGTGCCGGAGCTGCGCCAGCTGATTGCCGAAGTTCGCCCCGCCGCCGCCGTTTGAACGCGCGGCTCACGCCTCCGGCGGCACCCCAAAGTGGTGGATCAGCGCCTGGGTGAATGGCTTGAGGTAATAGCTGCCGGTGGGGATGACCTGCGCCGTCACGCCATGCGCGCTCAGTGCTTCGGCCACCATCGGCCCGACCGCCGCCACCATGGTGCACGCCAACGCCTGCCGCAGCAGCTCGCCCTGCCGCGCGGCCCCGGCCACCCGAAACAGCCGCTCCACCTGCTGCATGCTGGTGAAGGCCAGTGCATCGATGCCGCCCTCGCGCATCTTCCCGATCAGCGTCAGCACCTCGGCGTCGGCTGCCGCGTCGGCGTAAACATAGGGTGCCACCGGCAGTGCTTGCGCGCCCGCCCCCGCCAGAAAATCCATCAGTGCCGGGTTGGGCTCGACGCCGTACAACTGCACGCCAACACGCCGGCCTTGCAGATCCAGACCCGCGAGCAGGGCAATCACCCCGACCGTGGTCGCCGGCTCGGCGACCACGGTCGGCTTCAGACCCAGTTCGCGCAGCACGCGTGCAGGCTTGGGACCACGCGCGATCGTACGCACGGCGCCGAGCCGGCTGACAAAGGCCGCACGCAGTTCCGGGGCGTATCGATCGAGCGCGCCCAACAGGCGCCGCAGGCCCTCGCCCGTGAACAGGATCAGGTCGTCGCAGCCGCCTGCACAGAACATCCGCAGCCATGCCAGCACCGGCACAGGATCAGGCGCGTCACGGATATCGATCAGCGGACAGCGCAACACGGTGGCACCACGCCGTTCCAGCAGCGTGGAGAACACGTCGAGCTCGCGCGATTCCGGCACAGCGATGTGACGTCCCTGCAGCGCACGGTCAGGTTTGGCGTGGAGTATCATGCGGCGCATCCTCGGGACGGGAGATACCTTCCTCGTAGTGTGCGCTTTCGTGCGCGGTGCATCACGCAGAGCTGCTGTCGCGCAACAACGTGCCGAACCACGCATTGTCATCCGTCGTGGAACGGAGCCAGCTTCATTCAATCCACGTCAATCACGCGATGACGAGCTCGAAGGGTTCGTTGAGCCCTTCCTCTTTGCCCTGAAGCTGTTCGTCGGTGAGCCCGTTCATGCGGGTGCCCATTCAAAGGTGCTGGCGAACCACGCCGTTCGTCCCAAGAAGGAGGTCAGCATGTTCTCGCGAGTGCCATGCACCCGCGGGCCAGGCGGTTCGGCGAAACAAGCCTCGGATCAGCGTGCTCAGCAAGCTCGCTGCCGTTGTCGCAGGTGAGCGTCTGCACGCAATATCGAAGTGGGTGCGGAGCATCGATGATGGCGCTGCTGACCGAACGGGATTGGCCGTCAGGCACCTGAGCATCGCGCCCTGGCTCCGAGCCAGCGACGAACGACGACGCCAGCGCTTCGTCGCGCGCCGCCCGGGAAAAATTGCCCGTGGGCCACGTTGAGCGATTTCGTCCTCGAAAAACGCACTACTAACTGAACGTGGCACGGCCTGGGGAGCTTGCCCGCCGATCGGTATTGGCGGTGTCGCCCGGGCGCCTCTCCCATACCTCTCGATCGAGCGACCACCATGAACGATGATGTGCTGCAGTCCTTGCTCCTTCCTGTCGGTGAAGCCTCGCCGACAGGAGAGGATCTCGAATATGACGCCGATTTCATGGCGCTGGAGCGCGCAGCGGCGACCAAGGCCGAGCGTGCCATGGGGGATGCGGTCAAGGCCGCCGAGGAACCCGACTGGGATCGCGTACGAACGCTGGCCGAGGCGCTGCTGGCCCGCTCCAAGGACCTGCGTGTCGCGGTGCACCTGTCCACCGCGTGGATGCGCACCACCGGCCTGCCGGGCTGGTCGAGCGGCCTGGGCCTGGTGCGCGGGTTGCTGGAGAATTTCTGGGACGGCGTGCATCCGCAACTGGATGCGGAAGACGACAACGACCCCACCGCGCGCGTCAACGCGATCGTGCCGCTGGGCGACGCGCTCAGCGTGCTGGGCTACTTCCGCACGACCACCTTCGTGCAGTCACCCCGGCTCGGACGGTTTTCCCTGCGCGACCTGCGGATCGCCAATGGCAGCCTGAAGGCCTCCGCCGGCGAAAGCGATGCTGCGCAACCTTCGGTAGCGGATATCGAGGCCTGCTGCGTCGATTGTCCGCAGGAGCAGTTGCTCGCCTCTGCAGCGGCGGTGGCGCAGATCCTCGAGCATGCCAAGGCGATTGACGGCATCTTCAATGAGCAGGTGGGCACGGCAGGCCCGGACCTGAAGCTGCTGCTTTCGGATGCCTTTGAGCTGAAGAAATTCCTCGACGCCCAGGTCGCTCGCCGCGCACCCGCTGGCGAAACTGACAGCGCGCAGACCGGCGATGATGGCGCCGAGGCTGGTGAGGTCGTTGGCGCCGGCGTGTCCGCCAGCAACGGGCGCATCCAAAGCGCGGACGATGTGCGGCGGCGACTGGACGAGCTGTGCGAGTACTTCGAACGCATCGAACCCTCCAGCCCGATACCGCTGCTGCTGCGTCGTGCGCAACGGCTGGTTGGCAAGACCTTCGTCGAAGTGCTGCAGGACCTTGCTCCCGGCGGCATCAGCGAGCTGCGGGTCATTTCCGGATCGGACGAAAATGGATAAGCCCGCGATGTGCACGGGCGGGGGAATCAGTAAGCACCCTTGCAACTCTTGAGGCCCGAGCGCGCGAACAGGGTTTGCGCCGAGGGATTCCAGCTCAACGTCAACCCGCCGGGCAGGCCGGCGGTAATCGACGCCTGGGCGCTCTGGGTAAACGGCCCCGCTGCCGCATGGCTGCCATCACTACCTTCCACGATGGCGCTGACGCTGTAGCTCTCAGGCTCGGCGCAGGCCGAGGTGTCGACCGGCTGCGAGACGGTGCTGCCATAACCTGCCAGCCACGGCATCTTGCCGTGCGCCAGCGCGACTTCGCTCGCAGACGAGCCTTTCGATGTCGATGCCGGGCAACGTGCAGACAACGCATACGCCACCTGGTACCGCACCGCTGGCGCGACCTGGATGACCGCGCTGGCTTCCGGCATAGCGGTACACCCCACCAGAAAGGCTTTTCGCTGGGTCGTCACATGCAATACCACACTGCCTGTCGGCAAGGCGGCGGATTGCGGCCAGCGCAACTCGATGCGACTGGGCGCGGCTCCGGTCAGATCCGGCTGGCTGGATAGCGCTCGACCCGCGGCATCGGTCGCCACGACTTTCGGATTGGCGCACTGGGTGTCGACCAGGTTGATCCCCGTCAGCGCGAACACCATCGGCCCGCTGCCCTGGTGCAGCACAAACAACGGGACATGGGCCAGGGTTTCGACACCGTCCACGACCGGCACCAGTTTCGCCGACGTGGTGTCCCTGGCCAGGCGCGCCACTCCCTCGGCAAGAGACGCCTGCATTGCCCCTGCATCGCCTCCCTGGCAGCCCTCCGATGCAGCGACATAGGCTTGCACCCGCGCTGCTGCCGCGTGGGCGCGGAGCACGCCTGCCCGTTCGGCGTCATTGATCGTTTCGACCGGCTTGTCCAGATCGCCATGCAATGCCTGCAGGGTGCCCGCCATATCCGCGAGCTGTTGTTCAACGCCAGCCATTGGCGCATCAGCTGCGCCCTTGGTCTGTGCCGCAAGCGCCGCGCTCGCGGCCTTGATTTCATCCAGCGCCACCTGACCGGAAAGCCGCGCCGCCATCTGCGCATGAATCGGTGCGGTTGACGCCACCAGCAGCAGGCCACCTAGCGCGAGCCAGCCAGCGCGGCCTCGCTTCACCACCCGATGACCACATGCGTCACTCAAGGGGACAGTCCTCCAGCTCCGGCTGGCACTGCTGCTGATCCGCCGGCAGCAGGATGCCGGAGGGCACGATGCCGAACGAGCGATAGTTGGCCGAGATCACGCTGGGGTCGATGTAGGCATCGCCGCGTCCATTGCCGTTCTGCGCCTTGCTGAAGAATGCCGACGTGGGCACGTTGAAGCTCAGCTCACCGGTGAGCGGCAGAATGTTGCCCTGCCGATCCACCGCGTAGAAGTAGGCCGGCGGCGCGCCGACCTTGGCCACCAGCTGAGCGCTGTCGCCGATCACGTAGAGCGGCGCCGCCCCCGTACCCATCTTGCCGGTCGAATAGAACGTGCCGGCCCCGTCATAGAGCGGAGTCTTGCCCTGCTGCAGCAAATCGCCCTGGGTGATGGTGAGGTAGAAGTCCGAGTGACCTGCATCGACAGTGAAGGCGCTGCCGTTGACCGAGGCCAGCGTCAGCGTCTTTCCGTTGGTGAGGCTGAAGCCGCCGGTGGAACTGAAATTGCCCAGCGTGCTGATCTGGTTGGCAATCATCAGCGCAGCGGTTCCCAACGTGGTTCCGCCAACGGCACGGCCACTCAACGTGGCTGCCGTGATCTTGCCAGCCGAACCCTCGGCAATCGCACCGGCCGACTGCAGCGATGTGCTGGTGCCACTCAACGCCCCGTCAATGTGCAGGTCGCCCGCGGTAGTGATGAGCGTGGTGGTTGTGCCTCCAGCCACCGGCCCGGATATCGTCAGCGCTTTTGCATTGGTCAGGCTGAAGCCGGCGGCATTGAAGGCGCCCAGCGTATCGACGCTGTTGGCACCGCTCAGTGTGGTCGCTCCGCCCGAGTGACCGGTCAGGTTGCTGGCCACGATCGTTCCACTACTCCCTTCCGTGATGGCGCCTGCCGAAGCAAGGGTGGTGGTCGTGCCGCTGACCCGACCGTTGATGCTCAGATCGCCCGCCGTGGTGGTGAGGCTGGTGTTGCTACCGCCGTCGATCGGCCCGGAAACCGCCAGTGAGCCGGCATTGGTGAACTGGAATCCATTGGCGCCGAATGTGCCCAGCGTCGCCACGTGGTTGGCGAGGTTGAGCGTGGTGCTCCCGCTCGAACTACCGGTCAACGAGTTGGCGGTGATGGCACCTGCGCCCGCCTCGGTGATGGCACCGCCCGACTGGAGCGCCAGGGTGTTCGCCGCCAGCTGGCCGTTCAATGCCAGATTGCCGGCCGAAGTCAGCGCCACTGCACCACCGCTTAGCGCGCCAGTCAGGGCAAGCTGACCGGTGCTGGTGGTCAGGGCAAGCGCGCCGCTGCCCGTATTCACGCTGCCGCCGACGGCCAGCGACTGCGCGTTGTTCAGGGTCAGACTGGCGGCAGTGAAGTTGCCCAGCGTGCCGATCCGGTTGGCCGCGGTGAGCAATGCATTGCCGCCCGCACTGCCGTTCAGGGTCGCCGCCTGAATCGTGGAGCCGGCCTGTTTGATATCGCGCCCGGCCACCAGCGTCACCACGCCGCCCTGCAGGTCATCAGCGAGGATCAGATCGGAGCTGGTGCCGGTCGTGGTCAGGCTCAGGTCGCCATTGCCGCCGTTGACACTGAGCGGACTGTTCACGGTCAACGTGCGCATGTCGGTGAAACTGAAATTGCCGCCGGTGCTGAAATTGCCCAGCGTCGCCACCTGGTTGGCGCCATTGAGCGCGGTGGCGCCCGCCGAGTTGCCGGAGAGACTGCCCGCCGTGAGGCCACCTGCCGCTCCCTCACTGATCGCACCCGCCGCCGAGCCCAGCGTGATGTCGCCTGCACCCGCGTTCACCGCGGCATTGACTGCCAGGCCGGCCTGACCGGCCAGAGCGATGGTGTTGCCGCTGATCGGCGCCGCCACTGTGAGCACACCCGCGCCAGTGCTGATCCGGGTGTTGCTGCCACCGCTCACCGCGCCGGTAACCGAGAGTGCCTGCGCATTGGCCAGATCGAAACCGTTGGCCGCTGAGAACGCACCCAGGTTGTCAATCTTGTTGGCTTGCGTCAGCACCACGCTGCCGGTCGCATGGCCGCTGAGTGTACCGGCGGCCAGTACACCTGCGCTCTGGCTGATGTTGCCGCCCGAGGCCAGCGACACCGACGCACCGGTGATGTTGTTGGCCAGCGCCAGGTCAGTGGCGGAGTTCAGTGCGACGGCTTGCGCGGACACATTGCCCTGCATGTCCAGCGCACCGGTGGTCGTGCTCAGGCTCAATGAGCCCGGCACCGTCAACGGGCCGCTTACTGCCAACGCTTGCGCATTGCTCAGGCTGAAGTTGGCCGCGCTGAAGTTGCTCAGCGTGCCGATCAGGTTGGCGCCGTTGAGGGTGGTATCGCCAGTCGAACTGCCGGTCAGCGTGCCGGTGCTGAGTACGCCGCCGCTCTGGCTGATCGCACCACCGGCCTGCAGCGACAGCGTGCCGGCACCCACGTTGTGGGCCAGGGCCAGATCCGTCGCCGAACTCAGCGTCACTGCGCCTGCCGTCAGGTCACT
>JBAZRB010000033.1:0-30088 GCA_041663105.1 Rhodanobacter sp.
GCAAGAAATGGACGATGCCGATCCGCGACTGGAAGGCTGCCTTGAACCGCTTTACGATCCAGTTCGAGGGGCGCCTTCCTCAGCGGTAACTCAAACTCCGTTTACACAAAATTCTGTACACCCTCGACCACAAATACAAACACTGCTCCAGTTGCCTCGTCCGCCGCTGCCTCTTTACCAGCGTCTTCGACAATCCCGTTACCGGCGATCCACGACGCGGCACAGCAAGCACGAAATTTGCGGCAAGTGCTTCAAGATGACAAGCAGCGGATTGGCTGTTTTCTTGGTGCAGGATGCCCTCTTGGAGTCTACGATGCTGCCGGCAAAAGCAGCATTGTGCTAATCCCGGCAGTGGTGGAACTGACGAAGCGTGTCGCCGCTGGGCTGTTGGCAAGCGACAATGTCCCGGAGGCCACATCAAAATTCAAGGAAAATTGGGATGCATTGTGTGTCGAATGCAAGCCAGCGGATGGGAAAGATCCAACCGTCGAAGACGTGCTGACAGAGTTGCGCACGTTGGCCAACCGCCGCGGAAGTACGGAAATTTTGGGGATGACGAAGAAGGACTTGAGCGACCTCGATGACAAAGTCTGTGCGCTGATCGCAACTGAGATGCGTAAGCCCCTTCCCGAGTACCGCAGTTCCTACAACCGCTTCGCATCGTGGGTAGGTGGCCTTCACCGCGATTCTCCCGCGGAAATATTTACACCCAACTATGACCTCCTTTTTGAACAGGCATTTGAACAACACCCGCTGCCACACTTCGATGGCTTTGTTGGTTCGCGCGAGCCATGGTTCGACCTGGCGTCGATCGAGCACGATGCCATTCCGGCCAGATGGACGAGACTGTGGAAGCTCCACGGCTCTATAAATTGGGAGAAGAGCGAAGACATCGTGAACGGCACAAAGGTCACGCGCGTTGTACGGGTCACGCGTGAGGCTGCGGCGGGCAAGGTAATGATTTTTCCATCGCACCTCAAGTACGACCAAAGTCGCCGGATGCCATACCTCGCAATGCTTGACCGGCTCAGGGATTTTTTCCATGGGAAGGATGCTCCCAGGCTGGTCGTATGCGGTTATTCCTTTCTCGACGATCATCTCAATGAGGTTTTGCTTGACGGATTGCGAGGAAATCGCAATGCCCAATGCTTCGCGCTGATGTATTCAGGTCTTGAACAACATTCGAGGGTCGTCGAATACGCGATAAGACAGAGCAATCTGACGGTTCTTGCATTGGACGGGGCTGTCGTAGGAACTCGCTCAGGGCGGTATCGCCCCGGAACCATTGGGGGAGACGAGCATACGCCATGGCTGTTTGAGGAAGCGGTAGCCGGTGCCGATCCAAAAGAGTTACAGCCCCGCTGCCGTCTCGGAGATTTCCACTACTTCGGTCTTTTCCTTGAACAGCTTTACGGCGGGAGCAGTCATGATGCGCAGCCCGCCCTTTAATCCTGATCCTGCACGGCTTGGTACAGTCGAAGACGTCGACGGTTCGAGCGTTAGCGTGAAGCTCGCGGATAGCACGCCGGGTGGACTTCTATTCGTTAACGGCGAGGCATATCGCGTCGGACAAGTTGGAGGATTTGTCCGGATACCATCTGGATACGTAGACCTCTACGGCGTCATTTCTCAGGTCGGCGCCGGTGCCGCTCCAGGACCGCCGGAGCTCGCCCCTCAGTTCGGCAATAGATGGCTTAGGGTTGAGCTCGTCGGCCAAGGGCGACGAGGGACGAAGTTCGAGCGCGGCATTTCGCAGTACCCCTCCATCGGTGATTCAGTCCTTGTCGTTACCGAAACCGACTTGAGAACCGTATACACACCTGGTGACGAAGATGGGTATGTAGCTGTCGGGCGTGTTGCTAGTGCTGAGTCGATCCGCGCATACGTAGATATGAATCGCTTGGTCAGCAGACACTCGGCTGTAGTCGGAAGCACCGGTTCTGGTAAATCAAATGCGGTTGCTAACCTGCTTGGTGCGGTATCCGACAAAGCACGATTCAAATCGGCTCGTGTCGTATTGTTTGACCTTCACGGTGAATACGCAAAAGCCTTTGGCACTCTCGCCAAGGTGTTTAGGGTCGGGGCTGATACCAAGGCCGGGGAACGGGAACTTCATGTCCCATTTTGGGCGCTTACGGCGGAGGAGTTCATTTCGATGGCCATGGGTCCTGTGTCTGGGACGCCACTGACGTTGCTTCAAGAGAGACTGCTATCAAGCAAAAGGGCCTCCAAGGCGGGCGGTATCCCCCATGGATTGCCTGACCTGACTGTCACCGTAGATACACCATTGCCATTCTCGGTATATCAGCTCTGGCACGATTTGTACTCAATGCATTGCTCAACCCACAGCGTCAGCAAGAACCAAAACCAAACTGAGGCAACGCGAGCATATGTCCGAGAAGGCTCGCCTGCAGCAGATGCGGTTGGCGATTCTGACAAGCTTGATCGTCCTCGGTTTCGCCCGCTAAAGGACATAAAGGAAGATCCTGACAAGGTATATGCAGGGATCTATGGTGACTTGCCTCGCGCGCATCTCGATGTCTTGGAGAGCAAACTACGTGATCCCCGTATGCAATTTCTCTTTCGCCCCGGCGAGTGGGCTGTGGCGAAAGATGGCGCCACAAGAGCTGATCTTGATGCACTTCTCGCTGAGTGGATAGGAGCGGATGCTCCTATTTCCGTTTTCGATTTGTCAGGAATTCCTACGGCTGTCGTCGATGACCTGATTGGAGCAGTCCTGCGAATTCTGTACGACGCAGTATTTTGGGGACGATTGAAGCAAGAGGGTGGCCGAGAGAGGCCGCTACTTGTCGTTCTGGAAGAAGCACACGTGTATCTTGGCGCTCAGTCAAAGAGCCGTGCGGCCAACGCGGCACGGCGTATCGCCAAAGAAGGCCGGAAATACGGTGTCGGGCTGATGTTAGTCAGTCAGCGCCCGTCGGAAGTCGATACGACCATCCTTTCGCAGTGCGGTACGGTCGTCGCTTTGCGCTTGACCAACGATTCAGATCGCGCCCAAGTAGCGTCTTGTGCCTCCGATAACCTCAAAGGTCTGTTCTCAATGCTTCCTGTTCTTCGCACAGGTGAAGCGCTAATTGTGGGCGAGGCAGTCAACATGCCGATACGTGCAATTATTGACCGTCCCCCTGTTGGTCAGCGGCCCGATAGCGAAGATCCCTTGGTCGTTGTACCAAAGGGAGTTGACGGGAGGCGATTGAGGAGTGGGGGCTGGACTGAGCCAGTACAGGATGAAGACTACAAGCCCTTGGTTGAGGCTTGGCGTAAGCAAGATCCGAACGCTGGTCATCCAACAGCACCAAAGAAGCCAGAAAGCTGATTTACAACCGACGGAGACGAACCATGGAACGCACGCCAGTTACCTCGAGTGACATTCGCGCAATCGGATATGACGAGGAAAGTCAGACCCTTGAAATTGAATTCAATAGTGGATCGGTGTACGACTACGCAGGCGTACCTCAGAGTGAATATGACGGGTTGATGGGTGCCGATTCAAAAGGAAGGTATTTTCATGCCAACGTCAAGGAGCGGTACTCGTTTGTGAAGCTTTGATCCCACGGTGGGTCGAAACCAAGGATCTCGATCCCGGTTAGTCTCCTGTCAGCCAACCTCTACACCACACCCTCCCTCACGCCGACAGCCACGCGCTACCACCTCTGGCATCGTTTCGGCGTGCCCAACCTCCGGCCATCAGCCGGACGGGATGGGCGCTACCGGTCGCCTGGACGCGCAACGGAGCTTGTGCGGGACGCAGGCGGCCTTATCAACCGATACGGAGATCGTGATGTCACAGAACCTGATTTCGCTGGCCTTGACGGCCGAGCAGCTCACTGCCATCGAGGGTGCGCTGGTTACGCTGGAGCAGAACATGAGCGGGCTGATTGCGCTGCAGCCGGGGCAGCGGCGGGCGCTGACCAAGATGGGCGACAAGTCCGAGGTGTTCTGCCGGCAGACGCTGAAGCTGCTGCAGCAGAACCCGCAGGTGGTGCCGCCCAGCCTCGGCGTGGACGAGGCGCAGGCGGATCTGGCCGCGTTCGACCAGATCGGCAGCTTTCTGATGCGGCTGACCCGGCTCAGCGAGCGTGCCCAGGACACCTCGACCGCGCTGGGCAGCGACCTGATGAGTTTCGCGCTGGAGGGTTACGGCCTGCTGCGGGTCAGCGGCAAGAACCAGGGCCTGGAAGACCTGCGCCGCGAACTCGGCGCCCGCTTCGCCCGCAGCGCCAGCCGCAGCGCCGCCGAGCCGGTGCCCGCCACGGCCTGATGACCCCGCGCCCAGGCTGACCGGGCGACCCCGCGGCCCGGTGCATGAGACGAAACGCCTCATGCACCGGGCCTTTTCATGCCCGCCCCACCGCCGGTACCCGGCGCGCGGAGCCGGCCACCGCAGCGCCCGAGCTCGCCGCCTGGTGCACGGCCCGGCGAACCCGATCCGCCGCGCTTTTCGCCCGGCCTTTGGAGCTTTCTTGCCGGCGCCCCGAGCCATCAACTTGGCGCCCCGAGCACCGGGCCCGGCGACCCGAGCACTTTCCCCGGCTCGCCGAGCAGGCCAGCTCCATACGCCACGCTTTTTTCCCGACCTGCCGAGAAGTTTTCTCGACCGTCGGAGTGATTTTCCCGGCGTGCCGAGTGCTCCCGCCCGGCGCGCCGGGAAAATTGCCCGGCAGCTCGGGCTATTTGCCTGGGCGCTGCCGATCGGAGCAGCGATCAGCGCATGGCGTAAGCCGAGGCAGGGCGCATCAACGCCAGGCGTATTCTCTTCGCCGGCGACCCCCGACGCCCGGCGCGATGCGCGTATGATGTCGCCGTTTTCCACGCGGGGCAGCGGGCGGGGAAGGGCATGTCGGCCCGCTTGCATGGCTGCGGAGCGAAAGCGCGAACTGGCCACCTTTGAATCCAGACAGTGAGGGGGCGCAAGGCGGCTGGAGTACAGCGACGTTATAGCGTCGTCCACGAATGACAGCAGGGGCATGTTGATGCGAAACGCGATGAAGGCAACCGGGGTGGGGCTGAAGCACTTTTTCGGCGCGCGCGCGAGCAGGGATCGGTTGAAACAGATGGGCGGCCATTTCAAGTCCGCCGACTCCAAGGTCGACAAGAGCAAGATCCTGGCGCTGATGGGCATGTATGCGGTCTACAAGGGCTCGCCGATCGGGCTTGGCAAGAACATCTACGACAGCATCAAGGTGGGCAAGTGGAAGCACGGTGATCTGACCAGGCACCAGTCCGACATGGACCATTTTCTTGCCGGTACGCAGATGTCAGATGAAGGGAAAAAGGCGGTGGCCAAGCTGGTGCTCAATGGCGCCTCCCGCAGCGACACCTATGCCCAGCTTTCGCCCACGGACGTGGCCTTGCTTGATGCGATGGAAAACGATCTGAACATCGCGGCCGGCAACTGCGTCAACTTTTGATCGGCACGCAGGTGCGATCGGGGTTGCCGTGTCGGCGGGCGGCCCCGGCAGTTGCGTGGCAAGCGGCGGTTCGCCCGGCGCCCGGGCATTGGCCGGCGCGCCGCATGCCATCGACTCGGTGGGGTTGGTTCGCGACCGCTCAGGTTTCGGCGGTGGTCAGATTTCTCCTGACAGCATGCTCGCGACGCCGGCCAGCAGCAGCGCACGTCACAATGGCCGCTCCGGACAAGTTCCACTTCACGAAGTGGGGGCCAGCATGCCATTCGACTGTGTTCTCCAAGCCTGGCATGCCCATGAGGGCGAGCTTCGTGGCTTTCTGATCCATCGCCTCGGCGACGTGGACAGCGCCGACGACCTGCTGCAGGAAACCTTTCTGAAGTCCATGCGTCAGGGTGCCGCCTTCTGTGAGATCGACAACCCGCGCGCATGGTTGTTTCAGGTGGCCCGCCATGCGGTGATCGATCGCGCACGGCTGGCCAAGCCACAGATTGAACTGCCCGAACAAATCGCCGCGCCGCTGGCCGATGAACGCGCGCCGGTGGATGAACTGGATGACTGCCTGCGGCGCAACCTTGCCGAGATGCCGGCCGAGGATCGCCAGATCATCGAACAATGCGATCTGCAGGGTATTCGTCAGCACGACTTTGCCCAGACCCACGGCCTCAGCCTGCCGGCAACCAAGTCGCGCCTGCTGCGCGCACGCCAGCGCCTGCGCGAGGCGCTCATCCGCAACTGCCAGGTGCAATGGGACGACAGCGGCCACGTCTGCTGTCACGTGCCGCGCGTCTGAGCCACGGCTTGCCCCGACGATCTGATTGACCTCGGTCAACGTGTGCCTTGCCCACGTGGAGCAGCCTGTCTGGCAGAACAGACGAATCCTTCTTGTGCCATGGCGGGAGTGTCGTTTCCGTTGGCTTTTGTCGGACGGTTCTTGCGAGAAGTCGGTCGCGCCGTTGCCTGCACCGATTCGACGGATACGCTTGTTCTGCCACCGGCACGGATGCTTGTTACGGATGCTGCATCCTTTTGCCGCCGCGTTCGTCTCATTGTCTGGAACACGCCGCTTTTCTTCGAGGTTGCAATGGATACGCAGGGTCAAACGCTTTCACACCCCACGCCGGCCGAGCCTGCAGCCTGGCGCGCATGGGTCGTGCCCGTGGTGTTCGTGGCCGGCTGGGTGCTGCTCTACAGCCAGCTGCAACATGCCACGGACGCCTTCATGCGGTTGCTGCCGATCACGGCGGGCAGTCATCTCCATGGAGCAGTGAGTTTCTTTGCGTTCGAAGTGCCCAAGGTGCTGATGCTGTTGACGCTAATCGTGTTCGTGGTCGGCGTGGTACAGACCTTTTTCACGCCGCAAAAGACGCGCGCCATCCTCGCTGGCCGGCGTCAGGGTGTGGGCAATGCCATGGCCGCCAGTCTCGGCATCGTCACGCCGTTCTGCTCCTGTTCGGCCGTCCCCCTTTTCATCGGTTTCCTGACCGCAGGCGTGCCGCTGGGCGTGACCTTCTCGTTTCTGGTTTCCGCGCCCATGGTGAACGAAGTGGCGCTGGCTTTGCTGCTGGGCATGTTTGGCTGGAAGGTCGCCCTGCTTTATCTGGTGCTGGGGCTGGTCGTAGCCTTCGTTGCCGGGCTGCTGATCGGACGCATGAATCCAGTGAATCTGGTGGAGCCATGGGTGTTCGACATCCCTGCGGTCAGTCATGCCGAAGGCCGGCCAGATTGGGCTGCACGCTTCGCACAGGGTTGGGGCCACGTGCGCACGATCGTGCTGAAGGTGATGCCCTATATTGTCGCCGGCGTGGGTGTAGGTGCATGGATCCACGGCTACGTGCCGCAGGAGTTCATGGCCCACCTGATGGGCAAGGGCAACTGGTGGTCGGTGCCGCTGGCGGTTCTCATCGGCGTGCCGATGTACTCCAACGCCGCCGGTATCATCCCGATCGTGCAGGCGCTGCTGGGCAAGGGCGCTGCGTTGGGCACCACACTGGCTTTCATGATGGCGGTGACGGCCCTGTCCCTACCCGAATTCATGATACTCAAGAAGGTCATGAAACCGAGGCTGATCGTCCTGTTCGCCAGCGTGGTGACGGTCGGCATCATCTTTGTCGGTTACGTGTTCAACCTGGTGATGTGAGTCGCCGGCAGCCCGGCGCACATCGCACGCTTCACTATGCCAACCGGGTCACCGGCGAGGCGCAACCGGTATGCGATGCCCTCACCGGCATGGCGCAGCAATCCACCCTCATCAGGAGACTGGTAATGACCAACATCAAGGTACTCGGCACTGGCTGTGCCAACTGCAAGGCGACCGAAAAAATCATCCAGAGCGTGCTGGCGGCAACCGGCATTCCGGCCGTGGTGGAGAAGGTCGAAGATCTGCCCACGATCATGAAGTACGGCTTGATGAGCACGCCCGGCGTGGTCATCGACGGCAAGGTCGTGCACGCCGGCGGTATCCCCACGCGCGCACAAGTCGAGCAGTGGCTGACCACGTAACCCGACTTTTCGGACACAGCCGACAAGGGGGACGGGGCAGTTGAAAGCTCGCCAGGCTATGTGACCAGGTGCTTCAGCTCGGGGCAGGGATCAGCGAATGGCGTATCCCGAGACAGCGGGACAGCGATCCTGGAGGGGCTTTTCCTCGCAGGCCTCGGTTGGCTGGCTGCACTTGCTCCAACCCAGGCGGGCAGGGTGAGTTGCGGGTTCTGGCCCGATGGAACACCGTCGTGGGAAAGGGCCGCCCACAAAGCTGGGGCTGACCATCAAGCGGAGCGATCCTGCAGCTTTGACAGGCGAGTGGCCGATAACGGTTCTTGCGCGCTCTATGGTGTGTGTGGGCAAGCTCGGCAAGCAGATGTGCTGCAACTGAACCCCTTTTATCATTGGTCGAGCGGGGTACAGTGTCGCGCCAACAGCTGGTCCGGCTGCACAGGAGTGAGGGATGGAGACGAGGGCGTTGTTTGACCGAAGGGCCGACGTTTACGCACAAGCCCGGCCGCGCTATCCAACGATGTTGTACGAATGTCTCGCTGGCTGCTGCGACGCACGCCGTTCGGTATGGGATGTCGGTTGCGGCAATGGACAGGCTGCTGCCGATCTGAAAGATTACTTCGACCTGGTCGAAGCCACCGATGTCAGCCAGGCCCAGGTCGCCTGTGCTCCTGCATATGATCGAGTGCGCTTTTCAGTCCAGCCGGCCGAAGAGACGAGTTTTTCCGATGACAGCTTCGATGCTGTCTGCGTGGCCCAGGCGCTTCACTGGTTTGACCATGACAGATTCTGGCCCGAGGTCATGCGCGTGTTGAAACCCGCTGGCGTTTTCGCAGCTTGGGGCTACAACTGGCCACATATCGATGCTCCTATCGATGCCGCCCTCGCAGACAGCTTCCTGTCCGTGATCCGCCCCTTTTGGGCGCCTCAAAACAAGTTGCTGTGGAACGGATACCGGGATATTTCGCTGCCCTTCGAAAAAATCGAATGCCCAACGTTGGAGCTGACGATGAGCTGGGATATGGATCAGCTCTTTGATTATCTGTTCAGTTGGTCGGCAACGCGTCTCTGTATTGACGAGAGAGGTGATGCGTTCTTCCTGGATAGCCGGCAACGCCTCGGTAAATTATGGGGCGCCGCCGCCAGGCGGAACATCTCGATGGAGTTGGTGATGGTGGCTGGAAGAAAGGCATAACCCTGCGTTTCACCGCGCGCGGAGGCCAGGCATCGGGAAGGCTTGCCTGATCCACTTCAATCACGCCGTGACGAGGGGGATATAGTTTGGCGAGCGATGGACTCGGCGCACTCCATCGATTCCGCTTCTGACGATCGCCCGCTCTTGGCGGCGAATTCATTCGATCGACGCAACCTGTTTCCGATAGCGTGCGGCGCCTGCGCTTGCCGCCGCTGGACTCCCGAGTTGGACCTTGAATCGAGTGGAGGTCACAAAATGAACTTCCCCACCACCATCAAACTGCCAAGTATTCACTCAAGCGAATTGCTGTCAGGAATGCTGCCGGCAACCGTTTCAGCAACGTGCTGATCGCCCGGGACTGATGCCCACGACGAGGTCAGAGGAGATGCTGCCAGCGACCATTGCCTCAGTGTGAGGCCGTGCTGTTCTCATGCATACTTCTTTCGGGGTGAGGAAGTCGCCGCATGCAACTGGATGGGTTGCTTCGGCTTTCGCAATGGAACGACGACAGGGGAACAGGGAACCATGAAGACACTTCTTGCTGTGTTTGCGGCAGCTTTGCTGATGTCCGGATGTTCGATAAGGCACGACGTAGCCAAGGATTACCCGCAATACCTGATCAACAATCAGGGCACATCACAGCTGCCATCGACCACCGCAGCCTCGCAGTACATGATCGCGCCGGCAACGGCGTCGAATCACTACGAGTTTCGTTCGGTAATGGGCGGTTATGCCAACGTGTGGGTGGTGCAGTTTGGACAGATTCTGGATGACACGCTGCAATCGCATGACGTGCAGGCTGCCTTCGGCAAGCTGACGAAATCCACGGGCAACAGTGCCGACGACGGCCTGCTTGTTTTCGATCTGCAGAGCTATACCTATGTCGAGTTGGGAGCGCATGTCTCACTCAAGGTCACCTACCGGCGCGGCAACCAGGAGGTTTTCAGCAAGGTGTATCAGGCCGATGGAACCACCCAGGGAGGCAAGATGTTCTGGGGCGGGGCTTTCGCCATGAAGAACGCGGTGCAACAGTCGACCAAGCTGGCGGTTGACAGCATCCTGCGTCAGCTTATCGCTGACCTCAATGCCAGCTCCGCCCACGGCTGACAACGTGCGCAGGTACAAGGTGGCGGGTTCATGACCATGCTTGTGCTGGTTGAACCCGCTACCCCGTGAATCAAAAGCCTGGTGGCCGTTCACCCGCCACATGCACGCGCTGCTCCAGCGCCCGACCCACGCGCGCGATGTGGCCTTCTTCGAACAGGCGACCGAGCAGGGTGACGCCGTAAGGGACGCGCTGCGGAGTGGCAACGGTGGGGCGCGGATGCGCAGCGTCGGGTGCCCAGTCGCTGCGGGCCTGGGACACTTCGACGAAGCCGGTGCGCAGGGTCAGCGAGGGCTGGCCGGTCATGTTGGAGATCACCATCATGTCGTCGCGCAGCGAGGGGATCAGCAGCAGGTCGACCTCGGACATCAGCCGCGCCATCTCCAGCGCCACCTTGCGGCGCAGGCGGTCGGCCTGGACGAAATCCACCGCAGACAGGAAGCGCGCCTCGCGGAACAGGTTGGGCCAGGCGTCGGGCGTCTGCACGCTGAGCTGGTCGGCGCGGCCGGACAGGGTGAGCTCCTCGAACGCGGCGGCCGCTTCGGCGAACAGCAGCAGGTTGAGCGAGTCGTAGGGCCAGTCCGGCAGGGCTACCTCGGTCGGTACCAGGCCGAGCTGGCGTAGATGGTCGAGCGCGGCGCGGTCGAGCGAGGTGGCTGGATCTTCCTTCATCCAGGCGGGAAAGTAGCCGACCTTGAGCCCCCTGATCGGAGCGTTGGCGTCGTAGTCCAGTTTGCTGGGCAGGCTGGCCACGTCGCCTGCGTCAGGTCCGCTGATGGCATGCAGCACCAGCATGGTGTCCTCGACCGAGCGGGCGATCGGGCCGAGCTTGTCCATCGTCCAGCACAGCGTCATGGCGCCCGTGCGCGCGACGCGACCGAAGGTGGGGCGCAGGCCGGTGGTGCCGCAGCGCATGCACGGGCTGATGATGCTGCCCTGGGTTTCGCTGCCGATCGCAAAGCCGACCAGGCCGGCCGCGGTGGCCGACGCGGGGCCGGCGCTGGAGCCGGAGGAGCCCTCCTGCAGCAGCCATGGGTTCATGGTCTGGCCGCCAAACCAGATGTCGTTGAGCGCCAGTGCACCCATGCTCAGCTTGGCCACCAGCACGGCGCCGGCGGCGTTGAGCCGTGTGACTACCGCCGCATCGTCGCTGGGCACGCGGTGCCGGAACGGTTCGGCACCATAGGTGGTGGCGATGCCGGTCGTGTCGAGCAGATCCTTGGCACCCCATGGAATGCCGTGCAGCGGACCGCGGTAGTTGCCTGCAGCGATCTCGCGGTCGGCCTGTTTCGCCTGCGCCAGCGCGTGCGCCTCGCACAGGGTGATCACGCAGCGAAGCTTGGGATCGAACCGCTTGATGCGCTCGATGTAGATGCCGGTGAGGCGGGTCGAGCTGAGCTTGCGCGCACGGATCCACTGCCCCAGCTGGGCCACGCTGGCAAAGGCGATGTCCTCGTCGCGGGCGGGCAGGGGCGTGGCGGCGAGTGAGGCGGGCACGAAGCGGTTGCGCGTGGGGCCGACGGTGTGCCCGGTGAGGATCGGGTTCCACACCGTGGCGGGGGCGAGGTTGTCGGCCAGTGCGACTTTGTTCGGCCCGGTGCGGCGTTCGAGCAGGCCGGCCATCGAGGTCGGCCAACTGTTCACCGCCATGGCACGCTGCGCCGCGGTCAGGGTGACCTGCTCCAGCTTCTCCGCTTCGGCGAAGGTGGCGTCGGACAGCTTTGGCCCCACCGGTGGCACGGTGTTGAACGCGCCCGGTGATCCGGGCGGTGGCGCTGGAGGTGTGCCGGTTTGTGCGGCAACGCGTGAGGCCACCACGGCACCGAGCAGGCCCAGCGGCGCCTTGGTAAGGAAGTCGCGACGTGTCTTCATGGATATCCCCCGTGCGTGCACGTCGGGCAGGCCGCGCGTGCGTTGTTGAATGGACCGGCAGAGTCGCGAGTCGCAGGCGCCGATGCGCGCAAGACGCGAGCGTCCCGATACCTCACGTTACGGCGATCAACTTTGTACGAAGCAGGGTGAGGAGACAACTACCGCACGGCAGTGCTGGCTGCGCCCACCACGGGCATGCTGGCAAGGCTGTCCAGAGCCGCCCTGACCGGTATCTTGTTGCGGAAACCGGAGCACAGGAAGCCAGGACGATCATGAGCAGGCGAACATCCTATCGCTGCATAGTGCGCCACTCGTTTCAACGGGGCGTCCAGGAAACGGTGCCCGTAAAGCGGAATCTGCTTCGGATGACACTTGCATGGGCCCGTCATCCTCGCTAACGCGAGGAGCCAGTGACGGTAGCTACTTGACGAAGCTGGGACGAAGCTGCTCCCCCGGTGCTTCACGCCTGATGGACGCCTTGCTGGTTGCCGTCAGTGATCCGCCTGAGCCTGGTGACTATCGAGCACGGCCACGCCATAGGGTTTCAGCGACACGGTGTCTTCGGCGGGGCCTCCCGTGAGCACCGGTTGCATGGCCGACGGCAGGTGCACCGTCTGGCTCTGCGCACCGTGGTTGATCAGGATCGTCACCGCATGCTCGGGGTTGCTGCGCACGCAGACTTCGACGTCCTTGGGTGCATCGGGCACGGGTGCCTTGACGCCGGCCACCTGCAGCCAGTCTGCCGTCAGGTGGTCGAGCAGATCGTGGTCGAGCCATGCGCCGACATAGGTAATGCTTCCTTTGCCAACCTTGCGCGTGAGTACGGCGGGCTGATCGTCCAGCCAACCATTGGATTTTCCGTAGCGCAGGTCCACCTGGGTCTGCGGTGACAAGGCCTGCAGTTGTTCGGCCCAGATATGCGCGCTGCCGTGACCGGCGGGGCCGGATATCGGCACGATGCTGTCCAGTGCGTAGAACTGTTGCACGCGTCCGCCCAGCAGACCGGCCAGCGGGCCCGGCTGGCGCTCGGGCTGCAGCCCGTTGTCGATATTTTTCATGCCGCTGCGCGGCCCCAGCACCAGATGCCCGCCTTGCTCGACATAGGCCTTCAGTTGCACCGCTTCGCTTTGGGTAAGCACATTGAGCGACGGGGCAACCACCAGCTTGTAGCGGTTCAGCGGCGCGTTGACGGAGACCACGTCGACGACCTGCGCCTGTTCGCGCAGTGGCCTGTAAAAGGCCTTCATCTCGATGACCGGATCGAACTTGGCCGCGTGGCGCTGGAAGTCGATCGCCCAGCGGCTGTCGAAATCGTTGATCACCGCGACCTGCGCATGGGGCGTGGTGCCGGCCAGCAGCTTGCCGGCCTTGTCGAACTCGGCACCTACTTGCTGGATTTCGCTGTACACCGGCACGGGCGTGCCATCGGCGCCGACCAGCGTGCCGTGGTATTCCTCCGCGCCATTGGGTGCGGCGCGCCATTGCCAGTACTCCACCGCGTCGGCGCCGTGGCCGACTGCCTGCCAGGCCATGTCGCGCACCACGCCCTTGCGCAGGACCACATTGGTTTCATGCCAGTTGACGGAGCCGGGCTCGGTTTCCATCACCCAGAAATTGCGTTGTTTGTAGCCTCGGGTCAGGTCGTGGCGCGCCGCATTGTCCACCCAGTCGTAGTTTTCGCCCGAGGCGACATAGTCGTCCCACGCCGCGATGTCGAGCACCTTGTGCACGGTGTATTCGTCGAACCTGTCGAACCAGCCCATGGAGTTGGTGGTGATGAACTGGCGCGGATCGGCGTTGGGACGGATGGCGTCGATCTGGTTCAGCGAGTAGCTGGTCCAGGTATCACTGACAAAGCGTCGCCAATCGAGCAGAAGGGCGGGGTTTTCGTTCTTCGAGTGCACTGGAATCTGGTCGAAGTCGTTGTAGCTCTGGCTCCAGTAAGCGGTTGCCCACTGTCGATTGAGTACCTCGATGCTGCCGTACCTGTGCTTGAGCCAGGCATGAAACTGGGACTTGGCATCCGGGTCGAAAGAATCCGCCGCATACTCGTTGTCCAGTTGCCAGCCGACCACATCCGGGTTGTGGCCGTAGCGACGCGCCATCCGGGCGGCGATATCGTGGGCGAATGCACGATAGCGCGTGCTGGCGAACGAAAATTGCTGGCGGTTGCCATGTTCGTCGCGCACGCCCTCATCGCTTACGCGCAAGGTGTCGGGATACTTTTCGGTCAGCCACGCTGGTGGCGCGGCCGTGGGCGTGCCCAGCACCACCACGATATGGTGGCGAGCGGCGGCAGCGATCGCGTGATCCAGCCAGCGGAAGTCATACACGCCCTCGCGCGGTTCCATCCGGCTCCAGGCAAACTCGCCGATGCGCACCAGGTGTACATGGGCCGCTTCCATCAACGCCAGGTCGTGCTCCCACTGCGACTCGGGCCGCTGCTCTGGATACCAGGCCGCTCCCAGCAACAGCGCAGGCGCATCGGCGTAGCGGGTGGCCTGCGCCTGCGCGGGCGGAATGGACGCGGGTACCAGCATGGCTGCACCCAGCAACAGCGCTGCACGGATCAGGCGGGTGGAGATTGACGGAAAATGCGGCATGCAAATGTTCCTCGATGGCGATGAGGCAAGCGACAAGCGCCACGGCGGCGACATGCCATCGGCCATCGTCTGCGCAGGTCACGTGGAGTTCCTGAACCGCACACTATCGCAAGCGGTTACATTTGTCATACAAAACAAGAGGTGGCCCGCCGTCAAGGCACATGTTGCATGACCGTGCTGCCCCGTTCACCGTCGCCGGTATAAATTGCCAAGATCGCTTTTCCTGCCAACGAGTTTTCCATGTCGAGCAATGCACAGCCGCCGATCACCCGTGTTCCGAGAACGTCCGCCCCTGCTCGCGGCTTGTCGCGCTTTGCCACGGCCGGGGTGGACGCGTGGACAGGGATCGGTTCTTGATGGCAGGCCAGGTTCTGTCCGTGGTGACACTCGGCCCGCTGGCCTTCTCGACCGGCGTGGTCGCCTTGCTGGCGGGCACCATCACGGCCTTTCTGGTGGGCGGATGGTTTCAGCGACGGGGCAGGGTATCGGTGGAGTACGCCTTGTGGCTGCTGCTCGCACTGACGCTGCTGAGTGCGCGGGTGGGCTTTGTGCTGCGCCGCTGGCCTGACTATGTCGCGCATCCGCTGGATCTGGTGAACGTTCGCGATGGCGGCTTTCTGCTGCTGCCTGCTGTGCTGGTGTTGGCCGTGGCGACCGCGCTGGCCGCCTGGCGCCGCCGACCGTTGCGCGTGCCACTGGCGTGGTCGGTCGGCGCCGGTGTGCTGATGTGGGGGTTCGTCAGCCTGGTCGCGCTGCGGCTGGAGGTGGCCACCACGGCACCCATGCCCGCGCTGGTGCTGCACGATCTGGACGGCCGCGCGGTCAAGCTGCAGGACCTGCGCGGGCGGCCGCTGGTGATCAACCTCTGGGCGACCTGGTGCGGCCCCTGCCGGCGTGAACTGCCGACCCTGGCGCTGGCGCAGCAGCGCATGCCTGGCGTGCGCTTCGTGTTTGCCAATCAGGGTGAATCGTCCAGTGTTGTGCGCACGTTTGTGGACGCGCAAGGACTCAGGCTGGATCATGTGCTGCTGGATGACGGCATGCTGCTGAGTCAGTACTACAACGCACGCGCCTATCCCACCACCTTGTTCATCGATGCGCAGGGCCAGCTGCGCGATACCCACATGGGCGAACTTTCGGCCGCCACGCTGGCTGAATCGCTCAGTCACGTGACTGCCAAAGACCCACCCGAATCCGGAGATACCCCTTGAAACGATGGCTGTTGCTGTTCGCTTTTTCGCTCACCGCCTGTGCCCAGGCGCAGGATGTGCCCGCCCCGATCCGCGCGCTTGCCGGCAAGGGTATTGCGATCAAGGCAACGCTGCCGGCACCGGCCGGCTTCAAGGGCTTTGTCGGCAGTTACCAGGGCCAGAACCTGCCGGTCTATCTACTGCCTGATGGCAAGCATGTGGTGATCGGCTCGGTCTTTGACGAAAACGGCAACAACCTGAGCCAGGCGTCATTTCAGGCCGCAACCCGTCCCGGCGTGACCGAAGCGAGCTGGAACAAGCTGGCCCAATCCACCTGGATTGCCGAAGGCTCGGCCAAGCCCAGGCGGATCGTCTACGTCTTCACGGATACCGAATGTCCGTATTGCCACAAGTTGTGGCTGGCGACCCAGCCGCTGCTGGCGGGCAGCGACGTGCAGGTGCGCAACATCATGGTGGCGGTGATTGCGCCGCAGAGCCTCAATCGTGCGGCGGCCGTACTCGATTCGAACGATCCGCTGGCTACCTTGCAGCAGCACGAGAAAAGCTTTGGCCACAGCAGCGTCGAGCCAGCCAAAACGGTGCCTTCCGCTACCGCGAAACACATTGCCGCCAATATTGCCTTGATGGAGGAACTCAACATCCATGGCACCCCTGCGGTGATCTACAAGGACAGCACGGGGCAGGTGCGCATGCTGCAGGGCATGCCGTCGGACGATCGCCTGAAGAGCATCTTCGGCCGCTGAGATCCTGCCGGCGCACGGTGGCCCGATGCCCGGTATCCGGGCGAGAGCCACGTGCGAACCTTAGCGGCGTGGTATTCGCCACGGCCCCGTTCCCGACTGAGGGGGCCGATGGCCGGCTGTCATCCGTTCACCCTAATCCCGGTCGGCTGCGGCGGTCGTAGAGGCGGCTGGCCGACATGGCGGCGGCGTACCGCTTCTCTCCCGGTGCGCGGCTGACGATACCATTCGATACCATTGGAGTTGATCTGGCGATTACCGGTGACCCGATGGCCGGGTTTGCGGAAGCGGGCCAACTTCTTGATCTCCGGGTGGAGCAACTGGCCTGGCCGGGCATATTCGTAACGGTTCACTGGCGCCGCCTCCAGGTCGGCCAGCTGGTGCAGGCCAACATGCTGCGGCAGTTGGGCGATGGTGCTTGGCGCTACCGGCAACTGCTGGGCGATCTGGCGATAAGTCTGCCGTGAGCGGTGCTGCTCCAGCACCTGATCGACAAGGACGTGAGGCGTGGCGTGCAGGCAGTAACGCGGCCGTGAGGAGCGGTCCGGCAAGCCTTCTGTGCCTTACTGCTTGAACCGCTTCAGCCACTTGCAAGCGGTCCGGACGCTGACCCCTGCCGCTTGTGCTGCCTCTTCAACCCGCAGGCCATGAACTAGGATCCGATCGACGAGCAGGGCTCGGCCGCGAGGACCAAGAAGGGCATGCTTATGCAGGTTCTTCCGGGGCTCCTGGGGACTGGGTAGGCTTCGTAACCCCCATCTTCCAGAGATGCCCCGGATGAACAACCTACTGGGAGATCACATCTAGCCGTCCACCCGCAGCAGCACGTTCACCGCCGCCGCGCAGTGAACCTGCGCGGCGGCGTGTCTAGAATGAAGCTCGAGCCGACATGCCGACGCCGTAATCGGGACTGCCATTGGAGAAGCCGCCCAGGACGTAGCCACGCAGTGCCCATGCATCGTTGATCTTGTGACTCAGGTAGAGAGTCGCTTCGCGGCGTGTGTAGCCTGTGTCTGCCGGTCGTTGCTGGTAGAACAGCTCCAGGCCGACTCTGTCGCCCTGCTCGAGCGCGTAACTGATGCCTGCGTTGGCGCCCCAGATATTGTTCAGCTTGATATAGGTGGAACTGCCCAGTTGCGTGTAGGCGACGCCGCCGAAGGCCATCCATGCCGGCCCCAACGTCTTGTAGAGATCGACCGCGGCGCCATAATCGTTCTGTCCCGTGCCGAGGCCCTTGTCGGCGCTGGCAGTGCCGAACTTGATCCGGCCGGTGAGATCAAGCGCGAAGCCGGCATCCCTGTTTTCGATGGCGTGGAAGGTGGCTTCGGCCACTGCATCGCCCATGCCCGAAGCCGTCCCGGAGAGGTAGGTTGGCGGCGTGACGATGACGGTACTGCCGTTGCCGCCACGGCCACGACCCTGTGGATTCGTATTGCGCACCACTCCGACGCCCGGAATCACGTTGCCCGGACCTGACACGTGCAAGTAGGGCAGGGTGACGCCGAAAGACCAGTTGCTGCCGCTGTAGCCCACGCTCAGCGGAACGTCCCAGATGGTGGTGGTGGTGTCCAGGCCGTACTTGCCGCTGCTGTAGTCGACACCCGCGCTGACGTAAGGAGCACTCTTGTCAGCAGCGTGCACCAAGGGCACTGTGCCGGCGAGCAGACTGGCGAAGAACGCCAGGTGGATTGTCTTGCTGAGTTTCATGATGATGTCCTTTGCATGCGTTGGGTTTTGCGAACGGGCATGTGACGCGCGACTGCTCGAACCACGAAGGTTGTGGGCCGAAGGCACGCCTAGCCAGGGAAAGTCGTGTTTGCAGAGTAACTGCAAGTGACGATTCGTTATTGACGTAAGTCAACGTGCATGCTCTCTGGCCTTCCTATACTGCCCATGCCGCGGAAGGCCGCGGGCAAGACCCCACTGCATTTAAGGACCGTCATCATGCGTAAATCCGTCAAAATCGTTCTGGGCGCATCGATCGCCCTGACACTGGCTTCGCCCGTCATGGCCCAGACCGGGGGCACGCACGCGCCGCGCACAACCACACCGGTGGCAACGCCAAGGGGCGATCAGCTGCACACGCAGGATCGCCTGAAGGACCCGACCCACATGTACGACAAGGACAAGCTGCAGGATCAAGACCGTCTGAAAGATCAGGACAAGCTGCACGATCAAGACCGTCTGAAAGATCAGGACAAGCTGCACGATCAAGACAAGCTGCAGGATCGCGATCGCCTGCACGACCAGGATGGCCAGGCCATCTATGCCTATGATCTGATGACGCCGGCCGAACGCTCCGCTTACATGACCAAAATGCACAGCCTGAATACCGTGCAGGAGCGCAATACCTATCGCGAGCAGCATCGTACCGAGATGCTGCGTCGCGCACGTGAGCGCGGCGTCACCATCCCCTCCGGCAACGGCCAGGGCGCGCAGAAGCAGGGTAGCGAAAACGGCAACTGAGCCGCTGCACGTTGTGATGGAAGGTGTGGGCCCGCACTCGCGGGTCCGCATGTTCTGGCGGAGGTCCAAATGAACCGGGATCAGAACGCACTCCCCATGCGGCTTGCAGTGAGGCACTGACTGCCATCAATGTGCGAGTGATCGCAGGTGCCGCCACTCATCCTCAAGCCGCTTGTGCGAGCCACGCGTGCGGCCGTCGCAGCGGAAAGCTGCATGCAGCCCTGACCATGGCCGGGGTCGGTCAGGGGTATTCCCCTGTCCCCGCGACGCCTCAGCACTCGATCCGATGCGCGCATGATGTCGCGGTTTTCCACGCAGGGCCTCGGGCCGGGCAGGATATCCGGCTGCCTTGCCTTGCCTGGCGCGGAGCGAAAGCGCCAATCCGACCAACCAGGTATGCAGACGGCGGGAGTGCATCGACAGGGACGGCATCGGCCACTGAATGACAGGATGAGCATGGTGATGCGAAACGCGATGAAGGCAAGCGGGGTGGGACTGAAGCACTCTTTCGGCGCGCGCGAACAGAGATCGGTTGAAACAGATGGGCGGCCATTTCAAGTCCGCCGACTCCAGGGTCGACAAGAGCAGGATCCTGGCGCCGATGGGCATGTATGCGGTCTACAAGGGCTCGCCGATCGCGCTCGGCAAAAACATCTACGACAACATCAAGGTGGGCAGGTGGAAGCACGGTGATCTGAGAAAACACCAGTTCGACGTGGACAGCTTTCTTGCCGGTACGCGGATGTCCGACGAAGAGAAGAAGGCGGTGGCCAAGCTGATGCTCAATCGCGCTTCCCGCAGCGACACCTGTGCCCAGTTTTCGCCCGTGGATGTGGTGTTGCTGGACGCGATGGAGAACGATCTGAACATCGAGGTCGGTAACTGCGTCAACTTCTGATCGGCATGTCGGCGTAGCCGCGGTCGACTGGTCGACCCGCGGCCCCGTCGGGTGTCCGGCAAGCGGAGGTTCGCCCGGCCATTGGCCGGAGCGCCTCATGCAATCGACTCATGTGGGAGTGGTTTGTGACCGCTCAGCCTTCCAGCTGACGCCAGGCCTCGAACATTTCCTCGCGCGCAATGCGCCTGTCGCGCATGTGGAAGACATGCAGCACCGCAACTCGGCGCACGCACCGGTTTCGACGACCTGCGTGCAGCGCACAGTGCGGTATTCCGTCGCATGGATCCGGGCGGCACGCGGATGAACATGCTGTCCGAGCGGGCTGGCATGACCAAGCAGAGCATGGCTTATCCGGTGGAGGGCTTGCGCGAACCCGGGTACCTCACGGTCGTCGCGGACCCCGCCGAAAGGCGCGCCAAACTGGTACGACTCACCCGTCGCGACAGCAAGAAGGTGGAAACGCTGGTCGCGCTTAGCAAGCAGTTCGAGGACTGGCTCGCCGGAGCCATGAGCGCGGCCAACATGAAACGTCTGCGCACGCTGCTTGAACAGGCTGCAGGCGTTCTCGAACGACGCGGGCAGGGCTGACCAACCCTCTGGAACCTATTGCTGCAAATGGGTGCTGCGTCCTTCCTCGCGCGCCTGCCATCGATCATGCTGGCTGTCGTGGGCCGGAACCTGAGGATGGCTGCGCGCAGGCACGCCGGATAACCACGAGTGCCGGCCTTGTGGGTGCGTTCCCTGTGGGCTTTGCGAACACCGGCTGCGAGTCACCTGCGCCGTCCACGCTACCGGTGGGAGAGTTGCCGACAACGCTGTGCAGGTATCAGCTGCAGAGTTGACAGGGATCAACTGGCCCGCTGTTGTTCGCGCATAACCTGTACTTGAATAGACAGGGAATCCACAATCATGCGTTTCACGGATCACCTGGCCACGCGGCGGAGTGGCAAGCCGAGTGCCGGGCATGCACGCTACACCGATGCGCGTACCCTGCGCCGGCAAGCGATATATGTAGCGTTGGCCATGGCGGCGAGTGGCACCGTGATGGCGCAGACGGTGACGGCATCGGGTGCTCCACGGCAAGCGCCCACGCCTCCCCGCGAGATTGCCCAGTCCACCCCGGTACAAGCTTCCGGCTGGACGCTGGTGCCTGCTCTTTCGTTCGGTGCAACCTACGACAGCAATGTCTTCGCCACGGCCGAGCAGCCGCGTCAGGACATGCTGCTGACCATCACGCCCTCCATGGTGATACGCAAGCAGGGCAGCGGGCGCAGCCTCGCCATCGAGGCGCAGGGCAGCGCCGCGCAGTACCGCACCAGCAGCAGCGAGAACAGTCGTGACTATCGGCTGGATGCCACCGGAAGCCAGCGCATCAATCGCTACGGCAACCTGTTCGGCGGGCTGGGCATCAGTCGCTCGCACGAAGACCGCACTTCGCCTGACGACGTGTTCGGTACCCGCCCGACGATCTTCACCGATACGCATGCCCACATGGGCATCGCCGAGCGCTGGCGGTCGTTTTCGCTGCGCACAGGTGCGACCTACAACCATCTGGTCTTTCACAACGTGACCGATGCCGCTGGCGTTGTCATCGACAACCGCGACCGCAATCGCGACGTGCTCGGCCTGGGCATGCGTTTCGGTTACGCGCTGTCGCCGCAGACTGACCTGTTCGTGCAGGGAACGCTCGACCGACGCCGCTATGAGCGCGAGTTCGACGACGCCGGCTACCGGCGCGACTCCCAGGGCGATAGCTGGGTGGTTGGCCTGGCGCGCCGGGGGCAGGGCGCGCTGACTGGCGAGGTTTACCTGGGAGAGATGTCGCAGCGCTATGACGATCCGCGACTGCCGGATGTGACGTTGCCCACGGCGGGTGCGAGCTTCACCTGGAATGCATCGGGGCGCACTTCGGTAAGCGCCTTCTACGAGCGCTCGATCCTGGAAACCACGCTGCCCGGCGCATCGAGTTACGTGGATACCAGCGAGGGTGTTCGTGCCGATCGCCGCGTCGATGCGCGTTTGTCGACACATGCAGGAGTTACCGTGACGCGCAGCGATTTCCGCGGCATCGGTCGGCGCGATGACGTCTTCGATACCTACGTGGGGCTCAGCTACCGGTTGAGCCGCCAAGTGTATCTGGACGGGGACTATCGCCTGATGCAGCGGCGTTCCGACCTGTCCGGCGCCGACTACGATCGTCACGAAATCTACCTTGGGCTGCGCATCGATGGCGACGCAGCAAAAGCCGTCACGGGTGCATTTGCGGCAACAACTGCAACGACGTCCGAATCGTCCGAAGGTCCCTCCGGCTTTTATCTGGGCACGACGCTCGGTTACGACGTATTCGCCACGCGCGTCACCGGCCCACGTGGCGAGCACGGCACCTACCGGGGCGACTTTTCCGGTAGTGGTGCCACCGCGTCGGTCTTCGCCGGATACGGACACACCGTCGGGCGCGCCTACTTCGGCATCGAGGCGGACAGCACGCGCGCCGATGTCGAGTGGAACCATGACAAGAGCCCCGACAGTCGGGTTTTCATGTCCGAACAACGGCGAGGCGAAGGCCTGGCCCTCGACGTGGGTTACGTCTTGCCCGGCGACGGGTTGCTCTTCGCCAGCGTGGGTCGTCGACGCGCCCGTTTTGATAATAGTTATGCGGCAGAAACCGGCACGACCTACGTGCAGGACGACACTCGGCTGGCTACCCGTCACGGCATCGGCATGGACATGCCGCTGTCGCCGCATGTATTCGTCCGGGCACGCTACGACATCACCCGCTACGACGGCTACGACGTTGCCTACGATGGCGGTGCCGACCGCTTCTCGGGCAGTACGGGAGAGTTTCAGATGGGGCTCGGCTGGCGACTGGGTAGGGTTGCCACCAGCAGCCGTGTCGCGGCCGGGCTGGACGGCTTTTACGCCGGTGCGCAAGGTGGCGACGACCGCAGTGGCAGCACGCTCGATGCGGTGCATCGCCAGGCCGGTCCGCCAGCATCCACCGATTTTCACGCGGATTTCGGCGGGCGTGGCAACGACATCGGTGCGTTTGCCGGCTACGGACACTCCTTCGGGCCGCTGTATGCCGGCCTCGAACTGGAAGACGACGCCAGCCATACCAGCTGGCGTCACGAAAAACTGCCCGACGGTCGGGACTTCTCGGTCGAGACGCGCGGCAGCTACGGGGCGGCCCTGCGACTGGGTTATGCGGCGCGCAGTGGGGCGTTGATCTACGCGCGAGCCGGTCGCGTGCGTGGCCGTTTCCACACGGTCTACGTGAAGGGCGAGAACCCCGATGCGTGGGTCAGTCGCGATGACAGCCGCGCTGGCACGCGCATTGGCCTCGGCGTCGAAGCACCGCTGTCGGCATCGATGTTCGTCCGGCTGGACTACACCACCACCCGTTACAACGCCGTCGCCTTCAGCACCACGCAAGCCAGGGCAGACGACCTGCATTTCGCGAATCGACAGCAACTTTTCCGCATCGGTCTGGGCCTGAGGTTCTGACCGCTCGTCATCTCATGAGGTGAATCCAGGACGCGCCGGTAAAAACACACACATAACTCACTGCGGTACGGGCGCGCCGCCGCAGTTCCCCAAGCAAGGCAGGAGAATGTCATGAACAATCGCAGCACGAAACAGAGACACAGACTGGCTGTCGGCCTGACAGTTCTGGCGGTGTCGATCGGCGCCGCGCTGTCCCTCGGCAGTGCCGGCACGGCATGGTCACCGATGGCGTCCGCCTATGCGCAGGATTCGCATGGGGGCAGCAGCCACAGCTCGGGCGATCAGGGCACGGGCCACAAGGGCAGCAAGAGTGGCAAGGGCAAGGGTGGCGACAGCGCCAGTCACGGGAGCGATGACCACGGCTCCAGTGGCAGCAAGTCGGTGGAGTCGAAGGTGCTCAGCGGCGGCAGCGGGGTTTCCGCCGATGCCGAGGAGAATTCCGACCGGCGCGGTCCGAAGTACGGTGGTGGAAAGACTCCGGGCAAGCCCGCTGGTGCCAGCACCAAGAAGGGCGACCTCTATGGCGATCTGAACGTGATCCTGCGCGATGCCAACGGCGTGCCGATCCTTGATCAGTACGGCCACGTGCAGCCGCTCGATGCGAATGGCAACCCGCTACCGCTGACGCCGGAAGGCGACATCGCGCCGGGCTCCGAGGATCTGGTGGTGCCGGTGGAATTCAGCCGCCTGAGCGTGGCGCGCTCGCCGTCGAAGGTGACGGACAAGTCCTACGCCGAAGCGATCAGTACGTTGAACTCGGCGACAGCGATCACCGTCGACTCGTCCGGCCGTCTGGTCGCGACCGTCGATGGGGTAGCCAAGACGATCGATTCGCCGCTGGAGAACCTTGCACTCTACGAGGCGCTGCTGAACAAGGGCTACCTGCCGGGACTGGATCTGAAGGAGGGCGTTTCGCTGGGCAATCTTTCCTTCCTCGCCGACCAGAGCCTGACCAACAACGACATGCTGCAGGCCGCGTCGTTCCTGGCGGCGGCCTCCGACAAGTTCGGTTCGATCAATCAGGACACGGTGGTTTACAGCGACTCGATCATGGGGGTCACCGGCTTGACCCCGGTCACCGGGGCGGACGGCAAGAGCTACGTCGATTTCTCCAAGGTCACCTACGATCGTGGCGATACCTATGCCGGTGATGTCACGTATCTCAAGAGCAATGGCGACGGTACCTATGTCGCCGTGACCGCGCCCATCATGACGGCCGTGTTCGGTGGCACCGACTACAGCGGCACGCAACTGGACGCGTTCACCCAGGCTGCCGACGATGCCCGTGCCGTGATCTTGTTTGTCCACGAAAACCCGCTGCCCAGCCAGTGATGTTGATGGGCGATCTGCCACCTCGTGGCAGATCGCCCATCAAGGTTGGCTGGCGCGGGACAGCCGGCGGGTCGGCAAAATATCCTATCCGCGCGAGCATTGCTGCCGTACTGCCTGGCGGGCCACGCCGCGATCTGAAAGCACCGGGTCGCGAAGATTCTGTACTGCCAGTTCGGACATCCTCAGCAACACGCCCGCCAGGCTCTTCAGATCCTGCGCATTGTGCGCGGCCACTCGGCGTAGGTTGAGTGCGGAGCCACCACGCAGGTAGGTGAGCCAGGCGGCCGGCGCTTCCGAGCCCGGCAAATCGTCCTCGCGCACCACGCCCAGCAACTGCCGTTCTGCGGTGGCGAGGCGGCAGTTTTCCCATTGCCCTTTCCAGTGCCTTCGCACTGGATGCAGCAGGTCGATATGAGCGAGGCCGGCCAGCGGGTTGGGCAGGCGCGCGAGGCGGTAGCGGGTGGCGAGCAGGGGCGCATCGTAGCATTTGCCGTTGTAGCTGACGAGTGCGGTGCTGTCGCTGATCCATTCGGCGAAGCGGCGCAGCATGGCGGTTTCGGCGGCCATGCTGGTGATGGTCAGCTGGCGGATGCGGAACTGGCCATCGATCCAGTCGGCGGCGCCGATCATGAAGGCGCGGGTGCCGGTACCGCCGGCCAGGCCGGTGGTTTCGGTGTCGAAGTGCAGCAAGTGCTGGTGCTGTACCGGTGCCACCCGCGCGAAGGTGGCGTCGATGATTTTTGGTGGCTGCAACCAGTCAACGCGCGACTCGGTGTAGCGCAGGCCGGGCGACAGTTCGATGCCGGGCACCTCGCGGTCGCTGGAAGCGACGCAGGCGGGGCCACGCTTGAGTTGGGCATGGCGTTGCAGCAGGCGGCGCAGATCGGGTGAGAGAGGCGAGCTCACCGGCTTTGCCGTCGTCGCGTTGCGCCCGCTGGAAGCCGTGGCGGGCGCGGACGGCGCTGGCTTGTGTCCGGCCTGCGAGCGCAGCTCACGCAGCCGGGCGTGCAACGAGCTCACAGCGCCACCAGCAGGGCCAGCACGCGCAAGGCCAGCGCCTTGGGTGTGCCCGATTGCTGTGCTTCGTGCGGCTGCTCGGCCGCGTGTTCGTCGGCGGCCAGTACCGGGCCGATGCAGGCCGGGCAGCCGGCCCGGCAGTCGCAGCGTTCGATCACGCTGATGGATTGGGCGATGAGGTCCTCGCGCCGCTGGAACAGCGGTTCGCTGTGGCCGATGCCGCCGGGGAAGGCGTCGTATAGATAGACGGTGGGCGTGAACGGTGCATCCGGCGCCAGTGAGGTGGGCAGGCCATCGCCGCCGCGAACCTGTCCACGACCGCGGCCATCGGCGCTGACGAACCAGGCGCCGTCACCGCTGCCGACGGATTTCTGCAGGTCGCGCGCTTCGGCCATCACGGCCACCGTGGCGACCAGGTGCAGTGCGTTGGCGGCACCGAGAAAGCCATCCAGCGCCTGTTGGCGATCCTCGAACGCGGCATCCAGCACGGCCTGCTCCAGTTGCCACCACACGGCCGTGGTGTGCAGTTCCTGGTCGGGCAGGTTGACCGGGCCGTAGCCGATGTTCTCGTGCGAGTAGAAGCGGATCTTCTTGTAGCCGGCGACGCGGCGCACCACGTGCACTTCGCCGTGGTGGACCTCGCCACAGCCGGCGTGCGAGCTGTCGAAGCAGTCCAGCACTTTCAGTTTCGTGTAGTCGATGGCGTCGGTGTAGTAGTCGACCTGGGTGCGCGTGACATAGGCTTTGCGGCCTTCCCAGTCCAGCCGTTCGACCTGGTAGGGCAGCGACTGGATCATGTGGATGGCGCCCTCGTACAGGGTCACCGGCGCGGCGCTGAAGTCGACCTCGGCGATGATGGTCTGGCGCCCATCGGTGCGGTCGACCACCACGAAGTTGCCGTCCGCCACCGAGCGCAGCGACACCGCGATCGCTGGGTAACTGTCGGCGATCCACTCCCAGCGCTCGCCCTCGCGATGCAGCACGCCTTCCTCGCCCAGCACCTCGAGCCAGGGCGTGGCGACTTCGGTGCCGAACATCTCGTCACCGCTGAACGGCAGCTCGAACGCGGCGCAGCGGATATGGTCGAGCAGGATCAGCGGCTGATCGGGCTGGACCCGCGCGTGCTCGGGCGTGGCACCCTGGAAGAATTCCGGATGGCGCACCAGGTACTGGTCCAGCGGATCGGAACTGGCCACCAACACGCCCAGCGCGGATTGCTGCCTGCGACCGGCACGGCCGAAGCGCTGCCACGTTGCCGCGACCGAACCGGGATAGCCGTTGAGTACCACCACGTCGAGGCCGCCGATATCCACGCCCAGCTCCAGCGCCGAGGTGCTGACGATGCCGTCGATACTGCCGGCGCGCATCGCACGCTCGGCGGCGCGACGCTCCTTCGGCAGGTAGCCGCCGCGGTAGGCGCGGATGCGCGATGGTTTGCGAGGGTCGTGGTCGAACACGTCCTTGAGGTATTTGGTGAGCACCTCGACCATGGTGCGCGACTGCGTGAACACCAGCGTCTTCATGCCGGATTTGATCGCCAGCCGCGCGATGCGGTTGGTCTGCGAACGGGCCGATGCGCGCAGGCCCAGATCGGGATTGACCACCGGCGGGTTCCACAGCAGCACGTGCTTGTCGCCCGAGGGTGCGCCGCTTTCGGTGATCGCGGTGACCGCGTCCTCGATCAACGCTTCGGCGTGCTGCTGCGGGTTGCCGATGGTCGCCGAGCACAGGATGAATTGCGGCTTCACGCCATAGAACGCGCATACCCGCTTGAGCCGGCGGATGACGTTGGCCACGTGTGAGCCGAACACGCCGCGGTAGGTGTGCACCTCGTCGATCACCACGTAGCGCAGGTTCTCGAAAAATTGCGCCCATTTGGTGTGGTGCGGCAGGATCGCCTGATGCAGCATGTCCGGGTTGCTGACCACGATGTCGCCATGCAGGCGGATCGCCTGGCGCGCGTCGCCGGGTGTATCGCCGTCGAAGGTGAACGCCTTCACGCCCAGCTCGCCGGCCTGGTTCAGTTCCAGCAGTTCGGCCACCTGGTCCTGCGCCAGCGCCTTGGTCGGGAACAGGTACAACGCCTTGGCGTGGTTGGTCATGGCCGCGGTGATGACGGGCAGGGTGTAGCACAGCGACTTGCCCGAGGCAGTGGGCGTGACGATGGCGACATGCGCGCCGGCCTGGCTGGCGACCCACGCCTGCGCCTGATGGCTGTACAGCTGCTCGATGCCGCGTGAGCGCAAGGCTGTGGCCAGCGCGGGCGGCAGATCCTCCGGCAGCGGCGCGAACGAGCCTTCGCGACCGGGCACCATGAAGGCGCCGGTGATCCGTGACGCGTAGCGTTTCGACAGGCGCTGCGCCAGCGTGCGGCCATCGGACGGATCGCGCAGCACCAGTTCATCGGCGGCGTCATGGCGGTCAGGCAAGGTATTCATGGCGTGTCCCCGGAAATGCAGGGAATTAGGCCGCGGTGGTGTCTCATGGGATGAGACCTCCCCCGGCGCAACCGTCCGAAGGAATCCGATTGCGCTAACCTCGCCGTCATTACCGACAGCCAGACCGAAGGGACCCGATGAATCTCACTGCCGTTGAAGCCAAGCCGTTTGTGCCCGCGTCAGACTTTGCGCAGTCGAAGCGGTTTTATCGAGGCTATCCTGGATCTTACCGAGGTCTGGTGGATTCACGGCAATCACGATACGGACAGCGACGCTGACTACGACCACCTGTTCGGATCGGCGTTGGCAGATCGCAATCTGCATGGTCGCGTGGTGGAAGTGGCTGACCAGCCTATCGCTGGCCTTGGCGGGATCTTTCGCGGGCAGGTCTGGGCTCCGCCCGACAAGCCGCGCTACCCGTCGAAAGAGGATTACCTGGCGCGTTGCGGCAAGGGGAGCCGGTGGCATGACGGGATGCCGCGCAGGCACCGAAGCACGATCTTTGCCGACGACTATCAGGCGCTGCTGGGCGAGCAGGCCGACATCCTGGTGACGCATGAGGCGCCGAGCTGCCATCGCCACGGTTTCCGGGAGATCGATGATCTCGCGCACCGCCTTGGTGCGAAAACGGCTTTCCATGGCCATCACCACGAACATATCGACTACGCCAAGGAAGCCATCGAGCGTATTGGCTTCACGTGTTACGGCGTCGGCTACTGCGGGATTCGGGATCAGTTCGGAACGATCGTGCTGACGGAAATCGGGAGTAAGTGACATGATGGTGGCCGAGCTAATCGCATAGCCGCAGAAATTCCCGCCTGCTGTGCGAGTGATCGTGCCGCACTTTCACGTTGGCTGCGTGGATCTGCAGGCGCTGCGGGAACGCCGGTTTGCTTACCGTGGACCGCCCTCCATGGGCGACGCGGCTTGGCGCGTTCTTCCGACTTTCCCGAACGCGGAAACGGCACTGGTGCTCGCTTGGGCAGGTGAACATCAGTGGTTGGTTGAGGAGCTTTGCGAATTTTTATCGTGAGCCATCACGACAAATCAAGGACGACATCTCGCTGTCCCAACTGGGACGCTCTGCTCTGTCCCAACTGGGGACAGGTGTGTTCGGATGACGCTGAGTGACCGCGATCTGCATGTTTGGGTGGTGGAGGTTGCAGGAACTCGCAGCGCGGGACTTGATGGCATCTAACGCTTAGGTGGATTCGATCCCTTTCAGCAACTGCTCCTTCTCTGCAACTGATAGCTGCTCAAAAGCAAGAATCATTCGAGCCAGGCGGTCGTCTTCCGCAAAAAGATAAGCTGTGGGTACTTTCAGGGTCTCGGCCAGGCGCTGCACGCTAGCAAAGTCCGGTTCGTGGACACCTAATTCATACCGATTAATACGTGTGCTGGCCACAGATGGATCCAAGCCTGCCCGGATGCCCAGTTCTTTTTGAGAAAGCTGCTCTCGCTGCCGCGCCTCAAGGAGACGACGTTGGAAGACCAGTCGGATATCGGTCCTTCGCGCCATAGTGCGAATCCACGTAGATCAATCCTACGAGATTCGTAGCTTTGGCTTGTCATGGATACTACGAGTTTCGCAGTATCCATGACAAGCGGTCGCCAAGGTGTCATGAGGGTAGCCAGATGCCTTTGCAATTAGTGATTTGAGCTTGCCCACGAACTTCGTACCCCATAACCGTGGTCATGGACTGGCGTAATGGGCCTGAGCGGCAAGCCAGTGTTTCTCGAACTGCATCGGGCTGACATAGTTCAAGGTGGAGTGTAGTCGGG
>JBAZRB010000034.1:0-17646 GCA_041663105.1 Rhodanobacter sp.
CCATCCCGAACTCAGAAGTGAAACGCGCATGCGCCGATGGTAGTGTGGCTTTTGTCATGCAAGAGTAGGTCACCGCCAGGGGCTTTATCCTAGAAGGCCTCCCCATTCGGGGAGGCCTTCGTCTTTGCGCCGTTCCCGTGGCCACCGCGATCATCGTAAGCAGGCGGCAACAGGTCTCCGCCAGGGACTTTATCCTGAACAACCCTCACCGGAAACAGTGGGGTTTTTTTTGGTTGGCATTCAGGCCGCCCGCCCGAGGCCCTTGGCCCACGACCAGACCACATGACTTTCCGCGCTCCCGTGACTGCGCCAATCGAAGCACCCCATTTTCAGCAGCGGGACGGTTTATAGTTCGGGGTTACTGTCGCCGAGTTTCTTCCAGATGCTTGGCATAGGCCGCGGACGTCATGCCGTTCAACGCCTTCAGCGTTGGAAAATTTGCCCGGCTCGTCATGAAGGGCCATCATGCCCAACGAGGCTTGGAAGCGCCGCCATCCAGGCCATCGAACTATGCTGTTTTCATGATTAAAAACGCGCCGAGAAGCCTCAGGCGCTCCAGGGATCGCACTTGTTTGTCCATGTCGAAACTCGACCCCGGCCCCGATGGCACTGGGCAACGTTACTGATCGTCAGCGTCTGCGTGCTTTGTTTTGTGGGCCTGGCGATGACGCCCTCGTTGCAGCGGCTTTCCCTGCTGCTTGAGTGGGGCACGGTTCCTGCGAACATCTTTGACCCGCATGAGGCGTTGCTGCCGCAGCTGACTGACCCGGCGCTGCTGCGTCTATTTACGGCGCTGTTCATTCATGTGACATGGCTGCATTTGTTGAGCAATCTGCTCTTCCTGATCATTTTTGGCCTGCCAGGCGAGCGGGCGCTGGGCTCGCTTCGATTCCTGCTGCTTTTCATCATCGGCGGCATCATGGCCAACCTGATCGGAGCGTTGTCGCTCACTGGCGTGCGGCTGCCCATCATTGGTTGCAGTGGCGCGGTCTCGGCGGTCGTCGGCACCTATGTGGCGCTGTTCCCGCGTGCCAAGCTGGGCTTGGTACTGCCATTGGGCTTGTACCTTGAGTTCGTGCGGGTTCCAGCGTTCCTGCTGATCGGGATCTGGGTATTGCTGCAACTGCTCTTCAGCTATGCCGGCCCCAGCTATGGCGCCTACGTATGGTGGGCGCACATCGGAGGGTTCCTGTTCGGTGTCGTATTCGCACTTTTCTCGCGCGAGCCGATTGCCCGTCGTCTGCGAGGTTGAAGCTCACTACCGAGCCAGACGGGTCCAGCCGTGCATGCAGGAAAAATGGCGCAACAGGCGGCGCGCAACCGGCGTGGCAGCCACGGCCTGAAAGGCCTGCTTCGGGTCGGCCCCCTCGCGGCGCATGTCGGCGTGTTTGCGCCGGATGTAGGCGCGCATGACCTCGGCATTGAATTCCGGGTGGAATTGCACGCTCACGGCGTTGGCGCCATAGCGCAGCAGCTGGTGCGGCTCGCGGGCAGAGCGTGCCAGCACGATCGCATCGCGAGGTGGTTCCAGCACACTCTGTTCGTGGGTTGTATGGGCACGAAAACTGGCCGGCAATGCCATGGTCAGGGCATCGCCAGATGCATGGGCTGACAGTTCGATCGGCTGGGTACCAATCTCCCGACCGCCCGGCAAGTAGTCAATCCGGCCGCCGAGTGCGTGAGCCATCAGCTGGTGGCCATAGCAGACGCCGAACAGTGGGACCTCGGCATCCATCGCGTCACGAATCCACCCCGCTGTGCGTTCGCTCCACGCCGCGCGATCGGTAACCATGGCGGCGGAGCCGGTGATCACGGCGCCGGCAATCTCTTTTACCGCTGGCAAGGTTTCGCCAGCAGCGACATCGACGGTCTGCAGGAGCTTGTGGTCAAGCCCGGCGCCGAGCCGGAACCAATGCGGAAAATCACCATGCCGGGCTCGGATGGCGTCAGGGGCACGCCCGGTGCGAATAATCAGTACTAACTTCATTCAGTGCGGATATCGGCAATCAATGGGACGTCTTTACGGCTGATTTGACTCAAAAGCGTCAATGGGAGGAAGCACGGTGAGAATCTCCTGCACGGTAGTCAGGCCGGCGGCAACCTGATCGGCGGCCGAGATGCGAAGCGGCCGCATGCCCTCGGACAGAGCCGCCTGCCCGAAACCACTCAAATCCAGCTGCGCCGAGATCAGTCCACGCAATCGCGGCGAAAGCCTCATCATCTCGTAGATGCCGGTGCGCCCCAGGAAGCCGGTATTGCGACATTCGAGGCAACCGACAGGTTCAAAGACCTGTGTCGGCAGCGGTATCGTCCAGCCATGGGTCAGAACGGCCCATGCCTCCGGGTCCTGGGCGGTTGCGTGCTTGCAATGGGGGCAAAGGGTGCGCACTAGACGCTGGGCAACCACACCGGTCAAGGTGGACTGAATCAGGTAATGCGGAACGCCCAAATCGAGCAATCGGGTCACCGCGCTGGGCGCGTCATTGGTGTGCAGGGTCGACAGCACCAGGTGACCGGTCAGCGAGGCCTGCACCGCCATTTGCGCCGTTTCAAGATCGCGGATCTCGCCCACCATGATGATGTCCGGGTCTTGCCGCAGCAGGGTGCGGACACCGGCGGCGAAATCGAGATCGATCGCTGCATGCACCTGCATCTGGTTGAACTCGGGCGAGACCATTTCGATTGGGTCTTCCACCGTGCATACGTTGAGCTCGGGTGTGGCCAGGTGCTTGAGCGTGGAGTAGAGCGTGGTGGTCTTGCCCGAGCCGGTTGGCCCGGTGACCAGCACGATACCGTGTGGCCGCTCGACCATGTTGCGCCAGTTGATGCCTTCGCTGGGCGAAAAACCGAGCTGCGCGAAATCCTTCACCACCAGATCCGGGTCGAAGATTCGCATCACCACCTTTTCGCCGAAAGCCGTGGGCATGTTCGAGATGCGCAGTTCCACCTCGCGGCCGGAGACCGAGCGGGTCTTGATGCGGCCATCCTGCGGACGCCGCTTCTCGGCGACATCCATGCGCGCCAGGATCTTGATGCGGGCGGTTACCGCCGTCATGACTGGCGCCGGCAGTTCGAATACTTTCTGCATGATGCCGTCGATGCGGAAGCGGATCGAGCCCGTGTCGCGGCGGGGCTCCAGATGGATGTCCGAAGCGCGCTGCTCGAAGGCGTATTGCAGCAGCCAATCGACGATGTGCACGACGTGCCGGTCATCGGCGCCGACCTCGCCGCTTTTTCCCAACTCGACCAACTGCTCGAAATTGAGAATGGCTGACGAGGCGTCCGAGCCGGTCTTGGCGTCGTGTGCGAGCTGGATCGAGCGCTGTACCCCGTAAAATTCCTGCAAATACCGGTTGATATCGATCGGGCTGGCGACCACGCGCTTGATGTCCCGGCGCAGCATTTGCGCCAGGTCTGGTGCCCAGCCGGCATCAAATGGTTCGCTGGTGGCGAAGGTGGCTTCGCCGATAGTCGACGCAATCGGCAGGATCTTGTGACGTTTGGCGTAGGCGTGGCTCACCACCTGGGTCACCGAGGCGACGTTGATCTTCATCGGGTCGATTTTCAGGTAAGGCAGCCCGGCGTGGCCGGCGAGCCATTCGGTCAGCGCCTCCAGACTCAGCGGCCGAGCAGGCTCATGCTGGTTGGCGAGCTTCGCGTTGGCAATCAGGACCAGTGGATGAAGTTCCACGGTGCTGCGTCCGGCGCGTGCGCCCATGCGCACCTGCTTGGCATCTTCGGCGAGCAGGTAGCCATCGACCACCAGCGCAGCGAGAAGCTCGTCCAGTTCGAGCCGGCCGCGACGGCCGAGCAGAGACGCGATTTCGGGTGATGCAGCCATCCTGGGGTCTCCGATGCAAGACTATTCCGACCGGAGCCCAGCCAGAAAGCACGCTGCGGCTATACTAACGCGCTTTAACCAAGGTCACGGAAAGCCATGTCCGCACGTACCTTCCAGGATGTGATCCAGACCCTGAACCGCTATTGGGCGGCACAGGGCTGTGTGCTCTTGCAGCCACTCGACACTGAAGTTGGCGCAGGCACATTCCACCCCGCCACGTTCCTCCGCGCGCTCGGCCCCGAACCGTGGGCCGCCGCCTATGTGCAACCGTCGCGCAGACCCACCGACGGCCGCTACGGCGACAACCCCAATCGCCTGCAGCATTACTACCAATACCAGGTGGTCATGAAGCCGAATCCCCAAAACATCCTTGAGCTCTACATCGGCTCGCTGAAGGAGCTCGGTCTCGATCCGCTGATACATGACCTGCGCTTCGTCGAGGACAACTGGGAGTCGCCGACCCTGGGTGCCTGGGGGCTGGGTTGGGAGGTCTGGTTGAATGGCATGGAGGTTACCCAGTTCACTTATTTCCAGCAGGCCGGCGGTCTCGAGTGTCGTCCGGTGAGCGGCGAAATCACTTACGGCCTGGAGCGGTTGGCGATGTACCTGCAGAACGTGGACAACGTCTACGATCTCATCTGGACCGACGGGCCGCGCGGCATCGTGACCTACGGTGACGTGTTCCATCAGAACGAAGTGGAACAGAGCACCTACAACTTCGAGTACGCCAACGTCACCGAACTGCTGCGCTGGTTCGACGTTTGCGAGGCGGAGGCGGTCAAGTTGATCGCCGCCAATCTGCCCCTGCCCGCCTACGAGCAGGTGATGAAGGCCAGCCATACCTTCAACCTGCTGGATGCGCGCCGCGCCATCAGTGTCACCGAACGTCAGCGCTACATCCTGCGTGTACGCGCGTTGTCGCGCAGCGTTGCCGAAACCTATGTGGCGCAACGCGAAAAGATGGGCTTCCCCGGTTTGAAAAGCCGGCCGAACCGGAGTGTGACGGAGCAGGCCGCGTGATTGCCGCCAAGTCACTTCTGATCGAATTGGGCACCGAGGAATTGCCGCCGAAGGCTTTGGACGAACTTTCCGCGGCATTCCTGCGCGGTGTTTGCGATGGTCTGGCCAAACGCGGCATCTCCGCCGGACTGGATCAGGCTCAAGGGTATTGTTCGCCGCGCCGGCTGGCGGTGTTTGTGCCCGAGGTAGCCGTAGCGCAACCGGAGCAGTCGATCGAGCGTCGCGGCCCGGCGCTGAGCGCCGCTTACGATGCCGACGGTCAGCCGTCACGGGCATTGCTCGGTTTTGCGCAGTCCTGCGGTGTTCTGGTCGAGCAACTGGAAAAGCTGGAAACCGACAAGGGCGCCTGGCTGGTATCGAGAACCGTCAAGCCCGGCCAGCAGGTCGCGGCGCTGCTGCCGGAGATCGTCGATGAGGCGCTCAAGGCGCTGCCGATTCCTCGCCCGATGCGCTGGGCGGACCACGACTACAGTTTTGTGCGCCCGGTGCACTGGCTGGTCATCCTGCATGGCGCCGATATTGTCGATGGCGAAGTGCTGGGTCTGAAGAGCGGGCGCAAGTCGCATGGCCACCGTTTCATGCACCCACAACCCGTGCACCTGGCCGATGCCGATGGCTGGCTGGATTCGATGCGCGCATGCAAGGTGCTGGCGGATCCGCAGGAGCGTCGCCAGCGCATCCGAATGCAGATCGAGAGCGTTACCGGAGCCACGGGTGGCATGCCGCAGTTGGACGCCGCCTTGCTGGATGAGTTGGCCAACCTCACTGAATGGCCGGTGGCGATCGCCTGCACCTTCGAACGCGAGTTCCTGAGCGTGCCACCCGAGGCGCTGGTCACCACCATGGTGGCCAACCAGAAGTTCGTGCCGGTGTTCGACGCTGGCGGCAAACTGACCGAGCACTTCATCGGCATCGCCAATATCGAGAGCAAGGATCCGGCCGAAATCCGCAAGGGCTACGAACGGGTGATCCGGCCGCGCTTTGCCGATGCCAAGTTCTTCTGGGACGAGGATCTGAAAACGCCGCTGGCCAGCTATCAGGAGCAGCTCAAGAGCGTCACCTACCAGCAGGCGCTGGGCAGCCAGTGGGACAAGAGCGTGCGCGTGGCCGAGCTGGCGCGGGTGATCGCCAATCGCGTCGGTGCCGACGCGGCACTGGCGACCCGGGCGGCAAGCCTGAGCAAGTGCGACCTGCTGACCCGCATGGTCGGCGAGTTTCCCGAGCTCCAGGGCGTGATGGGCCGCTACTACGCCAGTCATGACGGTGAGCCGGCCGAGGTCGCCGCTGCGCTGGACAGCTACTACCAACCACGTTTCGCCGGTGATGCGATTGCCGCCGGCTCGCTGGGCCAGGTACTCGCGGTGGCCGAGCGGCTCGATACCCTCGCCGGCATCTTTGCCGTGGGCATGAAGCCCAGCGGCAACAAGGATCCCTTCGCCCTGCGCCGCGCTGCGCTGGGCCTGGGACGTACGCTGATCGAGGCCGACATGAACCTCGATCTGCGCGGCTGCCTGGTCGAGGCTCTCGAACTGGTACCGGATACCGCGCTGATGGCGGGGCTGAAACCGGGCAAGGACGGCAAGCCGCCGGCCATCAACCCCGCCCAGCGACGCGCGATCCTGCTCGACGAACTGTACGACTTCATCCTCGACCGTCTGCGCGGGTATTACGCGGAGCAGGGTTTCGACAACAGCCAGTTCGAATCGGTGCTGGCGGTGCAGCCCGCCAGTCTGGCCGACTTCGATCGACGCCTGCGCGCCGTGGTCGAGTTTGGTCGACGCCCGGAAGCGATCAGTCTGGCGGCAGCGAACAAGCGCGTTGCCAACATTCTGCGCAAACAGGCGGAAGAACAAGGTGGTTTGGTCATGGGGCGCGTGGTCGATCCGGCTTTTTTCGAGTCGGATGCAGAGCGCGAACTGGCCGACGCCCTGGCGGCGGCCCAGCGTGATAGCGCCGACGCCCTGGTGGCCGGTGACTACACGGCCGTGCTGGCGCGTCTGGCGCAGTTGCAGGTGCCGGTGGATACGTTCTTCGACAGCGTGCTGGTCAACGCCGACGATCCCGCGGTGCGAGCCAACCGGCTGGCTCTGCTCGGACAGTTGAAGGCCCAGTTCAGCGCGATCGCGGATATCGCCATGCTCTGATTGCGTTCGGGCAGCACATAGAAACGGCAGCCGCGAGGCTGCCGTTTTCGTGTCAGCGCAACACGGGTCGTCAGGCGTTGATGCGGCTCTGACGAATTCGTTCACCGAGCTTGCGGTTGAACGACATCATGGCGCTGGTGTCCACGTTGATGCCGCCGGGTCCGAGAATTTCATACAGGTTGGTCAGCATGTCAGTGCTCTCACTCAGGGTGAGCGGGCTCTCGGCCAGGTCCAGCTCCGATTGCAGAATCTGCATGGCCTTGTTCAGGCGCTGCGTATCCAGTCCTTTGGTATTTGCCTGCAGCGGCATCGGCGTCACCGAGCCCAGACGGGTACGCGGCCGCTGGGTGGAGACCACTTCGCTGCTGTACTGGTCGTCCTGGAGGTTGGCGGACGGATCCATCTGGATCGACCCCTCGCCGGCGACCAGCCAGACCAGCGAGATGCCCAGGGTCTTGGCGAGCGTGACGCAGCGCGCGCGCGACGGGTCGGTGTTGCCATCGCGCCAGCTGCGCACCACGCCTTCGGAAAAGCCGCACATCCGGGCAATCTCCGTGGCACTGCCCACGCGCTGGATGAGCAACCTGATGCGGTCGGAGAATGTGCCGTTGGAGCTCGGGGAGGGGGTGATTTGCTGCATGCTCATGAGGGTAGCCACGACAGGTAAGGGAAATGCGTCAACTGGAACAAAAGGCCCTGAGAAACGATGGCGGGACGTGCTTGCAAGCTATTGCGTCAATATATTGCGCCCATTCCCTGGACTCCTACAACTCCAATTCGCTTCCATTGGGTGGCGGTTTGGATGAACGCCCGAGCAACAGAATGGTTGACGACCCATGGTGGACAGCATGGCAGAGCCAGAGTTTCAGCTGCCTTTCCAGGCTTTCGCCCACGTTGTTGCTGCTGCTACCTTGCATGGGCAACGGCCGCGGCCAGCGGTAGGGCGCACATTTTTCACGCAAGGACACCGCATGAGCCAGTTTGGATTGCTCGGCAAACGCCGGTTTGCGCCATTTTTCTGGACCCAGGCGCTGGGCGCCTTCAATGACAGCGCCTTTCGCAATGCGATGGTGATGCTGGCGGCGTTCCAGATGGGGCTGCCCGACCACGAGATATCGCTGTATACAAATCTGGCGCCGGCGCTGTTCATCCTGCCCTATTTCCTGTTTTCGGCTACCGCCGGTCAGCTCGCGGAAAAGTTCGAGAAGACCCGCATCATCCGTTACGTCAAGATTTTCGAAGTGGCGGCAATGTTGCTGGCGGCATGGGGCTTTCACACCCACAACCTGATCCTGTTGCTGGGCGTGCTGTTCATGATGGGCGTGCATTCGACCGTGTTCGGTCCGATCAAGTACGCGATCCTGCCGCAGGCGCTGAAAGCCACCGAGCTGGTCGGTGGCAATGGCATGGTCGAGATGGGCACCCAGCTGGCGATCCTGATCGGCATGGTGCTGGGGAATTCGTTGATGCTGATTGCCGGCGTCGGCCCCTGGGCCGCCGCTGCCGCCACCATCGGCATCGCGCTGGCCGGGTATGGCTTCAGTCGCAGGATTCCGCCCGCGCCGGCGACCGCCCCTGACCTGAAATTCAACTGGAATCCGTTCACCGAGACGGTCCGGGTGCTGGGCATCACCCGCAGCGATCGCGCGGTGTTCAATGCGGTGCTTGGCATCTCATGGTTCTGGTTCTTCGGCACCGTGCTGGTGGCTCAGTTGCCGATCTACACCAAAGTCAATCTGGGCGGGGATGGCTCGGTCAACACGCTGGTGCTGACCCTGTTCTCGCTGGGTACCGGTATCGGATCGCTATTGTGCGAGAAGATGTCGGGCAAGCGGGTGGAGATTGGCCTGGTGCCACTGGGCGCCTTCGGGCTGACCGCCTTCGGCATCGACCTTTTCCTCGCCCGGCCGGGTGCGGCCAGCCAGATGGGACTCGACTGGTGGGCCTTCCTGCAGGCTGCGGGCAGCTGGCGCATCGTGCTGGATCTGACCGCGATTGGCGTGTTCGCCGGCTTCTACGTGGTGCCGCTGTTCGCCTTCGTGCAGTCCCGCACGCCGCGTGATCGCCTGTCGCGCGTGATTGCCGGCAACAACATCCTCAATGCCTTGCTGATCGTGCTGGCGGCGGTGTTTGGCCTGATGCTCGGCAGCCTCGGCATGGGTGCGGCGCGGATCTTCCTGATCGATGCCCTGCTCAACGTGCTGGTGGCGGTCTACATCTTCACCCTGGTGCCTGAATTCCTGATGCGATTCATCACCTGGGTGTTGGTCAACACCTTGTACCGCGTGCGCGTCGACGGCATGCCGCATGTGCCGGAGGAGGGCGCGGCGCTGCTGGTGTGCAACCACGTCAGCTTCATGGATCCGCTGCTGCTGATGGCCAATCTGCATCGGCCGGTGCGCTTCGTGATGTATTACAAGATCTTCAACACGTCGCTGTTGCGCTTTGTCTTTCGCACGGCCAAGGCAATTCCCATCGCCGGCTACAAGGAGGACCCCGCCGTGCTGCAAGGTGCCTACGACGCCATCGACGAGGCGCTGGCGGCGGGTGAGCTGGTGTGCATCTTCCCCGAGGGCGGGCTGACCCGCGATGGCGAGATAGCCACTTTCCGCCCCGGCGTGGAAAAAATCCTCGCGCGCCGACCGGTGCCGGTGGTGCCGATGGCCTTGCGCGGGCTGTGGGGCAGTGTCTGGAGCCGGTGCGACTCGATGCTGGGGCGTTCCCGGCTGCCGCGTCGATTTCGGGCGCGGGTGGAACTGGTGATCGACGCGATGGTGGCGCCGGAGCAGGTCACTGCGACTACGCTGGAAATGCGGGTGCGCGAGTTGCGCGGCGAGCTGGCCTGAGCGGCGGCCTCAGCGTATCCAGCCACCGATCACGATCAGGGCCACCACGCTCAGCCAGGTCAGCAGCGCCCGCAGCAAGGCGCTGCGCAGACGTACCAGTTCGACCAGCGGGTCGCTGTTTTCCTCCGCATAGCCGTCACCGGCAACGATGTCGATCAGCACGTCCGCCTGCGCGGCAGCGCCGAGGAAGCCCGGGCCGCTGGCGTACCAGCTGGTCGGCGTGGCCAGCGTATGCCAGCGCCGCCAGGCACTGATCACCGCCTCCCAGTGACCGACCACGGCCAGGGTGAAGGTCAGCAATTGCGCCGGCAGCCAGTCCAGCGCATTGGCAAGGTAGCGCGCGGCGGTATGACTTTCGGTGTCCAGCGCAAGCGAATCATTCCGACCCAGGGTCTGCGCCAGTCGATAGAGCAGGGCACCCACCGGGCCGAGCAGGAAAAACCACAGCAGCACCGAGAAGCGTCGACGCAGCGCCGCGTAAGCCATGGCGACACCGAGTTCGGGCGCATTCCAGCCGATCACCTTGCCGTCGTCCGCCAGCGCCTGCGCGGCGGCTTCGCGCTGGACCGGGCCGGGTGCGTGCAGGATCGCCTCCAGGTCACTCTCGAACTCGCGCGGCCCGAAGCAGTACAGCAGCACCACCAGGGAGAACAGCAATTGCAGCAGGTCAGCCGCCGGCGTGCGTTCGACCAGCCACCAGATCAGCAGGCACAGCAGCAGCGGAAGCAGCAACGCCAACACCACGCGCCCGCTGCCGCTGGTATCTCCGAGCTGCCTTACCCATTGCCGGAACAGACGGTCGCTGCGCCAGCGGGCCAGTTGTGGCGTGACGTGCAACAGGCCGAGGACGATGAGGGCAACAAGCAGACGGATGGCCATGGAAACAAACTCGCTGACAGTGGGCGCATTGTAGGTGAGTGGCCGCGCTCGACGCGGCGTCGCACAGCGGCAGGACACGCCGCCACCGCGCTAGGCGGCGCTGTTTGCCAGCATCGCCAGATCCAGCCCGGCGCGCAGTTGCAGCCAATGCGCCAACAGCTGATACGACACCGACAGCGGCGTAGATGGCAGGAACGTGCCGTCGGCGATACCGCTGACGATCTGCTCCGGCGTGAACCAGCGCGCCTCCTCCAGCTCCTTGTCGCGCTTGTGGATATCACGCGACAGGGCGGTGGCGACGAAGCCCACCATTAGCGAGGCCGGCATCGGCCACGGTTGCGACGAGTGGTAGTGCACTTCGTCGACCAGCACACCGGATTCCTCTGCCACTTCCCGCCGCACGGCATCCTCCAGCGATTCGCCCGGCTCGACAAAACCGGCGAGCGTGGAATAACGCCCCGCCGGCCAGCCGACCTGGCGGCCCAGCAGGCAGGCGCCGTCGTGTTCCACCAGCATGATCACCGCCGCATCCGTGCGTGGGAAATGCATGCGGCCGCAGTCGGGGTTGGTGCATTGCGCGCGATGCCCGGCGGCAACCAGCACCAGCGGCGAGCCGCAGGCGGCGCAAAAGCGGGTTTCGCGCTGCCAGTGCGCCAGACCCTTGGCGTACGCGAACAGGCCGGCCTCGACGGCTGGCAGTTGCAGGCCGGCGCTGCGCAGGCTCAGCCGGCGCGCTTGCAGGGTCAGCTCGAGCTGGGCGAGATCGGCGCTCTCCTTCAGCGCGATCAGGAAATACGCACGCTGATCGGCAATGCCCAGCAAGGTGGCCGGCACGTCGCTGAACCACTGCTCGCGCTCGTGCGGCTGCAACCAGCGCAGCAGCTCGGCGTCGCGTTGCAGGAACGCCTCGCCGGCGACATCCAGCAGCAGGTAGCGCGCATCGAGCGAGCGAGCCTGCTCGGCGATCCACTGAGCCTCGTCGCGGCGCTCGGCGAGGCGGTCGAGCACCAAGCTGAGTCCGGCGAAGGTGTTGGGGCGGGGTTGCCGGGCACGGTCCATCGGCAGGGCTCAGGTGGAGAACGAGGAGCCGCAGCCGCAGGTGGTCTTGGCGTTCGGGTTGCTGATCACGAACTGCGCGCCGCTGAGGCTTTCGGCGTAGTCGATCTGGGCCCCGGTGAGGTACTGCAGCGACAGCGGATCGCACAGCAGGGTCACACCCTCGCGCTCCACCGCAAAATCGTCCTCGGCCTGGGCTTCGTCAAAGGTGAAGCCGTACTGAAACCCGGAGCAACCGCCGCCGCTGATATACACGCGCAGTTTCAGCGCCGGGTTGCCTTCTTCGGCAATCAGCTCGTGCACCTTGTGCGCTGCGGCTTCGGTAAACACCAGCGGCACGCCGCTGCTGCGGTAATCGGGGATCGCGACGATAGTTTCCATGGTCAACTAGATGGGGCCGTGACAGACAAGCGCAAGCATACCGCTTCAGGCGGGCATCGCCGCATCGACTATGCCGTCGGCGGATGCTTCCGGGCCTGACAACACCTTCTGTGCTTCCTCGCTCTGGCGCGAAATGCGGCCGTTCACCTGGGCGCCGGCGGCCATTTCCATGGTGTGGTAGCGCAGGTCGCCATCGATGCGTGCCTGCGCCGCCAGCTCCAGCTTTACGCTGATATGCACATCGCCGGTCACGTGACCGTTGATCACTGCGTGTGGCACGCGAATCTCGCCTTGAACCTGGCCGTGCTCGCTGAGTGTGAACATGGCGTCCTCGCCCTCGGCCAGCACGGTACCTTCGATACGCCCATCCAAATGCAGCGCGCCGGTGAAGCGCAAGTCGCCGCGGATCACCGTGCCACGCGCAATCAGGCTGGTTTCGGGGCTGGTATTGGTGCGCTCTTTGCGTCTACGGTTGAGCATCGTGGTCTCCCTCGGCGGTAGTGATGTTGCCGCTCAGCGCGGCAGCCCATGTGACGGCCCGGCTCACCGGGGCGCCGCTGGTGGGCTGAACAAGAATGCGCAGTCGCGTCGGGCGAAAGTCCGCCGGCAGCACGATGGTGCCCTGCAACTGCTGGAAATAAGTAAACCGAAAGGGCAGGCCGTCTTTCTGGGCGGCATCGCCCAGCGCTGACCAGTCCAGGGTGACGACCTTGTCGCCACGCAAACCCTCCACGCTGACGCTGGCGTTGCCGTGGATCTCGTCGCCGCGCTTGGCGGTCTGGGTCAGGCTGAGCATCAGGTTCCAGCCACGTGAATTGGCAATCGGCCGCAGCTTCACCTCCTGCAGCTTCAGCCCCTGGCGCTGGGCATCACCACCGACCAGGCGCGAATAGAAGCCGAGGTCGGCGCGCAGGCCGCTCAGTTCCTCCTCGCGCTGGGTCAGGGTGCCGCGCAGCGCCTTGGTGGCGACGTCGTTTACCTGGGCGGCGCGTTGCAGGTTGGCCACCTGCTGTTTCAGGTCATCGATCTGGCTGAGCAGCGCCCGTTGCTGGCGATGGTCGGTAACCATCGGTGCAACCCGCCCGCCAAGCGTGGCCACAACCAGGCCCAGCAGCAGCAGACTGGCCAGCCAGGCCAGCCCCCACCACAACCAGCGCCAGCGATGGCTGACGTCGTCGTGCCGACGCACGACGAAGCGCGGCGGTGGTCGTGAAGCCATGCGGGCCATCCAGGGGAAAAGAAAAGGTATAGCCGCGCGGTGACGAAACCGTCAAGGAACGGGCGCACGCTGGTGTGGTCTGGTCCGTCAGGTCGCGCCGGCCGATGCCTTGAATTCAGCTCTGCATCTTGCTCTGCATGTAGCGCTCGGGGCCGATGTCCTTGATCAGGCTGAATTGGGTTTCCAGCCAGTCGATATGTTCTTCCTCGTCGTGCAGGATGTCCTTGAACAGATCGCGGCTGATGTAATCGGCAATCCCTTCGCTGTGCGCAATCGCCGCGCGCAGGTCGACCACGGCGGCGAGCTCCAGGTCCAGGTCGCCCTGCAGGCTTTCCAGCACGTTTTCGCCGATGCGCAACTTGCCGAGGTGTTGCAGGTTCGGCAGGCCATCAAGAAACAGGATCCGCTCGATCAGGTGATCGGCGTGTTTCATTTCCTCGATTGATTCCTTGTACTCGTGCGCGGCCAGCTCGGCATAGCCCCAGTCCTTGAGCATGCGGTAATGCAGGAAATACTGGTTGATCGCCGTCAGCTCGTTGTAGAGCACCTTGTTCAGGAACTCGATGACCTTGGCATCACCCTTCATGGCCTTTCTCCTTCAGCAAACAGCCCGGACTATACAAACTCCGCGCCGCCGTCAGCGAAACGAGAATCCCCACGGCAGCAGCGCGCGGGCAGATGTCGCGAGCAAGATCAAACAGAGCGCCAGACGAAACCGCTCAGATCGCGACCAGCGGCATCCGGCAAAGCAGCTGCGAAACGGCCTGGTCGAGCGTGGCCCGGGCCTCCTGCTCGCAGCAACCGCAGCAGTCCGAGCAGCCGGTACGCGACTGCAGCTGCGCAAAGGAATGCACCCCATCAGCCGCCTCGCGGCGGATGTCATGGTCGGTGACGGCGTTGCACATGCAGATATACATGTCGCGCATAAGAACGCGAATACGAATGATTGTCAACAACATGCTTGGCCGAGTCGGGCAAAACCGCTCAGGCTGCCTCGCGTCCATCCGGCGAGCCCGTCGGGCGTGACCCATCCTTGTCGCGCGGCGGCACGGTGCCCAGTTCGACACTGAACAGGCTCTCGACCAGCGGCGCAAAATGCCGCAACGCCCGCTCGTAGACCTCCCGCTTGAAGTTCACCACATGCGCGGCCGGGTACCAGAAATCCACCCAGCGCCAGATGTCGAACTCCGGCTTGTCGCAGGCATCGAGCTTCAGTGCGTCTTCGCTGCTGACCAGCCGCAGCAGAAACCACACCTGCTTCTGGCCAATGCAGGTGGGCCGCTGGTGATGGCGTACATAACGGTGCGGCAGGCGATAGCGCAGCCAGCCATGGGTGGCACTGATCACCTCGACATGGTGCGCTGCCAGCCCGGTTTCTTCCTCAAGCTCGCGGTACATCGCCTCCAGCGGCGTTTCGTCGGTGCGCATGCCGCCCTGCGGAAACTGCCAGCCGTCCCGATTGACGCGGCGCGCCCAGAACAATTGGCCGTCTGCATTGAGCAGCACAATGCCAACATTCGGACGGTAGCCATCAACATCAATCATGTCGCCTCCTGGAGCCTCACGGCGCTCCCGCCTTCGATTCAACCACAGCGCGCAAAGCGGCGGCAAGCTGCAGACTTGAACCAGACCGTCGAGACGACTACACTTCCGCGCCCCGCCCGTCTCCTTCGATACGGCCAGTCGGGATCGTTACAAGGCTATGTAGCTCAGCTGGTTAGAGCGTGGCACTCATAATGCCGAGGTCGGTGGTTCGAGTCCACCCATAGCCACCAAATCAGTGTCCATTTCCTCCCATTTCCGTCCAATACCGCCTCGGAAACCCGGCATTATCAAGGGTTAGCGCGAATCTGGCCTCCAATCCTGTCCATTCGGGTCTATTGTAATCCGGGGGCAACAAGGGGCAACATTGGGGGCAGGTACTGTTGCCTGTAGGGAGTTGCCCCATGGCGCTTTCCGATGCCGCTATTCGTAAGTCCAAGCCCGCCGAGAAGTCCCAGCGGCTGTTCGACGGTGGAGGCTTGTACCTCGAAGTTGCTCCATCCGGGGGCAAGTGGTGGCGACTGAAGTACCGGTTTGGGGGCAAGGAGAAGCGGCTATCGCTAGGCACGTATCCCGATACCGGGCTGGCTGATGCGCGCGAGAAGCGCGACGCCTCCCGCAAACTGCTTGCGCAGGGCGTAGATCCAGGCGCGCAACGCAAGGCCGAAAAGGCAGCCGGCAATGATCGCGCCGCCAACAGTTTCGAAGTCGTCGCTCGTGAGTGGTTGGCGGTGAAGAAACCTGAATGGACAGCCAGTCAGTATGACAAGGAGTGCGGAAAGTTGGAGAACCACGCCTTCCCGAGGATTGGTGCCCTACCCATTGCAAGCATAGGGGTGGCAGAAGTCCGTCCACTGTTTATGCATTTGGTCAAACAGGGACATATCGAACAGGCCCACCGCCTGCGTCATCAGCTTAGCCGGGTGTTCCGGTTTGCCGTCGCCACCGAACGTGCCAGTCGGGATCCTGCGGCGGATCTGCGCGACACTTTGCCTGCCCGTAACCCGAAGAATCATCCGACGATCACCGATCCGGAACGGGTGGGTGAACTGATGCGTGCGATTGATGGCTTCACCGGTACGTTTTCGGTCCAATGTGCCTTGAAGCTTGCGCCCCTGTGGTTCTGCAGGCCTGGCGAGATACGCATGGCGGAGTGGGAACATCTCGATCTGGATGGGGAGCACCCCGCTTACACGGTGCCGCCGGTGAACAGGAAGCTGAAGAAAGCCGCCAAAGAAAATCCCACTACGCCACCACACGTCGTGCCATTGAGCCGCCAAGCGCTGGAGATATTGCGCGACCTGGAGAAGGTGACCGGGCGCGGCCGCTACCTGTTTCCAGGTGCGAGGGATCCGAAACGCCACATGTCAGATGGTGCGATAAACGCGGCTTTGGCCCGCCTTGGCTACAAAGGCGTCATCACAGGTCATGGCTTTCGCCACATGGCACGCACGCTACTCGGCGAACTCGGTTGGAACCCCGAAGCGTTGGAGCGTCAGTTGTCTCACAAGGAGGCCGGTGTTGTAGGCGTATACAACAAAGCACAACACCTCCCCGAGCGACGGAAGATCATGCAGGCATGGGCGGACTACATGGATGATCTTCGTGTTGGCGCCAAGGTTCTTCAATTTGAGCGACAGTCGGCCTGATCACGCACGGCCAGTTTCGCCGCCACGACTGGCCGATCGGCAGATACTCGTTGTCCCAGCACTGCTCGAACTCGGCGAGCCGCAGTTCGGCCTCATCGAAAGTTGCACAGGTGGAGGCGAGCTTCAGGTCTGAACGTCATATATGCGACGAAGAGCGCACCGAACGGCGCGCCCTTCGCCAACACTACAGCGGTACCTTTGAGGTGTTGTGTGCCTTGAAACTGGCGCCGCTTTGGTTCTGCCGGCCCGGGGAGATCCGCCTGGCCGAGTGGGAACATTTCGACCTGGATGGCGACCTCCCGACTTATACCGTGCCACCCGCCAACCGCAAGCTGCGCAAGGCAGAGAAGGACGATCCCAACACTCCGCCACACATCGTGCCGCTCTCCCACCAGTCTCTCGCGGTTCTGCGTGAATTGCAGCCGTTGACTGGCCACGGCCGCTACCTGTTCCCTGGGGCACGTACGCCCAACCGGCCGATGTCCGACGGCGCGGTCAACATGGCGCTGGCCCGCATGGGCTACAAAGGCGTCCTGACCGGTCACGGCTTCCGTCACATGGCGCGCACGTTACTCGGTGAGCTCAGCTGGAACCCTGAGGCACTGGAGCGCCAGCTGTCGCACAAGGAGCCGGGCGTCGTCGGCATCTACAACAAAGCGCAGCACCTGCCCGAGCGGCGGAAGGTCATGCAGGCATGGGCCGACTATCTGGACGGACTGCGGGCAGGTGACGTCGTGGTGCCGATCCAGCGAAAGATGGCCTGAACTGCCAGTTCGGATGCGCCATACATTCGCAGCTGATGAGATCGTCCGGACTGATGCTCCGAGCCAACAGGGGGCCAAAATGCAAGGCGCATACTTTAATTACAGGCCGGGTGAAGTAACAGTCAGCTTTCGGCACGGGGATTTTGACTACCTTGAACTGGCCATGTTCCTTCGTCTACTGACCTTGCCCACGAAAAACGTATCCCTTGACGTGTGATTCAATCCACGCAAGGAGAACGACATGACGAAAGCGACACGGGCACGCTACACACTGGAATTCAAACAAGAGGCGGTGCGACTGGTCG
>JBAZRB010000035.1:0-15070 GCA_041663105.1 Rhodanobacter sp.
GCAAGAAATGGACGATGCCGATCCGCGACTGGAAGGCTGCCTTGAACCGCTTTACGATCCAGTTCGAGGGGCGCCTTCCTCAGCGGTAACTCAAACTCCGTTTACACAAAATTCTGTACACCCTCGCTCGTCCGCTCCAAGTGTAGGGAAGCCGGTCGCAAGGATTTCGAATTTCTCCAGGCCTACCGAAGTCCGGATGGCAAAGGGATCAGTACGTTCCCGCTCAGCGTTCTATCACGAATGCCTATCGATTGACGCCATCGGCACTATGGATTCCAACTACGCCCCCAGCCTGCGATCAACGTTGTCGTGAATCCGCGAATGGCTGCTTGGGTCGGGAGCGATTCCCTACCCCCGATAACTTGACCTAATCGCCTGCACTGCGTTCACTCGGCAAAATGCGACCACACTTCCACACCAGTACCGGCGAAGCGAAATTATCGGTGGCTTGGGTGTAACGATTCGGCGCGGGCATCGGCTTTTCGCCCAGTAGAAGTCTCTCAACTTGGACTGTCACCCTTTAGGCCGCGTTGGGGGTCGGCGTCGAAAACGGCCTTTCCCCCGCGAGACCGGTCGCCATTGTTTGGCATGGAAGGTGCCGCTTCCAAAAGCTTGAAGCGGCACCCCAAACCTCTACGTGCTTACGGTTCTCGACTACAAGGCGGACACCATGGAACGCTGCTTGAACGGGTGATCCGTGACATGACTCAGCGTCAGAGTTGAACTGTTCCAAGCACTGTCTTCGTGACTTTCCGATGCTCCGGAAACGGGGTTGAAACGCGACATGGCTTCGATCAACTGCTGCGCCTCACGACTTACGCTTACACCCTCTCCAAAGCGCGCGACGCCATCCATGCTGCGAACATGCGATTCACGATGGATGGAACCTTTCTCGCTCGGCCAATCCCATAGTGCGGCGTGGAGACGTCCGCGCTTGTCCAAAAGGTCATCTGAAGATGTGCTGTCGGTTACCGAATAGGCGGCATCGTTCGTTCCGAACGCCATGGCCTGAGCATCTGGCACAAGACTCATGGCAGACATTGACGACGGCGAGAAGCTGGCCGCCATGAAACCTGCAGGTAACGGCGTGAGCAAGCTTCCAAATTGCGAGGCGGGAATGGCGTAGCCGTCGCTGGGCTGCACATAGCTGATGGCAAGATCGCCACCCAGAAAGTGGTTCTGCACACGCACCTGCTGGGCTTCGTCACCGTCCACCAGGACGATCAGATCGTCCCCGCTGCGATGGAAGCTCAATCGCGTGCGGTTGACGCCATTGAAGAACAGCCAATCGGTGCCGCCGCCGGTGTTGTCGATCACGTCGCTGCCGGAACCGGCCTGCCAAATGTACTTGTCGTTGCCGGCACCACCAAGGAGCAGGTCGTTGCCGTCCTCACCCACCAGGGTGTCGACACCGGCACCGCCGATCAGGATGTCGTTACCCGAGCCGCTGAAGGAGCCGTTGCCACCGGACAGGTAATCGTCACCGTCACCGCCGACGAACTTGTCGTCACCGCCGAAACCGAAGATGGTGTCGTTACCGCCCAGTCCGTGGATGAGGTCGCGCCCGTTCGTACCGAGCAATTGCTCCCCAGCGGCAGTGCCATCGACGGTGGTGGTGTAGTCACTGTCATTGCCGAGTTCCCCCGGCGTACCGGGATCGCCGCTGCCGCCGCCCACCAGGGCATTGATCGCGGCAGTATCGAGCATCGAGCCGCTGGCCGGCTGCACGTAGTCGATCGCGTAGTCGCCACCCAGGAAATGGTTGGTGACGCGCACCGTGCTGCTGGCGTTGTCGTCCACCGTGATCAGCAGATCATCGCCATCGCGGCTGAAGCCCAGTTGCGACGCGGTGATGCCGTCGTTGAAGAACACGCCGTCGAAGCCGCCATCGGTGTTGTCGATGGTGTCCTGCCCGCCGCCATAGACGTAGCTGTCGTCGCCCGCACCGCCGAGGAGCATGTTGGTGCCATCCTCACCGCTCAAGGTATCGCTGCCAGCCCCACCCTCCAGGCGATCCGCACCCGAGCCGCTGCCGCTGCCACCACCGCCGGCAAGGTAGTCGTCACCATCGCCGCCCTGCAGCGTGTCGTCGCCGGCCAGTCCGAACAGCTGGTCGTCGCCGGCCAGTCCCTTGATCAGGTCCTTGCCGGCACTGCCCACCAGTTGCTCCGCGGCAGCCGTACCCTCGATAACCTGATCATACTGTCCGCCGGTGCTGCCGGCCACGATCTGGTTGATCTGCGCCGTCGTCAGCATGAAGCCGCCATCGGGCTGCACGTAGTCGATCGCCGCGTCGCCGCCAAGGAAGTGGTTCGTCACGCGTACCGACGGTGTCGAGGCAGCATCCACGAAGATCAGCAAGTCGTCGCCGTCCCGGCCGAAGGACAGGCGATCGCGGACCACACCGTTGGTGAAGAAGATGCCATCGTTGCCGCCGCCGGTATTGTCCACTACGTCGCTGCCGCTGGTCGCGTCGAAAACGTACTTGTCGTCGCCGGTACCACCGATCAGCAGGTCGTCGCCACCGCCGGCGACCATGGTGTCGCTGCCGCCCATGCCGTTCAGGACATTGTTGTCGTCGTTGCCTGCCAGATAGTTGTCCAGCGCATTGCCGGTGCCGTTGATGGCACCGGCACCGTCCATCAGGAACAGGTTCTCGATGTTGTCCGACAGGGTGTACGAGGAGGAGGCCTGCACTTGGTCAGTACCGCCACCAGCCGCTTCCACCACCACGTCGCCGGTGTCGCCCACCACGTAGACGTCATCGCCCGCACCGCCTTCGAGGTAGTCGATACTCGCCTCGCCGTCGAGATAATCGTTGCCAGCACCGCCGTACAGTGAGTCCTGGCCGTTGCCACCCCACATCGAATCGTCGCCGTCCAGGCCGTACAGCCCGTCGTCGCCGTCCAGGCCCGCCAAGTTGTTGCCGGCCGCGTTGCCGATAAGCACGTTGTCCACGTCGTTGCCGTTGCCGGTGACCACTGCGTCACCGAGGACCAGGTTCTCGATGTTGTCGTCGAGCACCAGATTGGTCTCGAAGTGCCGCTCGATGGTGTCGTTGCCCTCGCCCTCGTACTCAAAGATGCGATCGGTCGCGGTCTCCTGCACCAGGTAGTCGTCGCCGTAGCCGCCGTAGAGCTTGTCGACGCCCCCACCGCCCTCCAAACGGTTGGCCCCATCGTTGCCTGACAGCACGTTGTCCTGTGCGTTGCCGGTGCCGTCGATTTCCGCATCGCCGGCCAGCGTCAGGTTCTCCAGCGTGTCGCCGAGCTGCCAGCTGATGAAGGACCGCACGGTATCCGTGCCTTCCCCGGCGCTCTCGACGATGAGATCACCCGCGTTGTCCACCACGTAGGTGTCGTCGCCCAGGCCGCCGGTGAGCGTGTCCGCACCACCGGAGCCATCGAGCCAGTTGTTCAGCGCATTGCCGGAGATCTCGTTGGCCAGGTTGTTGCCGATGCCTTCGACCGCCTGCGAGTCCGCGTCGAGCACCAGGCGCTCAACGTTGGCGCCGACCTCGTAGTTGACCCTCGCGTGCACCGTATCCGAGCCCTCGCCAGCGTTCTCCACGATCCGCGCGTTGCTGTCGCCGATCAGATAGGTGTCGTCACCGGTGCCGCCGAACAGACGGTCGGTATTGCCACCGCCGTCCAAGGTGTCATTGCCGGCACCGGCGTAGATGTCGTCGCGGAAGCTGGTTCCGACCATGGTGTCGTCGCCCGTGCTGCCATGAATAACATTGCTCACGCTCAAGCGCAGCGTCGCGGTAGCTGTCTGGCCCCAGCTATCGGCGGCGATCACCTGCAGCACCGCTTCCTGGCCGCCGTTGGGCGGCGTGCCGGTAAGCAAACCGGTGTGCGGATCCAAGCTCAGCCAGGCCGGCGCGCCGGCGCCCAGGCTGAGCAGCACGGTGTCGTCGGTGGCGTCGGAGAACATACCCTGCGGCAGCGCGAAGCTCAGCGGCGTATCGCCCACCGCCTGCACGTCGACATTGCTGATCACCGTGACCGGCGGATTGTTGGTGTAGGGCAGATGGTCGAGCCCGCCCTTGCGGATGGTGCCGTCGGCAAAAATCAGCTGATCGATGCCGCCGCTGAGCGCATCGCCATCAGTCGTTGTCCAGTAGTCGGCCACGTGAATCTGATCGTTCGGATCCGATCCGACCTGCACGATCAAGGTCGCACCGTCACGACTGAAACTCACCATGTCTGGCGTGATTTCCTCCGAGAACACGACCCGGTCGAGGCTTGCTCCGGCGGACGAATGTACGACATCTGTACCGTCGCCAATCGCGTAGTGGAAGTTGTCCGCCCCGGCAGATCCGTAGAGCTGATCGTCGCCGATACCGCCGTAAAGGTCTGCGCCACCGCTGCTCGCGTGCAGGCTGTCGTTACCGGCATCACCATAGAGGTCATCGCGACCTGAGCTGCCATAGCCTGAGATCTCACCGCCGGAAAGGGTGTCGTTGCCCTCGCCACCATGAATCACGTTGTGGTAACCGTTCCCGGCAAGTTGGTTGTCGCCTGCATCGCCAAGCAAGTTGCCGCCCTGCACGGAGTTGTCTAGCCGCAACCCCTCGACATTTTGATAATTGGCGAGAGTGAAAGTCGTACCGCCACTTATACCGGGCCCCTTTATGAGTACCGTATCGTTACCTTCGCCCGCGACCTCAACGATGCTGTCATTGGCGCCCACGATGTACGTATCGTCGCCTGCGCCACCGTAAAGCACATTCGCCCCGCTGGAGGTGCTCCCGTCGAGGATATTGCTCCCGGAGTTGCCCCACCCCGAGATATCGCCGGCACCTGTCAATTCGAGTGCTTCGATATTGCTGTCCTCGGCCAAAGTGTAGGAAATGCTGGCGCGGACGGTGTCGAACGATTGATAGGATCCCGTATCGGTTTCGACGACTTTGTCGCCCAACTGATCGACTACGTAGATTTCGTTGGCGGCGCTGCCGATCAGCGTATCGGCGCCCGCGCCACCGTCGAGCAGGTAGATGTGTCCGCGATGGGTCTCAAACCCGGAAGGCGACGCGAGAGATATGGTGTTGTCCAGGCTGTTGCCGACAAGCTCGCGTGGCAGATCTTCCTGGCTACCGTTGCCGTAATGCATCACCCACACCGTGGGATCGTAGATCGCAACGAGATTCTCGACGTTGGCACTCAAAGTGTACGAATAGACGTCGGCATAGACCGTATCGACGCCTTCGCTACCGTTCTCGACAACCGCATCGGCACCGCTGTAATAGGTATCGCTACTGGAATAGACATAATAGCGATCGTCCCCTGCACCACCCTGGAGGTTGCTGGTTCCAGTGCCATAAAGTTGATCGTTGCCCGCACCGCCGTTAAGCGTGTCCGATCCAACGACACCCCTGAGAATATCGTCGCCGTCGTTGCCATTGAGCGTATCGTCGCCTGCACCGCCCACCAGGTAATCGTTGCCGCCCGCTCCAGAAAGGGTGTCGTTGCCGTCACCCCCGTTCAGGGTGTCGTTAGCCTCGGTGCCGACGTGGACATCATCGGCCTCGGTGCCAGTCCAGTTGTTGTCCCCGCTGCGGAAGTTGTCGGCTGTCAATCGCGTTCCGTCGCTGAACTCGATGACATGGGTGCCATTAGTCGTGGCGAGAAAGCCCTTCAGCATTGCACCCGTCAGGTTGCCGCTGATCATGAATCCGACAAACAGATCGTCTCCACTGATCTGGTAGTTGGTTACCAGGTCCTGCGAAAGCCCCGCATTGAACCGGATGGTATCGGTACCGCCGTCGCTGTCGGCCAACCCCAGAATCGTCTCGAAACTACCCAGGTTGACGGTATAGATGTCGTTGCCGGCTCCACCTTCGAGAGTGTTCTCACCCGAGCCACCGTTGAGCTGGTCGTCGCCGTCGCCGCCATTGAGATAATCGTTGCCCTGGCCACCGGACATGACATCGTTACCGCCGCCGCCGTACAGGCGGTCATTACCGGACGTACCTTCGATGACATCGTCGTCGTTACCCGAAACTACAGCAGTTACCCATCCCAACTGCTGTTCCAGGCTCGCACGCGTCAACACGCTTCCGTTTGCAAACGTGATGTCCAGCAGCGCCCCAGGACCGAAATAATCGCGGATGCCAAGCACATCTCCGCTGCTGGCATTGCTGATGATCAGGTCGTCGCCCTCGACCTGATAGGAAAGATCCGAAGCGGTGATCGAGCTGCCGAAGGCGATGATGTCGTGTCCCGAATCTTCCCCAGCCAACTGAAAAATGCGATCCGTGCCGAAACCACGCTCGAAATGGTAGGTATCGTTGCCGGTACCGCCAGCAAGCTGGTCGTCGCCGACTCCACCCGTCAGCTGATCGTCACCCTCACCGCCGGACAAGGAGTCGTTTCCGTCGTCACCCAGCAATTCATCATCTCCGGCACCGCCAACAATCACATCGTTGCCGGCACCACCGGAGACCCTGTCGTTGCCGGAAAAGACCTTTTCGTAGTCATCGCCGAACAGCAGGTCGTCGCCGTCGCCACCGGTGATGACATCGTCGCCACCTTGCCCATGGATGACGTCGTTGCCGGCGCCGCCGTCCAGCGTGTCGTTGCCGTGCATGGCAGCGGGGACCGCTGTCTCATCGCCATCAAGGTAGTCATCACCGTCGCCACCGGAAAGGTGATCGGCGCCAGCACTGCCGTACAGGCTGTCGTTGCCCGCGCCACCGTCGATTGTGTCGTCGCCATCCTCTCCGATCAACAAATCAACGCCGACTCCGCCTGAAAGCGTGTCTTTGCCCGCTCCCCCGCGCAATTCGTCGTCGCCCTCACCGCCAATCAATTCGTCGTCGCCGGCCTCGCCCCAGAGCTTGTCGTTTTCAGCCCCACCGGCCAACCGGTCGTTGCCCTCGCCACCGGCAAGCTCATCCTTGCCGTCGTCGCCGTTCAGCACGTCATTGCCGCTGCCGCCGAAGAGTCTGTCATCGCCCACACCACTGTCGAGCACGTCATCGCCGCCGTTGCCCTGCAGTTCGTCGTTGCCGGCACCGCCAGAGAGGAAGTCGTTGCCGTGGTAAACGGGGGCCAAAAGCGTTTCGTCCGCGTCGCCGACCAGCACGTCGTCGCCGTCGCCACCATCCAGTGAGTCGTCGCCACCGTAGCCCATCAAGGTGTCATTGCCCGCGCCACCGAAGAGGAGATCGCTGCCATGCAGACTGCCATCGATATCGGGCCCGTCACCGATCAGGAGGTCCGCGCCGTCATCGCCGTAGATAACATCGTCGCCGCCGTCACCACCGAGCTGGTCGTCCCCGGCACCTCCGTAAATCTTGTCGTTGCCATTGCGTGTATCCGCAGACGCGTTGTCGCCGCGGATGATGTCATTGCCGTCACCGCCAAGCAGGGTGTCATCGCCGTCGTCGCCAGTGATCATGTCGGCGCCCGAGCCTCCGTCGATGTAATCGCGATCCAAGTCATCACTGTCGACTGGCCTGGACTCGCCGCGACCGGCGAGTCTGTCATCGCCCGCGCCACCGTAAATGACATCGTTGCCACCGCCGCCGACAACCTTGTCGTTGCCTGCGCCCGCGTCAATCACGTCATTGCCGTTCTTCCTAGCCTGATCCGAAACGAGCGCGGTAAAGTCGACGTGCGCAACGGCGTCCTCGAACAAGTCGCCGCTGATGGTGTCGTCACCGTCGCCCCCGCTGATGGTGTCGTCGTCGTGACCGCCATCGATGATGTCGTTGCCCGCTCCGCCGGTGATCCTGTCGTCACCTTCGCCAGCGGCGATACGATCATTGCCGTCGCCGCCGTCGATGACGTCGTCGCCACCCGGCGAGGCGTTCGGGTCCAGAAAGGTCGCTGCCTCTGAAGTCACAATCGTGAATCCGCCATCCCCATCCGCACCATTCAACCGTATATACCAGCCCTTGCCCCGCGACAGCACGGCGTCGCCCAACTGGGCCATATCGTCTTCGACACGCTGACGCTCGCTTCTTCCGTCCGATCCGGCCGTGTCACTCCAATCCCGAAAATTGAGCAGCTCGGAGCCATCGAGAATCACGTCATTGCCGGATGAACCGGACAGCTGATCGTTCCCCGAGCCTCCGAGGATCAAGTCATCATCAAAGCCGCCATCGATAACGTCATCACCGGCACCACCATCCAGCCCGTCATTACCCGCCAAGCCGTCGATCTGGTCGTTTCCGGCATTGCTGCTCGACGCACCAAACAAATCGTCGCCACCAGTCAACGGCGCGGAGTTGTGAGGATTCACTCCATCCATATCGGGGATCTCGATACCGAGATCACCATTTTTCCAATGGTTTACTACAATACGGGATCCGCTTGCGCGATGGACAATGATAAGGGCCTGGTTATCCCCCTCTCCTAGCACCGAAAGGCGGAATTTCTCGTCCGAGGTGAGCCAGGTTCCGAAACTTGCGTCATGAATGGTGTCAAAGCCAATGCCGGTTCCGCTAATGCTGGAACCGTCGAAATAAATTCTGCCTTGCCCATCCTCATCAGAAATCACATCCTCGGTCGGCCCAGACAGGAAGTCCGAAGCGGAAAACTTATATATGTCCAACCCCAAGCCACCAGCTAGCCTGTCATCTCCAAGACCGCCAACTAGCGTGTCATCTCCCGAACCCCCTCTCAAGGTGTCATCACCACCACCACCGTCGATATCGTCATTACCGCCGCCGCCGCTCAGATAGTCAATCAAGTCGGCGCCGGCGATAATATCGTCTCCCAAACCCCCGACAGCATCATTTTTTACACCGGAAGTACCATAGATAACATCAGATCCCGACGTCCCAAAGTGCAGCTTATCGCCTATATGTGGAAGCAGTACAGAGTTGCTATCTTTCAGAAGCCTTCTTACGGTATCGCCGGCATCTTCATCGTCCTCACCACCAAATATCTCAAGAAATTCGTTAACGGCACCACCTACACCTTTTGCAGCAACCACAGAAACTGCACCCACTGCCACCACAGCAGTTATCACCGCTAGACCTTCTAGAGCAGTAGCACCAATCAGTACCGCGCCTGCCGTCACAACCATGTCGCCTACGATAATTCCAGCAACCAGTCCAGCAATATCGGTCGTATCACCTTTTAAATAATCCTGAAATGCCGCCCAAGCATTGATTGTCTTATCTGCCCAACCGAGACCTTTTGCCAACAAGAGCTTACCCGAATTGGCCCCAAGCGTCTCATCTATGATGGCACCGTCATCGAATGCGCTTAGCGCACCAATCACATCCTGGAAAAAATACCCAGCAGCGTAAGGATCGATTACAACCGCTTCCGCCAAGGTTACCTTTCTATCAAAACCCGAGGCCCAAGCTTCGCAAACAGTTGATAGATCTTCATTTCCTTCGTCATGGAATTTTCGGGAAAATAAATGAGCGAGCTCTGCACACTGAGAATAGGCGTCGCCAAATTCACGCGCGAAATCTTGTTCTGTTATTTCACCAGACTTTTGCTGTTCTTCCAGGCGATCAATAGAACGCTTCATGTAATCAAAGAATACCGTGGAAAGTTCCGCCAACTGGAACCCTATGGCCTCGCTACCAAAGAGTGTGGTCATTTTCATCCATCCTAGAAGTTGATTTTAATTTTGAAACCAAGGAACTTTGCTATCCACCCGGCGGATATCGCTATAAAAGCCGCATCGCCAACAATTTTGAATACCATTATTGAAATAAACATTAATGGCGTGTCCTGCTTATTGAATACAGCCACAGCTCCGCCGCGGCTTGCGGCTGCCGCCCGCCCCACCTCATACTGCTCGATTGTGCTCATGACCAGAGCGTAGGAAATTAGGCCAAAGGCTATAGCCATAAGAAATTCAGCGATCTTCCGCACTAAGAATTTCGCTTCACTATTTCGGATGAATCTGTTCGCAATAGCAAGAACGACTGAAACTACAAAAAATGCAATTCCAAGAAAACCCAACGAACTTGCGTGCATGGCGACTCCAAAAGAGTTAACAGAAGACAACTATTTTATTGAAACAATATCTATGATCTTTATTTTTTCGTAAAAATTGACACTTAATAGACGTAACACCGGTAGAGCAGCAGCTAAGCCGCTATGCACAGCCAGAACATTTAGTTACCGGGTTCACTCCGCTACTAACACGGCCGCTCACAGGACGAGCTAATGCCCCAACCGCTTGCTCACCTTGGCAATGCACTTTCCGATGCTATCGGGATCGTTTGCCCGCACCATGCAACGGTAGTCACTACGACTGTAGGTTTTCCCCGCCATGCACTGCGGATTGTTTTCGTCGGCCCGCTTGGCAAGAAAGTCCCGAAGGTCTTCCGCGGCTCCGGACGGCGCCTTGCTCGTCGCAAATTCGATTTCCTTGTTTGCTACAGTCCGGCATTCAGCTTCAGTCAACGGTTTTGAACTGCAACCGGCGACCGACACGACCATGAGTGCCGCAAGAGTGACTTGTTTCATCGGGGTGACGCTCCTTTCAAATATTGAAATAGGCAACCTGGATCGAATAGCAGGCCGTCTGCTGATTGCTCTACCGCTCCCTCATCGCCTCGCCTGCCCCTGCCCTCAACGGATCCAGGATGTAATCGATAACTCGTCGCTTCCCCGTTTTGATCTCCGCCGTCAGCGCCATGCCTGAGGTGAGATTCACGGTGACGCCGTTGACGTCCAACGCGGTCGTGGCCATCTTCACTCGCGCCTGATACACCAGCCCGAGTTTCTCGTCCTGGATGGCATCGTGTGAAACGCTCTGCACCACGCCCTCGATATAGCCGTAACGGGTATAGGGGAAGCTCTCGACTTTGATCGAGGCGCGCTGGCCCGGGCGTACGAAACCGATGTCCTGGTTGAGCACGGTGGCTTCCACCTCAAGTGGTTCGTTCTCCGGTACCACGGAAAGCACGGGCTGGGCCGGCGTGACTACGCCGCCGATGGTGTGAACTGCCAGTTGCTGCACGGTGCCGGTGACCGGCGCGCGCAGTTGCATGAGGGCGTTGCGTTGCGTGGTTTTGGCGACTTCGGGCTGGTATTGCTGGATCTGTTCCTGCGCCTGACGCAATTCATCGAGCAGCTGGCGGCGGGTGTCGGTGACGGTGACCGACAGCTCTTCCCTCGCTCCGGTGATCGCGGAACTCAGCTCCGCGCGGCGGCTGCGTTGTCCGGCAAGGTCACGTTCGGCATTGATCCGCTCCTGTTTTCGCTGCAGATATTCCTGACGCGGGATATAGCTGCTGCCCAGCAACTTCTCGTAGTCGGCCAGGCGGGTCTTGGAGATGGCCAGATACTGCTCCAGCGGCTTAATTGCCGATTCGACCGTACGCAGCTCGGCTTGCTTCTGCGTCACCATCGCTTCCAGACTTTGCTTTTTGGCGGAGAACGCTGCGAACTCACTGGATGCCAGTCGCTGGGTGGCGTCAAAGCGCGCTGCAGGAAGGTCGCTGTCTTTGACAAGCGTTGGCGGCTGTCCCGCATCGATCGATGTCACCAGTGCACTGGATCTGGCTGCCGCCAGTCGCGCGCTGATCAGGGCTTCCTGCGCCTTCCTGCTGTCGGCGGTCGTCGCGGTGGCGTCCAGCTCGACCAGCAAATCACCCTTGTTCACTCGCTGGCCGTCGCGCACCAGAATGCGACGCACCACAGCGGTCTCGGCCGGTTGTATGACCTTGGTGCGGCTGCTGCTCACGGTTTTTCCGGGCGCCACGGCTACCACGTCGAGCTTGCCCAGACATGCCCAGAGCAGCGCCGCACAGAACAACGCCATGATCACCCACAGGCTGACGCGCGGTGCGGGCGATAGCGGCGTTTCCGCCAGCTCCAGATGGGCAGGGAGAAACGCCAGTTCATCGCTGGTGCGCGGCATGGGCTCCAGTGCGCGCCGCTCGCCCCAAGCCGTGCGAAATACCTGGCGGTATCGACCAAGCACATCGCCTAGCGCCGTCCATTTGCTGGTCATCGGCATCAACCCTGCTGCAAGCGTGAAAGATGGGCGAAGTGACCATCGGGGCGCTTCAGCAATTCATCGGGTGTACCGGTTTCCACGATGCGGCCCTTGTCGACGACGACGATGCGATTGGCGTGACGCACGGTGGAAAGGCGGTGGGCAATGATCAACACCGTGCGGCCCTGACAGATGGAGCGCATGTTGGCCATCACCGCGCGCTCGGACTCGTAGTCGAGCGCGCTGGTGGCTTCGTCAAAAATGAGGATGCGTGGATCGGCCACCAGGGCGCGGGCGATCGCGATGCGCTGGCGTTGGCCACCGGACAGGCTGGCGCCGTGTTCGCCGACAACCGTGTCGTAGCCCTGTGGAAGCTCCACGATGAATTCGTGGGCACCTGCCAATTCAGCCGCTCGAATGACTCGCTCCAGTGGCATGCCGGGATCGATCAGCGCGATGTTTTCGCGCACGCTGCGATTGAACAGGAAGTTCTCCTGCAGCACGACGCCCAGCTGGCGCCGCAGCCAGGCGGGATCGGCCAGCGCCAAGTCCGTGCCGTCGACCAGAATGCGCCCCCGTTCGGGGACGTACAGTCGCTGCACCAGCTTGGTCAGCGTGCTCTTGCCCGAACCCGAACGCCCGACGATACCCACCACTTCGCCCGGCGCGATCGCCAGGTTGATGCCCGCCAGCACTTCGGCGCTATCCGGACGGTAACGAAAGCTGAGATTCTCGAAGGTGATGCCGCCCTTGATCGGTGGCAACGCCATGCGGCTGCCGCCGGCCTCGGTGCGGGTGTTGAGAATGTCGCCCATCCGCTCCATCGAGATGCCGACCTGTTGAAAGTCTTGCCAGAGTTGCGCGAGGCGCACGATCGGCGTGGATACCTGGCCCGACAACATGGTGAAGGCGATCAGCTGTCCGACCGAAAGGTTGCCCTCGATCACCATCTGCGCGCCCCAGTACAGGACCGCGACGCCGACCAGTTTCTGCAGCAGTTGTACGCCTTGCTGACCGATATTGGCCAGCTGGGTCACGCGGAAACCGGCATGGACGTAGCCGGCCAGCTGGTTGTCCCAGGTGCGTACCATGCGCGGGTCGACGGCCATGGCCTTGACCGTGCCGATGCCGGCGATCGTTTCGACCAGGAACGACTGGTTGTCCGCACTGCGCACGAATTTCTCGTTGAGGCGGGCGCGCAAAGTCGGTGTAATGGCCGCGGACCAGATGGCATAGAGCGGCAGTGAGATGACCACGATCAGGGTCAGCCAGCCGCTGTAGAAGAACATCACTGTCAGAAAAACGAAGGTGAACAGCAGATCCAGCACCGAGGTCAGCGTCTGCCCGGTCAGGAAGTTGCGGATGTTCTCCAGCTCGCGTACGCGGGCGATGGTGTCGCCCACGCGACGCGATTCAAAGTAGGCCAGCGGCAACGCGAGAATATGTCGGAACAGACGTGCGCCCAGCTCCACGTCGATGCGGCTGGTGGTGTGGGCAAACACATACGTGCGCAGCCCCGACAGCACCACATTGAACAGCGTGATGGCCACCAGGCCGATGGTGATGACGGTCAACGTGGTCATCGCGTGGTGCACCAGCACCTTGTCCATCACCACCTGGAAGAACAGCGGTGTGACCAGGGCGAACAGCTGCAGGAAGAATGAGACGACCAGCACTTCCAGCAGCAGCTTGCGGTACTTCACCACGGCCGGAATGAACCAGCTGAAGTCGAACTTCGCCAGCTCGGCCATCATCGAAGCGCGTGAGGCGACCGTCAGCAAGCGGCCGTCATAACGAGCCAGGAGTTCCTGACGGGACAGGATGCTCGGGCGTTGGAGCGCGAGGTCGTGGATGAGTACCTTCTCATCGTCGACCTTGGCCACGACGAACGCCGTGCCGTCGTTCATGAGGGCAAGCGCGGGCAGCGCCACGAGATCCAGGCGCTCGGCAGGTTGTCGAACTACTTTTGCCTTGAGGCCCAGCCGCTTCGCCGCGAGCAACAGCGCGGTCTCGTCGAAAGGCTGATTGCCCCTGCCTGCGTCGTGGCGCAGTTGTGCCTCGTCCGCCGCGATACCGTGAAACTGGGCCAGCAAGACCAGCCCTTGGAGCGGCTGATCGTTTGCGGCACCGACCGTTTCCGCGGCTTCAAGTTTTTCGCGTTGTGGTTCGTGGGCAAAATCATCGGCAGTTACTGCGGCATCCATGCTCAGCCTCGGCTTCTCATACAAGACTAGAGAGGCAGCACCCACCACGTAGTACGCGGTCTAGGATGGGCCTCGTACCAGAGGGTGAATACCTGCTCTCAACACGCATGCGCTCGCCCCTGCATTACGAAACGCAATATCGTGCGCAATCGTAATTACTTGCTCAGTCTGCGCGCGGACCATGACAAACACAATTCGGTGTTTGTGAGGTAGATCGCAGTTGTAAGAGGGGCATCTGAATAGAAGCCTGATGACGGCTCGCCTGGGGCTTTGTCATGTCAGGCTTCCCTGATAAACATTGACGGCATGGGCCGACAAGGTCAGCTCGGCGGAGCGCGCATCTTCATGGAGTTCCGCTGCCCAAGCGTTAGGAAATTTCGATTCTTTAGCCAATTTCCAAGGACCCTGGCCCAGAGGCGGACCCGGAGCACCGAGATACCGAGCCACCGCCTCACCTGGCATTACCGCAGTCGCCACGAGACTCTCATCGCGTTCTCCAATCACAACTATTACGACAACGAACTGATCACGTTTCCCGCGGCAGAGACTCGCGCAAGCGCTGTCGAGTGGCGCCGGGTACAAGGCGTGTACGCCAAGGGCAAAGGGCGTAACAACCAGATCGAGGCCAAGGCGATCGTCGAGGAGACCGTGAGGCGTCTGACCGATCCAGCGTTTGTCGCTTCGGGAAAGTCCATTGGCATCATCACGCTCAACGGCGAACGGCAGAAACTGGTTAGCGATTTGCTTGATCAAGCCCGGGCCGAACATCCCGAAATCGAGCCCTATTTCCAGTTGGACCAGTCGGAGCCCGTCGTGGTGTGACCTTGCCCACGAAAAACGTATCCCTTGACGTGTGATTCAATCCACGCAAGGAGAACGACATGACGAAAGCGACACGGGCACGCTACACACTGGAATTCAAACAAGAGGCGGTGCGACTGGTC
>JBAZRB010000036.1:0-11596 GCA_041663105.1 Rhodanobacter sp.
CGCCGGCAAGCACGCGGCCGCCTTCCTCGGCGACTGGCAAGGCGCACTGATGGTCGATGACTACGCCGGATACAAAGCGCTCTTCGCCAAGGGCATCACCGAGCTGGGTTGCTGGGCACATGCACGGCGCAAGTTCTTCGACGCGCATGCCGCCAGCGGCAGCCCTGTTGCTAAAGAGGCGATCGAACGCATCGGCGTGATCTACGCCATCGATACGGCGCTATGCGATCTCGACCCCGAGACGCGGCACCGCGAACGCCAACGGCTACTTGCGCCCCGGCTGGCGAGCTTCAAGCAGTGGCTCGATGAACTGCAGCCTAAAGTGCTGGGCAACACCGGCCTGGCCGGTGCCATCAGCTATACGCAGAAGCGGTGGAACGCGCTGGCGCGCGTCCTTGATGACGGCCGCTACCCGATAGACAACAACCCGGCCGAAAACGCCATCCGACCCATTGCCATCGGCCGCAAGAACTGGCTCTTCTGTGGTTCCGAATCCGCCGGTCAGCGTGCCGCGGCGATCATGAGTCTGCTCGCTACCGCCAAGGCTAACGGTCTCGATCCCTATGCATGGCTCGTCGACGTCCTCACGCGCCTGCCGACCACCCTCGACAAACACCTCGACAGCCTGCTGCCAACAAGTTGGCATTGCCCCGTAGGCTAAGCCGCGAACGTCGTACAAGGTGTCGTGGCAGGACGCTTACGATCAAAATGCGTACTTCACGACTCATTGGAGCCAGTGCAGCAAGCTTGATCGGCATGGCTGAAGCGCTCTCAGGAAACAACCGCCGCCGGCATGGTCAATGCCTCCACAGCTTCCGCAGCCAGGGGCAGCAAACCCTCACCCCCTTGCATCATGTAGCTCTTCAGTTGACGGCGCATCACCGGATCCCAGAACTTGGTCAGGTGCTCGCGCACGCCTTCGACGGCGGTAGCGTGATCAGGCTCCACCGCGAAATAAGTGGCGATGTCATTGACCATCGTGATGAGTCGTTCAATATTCATGTCAACTCTTGCCTTGGTTGAAGCTGCAGGCCATACACTTGAGGCGCGCCGAAATGCCCCTCAGCGGGGTGATCTCGACATTTGCGGACGCAGTCACCATCACCTCAGCCTGACAGCCTCTGCTTCTGTGCCGGGCCAAGCCTGATTCATGCCGAACCTGGCGAATTGGCCGACTGCGCCTGTTCGAGCAGTTCCTGCTGCTCCTCCGAGAAGGCATGGAAGCGCTTCTGCCATTCCGACGGCTGGCTGACCCGGGTGACCTGCACGGCGGTAACCTTGTACTCGGGGCAGTTGGTGGCCCAATCCGAGTTTTCGGTGGTGATCACGTTGGCGCCGGAGCCGGGGAAGTGAAAGGTGGTGTAGACCACACCCGGCTGCATGCGCTCGGAGATCATGGCGCGCAGCACGGTGTCACCGGCGCGGCTGCGAATGCCGGCCCAGTCGCCGTCGCTGATGCCGCGCTCCTCGGCATCATGCGGATGGATCTCGAGGCGGTCCTCGTCATGCCACATGACGTTGGCGGTGCGCCGGGTCTGAGCACCGACGTTGTACTGGCTGAGGATGCGCCCGGTGGTAAGGATCAGCGGATGCTCGGCGTTGACCTTCTCCGAAGTAGGCACGTACTCGGTGAGCATGAAGCGCCCCTTTCCGCGCACGAACTCGTCCACATGCATCACCGGCGTGCCCTCGGGATGATCCTCGTTGCACGGCCACTGGATCGAGCCGAGCTGGTCGATCCGATCGAAGCTGACGCCGTGGAAGGTCGGGGTCAATCGGGCGATTTCGTCCATGATTTCCGAGGCGTGAGCGTAATCCATCGGGTAGCCCATCGCCTGCGCCAGTTTCTGGGTGATCTCCCAGTCGGCGTAGCCGGCCGTGGGCGCCATCACCTTGCGCACGCGCGAGACGCGACGTTCGGCGTTGGTGAAGGTACCGTCCTTTTCCAGGAACGAACTACCCGGCAGAAAGACGTGGGCGTACTTGGCCGTCTCGTTGAGGAACAGGTCCTGCACCACGATGCATTCCATCGCGCTCAGCGCCGCGGTGACGTGTTGGGTGTCCGGATCTGACTGGGCGATGTCCTCGCCCTCGATGTAAAGCCCGAGAAAGCTGCCATCCAGCGCGGCATCGAACATGTTGGGTATGCGCAGGCCGGGCTCACCCAGCAGGGGCACGCCCCAGTCCTGCTCGAACAGCGCGCGCGTCGCGGCGTCGCCGACATGCCGGTAACCGGGGAATTCATGCGGGAACGAACCCATGTCGCAAGAGCCCTGCACGTTGTTCTGCCCGCGCAACGGGTTCACGCCGACACCTTCGCGACCGATGTTGCCGGTGGCCATGGCCAGGTTGGCGATGGCCATCACCGCGGTGGAGCCCTGGGCGTGCTCGGTAACGCCGAGGCCGTAGTAGATCGCACCGTTGCCACCGGTGGCATAGAGCCTGGCGGCACCGCGAACCAGCGAGGCGGGCACGCCGGTCTGCGCTTCCATGGCCTCGGGACTGTATTTGTCCTGGGCGACGAAGGCTTTCCACTTGGCGAACGCCTCAGGCTCGCAGCGCTGGGCGACGAAAGCCTCGTTGACCAGGCCTTCGGTGACAATCACGTGCGCCAGCGTGTCGAGCACGGCGACATTGGTGCCGGGCTTCAACTTGAGGTGGTAGTCGGCCTTGATGTGCGGCGTACGCACCAGGTCGATCCGCCGCGGATCCACCACGATGAGTTTCGCCCCGGCGCGCAGGCGCTGTTTCATCTGCGAGCCGAATACCGGATGGGCATCGGTGGGGTTGGCGCCGATCACCAGCACCACATCAGTCTGCTCGATCGAGTCAAAATCCTGGGTGCCGGCCGACTCGCCCATGGTGGCCTTGAGGCCGTAACCGGTCGGCGAATGGCAGACGCGCGCGCAGGTGTCGACATTGTTGTTGCCAAACGCGGCGCGGACCAGCTTCTGCACCAGGTAAGTTTCCTCGTTGGTGCAGCGCGAGGAGGTTATGCCGCCAATTGCGTTCGTGCCATGTGCGGCCTGAATTCTCTGGAACTCGCTGGCAACGTGCGCAAAGGCCTCATCCCAGCTCACCACCTGCCATGGATCGGAGATCCTGGTGCGGATCATCGGTGTGGTGATGCGGTCCGGATGACTGGCATAGCCAATCGCAAAACGGCCCTTGACGCAGGAGTGGCCGTGGTTGGCGTGGCCGTCCTTGTTCGGCACCATGCGCACGATTTCCTCGCCCTTCATCTCGGCGCGGAAGCTGCAGCCGACACCACAATAGGCGCAGGTCGTGACGATGCTGTGTTCGGCCTGGCCCTTGTCGATCAGGGTATTTTCCGACAGCGTCGCGGTGGGGCAGGCCTGCACGCAGGCGCCGCACGAGACGCACTCGGAATCGAGGAAGCTGTTGTCCTGGCTGGCGGCTACCTTGGAGTCGAAACCGCGACCCTGGATGGTCAGCGCGAACGTGCCCTGCACTTCGTCGCAGGCGCGCACGCAGCGCGAGCAGGCGATGCACTTGGACGGATCAAAGGTGAAATAGGGGTTGGAGGTGTCCTTGTCCACGAATAACGGATTGGTGCTGCCATCGGGCTGCTTCGCATAGACGTGGTTGGCGCCATCGTAGCCGTAGCGCACCTCGCGCAGGCCGACCACGCCGGCCATGTCCTGCAGTTCGCAGTGACCGTTGGCAGGGCAGGTGAGGCAGTCCAGCGGATGATCGGAAATGTAGAGTTCCATCACGCCACGGCGCAGGTCGGCGAGCCTGGGCGTTTGCGTGCGGACCTTCATTCCCGAGGTCACCGGTGTGGTGCATGAGGCCGGATAACCCTTGCGACCCTCGATCTCGACCAGGCACAGGCGGCACGATCCGAAGGCGTCCAGCATCTCGCTGGCGCACAGCCTGGGAATGTTGATGCCGGCCTGGGCTGCAGCGCGCATCACCGACGTGCCCGCCGGCACACGGATCGACTGGCCGTCGATCAGCAACTCGACCGTGGTGGATGAAGCGACTTTGGGCGTGCCGTAATCGATTTCGACGATGGACAACATGACGCGCTACCTCCTCAGGCTGCGGCGTGGTGGGCCGTGCCTGAAAAATCTTCGGAAAAATGGTCAAGGGCGCTGAGCACCGGCAGCGGAACCATCCCGCCCAGCGCGCAAAGCGAACCGTCCAGCATGGTCTGGCAAAGATCACGCAGCAGAATTTCATTGCGTTCGCGTTCGGTGCGATCGCCGGCCACGATGCGGTCAATCACCTCGACGCCGCGGGTCGAGCCGATCCGGCAGGGCGTACATTTTCCGCAGGATTCAATCGCACAGAATTCCATCGCGTAGCGCGCCTGCGCAGCCATGTCCACACTGTCGTCGAACACCACCACGCCACCATGACCGAGCATGCCGCCGATCGCGATGAATGCCTCATAGTCAACCGGCGTATCGAGTTGCGACACGGGGATATAAGCACCCAGTGGGCCGCCCACCTGCACCGCACGCACTGACCGGCCGCTGGCCGTGCCACCGCCATAGTCCTCGATCAACTCGCGCAGGGTCAGGCCGAAAGCACGCTCGACCAGACCGGCGCGCTTGAGATTGCCGGCCAGCTGGATCGGCAGTGTGCCGCGCGATCGCCCCATGCCGTAGTCGCGATAGAAGGCCATTCCCTTGTCGAGAATGATCGGAACCGAGGCCAGCGTCACCACGTTGTTGATCACCGTGGGTTTGCCGAACAGCCCTTCGATCGCCGGCAAGGGCGGCTTGAAACGCACCTGGCCGCGTCTGCCTTCAAGCGACTCCAGCAGCGAGGTTTCCTCGCCACAAATGTAAGCACCGGCGGCCATGCGTACTTCGAGCCGGAACGGCTTGCCGCTGCCGCGCACGTCCGCACCGAGGTAACCCTGCGCCTCGGCGCTGGCGATAGCCGCCTCAAGCGCCCGCTGTGCATGCGGGTATTCAATGCGCAGGTAGATGTAGCCATGGCTCGCACCCACCGCCAGTCCGGCGATGGTCATACCCTCGATCAGCGCGAACGGATCGCCTTCCATGATCATGCGGTCAGCGTAGGTACCTGAGTCGCCCTCGTCGGCATTGCACACGATGTATTTCTGGTCGGCCGTTGCATCCAGGCAGGTTCTCCACTTGATGCCGGTCGGAAACGCCGCGCCACCTCGTCCGCGCAGGCCGGAGTCGGTGACCGTCTGCACGATCGCGGCAACGTCCATCGCCAGCGCCGCGTCGAGACCGCGGTAACCGCCGTGCGCGCGATAGTCATCGATACTGCGTGGGTCAACGATGCCGACACGGGCAAAGGTCAACCGCTGCTGGCTTTTCAGGTACGGGATGTCTTCGGTGGCGCCAAGCGCGAGCACGTGTTCGCCACCATGCAGAAAGTCCGCATCGAACAGGGCACCGACATCTTCCGCCTGCACCGGACCGTAGCCGATGCGTCCGCTCGGGGTGACCACTTCAACCAGCGGTTCGAGCCAGTACAACCCACGAGAACCATTGCGTACGATCTGCACATCAACTGCGCGCCGGCTTGCCTCGGTGGCGATGGCAGTGGCTACCGCCTCGGCGCCCAGCGATAGCGCGCCGGCATCGCGTGGCACATAAACCGTGATGCTCATTTCACCTCCGCGGCCAGCCAGGCATCAAACCCGGCGGGGGTCAGCCGGCCTTTCAATTCATCATCGACCATCATCGCTGGCGAGCAGGCGCAGTTGCCGAGGCAATAGACCGGCTCGAGCGTATATGCGCCATTGGCCGTGGTCTGATGAAAGTCTACGCCGAGCCGCTGCTTGATGTGTTTCTCAAGCGTTACTGCCCCCATCGCCTGGCACGATTCGGCGCGGCACAGATAGATCACGCGCCGTCCGGCTGGCTTGCTACGGAAGTAGTGGTAGAAGCTGATCACGCCATGCACGTCGGCCCGCGACAGGTTCAGCTCGCGGGCAATCAACGGTACGGCGTCGGGGGGGATGTAGCCCAGCGTGTCCTGCACACCGTGAAGCACAGGAAGCAAGGCACCCGGCAGCTGACCGAGTCTGGCGGTCACTTCCATCACTGCCGAGCGGACATCGTCCGGCAGTTCCGGCTGCAAGGCGATATTGATGGCTCGTTTCATCCGTTCACCTTCAAAACAGCGCGGCGGCCTTCGCCAACGCAATATACAACCCAATCAAAAAGGGTACACCCACGGCCAGCCAGGCAAGCGAACCGGCGGCTCCAAAGCTGCCACGGGCAGCGAGCTGCGCGCCAGCCGCCAGGTGCGGTGCTTCGTGCTGCAATGACCGTTCCTGGGCCAGTTCTTCCTCAGTCATGAAGTTCGATGCTTTTACCGGGCGGATCAATGCATTGCAGATCAGGCCAAGAAACAGCAGGAAGGCCATGATGTAGAGCGTGCGGTCGTAAACCAGGGTCTTGGCCACGCCCGCATCGAGCTGGGTCTGGCGGATCGCGGCAATCAGGAACGGACCGATGATGCCGGCAGCCGACCACGCCGTGAGCAGCCGACCATGGATCGCGCCGACCATCTGGGTGCCGAACAGATCAGCCAGATAGGCTGGTACGGTCGAAAAACCGCCGCCATACATGCTCAGGATGAGGCAGATCGAGACCACGAACATGCCTGCCATGCCCAGATGGCCCCAGGTCGGCAGCAGGCAATAAACGATGATGCCGATCACGAAGAATGCATAGTAGGTGTTCTTGCGTCCGATCCTGTCCGACAGCGATGCCCAGAACAACCGGCCGACACTGTTGAACAAGCTGATCAGCCCGACCAGTCCGGCGGCAGCGGCTACCACGGCAGCTTTCTGTGCCGCGGTCAGCGCTGCCGCCGCTTCGGTCAGCCCGGCCAGCTTGCCGCCGAAGACATCCTGCAGCATCGGGCTGGCCATCGATATCACCGCGATGCCGGCGGTGACATTGAGAAACAGCACGCTCCAGACCAGCCAGAACTGGGGGGTTTTCCAGACACGATTCAGATGCATGTGACGATGCGTGATCATCGCGCTGCCCTGACTTTCTTCCGGTGGCGTCCAGCCGGTCGGGCGCCAGCCGTTCGGTGGCACGCGGAAGCCGATGGCACCGGCCGCCATCACGATGACGTAGAGCGCGCCCATCACTATCAGGGTCGAGGCCACGCCTTGCGCGGCAGTGGCCGAGAAATGCTTCATCAGCACGACTGCCAGCGGCGCGCCGATCATCGCGCCGCCGCCATAACCCATGATGGCGAAACCGGTAGCCATGCCGCGACGATCCGGAAACCACTTGATCAGGCTGGAGACAGGGGTGATGTAGCCCAAACCCTGGCCCACGCCGCCAAGCACGCCGCAGCCCAGATAAACCAGCCACAACTGGTGCATCGACACGCCGATGCCACCCACGACAAGACCACCGCCCCAGCATAGTGCAGCAATGAAACCCGCCTTGCGTGGACCTGCATGCTCCAGCCATCCGCCCCAGAGCGCTGCGGAAATGCCCAGCATCGCTATGAAGGTTTCGAAAATATGGGTGACCTGCGGCACCGTCCAGTTGCACGTGGTGCTGGTCAGCGCCGCGAAAAAGCCGAGGTTGGCGCAGACCATCGGGTCGGTAGCCCCCAACAGCTTGCTCATCGGAAGCCAGAACACCGAAAACCCGTAGGCCATGCCGATGCACAAATGAATGGCCAATGCGGCCGGTGGCACCAGCCAGCGGTTGAAACCTGGACCGGCGATGGTGCACTCCCTGGAGAAAAATCCAGGCGATCCATGTACCGGTGCGTTCAGTGAACCTGACTCAGAAGATACAGCCATGAGACTCCCCCCTTCTGTCATCCGGCGGTGGTGCCGGAATCTCATCTACGTGTAATACGTTTCCGTGGATTCATGCCACACGACCAAAGTCGGATATCGACAAAACGCGGGCAGTAAATATATCCCATAACCATTACTTGCGACGATGCTGGCAGGAGACGGGCGAGCAGCCCGTTCGCGATGTCGGCGTTTTCACAGGAGAACCGGTGTCCACGCGTGGACACCGCTCGAACCCTCACCGTCGGCAGGCATCTTAGGATAGGACCATGACAGTCAGCATGCCGAATCAGATACCAGCGTACCACTCATAACCCTGGTCCTCCCAATAGCCGCCATGGCCCTCGCCAATCGTGGCGAACGACCTGACCAGCTCGATCCGGCGGAGGTACTTCGCCTGCTTGTAACCCAGCTGCCGGCTGACGCGAAGACGCAGTGGTGCACCGTTAGGCACCGGCAGTGGCTTGTCGTTCAAGGAAAAAGCCAGCAGCGTCTGCGGATGTCGGGCCTCGCTGATGTCAACGCTCTCGTAATAGGGCGTGCCCTGGTCCATGTCGTCGAAGCAGTGAAAAACCACAAAGCGCGCCTGCGGGTCGACTCCTGCGTGGTCGAGCACGGCGGAGAGCAGGGTGCCTTGCCACTTGCCGATGACACTCCAACCCTCTACACAATCGTGCCGGGTAATCTGCGAACGTGTGTCGAGTTTTTTCAGATCATCGATCGACAACATCAGCGGACGGCTGACCATGCCGTCCACCTGCAACTTGTAGTCACGGAACTGGTTTGCCAGCAGGGTCTGATAGGTGGGAGTGGAAGGCATGATGGTGCCGTTGGGTCGAAATACCGCCGAGATATCGGCGTCGCTGTATTCCCTCGCCATGGCGCTGGACGGCGACAGCAACGCCTGCACGCGGTGATTCAGACCCTCCGCCGTGCCTAGCACCTTCGGGCCCCAGTTGCTCTGAGAAATGCGATCACAGCCGGCAACAATCACACTGGTTGCACCCATGATCGTCATGCGCAGGAATGATCGGCGATCAGTCATGGATGCGTTCCTCGGCAGGGACCACAGCATCGGGCATGGCGGCATCATCCTGCCCAGAGTCCTCCTCGGCCCCATCCGTTACGCCAGCGTCGATCATGAAATAGCCACTGATCATGCCGCGCAACTGATTGAATAACCCACTGATCAGCACCTCGAACACATGTACCAGCACGAAGGCGACGAAGGCCCAGGCAATGATGAAATGGATGGTTCGCGCTGACTGGCGGCCACCGACGACCTCGACCAGTGGCCACAGCACGGCATCCATGCGCGGCGACATGGCCAGGCCCATCAGCACGATGCCAACACCAAAGATGAAGATCACGATCAAGTACGCGAGCCGCTGCAGGATGTTGTAACGCAGCGCCTCCGAACCATGAGGATGCTTGAAACGGAGATGATCCAGAATCGAACGACCAATACCGCGCCAATCCCTGCGTGTCGGCCACAGGTCGCGCTGCAGGTGGCGGGTGGCGAGGGAATATCCGACGTAGCAAAGTCCGTTGAGCACGAACACCCAGGCAAAGAAAAAGTGCCAACGTCGTCCCAAGGCCAACCATCCCGGCCCTGGAACGGTAAGCCACGAGGGGAACCCGCGCACGGCAGGCATGCCATCGCTGCCCGTGGAAACCCCGAGCACGCCCGTCGTGGTGAATTGATGGTGGCCGATACGCGTAATTCCCACAAGGTGGCCGGCTGCATCCTGACGGGCGCCGAGGCTGAGCCATGCCTTGCCGGGGTCAGAACGGTTACCCCAGTAGAGGCTGGGATGCGCATTGAAGATTTGCAGCCCACTAAACAGCATCAGCGACAGCGCGATGACGTTGATCCAATGCATGATTCGTATGGGCAGGCGATGCCGGTAAACCAACCGGCGGGGCGACCCCGAAGTCCCGCTTATCGGTGCTTCCATCGCACTGGCGACTGCGCTATCCGCATTCACGATCCGGTACTCCGGTGGATTCCAGTTCAGCAGCAGTAATCCTAACGCGTTGTCGAGCACTTCAGAATCGGGGACCGCATGACTGCGAACAGAGGAGGTCACGGCGGCAATTGTCGATCTCTTGAATTTATATAATTCATTGTTTTAACCATGTTTTTCAACGTTCTTGTGGACTTTGGATGCCGGCCTGCTTTACCGCCGGGTCTGCAGTACGGGTTCCGCGCAGGTATGGATGTGTCTCTGGCATGGTCAGGAAAACGGGCATGACGGCCAGGGCCACAGCGGCGATCATGGCGCCGGGTAGGGCGTTCCATCCGGTCAGCCGGACGAAAAGCTCCGCGAGGAAGGGTGTCAGACCGCCGAAGATGGCCGTGGCGACCGTCACACCCAGCGCCAGGCCGCTGAGCCGGCCTTCGCCGGGAAACTGCTCGGCGGTCGCCGGGGCGCCTACCGCACTCACGCCACCGGCGAGGCAGGCCAGCACGATCGCACCGACGGCGATCGGCAGCTCGCCGCCGCCGGCCATCAGGTAGAACATGGACACAGGCAGCAGTACGCCGGCGACGCCCAGCCAGGTCAGCACCGGCTTGCGTCCGACCCGGTCGGACAGCGCACCTGCCAGCGGCGTGACCAGAATGACCGCCGCTGCGGCAAGAGTCGACAGCCACAGTGAACGGCCTTCGGCAAGGATGCCGGATGAGCTTAGGAATGTCGGGACGTACGTGATGCCGACGTAATAGGTGATGGAGCCCAGCGCCGAGATGGCAAAGGTACGCAGCAGCGCCGGCCTGTGATGGGCGAGCGTGTAGCGAAGCGGGGACTTGGGCACGCTGTGCTGCTTCACTTGCCGGAGGAATTCTGGTGATTCTTCCATGCTGGAGCGCGCGATCCAGACACAGCCGGCCAGCGCCGCACCCGCGAAAAACGGAATGCGCCAGCCCCAGGCGTCGAGATGGGCCGTGCTCATCACGCCGACCACCAGGGCAGAGATCGCCACCGCCAGCAACGCACCGACCTCGCTGGCTGCGGATGCCAGCGAGGTGATCAATCCGCGACGGTCCGCGCGCGCGCTTTCCAGCAGGTAGGCGACCACGCCCGTATATTCGCCGCCGACAGAGAACGCCATGAAGCAGCGCAGCAACAGCAGCAGGCCGCCCGCCGCCGGTCCGATCGCGGCATAGTCGGGCAGCAATGCCGTCGCGAGCATCGCCAGCGTCATCAGCATCATCGATAGCACCAGCGTGCGCTGCCGCCCAATGCGGTCGCCGATATGGCCGAACACCATCGCGCCCAACGGCCGCATGGCGTAGGAAATGGCGAACCCGGCGAGCGTGGCAAGCAGCGAAGCGTCGCCGCCACCGAAGAACACCCGCGACAGCACGGTGGCGAAATACAGGTAGAGCGTGAAGTCGTACCACTCCACCACCGTCGACAGCGCCGCGACCACCATGGAGCCTCGCGAGACTTCGGTGGATCTGTGCTTTTCGTTCGGAGTCATGCAGGCAGGTTGCCGAAAGCGAGAGGTCAAGAACAGAAGAAGAGCGCACTTTTCCCAGGCGATGCCAAAAACAGGATCACCTGCCCGCGGTGCGATCCAGCAGGTCGCACCGGTAATTTCCGATCGCTTGATGTTTTCCAACTTATTGCTTCAATCACGATTTTGCCGCCAAATTTTCTTCAACCGATACCGGTTCTGACCTTGCCCACGAAAAACGTATCCCTTGACGTGTGATTCAATCCACGCAAGGAGAACGACATGACGAAAGCGACACGGGCACGCTACACACTGGAATTCAAACAAGAGGCGGTGCGACTGGTC
>JBAZRB010000037.1:0-11092 GCA_041663105.1 Rhodanobacter sp.
GACCAGTCGCACCGCCTCTTGTTTGAATTCCAGTGTGTAGCGTGCCCGTGTCGCTTTCGTCATGTCGTTCTCCTTGCGTGGATTGAATCACACGTCAAGGGATACGTTTTTCGTGGGCAAGGTCAATAGTTGTTGACCAGCGGGATTGGAGTTCAGCAGGTTATACCGATCGACCCGCGCTATAACGACCGTGCCCACCGATGGGAGGCATACCTGATTTTTCAACTCCAACTCTTACGGCCAAAGGCTAGTCTGGTCATGCCTGCTCGGTAAGGTCTCTTTCGGACATCATCAGGTTCTGCGAGGACAATGTGCGCGCATGCGAGCTCTCTTTGGTGCCCCTCTGCCCAGCGTGCTTGAGGGTCGGGCCGCGTGATGCCGCTGCCGTCAGTGGTCGAGTTAGACGAATCAGTGGGAATCGGCGAACAGGCGGGGTTGACCGTGGTCGTGGTCGCGGTCGCGGTCGACCTAGGCCTGATAGTGGCGAGGGATTCGGCCGCTGCCGCTAGGTGGCGGAGCAAGTCCAGCGCTTAGGCAGCAGTCGATGGCGCGTTATAAGACGAAGTCGTTCTCCCGAGCCTCACTTTCCTGCGGAAGGCTCCACGGAGCGCCGAACCTTCCGAGGACCGAAGGCCCTGGGCGAAGCCGAGCAGTGTGGTCGCGTCGAGCTGGAGAGGCTTGCATCAGGAGTGGATCTGTTCGATCAAGGCATACGTGATGGCGTGGCGGTGTCCGATCCAGCCTCATTTAGAGCATCGCCATCAGCCGCCCTTTCAAGTTGAGCCGAGAGCGCGTCGTGCTTCCCATTGATTTGGGGTCGCGCAGGATGCTATGGCAAACTTGGGAGGTCTCATTACGTTGTGCCGCTGTCACCTTGCCCACATCAACCAATTCGATTTTGCAGCCCAGTCTGAACCTTGAACAGACTGCTCTTGCTCAGTATGGGGGTCGCATGTTTTCTCGAATTTCGCTCATCAACGAGCGCATCTTTGCTCCATACAAGATCGCGACACTGGTTGAGGTTCTGGCGGAGCAGGGCATTCCGCCTGAGGCAAGCTTGCGGGGCAGTGGTATCGATGAGAACGAGATTTACGATGCGTCTGTGCTCACCTCTGTGCGACAGTACGCAATCGTTTGTCAAAACGCCGTCGCGCTGTCATGTGATCCGGATACACCTTTCAAAGTTGGTACGCGTCTGCATCTGACGGCGTACGGCATGTACGGCTATGCCTTGATGTCGTGCCTGTCACTTCGCGATTTCTTTCGACTTGGAGTGAAATACCACCATCTGGCGACCCCCGCGCTAAGCATCGACTGGGTTGAATCTGCGGATACCGTCGCTTGGTTGTTTCCCGATGCGCTGATATCGAGCCCTTCGCGTGAGTTGAAGGAATTCTTGATCGAACAGCAATTCAGTGCGCACGTAACCCATATTCGAGATGTCGCCGGCGTGGGCTGCTCGCCTATTAAAGCTTGCGTCTCGTACCCGGCTCCCACACACGCGGATCGATATCGCGAGCACCTTGGCTGTCCGACTTATTTCGATCAGGAGCGATGTGAGCTCGTCTACGATAGCTCCATACTTTGCAGAAGGCCGCAACTCGCACACAGCTTAACTGCGACACTGCTACAGGAAACATGCGATCGATTGATTGGCCAGGCGAAGTCATTCTTTGGCTTCTCCGGGGAGGTCTACCGGATGATGATGAGCACTCCGGGGATCTTCCCATCTATGGAAGACGTCGCGAGCGCCATGCACATGACGAGCCGCACCCTCCGACGACGTCTCCTTGGGGAGGAGACCTCGTTTGTGGCAATTATCGATGATGTGCGCTGCTCTCTGGCCCTCGAGTATTTGAAGGCGACTAAGATGAGCGTCGATGATATCGCGACGGTCTTGGGCTTCAACGACTCGGCGGCATTGCGCAGAGCGTTGAAACGTTGGACAGGGAAGACGTTGGGAGAGCTTCAGGGGAAGCCGCGCGCGGGTAAGTACGACGCGGGGATCGGGCGATCCTCACTTTGACTTAGGGTCGCCGGCCAGCCAGTGGTGCTCCAGCTGAATGCTGATGAGGGCAACGTTGAATAAGCTGTCGTAGTGAACCAGCCTTGTTGCCGCTCGTTCAAAGTTGACCAGTGCTGCTCGTTTTCGAATGACCAGGTCGCGAACGCAGGCATTTAAGGCCTAGGTTCGACCTATTAATCATGTAGATGGTCACCTGCAAACGAAAATATCGGCACTTTTCTGGTCAATCCGGCGCGAGCGCCACTAGGCCTTGAGGAGATCTGAATCGTGAACCGGAGTGTGCAAGCCCTTTCGCTCGGGCTCTTCTCGCTCTCCCTGCTCGCTCAGCCGTAGCTGGCCGGCGGAGTTTCCAACAGTCCCCGCCGACATTCCCACCGACCTCAGCCGAGCGGGAGCGACCTACACCGACTTGCCTTCCAATGCGGGCAGTTCGAACTCCCAGCTGCGATTAGGTGCCGTTGCGCAGCCACGGGAAAACTTCCCGAGAGTAGGCCAGAGGGGCGTCCTACAGGCATCGTGCCCGGTACCGGCCTTAGCGGGATAAAGGTTCTCCGGGCAAACCTGCTATCAGGCGATAGCTAGCCATTCAGCGTTGACTTAACTGCCTCCCCAATAGAGACGCATCGGGTTATCTACTAGCAATTTGCGCTGAAGCTCAGGCGTTACCGCGATCCGCGGGATGATATCCACTAGGCTGCCGTCTTCTGGCATGTGCTTGGTCATATTGGGGTGCGGCCAGTCGGTGCCCCACAGCACGCGATCGGAAAAGCGTTCGACAAGACGGCGTGCAAAAGGGATTACATCGTCGTAGCCGGGCGGACCGATCTTGGACAGACGCTCAGGGCAGCTCACCTTGGTCCAGACATTCTCGTGCTCGTCCATTAAACGAATAAAGCGCTGGAAGTCAGGGCCTGCGATCGGCTGGGTAACGTCGGGGCGACCCATGTGATCTACCACCACGATCGTCGGCAATGACGTGAAGAAATCCCAGCGATCGGCCAGATCAGCCGCCTCGAAATAGACCACTATGTGCCAGCCCAGCGGAGCAATGCGTTCGATGATGGCGCGGTAATAGGCATTCGGCTTGGGATCGACCAGTCGGCGGACGAAGTTGAAGCGCACGCCACGCACGCCAGCATCATGCATCTCCTGCAGCTCAGGATCACTGACGGTATCGCGCACGGTGGCGACACCGCGGGCGCGGCCATTGGCACTACGCAGGGCATCGACCAAGGCATGATTGTCAGCGCCATGGCACGTCGCCTGCACAATCACGTTGCGTTCGAAACCGAGGAAATTGCGCAGCGCGAACAGCTTGTCCTTGCCTGCATCACAGGGCGTATATTTGCGCTCAGGCGCGTATGGGAAGACGTCTCCCGGCCCGAACACATGGCAGTGCGCATCGACGGCACCGGGCGGTAACATGAATGAAGGCTTGCTCGGCGACGGATTGAAGCAAAGCCAGTCGGCATCCATCTGGAAATTGGCCATTACAGTCCCCTGGCCTTCAACTGCGCATCCAGACGCGGGTACACGCGACGCGCATTTCCCTCGAACACCTTCCGTTTGTCTTCCGCCGAGATCGCCAGCGCATCGACGTATCGCCGCGTGTCATCAAAGTATTGGCCGGTAGTCGGGTCAATGCCACGTACAGCACCGACCATCTCCGATCCAAACAGGATGTTATCGATCTCGATCACCTTGAACAGTAGATCAATGCCGGGCTGGTGATAGACACATGTATCGAAGTACACGTTCCTCATGATGTGCTCGGATAGCGGTGGTTTCTTCAGCATATCCGCCAACCCGCGATAGCGGCCCCAGTGATAGGGCACTGCGCCACCGCCGTGCGGAATGATGAAGCGTAGCCTCGGAAAATCCTTGAACAGATCGCCTTCCAAAAACTGCATGAATGCTGTGGTGTCCGCATTGATGTAATGCGCGCCGGTGGCATGGAAGTTAGGGTTGCAGCTGCCGGAAACGTGAATCATCGCCGGCACATCCAGCTCGACCATCTTCTCGAAGAACGGATACCAGGAACGATCGGTCAGTGGCGCGCCGTTCCACAGGCCACCCGACGGATCGGGGTTAAGATTGCATCCGACAAAGCCAAAATCGTTGACGCAACGTTCGAGCTCGCCGATCGAATGGGCGATGGAAATGCCCGGCGATTGTGGCAACTGACAGACGCCGATAAAGATTTTCGGATACAGCTTCACCACGCGCGCGATGAGGTCGTTGCAGTGGCGCGTCCACGTCTGGCTGACCGACTCGTCACCCACGTGGTGAGCCATGGTGCTGGCGCGCGGTGAGAAGATCGTCATGTCCGCACCCCGCTCGCGTAGCAACCGCAACTGGTTCGTTTCGATGGTCTCGCGAATCTCATCGTCGGAAATCCGCGGATACACCGGCGCAGGCTGCGATGGGTCGTTGAAATGCTTGATCTGCGCACTGCGGAACACACCGTGGCCCGACGGTGCGGTGGTGTAGTGACCGTGGCAGTCGATAATCATGCGTAGCACACCTCTTTTGGTGGATTCTTAGGAAAGTGGGAGTGGGTACACCGTTTCTTACCAGCCCATCAGCTGGGCTACATGGATGTCCATACGTAGGCCGACCACCAAGGCATTGGGAATATTTTTGGTGCGGGTGGCAGCATAGATCGGATCAGGATTGACGATGTACTGCAGATTGGGCAACACGCGGACGCCGCGAGCAACGGCGATACCGTAGCTTAGTTCGGTGATGTATTCGTTGGCGTGCGGCGCACCGTAGCCGCCATGAATCGTGCGCAAGTCGGCTAAATGTTTGACTTCCTGATTGTCAAAACGCGTGTCCGAAATAAATATATTCAGGCTGTCTCTGCTGCGCCCCGCGAAGGTTCCCGTGAGCACCGCACCGATGGCACCAAACTGCTTCACTGCCTGCGGATTGCCGGTATTGGCGAAGCCACGTGCGAAAACCTGCAGGCTGCGGCCGCCCTGACCCTGCCAAACGGTCTGATCAACCATGGCGTACCAAGCCGTGCGGCTGCCGGTGAGCGCTGCCAATGGTTTGTGATTCAGCGTGGCCGAAGCGCCCTGCGCATCGAAGTATGGACTCTTACCTGGGTCGGTGTTGTGATAAAAGCCGACGCGATAAGCCCCTGGAAATTCGCTCTTACCACCCCGGCTTTCGTAGCCGAACTCGGTAGAAGACAGCGCACCTGTACCCTTCTCTGTATCGAAATCCAGGCCGTTCTTGTGAGCCAGATTGAGATTATTGTTGTAGTCGAACCAGCCGGACTGCACATACAAGTGCTTGCTGAAATCAAACCGCGCCAGACCGCCCCAGGACGAATTAGGGTACGCCGTGATCCCGATATCGCTGATCGGCCCATACGGCGTCAGACACATCGCGTTGCTCATGAAGTAGCAGTTGAGGCGCGATTTGTTGAAGTACGTGTTGAGCGCGACGCGACCTGCGGTGATCGAAAGACCATTGGCGAACGAATGGTTGATCGAAAACTGGGTCAGGCGGCCACCAGCCACTGGGCGCCAAGTCTGTTGCGAACTGATCGAGTTGCCGATGTCCGAACGTGCCAGATTGCCACCGCCAAACCATGCTGCGTACACATCAAGCGTGGTGTTCTTCCAGCCCCACAAGGTGCCGAGATCGAAGGTGGCGCCGATCTTGATCCAGCCCGACTGTTGGTGACCTCTGCGAACGCCACCCACTGGATTGGTTGCACTATTGCCGACCAAATCGAGCACCGGCACCACGCCATCCCAGCGGCGCTTAGACTTGACCGCCTTCGTGGCCCGTTTGGCCGTCTGAGGCGATGAAGTGGCTGCGGCATCCGAATCCTGTGCTACGGCGGGAAGCGTTGACGTCAAGATGATGCCGGCGAACACCAGCGACAAAGCATTTCTATGAATCATGCAAAACCCCTCCTGAACCGGCCGCTTTGGCCAGCTTCTTTTTTCTGAGGTCGCGGCGCCACCATCGCGTTTCGCGCGGGCGGCGCGAGCAGGTTAAGCCTGCTCGATGGCTATCTGCTGCTCTCGTCGCAAGGCACGCGTACCAATGGTTTGCGCAAGCACGCGCCTGTTCAGCTTTCCTTCCCACTTCGCGATAAACACGGTGGCAAGCGCGTTGCCGACTAAGTTCACGAAAGTCAGGCCTTCGGCGAGGATGCGGTGGATACCGAGGATCAGCGCGATGCTCGCGACCGGAATCGTGCCGGTAGTGGAAAGCGTCGCTGCAAGCACCACAAACGCCGCGCCCGCCACGCCTGCCGCGCCTTTGGAGGTAAGCAACAGCACGGCGATCAACCCGAGTTGATGCCAGAAGGTCAAGTGTGTATTGGTGGCCTGCGCCAGAAATACCGCTACCGTAGTGAGATACAGGCAAGTACCGTCGAGATTAAAGGAATAGCCGGCAGGAATCACAAAGCCGACGACGCTCTCCTCGCAGCCGACCTTCTCCATCTTCTGGATCAGCTGCGGCAGTACTGTCTCGGTCGAGGTGGTTGCGGCCACCACCACAATCTCGTCGCGGATGTAGTGGAGCAGGCGCCATAGGCTGACGTCGCACCACCAGGCAACACCGCCCAGCACGGAAACAGTGAACAAGGCGCAGACCACAAAGAATTCCAGAATCAGATCACCCAACGGCATCAGCGAGCTTGCACCGAACTGGCCCACGGTAAAGGCGATGGCGCCAAATGCACCGATCGGCGCAAACCACATAATGAACGCGATGATTTTGAATAGCGCCTGCGACACACCCTCAATCAAATTTAGGACCGGCTGGGCACGCTCGCCCACCGTGGCCAGACCCGCACCAAAGAGAACCGACACAAACAGCACTTGCAAGACATGCGGCTCAGTCAGCGCACTGAGCAAGGTGGTCGGAATGATCGCCATCAGATAGGCAGCCACCGACTCGTTATGTGCTACGGCGACATAGTTCTTTATAGAACCGGTGTCGATGGTGCTGGCATTGATATTCATGCCCGCACCCGGCTTCCATATTTCCACCACCACCAGCCCCAAAATCAACGCGAGCATGGTGATCACCTCGAAATATACTAGTGACTTCAACGCCACGCGGCCTACGCTCTTCATGTCGTTCATGCCAGCGATGCCGTGCACCAAGGTGACGAAGATCACCGGGCCAATCATCATGCGGATTAGCTTGATGAAGGCATCTCCGAAAGGCTTCATCGCCGTGCCCGCATGCGGGTCCAACCAGCCAAGAAGAATACCAACCAGCGTACCGACCAGCACGTGAAACCACAGCTGGCCGAGGACCCCAATGCGTCCGTGGCGTTTATGCACGTCTGTCATCACCCATACCTCGAAAGAACCAATGATGTGGCGGACACACGTTCAGCCGAACAGCTGTCCATCGAAAAGTTTGCGGGCTGTGCGCAGCGTTGCTGCGCGCTCCACCGCACCGTTATCGTCCACATCGAATACACATGCCGCCGCCCCGCTGGGATGCTCGACCGTCAGGATCTTGCGCTTCCCGTCTGGTATGTCTGCCAACGCGTGGGCCGGCGTGCCGTCGAGCAGACACGCTGTCGCTACGCTTATCGCCCCCAACACGCCAATGGACGCATGACAACGGTGAGGGATAAATGACCGCACGTTGATCGTGCCGCCGTTCTTGGGAGTCGATACCAGCATCATCTTGGGCACCGACTGTTCGCGCACATCACCCAGCTGCATCAGCGGACCGGCGGCCAGTCGAATTGTTTCCAGCGTGGCCTTCAAGGTATCGTTGCCATCCAGCGTCTCGCGATCCTCGTTGCCGGTAATGCCTACGTCGTTCGCGCGCAGCACCACGCAAGGCATACCGTTGTCGATCAGCGTGACCTCAACGCCTTCTATTCGATCCACTGCGTTGCCGGTCGGCAGCAAGGAACCGCAACTCGACCCGGCGGTGTTGGCAAACGTAAGGGGAACCGGTGCCGCCGTACCAGGAACGCCGTCGATACGCGCGTCGCCATCGTATGTCACCACACCGCCCGGCGTGTCGACGGTGGCTGTCGCCACGTTGCCCGTATTGACCATAAAAATGCGCACATCGGTGCGTCCGTCGGTGGCGGGCATCAGCCCGCGCTCAATTGCAAACGGCCCCACGCCCGCCAGCATGTTTCCGCAATTCTGCGCGTCGCTCACCAGAGCCTGGTCGACGAACACCTGCAGAAAGAGATAATCTACATCGGCAAAATCGCGCTGCGAGCGCGAGACTACCGCGACCTTGGACGTGAGCGGGTCAGCGCCGCCCATGCCATCAATCTGCCGTGTATCCGGGGACCCGAACGCGCGCAGTAAAAACGCATTGCGTGCGGCCGTGTCGCAAGGCAAGTCCTCTGCGAGGAAAAACCCTCCCTTGGACGTACCACCACGCATCCACATTGCACGAATGCTCTCAGACATACTTCAAGCCCTTTTCAGCTAGGCGCTCTCGCATCGCATAAATGTCTAGACCCAGTTCACCAGCGGCGAGTCGCTGACGCTTTCCCTCCTCGCGCGCCTCGCGGTCCTGAGCCTCTTTTAGCACCGCGGCGGCTTCGGCGCGCGGCACGACGCAAACGCCATCGTCATCAGCAATCACCACATCCCCCGCGTTCACCAGCGCGCCGCCACACACCACCGGCACATTCACTGAGCCCAAAGTTTCTTTTACTGTGCCCTGCGAGTGGATCGCCTTGCTCCATACCGGGAATTGCATGCCGGTGAGATCCCTCACATCACGCACGCCGGCATCGATCACGAGGCCACGGCAACCGCGGGCCATAGCGGACGTAGCTAGCAGGTCACCGAAGTAGCCGTCGTCGCTGGGGCTGGTGACGGCAGCGAGGAGGATGTCGCCTTCCTTCAACTGCTCGATCGCCACATGCATCATCCAGTTGTCGCCCGGCGGCAGCAGGATTGTCACCGCCGAACCTGCAATCCGCGCACCTGCATAGATCGGCCGGATGCGCGAATGCAGCAGACCGCTACGGCCCTGCGCTTCGTGCACGGTCGCGACGCCGACCTTGGCCAGCCCATCGATTACCGCGGCGTCAGCTCGATCAATCTGTGTCACCACCTTGCTCATACAACACCCTCCAGCAGATGGGGGCGAGTCTGGTCGCCGTAGGCTGCGACGCCAAGTTCGTTTTTCGTAAAGCCCATTGGGTTTGGTTATAGTTGCGAATATGACGAAAGCCTACGACCTCAATTTTCGACATCTTCTGGCGGTGGCTTCGGTCGCCCAGGCAGGAAGCATCAGCACTGCCCTGCCGCTGGCCAATCTGTCGCAGCCGGCACTCACCCAAGCCATCGGACGGCTGGAAAAACAACTCGACCACACCCTGTTCGAGCGCCACCCCGGTGGCATGATCGCCACCGAAGCCACCCGGCTGCTGGTGCCTCGCATCGAACGCGCCCGCGCGTACATCGTGCGTGGCGTGCAGATGGCGCGGCGAACCGTGCACCTGCCAGCGCTACCTGCGGTAGAGCGTCGGGTCACCTTGGGGCAGCTGCGCGCATTGACTGCCGTCGATGATAGCGGCAGCTACTCGTTGGCTGCTGCCCGATCGGGTATTTCCCAGCCTGCCGTATATCGCGCCGTGAGCGAACTGTCGGGGCTGATTGAAGTGTCGCTGATCGTCCGTCGCGGCAAGACCGTTCAGCCCACGCTGGCCGCCACGCGCATGCTGCGCTTCGTCCGGCTGGCTCGTACCGAGCTGGAAGCCGGCTTGGATGAACTAGCTGCCCTGCGATCCAAAGGCGCCGGCCGCATCGTGCTGGGCGCGCTGCCACTGGCCCGAGCCATCCTGCTGCCCCAGGTGCTCTCACGCTTCGCCCGAGCCAATCCCGGCGCGTCGGTCAATGTAATCGAGGGGCCATATATCGAACTGCTCTCAGGCTTGCGCGAAGGCAACTTGGACATGATCGTCGGCGCCATGCGCAACCCGCTCCCGGTGCGCGACGTGAAGCAGGAAGGAATGTTCGACGACGATCCAGTGATCGTTGCCCGCACCGAGCATCCGCTGGCGGGACGTCCGATCGATTTTGAATCCCTGCTCAACTACCCTTGGGTGATTGCCGCCACCGGCGCCCCGGTGCGCGCGCGTTGGGAGAAGATGTTCCGGGATCGCTCGCTGGAGCCACCACGGCTGCGTATCGAATGCGGTTCGGTCCTTATTATCCGCGGCCTGATGCTGGAAGACGACTGGCTGACCCTGATGTCACGCGACCAGTTCTTGGTCGAACAACGCGCTGGCCTGCTGCACGAACTCGGCACCGCCGGACCCAGCGTCCGCCGCCGCATCGGCCTCACCACGCGAGCCGACTGGCATCCAACTCGCCTTCAAACCGAGTTCGTCGACACCTTCCGCAAGGTCTGCGCCGAGCGCGTCGATGGCGGCCACTGGCCGTTCCAGCATGCGCAACCGGGTCGGTGATTAAGCCTTAACTCTAAGGTACAAGCGACCTGATCCAAATCTTGCTTGCGGCCAGTCCTTTTGCTGCGGACTCACAACGTCTTGGAACTCTGCAAAGAAACCAACATACCTACTGCTCGGCATCACGTGACGTCGGCAGGGCCAGCAGACGCTCGTAAATTTGAGCCTCAGAACTTCCCAAACTTATAGTCCCGCCATCGCATGTGGCTTGTCGATCAGACGCGCGCCATCCATTCCAACCCACCATGTCATAGACAAACTATCGCGGGCGGCCAGCACTTGCTTGAACGAGAGCAGGTCACCTAAAAGATCACCGACCTATAAGATTGGGTTAAGGATTGTTATTGCAGCGCACCATAGAGTGACGAGACTATTCCAACCCCTTGGCTCCTACGTACTCGGAGCCTTCAATCGCAGCCGCTAATGGCGCTCAGTCCATACTTCTAAAGCGCTCTCATGTACTTCCGTAGAGGAGCCATCTTCAAATTCGAGGGTGTATGAGCTTGCCCACGAACTTCGTACCCCATAACCGTGGTCATGGACTGGCGTAATGGGCCTGAGCGGCAAGCCAGTGTTTCTCGAACTGCATCGGGCTGACATAGTTCAAGGTGGAGTGTAGTCGG
>JBAZRB010000038.1:0-9506 GCA_041663105.1 Rhodanobacter sp.
TGTTCCGGATCGAACATTTGCTGTGGATCAGCACACTCACGGTGGCACTGTTCTATGTGTTCGGCATGATTCCGCTGGGCTCGCCCAACCCCTCGTTCTCGATCACCGACTTCTGGCGCTGGTGGGTGGTGCACCTTTGGGTGGAGCTGGCATTCGAACTGTTCACCGCGGCGGTCACCGGTTATTTCCTGATGGCGCTGGGTCTGGTTTCGCGCCAGATGGTGGAGCGCGCGGTGCTGTTCGAGTGGGTGCTGATCTTCATCGGCGGCGTGCTCGGTACCGGCCATCACCTGTATTGGGCCGGCGAACCCGGACTGTGGGTTGGCGTGGGCAGCATGTTCTCCTTTGTCGAGGTACTCCCGCTGGTCCTGCTGGTGCTTGAGGCGATCGACCAGCAGCTGCACATTCGCGAGAAGAAGGACTTTCCGTACAAGCTGGCCTACCTGTACATCCTGGGTGCGGCCTTCTGGAACTTCGTCGGCGCCGGCGTGTTTGGCGGCGGCACGCTGAATGCGCCGCTGGTGAACTACTACGAACACGGCACCTTCCTCACCCTCAACCATGCGCATACCTCGATGTTCGGCGCCTTCGGCCTGCTGGCGATCGGTCTGCTCTACATGGTGTTGCGCTTTCTCAATGGCGACCGACCGTGGAGCGATCGTGCTGGCGTGTGGGCGTTCTGGCTCTACAACAGCGGCGTGGTGATGTGGATCGTGCTGAACTTCTACCCGATCGGCTGGGCCCAGCTGGAGGCGGTCTACACCCACGGCTATGCCTACGCACGCAGCATGCAGTTCTACGACACCACCACCTTCTGGCAGTGGATGCGCATGCCCGGTGACATCGTCTTCGCGGCAGGTGCCTTGCTGATGGCGTGGGACTTCGTGGCCAAGTTGTGGGCACAGCGCAGCCCCACTACCGAGGTCGTGATCTCACGTACGAATCGCAAACGCTGATTTCATTGCTGAAATGTCGTAGATCAGAAAGGGCTCGCCATCGCGAGCCCTTTCTCTTTTGTCCATCCGGATATTCCCGCACGGGCCTTGCAGGAAGGTTCGGATGGCCAGGTGGAATGCAGGTTGCGTTCTGCGCCTTGGTGGACGCTACAAGTTGCCATATCAAGCGAACTTCTTCTCACCCTCTGACGCGCGTCAAGACCGAGCCATCTGAGGCGATGGAGACTTCACCGCATCAACCAATGTCTGGGACGATCAGTTCCTCACTACTCCCGCCGGCGGTCTGGAGGATCGCTATCTCGCGATCACGGGAAAATTTACCAAGAACATACTTGCGACAGGCCTGACATGGGTCGTGGGGTACCACGACTATCACGCGGTCACGGGCGGTGAATACCGAAACGAAGGGGATGCATCACTGGGCGTTCCGCTGCCTGGCGGGGTGCTGGCGCTGGTGAAAGTTGCCAGCTATCACGCCACCGGATTCGGTCACAACGACACCAAAATCTGATTTCAGCTTGAGTGGAGCGGCAAACAGAACCTGCAAGACACCACCCTGGCCAGCGGCCGGTCAGGTGGCAGGCCGCTCTCGCTTGACCTGCGTCAGGGCCGTGCTGAAGTCGCGCATGCTTCAATGCTTGCATGCATGAGTTGCCATCATCTCCGTTACCTGAGCGCGAAGTCGCGGACGAGCTGCGGGTACACGATGTACGCAAGTTGCCGTGCCCACAACCGCTTGAAATGGCCCTGGATCTGGCCAACGCGCTAGCGCCCGGGCAGAGCGTACGACTGCTGACCCCACAATACCCAACCCCGCTGTTGGCGTTGCTCGCGGAGCAAGGATTGCAGACACGGGTATTCACCCTGCCAGACGGCGACGTCTGCGTACAAATCCATCGACCCGGACATGATGGTCAAGCTCGCGGTTGAAGATTCTCCAGCGGGCTCGCTGCCGCGCCGATTTCTGCTCAGCGCACCGCTGTGGGGCATGTTCGCCGGCGCGCTGTTGATGTTCGGTGGCGAGCCACTGCTGGAAACACGCTGGCAGCCAGCAACGGTAGCCCTGGTACATGCCTTCACCTTGGGTGTGCTGGGCAACACGATGTTCGGAAGTGTTCTGCAATTTCTCCCAACCGCTGCAGGTGTACGGGTGCGCGGCGGCGCCGCACTCGGCCATGCACTGCATGGCCTGTTCAATGCCGGAGTGATCCTGTTACTGACCGGAATGCTGACGGGTTGGCGCGCAGGTGTCAGCTTCGCTGGCGTACTTTTGCCAGCCGCCTTTTTGCTGCTGGGTGCAATGACACTACCTGGCGTTCTTGTCGCTCAGGGACAGCGCCTTTTACGCACTGGCATCGGACTGTCTCTGCTTTCAGCCATGGTCGCCGCACTGCTCGGCGGCTGCCTCGCACTGTTGCTGGGCGGCTACCTTTCGATGCCGCCATGGCCGCTGATCGATGCCCATGCCGCCTGGGGCACGCTGGGCTGGATCGTGCTGCTGCTTGCCAGCGTGGCGCGCGTCGTCATGCCCATGTTCCAGGGTACGTTGATGATGCCATCGGCAGCGCAGATGACATGGACCAACGCCTTGATGCTGGCCTTGTGCGTCGGGACCTGGAGGGCACTCGCATACGACGACGCGTCATGGCTGGAACTCGCGTTGATCCTTTTCGTCAGCGTCTTCGCGGGCGGCGGCTTGTGGCTACAGCGGATATCGCCGCGTTCGCGGGACGGAGCACTGCTGAGAAGCTGGCGGTTGGGCTTGATGGTACTTTTGCTTGCCGCAGTTGCCTTGCTGTTCAGGATACGCAACGGACTGCTGGCTGGCGCACTGGGACTTGGTGTCGCCTTGCCACTGCTGGTGAACGGCATGGCGCTGGAAATCGTCGCCTTTCTCGGCTGGATCGAGCTGCACCGGCGTATCGGTCGGGGCGTGCAGTTGCCGGGGGTGCAGCGACTACTACCGGAAACGGACAAGACCCGCGTTCTTCTTGCGCAGATCCCTCTGGCACTATTGCTGCCTGCAGCCGTGCTGTGGCCGAGCGCGTGGCTGGCACGTCTGTCGGGACTGGCAATGCTCGCTGCCTGGTGCGCTCTCTGGCTTGCATTAACCGGCGTGCGTCGTCGCAGCCAGCGCTTTGCGCTGAACCTGGATCCACGCTCATGAGCGACAAGCTGCCACTGGTCTACTCCTGCTCCGGCTGTTCCAGCGCAGCGCAGATGGCCAACAGCCTCGCCCTGCAACTGGATCGTGCAGGCGCCGCCGAGATGTCATGCATCGCTGGTGTGGGTGGTGGCGTAACCGGTCTGGTTCGCACCGCGCAAGGTGGGCGGCGCATCCTGGCCCTGGACGGCTGCGTCCTCAGGTGCGTCTCAGCCTGCCTTGCCAGGGCTGACGTAGTGGCCGACGCGCATCTGGTGCTCTCGGACTACGGCGTGAGAAAACGTCAGCACACCGATTTCGATATCGACGACGCGCAACGTATCTACACCGAACAGGTGCTTCCCGCTGCACTCGCCTTGCATGAACCATCCACTGACACAAGAGAGCTTTCCGATGAACGTACATCTACCGGAGCGGATCGCGCTGACGTGAGCACGCGGAGCCATCGCCCGCGTTGACGATGGCCTCCGCTGCAGCTGGCGGGCTGCCGCCGCTTGGTAGGCGTGGCAGCGTCACTCGAACCAGTGGCGGGCGTTCCACCGCGCGATCTCCAGCGCGAGTTGCAGATTCGAGAGCGAGCTGGGCTGGGCAGGCGCACCTGGCAGAACGGGCGCTGACTGCTGCGCTGTCTCGGATGCGCAGCCTGGGTGCCCATTACCGCACGGACGCCATTCCTCCCACCTGATTTCCGGTGAATCGTGGGCAAAGAAGGCCTTGGCTCCTGGTGGCTTCTACCTGATCCATATCAACGCGTAAATCTCGGGCCAGCGCAGAATGGTGTTATCCATCGCTGCAATCACGCCATGTGCCACTCCTGATCTTATGAGTAAGCTCAATTGGACAACTTCCGCCTCTCCGGAGCTGAACCGAGCGCTGCAAACGCTCGACAAGGCGATCTTTGATCATTCGCACCGCGTGGCCAGGATTGCCTTTCGGCTGGGTGAGATTTTCGACCTCAGCGGCCATGATCTCGCGATTCTTGCGCTCGCCGCCCAGCTTCATGATGTCGGGAAAATGGCGGTTCCCGCTAAAATATTGAATAGTCCGAATCGACTCACAGTGGCGCAGATGACGATCATGAAGACGCACAGCGCGCACGGTGAACGAATTATCCGATCCCAGCGCGACATTCCATTCAATGGCGAAATTTCCACCGTCGTACGCCATCATCATGAACACTGGGATGGATCTGGTTATCCCGATGGTCTGCGACAGCAGGCCATACCGCTGCTGTCTCGGCTCATCGCCGTCGCTGACAGCTGGGATGCCATGTCATCGCGGCGACCGTATCACCCGGGGCGGGCACCCGGTGATGTCCTGAATATCCTGCAAGGCGAACGAGGCTCCAAGCACGACCCAGCGGTTGTCGATGCCTTCATCGAAGAAGCAGCTCCAATGGCTCGTGATCTGTCATTCCTGCCGGGGGCATGTCGCCCGGCCTTGCCGGCACAAGCTGCAGGTGGCACGACCACTTTTTGGTGATCGTGTTGCCGATTTCGCCAGTTGGCGTGCAAGCTTTTTCTGCGAGCCGCGACTGCCACACGGGCTGGGGCGACGCAGAGGCACGCCGATGGTGGTGAAACAGGCCAAACGCATCGACAAGGCAGTGCTGTACATGCACGACTTCTTCAACCAGGTGACCGAGCACGATTTACCGAAGGTGGCAGATCAGCAACGGTCAGCACATGGCGAACGGCTTTTTCGGGGACGACCACGTTGTCGATATTCGCGGCGCATGACGATGAACCCCGACAGCTCTTGTCAGGCAACGATCGATCGCCACGCAATGCAACGTATCGCCAACCATTTGAGGCCATGCAGCAAGGCGACGGGTGCGCGTTGCAAGGCTTGGCCTGCCGCCTGTGATGGTGCGAGCGCCGTGGTGTCACACCGGAACATTGCTCGCGAACCTCATTGCCAGCTTCATTTGCCGCGCATGGATTGATGAACGTCACTCCCTTGGTTGCGGGCCACTGACCAGGATCAATGCGGCAATCGCGTTGCTCGAGGAACATGCGAGCTCACAACACCACAATCATTTACACGAAATGAGGCCATCTGATGGAATTCCATATCGCTCTCACCGAGGCGTGCCCGGGCCCCAACGTCATCCAGGATGCCATGTTCGATATCGATCCGAACGCGGTAGTCGATCTCGACATGAGTGGCCTGGTGATGCGGATATCCTCCTACGTGCCGGTGACGGACCTGATCGACGTACTGCGGCGAACCGGCTGGACAGTGGCGCCGGAGCAGGTGGTGCAGTTGCCGACCATATGTTGCGGTGGCTGTTCGGGATGAAGTGGACCCTGGCTGGCCGGCCTCCGGACCACGGTCAATGTGGACTGACATTGCAGCCAGAGGTCGTAGACCAGCCAAGCGCAAATATGAGGCCAGGTTCACTTGCCTGGGCCGGATTGGCGAACACGAATGGCGCGAATGGCTTCGTCACCAACATCAAGGTTGCCGGGTATACATCGCGATTCCAGAAAAAATACCAGCCATGGCAGGGCATAAGATGAAGTGGATCCTTGTTGTCACGGTACTTTTGGCCGGATGGTCGAGCGCGTCATATGAACAAGCCTCCTCGCCGCATCAGCATGGAGCCATATCCACCAGGACCGCGACACTGCCCATTCAGCACTGGGTACCCGACGCGCCATTGCGCGAAGGCATGGGCAGGGTGCGTGTTGCCGTCGCGACCCTGAATGACGCCGGGCCGCACGACTTGAGCACGGCGATGGTGGTAAAACAGGCCGAGCACATCGACAAGGCTGTGCTGTACATGTTCGATCATTGCACCCTTGCCGCCGAGCCCGACGCTGCTCTGCATGGCATTCTGGTCCCGCTGATGAAGGCGGCACGCACGTTGGAGTCCACTCCTCATGATCGCAACGCCATCGACAGCATGCGAGCCGCCGTTGCGCGCTATGCGCAGTACTTCGATGATCCAGGCACGAGCAACCATCTTCCAGCCGCACCGCGGCCGTGAACGTATCCCTCGCCATGACCGCGAACTGATTGATCTCAAGCTGGGTGACTACCCTATTGCCACCGCCCCGATCGGCTTGAAAGCGGGCGTCATCCAGAACGTGCGGCCGGGCTCGTCAATACGGGTGGTGACGAAGTAACCAGCCAGGGGGCACGGCGTTGATGTGTTCGGCATGGCTCTCGTTGAACAGATTGTCGATGCCTGCGGTCGGCGTGAGGTTATTGCTCAGACGACGACCAGCATGGATGGAGACGCATGCGCGATGCGAAGACCGGATAGCCCGGATCCTATGCGGCCGACGTGGGGATGGCTCATGGACCCTCCGGGTGGGAATTGCGGCAGCAGCGATTGCAGCGCGCTCACAGGAACGCCGTATGCCCGGCTGTGTCGAGCGTATGCGCATTGCTTCAGGTCAAGCGGTGATCTGGAGACCATCGTCCAACCGTGACGTAGAGCGAACCACGGTCAACGTGCTTCGACGCCGCACGCTGATGCAGGCTTGCATCAACCTCACCGAATGGGTGTCACCCGCAGTACGTCGGGGTCATCGGCATGATCCAGAAGAAGCGTCCGCACCCGACCCTGCCATGCCTGCCCAAACGCGTCGCGCTGCGCCGCCGATGAAGCCGGATCGATCGCAAGAGCCAGCAGTTGACGCAGATTCGATGGCGCGGGAACCGACCGCAGGTCCAGCTCGACCGATACGGCCGCCGCATTGTCACGACGGCGAAAGCCAATTGCGCTGGCATCGGAAACATCCGAGAAGCGCAGCAGGTTCTGACGTACAAAGTGTCCGCCGATGCCGTGAAAACCATTCGCGGCGGCGGCTCCGGTAACCAGGGTCAGGACTTGCGCGATGACACCAGTGGTCCCGTCAGTCTCCGGCGCCGGCATGCGCACATCGATCTCGCCTCGTGTTGCCAGGCCATCAGGGAACAACGCCTTCATCGCCGCGCATGCCACCAGATATGCACCGGCCACGGTGGGGCAGGAGTGACCAGCCAGCCGAACGGCATCGAGATAGCCGTATTCCAGCAAGCCATCGTCGGATGCACCCAGCAACGCAGCCAAGGGGTCACGCATGCTGATGCGCGGCGCCCGATCGTAGAATTCCGGGTAGTTCATCCAACGACCTCCTTATTCCGTGGGCAATCCGGCGATACCGAAGTCGATCACGACTGCTTCAGGGCCATGCTCGCGATAGGTCACCGTCAGGTTCTCGCCGAGGCGGTCGCGGAGTTGGGCGATCAGGGGAAGCGGGTCGTGATCGTTCACGAAGCGCATGGTCTCGCCGGAGCGCAAAACGCCTATCGCACCGAAGATGGCCGAATGACGAAAACGACGCGCCACACCACGCGCGTCAAAGATATGGGTGTTGGCTTCAGGCACGGGTTGCATTTGCATCGAGGTCATTCCTGTCAGTGGAGAATGCGCCCAAGATACGCCGCCATCCGCACTGAGCCACTGATCCAGATCAGGTCCCGACGCTGGAATCCAGCTGCTGTCAGCCCTCTCTTTCAACGGCATTCAGCGTTTCAGCAAGGGCAACTTGTTGGGCACACCATCCCAATGATCGGCGTCCGCCAGCGCAGGGATCTTGCTGGTCAGCACCGGCCACAGGGGTGCAAGCTCCGCATTGATGGCCAGCAAGCCTTCCTGCCCGGCAGGGATATCCAGTTCGGGGAAGATGGCATCAACCGGGCACTCCGGCACGCAGAGCGTGCAGTCGATGCATTCCACAGGATCGATCACCAGGAAGTTGGGGCCTGCATGGAAGCAATCCACGAGGCACACTTCCACACAATCGGTGTACTTGCAGTTGATGCAGTTCTCGGTAACGACATGGGTCATGGCGCTTCACCTCCAAATCGCGATCCGCCTCGCGCTGACACGCTGAGGCAAGGCACTACTGTCCCAAAAGACCAGATGACGTGTTGATACAGGTCAGTTGGTTCGCTTCGGCTCACATCGCAATCTGGCACCGTGAGATCGGAATCAGCGGAATATCCCAACGATTCCCGAGTAAAGTCCGAGTCCGGTAGTCAACGCGATCGTGACGGCAACGACGGCAGCATAGACTCCCTTGAGCCTGTACGGCTCGGGCAACGCACGCCGCGCCAACATGAAGAGAAAGCCGAGCACGATCGGCAGCAACAGCGCATTCATCACCTGCACGGCCACGCTGAGCTTGACCAGGTCAATACCGGAGACCACCAGCAGTCCGCCGAGCACCAGGGTCAGCATGTAAACCACATAGAACCATGGCGCCTCCCGTGGACTCTGCGCCAGTTGGTGCTTGAAACCCACGATCTCTCCCAGAGCACGGGCGGCCGTAAGCGTCACCACGATCGTGGCGACCAGCGAAGCACCGATCATGCCCAGGGCAAACATCATGGTCCCGCTGAACTGACCGAGAAAGGGGGTGACTGCGTTCGCAATCTGCTGCACCGTATCCAGCGATTGCCCCGTTGCCCTGCGTCCGATGGTCGCCGCGGTAGCAACCAGAACGGCGCCCATGATCAGTTGGGTGACGACTGACCCTATCGCCATATCCCAGCGAGCAGCGCGCAGGTCGGCGACGACCAGGCCCTTCTCGACCACGGCCGACTGTTGATAGAAAACCATCCACGGCATGATCACTGCGCCGATATTGGCGGCAACGAGGTACAGATACTTGGTATCCGTGACGGGTATCTCGAATGCCTGGGTAATCGCTGTGTGCAGGTCCGGCTTGGCCCTGAACGCCACGAACAGGAATACGCATTCAAACAGGCCCACCGCCAGCGCGATGCGTTCGACGGTCAAATACGACCCCTGGATCGCCATGACCGTAAGACCGACCACCACGATTGTCATGCTGAGCCAGCCCGGTATGCCAATCAGTGCCCCGACGCCGGCGATACCGCTCAACTCTGTAATCAGGGCACCTACGCAGGCAACCAGCAAGGTCGACACCGACAGCCACGCCCAGCGGGCACCAAAATGTTTGCGGATGGCATAGCCATGGCCATGGCCGGTCACCACGCCGAGGCGAATCGTGAGCTCCTGCACGACAAACAATATCGGGATCATCACTGCCTGCAACAACAGCAGACGATAGCCCGTTTGTGCGCCACTCTGTGCCGCGGTAATGATGCTTCCCGCATCGGTATCGGCGAGCATCACCACGATGCCCGGACCCGCCACTGCCGCAAATCGGGCCCACCGTGTGCGACGGCGAATGGATACTTCAGTGACGACATCTCTCATGGACAGATCAACCCGGCTTTCCATCCACGCGCGGCGTCAGAAAGATCCAGGCCGAACGCAACACCCACGGCAGGAAGGCCAGCAACCAGCCCCAGGCAGCGAGCACCAGCCACAGATAGACATCGCCACCGAATGCCGCGCGAAT
>JBAZRB010000039.1:0-9001 GCA_041663105.1 Rhodanobacter sp.
CCCACACCGCCGGCCCGAAACCGCCGACCTTGCCTCGCCTGCCCATCATGCGCTCCCGTGAAAACTGGGGCGCATCGAAGCAGTCAGACGGGAACGAGTGAAGATGTGACGGGCAGACGCTTACGTTTCGGTGTCGAAGCGAGCGGATGGGATGGCGCACATAGAGTCACCATCTCCGCCTCGCACAGCCAGTGGCGTTCGATGGCATCCGGGCTCACCTCCGGCACATTCTGGACCGTGACGGCCAGCGCACACACCTTTTCGAGCACCAGCCTTTCGCCGCCTTGCATGGTCGTGATGCGCAGGTTGATCGCTGCGGTGGAGAACTCCGCCTGCAGCGTGCGCAAACCGTCGATAAGGTGGGCGCGCGGGAAGTAGACATCGACCGCCACCGAAAGCTGGGGCGCACCGGCTCTGGCGATCGAGCCGGCGCGGGTCTTCATTTCTTCCGTACGTGAGATCACCGCCCGCGCGTCCGGCAACAGGCTGCGCCCCGCCGCGGTGAGCTGCGCCTTGCGCGTGTTGCGATCGAACAATTCGACATCGAAAGCGCTTTCCAGCGCCTTGATCGCGTGGCTGATCGCCGACTGCGCGCGACCGAGTTGCCGCGCCGCACCCGAGAAGCTGCCCTGGTCGCATACCGCCACGAACGAACGCAGTTGGTTGATGGTGACGTTGTCTAGCATACATATCCAGAAACCAGATCTTATCTAGCCATATTTCGTCAATTGTATTGATGTGTCAACGGATCCATCTTCGTTTGCACCTGAAACAAAGAACGAAGGATGCACCCCATGAACAGACTGAATGGAAAGACCGCCGTGATCACCGGCGGCGCGACCGGTATCGGCCTCGCCGCAGCGAAGCGCTTCATCGAGGAGGGTGCCTTCGTCTTCATCTTCGGGCGCCGACAGGACGCGCTCGACACTGCCGTGTCCAAGCTCGGGCCCCATGCCCGCGCGGTGAGGGGCTCGGTCTCCGATGAGGCCGACCTGGACCGACTCTACGCGGCGGTGAAGGCCGAGCGCGGCAGCCTCGACATCGTATTCGCCAATGCCGGGGCCGGAAGCCTGCTTGCGCTCGGCAAGATCACCGCCGAGCACATCGACGAAATCTTCGACACCAACGTAAAGGGCACGATCTTCACGGTCCAGAAGGCGCTGCCGCTGATGGGCCAGGGCGGCTCGATCATCCTGACCGGATCGAGCGCCGGCACCACGGGCGCCCCGGCATTCGGCGTGTATAGCGCGAGCAAGGCGGCGGTGCGTAATCTCGCGCGAACCTGGGCGGAGGACCTTACGGGCACCGGCATCCGGGTCAACGTGCTGTCGCCCGGGCCGACGGCGACAGAACTCGCGAAGGAAGCGGTGGGCGAGGAAGGCATGAAGGCCTTCGCCTCGATGAATCCGCTCAAGCGCATGGCCGAGCCGTCGGAGATCGGAGCGGTGGCCGCCTTTCTCGCGTCGTCGGACAGCAGCTTCATGACCGCCAGCGAGGTCGCCGTCGACGGCGGCCTGGCGCAAATCTGACGCGCCATACCCGGCCGGTCACTCCCTTCGACATGCGGAGCCCGTCGGGCGTGGTGCACAACAAAAACCAAAAAGGAAAAACCGATGAACAACCATAGTGGACAAAAGCTGGCCGGAAAAATTGCGGTCGTTACAGGCGGAAGCAGCGGGATTGGCTTGGCCACAGCCAAGCGCTTCGTGGAAGAAGGTGCGCACGTCGTGATCACCGGGCGACGGGAGAAAGAGCTGAAGGAGGCGGCTGCCTCCATCAAGAGAAACGTTACGACGGTCGTAGGCGACGTGTCGCGCCTGGACGATCTGGACCGGCTCTATGCCGTGGTGAAAGAAAAACATGGTCACATCGACATTCTCTTCGCGAACGCGGGCGCGGGAACCATCGCACCGCTCGCGGCAGCTACCGAGGCACACTTTGATCAGACCTTCGACGTGAACGTAAAGGGCGTGTTCTTCACGGTGCAGAAGGCCCTTCCCCTCTTCGAGGACGGCGGTTCGATCATCCTGAACTCTTCGGTCTCGAACGTCCTCGGGCTTCCAGGATTTACTGCTTACGCCGCGAGCAAGGCGGCTGTGCGCAACTTTGCGCGCGGCTGGGCTTTGGAATTGAAAGACCGCAAGATCCGCGTAAATAGTATGAGTCCCGGGCCCATCGACACCCCGGCCCTGGAGACGACGACGGGCCTTACCGCTGAACAGGCCGAGCAAGCAGTCGCCCAGTTCACCACGCAGATCCCCATGGGCCGCAGGGGCATGCCCGAGGAAATCGCGGCAGCGGTCGCGTTCCTCGCCTCCGATGAAAGTTCCTACATCACGGGTATCGATCTCGCCGTCGATGGGGGCATGGCGCAGGTCTGACTCCGACGCGGTCCCGTGGCTGGCCTCCAGAGCCGCCAGCCGCGGGGCCACGCTTGTCCAACCTGGATCCAACCCAAGCTCGGAGAAAAACACTCATGAAATATTCCATCATCGGCTTCGGCCCTATCGGCCAGGCGTTGGCGAGGACGTTTGCCCGCAAGGGCATCGAAGTATCCGTCGCCACCACGCGCGACCCGGAAAGCTTTGCCTCCGCTGCGGCCGCGATCGGACCCACGATCCTTCCCAAGACACTGGCAGAAGCTGTCAAGGCGGACATCGTCTTTTTGGCCGTCCGTTTCGAGTCACACCCGGATGTCGCAAAGGCGCTGTCGACCTGGAAGGGCAAGACGATCGTCGATGTCACCAACACCCGCGTGCCCCCGGAGGAACTGGGAGGTGCGCCTTCTTCCAGGGTTGTCGCGCAGGCATTCACTGATGCAAGGCTGGTCAAGGGCTTCAACCATCTGGGTGCTGCCGTCCTCGCCCAGGATCCGGCCGTGCATGGCGGCAAGCGAGTCGTGTTCCTGGCGAGCGATGATGACGGCGCCGCAGCGGAGATGGGTGCGCTCGCGGGAAATCTCGGTTTCTCGCCGATCCAACTTGGCGGGCTTTCGGAAGGTGGACTGCTTGTGCAGGCGCGCGGAAACAGCTGGGGTCAACTGATCTTCAAGGACCTGGTCAAGTTCGACTGATGAATCGTGATCGCCAGTTCGATGCGATCTTGCCTCGTGGACAAGGGGCAGCCACAGTCTGATTGAAGCGTGGGCGACGCCGGCAGTAAGCCGCAAGCCGCGCTCCGATCATCTGGCGTGCGCTCGCTCATGCGGGGAAACCTCGGCCTCCGTCTCGGTTTCCCGATCTTCGAGTCCCTCATACATACTTGCCTCCACACAGGAGCAAATATGGAAACGATCCACGTAGTGCAGCCCTTCGACCGGGTGAAGAATGGCTTGAAACCGAGCCAGGCCTTGCAGTTCAAGACGGCTGATGAGGCGGCGCGCAGGGCAGGGTTGCTGGCTGGCAAGCATGCCGGCGTCGTCGTCTACAGCATGGACGTGGACGAGGAGAGCGGCGACTACGGCACACCGCGAGTGCTGTTCGAGTCGGGGGAAGTGCCCGAGCTTTGATCGGCGGAAGAAACGGGGGCTCACTTGATGTCGTCCCGACGCAACGCCGTCGGAGGCGATCAGGGGCGGTTATCATGACGTCATGTCCAAGCTGCTTCTGAACCTGCGCAATGTGCCCGATGACGAGGCCGACGATGTGCGTGCGATGCTCGATGCGCAGCGAATCGCGTTCTATGAAACCAGGCCCAGCATCTGGGGTGTTTCGGCAGGCGGCATCTGGGTGACTGAGAACGAGGCCTACCCCGATGCCAGGCGAGCGATGGACGACTACCAGCAGCTGCGCGCCACGCGTGCCCGTGCCGAATACGCCGCTGCCAAGCGCGCAGGTACCGCGGAGACGTTCTTGACCATGCTTCGTGCGGAGCCGGTGCGCGTTGCGATGAGCGTGCTGGGCATACTCTTCGCGTTGGCCCTGGTGACGATTCCGTTCTTGCTGTTGCGCAGGTAAAAGCGGCGTCTGCGACGAATGGCACTTTCAAGTAAGTGCCATGCCACTCTGCCCCCTGTTTCCCGCCATGCCGCCCGGCCGGCATCGGCGGGATTTCAGCTGCCGTCGGAATCCAGCGGGGCAAGGAGCTTTTCGCGCAGCGAAAACTTCATCATTTTCCCGGTTGCCGTCCTGGGAATGTCGCCAAATACCACGACGCGCGGCAACTTGAACCCCGCCAGATGCTTGCGGCAGTGGGCGATGATCTCTTCGGCGCTGGTGCTGGCACCGGCCTTTATCTCGATGAAGGCACATGGAGTCTCGCCCCAGCGAGGGTCCGGCTTGGCCACGACGGCGGCGGCGAGCACAGCGGGGTGTCGGTACAGCACATCCTCGATTTCGATGGAGGATATGTTTTCACCGCCGGAAATGATGATGTCCTTGCTGCGGTCCTTGATCTTCATGTAGCCGTCCGGATCCATGACGGCCAGATCGCCACTGTGGAACCAGCCGCCAGCGAATGCTTCCTCCGTGGCCAGGGGGTTCTTCAGATAGCCCTTCATGGCGATATTGCCCTGAAACATGATCTCGCCCATGGTTTCCCCATCGGACGGCACCGGCTGCATGCTGACCGGATCGAGCACGCTGGCGGCGTGCTGCAGGTGGTAACGCACGCCCTGCCGTGCATTCAGGCGCGCACGTTCGCCGATGTCCATGGCATCCCATGCGGCATGCTTGGCACACACGGTCGCCGGACCGTAGACCTCGGTGAGGCCGTAGACATGGGTCAGGTCGACGCCAAGCCGCTCCATGCCCTCGATCATCGACGCCGGTGGTGCCGCCCCCGCCACCATGGCCTTGACGCCGCGCGGCAACGTGCGGGTCATCTCATCCGGTGCATTGACCAGCAGGCTGTGCACGATCGGCGCACCGCAATAATGGGTGACGCCATGCTCGCGGATGGCATCGACGATGGCTTGCGCCTCGACCTTTCTCAGGCAGACATTCACGCCAGCCCGCGCGGCCACCGTCCACGGGAAGCACCAGCCGTTGCAGTGGAACATGGGCAGGGTCCACAGATACACGGCATGCTTGGGCATGTCCCATTCGAGGATGTTCGACACCGCATTGGTCGCCGCGCCGCGATGGTGGTAGACCACACCCTTGGGGTTGCCGGTGGTGCCACTGGTGTAGTTGAGCGAAATCGCGTCCCACTCGTCGAGCGGATATGGCCAGGCAAACAAGGGGTCACCCTGACTGAGGAAGGCCTCGTAATCGAGCGTCCCCAGCGGTTCGGCCGAACCTGCATATAGCGGGTCGGCGACGTCGATCACCCGCAATGGCCTGGACGACTGGCGCAACGCCAGCGCCTTTCTCATGACCGGCACAAACTCGATGTCGACAATCAACGCCTTTGCTTCACCGTGATCGAGCATGAAGGCCAGCGTTTCCGGGTCCAGCCGCGTGTTCAGTGCATTGAGCACGGCACCTGCCATGGGGATGCCGAAATGTGCCTCGACCATGGCCGGTGTATTGGGCAACATCACCGCCACCGTATCGCCCCGGCCGATACCACTCATGGACAGTGCGCTGGCCAGCTGGCGGCAGCGCGCATACACCTCGCACCAGTTGCGGCGCAGGGCCTGCGCACCATGACCATGCACCACGGCCAACTTTTCCGGGTATACCGCAGCGGCACGCTCGATAAACGACAAGGGCGACATCGCCGCGTAGTTGGCGCTGGTCTTTGGCAGATCCCGATCAAAAATGCCCACCATGATTTCCACCGCGCAGGTTGATTGGTCACTGCAACATACAGCAGCGGAGGTTCTATAAATCCGCCATCGACGCATGTTGGCTTGATGCTGCCGAAGCACGACGGCTTGAGAACTTTCCGCAAAGTGAGGTTGACCGGAAATCCCCGGGAACGGGTTGACTCCCCGCCAGCTGGGTCAGAGCCCCTTGCATGGGGTGAACCCAGGGGGCATGGCGCCACCGTGTCCGCCCGGGCCGAATACGCCGCGGCCAAGCGCGCAGGCACTGCGGCGACGTTCGTCACGGTGCTTCGTGCGGAGCCGGCGCGCGTTGCGCTGAGCGTGTTGGTCCTGCTGGCGCTTCCGTTCATCTTGTTGCGCAGGTAAAAACGGTGTCCAGGACACTTTTGAGCCACCGCCATGGCGCACCCGGTAGCTGCTGTCGTGATCAGTGCGATGGCGCGCGCAGTGGATACGCACGAGGTTCGGGCATCGTACGGGTTGTTGCCGGACAGAGCTGCACGCTGGGCGCTGGCATGCCATGGCAGCTTTCCGTGGCGGCCAGGCCGCGTCAGAATACGTGGCCGGTGTCACTTTCACCGTGCCACACATTCCGCGGTGAAGGTGATAGTGCACCGCCCCCTTTTCAACGAGGCGAAAATCATGCATGCCGACTCATCATCTGGCGTTGATCCGAAGGGTCTGCAGGAATACTCGGTGGTGTTCACCGATCGCGCACTCAACCATATGTCGCAGCGCTTTCAACAGGTCATGCGCGACCTGTCGAATCATCTGAAATCGGCCTACCACGCCCACGCCGTCGCGCTCGTGCCCGGTGGCGGTACGTCCGGCATGGAATCGGTGGCGCGTCAGTTCGCCCACGACAAGCACGTGTTGATCATTCGCAATGGCTGGTTCAGCTACCGCTGGAGCCAGATCTTCGAGGTCGGCCGGATTCCTGCCCACACGACCGTGCTCAAGGCCCGCCCGAGCCATGCCGCACACCAGGCCCCGTTTGTGCCGCCGCCGCTTGATGAGGTCATCGCCCGCATTGTCGAAGGCAAGCCTGACCTGGTGTTCGCGGCACATGTGGAAACCTCGTCGGGCATGCTGCTGCCGGATGACTATCTGCAAGCCGTGGCAACCGCTGTTCACGCGCACGGTGGCCTGTTCGTTCTCGATTGCATCGCCAGCGGTGCGCTGTGGGTCGACATGCCGCGGATCGGTGTGGATGTCCTGCTGTCTGCCCCGCAGAAGACCTGGAGCTCGACGCCGTGTGCTGCGATGGTCATGCTTTCGGCGGCCGCGGAGGCGCGGCTGAAGAGCACGCAAAGCTCCAGCTTTACGCTGGATCTGGCGAAATGGCGTGCCGTCATGGCGGCCTATGAAAACGGTGGTTTCGCCTACCACTCCACCATGCCCACCGATGCGCTGGTGCAGCTGCGTGACAGCATGGTCGAAACCATGGCCATGGGGCTGGAACAGGCGCGCGATGCGCAAGGCGAGCTCGGACAGAAGGTGCGTGCGTTGCTGGCTCGGCGTGGTTTCCCGAGCGTCGCTGCCGAAGGCTTTCAGGCGCCCGGCGTAGTGGTGAGCTACACCGATAGTGACGCCATCCACAATGGCAGTGCGTTTGCCACACAAGGCCTGCAAATTGCTGCGGGCACGCCGCTGGCCTGTGACGAGCCCGCTGATTTCAAGACGTTCCGGCTTGGCCTGTTCGGTCTCGACAAGCTCAAGGACGTCGACGGCACGGTGCAGCGACTGGACGATGCGCTTGCTCGAATCATGGCGTGACGAGAAGGGGGCGGGGACAAAGGGCGCCTGCTTGGGCAAGTGCTGATCGCATGCGCGGGTCGCTCGGGGAAAACGGGGTCGGGCCGCAGGAAGTTGCATGAGGTTCGCTTGCCGTCCTCCTGCCCGATTTTCGATTTTCGATTTTCCGCGACCGGCCGCTACGTGCGGTCGACAGCGCTCAGTGCAAACCCACGCTCGGGGAAGCCGCTGGCGTCGCCGACTCGGCGGCGGCGCGCTCGGGTGTATCGGCCGGGCACCACGTCTTGAGGCGCTTGCCCGTACGGAACAGATCGATGCATTCACGCATCTCGGCCTTGAAGGCCAGCTCAGGCGTGTTTATCGGGCAGCCGTACGGCAGTGGCTTGTCTGCCTTGTACAAGGCGATGCAGCTCGACAGTGGCAGCGGCTTGGCCTGATTCGGATCGCCGGCCAGCGGGGCCGGCGGCAGGTTGAGCCGCTCGTCGCCATCCTTCTGCGAAGGTGGCAGGGGCGGCACGCCGCACAGCAAGTTGGAAGCCGTACTGCTCTTCCTGGGATCGCACATGCTTTTGGCCATCTCCTTCATCGCGTCGCCTATATGACGACCCAGCGCGCCGCCGGCCGTCTCGTTCGGTGGCGGGAAATATTTTTCGAAGCGGGTGGCCTTGTAGCGCATCTGATTGCTGTCGTGCTGCATGATCCGGCGATCATCCGCGGGCTTGGCCGGTTGGGCCTTGGCGCTGGTTGTTGCGAAGACGCCTGGTGTCGTGGGCGGTAGCCGCACGGAGCCATCCTTGGCAAACAGGCTGATGGTGGGCGGCGTGGCCACGGAGGCCGCCGGCGCCAGTGTCGATTCATGATCCTGCATGACCATCGCGTCATGACGTGACTTCTCGTGCGTCACCGGGCGAATGCGTGGGGTCGCCGCCTGCCGCAGCGGTACCAAGGTGGGCAGCGTGGGTGGGGCAGGCGGCGGCGCGGCGTGCGGCGCGCTGGAATGATCGATCAGACGCACGGTGAGCGGCTGACCGAGGTCGATATGCACCACCGTCAGAAGTGCCGGCCTGGGCTGCATCTCGTTCCACAGTGCCAGCGCGAACAGCGCATGCAGTATCAGGGCCAAGGCCAGCGCGAGCGCCGGGTGCGTCAGCGGTGGCTGTCGCCAGCGCCTGCGACGCAAGATCTCGCGCGTTTCGCGGTCGAGTAATGCGAGACCGCGCGCACGATCCCCCGCCTGCTGATGTCGGATCTGCCCGGAACGTTCGATGACACTGCCTTATTCAAGCCAATTACCCCCACGAAACCTGCGCATGCCGTCAGCGCATGTTGCGGCCAAGCCAGGTAGACAGGTTCTTGCGTGGAGGGTTCCCCAAAGCGGGACGCATGAAACCGAAACGAGGATGGGGGAAGTTTGACCTTGCCCACGAAAAACGTATCCCTTGACGTGTGATTCAATCCACGCAAGGAGAACGACATGACGAAAGCGACACGGGCACGCTACACACTGGAATTCAAACAAGAGGCGGTGCGACTGGT
>JBAZRB010000040.1:0-3537 GCA_041663105.1 Rhodanobacter sp.
AGTCCATCAGGTCGGCTTTCTGGAAGCCGGACTTGCCGTCAACGATATCCGCATAGCTCATCACCTTGGTACCGCTGCCGGTGACCATTTGCCGAGGTAGGGGAGCCGCTTGTTGGTACGTACTGCGAGTGGCCGCCGCCATGCCGAGCCAACAGGCGACGACGGTAAACAGCAGCACCCAGATCAGCACCTTGCTGATGCGATCCTGCGGGCCGACCTGGCCTTCAGGGAGAATGCCTGCAGTCATGATCATTCCTGTTTGTGCTGAGGAGAGCACGGCCAATGCAAGGCTTCCGCCACGCATGCGCTCTGATCTGGATCAGGGGGACGCTGGTCGATCAATGACAGGTTGCCGCGGGTAGTCGCCGCTCAGTGCTTCCCTAGCAACTCGACCACGGCCTTGACGAAAGCCGGATCGGGTGCGCCGGAGGCTTCGGTGGCAGCCACGATCCGCCCCTGCGCATCCAGCAGGGAGACCCTGACGTTGTGGCTGAACCCGCCAGCAGGCAACCGCCGGTAGGCAATACTCAGCACGCCGGCCAACATGCCTTCGTCGCCCTGCTCGGGCCGTGCCAGCACGAACAGCGGTGCCTGCACATGATGCATGTCGGCGACCTTTTGCAGCATCGCCACGTCATCGTGAAGCGGGTCAAAACTCACCAGGGTCACGGGGATGAACGTGGTCGATCTGGCTGCCACCGCATGCTGCAGGCTCTTCAGGTATTCGATCTCGAGCGGGCAGGCCATCCGGCATGATCCGTAGAACATGCCGACAAGGCGCGGTTGACCCCGCAGTGAGGCAAAGGCGAACGCATGGCCTGACTGGTCACGTAGTTGCAAGGCAGGAATCGCATATACCGAGTCCGTCAACAGCGCCGTCGAGCGTGGTGGTGCCGCCAGCGCACCGAACGACACCAGCACGCAAGCCAGCGTCGCCATCCATCCATATCGCATGCGCATGACTACTCTCCTGAAAGATCCCTGACACATCGAAAGCCGACCCGCGGCGCGGAGTCGACCGGTTTGAGGGCGCTCAATGCGGCGACCCGCATCATCAGCGCGTACTGGTTCTTGTCGGCAAAAGCGAGCGCGGAGCCACCGCACAAGGCCAGGTTGGCGACGCCACCGGGCACCCGCGAGTCGGGATTCGAAAACATCGCCGCATAATCAGCGGTCCATTCCCACAGCAGGCGATTCAGGTCATGCACGCCGTAGTAGTTCGCCGCTCGACTGCCGACCGGCTCCGGCAGGTTGCCAGTTTGCGTCTGGATGGCGGACAGCATCGCCTGGTTGCGCAACAGGTCGCGTCGCGCGTCCGCTCGCGTCGCATCGGCTGCGCTGGCATATTCCCACTCGTACCAGGTCGGCAGGCGCGCCTGCTCACTGTTGCAATACGCGCGGGCCGCAAACCAGCTCACGTCGGTGACTGGCTGATCCGGCTGGATCGCGTCGCCGAGTTGCAACGGCCCCTGCCAGTGGCTCAGATAGTCCGGTCCGGCCAGCAGGCTGGGAACCTCGCCACGCCGCCACGACGGATGTCGCACGACAAAGGCCAGGAACCCGGCGTTCGTGACTGGCTCGCTGCGCAGGTAGAACGAGGAAATTGTCAGGTGCGCCGCGCGTCCATTGACCGCCAACGCGCTATCGAACGCACCGCCGGGCAGGCGCAGATACTCCTGCGCGCTCGCGGCCGACGCCAGCAACAGCAGCATGAGCATGAGCATCCACAGGGTCTGGCGAATCGTCATCGTCATCGTCATCGTCATCGTCATGGGCTGGCGTGCGCAGCCGACGGTAATGCGCACAGGCATCACCGTCGGCCCCACACTCACTTCGACGGACCCGCCACGCGCACGGCCTTGACCTCGTCGGCGCTGATTGAGCCGCCCTTGTTGTTGAAGTTGTTCAACACGTAGGTCAGCACGTTGGCAATCTCGTCGTCACTCAGTTGCGGCCCGAGTGCCGGCATCACCGACTCGTAGCCGGTGTTGTTGACGGTGATCTTGCCGCTGAGACCGTACAACACGATGTGGATGGCACCCTTCGGGGCGGCATTGAGATAGTCCGACATGGCCAGCGGCGGGAACGCGCCCGGCAGACCCATCGCATTGCCCTGATGGCAGGCGGCACACACCTGGTTGAACACGCGCTTGCCGTCGGCCACCGAATCTCTGGCGGGCAGCGGCGCGCTGGCTTGCGGCGCCGACTTCTTCGCCCCCGCGAACGGGCCACTCGGACCCTTCTCATAGATCGCCGGTTGTGCGGCGCCGCTGACCTTGATCTCGCCGATCGCCCCCTGCATGAAGGCACGCGTGATCGAGTGATCGACCAACAGCAGCGTTCCCGGTACCGGCGTGCTCAGCTCGACCATCGTCGCGCCGCCAGCGGGCACCAGGGTGGTCTGCACATTGTGGTTGACCAGGGTGCCGCCCTCGACGTTGGCGCTGTCGAAGATGCCGCCGATCACGTGGAAGCTCGATGCCAGGTTCGGTCCGCCATCGCCGACGAACAGGCGCACGGTGTCACCCACGTTCGACTTCAGCGCGTCGTCACCGGTCAGCGAGCCTTCGCGGCCGTTGAACAGCACGTAGGTGGGTTGCTCGAGTGCCAGCTTCTGCATGTCGAATGACTGCAGGCCGGGTTCGTGATAAGTACCCGTGGTATAGAAATCGCCCTGCACCACGTAGTACTCGTGATCCACCTTGGGCAAGCCTTCCGGCGGCTCGACCACGATCAGCCCGTACATGCCGTTGGCAATGTGCATCGGCACCGGCGGGGTGGCGCAGTGATAGATGAACACGCCGGAGCGCAAGGCCTTGAACGTGAATACGCTCTCATGCCCCGGTGGCGTCATGGTGGAGGCGGCGCCACCACCGGGCCCCATCACCGCATGCATGTCGATGTTGTGTGCCATGTGCGAATTGGGGTCGTTGCGTAGATGCAACTCCACCGTGTCACCTTCGCGTACGCGGATCATCGGCCCCGGCGTGGTGCCGTTGAAGGTCCAGAAATCGTAGCGCACGCCGTCGGCCATTTCCTTGACGACCTCCTTCGTTTCCATGCGCACGATCACCTTGACCGGATGATCGCGGTGGATGGGTGCGGGAACGCCGGGTGGATCGACCAGTTTCAGCTCTATCGGCGCACCTTGCGGCGGGCCGAAGTCGCCGGCGATGGCCTTGCTGGTCGCGGCTCCGACCGGGGCCGCCCAGACGGCCAACGCAAGCAGGCTGGCCGTGGCCAGGGCAGTGGGCAACCTACGTGACATGACGTTCTCCCTTGATGGATTCCAATGCCAGCAAGGCTAAGGTCATGCGAGCGGCCCGGCCCTGACCTGGATCACCCGAACCTCAAGTATTTGCGCCACTCACCGATGCCGCATGATCACGCTGTCGCGACTCAACCCGGTATTCCATCCACGCGCGGCGTCAGAAAGATCCAGGCCGAACGCAACACCCACGGCAGGAAGGCCAGCAACCAGCCCCAGGCAGCGAGCACCAGCCACAGATAGACATCGCCACCGAATGCCGCGCGAAT
>JBAZRB010000041.1:0-2677 GCA_041663105.1 Rhodanobacter sp.
ACATTACATGGGATGCCACAAAGCCGAACGGTATGATGCGTAAACAGCTTGATGTAACGAAATTATTTTCATTAGGGTGGAGACCAACCATGGCATTATCCGCAGGAATACAGAAAGAATATGACTGGTTTTTGGAATTTTTTGAAAAAAAGATATACCTATGATTATCAAACGCATTCAATCTCTTTATCATCAGTATGGTCTTTTGAAATTATTTAGTTTTTCCCTGTCTGAAATCCGGATACGGTGGATCAATCCGTTTTTTTATAATTCCTTTAGCCAGTTTGGAGAAGACATATGGATGGATGAGTATTTTCACCATAAAAGGAAAGGGTTTTATATTGATATCGGAGCATATGATCCGTTCCGTTTCAGTAATACGATGCGGTTTTATAAAAAAGGCTGGCATGGGATAAATATAGAACCGAACAAAGAGCGGTTTGTATTTTTTGAAAAATACCGTCCTTTTGATATAAATCTGAACATGGGTGTCGGTACAAAAAAACAGATGATGATATTTTATCGGTTTGATCCTCCGACATTGTCAACATTTTCCTCATCACAAGCTGATACGTATAACAAACAGGGATTTCATCTGGTTCAGAAAGAGCCTGTCGGTGTCGATTCTTTGGAACATATCTGTAAAGCATATGTGAGAAAGCAGCATATTGATTTCCTATCAATAGACGTCGAAGGGTTGGAATTGGATGTTTTGAAAAGCAATATATGGACACGTTATACACCGCAGATTATATGTATTGAATCAGCTTCTGCTTCAGAAGTGCAGGGTAATTCTCGAGATAGGGAAATTCAGAAGTTTCTGACAGCCAAAGGATACCATTTGATCCATGAGACAGAAACAAACGCTTTTTATGAATACAAAGGGAAAAAATAATCAAACGAAGACTTCAGCAATTCTTGTATTGTCCTGTGACAAATACCAGGACCTCTGGAATCCCTTTTTTCGTCTTTTTGACACCCATTGGCCGACATGTCCCTATTATATATATCTTGGCAGTAATACCATTCGTATGGACCATACAAAGGTACAGATGGTACTGTCAGGAAAAGACCATTACTGGTCCAGCAGTTTATATACAATGCTTGAAAAGATGCCGTATACCTATATTTTTTTGTGGCTTGATGATATTTTTTTGACTGCGCCGGTAGAATCGGAAAAATTTGATGAATGTTTTCAGTTTATGGAAAAAACCGGAGCCAATCATATCCACATGCATCCTAAACCACTTCCGAATTCTATTCTCTCGGGAGGACCATTCGGGATATATGAGAAGGGGATGCCGTATAGAGTCAATGCATTGGGTTTCTGGAGAGTGGCGTATCTCAAAAAACTTCTTTTGCGGGGTGAAAATCCGTGGAATTTTGAAATTATGGGTTCCTATAGAAGTTCCTATGATGATGGATTTTATTGTATCAATGAACCGCTTTTTTCTTCTTTGCATATGGTAGAGAAAGGAAAATATTTTTCTCAGGCTTTCGAGTATTGTAAAAATCATCATATTCACCTAGATGGGAAGAGAGCAGTTCTCCGCTATCAATCCGGGTTTCAAAGTCTATTGCAGGCAGGGTATTTTACCCTCATGATGCATATGTCTTGGCGTAGACGGGTGTCTATAATGAATACATTACGAAAACTTTTCATAAGTTATTAATAGAGCACATGAACAATACACCATTTCCAGTTTTTGTTTGTCCACAGTGTAAAAAGAGTCTCACAAAAGGTACAAAGCACATTGTTTGTGCTCACTGTCATATCACATACCCGATTCAATCCGGTATTCCTGTATTTTTACCTTCTTTTCATTCATCTCATATAGAGAAACAAATTGAGTATTTCAAACATGAAAAACATACGACTTCATTTCATTATACGTATGAGCCTTGGCAAAAGCGTTATGTTCAGTTTTTTCTTCGTGCGCATGTATCCGTAAAAGGCCAAACATTTATAGATATCGGTACAGGATCAGGCTATATGACTATTGAATTGGCAAAAAAAGGAGCATTTGTCATAGCGTGTGATGTGACGATAGAAAATCTTTTGCGGCTTAAGCATATTGCTAAACAAAAAGGATTAGATTCTCATATACGATATGTGTGTTCTTCGGCTGAATCTTTACCATTGTCAAAAACATCTTTGGATGGAGTTATTATAAACGCAGTACTGGAACATCTTGAGCGGGAAAAGGAGACTATTTCGGAAATCGGACGGGTTTTGAAAAAAAGAGGAGTACTCATGATTACAGTTCCTCTTCTTTATCGGTATATTTTCCCACTTTTTATTCCTATACATATTGTCTATGACAAAAAAATAGGGCATTTGCGGAGATATTCTTTGGGTCTTTTAGAACAAAAATTACAAGGATGGAAAACAGTGAGTGTGCGGTATAGCGGACATATAGATAAAATGATGAAAACACTTGGTAATTATTTTTTCCGGCGTATATGGGATGAAGAAGCGATAGAAAAAGCAGACGATAAAAAATCACACGTCAGTGTATTTGCAAGTAATATTTCACTTATTGCAGAAAAAATATGAATAATCCTCTTGTATCAGTCATTGTCGTCAATTGGAATGGGTTGTCATGGTTGAAAACCAGCCTCCCGTCTCTTTTGGAGGTGGATTATAAACCAGTAGAAATTATTGTTGTGGATAACG